>JBQLZJ010000004.1:0-324342 GCA_052168215.1 Phycisphaerales bacterium
ACAAGCCGGGCATGGTCGTCCGCGGCAAGGTCACCAAGATCACCAACTTCGGCGTGTTCGTCGAGCTCGAGGAGGACCTCGAGGGACTGCTGCACATCTCCGAGCTGGCCGACCACAAGGTCGAGAACCCGCAGGATGTCGTCAAGGCCGACGACGAGGTGGATGTCAAGATCCTGCGTGTCGATTCGTCGGACCGCAAGATCGGGCTCAGCCTCAAGCGGGCGCAGTGGGGCGACACCTCCGCCCCGGACACGACCGAGTTCGGCGGCGGGGGCTACGGCCCGACACGCGGCGGCATGGACTCGCACGGTGCCATGGGCACCGACAAGATCCAGTTCTGACCGGGTTCGCGTCCGGACATCGAATCACGGCCTGATCACGCCGGCCCCGGTCCTCGGATCGGGGCCGGTTTCGTATACGCTGTAGGGCGATGGGGTCGGGTCAGCAGAGCGCAAGGAAGCAGAGAACCGCGAGAGCGAGGAGCTTCTGCTGATGGGGGGTCAACGGGATCTGTCGCATGCTGTCCACCTCTTGCTCTGTTCGACGCCGCGAAAGCCGGCAGCACCCGGCTCGGCGGCGTTCGGGGGACTCGGGCAACGGCTGTGCCAACCCGCCGACACAGGCTCCGATCCCCGCCTCGGGCCGCGTAAGACGGCGTCCGAGTGTTCGATGGCGCGGGCGTGTGGCCTCCACGCAACACGCCCGATGCCGGAGGTATACCCGATGGCGACGAGGCTGACACGCTGGCTTCTGGTTCTCGGACTCGCCGTGGTCTCGGGATGGATCGGCGGCGGCGCGGCGGCGCAGGCGGGTGCCGCGGGGGAGCCGCCGTCGCCGCTGGCGCTCGTGCGGGCGTTTGATCTGGTCGACCCGTGGGTCCGCGAGCTGGCTGTGCCGGAGGATGCCGTGGGCGAGGCGGTCGGCGGGGCGTGCGTCACGGTGCGGCTCCGCGGCAGCGTGCTCGCCCGGGGGCAGGCGATCGGACTCGGGGATCAGACGCTGCCGCAGGCGGCGCGACTGGCGATCGAGGGCGCGATGGAGCGTCTGCCCGTGATCAACTCGGCCGACGCGGACGCGGCACGCCGGCTGCTCGCCGCGGAGCTCTGCCTGACCATCGAGCTGTCTGGTGATCCGATCCCGGTTGATGCGGCGAGCTACACGGAGCTCTCGGCGATGCTGAATCCGGGGATCGACGCGATCGCGGTGCGCATCGGCGACGCCGCGGACGCGGTCTTTCCGATCGAGATGATGACCACGACGCAGCAGGCGGGCGGGGCGGCGTCTCGGCTGGTCGGCCGGGTGACCGGCAACGCCCTGCTCTCGATGCGTCAGCCGGCCGAGCTTGCCGAGGCCGGGTTCTTTCGGCTCCGCACGGTCGCGTGCGCACAGCTCGAGCCTTCCGAGCGCCCGCTCCTGCTCGACCGCGGCGGTCGACGCATCCCGATGGACGAAGTCTCGCTCGCGGGGATGGAGAACGCCGCTGAGGACCTCGTGGCGTTCTTGGTCCGGCACGAGTCGGTGGGGGTGTACGGCCCGGTCAATGATGCGCCGCTGGAGGGGGCGAGCCCGTCCACCCAGGCGTTGTCGGCGCTGGCGATCGCCAGGGCCGCCGAGGTGCTCGACGCGCCACCGGAGCAGCGCGATCGCCTGCGAGACATCGCGGATCGGATGCTGACGGTTGCCGAGCGGGACGCCTTCGATACCGCGACGATCGGCCTGGTCATCGGTGCGCGTTGCGTGCTCGATGGCGGCGGGGTGGACCCGGCACGCCTCCGGTTGCTGTGGGAGCCCGCTGACGACTTGGGGCAGGGCTCTCGGACACGCACGGCCATTGTCGCGTGGGCGTACGCCATGGCGGGTCGTCCAGAACAGGCGTCGGAGCTGCTGTCAGAACTCAGGAGGGTGGAGCACCCGGGCCAGCTTGTGGGCGTGATGCCGTGGTTCGGCTGGGCGGAGATGGAGCTCGCAGGAGCTGGCGAGTTGCCCAGCGCCGTGGCACTCCGGCAGATGCGCGAGGTGGTGCAGGGGTTCCAGATGCGGTCCTCGGACACCGGGATCGAGAATCTGGATCTCGTCGGTGGTGTGGTGTTTACGAGCGGTGCGGCACCGCTGCCGACCTGGCAGTCGGCCCGGGCGATGAGCTTTCTCGCCACGATGCTGCGAGACCGCCGCTTGACCGAAGCGGGGGAGCTCGAGGCCCAGACGGCGGCGCTGGTCGCGGGCACGCGGTTCCTGCTGCAGCTGACGGAGACCGAGGCCGCATCGCACATGTACCGCGCACCCGCCCGGGCCATGGGCGGCGCGAGGGCCGCGCCGTGGGATCAGACCATGCCGATCGAGGCGTCGGCGTTCGTGCTGCTGGCGCTGGTCGAGTCGATCGAGACGCTGCGCGAGCTCGATGCCCGGGACGGCGTGCGGAACGGCGGTGAGGCCGGCGACGGGGGGTGACCGAACCCGGTTCGCGGGGCCGCTCGGTGGTCGGTTTCGGCCGGGCTTCGAAGGGGTCCGACGCGTGGGCTGCGCCTACAATCGTCATCCCCCGTATGGCCGGTTTTTTCCGGGATTCGGGCGGGATTCGGAGCACCCCGACGCATGGCGGACCACGACGAAACCCGACCGGGGCAGGACGATCATGGAGCAGGCGACGGGGGGGGCTCAGCCTCGGCCGCGGCCGCCCGCGTGCAGGACCTCGAGATCGAGTCCGAGCTGCGCGACAGCTACCTGACCTACGCCATGAGCACGATCATGGACCGGGCGCTGCCCGATGTCCGCGACGGGCTCAAGCCGAGTCAGCGGCGCATCCTGGTCGCGATGCACGACCTCAAGCTTCGCCCGGGTCGCAAGCACATCAAGTGCGCGAAGATCACGGGTGATACATCCGGCAACTATCACCCGCACGGCAACCAGGTGATCTATCCGACGCTGGTCGGGCTCGCGCAGAAGTGGAAGATGCGGGTGCGGCTGGTGGACCCGCAGGGCAACTTCGGATCGATCGAGGGCGACCCGCCGGCGGCGGAGCGGTACACCGAGGCGCGCATGGATGTCGCGGCGATGGACATGCTCGCCGACATCGACCTCGATACGGTGGACTACCAGCCGAACTACGACGACCGGCTGATGGAGCCCACGGTGCTGCCGGCGCGGTTCCCGAATCTGCTGATCAACGGGGGTATGGGCATCGCGGTGGGCATGGCGACGAGCCTGCCGCCGCACAACCCGGACGAGATCTTCGATGCCATCACCCGCGTGATCGACAACCCGGGGATCTCCCTCGTCGAGCTGATGCAGGACGAGACGGATTCGGCCGGGAATGTGACGCGACTCGGCGTCAAGGGGCCCGACTTTCCGACGGGCGGCGTGATCCTGGGCCGGCGAGGGATCCTCGAGGCGTACGAGACCGGGCGGGGCAGGATCACGGTGCGCGGGTCGTGCCATGTCGAGGAATCGGGCGGTCGGCAGCAGCTGGTGATCGACGAGATCCCGTATGCGCTGATGCAGAACAACCTCGTCGAGAAGATCGTCGAGGCTGTCAAGGACGAGCGGATCAAGGACATTGCCGATGTCCGCAACGAATCGGGCCGGAACGCGCAGACGCGCATCGTCATCGAGCTGAAGAAGGCGGGCGACCCGGCGGTGGTCGAGAACCAGCTGTACCAGTTCACGCCGCTGCAGCAGACTTTCAGCATGATCCATATCGCGCTGGTGGGCCGGCGACCGAAGACATTGAGCCTGCTGGAGATGATCCGGCTGTACATCGACCATCGGATCGATGTGATCCGTCGTCGGACAGCGCACCTGCTCCGCGAGGCGAAGAAGAAGGCGCACGAGCTGGAGGGCCGGATCTACGCGGTGTGCGACATCGACGAGGTGATCCGGATCATCCGTTCGAGTCGGTCGCGCGAAGAGGCCATCCAGGCCCTCATCGACAAGCGGTTCCAGATCCCGGCAGATCACCCGTACGCTCCGAAGATCCCTGACCGGCTGATGCGGATGGTGCGCGAGGCGGACGCGGCGGGCGGCGTGCTGCTCAGCCGGGTGCAGGCCGAGCACATCGGCAACATGCGGCTGATCCAGCTCACCGGGCTGGAGATCGAGAAGCTGGTGGGTGACTACACGGAGCTGGTGGGCGAGATCGAGGGGTACGAGCTGATCCTCGCCGAGCACCAGCGCGTGCTGGACATCATCAAGGAAGACTGCGTGGAGATGCGTGGTCGGTTCCTCTCGCCCCGGCTGACGCGGGTGGAGGACGCCGCCGGCGACATCGACCTGGAATCGCTGATCAAGGAGCACGAGGTCGCGGTGACGATCAGCCACCACGCGTACGCGAAGCGCGTGCCGCTGGACACCTACCGGGCGCAGGGCCGCGGCGGCAAGGGCATCCGGGCGTCGGACTCCAAGGACGATGATTTCATCGAGCATCTGTTCGTGGCGAGCACGCACGCGAACCTGCTGGTGTTTACGGATCAGGGCCGGGTGTTCAAGCTGAAGGTGTACGAGCTACCGGAGCTGACGCGGACGAGCAAGGGCCGCGCGATGATCAACTTGATCCAGCTCCGGGAGGGCGAGCGGGCCCGGGCGTACCTGACGGTGGACGATTTCTCCGACGAGGGGAAATACCTCACTTTCGTGTCGCGCGGCGGGATCGTGAAGCGGACGCCGCTGCGCGAGTACCGGAATGTCAACCGGTCGGGCCTGATCGCTGTGGGGCTCAAGGACGGCGACGAGATGCTCAATGTCATGCTGACCGACGGGTCGGACGACCTGATGCTCGTGACCTCCGGGGGCATGGCGATCCGGTTCAACGAGGGCGATGTTCGGCTGATGGGGCGCAACGCCGCGGGCGTCAAGGGGATCGAGCTCGCGAACGGCCACCGCGTTGTCGGCGCCGTGCGGGTGGCGATGGCGCCCGACCCAGATGACGACGAGCACACCGTCACGGTTGAGCCGGGGCTGACGCTCCTGACGGTCACGGAGAACGGCTACGGCAAACGCACTCCCGTCGACGAGTACCGGGTCCAGCCCGAGAACGGCCGCCCTCGCTCGCAGAGCCGGGGCGGCAAGGGGCGAGCGGATATCAAGACGACCGCCCGGAACGGCGCCTCGGCGGCGGCGGCGATCGTCGCCGAGACCGACGATGTCGTGGTGATCTCCCGGGGCGGCAACCTCGTGCGGATGCCGGCATCGAGCATCAGCTCGCTCGGCCGCGGCACACAGGGCGTCCGGGTCGTCGGGCTCAAGGACGGCGATCAGGTCGTGGCGATCGCCCGGGTGGCCGAGCCGGAGGATTCCGCCGAGCCCGCCGGGGCCTCGGACGGCGCGATCGGAAGTGACGGCACCCCCTGACCGGGGTGTCCCGGACCGGCGCCGGATGCTCTATGCTGTGCGGAGATGTTCACCGACTGGTCCGACGACATCGTGGTGGTCGAGCTCGCCGACGATCCGCAGCTGAGCGATGAGCTGGCGGCGCTCATCGACCGCGTGGCGCAGAGCGAGCCGGGTTCGGTGCCGCATGTCGTGCTCAACATGGGTCTGGTTGGGTACATCAAGAGCTCGAACCTGGCGCAGCTGATCCGGCTTCGGAAGCTGTTGTCCGAGGTCGGCCGTTCGCTGCGTTTGTGCTCGGTTGATTCGCGGGTCTGGTCGGTGATGACGGTCACGGGTCTGGACAAGCTGTTCGATGTTTCGCCGGACCCGATGACGGCGCTCGCGACGATTCAGCTCGGGGGCGATCTGGACACAGCAGCGGAGAACTGAGCGCGAGTCGGAGCGGCTGAGCCGAGCGATCGCAGGGGAGGACGGCTCGGTTTGGGACCCATCCTTGCGCTGCTCGTCATCGCGTGCGTTTCGGTGCTGATCGTCCGGTTCGGAGCGGTCGCGCTGACCATGACCGGCGTGGACCAGCAGACGGCGCGGTTCCAGGCTCTCAGCGCGTTCTTCGGCGTGGGCTTTACGACCACGGAGGCCGAGCTCGTTGTGGACCACCCGGTCCGCCGGCGGATCATCGCTCACCTGATCATCGCCGGAAACATCGGGATCACCAGCGGGCTCGGCACGCTTGTGATTACCTTTGTGCGGGAGGACGAGACGCTGGATGCCCATCCGCTGCTCCGGTTCGGCCTCATCGCGCTCGTGCTGTTTACGGGCATGGTGCTCGCGAATCTGGGGCCGGCGCTGCGTCCGCTGGACGCGTTGGTTCGGCTGACGCTGCGTCGCGCAGGATATGTCCGCCCGACGGACTACGACATGGTGCTCCGCACGCACGAGGGCTACGGCGTGGGCGAGATCGGTCTTCAGGCGAGCCACTGGCTCGTCGGTCGAACGCTGCGCGAGGCCGAGCTGACGCGGTGGGGCGTGCTCGTGCTCGGGATCGTCCGCCGCGGTGGGGGATACATCGCATCGCCCACGAGCCGGACAACGGTTGAAGCGGGTGACGAGCTCACGCTCTACGGACCGGTCGCGATGATCGAGGCGTTGGCATCGGTGGCCGAGCCCGGCGCACCGGCGGGTGCCGCAACCTCGGCCGACGCGGACGCTACAGTCGTTCGATGACCACGCTCCCGTCCACCGACGCCTCGCAGGACCAGGATCAGGCCGCCGCGGTGGCGGAGTTGCGATCGGTGCGCAAGACCTACTACAAGCCTGACGGCTCGGTGATGGTGGAGGCGTTGCGCGGGGTCGATCTGACGATCCGTTCCGGCGAGTATGTCGCGATCATGGGCGCCTCCGGGTCGGGCAAGAGCACGCTGATGAACCTGCTCGGCTGTCTCGACACGCCGACGGAGGGCGTGTATCTGCTCGACGGGCAGGATGTCACGACGATGAACGACGAGGCGCTGAGCGCGTTTCGCGGGCGGACGATCGGATTCGTCTTCCAGGCGTTCAACCTCATCCCGCAGCTGACCGTGGAGGACAATGTCGCGGTGCCGCTGTACTACCAGGGCGTGCCGCGCGCGGAACGGCTGGAGCGCGCGAACGAGGCTCTTGCTCTCGTGGGCCTGGGCGATCGGCTGGGGCACCGGCCGCGCGAGCTGTCGGGCGGACAGCAGCAGCGCGTCGCGATCGCCCGAGCTCTTGTGGGCAGGCCGGTGGTGCTGATGGCCGATGAGCCGACGGGCAACCTCGACACCTCAACGGGTGAGTCGATCCTCGGGATCTTCGAGGAGCTGCACGGACGCGGTTTGACCATCATCATGGTCACGCACGACGACGAGGTCTCCGCACGGTGCGAGCGGATCATCCGGCTGCGCGACGGGCTGATCGAGACGGATGAGGTGCTGCGACGCCGGGCGCGGCTCGTTGATCCGTCAACCGGACCCTAGTGTGCGGCCGGCTCTGAGAGCCTGGCGAGCGCGAGCGCGGTCACATCGTCGGGCTGGTGCAGCGAGCCTTGCGCCGCATCGAGCTCCTCGGCGAGGCGGTCGAAGGCGTCCCGCACGGACCGGGCACCGCGCTGGCGCCACCGGCCGATGTGCAGCAGGTGTTCGAGGTATCGGCGCGACGGCGAGGCCGTGTCGACTCGGAGCAGGGCATCCGCGTTGGGAAAGGCGGTTTCGAACCCGTCGGAGTAGAGCAGCAGCGTTTCGCCTCGGTGCAGCTCGAAGACCTCTTCGGTGAACTCGGCTTCGTGGAAGACACCGAGCAGCGGCCCGCCGGCGTCGATGTGCTGGACGCCCTCCGGGCCGATGCGCATCGGCTGGGGATGCCCGGCGTTGGAGATCCGGACCAGGCCGGTCTCGGTGTCGATCAGGCCGTAGACGGCCGTGGCGAAGCGTGGGTTGCCGTCGCTGACCTCACACAGCTCGTCGTTGAGTCGTCCGAGGGCATCGGCCGGCGTGATGATGCGTCCCTCGCTCACGCCGCCGCGCATGGGCAGCGATCGGCTGATGATCATGGTGAGCAGCGCCGCGGGCACGCCGTGGCCCACGGCGTCGGCGATGAAGAAGGCGATGTGACGGTTGTCGACCTGCGCGATGTTGTAGATGTCGCCGCTGACATACCCGGCGGGGCGGAAGAGCACGCCGAGTTCGAGGCCTTCGGCTCGCGGCAGCTCCCTCGGGATCAGCTCCTGCTGGATCTTCTGCGCCAGGCTCAGTTCCTGGCTCATTCGGCTGATCTCTTCCTGCACGCCGCCGCTGGTCTTCTGGAGGATCCGGAGCTCGCGCGTCAGCTCCGTGACCCGCAGGTGTTGCGAGGCGAGCGCGTGCAGCGCGGCGGCGAGCACGGATGGGCTCGCGTCTCGGTCCGATACGATCACGCCGGGTGAGGCGTGGCCGGCCTCCGCCTCATCGCGATCGACCAGCACCAGCGCCGCCCAGCAGGCTTCGCCGAGGAGGTTGACCAGCTTCATCAGCGATGCGCGATCGGCACGGGAGGTGGCGATCAGGGCGATGCCCGGTTCGTGGGCCTGGGCGTCCGGTTGGAGCAGCGCCGCGAGGGCATCGGGAGAGGTCTCCGCGAACCGGGGGTGATGCCTCGGTGATGGCCAGTGCTGCAGGAGCTCTTCGCCGAGCCGTTGGCCCTCGCGGTCATCCGCGACCAGCCTGATCGTCTGGTTCACACGCACGCCCCCCCGTTCGTCCGAGACCGTCCGAGAACCGAGGGCGCTGGTCCCTCGGTGCGGGCTGGGTATCGGCGGGGTCGGAGGACCGCTGGAGCGTGGGGGGCTACTTGGCGATCGCGCGAAGCTGATCGTAGTCGTAGATCTTGATCACATCGCCCTCGTCGATGCCGAGCGATTCGTTCATGCCGCCTTGCAACTCGATCACGGTGGGGACCGAGAATCGGCTGGAATAGCGGGTGAGGCGTTCCTCGTACTCGCGCTCCGATTCATCCTCGCCACGCGGCGCTTCGGGGAGCATGGCGTGGTGCGCTACGACCCGTCCCTCGTTGTCGAGGTAGACGATGTCGATCGGGATCGGGCAGTCGCGCATGACGAACCGTTGCACTTGGGGTCGGGGGAAGATGAAGATCATCCCGCCGTCGTCGGCGATCTCGGTCCGTCCGCTCAGCCCCTGGACGCGCGTCGGGTTGTCGAGCGCGGGCTCGAGAAAGAAGGTGTGGACTTCGCCCTGGTCGTCGGTGATATCCACCCGAACGAGTCCGGTGTCGGCGAAGGTCGAGTCCTCGGTGCATCCGGCGAGTGGCGCGGCGAGCGCCACCGAGCAGGCCAGGGCCGTGATCGGGTGCCTCAGGAGTGTCAGCGTCTGAGCCATGCGTCGTTCTCCGGCGTGAACACCACATCCGCCGTGGGCATGGTATCCAGCGCGAACCGTTGCGCGAACTGCTCGGCCGTGCAACTGTCGCCGGCATCGGCGATGCCGCTCCATCGGGCGAGCAGTGCGATCAGCCGTTCCGCTGGGACACCGGCGCGGCGATAGGCGTCGATGCGGGAATCGCCGTGGCGTTTGGCGAGCCGCCGGCCGTCGGATCCACGCACCAGCGGCAGATGGGCGTACACGGGCTCGCCGGCGATTCCGAGGGCTCGGTACAGCAGCAGCTGCCTCCCGGCCGAGTCGACGAGATCGTCTCCGCGTACGACATGCGTGATGCCCTGCCGGGCGTCATCGACCACCACCGCGAGCTGATACGACGGCTGGTCCCGCACCGTCCAGACGGGAAAGTCTCCCACGGTCTCGCTCGGATCCGGCGCGCACCGTCCACGGACGAGATCGTCGAAGGCGACCGGTCCTTCGGGCACGACGAATCGCCAGCTCGTGTCGGCGTGATCGAACGAGTCGGGCCGTGTCGCCGGGCGGAGATGCGATGGGAACCGGGCTTCGCGCTCGTCGGCGTGCGGCGCCGAGGCGGCGGCGGCGACCTCACGCCGCGTCATGCGGCAGGGGTAGGCCAGCCCCTGCTTCGCGAGCGTGCGCATCGCGTTGCGGTAGGGGGAGAGATCGGCGGACTGCAGCGGCGCCTGCTCGTCCCAATCAAGCCCCAGCCAGCGGAGCGTCTCGATGGTCTGGTCGATCACACCCGGCTTGACACGCGGCGTGTCCAGATCCTCGATGCGTAGCACGACCCGCCAGCCAGCACGCCGGGCGAGCGCCCAGTTGACCAGAAAAGTGCGGGCGTTTCCGAGGTGCAGAGCGCCCGTGGGCGACGGCGCGAGTCGGGTCGTCGGCCTGGCCATGCGGAGAGGCTACACTGCGCCGGCCCCGGGGCCCAATGCTCACAGCGACGGATGGAGATCGCATGGCGAAGCTGAGTGAGAGCGAGATCAAGTCGGCGTTGCAGGCCCTCCCGGACTGGTCCGAGGTGGGTGGGGAGCTGCAGCGGACCTTCCAGTTTGACGATTTCGTCGCTTCCATGAGCTTCGTGCAGCGTGTCGCCGACTACGCCGAGCGCGCCCAGCACCACCCGGACATCCTGATCCGCTACAACAAGGTCACGCTGACGGTCTCGACGCACGACGCCGGCGGGATTACGCCGAAGGATACCGAGCTGGCCAGGGTCGCCGACAGCTACGCGAGCGCGTGATCCCACACACGGGAACCCGCGGCGGACCGGTCAGCGGAGCTCGACGGACCAGTACGCGTTGTCGAGGAACTCGCTCCAGACGGCGTAGCGGTCGTGACCGAGCCGGACCGAGATCATCGGGTTCCGCCGGGGCTGCGCCGGCCGGCGGATGAGCGCCATGGCGGCCTGCTCGGGCGTGCGCCCACCCTTGCGGGCGTTGCATCGGATGCAGGCGCAGACGAGGTTGGTCCACGAGTCCCCGCCGCCCTGGGACTTGGGCACGACATGGTCGATCGAGAGCTCGCTCGTCGGAAAGTGGTGGCCGCAATACTGGCAGCGGTTGCGATCCCGCGCGAACAGGTTCCGTCGGTTCAGCTTCACATGCTGCTGGGGCAGGCGGTCGTAGCCCAGGAGCCGGATGATCCGCGGGACGGCGATGTCGTAGCGCACGGTGCGCACCCAGTCGTGCCGATCTCGCTCGAACTCCGCCGCCAGCTGCGAGACCTCCGCCCAAGACGAGAAGTCATAGTTGAGGTAGTGTCCGCCGTCGACATGGATGACCTCGGCGTGGTCCCGGGCGAGCATGCAGAAGGCCCGCTTGGCGGAGATGACGCGCACCGCCAGGTACAGCTTGTTGAGCACAAGTACTTTGGCGTCCAGCGGGCAGACGAGCCTGCCCGTGCCCGCGGGCATCGCGTGCGCATCGGTCTGGCTGGCGTGCTCGTGCCGGTCGGGCTGGGTGGGGTGCGTGCTCATCCGTGAGGCGGTCCGGTGCTCAGCGGGGTGGATCAGGAAAACCCGGACGCCGTCTCCACGACAACCGGTGTGCTCGGCGGGTCCTCGCACACGATGGTCTTCGGCAGAATCGTACCAGCGGTTCGGATGGGCCGCAATCCCGGCCGGTCGCGCAGGCTTCGCTTATCGGAGCGGTTCGTGCCTGAATCGGCGGACGCCCGTCAGCATGCAGCAGACGCCGCGTTCTTCGCAGAGTCTGCATGTCTCGTCGTCGCGTTTCGATCCGCCGGGGTGCACGATCATGGCGATGCCGGCGTCCGCCAGCAGCGACGGGCCGTCAGGGAACGGGAAGAACGCGTCGCTCACGCAGACCGCCCCGCGGGCGGCTGCCCCCGCCTTCTCGATGGCAAGCCGACAGGCCGTGACCCGGTCCATCTGCCCCGCGCCAGCGCCGAAGAGCCGGACGCACCCGCGACGATCGGGGTCGATGCCGCCGATCGCGACGGCATTGCTGGACAGCGCAAGAGCCGCCGCCTCGATGACGCGCGCCGCGTCGAGCAGGTCGTGCCTCGGCGCCGGTCCCGCGGCGTGCGTCCACTCCGCGGCGTTGTCCAGCCGGTCGGGGGTCTGCACGAGCGCGCCGCCGGGCAGCAGGCGGACTTGCAGATCCTCGCTTCCGCCCGGTGCGGCGCGCAGGATGCGCAGGTTGTTCCATCGGCGGCGCAGCCGCTCGAGCGCCGCCGGCTCGAACGCCGGGGCGATGAGCACCTCGAGGAAGACACCCTCCGCGCAGAGTCGCTCCGCCGCGTCCGCGTCGATCGGGCGGTGGCACGCGAGGATGCCGCCGAACGCCGCGATCGGATCGCCCGCGAAGGCGCCGTCGATCGCCTCCGCCGCGGTGGTGGCCACGGCCAGCCCGCACGGGTTCGCGTGCTTGACAATCACGGCGCCGGCTCGGGTGCTGTCAACGGACGCGAGCAGCCCGACGAGCGCCCACGCAGCGCAAGCGTCGGCGATGTTGTTGTACGAGAGCGGCTTGCCGTGCAGCTGCTCGGCCCCGAGCACCCCGGGCGATGCCCCGGAGCTGTCTCGGTAGACGGCCGCCTGCTGATGCGGGTTCTCGCCGTAGCGGAGTGTCTCGGCCCGCCTGAGCGACATGGCTAGGACCGCGGGGAGCGCATCGCCCGCGGCACCGGCGGTTGCGGCGGCGAGGTAGCGAGCGATGGCGGCGTCATAGGCGCAGGTCCGGGCGAATGCCTTGGCCGCGAGCTCGCGCCGAAGGCCATCCGAGGTGGCGCCGGCGTGTCGGTCCAGGTCCGCGAGCACGCGGCTGTAGTCCGCGGGATCGGTCACGACGCTCACGCTCGCGTGGTTCTTCGCCGCGGACCGGATCATCGCCGGCCCGCCGATATCGATCTGCTCGATGGCCTCCTCGGGGGTGACGCCGGGCTTGGCGATGGTCTGCTCGAATGGGTAGAGGTCCACGACGAGCAGGTCGATCGGCTCGATCGAGTGCGCCGCCATCTGTGCTTCGTGCGACGCATCCCCCCTGACGCCCAGCAGCCCGCCGTGGATGATCGGGTGCAGCGTCTTGACGCGTCCGTCGAGCATCTCGGGGAATCGTGTGACCTCCTCGACGAGGGTGACGGCGATGCCGGCATCGGCGAGGACGCGCGCGGTGCCGCCCGTCGAGAGCACACGGATGCCCCGATCGGCCAGCTCGCGGGCAAACTCGGCGATGCCCGCCTTGTTGCTGACGGAGATCAGGGCCTGTTGGATGGGGGACTGCACGGTATCAGTTTGTGGGCACGAAACGGGCGATGACACCGTCCTCGCTCGTCAGGTAGAGGTCGCCGTCCACGAAGGCGTTGGTGGTGACGCTCACGATCGAGGCGGCGTCGATGCGGTCGAGGCGGGTGCCCCGCTGCGGGTCGACGACGCTGATGGACTCGCCATCAAAGATGACGAGCCGTCCCCGGCGGACGCCGACGACGACGCCGCGCTGCTCGGGGTTGTTCCAGAGCACGGTGCCGTTCTCGGCGTCGAGCGCGGTCAGCCCTTCTTCGCGGAAGGAGCAGTAGACCACGCCGGCGTGAAAGACTGGGGCGGAGGTGACGGCGTCAGGCGTGCGGTGCCGCCACAGCTGCGTGCCGCTCTGCGGCTCAAAGGCGTAGAGGGACTGGTCGAGGCTCGCGACGAACATCGCCTTGTCCGAGGCTCCCAGCGGGGCGCCGGGGCCGTCGAAGATGTCGTTCAGGCCCGTCTGACGCTTGCTGATGGGATCGACGAAGATCACCCGGCCGCGAGAGGTCACCGCGCCGACTTGCTGCCCGACCATCACCGGCGCCTGCTCGAAGACGCCCGGCATGAGGTGTCCCCAGGCCTTGAGTCCCGCCGGCACAAAGTGCCCCATCAGTTCGCCGGAATTGCTCCCGACGATGATCTGGTCTTGGTATACCAGCGGCGGGGTGTTGACGAGCCGCTCGAAGGACTGCCGCTCCACCAGTTCACCGGTCTGGGCATCGAGGACGAACAGCTCGGCTTGGCTGGTGACGACGACGCGGTCGCCGACGATCTTGATGCCGGTGAACCGCGTGAGCGGGTTGGCGAGTCGGTTGGCCCAGATCGTTTCGCCCCGGCCGGCGACGATGCCGCTCACGGTGCCGCCGGTCTCCTGGAAGACGACGAGCGAGTCGGATGCGACGGTCGTCCTCGGCCGCTCCCCCTGCGAGACGGTGGGGGCCGCCTTCCAGTCCCACCGGTAGCCGATATCCCGCCACTCGGCGTTGGAGATCCGGAGGTTTTCGATCCGCTGCGCGACCGTCAGTCCCTGTGGCTTGGAGCACCCTGTCATGGGCACCCAGGCGGCACAGGCAGCGATCAGACCCAGGGAGCGGACGGCAAGCGAGAGAGATCGTCTCACGGGGGTCTCCGGTCGAGCACGCGGCGTGCGGGAGCCTGCGTAGGCTGGCGGGGGGTCCCGATCGGTGCGGGACACTCTCCGGAGTATCCAGCCGGCCGGGGGGCCGGTCAAGCCGACGGGCGACCGACTTGGCCGGGCCTCGCCCGATGCGGAGCGTGCGTGATGTTTACTGGCCTTGTGCAGACGGTCGGCCGACTCGCTGCGGTCGAGCGGACGCCAGCGGGCGTTCGGCTGACGATCGACGCCTCCTTGCTGCCCAGCCCCGAGCCGGGCGACTCGGTCTGCGTGTCCGGCTGCTGCCTCACGCTGGCGGCGCCCTCGACACCCTTGGACGCCGGGGGGCTCGCGCTGCACTTCGATGTCGTGCCCGAATCGATCCAGCGAACGACGCTCGGCCGGCTGGCTCCCGGCTCAGGCGTCAACCTCGAGACCAGCTGCACCCCCGCGACGCTGCTCGGCGGGCACATCGTGCAGGGGCATGTCGAGGGGCTCGGGCGTGTCGCGCAGATCCGGACGGACGGCGAGTGGCGTGTTCGCATCGAAGCACCGGCGGAGCTGATGCCGTGCATCACGCCCAAGGGGTCGATCACGGTCGATGGGGTCAGCCTGACGGTGGCCGCGGTGGAGCCCGCCGAGCGGTGGTTCGAGATCGCCCTGATCCCGACCACGCTCGATCGAACGACACTCGCCGACCTTCGCGTTGGGGAGGCGTGCAATCTTGAGACGGACATCCTCGCTCGAACCGTGATCCATTACGCCAGGCACTACGCTGGCGGCTCGGGCGCGCTCGGGTAGGCTGCGACGATGCGGGTGCTCGGCATCGATCCCGGAACGCGTGTGACCGGCTACGGCGCCGTGGAAGGCGTGCCGAGCCCGAGGCGTCGACCGGCGTTGCTCGAGGCCGGGGTGATCCGTCTGGTCCGGGGCCGGGATGGCACACCGCCGCTCTCAGCGAGGTTGTCGGAGCTCGAGCACGATGTCTCGGCGCTGCTCGATCGCGTCCGGCCCGAGCTGGTCTGTCTCGAGAGCCTGTTCAGCAACCCGAAGCATCCGGGGACGGTCATCACGATGGCGCACGCGCGTGGCGTGATCCTGCTGGCGGTGCATCGGGCCGGCTGCGAGCTGCGAGAGGTTCCGCCTGCGGAGGTCAAGCGGGCGGTCGCCGGCTCGGGCCGCGCGGGCAAGCCGCAGATGCAGGCGTCGGTGCAGCGCCTGCTGGGGCTGCCGGAGCCGCCGTCGCCGGCGGATGTCGCCGATGCTCTGGCGTTGGCGATCGGCGGGCTCTGGCGGCAGGACGCGGCCCGGATCCGATCCGGCTCGGCGTAGAGTTCGGGTATGAGCCGAGAGACCCCGAGAGCCCAGGTGCTGATCGTCGAGGATGAGCCCGATCACGCGGAGGTGATGGCCGATGCGCTGCGACGCCCGGGGCATGTGAGCACGATCGTGCCGGGCGTCGCCGAGGCGATCGGTGAGCTGCGCGGCGGCGTCTTCGATGTCATCGTGACGGACCTGCGCATGCCCGTCTCGCGGGGCGCGGGGTTCGAGGGCCGAACCGTGGCGGACGACGGCGCGGATGCCGGGCTGGTTGTGCTCGCCGCGGCGGCTCGGCTGCAGCCCAACGCCGCCACGATCATGGTGACGGCGCACGGCGATGTGCCGGCCGCTCGCGCGGCATTCAAAGAGGGTGCGTACGACTTCATCGAAAAGCCGCTCGACCTCGAGGTCTTCCGCAACCTGGTGAACCGAGCGGCCGAGACCGTGCTGCTCCGGCATCAGAACGAGCAGCTCCGGGGCGAGCTCGACATGGCGGGCTTCGAGGGGCTCATCGCGGTCAGCGAGCCGATGCGGCGGGTGCTCGATACGGTGCGCACCGTGGCGGCCTCGACGATCCCCGTGCTCATCACGGGCGAGAGCGGCACGGGGAAGGAGCTCGTGGCCCGCGCCGTCCACCGCAACAGCCGACGCGCCAACGGGCGCTATGTCACCTTCAACTGCGCCGGACAGAGCGAGAGCCTGATCGAGGATCAGCTCTTCGGTCATGTCCGCGGTGCGTACACCGGCGCGGAGAAGGACCGCGAGGGTGTGTTCGAGTACGCGAGCGGCGGCACGCTCTTTCTCGACGAGATCGGCGACATGCCGGTGAGCATGCAACCGAAGCTGCTGCGGGTGCTCGAGTCCGCCGAGGTGGTCCGGCTCGGATCGAACGAGCCACGCCCGATCGATGTGCGGTTTGTGAGCGCGACGAACCGTGACCTCGCCGAGGCGTCGCAGGACGGGTCGTTCCGCGGCGATCTGTTCTTCCGCATCAACGGGTCGCACATCCACCTGCCGCCGCTGCGGGAACGGCGTGAGGATATCCCGCCGCTCGTCGCGCACGGTGTGCAGATGTTCGCCGAGGAACTGGCCCCCGAGCGTTCGGTGCCGACCGTCTCGGATGCGGCGCTGCTCAAGCTGACCGGGTTCGACTGGCCCGGGAATGTCCGCCAGCTGCTGAATGTGGTCCAGAACATGGTCGTGACAGCGATGGGCACCGCGTCGGATGCGGAGGCGGTGGTGCTGGGGCTGGAGCATCTGCCGAAGGAGATCCGCGAGAGCGAGGCGGCCTCGCTGGGCGAGATCGCCGGCACAGGGTCGCTGGCGGGGACCAAGCTCGAGCAGATCGAGAAGCGTGCCATCCGGGACACGCTGCGGCTGACCGGGGGCAACCGGGAGCAGGCGGCCGCCATGCTCGGCATCGGCGAGCGGACGCTCTACCGGAAGCTCAAGGAGTACGGACTTCGGTAGGTTCGGGCCTGGGCTGGCGATCCGAGTGGACTGCCGAGCCGCGAAGGCCGATATCCTGCGCCGTGGAGATATTGAGACTGAGTCTCAGTTGCCTATACTGCAGCGCTCTGGCAGGAAAGGTTCCCGCTGAGCAGGACGCGCACGGCTTTCAACACGGAAAACGCGAGATGCGGAGTTCTGCACAGACATATCTGCTTCTTGTGCTCGGGCTGTCGTGGTCGGCGTTCGCCGCGGGCCAGGGCTTTGTCGCGCCGGATGGCTACGGCTGGGAGCGCACCGATGCGATGGCGACGCATCACGAGTGGGACGACTTTGTCTCGGCCTCGGGCGACAACGCGCCGGACATCGCGGCGTCACCCGCTGTCGTGCCCGGTAGCGCAACGCAGCCGACGGTCGTGGAGACCTCGGGCGGGGCGTTCCTGACGACCACCGGCAACATCTATTCGATCAACGCCATCGTCTCGTTTCTGGTCGAGGTGCCGACTTTCACCGAACCGGGTGGCACGACGGAGGTGCTGCTGCAGACGCGGACGCAGGGCCGCGAGATCGACCCGCTGACGATCACCGCGAACGGCGTGGCGCCTGTCGAGGTGGTGGAGTTGTACCGCCTCGTGCTCGGTCCGGATGACATCTTCGGCGGCTCGCTGGTCGATGCGTTGTGGCGGTTCGAGGTGCCCAACGCGTCATCGGTCACAATTGAGTTCGAGGCCGAGGACACCTCGATGAGCCTGGATCGGCTCTCGGTGGACACGGTGGCGCGCGAGGCTTCCTGCCGCGCGGACCTCAATGGGAACGGCGTTGCCGACCCCGGTGACTTTACGGCATGGGTCGCGGCGTACAACGCTTCCGACCCCGCGGCGGATCAGAACGGCGACGGGCTCGTGAACCCCAGCGACTTCAGCGCCTGGGTGGCGAACTTCAATCTGGGATGCGGCGGATGACACGGATCGCGTCCACACACCCGAAGTCGAGGGCCTTCACGCTCATCGAGCTGCTCGTGGTCATGGCGATCATCGCGCTGCTCATCGGCATTCTGCTGCCCGCGTTGGGCTTGGCGAGGCAGCAGGCACGCAAGTGCATCGAGCTCGTTGCCACGCGAACGCTGACCCAGTCGCTGCACATGCACGCCGGCGACAACCGCGATGAACTCATGCGAGGCAGCTACTCCACCGAAGATCTGATTGCGGGGCGCCTCCCCGTCGTCCAGGATGAGTTCGGTCGAGAGATCGGCAATGTGCTCATCCGGAAGCGTTGGGCCTACCGCCTCGGGCCGTACTTTGACTACGGCTGGCGCGGCACGACGCATGTTAACAGCCGATCCAAGCGCCTGGCGGAGCGGCAGGATGTGATGCGCGATGGCGGGTTCCTCGGCAACGCGTTCGAGAGCTGGGCGTACGATGTCAGTGTCTACCCGTCGTTCGGCTACAACGGCTCGAACATCGGCGGCAACCCCGAGAATGTCGACGCCGGCGGCAAGAAGATCTTCCAGCAGGGTCGGTACACGAAGCGTCTCGGTGATGCGTCGATGCCCAGCGAGCTCATCGCCTTCGCATCGGCGTATGACGAGGGAACGGGCTTCGGCGGCGACGGGAGCCGTGTCGAGGGGTTCTTCTCGGTTGCCCCGCCCCCGGTCGATGCCGGGCCGTGGACCGAGCGCACCCTTGCGGGCGACTACGGGCATGTGCACCCGCGGTACGGCGGCGAAGCGGTCATCGGCTTCCTCGACGGGCACGCCGGCATGCTCGGTCACGATGAGTTGATCGATCGGCGGAACTGGAGCGACTATGCCCGGGTGAACAACCTGCCCGAGTGGGACCCCACAGCCGACGCCCGGTAGGCGTCATGGGGCTCTCGCCGACGAGGCGAGGCCGAAGCGCGAGCGAGGCACAATCAGAGATTCCGAAGCATGCCTCGCTTGCGCTCCGGCCTCGTCAGAGGCGGATGACTTTCTCAGAGGCGGATGCTGTTGAGCCACGCCTCGGCGAGGTCGGCGACGGGGATTCGATCGCCGTTGCATTCCATGATCCCGGTGTCGTCGAGGAAGCCGATCCGCGTCCAGCCCACGCCGTGGCGGTCGAGCAGATCGAGCAGGTCCTGTTCTTCGTCTGGCTCGATCAGGTAGCGGTGCGGCGCCTCTGAGAACCACTGTTCGAGCGGCGCGTCGCCGTTGGAAAACCCGAGCTTGCTCTCGCTCGCGATAAGCATCTCGGCGAGCGCCACAGCCGCTCCGCCGTCGGAGATGTCGTGGGCCGCGAGGACAAGCCCACTGGCGATGGCGTCTGCCACGCACCGCGCGACCCTCGGCCCGGCGCGGAGATCCGGTGTGGGCATGGGTGCCGCGTGGGGGTCGAAGTGGGACCCGCCGAGCTTCTGCCATTCCGTTGAACCCTTCGGCTCGATGATGAGGACCGACGAGCCGGCTCGCTTCGCGTCCATCGTCACACACCTGCTCACATCGTCCACGATGCCGATGCCCGTGATCAGGAGCGTGGGTGGGATCTCGATGGTCCGGCCGTCCTTGGTGGTGAACTGGTTGTTGAGCGAGTCCTTGCCGCTGACAAACGGGGTGCGGTAGGCCTTGGCACCCTCGTAGCAGCCCTCGGCGGCGCGGACGAGGGAGGCCAGGTTTTCGGGCTTCTTGCAGCTGGGCCAGCAGAAGTTGTCGAGGATGGCGATGCGGTCGGGGTTCGCGCCGACGCAGACGAGGTTGCGGACGCACTCGTCGATCGCGGCCAGAGCCATCTCGTAGGGATCGCCGCCGAGCGCCGGGTCGCCGATGTTCGTCGCCAGCCCGCAGGCGATGGCGAGGCCCTTGCCAGAGCCCGGTACTGGCTCGATGACGGCCGCATCGCCGGGTCCTTGCCCGCCCGGGCCCACCAGCGGCTTGATGATCGTGTTGCCCTGCACCTCGTGGTCGTACTGACGGATGATCGATCGCTTGCTGGCGATGTTGGGATGGGCGAGGAGTTTCAGCAGGGCTTCGCGCAGGGGGGGCTGCGATGGTTTTGGCCCCCTCACCCCGGCCCTCTCCCCCACAGGGGAGAGGGAGGACTTCGAGTCGGCATTTTGGGAGAGGGATGGAGCCCAGACGGCCTCGCGTGTCGGGGTCGGGATGCCGTCGTGCAGGAAGGGCATCGGGAGCCGGCCGACCTCGGTGCCGTGGTAGTGCAGCACAAGCTCGGGTTCGTTGTCCGCCGTTGTGGCTCCGAAGGTGCCGAGCACGGCGAGCTCGACATGCTCTTCGTCGCAGATCGCCTGCAGGGCATCGAGGTTCGACGGGTCGACGGCGAGGACCATGCGCTCCTGGGCCTCGCTGATCCAGATCTCGGTGTAGGAGAGTCCCGCGTACTTGAGCGGGGCCCGGTCGAGGTGCACAGTCGCGCCGACCTTCTCGCCCATCTCGCCGATGGCGGAGCTGAAGCCGCCGGCGCCGCAGTCGGTGATGGCGGTGAAGAGGCATCCCTGCTCGGCATCGCGCGCTCGAAGGATCGCGTCGAGGACGCGCTTTTCTTCGATGGCGTTGCCGATCTGCACCGCGTGGCTGAACTCGTCGGCGTGGGTGTCGGTGAGCTCGGCGGAGCTGAAGGTGGCGCCGTGGATGCCGTCCCGACCGGTTCGTCCACCCAGGGCGACGATGAGGTCTCCCGGTCTGGGGTGTCCGTTGATCTTTTCGGCCGGCATCACGCCCACGCAGCCGCAGAAGACGAGCGGGTTGCCGACATAGCGGTCGTCGAACCAGACGGCACCGTTGAGCGTGGGGATGCCCATGCGGTTGCCGTAGTCACGGACCCCGGCGACGACCTGGGAGAGCACGCGTGTGGGGGGGAGGCAGCCTTCGGGGATGTCGGCGAGCGTCGGCGTTCCGACGCAGAAGACATCGGTGCTCGCGATGGGCTTGGCGGCGAGGCCGGTCCCGATGATGTCGCGGATGCACCCGCCGATGCCTGTCGCTGCCCCGCCGTAGGGCTCGATGGCGCTCGGGTGGTTGTGCGTCTCGACCTTGACGCAGACCGCGTGCGTGTCGTCGAAGCGGATGATGCCAGCGTTGTCGACGAAGACCGAAAGCGTCCAGTCGACGCCGTCCTCGATCAGCTCGAAGGTCGCCGCGGCCACGGTGGACTTGAGCAGGTTGTGGATCGTGACCGAGCCGTCGGCGTTGCGCGTATGACCCGGGCGTTTGGTCCAGTCGATGGGGTCGTTGGCTGTGGTGCCGGTGTAGCGGATGGTGCTCTTGAGGGTCTTGTGGACGCAGTGCTCGGACCAGGTCTGGGCGAGGGTCTCGAGCTCGATGTCTGTCGGCTCGCGGTCGAGGGTGCGGTACTCATCGCGGATCGCGCGCATCTCGTGGAGATCGAGGAAGAGGTGGCCGTCGCGGCTGAGCCGTTCGAGCCCGGCGTCGTCGAGGTCGCGGATGGGCACCCGCTGCAGCTCGAACGCGCGGGCGGCTCCGCGGGGCAGCGACTCCGGATGGAACGAGCCCGGGTGGATGCGGTGGACGACGGTGTTGGCCAGGTGCGTGCCGACGAAACGCTCCGCCTCGTCTTGAGAGATGCCGGTGAAGATGTAGCGTCGGGCGGTCTGGACGGCTGCCCGCACGCCCGTGAGCCACTCGATGGCATCCGCGACGGACTGCGCGGCCGGGTCCATGACGCCCGGCAGCGGGTGCACCTCGATGACGACCGCCGGGGCGGTCTCGTCCGACCACGAGCCGACCTCGGCGACCGGGTCCACGAGCAGCTCGTGGGCAAGGATGGCCTGCTGCTCATCGGAGAGGTGGGCCTCGAGCAGGTAGACCCGGGCGGTGCTGACCCGTTCGACGGGGAGTCCCGCTTCGCGGGCGAGACTGGTCACGCGATCCGCCTCGGGATCGCGCAATTCTTGCCGAGTCTGCACCGTCAGCCTGAACACGGGGGCTGGCGTCGATGTCGTCGGATGCTCGGCTGTGTTCATAGATCGATGCTATGGCGGAGGGGTGACCGTCGCCGGGCTGTCGGTTGTGAGTACAGTGTGCGTGATGACGCCCGAGCGCAGCACCGCCGTGTCCTCGAGTCGACCGCGTACCAGCCGGCCGGGGCGGTCGCGCGGTCCCGAAGGCGCCGAGTCGTCCCGTGCGCCGCGTGCGCCGGAGTCGCCGAACCGTGCCCCGGCGACGCCTCGGCCGGACGCGAAGGGCATCGAGCACACGCCGGACGAGCGTTCGATGCTGTTCGAATGTTCGTGGGAGGTGTGCAATCAGCTCGGCGGGATTTACCAGGTGCTGCGTTCGAAGGCCGCCGCGATGGCGAAGCGGTGGGGCGATCGGTACTGCCTGGTCGGGCCGTATGAGCCGGCGTCCGCGTCGGTGGAGTTCAGCGCGGTCGAGCCGGAGTCGGCGGTGCTGTCGGTGGTGCACCGGCTGGCCGATGAGGGCGTGCGCGTGCACGCCGGCCGGTGGCTCGTTGAAGGGCACCCTCGCGTCCTGCTGCTCGAACACTGGCGCGGCGTGGAGCACCTCGACCGCGTCAAGTACCGGCTCTGGGAGCACCACCGCATCCCGAGCAACACGGGCGACGCGATGGTCGACGGGGTGATCTCCTTCGCCGACGCGGTCCGAAGGCTGATGCAGCTGCTCGCCGAGTCGCTCCCCGATCGCCGCCTGCTGTTCCACGGGCATGAGTGGATGGGCGGGCTGCCCATCCCGATGCTGCGGCACGACGGCGTGCCCGTCGGTCTGACCTTCACGACGCACGCGACGCTGCTCGGGCGGTACATCGCGTCCGGCGACGACCGGTTCTACGACCACCTGCCCTTCGTCAACGAGGCGGCCGAGGCTGAGCGGTTCGATTCGGTGACGCGTCACCGGATGGAGCGTTCCTGTGCGCACGCGTGCCATGTGTTCACGACGGTTTCGCCGGTGACCTCGGAAGAGTGCACGCACCTGCTCGGCAGGACGCCGGAGGTGATCACACCGAACGGGCTGAACACGGCCCGCTACGATGTGGGCCACGAGTTCCAGACGCTCCACGCGCGCTACAAGTCGAAGATCCACCGCTTCACGATGGGGCATTTCTTCCCGAGCTACTCGTTCGACCTGGACCGCACGCTGTACATGTTCACGAGCGGCCGCTACGAACCGCAGAACAAGGGGTTCGACCTGTGTCTGGAATCAATGGCCCGGCTCAACGCGGAGCTGAAGGCGGCGGGCAGCGATGTCACGGTGGTGTTCTTCATCGTCACAAAGCGTCCGACGCGGTCGCTGAACCCGCTGGTGCTCGAGCGGCGCGGTGTGCTGTTTGAACTGCGAGCGGTCTGTGAGGCGATCTCAGAGCAGATCGGGGACCGGCTCTTCCCGGCGGCCGCCGCGGGCGAGCCGCTGAGCGTGACGGGGATGATCGACGAGTACTGGGCGATGCGATACCGGCGGACGCAGCAGGCGTTCACGAGCCGGGAGCTGCCGTATGTGACCACGCATGTCTTCGACGACGACGGGGGCGACCCGGTGCTGGCCTGCATCCGCCACCTGGGCCTGCTCAACCGTGAAGAGGACCGCGTGAAAGTGGTCTACCACCCGGATTTCATCAGCCCGGCGAGCCCGCTGTGGGGGATTGACTACGAGCAGTTCGTGCGTGGATGCCATGTCGGGATCTTCCCGAGCGCGTACGAGCCTTGGGGGTACACGCCGCTCGAGTGCATCGCGATGGGCGTGCCGGCGTTGACGAGCGATCTCGCTGGCTTCGGCCGGTATGTGCAGACGAACCTGCCGGACCACGATGAGTGGGGGCTGCATGTCATCCGCCGTCGCGGTCATTCGTACCACGACGCGGCGGGTGAGCTCGCGGCGCGGCTGATGGAGTACTGCGCGTTGGACCGTCGCGGTCGGATCGCGGTGCGCAATGCGGTGGAGCAGCAGAGCGAGCACTTCGACTGGACGAACCTGGTCGAGGCCTACAACAGAGCGCACGCGCTGACGCTGTCCCGTGCCCCGTTCCGATCGGAGTAGCCGCGTGGCCGACTCCCCGCTACCGATCGTCGAGCTTTATACGGACGGTGCCTGTTCTGGGAACCCGGGCCCGGGCGGGTGGGGGCTGATTCTGCGGCATCCGGCCTCTGGCAAGGAGGTCGAGCGGTCCGGCGGCGAACGCTCGACCACGAATAACCGGATGGAACTGACCGCTGTGATCGAGGGGCTCGGCCTGCTGACTCGGCCCTCAAGGGTCGAGTTGTTCTCGGACTCGAAGTATGTCCTCGACGGGTTGCGTTCCTGGCTGGCGAACTGGAAGAAGCGGGGCTGGAAGACGGCGTCGAAGCAGCCGGTGAAGAACGAGGACCTGTGGCGTCGTCTCGACGAGCTGACTCGACGGCACGAGATCGAGTTCCACTGGATCCGCGGGCACGACGGGCACCCCGAGAACGAGCGGGCCGATTCGCTGGCGGTCGCGGCGCGAGAATCACTGGCGTCCGAATAGCGAGCGGTCCAGTAATCCCGGCTGACCCGCCGATTCCGATGTCTCGGCGGTCCAGGCGTTCCAGCCGTCAGGAGCCTCGCGGCGCGCAGGGCGCTGGCGCCCTTCGCGCCGTCGCCCGATCATCACCGCCCTCCCTCGAACCGATGCCACTGCGGGCGATTGTGCCGGCGTGCGTGCGCGGCGGCCCGACCCACAGCGGAGGTGCACCCGTGATCGATATCAAGCGGATCCTGCAGGCGGCCCACGACCAGGACGCGTCGGACATCCACATCGTGTGCGGCTTCCCACCGGTGATCCGCGTCCATCGTGTGATGACCACGATGGACTTCGATGTCATCACCGCTGAGGACGGCAAGAAGCTGCTCGCCCAGATGGTCAGCCAGGAACAGGTGCGTCAGTTCGAGAAGACCAAGGACCTCGACTTCTCCTACGAGGTCGAGGGCGTCGCCCGCTACCGTGTCAACGCCCACATGCAGCGTGGCATGCTCGGCTTCGCGCTGCGTGTGATCAAGACCGAGGTCCCGCCGCTGTCGGGCCTGAACCTGCCCGAAGTAATCGCCCGGCTGACCTATCTGCCCCGCGGCCTCGTGCTCGTGACGGGGGATACGGGCTCGGGTAAGACCACGACGCTCGCCGCCATGATCCAGGCGATGAACCAGCGGTACCGGAAGCACATCATCACGCTCGAGGATCCGGTGGAGTATGTGTTCGAAAGCGACAAGTCCGTGATCGAGCAGCGCGAGCTGGGAGCCGACATGCCGACTTTCGCATCGGGGCTCAAGCACGCGCTGCGTCAGGACCCGGACATCATTCTGGTCGGTGAGATGCGAGACCTCGACACCACCGCTCTTGCGATCACAGCGGCCGAGACCGGCCACCTGGTCTTCTCGACGCTGCACACGGTCAACGCATCGCAGACGGTCGAGCGCATCATCGATATGTACCCCGCGAACCAGCAGAACCAGATCCGTGCGATGCTGGCGAACACGCTGCAGGCGGTCGTGTCGCAGACGCTGTTCACCCGCATCGATCGGCCGGGCATGGTGCCGGGCGTCGAGATCCTGCTGGCCACGCCGGCTGTGCGGAACCTGATCCGCGAGGCGCGGACCTTCGAGATCCCGAATGTGATCGAGACCAGCCGGGCTCTGGGCATGCAGAGCCTGGACAGTTCGATCGCGGAGCTGTACTTCAACGGGATGATCGGCCGGGACGATGCGATCGCGCAGGCGGCGTACCCCGACAAGCTCGAGCGCGAACTCGCCGCCTAACCACCGCTGCAGACGGGGAGCCGTATGCCCAGTTACAAGTACCAGGTCAAGGACGGCGGCGGGAAGGTGCAGTCGGGCGTCGTGTCGTCCGAGAGCATCGAGGCCGCGGCCACGATGCTCCGCGGCCAGGGCCTGCGCGTGATCAGCGTGCAGCCCGCTTCGGTCGGCATCGACCGTGACAAGCTCAAGTCTCGCCTCGCCGAGCTGAACGCGGGCAAGCCGAAGACCAAGCATGTCCTCGACTTCACCACGCAGCTCGCGGTCATGATGCGGGCGGGCATCAACCTGCGATCGGCGCTCGACGGGATCGCCGACCAGACCGAGCACCCGACCTTCCGCCGCATCGTGCTTGGCCTGAAGTCCGATGTGGAGAGCGGCAAGCAGTTCTCGGAGGCGCTCCAGCGTCACCCGAAACTGTTCGGCTCGCTCTATGTCAACATGGTTCGCGCATCGGAGATGTCTGGCTCGTTCAGCGACATGCTCGACCGCATCGCCGGCTACATCGGACAGCAGATGGAGACGCGGCGCATGGTGGTCGGGGCGGCGATCTACCCCGCCGTCATCGGCACGATGGCCGTCGTGGTGACCGTCTTCCTGCTCACCTTCGTGCTACCGCGGTTCTATGTCGTCTTCGAGGGCAAGGAGGAGATCCTCCCCTGGGCCACGAAGTTCCTGATGGGCCTCAGCGAATTCGTGGTCGCCAACAAGTACTACCTGCTCGCAGGGGCGGTGATGCTCTTCGGCGGGGCGTACGCGTTCGGCAAGACCGAGGTCGGCGGGTTCTTCTACGACAAGGTGAAGCTGCGGTTCCCGGTCCTGAAGAACATGTTCAAGGCCCTGTACATCTCCCGGTCGCTCCAGACGATGGGGCAGCTGATCAACGCGGGCGTGCCCATGCTCGACACGATCGCGATCACCGGCGACATCTCGGGCAACCGGCTGTACCGGGGCATGTGGAAGAGCGTCTACACATCGGTGAAGCAGGGCAAGAAGGTCACCGCGCCGCTGCAGCGGACAAGCCTGCTGCCCAAGAGCGTCGTCCAGATGATCGCCGCGGGCGAGGACTCAGGCAAGCTCGGCGAGGTGCTCGACGAGGTGTCGAGCTACTACCACAAGCGTCTCCGGGAGGCCATCAAGACGGTTACCGGAATGATCGAGCCCGTCATGATCATTGTGATGGGCACAGTCGTCGGCTTCATCGCCATGGCGATCGTTCTGCCCATCTTCAAGATGTCGCAGATCGTCAAGTGAATCGGACAGTACCCGCGGAGGGCACGACCCGGAGGAGAGCCATGCGCCCAGTCCCGTGTGCACCATCGTCCAGACAGCGACGCCCGCGCCGTGGCCCGGTCTCGCGACCGGCGGTGCGCACCCGGTGCCGAGCGCCTCGGGTCCGTGGCTTCACGCTCCTCGAGACCATGCTCACACTCGTGATCATCGCGGTCGGTGTCGCGGGCGTGTTCGACGCCTACCAGAACTTCTTCCGCACGAACCAGTGGTCATCGCGCACCGCGACGGCCTCGCTCCTCGCCGCGGAGATCCGGGAGCTCACCCGTTCCATGCCCCGTCACGATGCCGTGACCGGGCTGTTCATCGACGACTCGGGCGGCACGGCCGTCGCCCGCGGCTGGGGGCTCGAGCCGGGCGAGGTGACGACGCTGGACATCGACGACATCGATGACCTCGACGGGCTGATCTTCACTTTCACCGGTGACAACATCGAGACGCTCGAGCTGGCCGGCCCGATCGACGCGTCGGGAAGCCAGATCCCGCAGTATGTGCTGACCGCCACGGACCAGGCGAGCGGGGCCACCTTCACCTATGGCTGGCAGCAGCGGGTCGAGGTCGTCAAGGTCAGCCCGTTCGACTACAGCCTGGAGCTCGACGATGCGTTCTTCGAGGCGGGTGGCGGCGGCGGGGTCGCGAGGGGTGTCGATGAGTACCCGCTCCGGGTCACCGTCACGGTGCTGTACCAGGACTTCTTTGATCCGGAGCCGCTGCCGGTGACCAGCGTGACCTGGGTCGTGCCGTAGCGATCGCATGCTCGGATCGGCGATCGCGGCGGGGCACTCACGGCTGATCGGAACGGGAGGTTGGACATGCGTCGGATCACCATCACAGGCAAGCGGATGAACATCGACCGGGGTCGATCCGCGCGGGGTGCGCCGCGCAGGCTGTCACGCCGAGGTGTGTCGAGCGTGCTGGCGATGATGCTGGCGATCTTGGTGGGTGCACTCGCCGCCGCCATGGGCACGGTGACGCAGGGCAACCTGCGCAACGCCTCGACGCACCTGCATGTGATGCGGGCGATGCAGTCCGCGGAGACGGGTCTGCTCGTCGCGCAGCAGCGTATCGCCGAGGCCAGCGGTCGATTCGTGGTCAGCCGGGGCGAGATCGACGGGACGCTCGGTCAGCGGCTCTGGCTGGGCACCTTCACCGCGGCGGACGGCAATGTCGTCGTGCTGCCTCCGCCGAGTGGCCATGCGGAGCCCTCCAACCCGGCGGGCATCGCGCAGGCGCTCGCGTTCCGGCACGCCGCCGACGAGGGCTGGATCGAAGTCGACGGCATCGATGCCGCCATCATCGGTCCGGCACCCTCGGATGCGGGCGACGCCTACCTGAGCACGGGCTGGGTGACCACGCCCGCCATTGCGCTCCAGCAGGTCACGGAGAACAACGAGTTTCCCACCGCCTTCCAGATTACCTACGCGCCGCTGGCCAACGGACGGGATGTCCGCGCGATCGTCACCGGCTACGACTTCGACCCCACGCGCCCGGGCCGCCCGATCCGCCGCGTGGTCAGCCAGGATTTCCGCATCATCAAGTCGGTCGATAACGCGATCGTGAGCCAGAGCCGCGTGCTCATCGGCAAGAATGTCCATATTCAGGGCGACATGGGCACCCAGTTCGATCAGGTCGATGTCGAGAACGGGGACCCCGTCGTCATCCGCTCCGATTTCTACGGTATCGATCCCGGCCTGGACAGCAAGCTGGACGACCTGTTCCAGAATCTCGCGCTGCATGATGTCGACGGCGACAACCGTGTCCGCATCGGCCACCCGGTCGAGCAGGCCGCCCTGCATGTCGACGGCGACATCGACCAGCCGTTGCTGGACTCGAACGACTACGACGGGAACGGCACCGGCGACGGCGCGTTCGGGGATGTCACCGGCGACGGGTTCGTCGACGAGTTCGACCTGTTCATCTCCCACTTCGATTCCAACGGCGACGGCCGAGTGGCCATCGGGGGCTGGCCCGCTGTCGGCACCGATGCCGAGTTCGAGTCCCCCGAGTTCTCGCTGGACGCGGACCTCGCGTTCCTGATTGACTCCTCGAACCCGGATCGCAACGAGAACGGCATCGCCGGGTTTATCGACGCGGACGGTGACGGCGTCTGGGATCCCGCCAGCGAGGACATGATCGATGTCGACCTCGTGCACGGCGGCTGGGCGGACCAGACGCTGGGCTACCGCGATGGGTACATCGACTACCGCGATCGCTACACGAAGATCACCGGCCGGCTCGCGCTGCGCGTCACCGCGCAGGACTGGGCCACCGCCCAGGGTGACCTGTTCGAGAAGATCCGCGGGAGCATCGGCGGCGACAACGACAACGGTGCACCGCTGATCTTCAACGCCCCCGCGGAGATCCTGCCCAGCATCACCGCCGACAGCTTCGCGCTGAATCAGACGGCGCTCTACGCCGCCGCGGACGGCGGGCCCTTCTGGTCGCAGGTCGCCCAGAACCTGGGCGTCAGCGAGTCCGAGCTCGATACCTATGTCGAGGCCGGGGCGAACGGCGACGGCGGCGCCCGTTTCCGGAGGCTCGATGCCGACACCGACGGCGACGGGCTGCCCGACAACTACGCGTCCGCGTACTTCGAGTCGATGCCGTTCGCCTCGCCCGCGCCGAGCGACTGGTACTACAGGCCGGTCTTCGAGAACATGGTGTTCCGCGACGCGGTCCTTCCGCAGGGACTGAACGGGCTGTTTATCAACTGCACCTTCGTCGGCGTGACGCGCATCGAATCGTACGCCGACAACGGGCATGTCAACTGGTCGCTCTACGGCAAGATGGAGTCGGACGGCGTCTCGCCACCGACGCCGCTCGACGATCCGCTCGATAAGTCCGATTTCGACCGGTATGTCACCGGCAATGTGACCGATGGACCGCTGAACTACGACGACTTCCCGGATCCGCCCGTCATCAACGGCTCGGTCGTCACGGGTGCGGACCGCGACTCCAAGCGGTATTCCAACAACATCCGGCTGCACAACTGCCTGGTGGTCGGGTCGATCGTCACGGATGTCCCGAACAGCTACACGCACGCCCGCAACAAGGTGCAGTTCACCGGCGCGACCCGCTTCACGGACGAGCACCCGACCGAGCCGCAGAACGCTCAGCTGAACCCCGACAGCGACGATCTCGATGAGATCAGCAAGAGCTCGCTGATGGCGCCGAACTACTCGGTTGACATCGGGACCTTCAACAGCCCGCCGCAGCAGAATGTTCGGCTGGAGGGCGCGATCGTCGCCGGCGTGCTGGACGCGCGCGGCAACACGAGCATCAACGGCGCGCTGCTGCTCACCTTCACGCCGACCCCCGGCGCGAGCCCCATGGTTGATCCGTTCGGTCAGCCCATCGGCAACCCGGCGGACTTCAACGCGTCGCTCGGGTACTTCGGCTCCGATGACGGCGACGCCGAATCGATCGACCCGGAGACCCTGCCGGAAATCGGCGGCATCCCGATCGTGGGCTGGGACCTCAACGGCGACGGCATCGCCGATCTGGGGCCCGACGCCGCGCCGACCGCCGACCAGATCGCCGCCGGCGCGACGCCCGTGCCCTTCTGGGGCTACGGCCGGATCGATGTCCGCTTCGATCCCGACATGGTCCTGCCGGACGGGCTGATGCTGCCGCTGGGCGTCCGCCCGGTGCGGGGTACCTACCAGGAGGGCATCATCGAATGAGTCGCCGCTCGCGTTCCGCACCGCATCGTGAAGCGCGACGAGGCTTCAGCGTCGCCGAGCTCCTGCTCGCGCTGACCATCGTCAGCGTCGTGCTGACCAGCGCCCTCGTCGCGCTCGACGCGGCCTTCCGCGGGTACAAGGCCACGACCGACTCTGCCTCCACGCATGTCGTCAGCCGACTGATGATCCACCGGATGGTCGCGATGATCCGAACGGGCACCGAGTTCGGCCCGTTCCCGGCCGATGTGCTCGACCCGGCGCAGAATCCGTTCGAGAGCTCCTTCATCGAGTTCCTCTCGAGCGAAGACGAGGACACCGGTGAACGCGAGGTCACCCGCATCGAGTTCCGCGAGGCAGAGGCGGGGCAGCCCTTCGGTTCGCTGTGGCTCCTGATCTTCCGTTTCGATGATGCCGGCAACATGCTCGCCGACCCGGAGGAGTACATGGTGCTGCCGAACATCGAGAACGCCGTGTTCACGATGTCGTACGATGTTGGTCCGCGTCTGGAACGCGCGACAATCGATCTGCTGATCCGGCCGAACGACGATCTCGACGAAGTCTCGGTGGAGGACCGTGTGGACACGGAACCGATCCGGCTGGTCGGGTCCGCCACGCCGCGTCGTCTGTAAGTCAGCGGCCGCGCATCGACTCGAGGCACTCCGGCAGCAGGTCTGCCAGTTCACGGGCGAGCATGCCCGCGGACGCGCCTCGGCGCGACGCCCACAGCTCGCCGGCACGCGCGTGCGATTCGACCGCGATACACGCCAGATGGAAGCGTGAGAGCTCCCAGCCGCCGGCGACCGACTGCGCCAGCAGCCCGCCCAGCAGCCCGGCCAGCACATCCCCCGTGCCACCCGTGGCCAGGCAGGCGTGGCCTCGCGTGCAGATCCACACCCGCCCCGCATCGGCGACGACGGTGCCGCTCCCCTTGAGCACGACGGTGGCCCCGGTCCGATCGGCGAGGCGCAGGGCGGCTTCCCGCCGACCCGATTCGGCGGTCAGATCGATCTCGACACCGAGCGCACGAGCCAGCCGCGACGCCTCGCCCGGGTGCGGTGTCAGCATACTGTCCGTGAGACCGTCGGATGCCGCCGTAGCCGCGAGCGCGTTCAGGCCGTCGGCGTCGATCACGCGCGGTGCGCCGATGTCCTTGATGCACGCCGTGACCGCCTCGGCCGATCCGCGGCCAAGCCCTGGACCGATGACCGCCGCGTCCGCCGACACCTCGCTCGCCGTTGGAGCCACACCTGTGAACCCGACCCCGGTCGCGCTCCAGAGCTGCGAGAGCGCCTGCGGCAGGAGCGATTCGGGCAGCACCAGCCTGCACAGGCCGACGCCGCTGCGAAGCGCAGCGAGACCGGCGAGCAGCGGTGCCCCGAGCATCGTCGTGTCACCAAGGCACCCGCCCACGACGGCAACGGTGCCGAACGAGCCTTTGTGCCCCGATGGGTCGCGCGAGGGCAGCCGGGGCATCGCTGTCGTCATGGCCGCACGGATTCGACCGCGACCTGCAGCCGACCGATCAGCGGTGAGAGCCGGAGCATGCTGTTGATGCTCTCCCCGTCCGCCAGATTCGAGATCTCGAGCGCGATGTGCGTCGCGTCGAACGGTGTGTCGGCGGGGAGCGTGGCGTCGAGATCGACCCACCCCTTCACGCCGTCCCCGTTCTCCACCCAGGCCTGCGTCCACATGTGATAGCCGAAGATATCCTCGGCGCCGATGAAATCCGTCGCGTAGATGAGCCCGCTGACGACGCGGGACGGGATCCCGTCCGCCCGAAGCAGGGCGGCGAGCAGCACGGCGTGCTCCGTGCAGTCGCCGACACGGGTTCGGGCGACCTCGGACGCCGTGGCAAATCCGACATCGAGCGACTTCCCGCTGATGTACCCGTGCACGAACCGACGCAGGGCTTCGGCACGCACCGCAGCGTCCGCGGTCTTCGACGCGCCGGCGCGACGCACCAGCGAGGCGACCGCCTGATCGTCGATGCTCAGCATGGTGCTGGAGCCCATCTCCTGCGGACTCGGGGGAGCAGCGGCATCCGGAGCGGCTTCGAGATCGATCACGAGCCGGGCCGTTCGCTCATCGATAGCCTCGATGCGGTGGCGGGGCGATGACGGCAGTGCGCCCAGCTCCGCGTCGGGCACGGAGAGGATGTAGGTCGCCCTCCGCGTGCCTCGGGGGTCATCGATCACGCGGTTCGGTCGGATGAAAGTTGATTGCATGATCTCCGGCGGATCGATATCCGCCAGCGCAATCTCCTTCTCGGCCTCCAGCATCGTGATCGAGATCCCGCCGAGCGTTGTCGTCGACCGGAGCAGCCTGCCGTCGAGGCCGATGAACTCCTCGCTTGGCGGGCCCGGCATCGCGGACAGCGAGGTCATCGTCCGGTACCCCGGCACCGTGCGGCCCACAACCTCGACGGTTGTCTCCTCGAGCGGTGTTCGCGAGGTGACGATCGGCGTCAGCCCGAAGGTAGGATCGAGAATAGTGATGTCGGGGATGGAAGCGCCGGCGGAGAGGGAATCCCGCACAATGGCGGCCGCCCGCCCCGGAGTTACCCAGGGCTGCGTCGGCGCGTCGACCGTCCTCGACGACTCGCGGCCCTGCTGGGTGCTGGTGATCGTCACCGTTTCACCGAAGAACTCGTAGCGCGTCTCCACGGGCACAGCCGCGATCGACTGCCGGCTGCGCATCGAGATCGGCCGATGGTCGGTCGTCTCCACGAACTCCGTTTCCACCTCGATCTTGACGGTGGCGGCGCCGCGGCCGACCTCGAACCGCATCGCGGCCGAGGTCGTGATGCGGTCCTCCGTCGTTGTCTGACGCTCGACCATCCAGCCCGCCCGTTCGTCGCCCAGCATCACGACAAAGTACTGTTCATCGGGCGAAGCCGCCCACGACCGGCCGAGGCAGGTCACGCCGAGCACGACGACGAAAAGCAGCGTTCGGATCATGGGCACAGTCTATCACGGCCCCCGGCCGGAGCCGGGGCGATACCCTCACCGCGGATGATCGACACGCACTGCCACCTCACCTTTCCCGACTTCGATGGTCGGACGGACGACGTGCTGGCTGAGGCCCGTCGGCACGGCGTCACCGGCGTCATCACGATCAGTACGACCAGCCAGGACTGCCGGGCCGCCCTGGAGATCGCCTGCCGCCACGACCGCGTCTGGTCGACTTCGGGTGTGCATCCGCTCTACGCCGATCGAGGTGAGCACGACTGGAACGCTGTGCTGGCGTGCGCACAGGATCCGCGGTGCGTCGCCTGGGGGGAGCTCGGGCTGGATCGTCACTACCCGGACCCCCCGCTCGACCGCCAGCGCCGCGTGCTGGCCGATCAGATCGCCGTGATCGAGTCCGCGCGGGATACGGCCGGTCGTCCGGGCCTGGGCAAACCCGTGGTGATCCATTGCCGGGAGGCCTTTGATGAGTTGATCCCTGTGCTGCGCTCGTCGGAGATCAGTCCCGATCGATGCGTGTTCCACTGCTTCACGGGGGGGGCGGCGGAGGCCCGTGCCGTGCTCGATTTCGGCGCGATGCTCTCGTTTACGGGCGTCGTGACCTACCGCAACGCCCGCGAGGTGCGGGCCGCGGCCGCGATCGTGCCGCTCGATCGCCTGATGTGCGAGACGGATGCGCCGTACTTATCACCAGAGCCGAAACGCGGCGTCCGGCCGTGTGAGCCGTGGATGGCTTCGCTGACGGCCCGCTTTCTCGCCCAGCTCCGCGGCGAGGCGTGGGACGCGTTCCACCACGCGATCAACCGCAACACCGAGCGGTTCTTTGGCATCGACCCGGGCGAAGGGAGAGACGCGTGATCACGCTCGCGGCCTGGCTGCACGATCTGGATCCGTACGCGGTGCGCCTCGGTCCTGGGTTCGGGATCATGTGGTACGGGCTGAGCTACGCCGCTGGCTTCGCACTCGCGTGGCTGGCGCTCCGGTTCCTCGTCGCCCGCGGATACGCACAGATCTCGGCCGAGCATGTGACGGATCTTGTGATCTACGGCGCGCTCGGCGCTGTCATCGGTGGTCGATTGGGCTATGTCCTCTTCTACCAGCCATCGCTGCTCTGGTCGTTTTCAGGTGACCTGCCGTACTGGGGCGTGCTGGCGATCAACCGGGGCGGGATGGCGTCCCACGGCGGCATGATCGGTGTGGCCATCGCCGGCCTGCTGGTCGCCCGAGCCTCGGCGAGCGAGCGGGAGCGCTCCCTCGACGCCGGCCGCGTCCTGCATGTCTTCGACCTGTTCGCGCTGGCGGCGCCGTTTGGGCTCCTGCTCGGGCGGCTTGCGAACTTCGTGAACGGCGAGCTGCTTGGCCGGGTCGTCGCACGCCCTGGCGAACCGGCGCCGTGGTGGGCCGTGCGCTTCCCGCAGGAAATCGGCACGGAGCTCGACGCGGGCCTGCGCACGCCGGAGCAGGATCTCGCCCTGGCTCGCCTTGTTGATGAGCACCGTCTTCCGGAGCAGAGCCTTGAGGAAGGGCTCGCGCGGGTGCTCGGTGAGCTGCAGCGTGGCTCGGCACGCGTCGCTGAACAACTCGAGCCGCTCGTCTCGGCGCGGCACCCCTCACAGCTCTACCAGGCGGCCGCCGAGGGCATGATCGTGGGGCTGGTCGTCTGGCTCGTCGCGCGCACGCGCCGCTCTCCGGGCGTCGTCACCGCCTCGTTCCTGATCAGCTACGGCCTGCTTCGTATCGCGACGGAGACCGTTCGGCTGCCCGACGGCCACCTGGCGGTCGCCCGCCCGCTCGGGCTCTCACGCGGCCAATGGCTCAGTTCGCTGATGATCGTCGCAGGCGTTGCGCTGCTCGTGTGGGTCCGTCGCCGGGGTTGTCCCTTGATCCCGGGCTGGGGAGGTATCCGCCCCGGAACGGACGCTGCCTCAGGCTGACGCCGACTCGCGTTCGCGGCCGAGCCGGGCGATCGCGAGCGTCACGACGAAGCCGCCGAGCACCAGCGCGGCGGATCCCGCGATGTGCCCGGGCCCTGGCCGGAAGAACTCCTGCGGCCAGTCCTTGGGCTCGATCTCGCCCGCCGTGACCTCGGTCAGCACCTCGCCCTCGAACAGGTCGCCCGGCTGCGGCGGCACGCCGTGCCTGAACGGGTACAACCCGAGCGGTGCGGCGAGCAGCAGCCCGAGCAGCACGCCGAGCGTCGCCTTCTCGTACCGGTGCAGCACGAAGCGGAGCAGGTTGCTGACCCCCGCGATGCCGAGCACCACGCCGAGACCGACGGGCACGATCACACGCATCGGCGCGAGCAGACCGGCGACATCCGCATCCGCGGCGGCGCTCGCTGCGTCCTTGATCGCGGTCACGATCGTGTCGTACTGACCGAGCAGCAGCAGCAGGTACGCGCCGCTGACGCCCGGAAGGATCATCGCGCTCGCGCCCGCCACGCCTCCCACGCCGAGCATGAACGCGTTTGTTCGGCCGCCGCCGCCCTCCGCCCCGAGCGTCTGGGCCACGACAAGGGCGGACATGCCGAGCACGCCCGCCGCGAGTCCCATCCACGCCGCGCCGGGCACGGGGCCGGATCCGCTCCCGCGGATCATGCGCCAGAGCAGCGGGGCGCCGCCGAGCGTCAGCCCGATGAACAGGCTGTACATCCCCCAGCGAAACGAGGTGAGCCCTTCGGCAATCAGGCCTGCGCAGCCAATCACAGCAACGGCTGCCGACGCGACGACGACGGCAAGCAGGGCGAGGCTCGCCATACGGAGCCGCAGACGGGTGACATCCGAAACGGCGTCGATGAACCGCGTGTAGATGCCGGTCGCAACGAGCATCGTTCCGCCCGAGATGCCGGGCACGAGGTTCGCCAGCCCCATCAGGGCACCGCCCACCGCGGACCGCAGCGCGAGTCCGGGCGAGATGAACCGTCCGGGCGGCACGGGCACGGTATCATCCGCATGTGGCTCCGCGGCCGTGGCCATCGGTTGCGGAGCCTCTCGCGCGGCTGGATCGGTCGGAGGGTGTTCGTTCATGGCGGTGATGGTATCCGGCGGCGCGGGCTACATCGGATCGCACGCGGTCAAGCGCCTGCTCGAGGGTGGCCACCGGGTGCTCGCGGTCGACAACCTCTTCCGGGGCCATCGCGAAGCGATCGAGGCACTTCGGCCCATCGCCCAGGGACGGCTGGACTTCGCTGAGGCAGACATCGGCGACCGGGAGACGATGGTCGAACTCATCCGGGCGCACCGCATCGACACGGTCATGCACTTCGCGGCGCTCGCCTATGTCGGCGAATCGGTGACCGACCCGCTGCGGTACTACCGCGTCAACGCTGCGGGCGCTCTGAGCCTGATCGAGGCCTGCGACGCCGCCGGGGTCGAACGCTTTGTGTTCAGCTCGACCTGCGCGACCTACGGCGAACCGCCCCGCGTCCCGATGGACGAGCAGACCCCGCAGCAGCCGATCAGCCCGTACGGCGTGAGCAAGCTGCATGTCGAGCACATCCTCCGCGATTACGCCAATGCCTGCCGCGTACAGGGCCGGCCCTTCGCGTACGCGGCGTTGCGGTACTTCAATGTCGCCGGCTCCGATCCGGACGGGCTGATCGGCGAGGACCACACACCGGAGACGCACCTGATCCCCGTGATCATCCAGGCAGCGCTCGGCGTCCGCGAGTCGATCTCGATCTTCGGCACGGACTATGACACGCCGGACGGCACCTGCATCCGGGACTATGTGCATGTGTGCGATCTCGTCGACGCGCATGTCGCGGTGCTCGAGGCGCTGCAGCCGGGGGACGAGCGGCGCTACAACCTTGGCATCGGCCGCGGGTACAGCGTGCTGGAGATTATCGACGCCGTTCGCCGCGTCTCGGGGCGTGACTTCAAGGTGATCGAGGCGGCGCGTCGGCCGGGTGATCCCGCGGCGTTGTTCGCGGATCCGTCGAAGATCCGCGACGAGCTCGGGTGGACCGCGCGCTACACGAATATCGACGACATCGTTGGCACCGCGTGGCGTTGGCTGCAGCGCCACCCCCGGGGCTACGCAGGATGATGCGCCCGCTCGCTGCGATCGGCGCCTGCGTGCTGGCTCTCGCGGTCGGCGCCGGGTGCCTGTCGATGCAGCGGACCGCCGCGGCCCCGCTCGCCGTGATGACCGCCGAGCCCACTCGTGCGCGTGCGACATGGCCCGAGCGAGCGGGCAACCTCCCTCTCGCCGGGCACCTGCATGTGTTCGAGCGGCCGATCAGCGGCTGGCGTGGTTTCCGCGTCCCGCGGGGTATGGCGTTGGACGGCGACGAGCGGTCCGTCGAGATCGCGCGTCCCCTCGCCGATGCCGCGGCCAGGACTGTTGGCACCGACAACCTGTTCCTGCTCTTCGAAGGGGAGCACGCCTACATCGTCGAGCCGACGGAGGTCGAAGGACCGGGTGATGGGCACCGCTACAGCGTTTTCCTCTCGGCCACGGCGTCACCGTTCTCTCAGCCCGCCACCGATGAGCTGCCGCTGATCCGCGGGGCGGTTCTGCATGTGCGTCGAACCTGGTTCCGGTTGCGAGCGCCCGAAGCCGCTGGTGATCGGTTCAGGGGGCTGGCTGTGCTCATGCCCGGGATGTACGGCACGCCGGAGGAGGTCGTCGATCGTGTCGAGTCGTCTCTGCTTCGATCATCATGGGTCGTGCTCCGCATGCTCGCCCCCCCGGCCCGCACGACCGAACGCTTCGAAGTCGAGGTGCCGATGGGCGGGGCTGCCCGCGACGCGATCAGCCGTCTTGCAAGGGAGCTTGACGACCGGGCAGCGGAGAGCGCCTTGGCCGTGCGAGCGGCCGCGGCGGATGCGATCGGTGTCCTGCCCGAACTGGCCGGTGCCCCGCGCGTGATCCTCGGCATGAGCGGCTCGGGCATCGTGCTCCCGACTGTCGTAGCGCTCGAACCCGAGGCATACAACGCAGCGATCATCATCGCCGGCGGCGCGAACAGCTTCGCCATCGCGCGCGACAGCTCCTATCTGGACTGGATCGATGCGGTCCGGGTGCGCTACGAGAGCGAGCCGCCGGACGATACCGACATCGACGAGTTCGATCGGCTCTACCTCGAGGCGTCTCGGCTCGACTCGTTCCACACCGCGAGCAGCATGCGAGCGATTCCTGTGCTCATGGTGCACGGAGCAGCGGACCGGGCCGTCCCCGCCGAGACGGGGGATCTGCTGTGGGAGCGGCTGGGTCGGCCGGAACGATGGACCCTGCCCGTGGGACACGAGCTGTTGTTCGCCAGCATGATGCTGCGGTCCGGCGAGCTCGTTGAGTGGCTCAACGAGAAGTCGGCCGTGCCCGATCCGGGACCCGGGCCGTGATCGCCGCGCTCAGCCCGTATCTGCTGACCGCGCGGTCGCACGCCGCCATGGCGGCCCTGCTGCTGGCCGATGAGGTGAGAACGGTCATGCCCTCGCCCGATGGGGCACCGTCCTACGCCGCGGTTGGGGAAGCGGCGGCGCGCGTGCGGCCGTTTCTGGGTCTCATGGAGGCGTGGTCGTGGTCGATGCCCCTCTGGAACGCCGGCGTCATCGGCACAGGGCCGGAGCACGAGGCCGCCGTGGAGGACATCCGGCATGTGCTCCGCATGATCGCCCACGATGAGCGGTACGCGTCGCTGCACCCGCTGATGCACAGCGTGCTCGAGCGCTCGGACGACGGCTACCTGCGGGCGTTTTCGGCCGATCTGCTCAAGGCAGGTGCCGACCCGGCGATCAGTTTGCCGGTCACGGCCGGATTGGATCGGTTCGCTGGGGAGAGGGGCTACACCGCCGTGCGCGGCGAGCCAGCTTCGATGGTCGAACGCGCCGAACAGGAACTGATCCGCGTCGCCGTGCGGTTCGCGGTGCCGATCGTGATGCGAGGCTCAGGTCAGCGGCTCGTCGTCGCGCGCGAAGAGCTCGCCCCGTGGCTCGATGCACTCCGTGAGTCGATGGACGAGCTGGACGCCGAAGCGGTCCGGTCGGCAGCTTCCGAGTACGCGAGCGCGTTCGATTCCCGCCGGGACGAGCTCTGCCGCTGCACCGATCCCGATGAGCCACGCACCGTTGCGGGAACGGTCGTCGTGACGCTGGGAGAAATGCCCGCCGACGCCGCGCTCCGCGCGAGCCTGTCCGCCACACGCGACTGGCTCGGCGGGAACGCGGCGCGCAGTCAGAGCGAGGCGGATACCTCGTGTGTGCTGCTGCGGACGCTCGGTATCCGCGCGATGGGGTCGTCAGCCGGCGCGCCCGGTCGCAGATGAATCGTGTCGAGTTCCGAGGACGCTATGGCCAACGACCAACCGGTGCACCGCAACCGCCTCGCCGCATCGTCGAGCCCCTATCTGCTCCAGCACGCTTCGAACCCGGTCGACTGGTTCGAGTGGGGCGAGGGTGCGTTCGCCGAAGCACGCCGCCGTGATGTGCCTATCTTCCTCTCCATCGGCTACTCCACCTGCTACTGGTGCCATGTGATGGAGAGGGAGAGCTTCGAGTCGGTCGCGACTGCCGAGGTGATGAACGAACGATTCGTGTGTATCAAGCTCGACCGCGAGCAGCGTCCCGATCTGGACGACCTCTACATGACCGCGGCGCAGCTCATGACCGGGCGCGGCGGCTGGCCACTGAGCGTGTTTCTCGAACCCGACACGCTCCACCCGTTCTTCTGCGGGACCTATTTCCCGCCGAGGCCTCGCCACAACCTGCCCTCGTTCCAGCAGGTGCTCGTGGGCATGTCGGACGCGTACCGGCAGCAGCGCGATGAGGTGCGGCGGCAGGCCGAAGCGGTCGGCAACGCCGTGCGTGAGCAGGTCGCCGCGCACCGATCGCCGGTATGGATCGGCCCCGAGCAGGTTGAGCAGACGATCGGGACGCTGCTCCGCATCGCCGACACGACGCGAGGAGGGTTCGGCGGCGCGCCCAAGTTCCCGCAGCCCGCGTACCTCGATCTGCTGCTCGAGGTTCGCCAGGCCGCCGACACCGCCACGCGCGAAGCGGTCGACCGTGTCCTGCGCGTCACGCTCGACCAGATGATGATCGGGGGGATCCACGACCAGATCGGCGGAGGATTCCACCGCTACGCCGTCGACGCCGAGTGGACCGTTCCCCACTTCGAGAAGATGCTCTACGACACCGCGCAGCTGCTCTCCACCTACGCGGCCGCGGCCGAGGCGTTCGGGTCCCATGAATACACGCGTGTTGTGGATCGCGCCGTTCGCTTCGCGCTGCGCGATCTCCGCGGCGAGCGTGGCGGATTCTGGAGCGCGATCGATGCCGAGGTCGATCACCGCGAAGGGCTCAACTATCTCTGGGCCGACGAGGATCTGCGCGAGGCGCTTGAGGAGCCCGACGCGTCATGGGCGATCCGTCTCTTCGGCCTCGATCGAGGCCCGAACTTCCAGGACCCGCACCATCCGGACGAGCCTGCCCGCTCGGTCCTCCGCCTCGATGAACCGTTGGCCGAGACCGCCGACCGCGACGGAGTCGATGCGTCCGAGCTGTTCCGTCGGTTCGACGCGCTGAGCGAGCGTCTGCTAGGCGTGCGGACCGAGCGCAAGCAGCCGCACACCGACGACAAGGTGCTCGCGGCGTGGAACGGGATGATGCTGCACGGGCTCGCCGATGCATACCGCGTCACCCGGAACGAGTCCGCTCTTGACGCGGCGATTGCCGCCTCGTCATTTGTCGCCGATCACATGCTCAAGCGGCGCTCGAACGCCCCGGTGCAGTTGCTCCGCTCGTGGCGCAACGGCCGCGGCGAGGGCCCCGCCGTGCTGGAGGATTCGGCGCATGTCATCGCGGGGCTCGTGGCGGTCCACCGGGTCGCCGAGTCGGCGGGACGCGACACCCGCGGCGCGCTCGATCTCGCCATCGAGCTTGCCGATGCGGCACTCGTCGAATTTCGCGACGCGGCCACCGGACGGTTCTACGACACGCGCGCGGACCAGCCTGATCTGTTCGCACGGACCGGTTCGACCTACGACGGCGCGACGCCCAGCGCGACCTCGGCCGCGATCAACGCGATGATCGACCTGTGGGAAGCGACGGGCGAGGATCGCTTCCGCGAGGCCGCCGAGGCCGCGCTTGTTGCCATCTCGGCGGCGATCGCGGAATCGCCCGTTGCGACCTGCAACAGCGTGCGGGCGTTGTTCCGTGCGATGAGGCTCGGATGGAGGATCGAAGAGCGTCTCCGGGCGGTGGGCGCAACACCCGGCGAGAGCGAACCGGAGCGGGAAACCCCAGCGCTCGGCGAGGTCGAGATCTACGCCAGCGAGGAGCGCGTCGCCGTCACGAACGATCGGCCCGCTGTCGTCGAACTCGTGCTCAGGATCCGTGACGGGTACCACATCATCGCTGCGAAGCAGGACGGCGACGATGCGCCGGTCCGCCCGCTGCGCATCGAGGTGGCCGGCGGTACGGGGGTGGCCGTCTTCGCCGCGTACCCGGACGGTGAACCGCTGGAGATCGCGGGTGTGGAGCACCCGCTTCGTGTGCACACGGGTGATCTCGAGTTCCCGATCATCCTCGAGCGGCAGGGCGAGCGATCCGGTCGGCCGATTCTGATGGTTTCGTACCAGGCGTGCACCGGCGAGGCGTGCCGAGCGCCACGAACGGTCGAGCTCGATGTCGCGATCGACCTCGACTGACGCGGCGTGCTACAACGCCAAGCCGTGCGCCGCGAGCAGCGATCGTATCTGCGAGGCCGGGTCTCCGTCGGGATCGATCCGTTCCGCCCGCCAGCCGGCACGCCTCGCCGCGTCGATGTTGTCCTCGCGGTCGTCGAAGAACAGGATGTCGGTGGCCCCGAACCCGGTTTCCGCCTCGAAGGCGCGATAGATCGGGAGTTCAGGCTTGGCCAGACCCAGCAGGTGGCTCGCGTGGCGGTGGTGGAGCTGGCGGACGGCCGGGAATCGGCCGCTTCCCCCTTCCGCCAATGGAAGATGAGTCTCCCAGTGCCGAGCGTTTGTGTTGCTCAGGAGTCCCGTTGAAAGCCCGAGCGAGGCCGAAGCCTCCACCAGCCGTTCGATGAGCGCTGGCATGCCGGGGTATTCCTCGATCAGCCACGCGGCGTGCACGGCGTCGATCTCGTCCGGGGTATATCGCCCGCCCGAGAGCCTCGCGAGCCCTCGCAGAAAATCCGCATGAGTGATCTGTCCCGTTTCATATGCGCGAAGCAGCGCGAGCCGATCGGGCCCCGTCTCGGAGCTGTCCCGGTGGTCGTGCAGCTCGACTCCCGCACGCTCGCAGCCCTCACGCCACGATCGGCAGATACGCAGCACCACGCCGCCCCAATCGAACACAACCATCCGGGGCGGGCGTTGGGTCACCGCGCCGCCTCGCGGGTCTCCGCTTTCATCACCTCACCCAGCACAGCGGTCGCATAGCTCCCCGCTGGGAGGTCGAACGCGATGCGGACATACGCGCCGTGCTCATCGATCCCGCCCTCGACCTCCGGGTCGCTCAGCGGCACGCGGAGAGGCCGCCTGGCACCCGGGATCAGCCGCGCATCACGGGCCGACGCGAGTTCACCCGGCGTCAGCCCCACGGTGGCCAGCGCGTCAAGCTCCGTCTTGAGCACGCGTCCGCTGGGCTGCGTCATCGTCGGGCCCCACAGCGGACCGCTCGGGCTGATCTCGAATCGCTCGCAGCGCAGGGCGTTCTCGGCGGCATCGGCCTCGTCCGCCGCGAAGACCGCGCCTCGTTCGTGCACCCACGCGAGGTCGCCGGCCACGATCGTGGAAAGCTCGTTCGCCAGCACCCGATGATGCAGCACGCGATTGAACACGAGCGACTGCAGCGCGTTGAGATAGAATCTGCGCTTCTCGGCGGGCATCCTCCGTCGGAGGGTGCCGCTGAGCAGTTGCAACCCGATCTCGGCGTTCCGGCCGTCCGCGCCGAAACGCTGAGGGCCGAACGCGTTCGGCACGCCGCGTTGCGACAGCATGCGCAGGATGCGCTGCGCCGGCAGGGCATCGCTCATCTGCACGCCCCGGATCCGCAGGTTGAACCGATTCCCGGCCAGATGCCCGGTTCGCAGCTTGTTGGTGTGCCGATCCACCCACAGCACCGCGGCCCGTTCATCCCGCAGCATCCCGAACTCCGCTTCAGAGCGGCCCGGCAGGTGCACGCTCACGAGCTGGCGCGAGACGGCCAACCTGTCCTTGCGACCGGCCACCCCCACGCGGAACCGGGGCACGCCGAAGTGCTCGGCCATCAGGTCGACCAGCTCCGGCGTGTCCATCTCACGCTTCTCGATGAACAGATACAGGTGCTCGCCCTCGCCGCAGGGCTCGTACAACGGCAGCTCCTCGACGATAAAGTCGGACGGCCGCTGCTTGATCACCCCGCCGATGCCGGGCAGCTCTCGGGTCAGCCACGCGGTCGGTTCGCTCACGCATCGTCCCTCGAAGCGCTCTCGAGCACATGCTCGGCAACAAAGATCGGGGTCTCGTTCGCCACCCCCAACGCGATCGCGTCACTCGGTCGGCAGTCGACGCGGATGCTGTGCCCCTCCGCGGTCAGGATCGTCAGCTCCGCGAAGAAGGTCTGGTCGGCCAGGTCGGTGATCTCGATCCGCTCCAGCCGCCCGCCGAGCGCGGTGATGACCGACGCCAGCAGATCGTGCGTCTGCGGCCTCGACATCGGCAGGCCCTGCAGCCGACGCTCGATCGCCTGCGCCTCGGGCATGCCGATGACGATGGGGAACGATCGGCCGTCCTCCGGGCTTTCGCCCGCCTCGTCGACCTCCCGCAGCTCGATCAGCTGATAGTCCGTGAGCTCACGGATCAAGATTCGGGAGAGTTCCATCCGGACAGCCACCGCTGCGCTCCTTTGCCAGATGGTCCGTCCCCCGGTCGCCCGCGTCAACCCGACCCCTCGAAGGATGCGGCGAAGACCGCTACCTCGGGCCTCGCCTAGCCTCCCCGGATGCGACGACACCTGGCACGAACCTCCGAGCCTCCCCGCCTGGAGCTGATGCCGCTGCTCGATGTCGTCTTTCTGCTGCTGACCTTTTTTGCGTTCGCGATCGTGTTGATGGTGCGCGCCGAGGTGCTCGGCGTCGAGCTGCCCGTGCTCGAGGCCGGGCCCGAGGCCGCCGCCGAAGCGTCCGACCCGACCGTGTTGACCATCACCGCCGATGGCGAGCTGGCGATCAACGGCGAGGCGATGGACGAAGCGGCTGCTCTGTCAGTATTGCGTGAGGCTCAGGCCGTCTCCAACGACTTCGCGCTGCTGCTCGAGGTTGACGCGGGGGCCCCCAGCGGGAGGCTGCTCGAGATCGTCCAGCAGCTGCGCCGCGAGGGGTTCTTGAGTTTCGGCATTCTGGGGCAGCGCGAAAGCGACGCCGCGACCGGGCCGACCCCGCCGCAGTAGGATTCGATATGACCGGCGGGCGTCCACGCAGCTGGGTTCTTCCGTGCTGCATCGCGGCCAGCATAGCGCTGCATCTCGCGGCGGCCTCGCTGGTGCTGTCGGGTCACGCTGCGCGGAGTCTCGAGGCACGGATCGGTCACCAGCCGCCGCCGGACGAAGCCGAGGCGACACTCGGAGTCGAGCGGAGCGATGCGGTCACCATCACCTGGATCGGGTTTGAGCAGCCCACACCGCACAGCGCCGTCCGGGCCACGGTGGATCAGGCGCAGGTGAACCCCGCTGCATCGCCGACCGTGCAGGCCGCGGTCGAGGCGGCGTCATCCGCGATCGCCGACGCCGGCCGTGAGACCGCCGCGGTGATCGACGACGCCGTCTCTCGGCTGCGTGCCTTCGCACACGGCGTCGACCTGGCCGCCGAGCGCGCACGGGAGGCACGCGAGGTCGCCGAAGCCGCGGAACGCGCCGGAGCCGCTTCGCAGGCTCGTCAGGTCGCGGCCGATGCCGCCAACGCGTCCGAAGGCGAGGCCGCGATCCCGGACGATCGCGAGGCCACCGCCAGCGCCAACGAACCGACGCTCAGCTACCAGATGGGGCAGCCCGTCGCGCGGCAGGGCCTGCGGATCCGCACCGTCATCCCGCAGTTCGACGCCACGACCCGGCTGACCGATCTGCGGTCCCTCCGCCGGAAGCCTGTCGTGGAGGTCACCTTCGGCCGCGACGGCAGTGTCATCCGCGCCGCCTTCGTGCAGGGCACCGCCAGCGGCCGAACCAGTGTCGACGAGCCGATCCTCAACGCCGTATTCCGATGGCGGGCCACGGGGAGCGATCTCGCGGCGGTCCCGCCGGACGAGCCGACGAAGGGCCTCACCGTGCAGATCCGGTTCGACTTCTAACCGAGGCTCCGCGGGGGTGCTCGGCCAGCCGATAGACTCCGGTGATGCTCGGTCGTCTGCTCATCGTCGCCGGACCGCTGATGATCGCTGGACTCCAGCCGGAGTGGCGCCCCGTCGATCAGGGCGTGGATGATGTTGCCCCGGACCGGGTGAGTCAGCGGCAGGTGCAGGTCGACCAACGCGCGCCGTCAGGCTTTGACCGCGTCTACGAGATTGTCGGCCCGGACGGGAAGCGGTCGTTCGTGCGTGTCAGTGGTGCGGTCTATGCGTTGTTCGATCAATCGTGGTACGAGGACAGCGGCATCGCGATCGTCCCGCCGGGGACGCGCTTCGGCATCGGGACGCCGCCCGCCCTGACCGCGGCGTCGACGGAACGATCCCCTGCGCCAAACGCCGTCTCGCTCCGTGCCGATGGGTCGATCCCACGGTCCCCGGATCGGGCACCGCGGAGCGAGGCCTATTCCGTTGGCGTCCCCTCGATCTTCGGCAACGAGCTCTATCGACGGGTTCGGATCACGCAGCTGCTGCACGCCGCGATGAAACCCGAGACGAGCTCGTCCCAATACGCTCGGTGAGCCCCGGCCATGATCTGGGGGGGGCCATGACGCTGTGTCCAGCGGGGGAGATCCAATGCACCGCCACCTGTTCAGTTTGATGCCGATCGCCGCCCTGAGCCTGCCGCTGGCCGGCTGTATCCACGGGTCCAGCCAGACATCGCTGTCGGGCACTTATGTCGGCCCGCGCACCTTCGAGAAGATCGAGCCCGGTGTGACCGACGAGAACTGGGTCAAGAGCGTGCTCGGCACGCCGACGCGGCAGACGCAGCTCAGCGACGGCGGCTCGATCTGGACCTACTCGTATCGGCGCGTCGAGAAGTCCCGCGGCACTTTCCTGCTGATCATCGGCGGGTCGGACTCCGACGAGTCCGAGGGCTCGACCTACATCGAGTTCGACGACGCCGGCATCGTCCGCGACGCCTGGCGCGAGTAGCGCCGACGGTCAGGCCTTGCCGTCCTCGGGCGTGTCGCCGCCGATGGCCTTGCGCATGGTCGTGTCCGCTTCGATGTTCCGCAGGCGCTGATAGTCCATGATGCCCAGGTTGCCCTGGCGGAAGGCCTCGGCCATCGCCTTGGGAACCTCGGCCTCGGCGAGCACGACGAGCGCCCGGTTCTTCTGCTCTTCGGACTTGAACTCCTGCTCCTGCGCGACGGCCATCGCGCGGCGCTGCTCCGCCTCGGCCTGGAAGCGGCGCTTGTCCGCCTCGGCCTGGTCCGCCTGCAGCTTCGCGCCGATGTTCTCGCCCACATCCACATCCGCGATATCGATCGACAGGATCTCGAACGCCGTCCCCGCGTCCAGCCCGCGCGACATCACCGCCTTGGAGATCCGGTCCGGGTTCTCGAGCACGGCCTTGTGGCTCTCCGCCGAGCCGATCGACGACACGATGCCCTCGCCCACGCGGGCGACGACCGTGTCCTCGGTCGCACCGCCGACAAGCCGGGCGAGGTTCGTGCGGACCGTCACCCGGGCGCGGGCCTTGAGCTGGATGCCGTCCTTCGCCACGGCGTCGATCGTCGAGCGCCCCTGCGACGGGTTCGGGCAGTCGATGACCTTCGGGTTCACGCTGGTGTTGACCGCGTCGAAGATGTCCCGGCCGGCCAGGTCGATCGAGCACGCGGTGTTCCAGTCCAGCTCGATCCTCGCCTTCTTCGCCGCGATCAACGCCGAGACGACGGTCGGCACCCGGCCGCCGGCGAGGTAGTGCTCCTCGAACTGCGCGGTGGAGACGGCCAGGCCGGCCTTGGCGGCGCGGATGCGGCTCAGGACGATCGTCCGCGGATCGACCTTACGCAGCCGCATGCCGATCAGCTCGATGATGCTGACCCTGGCGTTCGAGGTGAGCGCCTGGATGTACAGCGAGGCGAACTGGCCGACCACGAACAGCAGGACCAGCACGATCAGAACGACCAGGATGATGCCGACGATGATCACCGGGCTCAGCCCGCCGCCGCCACCGCCCGCCTGGCCGAGCACCGGGGCGGCGCACATCGCGGAGGCGGCGGTCAACAGTCGCGGCAAGATCGGTCGCATCGGCAGTCCCTCTGGAAGTAGACGCTCGGTTCGGTGCGCGGAGTATACGCAGGCGTCACGCCCGCTCCCGACGGCTAGATCCCTCGGACGCGGATCTGGTGCGATCGGACGCTGGTCACGCGGATTGCCTCGCCCGATTCGATCGCGGGGCCGTCCGCCAACGCATCGAACCGCTCGCCGTCCACCTCGACGGTGCCCACGGGACGGAGATCGGTCACCGCCCGACCCTGCCGGCCGACCAGCGCCTCGTACCGCTCCCGCTCCCGGGTTTCGGCGGCTTCGCGGCGCTGCTTCTCGGTGTCGGACACCTCGCCGATGAGCGCCCGCCCGAACGAGGTTGAAGGCAGCAGCTTCGCCCACGCGAAGAACGCCGATGGGAACAGCACCAGCAGTGTCAGGATGCCCGCTGATCCCCAGAGCGCTCCATTGCTGTCCATGAGGAACAGGCAGACGACGCCGGCCACGCCGACGACGCCCGCCGTGAGCGCGATCACACCGCCCGACGGCACGAACAACTCAACGATCAGCAGCAGGACCGAGAGCCCGACGAGCGACAGGCCCCAGAGAAGCATCGGATCCATCAGCCCGTTCCCTCGCTCGGTCGATCGCGTTCAACGATCAGCTGCCAGGTCTCGACCCCAACGACCCGGATCGGCTCGCCCGCATCGATCGATCCGAGCCCGCTCTTGGCATCGTAGAACTCCCCGGCCACCTCCACCCGGCCCGAGGGGAGCAAGGGGGTCGCCGCGGTGCCCGGTTGCCCCATCAGACGCTCGAGGGGCTGGCGATCGTCGATCGCGGCAAAGAGCTGCTCGTCGTCGACCTCGTCGTCCGCGGTCGCCGAGGCGTCGAGCACCAGTTTGCCGATCACCGGCAGCTTGCCGAACTGCTTGGCGAGCACGCTCATCCCCGCCGCGGAGGTGATGAGCGCCAGGATAACCGTCACCAGCCCGCGCAGCAGCTCGTTCTGCTGCTGCGGCGCAGACGGGAAGATCCCGCTGCTCGGGCCCACAAACGAGCCGACGAGGCCCGCGAACAGCGCCGCCAGCCCAAGCACGCCGAAGACCCCGAAGCCCGGCAGCACCAAGATCTCGGTGAGGATCAGCGCGATGCCCGCGCCGATCGCCACGACTTCCCACCAGCCGGCCAGGCCGAGCATCCACGCCGGGGCCATGAGCAGGACGAGAGCCGCGAACGCCGTCAGCCCGGGCAGAATCAGCCCGGGGCTGGACATCTCGATGAACATCGCCAGCAGGAAGACGACGATCAGCAGCCCTCGCACCCAGAACTTGCTGAGCACCCGCACCGCCGACTCTGACCAGTTGCGGTCCAGCCGGACGATCGTTTGCGCACCGAAGAACGCGCGCAGCTCCTCGTCGCTGCGGATCACGGCCGAGGCGAACCCGAGCTCACGCATCTCCCGGGTCTTCATCACGATCGGACCCGAGCCGTTGGTCAGGTAGCCGACGAGCGACCAGAGCCCCGCGTCCGAGGCGGTGAAGACCGGCCGACCGCTGGCCGAAGCGAGCATGTCCAGGTCGCGGGCGGTGTCCGCCGAGGCCTCGCCGGACAGCGTCGGCGACAGATCCTGAAGCGACGGGGCCGCGGGCCTGAATGAGGTCGGATCGCTGGGCTGCGCAGGCCTCACCGGGGCAGGCGCGGAGTCGGTGGGCGACCCGGCGCTCACCGTGCTCGCGGCGACCACCATCGGCGAGCCGCGGGGGGGCTCCTGCCCGGGAAACAGCGTGCGGAACTCCGCTTCGGAGATCGCGACCCGCACCCGGCGCCCGCTGTCCGGATCGGTCCGCTCGACGAGCCAGAGCTCCACGCCGTCGATCACGATCGCCTGCACGAGGAACTCGTCCCATCCCCGGAGCCGCGCGGAATCGACCACCTCGGCGAGCACCGGCGGCACGACCTTCTTGCGCAGGTCGCCGGAGGTCGCGGTCTGCGCCCCGCCGAGCCCGATCGCGATCGGCAGCGCATCGCCGAAGCTCGACGACTCCGCGACGACGATCTCACGACAGGCCAGCGCGATGATCGCACCGCCCGAGTACGCCTGAGGGTTGATCCACGCCACGGTGTTGGCGATGCTCGACGCCTTGATCGCGGCGCAGATCTCCAGGACGGCGGTGACTTCGCCCCCCGGCGTGTCAATATCGAACACGATCGCGTCCGCGCCACCGGCGATCGCCTCGTTCATACGACGCAGCACGCTCGACGCTGTGACGGCGGTAATCTCCTCACGGATCGTGATCACCGCGACACGGTCCGCCTGTCGCGCCGCCGGGACCGATGCCCCCCCGGCGGTCCGGGCCTCGGCCGACGAGCCCTGCTCCGTTGGCTGAGCCCACCCCAGCATCGCCGCGCACAGACTCAGGCAGGCCCACAGGCCCGCACGGAGCCGGCGGCCGCGCCACGATGGGAAGCGATCCGTCGCGAGATCCATCATCGGTGAGTATACGGAGCCGGTTCGCCCGTCTGTTCCAGTGACCCGCAACCGGCTCAGATCAGCCCCCGCAGCGATCGGGCCCCCAGCTGCGGCTCGAACGACTCTTCTGCCTGCCAGGACATCGCCCCATCTCGGCAGTCGATGTGGACCGCGAAGAACCCCGGTCGGCCCTCCGGCGAGACCGCGTCGTGACGCCGGATCATCGGCCAGATGATCCGGCGGTCGGTCTCTGGAAGCGGGAGCGACTCCAGTTCATCCGGATGGTGCCACTCCAGCCGGCCCTCCGGCATGTCGTGCGGGAGGAGATCGACCGGCCCGAGCACGCGGTACAGAAACAGCAGCCAGTGCCCCTTGCCCTCGAACGCCTGCTCCGAGATCAGCCCCATCAGGTGCAGCCGCTCGAGCGGGATGTCGACGCCCGCCTCTTCCAGGATCTCCCGTCTGGCGCACTGCGCGGGCGATTCGCCCAGTTCCATGTCCAGCTTGCCCCCGATCGGAGAGCACAGGCCCTTGTTCGGGGCACGGAGCCGGTGCAGCAGCAGCACCCGGCCCTCCCGATCCCGGATGTCGCAGAGCGTGGCGAGTCGGTACGGCAGGGCGGCATCGGGCATGGCCAAGGCTAGGGCCCGCCACGAAGGTGGGCGCATCATGCCCGGGCCCGGCCCGTGTCGATACCCTTCCGCACATGCACGGCTCGACCCGCCACGATCGCTTCGCCCGACTGACCGACCGCGGTTCGCCCGCCTACATGATCGGAGCCGGAGGCTGCGGCATGTCGGGGCTGGCCCGTCTCTTTCACACCCGTGGCTGGCCCGTGCTGGGGACGGATTCCACGGCATCGGAGGTTACGGACTCGCTCGCCCGCGCCGGCATCCCGGTGCACACGGGCGAGCCGCCGGCCAAGCTGCCCGAACCGGTGGGGGTCGTGATCGCCTCGGCCGCGGTCAAGCCCGACCACCCGTTGGTTCTCGACGCCGAGCGCCGCGGCGTGCCGGTGTTCACCTATGCCGAGGCACTCGGCGGCGCGATGTCCTCCATGACCGGGGTCGCGGTCGCCGGGACGCACGGCAAGAGCACCACCAGCGCGATGCTCTCCGCGGCTGTCATCGCCGGCGGGCTCGATCCCACGGTCATCGTCGGCGCCACATGCCCGCACCTGCTCGATGATCACGGCCGACCCACGGGGTTTCGTGTCGGGGCAGCGCGCGTGCCGCGCGGTCCGCTCGCGGGTCGTCCCGGTCTGCTGATCGCCGAGGCGTGCGAGTACAACCGGTCGTTCCACGCGCTGGCACCGCGCATCGCGAGCATCTCTTCGATCGAGGCCGACCATCTGGACATCTACGGATCCATCGATGCCGTGGTGGGCGCGTTCCACGAGTTCGCCACGCTGCTGCCGCCGGCGGGCGATCAGCCCGGCGAGGGCGGTCGCCTGCTCATCGGTCACGACACCGCGCACCGCCGCGATGTCACCCGCGGGCTGGACTGCGAAGTCGAGACGATCGGCTTCAACCCCGCTGCGGACTGGCACATCGGCTTCGAACCGGGGACGGGGCGGCTCAGCATCCGCCGCGAGGGCCGGGAGATCGCCGGCTTCCGCTCCCCGATGCCCGGCGAGCACAACGCGATGAACGCCGCCACCGCGTTCGTCCTCGCCGACATGCTCGGCGCCGAGCGAGAGCCGGCCGTCCGTGCCCTCGCCGAGTTCCGCGGCGTCCACCGCCGGCTCGAACGCCTCGGCGAGCGATCCCTGGCTTCGGGCGGCTCGGTCACCGTGTACGACGACTACGGGCACCACCCGACCGAGGTCGAGATGACCATCCGCGCCGTCCGCCAGCACGAGCGGCTCGACGGCGAGGACGGCCGACGGCTGATCGTCGTCTTCCAGCCGCACCAGCACTCCCGCACGCGCTTCTTCCTCGAAGAGTTCGCCAACGCCTTCGGCCAGGCGGACGCGGTCATCGTGCCGCACATCTACTTTGTCCGCGACAGCGAGGCGGAGAAGCAGCGCGTCTCCGCGGCGGATCTGGTCGACCGGCTCCGCTCACGCGGCGTGCGCGCCATGCACGCCTATCCGTTCGACGCCATCATCGAGCAGGTCGAGGACCTCGGCCGGCCAGGGGATGTCCTCCTCGTCATGGGGGCCGGGCCCGTCTGGCAGGTTGCGCACGGCTTCATGGCCCGCGCCCCGGCCGAGGTGCCCGCGTGAGCCCGCTCGACCGCGCGATCGAACTCGAGCGCCATGCTCCCATCCCGACCTGGTTCCGCGTCGGCGGCGGTGCGGACCGCCTCGCCCGCCCGCGCGACGCGGCTGAACTCGTCGCCTGCCTCGAAGACGACGCCCACCTCCGCGTGCTCGGCGATGGTGCCAACCTGCTCGTCGCCGACGGCGGCGTGCGCGAGCTGGTGGTCAAGCTCGACCGCGGCGCGTTCGCCGAGGTGACGATCGACGCCCAGGCGGGCCTCGTTCGCGCCGGCGCGGGGTTCGACCTCGCCAAGCTCATCCATCTGACCGTGCGCGAGGGACTCGTCGGCTTGCAGGGTCTCATCGGCGTCCCGGCGACGATCGGCGGGGCGGTCCGCATGAACGCCGGCGGCGCGTTCGGCCAGATCGCCGACCACATCGAACGCGTTCACGCGATGCGGCGAGACGGGGCGCTTATCGTCCTGGAGCGCAGCGACATCGCCTTCGGCTACAGAACCAGCGGCCTCGATGACCTCATCGTCATCGAGGCGGAGCTCCGGCTCGAACGCGGCAGCGCCCACGCCGCTCGCGACGAGCTCAAACGCATCATGGCCGCCAAGTCAGCCTCGCAGCCGCTCGCCTCCACGACCTGCGGCTGCGTCTTCCGCAATCCGACGCTGCACGAAGCGATCCCGGGCATCGGTGAGGCCGGCGATCGCGTGGGCGCCGGGCTGCTCATCGATCGCGCGGGGGGCAAGGGCATCGCCGAGCCCGGCTGTGCCGTGTCGCACACGCACGCGAACTTCATCGAGACCGGTCCCGACGCGACCGCGACCGCTGTGCTCAGGCTCATCGACCGGGTCAGAGCGCTCGTGCGCGACCGCTTCGGCGTGGCGCTCGAGACCGAAGTCGTCGTCTGGGGAGCGCAGTCTTGAAGCCGTTGGCGCTGGTGCTCGGCGGAGGTCCGGACGCGGAGCGGTCCGTGTCGCTCAAGTCGAGCGAGGCCGTGGCCCGCGCGATCGAGGCGTCCGGCGCGTTCGAGGTCGCGCTCGAGATCATCGATCGGCCGGCGTCTCTCGCGGGATTTCGGGGCGAGGTCGTCTTCCCTGTGCTGCACGGCGCCTGGGGTGAGGGCGGCCCGCTGCAGGATCTGCTCATCCGCGAGGGGCGGCCGTTCGTCGGCTGCGGGCCCGCCGCCGCCCGGCTCTGCATGGACAAGATGGCCACGAAGCTCGCCGCCGCCCGCGCCGGTGTCCGCACGCCGGCCGCGGCCGTTCTCAACCCGACAGATGCCGCCTGCCCGTTCGCGCCGCCGGTGGTCGTCAAGCCCGTGCACGAGGGGTCGAGCGTCGGGCTGTTCATCTGTCGAGACGAGCGATCGCTGGAGCGGGCGTTCCGTCCCGACGGAGCGGTGCGGATGGTCGAGCGACTCATCGACGGTCGCGAGCTGACCTGCGGGCTTCTCGATCGTGGGAACGGGCTTGAAGCGCTCCCGCTGATCGAGATCAGCCCCGCGGAGGGCGTGTACGACTTTGCCGCCAAGTACGACCGCGACGACACGCGGTACACCCTCGACCCGGTGCTGCCGGAGCCCGCCGACGCCGGCGCCATCCGGGCCGATGCGCTCCGTGTGGGCCGGGCGTTGGGGGTGCGGCATCTCGCCCGGGTGGACTTCCTGCTCGACGACGACGGACAGCACTGGCTGCTGGAGGTCAACACGATGCCCGGGTTCACGGGCCATTCGCTGCTGCCGAAGGCGGCCGCCGCCCGAGGGATCGAGCTGCCCGAGCTCTGCGCCGGGCTCTGCCGGCTCGCTCTGGCGGAGGACTCAAGAACTTCGGCCCGTTCGGCCGACGCCTGACCCTATGGGTCGATCCGCCTCTTCACGACGCCGGTCCGGTTCACGCGGTTCCAAGCCGGCCGCAACGCCTTGGTCCGTCCTCGCCGGCTGGCCCTGGAGCGCCATCGGCACGGTGGCCGCCGGGGTGCTTGGGTTCGCCGCGATCTCTTGGGGGCTGTGGGCGTCGCAGGACCGCGCGGAGGAGATGCTCGGGGCGTCCTCTGGACAGGTTCGTTTCAATTGGGCCGAGGCCCGTCTCGGGACGACCCCGGTCGCCTGGCCACCCCCTGAGGTGCAGCTCAGACTCGATGACGAGGCGCAGGCCATCGTCGCCCGCGAGGGCGGACCCCTCTCGGTCAGAGTGCTCGACGAGCTCGGGGTCTGGATGCGCGGCACCGGCTGGGCCCGGGAAGTCCGCCGTGTCGCCCGGACGCGGTCGGGCGCGATCTCGATCGAAGTGTCCTGGCACCAGCCCGCCGCGGTCGTTCGGCAGGGCGCGCGGGAGCATGTGCTGTCCGCCGACGGGCGACGGTTGCCGCTGGCCTGGCCCGCGGGCACGAGCGCGATGCCGGCGATTACGGGGGCGGAGCACGCGACTCCGGCCGCGGATGTCCCGGCCGGTGACCGCTGGCCTGACGCCGAGGTGCAGGCGGGTGTCGACCTGCTCACGGTCCTGCACCGCGAACTCGGCGACGACGAGAACATCGGGCCGCGCGGCTTCGACCAGGTGCGTGCGATCGATGTCTCCAAGTACCGCACGCTGCAGCAGCTCGTGATCCTCACCGACCGCGACACCCGGATCGTGTGGGGCCGCGCGCCGGGTGATCCCGTGCAGGACATCGTCTCCACCGCGCAGAAGCTCAGCCGATTGGCCAACCTCCGCAACCACCCAGACTACGGCCGACGAATCGATGCCGGCATGGCCTACCTCGATCTCAGTTCCGGTCCGATTCTCGTCGATCAGCGCGCTCCCGGGGATGCGGCCGCCGGCCGATGAACCCACCGAGCGACAAGACCGTTCCGTCGAGCGGACCTCACGATCCGTCCGGCGTGGACAGCCTCGAGACGGCCGAGAATCGTCCGACCGATGAGGCCGGCTCGTGGTTCAGACGGTGCATCGATGTCGTGGGCCTGCTGCCCCCGAAGCAGGGCGATGATCCGTATGCCCACCGACGGGGAGAGCCGCGAGGCCTCGCGGTGCTCTGGCTCGTCTTTCTGCTCGGCGCCTCGGCGATCGTCTACACGAGCGTCGGCATGCCGAACACCGGGTCGCCCGAGGGCTACCGGTTCGCGAGCAAGATGCTGATGTCCGTGCTGGGCGTCGGGGTCGTGGTTGCCTGGCCCATGCTCAGACTCAGCCAGCATGCGCCGGACCGCGGCGGTCCGAGCGCCACCCTCCGCGACCTGATCGTCATCCTCGCGCCCGTCCAGGCGTTCTATTGGCCGCAGGTGCTGCTGACCGGCTGGGGGCTCGACGCGATTGCGCTCGCCGCGATGATCCTGTTCGCGTGGACATTGCTTGCGGGCGCGGTGGTGGCCCTGGCGCTGGGGCCGGCGCGGCCCCTGGAGGAGCGCTACGGCGATCCGCTCGGCGGTCGGCACCGGATCGTGGCCGGGCGGGTGGCCTGGATGCTCGTGCTCGTGATCGCGCTGACCGCCGCGCCGGTCGCCATGCTCGTCTTGCCCACGCCCGGGTCGGCCTCAGACGGCATCGGGACTCCCGCTGTTCTGGCGATGTGCTCCCCGCTGACGGCGCCGTGGGAGATCCTGCGGGATCGCATCTGGACCGGTGCCCGCACCTCGGTGAGCCCCCAGCACTGGCGGGTCGCGCTGCTCTCGGTGCTGGCGGGCCTGGCCGCGTGGGCGGTCGTGGTCATCCTCACCCGGAACGCCGCGGTAGCCCGCGCGTCCACGAACGCCTAGATTACCGCTTGGTCCCGTTCGGACCGGCTCCGGGCCGGGCGAAGGAAAGGCTGCTCCATGGAGTTCATCACGCAGGAAGAAAAGGCCGGGCTGGAACAGCGGCTCAAGGCCCTGTTGGCGAACCGGTCCGCGATCAGCGAGCGCATCGCCGAGGCCAGAGCCCTGGGCGACCTCAAGGAGAACGCGGAGTACCACGCCGCCCGTGAGCAGCAGGGGATGGAAGAGGCCGAGATCCGCCGGCTCGAAGAACGCCTCGCCAGCTCGCAGGTCGTCGACGGAAGCAAGCAGGCCGACGGCGTCGTGTTCATCGGCTCCATCGTGCGGCTCAAGGACCTGGCCCGGGGCGATGATGACACCTATCGCCTGGTTGGAGAGCTCTCGGGCAACGCGCTCGCCGAGCATGTTGAGGTCAGCGTGAACTCCCCCATGGGGCAGGCCCTGCTCAAGAGCCGGGTCGGCGAGGTCATCCGCGTTGATGCGCCGCGAGGCGTCAAGCAGTTCGAGATTGTTGAGCTGCTTTGAGGTTCACTCGCCGGACCGCGGACCGTGGCTCGACCGATGGGCGAGCCGCCTCCCGATCCGCGGGGTTTGAAGCCGGCGCCGGCCGTGTGCCGCCGCCGGGCTTGAGGTCCGACAGGGCCGCCTCGAGCGACACGGGTCTCAGATCGTCGTCATGCTGTCCGCTCATCTCGATCTCCTGATCACCGATGACCGACGCCGATACGAATCGTCCCAGACTAACGGAACAGCCTCCAAATCGCAACCCGAACGGCTGTCATTGAAGATAACCGCCGCCATTATCGGGTGCTGCCTGACATCTGGGGCGGCCCGCTGAAAAGTTGGTGCAACAGGAATATCATCCCGATGACCTGAGGATCACATCCGGGTGGCACCGACCGAGGGGCTCGGCGTCTCCCGGGCCCGGTCGATCCGGGAAAGCACCGCGCCCCTTGAACGGAAGGAACCTGTATGCATCGTTCGATCGTCTCTCTCGCTCTCGCGGCCGGCGTGATCAGTTTCGGAGGCGCCGGGGTCCACCTGCTCGGCGGCGGTGACGCCACGCCCCAGGCGCAGGCCTCCACCACCCGCGCCGGCACTTTTGATGTCGACGCCGTCCACTCCTCCGTCGTCTTCAAGGTCGGCTACATGGGCGTCGCCAATTTCTACGGCCGGTTCAACGAGGTTGAGGGCACCTACAGCATCGATCTCGAGAACCCGTCCAACAGCGAGCTCGATGTCACGATCCCCGCGGAATCCATCGACTCCAACAGCGAGGGACGCGACCGGCACCTCCGCGGTGCCGACTTCTTCTCGACCAAGGAGTTCCCGACCATCCGCTTTGTCGGCAACGAGTTCGAGGCCGCCGGGGAGAACACCCTGCGCGTGACCGGCGATCTCACGCTCCGCGGCGTCACGCAGCCCGTCACGGTCGACCTGCAGTGGCTGGGCGAGCGGCCCGACCCCCGCGGCGGCGTGCGCAGCGGGTTCGAGGCCGTCTTCACGATCGACCGCTCGGACTTCGGCGTGAGCTACGGGGTTGACAACGGTGCGCTCGGTGATGCGACCACCGTCACCGTCGCCCTGACCGGCATGCGGCAGTAACAACCCCCTCGTCCTTCGCTGCCGGAGCCCATCCCATGCTCGCCGACGATCCACGCCTGTACACCGCGCTCTTTGGCGTCGCCCTTCCGGGGGTCATCGGTGTGTCGGGTGCCGTCGCGGGCTGGATGGCCGGGGCGATCGCGCGCCGACGCCGGTCGGCAGGCGCCTCGCCGCGAGACCACGATTCGCTCAGGACCGGGTTTGGCCCGGCCCTGGGTCTTGGAGCGGCGTTCGCCACGATGACCGTCGCGTTCGCGGGCTGGCCTGAGCGTTGGCCCGTGTCGGCGTCCGATTGGGTCGCGCCGATCGTCGTGCTGTCGGCGGTGCTCGCGGCCGCCGTCGACCTGTTCCCTCGGCCTCGGAAGCGTTCCATCGCGACCTGGGTCGGTCGGCTCGCGGTTGCAGGACTGATCCTGTACGGCCCGCTTGCCAGGCCCCGCGCCAACTTCTGGGAGGGCTCGACGGAGATCCTCTGGCACGCTGGGATCGCGCTCTGGCTCCTGCTGGCCTGGGCCGGCGCGGACCGAATCACGAATCGGCTGCGGCCGATCGGGCAGAGCGCGCTCGCAGCGATCGCCGTAGCGGGTGTCGTGCCCGTGGTCTTTGGGGCCGGCGTGACCGCACAATCGCAGTACGCCGGCGGGCTTGCCGCGGCGGTGGTGGGTGCGGGACTCATCGCGGTCGTCTCAGCGGGGATCGTCGCCACTCGTTCGGCGGGCTCCGTCCTGGTCACCTGGCTCGCGATGGTGCTGCTCATCAGCTACCAGTATGTCAGCGAGATGGCGTGGTGGGAGTTCGGCGTGATCGCGGCGCTGCCGCTGCTCCTGGGCGCGCTCGTGACGCTGCCCGGGCTCAGGAAGCTGTCGCCGGCCAAGCAGGGGTGGATCGCCGTCGTGCTCGCCGCCGCCGGGTTCGGGGCGGTCAGCGGCCATCATGTGCCGGAGCTTCGCCGCGAGCTCACCGGGTCCGGCTCGAGCATCGACGACTATTACGGGTATTGAACAATCGCGTCACCCGCCCGGCATCGACGGTCCACCCATCGTGGGCGAGTTGCCGTAGACCTCCTCGGCGGATCGGCTGCCCGAGACATCCAGCGTCGCGTCGCCGATCAGGTACAGCCCGATCAGCCATTCCCCGACCAGGTACGGGTCGATCTTCAGCCGTCCGACGATCGAGCCTTCCACGGCGAACTTCTCGCCACGGGTTGCCGGGGTCGCGAGCGAGACCTCGATCGCGTCGTACGGCGTGGGGGGGATCCCGATGCAGCAGCCGTCCCATTGGTTGAGCATCACCAGCAGTTCCTTCGGCTCCGGCGTGGCGAGCGGGAACTGCAGGTACCCGCCGATCTTGACATACTGCCCGTCGAGCATGCGGATGTGCGGGGGGATCTCCGTCTTGCCGTCGCGGGGCAGGTAGCTCTCGCGGGCGCTGGTCAGGTAGTCCCAGGTCACCTCGTACGGCCGCGCCTTCGAGCCGTCGCCCGCGATCGGGAAGCGGTTGTTGACCAGGGTGGTGCCGTCCGGGAGCTCGCGGAGTTCTGGAGCGGCGGCCGTTGCCGCGTGTTCCTCGCGCGACTGGTCAACGACGCGTTCTTCCGACTCAGCCGCGGCCGACACCAGATCATCCCCGGTCGATTCGTCCGTGATGGCGGCTGCTAAGGCCGTCTCGTCAGCGGATGCGGGGGCTTCGTCGGTGATCGCCCCGAGGATGTCATCCCAGGTGACCGACGCCTGGGCCGGTGCGTCGGCTCCATCCGCCGGACTGTCCTCTGAGGACGCGAGCTTCTCGTCGCCGGCCAAGGGTGCTTCCGCGAGCCGCGGTGTTTCATCGCGCGCAGCGGTGCGCATGCCTGTGTCAGATGAGTCCTGAGTTTCAGATTCGGTTCGCTCCGACACGGCTGGCCCCGGCATGGCCTCGGGCTGCGATGCCACGCTCGGCGGCAGGCCGTCCGACCCGTCGCGGCTCCGAGCGGTGTTCGCCTGGTCGGCATTCAATGTGGTCGGCGTCGCCGAGGCGTCGTCTCGGCTGCCGTCTGTCGGCATCCATACGAGCACGCCGAGCGTGACCGTCAGCAACGCGACAACGGACCAGAAGATCTTCATCGTGTGCTCCGGTGAGAGTGCGGTGAAACCATGATATCAGTACGGACCTGATAGGCCCCGGCTTCACCCGATCGGACGAAGATTCTTGACGACCGAGGTCCGGTAGGCCACGGCGGCGGGCACCAGCCCCGCGACCGACGCCAGCAGCACCGTTGCCAGTACCACGGCGAGCGTGAGCCTGGGATCGAACACGGGGTCGACGACGATGCCCAGACGGGCCCGCAGCGTGCCGGCGACGATCGTGGAGCCAAGGACACCACCGATCAGCCCGATCAGTGCGCCGGCCAGGCCGATCATCGCCGACTCCGTGACCACGAGTCCGAAGACCCGTCCCCGGCTGCAGCCGAGAACCCGCAGCACCGCGACCTGTCGACGCCGCTGCTCCATCGAGTTGTAGAGCGCCAGCATGATCGCGATCCCGCTGGAGACCATCACAGCAGCCGCCATGCCGATGAGAATCTGATCGATGTTCGACACGATCGAGAACAGCGAATCGATCTCCTCCTTCGGCTGGGCGACGGTGATCGTCGGATCGGCGCGAAGCTGGGCGCCGACCTGCGGCAGGAACGAACTCACATTCGAGCCCCCTCGCGTCGGGGCGCGGTAGTAGATCCCGGTGATCAGCATGTCCTCCGGGAGCAGATCCGCCTCGGTCGTCGTCGCTGCGGGGTCGTCGAGCTTCCGTCGGTCGTGCGCGTGAATGATCCATGAGCTCGTCAGGTCGCTGAAGACCGCCCGGTCGTGCGCCGAGCCCGTCGGCTCCAGGATGCCGACGACCTCGTACTCGTACTCGTCGTGCACATGCGGCGCAAACTGCTCGGCACGCTCGCTCGCCTTGCGGCTGACCTCCGTCCCGTGCGTCAGCGTGATGCGGTCCCCGAGCCGGATCGATGCGTCCGCCGCCGCGCGGGCGCCGAACACAACCTCGAACGAACGCTCGAACGGGCGGCCCTCGCGGAACCGCCAAGGCGAGCCGTTCGCCGCGTCCGCCGGCAGGTCCGGGTTGAAGTCAGGATCCGGGCTGAACCGCGTGAAGAACTCCTGCGTCGTGGCGAGCACAGGCATGCCCAGGTAGCTGTCCCCTTGCTGCACGGGGATCATGAACGAGGCTGGGAGTCTCGACAGCTCGTCGAACTTCGTTCGATCGATCGGCCGCGCCGGTGGATCCGCGTAGAACACGCCGTTGAGCACGCTGACCAGCGGCGACGAGTCCCGGCTGATGAGCAGGTGCATGTTGCCCGTGCCCCGCTCGAACGCCTGCCGGCCCGAGTCGCGCATCGACAGCAGCGTCAGCATGAGCGCGACCGCGACCGCGACGGTGATCGCCGTGGTCACGGTCGAGAACAGGCGGCCGAACATGCTGCGACGGATGATGGTCAGATCGGTCATCGCCATGTGGTGTCAGCCCTCTCGTGCGGGAGCGGCCGGGAGGCCGAGCGCCTCGCGCCGCTCGAACCGGGCCGCCATCCGGGGATCGTGGCTCGTGCACAGCAGGGCCGCGCCGATCTCCCGGCAGGTGCTCTGGAGCAGGTCCATCGCGATCTCGGCCGATGCGGGGTCCAGACTCGCCGTCGGCTCGTCCGCCAGCACGATGACCGGTGAGACCGCCGCCGCCCGAGCCACGGCCACCCGCTGCTGCTGCCCGATCGAGAGGCTGCCGCAGTCGCGGTCTGGCGTCTCGATGCCCACGGTCCGCAGCAGCTCCTCGGCCCGCGTCCGGTGCTCCCGGCGTGGCACCGGCGAGAACATCAACGCCGCCATCACATTCTCCGCGGCGGAGAACCCGTGCAGCAGGTGGAAGGTCTGGAACACCATGCCGATCGTGGCGCCGCGGAAGAGGTCACGCTTGGCGCCGCTCATCGCGTGCACATCGCGCCCGTCGACGCGGATCGTGCCGGCCGTCGGCTCTATCAGCCCGGCGATGAGGTTCAGCAGCGTGCTCTTGCCGCGCCCGGAGGATCCCGTCAGCAGCATCTGTTCGCCGCGAGCCAGCTGCAGCGCGTCGAGACGGATCGTTTCCTCGGCGGCGCCGGGGAATCGGAAGCGGAGCCCGGTGATCTCGAGGGCCGGTGCGTGGTCGGTCATCGTGGCCGAGTGTAGGGACTCAGATCGACGGCGGGCGGAGCGGATCAGCCGCCGCGATTCGGTCGTTGGCCATTGCCGCCCGCGGCGTCGCGCTGCGCGCGCATCATCATGAAGAACTCACCCATGAGTCCGTTTCGCTGCGCATCGCCGTTCTGGAAGCTCTGCTGCAGACGGCTCGCGAAGCGCTGCCGGCGCTCGGCCTGGCTTGGCCCCTCCTCGCTGCCGTTATCGCCCTCACCCCGCGGCCTGGCGGGTCGGTCCCCGCCCGGGCGACCGCCTCCCCACATGTTCCGCATCATGTCCTGTGGTGACGAGTTGCCCCGCGCGATCTCCCGGATGCTCTCCTCGAACTGTTCCTGGAAGACCCGGCCGATTGCCTCGCGGTCGTTCTCGTCGAACATCTCGCGCCACTGCTCGCGGGGTGTGTCGCGCAGCAGCCGTGCCGCCTCGGCGAAATACTGCTGCTGACGCTCGGGCGACAGCCGGTCCACTCGGCCCGAGTTGATCACCTGGATCGCCTCCTCGGGCGTCGCGGGCAGGCTCACGGGTCGCAGCTGCCAGCCGTAGTACCCGCCCACGCCGATCGCCGCCATCGCCAGCACCGACGCCAGCGAGCCGACCAGCACCCGCTTGCGCTTCGACCAGTCGGCGTCGACCGGTCGGCGACGCTCGAACTCGATGCCCTCCATCAGTGAGCCCGGCTTCGGATCAGACATGGCTTCCCTCCCCGGACCACGCAGGGTCAGTTGGTCTGCGTCGCCTCGGTGTCGTACTTGCCGACATGGCCGTCGGCGAAGAGCAGGTTGCGCGTCGAATGGAAGAAATCGACCGGGATCAGCCGGCCGTCTTCGGTCTCGTAGGTGTTGCCGTCGAAGTCGTAGACCACGGGGATCTGCGTGGCGTTGAGCCCCAGGCGTGCGAAGAAGAAGGTCTCCTCCAGCCGTTGCCCGCCGAGCCCGCTGATGTAGGTGTACGAGGTGCCGCCGATGCGGTTCTGGCCCCGGTCGTCGGTCCACTCCACCGCGTGGACGACCCGGTCACCCGGGCACTTCCAGAGCTCGGAGCCGCCGTCGAGGAACGATGCCAGCCGTTCCGGCAGCGAGCTGTCGAACTCCTCGAAGGATCCTTCGGGCAGATTGAAGTCGCTCTCATCGATGCGCAGCCACGGCCGGGGCATGTACCGCGCCACGGGGTACAGCTCCTTGTTCTCACCCTTGTACATCTCGACCGCTTGGCCGACGCTCCGCAGCGTCGCCCCGCAGGCGACGCGCCGGGCGGCGTCCCGCGCCAGCGGCAGCACGGGCAGCAGGATGCCGATCAGGATCGCGATGATCGCGATGGTGACGAGCAGCTCGATGAGCGAAAACCCAGGCCGGCGCATGCCCGCCCAACGCCGCCGGCACGCCCGCATTGCACCAAAGAGAGGGAATCGCGGGTCAGGCATCCTCGAGCACCCCAGCAAGCGCCAGACCCCCGGCGTCAACGATTCGGACACGCTGGATGCTGCCGCGCAGCGATTCGACCCGGTCGGCCGGCGCGTCGAAGAAGACGATCAGGTCGCCGTCGGTCCGCCCGGAGAGCTGGACGCTGCCCTCGGCGGGCAGCAGGGCGGTCGCGGTGGTGGACGGCCCGTCGTTCGCGGCTCGGCCGCCGATGGTCAGCTGCACCCCCCCGGCCGCCAGCCGGGCCTGCTTCTGGGTCAGCCCGCCCGCCTTGAGCGCCCGCTGGCTCGGCCCCTCGACGAGCACCTCGAACGACCCGCCGACCTGCGCCCGCCCGATCGCGTCCGAGATCTCCGCCTGCACCGCCAGCAGCTCGTTGTTGCGCCGGCGTTTGACGGCCTCGGGCACATCGTCGGGGATGCGGTCGTACGCCACCGTGCCCGGCCGAGGCGAGTACTTGAAGATGAAACAGTTCTTGTACCGTGTGCGCCGGAGCAGCTCGGCGGTCTGCGCGAAGTCCTCGTCCGTCTCGGTCGGGAACCCCACGATGATGTCGCCCGAGAGCATCAGCGGCCGACCGATCTCTGGCTGATCGAGGTAGTGCCGACAGCGGCCGATGAACTCGTCGTACTCGGCGATGGAGTACCCACGGTTCATCATCTGGAGCATGCGATCCGACCCGGTCTGCGCGGGCACATGGATGTACCGGCAGATCCTCGGGCAGTCCCGGATGACCTCGAGGACATCGTCCCCGAAGTCCCGCGGGTAGCTCGTGACGAACCGCAGCCGCTGGATCGCCGGCACACGCTCGTGGATCTCGTACAGCAGGTCGGCGAAGGTCGTGACGCGGTCGCCCGCGAGCGGGTCGCGGCGGTGGCCGCCCTTGAACGCCCGGCCCTTCTGCGGCTGCGTGATCCCGCCGATGACCTGCGCCGCGTCGTGCTCGAAGCGGTAGTGGTTGACGGTCTGTCCGAGCAGCGTGACCTCGACGATGCCGCGGTCGGCGAGCTGCTTGATCTCGTCGATGATGTGCGCCGGCGGGCGGTGGACCTCCGCGCCGCGGGTGAACGGCACCACGCAGTAGGTGCAGAACTTGTTGCATCCTCGCGTGATACGAACATATGCGCTCCGGCTGTCGCTGCCGACCGGGTCGATCGGCGAGACCGATCGAGAGAGATCGAGCCGTTCGAGGTCGTCTGTGGCGGCCGCCAGCGTGGCGCTGCGGCGCGAGGCGTTGCCCTGCAGCGCCACCTGCCGGGCGGAGACCCGCCCGGCGTTCCCGCCGTCCGAGGCCGACAGGCTCTCGCGCGTGCGTACCGCGTTGTCGATCAGGCCCGGGAGCTTGTCGAGCTCTCCCGGCCCGCACATCACATCCACCACGGGCATCCGGTCGATCAGCGACACCCCGTCGCGCTCGGCCATGCACCCGAGCACGCCGACGACCAGCGAGGGCCGGGCTGCCTTCGACTTCTTGAGATCGCCCAGTCGGCTCCACACCTTCTGCTCGGCCCGCTCGCGCACCGAGCAGGTGTTGTAGAGCACCACATCCGCGGACTCGGGGGTGCTGGTGAATCGATACCCCATCGACGCCAACTGACCTGCCACCAGCTCCGAGTCGAGCTCGTTCATCTGGCAGCCGAAGGTCTCGAGATACACCGTGCGCCCGCTCATGAGAGCAAGTCTAGTCCTGGCCCGGCGTTGCGGCGGAGGCGGAGCGCGCAAGAACCCGCGGGACGACGCGCCGAAACGCTTCGTCCCGCGGGCCGCGAGAGTGATCCAGTCTCGCCTGCGCTCTAGCGGCGCCGGCGGAGCGATGCCAAGCCCGCCAGGCCCAGCACGGCCGCGGCGCCCGGCGTCGGGATCCGCGTGAAGGTCACGGTGATGGGGTCTGTTGCCGCCAGAGGCGCGACGCCATCGGTCCGAGCATCGAAGAGACGGAAGGTGATCGTGTAGTCGAACACATTCTCGTCGTAGGCAGGGTCCGTGCTATCGACGGTCCACCACGGGTGGTCGTCGAAGCCGGAGATCACGGCACCGGTGCCGGGGTCACGCGAGACCGAGCCGAGCTCGAAGGTCCCGCCGACCGGAACAACCGCGTCGAAGAAGGGGTCGTAGACGCGGAAGGGCGCCTGGACGGAGAGAAGCTCGAAGCCGACGACGGTGCCATCCGGCACGACGAAGAGTCCCTCGTCGGGCTCGTCGACCTCGAAGTTGGCGAAGCCCGGCTCATCGCTGAACCAACCCGTGAAGTCGCCGTTGGCGCCGCCGTTGGTGACGAAGCCGGCGATGGGCTCGATCGAGGCGAAGTTGAACTCGACCTTCAGCTGGCCGGTGCCGTCCCAGGCGACGCCGAAGTCGGACTCCAGGTCCGCTGCCGCGGTGCCGGGCAGTGCGGCCGCGGCCGCGGCGAGGATCAGCTTGCGTGTGGTGGTCATCTCTGTTCTCCATGCGTGCGAGCCTGTTCAACCCGGCTCAAGGTGGGCCCTGTCGGGCAACGAAAATCGATACTCGGTTATCAGACTTGGGTGCTCCAAGAGCCGGCGTGCGTGCCGGATCCGGTTCAGGCATCAGGGGCAGCCGAGGTTGTAGTTGGCGACCCAGGCGGAGAAGTCGGCGGGGGAGATCAGCCCGTCGCCGTTCTGATCCGCGGCCGGGAGTTGCTGGTTGTACGCGGCGACCCACGCGGTGAAGTCGCTCGGGTCGGCAATGCCGTCGCCGTTGACATCCGCGAGGCAGCCCGGCGTTTCGCCACATCCGCCGATGACATCGCGGGCGAACGCCAACGCATCAGCGAGGTCCTGCGTCGAGGCGCCGTTTGAGAGGACGAACCAGAACGGCTCGGTCGGGGCATAGATGCCGGAGTCGATGCGGAGCTCGAGCTCGAGCAGGTACACGCCGAGGCTCTCCGTTCCGGTCGCGGGGCTGCCGTCTCGCTCGAGCCGGATGGCGTAGTGCGTGTGGTACTCACCGTTGGAGCCCACGCCGGCGAACACGCCCTCGATGGGCTCGGCCGGATCCGCCAGCGGCGTCGAGATGCCCGGCAGCGGCCCGAAGCTCATGCGGATGCGCTCGGCGGGGATGTCGTCGAAGTCCGAGCCGTCCCACTTGCGCAGTGCCGCGCGGTAGGCATAGCCGATCGACGCGCTCGGGGGGAACGCGCCCGAGTCGGTGTCGAACCCCGGGTCGGTGGTGCGGGCGTTGGTGTCGAGCAGCACGCCGAAGGCGCACTCATCCCACAGGAGGTTGCCGCTCATGTCACGGGAGCCGTCGCCCACAGCGAGACGGGTGCCATCGACGCCGAGCGCGATATCGCCCTCATGGATCTGGCCTATCGCGGTGCCCGAGACCATGGAGCAGATCGCGATCGCACCGACCATGCCGAGTTGCCTTCTGGTGTTCACTTGGCCACCTCCGGAAAGAAGTCGTTCTCGTAAAAGTCGCGGTACACCGTGTCAAAGGGGGCAGTCGTCGCGTGTCCGTCGAGATAGGCGTAGTTCGCGCGGGATTCAGGGGACGCGGAGGGCCCGCCGTGCGCCGCGATCTCCATCTGCCGTGAAGCGCCTCGCCACGGCTCGTCCGAAGCGCCGCCCCAATCGAACGGGTGGACATGATCGGCCGTCGCGTACTCGGGCCGGCCGGATGAGTTCGGTTCGTCCTCGACCATCATGACCCACTGGACGGTGCCGGCGGGCCGCGGCACTCGGCTAAGCTTCCGATAACCGCGGACCAACCCGAACTCGGGATCGTCGTACTCGATCGCCTTGCTCGTGAGGAAGTCGTTGAGCCCGTAGCTCGTCCAACGCGTCGGCGGGAGGCTCTCGAAGTAGCTGCGCAACAGGGAGCGAAGCGCCGCATCGTCCGATGCCTGACGGCTGAGCGCATCCACCGTGGCGAGCATCTCCTCGAGCGTCGGGCCCTCGCTGATGCCGCCTTCTTCGAACGGCCAGTATCGGCTGCGATCGCCCGGCGAACGCACCACGGGGGTCGCGTCGAAGTAGGGCGCGAGCTGGCGGATCCAGGATGACGCGGGTTCGCCCGGCTGGCCGTGGTCGATGCCGGCATCGACCAGCGTGCCCGCGTTGTCGTCGGCGTACATCACCTGGGCGATGGCGAGCTGACGCATGTTGCTCAGGCAGGCCAGCGCGATCCCGGTCGAGCGTGCCCGGCCCAACGCGGGCAGCAGGATGCCGATGAGCAGCGCGACGATCGCGATGACCACGAGCAGCTCGATCAGGGTGAAGCCTCGACCCGGGCCCCGTCCGCCTGGGTCGTGCTGGGGACTTGCGTGTCGAGATGACGCCCGCATGCTCAAGCCTCGAGGATGACCGAATCGGACGCAGGAATCGGGAAGCGATAATCCGTTATCATTGTACGCCGGGCCGAGCGATCGGTTCCAGTGCCGCAGCGAATAGACTCGCCACGAATGTGGCGCGGTCTCTCGTTGGCCAACAAGTGCATGCTGCTCTTCGGGGCCGCGATCCTGCTGATCGTGACCGTGGCGCTCGCCGCGCCGTGGGTCCGCATGAACATCATCGTGGCTGAGTCGCAACTCGAGCTTTCACGGCAACTTGTGAGCGTTTGGGAGTCCGGGGGATTCAACCCGGAGCGGTTGCCCGGGCGCGATCCGATCCCGGCAACACGGCTCACCCTGGATGAGTTCCGGGCGGCGGCCGAGGAAGACGGGTTCTTCGCCTCGGCCCTGGAGGCCTTCGAGTCGGACGACCCGCCCCCCGATGCGCAGGCGTCCTCCTGGCGGGGGGCCGCCCGGCGGTATGTCTATCTTCGGCCTGTCTACCGCATGGACCCGCCGGCGCCGGCCGGGCTCGACGGGGTCATCGTGCTCGACCGTCTGAGCGTCGAGGCGGCTCGGCTGCTGGCGCTCAACGCGGTCTACCACATCGGTGCCGGCCTGCTCGTGCTGGCGCTCGCGGTGCTTGTGTTCTATCTGATCATCAACCGGCTGATCCTGGAGCCCGTCCGCGGGCTTCGCGTGACGGCCGAGCGGGTGGGGCAGGGCGAGCTCAACGCGCGGTCCACCATCAGGACGGGCGACGAGTTCGAGCAGCTCGGCGACGCGTTCAACACCATGCTCTCGCATGTCCAGCGGTCGCAGGACCAGCTGCGCTCGATCAACTCCGCGTTGGACGAAAAGATCGGGGAGCTGGCGAGCGCGAATGTCGCGCTGTACGAGGCCGCCAGGATCAAGGGCGAGTTCCTCGCGAATGTGTCGCACGAGCTGCGGACCCCGCTGAACTCGATCATCGGGTTTACCGAGCTGCTGCTGGAGATTGCGCAGGCGGAGGCGGCTGCCGGCGACGATTCGACCAAGCAGACCAAGCGCGTGCGATACCTGCAGAACATCCTCGGGTCGTCCAGGCACCTGCTCGAACTCATCGACAGTCTGCTGGAAATGGCGAGGATCGAGGCGGGCCGATCGGAGATCCGGATCGAACGCGTGGCCGTGATGCCGTTGTGTGAGTCGCTCGTCGGGCTCATGGAGCCGATGGCGCGTCGCAAGGACATCGAGTTCCGGCTCGAGGTACCGCCGGACCTGCCCGAGATCGAATCGGATCCGAAGAAGCTGCAGCAGATCCTGTTCAACTTCCTGTCCAACGCTGTGAAGTTCACCGCGACCGCCCCCGGCTCCCGCTCGCCGACGGTGGTGCTGCGTGCAGAACGGCTGCATCCCGAACCTGGCCGGAGGGTGGAGCGGACGCGGTTCTGCGTGATCGATACCGGCCCCGGCATCGCGCCGCGGGATCAGCAGCGGATCTTTGAGAAGTTCCAGCAGGCGGACGCCGGTCTCGCCCGGGGCCACGAGGGCACGGGCCTGGGGCTGGCGATCAGCAAGGAGCTCGCGACGCTGCTGCAGGGGGAGATCCAGCTTGTCTCGGATGTCGGCCGGGGATCGATGTTCAGCCTCATCGTCCCGAACGAATTCGACCGGACTCGCCTGCCGATCGGGTCGGCTCCCTCGGCCGCGGAGGTCACGACCAAGTAACCGCGCGTTCGATGTGCCGGACGACGGCTCGCCGGGGCCAGCGTTGTGGCTCGACGGCGAGCACATCGATGCGCACCGGCTGCGACGCGGCGCCCAGGCGAGCGCGGACGGCCTGCGTGACGCGTCTGAGCTTCGCCTGCTTGCTCGCGCCGACGGCGGACTCAGGACGCCGCTCACCCGGGCTGGGGCGGCGGGTCTTGACCTCCACGACCACGATGGTTCGGCCGTCCGGGGCGAGACAGACCAGGTCAGCCTCGCCCGGTCCGACGCGCCGGTTGCGTGCCAGCAGCCGGTATCCCCGGCGCCGCAGATAGCGGGCCGCGATGCGTTCGCCGCGCCGGCCGAGCGGCGAAGCCGGTGCCCGGCCGTGGCTACCGCGGGACACCGAAGACACGGGCGTATGCCACATCGAGCAATTGCTCGGTGATCCGGGCCTGCTCGGCCGGCCCGAGTTCGGCCGCTTCGAGCAGGTCGTTGATGAAGTCCTGCTGCGCACCGGCGAGGCGGCGCCACTGGATCTCGGCGCGGAGCTGGAGCTGGAGGTCGCCATCCTCGAGCGATCGTCCGGACTGCTCGATCCGCTCGAGCATGACGAAGCCCGCGCGGCCGCCGCCGAAGGCGATCGGGCCGGCCCACTCGCCGGGCGTGAGCGCCACCAACGCCGCGTTGAGCTCATCGATGCCGACAAGCTCCGCCTCCTCGATCGCGCCCACGACCTCCCGGCCCTCGGCGTCGATCTGGCCGCCTTCGGACGCGCGGAACCGGTTGAGCAAGTCGTCCTGCGCGACGGCGGCGAACGCTTCGCCCGCGTGCAGCCGGTCGCCGATCTCTCGTGCGGCGTCGGTGCTCGAGGCAAAGATCATCCTGGCGAACACACGCTTGGGCGGGTTGAACTCCGCGTACCGGCGCTGGTACTCATTCTGCACATCCGCCCAGGTCGGTTCGGGATAGCTCGATGCAACCTTGCGGAGCACTTCGGCGATAATGGCCTGGCGTTTCTCGAGGTCGAGGGTTTCCTCGAGCCCGAGCCCGGTCTCCTCGCGGAGCTGCTGGTCCGCGCGGACGGCGCTGCCGCTGTAGGCCCGCCGGATGTTCTGCCGGGCGAGCTGGACGAACGAGAAGAGCCCCTGGCGGATCTCCTCGGGGAGCTGGGCTCGGCCCTCTCGGTACAGGACCTCGTCCTGCACGGTCAGGCTGACCTTGTCAGCGATGATCCGCCGGGCTTCGGCGACCCATGCGCCGCGGTTCGGCGCGGTCCGTCGGAGGGCTTCGAGCCTGGGCATCAGGTCCGCCAGGAAGACACTCGCAAGGATCGGTCGGCCGTTGATGTCGCCCACTTTGGCATCGAAGAGGAGGGGCTCGCGTTGGGGTGGTGCGGGCCCGGGATCGGTGGCGTCGGCGGCGGGGCTGCTGAGGCTGAGATCCGAGGCCCAGACGGTCGGCTCGGGGGCGGGGGACGGGGTGGCGGCGTAGGTCGTGGCCGAGTTGGTGCCGCGGGGGGCGACGGGCTCCCCTGTGAAGCTTCCGAGGTCGAGCGAGCGATCGGTGCCGCAGCCGGCGGTTGGCATGCCGAGCATGGTCAGGCAGAGCAGGGTGAGCATCGGCCTCGGGCTCATGCGGTCTCCGTGTCTCGTGCTCCGGGCGTCGGTCGGACGATCAGTAGACTATCCTGCCTGCAGGAGGTGCGCATGCCCGAAGAGAGCCAGGACCAGCCGCCGAAGCTCATCGTGGACGACGACTGGAAGTCGGAAGCCAAGCGGGAGAAAGAGAAGCTCGCCGCGAAGGCGGCCGAGTCCGCCGAGCAGAAGTCCAGGCAGGCGGATCGGCCGATCGAGTTTTCCGATCTGGTCAGGATGCTCGCGAGCCAGGCGGCGCTGTACCTCGGGTTGATCCCTGACCCGCAGACGCAGCAGCGCATGCTCGCCCCCGAAGTGGCGGCGGTGAACATCGACATGCTGGCGGTGCTCGAAACGAAGACCAAGGGCAACCTGGACGAGAAGGAGGCCGAGGAGCTCTCGCAGACGGTGCGAGAGCTGCGGGCGATCTTCGTGGAGACGACGCAGGCGGTGCGGCAGGCGATCGCCGAGGGCAAGCTGAATCCCGATGGGTCCCCCGGGCCGAATGCTGGCGGGGCGTCGGGCGGGGCGGGGCCGACGGGCCCGGGCGGGACCGGCCTGGGCGTGTAGCCCGTCGGGCTGGGCAGGTGTGGGCGGCGTCGGCGTCGGCCGAACGCCCGAAGAAAGAGCACGGAAAGGACCGAGTTCGTGGCGACGCAGGGCTTCATGCAACGACATCACTTCCTGCTCCGTCGGCTGCACTCGCTCACGGGGATCGTGCCGATCGGTGTGTTCCTGATCGCGCACCTGACGACGAACAGCTCGATGGCCTGGGGCGGCATGGCGCTGCGGGGCGAGCACCCGGGCCTCTCGCTGCAGGAGGGCGGGGCGGCCTACTTCTACGACGAGGTCGAGTACATCAACACGCAGATCCCGCACCTGCTGCTGATCGAGATCACGCTGTGGGCGGCGATCGCGTTCCACTCGGTGCTCGGCGTCTATTACGCGCTGACCGGTAAGTCCAACACGGACCGGTACGCGTACCAAGACAACCGCCGCTACAAGTGGCAGCGGATCAGCGGGTATGTGGGCATTCTGTTCATCTTCTACCATGTGGCGACGCTGCGGTGGGGGTGGAGCTTCCTCGTGCCCGGCGGCACGCAATGGAGCCATCACTTCTCGGTCTCGACGCTGGCGGCCGCGCTGCGGGGGTCCACGGACGGGTTCACGGTCGCGGGGCTGGCGGTGAGCCTGTTCTACTTCGTGGGCATCTCGCTGCTGGTGTTCCACTTTGCCAACGGGATGTGGACAGCGGCGATCACCTGGGGGCTGACCATCAGCGAGAAGGCACAACGGCGGTGGGGCGTGGTGTGTGCGGCGCTCGGCACGGGGCTGATGGTCGCGGCGTGGGCCTCGCTCGGCGCGGCGCTGGCAATCCATCCCGACAAGGCCCGAGCCCTGGAGGAGGCTCTGATCCTCGAGGCGCACGGCCCGGAAAAGCTCGAAGAACTCCGGCTCGAGAAGCCCTGGCCCGCGGACAACGAGATCGAGGCCCCGCTGGATGTGGCGTCGACCGCTCCCCGAGCGGGGTCAAGCGGCGACTAGCGGCGGCTGCGACTGACTCCGGATCGACACAGGTTTCGAAGAGGCTCTTGAGATGGCAGATAAACGCGTGATCGTCGTCGGAGGCGGGCTGGCCGGGCTGGCGGCCACGATCCGGATCGCCGAGCAGGGCATCCCGGTCGACCTGTTCTCCATGGTGCCCGTGAAGCGGTCCCACTCGGTGTGCGCCCAGGGCGGGATCAACGCGGCGAACGATGTCGCCAAGCAGCAAGGCTACAGCGAGTATCAGCATTTCGACGAGACGGTCTACGGCGGGGACTATCTGGCCGACCAGGGGCCGGTCTTGGAGATGGCGAACTTCGCGCCGAAGGTCATCGATCTGCTCGATCGCATGGGCGTTCCATTCAACCGCACCAGCGAGGGCTACCGTGCGCTCCGGCTGTTCGGCGGGTCACTGTTCAAGCGGACCCACTTCGCCGGCGCGAGCACCGGGCAGCAACTCCTCTACGCGCTGGATGAGCAGACCCGGCGGTATGAGGCGGAAGGCAAGGTCAAGAAGTACGAGTTCTGGGAGTTCCTGGCCCCTGTGCTGGCAGACGGACGGGCCGTGGGCATCGTCGCGCAGGACATGCGGACGATGCAGACACGGGCCTTCCGGGGCGATGCGGTGGTCATGGCCACCGGCGGGTGCGGGCTCGTGTTCGGCAAGAGCACCAACTCGGTGATCTGCACCGGCGCAGCGGCGGCGCGGTGCTACACCGCGGGCGCGTGGTACGGCAACCCGGAGATGATCCAGGTCCACCCGACGGCGATCCCCGGCGCGGACAAGTGCCGGCTGATGTCCGAGTCGGCGCGGGGCGAGGGCGGCCGCGTCTGGGTGCCAAAGAAGGCCGGCGACCCGAGGCCCGGCCGTGACATCCCGGAGAACGAGCGCTGGTACTTCCTCGAAGAGAAGTACCCCGACTACGGGAATCTGGTGCCCCGCGATATCGCCAGCCGCGAGATCTTCGATGTCTGCGTGAACCAGCGGATGGGGGTGTACGGCGAGAAGCAGGTCTATCTCGACCTGACGCACAAGGACCGCGACTACCTGGACAACCGTCTCGGCGCGATCCTTGAAATCTACGAGAAGTTCGTGGGCGAGGACCCACGCGACAACCCGATGCGGATCTTCCCGGCTGTGCATTATACGATGGGAGGCCTGTGGACCACCTTCACGCCCGGGCAGTACCGGCCCCAGCAGCCGCACGGGAACCACAAGCCCGGCGATCGCGTGCCGGTCGGCACCGAGCTCGGGATGGGCATGCACCTCGGGGCGCCCAACAACGCGATGACAAACATCGACGGGCTGTACGCCTTCGGTGAGGTCAACTTCGCGTACCACGGCGCCACGCGGCTGGGTGCCAACGCATTGCTGTCGTGCATCTTCGATGGTCTCTACAACGGGCTTTCCGTGGCGAGCTACATCGGGGAGCACGACGCGGTGTCGTCGCTCGACCACCGGGCGTTCGACGCCGCGGTGGCGGCGGAAGAGGAGAAGAGCCAGCGGCTGCTGAGCTCCTCGTCGTCCGGTGAATCGTCCCAGGAGTACAACCCGTACACGATCGCCAACGAGCTCGGCGTGGAGATGACCGAGGCGTCCACCGTGGTCAAGACGGGCGAGCGGCTCGAGCGTTGCCTCGAGAAGCTCGCTGAACTCCGGGAGCGGTTCGCCAAGGTTCGGCTGGGTGATGGGGCGCAGTGGACCAACCAGTCGCTGTCCTTCGCTCGGGCCACGGGCGACATGCTGATCCTCGCCGAGGCCATCGCCAAGGGCGGGCTGGTGCGGCGGGAGTCGCGCGGGTCGCACTACCGGCTGGACTACCCCGAACGCGACGATGACAACTTCCTCAAGGCGACCGTGGCGAAGTACGACGCCGCGTCGGGCGAGACGCGCATCGACCTGCACGAGGTGGACACGACGCTGGTGAAGCCCAGGCCGCGGACCTACGGCAAGGTGGACGCGAAGAGTGACACGAAGCGGGCCGCGGCCGCGGCGAGCTGAACGCAGAGAGGGTGCAAGCGATGGTCGCGCCGAACACAAAGAAAGCCAAGCCGGGTCGGACCGTTCGGTTCCGCATCAAGCGATGCGACGGCCCCGGCAAGCCGAGCTACTGGCACGAGTTCGATATTCGCCCCGAGCTGAACGCGAATGTCATCTCCTGTCTCAAGCAGATCGCCGAGCACCCTGTCACGGTGGACGGCAAGACCGTCCCCCCGGTTGTCTGGGACTCGGGGTGTCTGGAGGAGGTCTGCGGGGCGTGCACGATGGTCATCAACGGCCGTGTGCGGCAGTCGTGCACCTGCCTGATCGACGATTACGCGCCGAACGAGGGCGACACGGTCACGCTCGAACCGATGTCGAAGTTCCCGGTGGTGCGGGATCTGTGGGTGGATCGAGATCGGCTGTTCCATAACCTGCGCCGGGTCAAGGCGTGGGTGCCGATCGACTCGACCTACGACCTCGGCGCGGGGCCGAAGGAATCGCCCGAGGCGCAGGAGACACGGTACAAGCTCTCGACCTGCATGTCGTGCGGGTGCTGCCTGGAGGCATGCCCGCAGTTCAACCTGGAAACGGATGAATCCGAGTGGGACAGCGCGTTCATCGGCGCGCACGCCATCAGCCAGGCGCGGCTCTTCAACGAGCACGAGACCGGCCGGCAGCTCAAGGGCGACCGGCTCGATGTGCTCGCCGGCGCGGGCGGCGTCTCGGACTGCGGCAACGCGCAGAACTGCGTGAAGGTCTGCCCGAAGGAGATCCCGCTCACCGAGTCGATCGCGGCGATCGGCCGCGCGGTGACGATCCACAAGATCGCGCAGTTCTTCAGCGGCAAGAAGTAGGCGACTGGAATCACGCCCCGTTGTCGCTACGCCTCGATATCCAGCGATCCTCTGGATGCTTCGGGAGTGGCCGCGGGTTCCGCCTTGGCACGCTGCCGGTCGCTGTGCCGCTGCTGTTCCTTGGCGTCGGCTGGGCTTTCTTCGTCGCCCTCGACGGCGGCGACGCTGCCGGCTTCCTCGACCTGGGCGGTCGAGGGGCTGAAGCGGTCGTGCAGCTCACGCCGGACACGGTCGCTCTCGCGGTCCCGGGCGTTCTTGGCGGCGACGGCCTGTCGCTCGGAGACCGACTGCGCGGCGACGGACGCGGCGATTCCGGTGCCGATCGTGCTCATGCAGGGGGTATCGGCCGCGCCGCGGGGTGCGCTTGAAAGTGTTTGTTCGGGTTTTCGGGGGTTACACCCCGATCGCGTTCACACCGCAGTCAACATAGATGTTCTCGGCCGTCACGCCCGACGACAGGTCGCTGACGAGATAGACGGCGGTCTTGCCGACATCGGCGCCCTCGACATTCCGCCGGAGTGGCGCGAGCTGCTCGTTCTTCTTGACGATCTCGTCGGTGCCGCCGACGGCCGAGGCCGCGAGGGTCTTGAGGTACCCGCCGGAGATGGTGTTGACCCGGACGCCGTGCTCGCCCACCTCGCTGGCGAGGTACCGCGCGGTGGATTCGAGCGCGCTCTTGGCGACGCCCATGATGTTGTAGCCCGGGACAACCTTCTCGGCGCCGTAGTAGCTCATCGCCAGGATCGAACCGCCGGTCTTCTTCATCTGCGGCAGAGCGGCCCGGGCGATGCCGAGCAGCGTGTACGCCGAGATGTCGATCGCCTGCAGGTACGCCTCGCGGGGTGTCTCGATGAACTTGCCGGCGCTGAGCCATTCTCGCTCGGCGAAGGCGATCGAGTGGATCACGAAGTCAAGCGAGTCGAAGGCGCCGGCGTACTTCTCGAAGACCGTGGCGATGTCCTCATCGCTGGAGGCGTCGAGCGGCTCGAGCCACGGGTCTGTCATCCCGAGCTTGGCGACGGCCTTCTCGGTCCTCGCGCGGTTCTTGTCGCCCGGCAGGTGCGTGAACGCGCATGTCGCGCCGTGCTGCGAGAGGGCCGCGGCGATATGGAAGGCGTACGACCGCTCGTTGGCGATGCCGATGACCAGGCCCTGTTTCCCGTCGAGAAGCCTCATGCGATTCCTCCTGCGTCTGACGGCCAGTCTAGGTTGGCTCCGTGATAGCATCCCGCGATGACCCAGGAACCCCCGTCATCCGGGCCGGCGGCGGAATACGAGCGTGTTGCAGCGACAGGACTTGTTCGCAGGTTGCTCGAGCTCGCGCGCGATGAGGACCTCGGCCCGAACGACGAGGATCTGACGGCATCGGTGCTGGGCGAGCAGCCGGGAGAGGTTTCGGCGGTGGTTCGGGCGCGTGAGCCGGGCGTCGCTGCGGGGCTCGCCGCGGTGCCGGAGCTGCTCGATGTCTTCGGGGCGGAGCTCGAGGCAGAGATGCTCACGGCGGATGGGCTGTCGTTCGGAGCGGGCGACGCGTTGCTCCGGCTGCGTGGCTCGGCTGCGGATTGCGTGCGGATCGAGCGGACGCTGCTGAATCTGATCTCGAGGCTCTCGGGGATCGCGACGCGGACGGCCGCGTTCGTGGAGCGGATCGCCGGCCGAGCGCAGCTGCTCGACACACGCAAGACCACGCCTGGATTGCGGGTGCTCGAGAAGTACGCTGTGCGTTGCGGCGGGGGCGCGCCGCACCGGCTGGGGTTGTACGACGCGGTCATGGTCAAGGACAACCATCTCGCGGCACTCGGCGGCATCGGGAGGGCGGGCCTGCTCGATCGACTCCGGGATCGACCCGCTGGCGCAGCGTTCGTCGAGCTCGAGGTGGACACCCTCGAGCAGCTCGAACGGGCGTTGTTGTGGCCCGCCGGCACGGTGGACTTCGTGCTTCTGGACAACATGCTCCCGGACCGTCTGCGTGCCGCGGTCGCGATGCGGGACGCGGCGGGATCGTCGATTCAGCTCGAGGCGTCCGGCGGCGTCACGCTCGAGACCGTGTCGGCGATCGCTTCGACGGGTGTCGAACGCATCAGCGTGGGTTCGTTGACCCATCGGGCGCGATCGATCGATCTCGGGCTCGATGCGGAGCCCGCCGGCGGAGCGGCGCGGTGACCGCTCGGGACGATCCGAGGCTTGGCGCATGGGCCGACCTTTTGGAGCAGTGTCTGGCGGGGCTCTCACCGCCGCTGGTTCGGCGTGTCATGGTCTTCGCGGAGACACCGAGCACGCAGGATGCGGCCCGGCGGTGCTCGGGTGGGCAGCCGGTCCTCGTTGTTGCAGGTCGACAGACCGCTGGCCGGGGTCGGCTGGGTCGTCCGTGGTTCGATGACGCGGGGCTCGGCGTCTCGATGACGCTCGTGTTCCGTCGGGATCGCGCAGAGGCGGCGCATCTGGCGCTCGCCGCGGGAGTCGCGCTCGTCGAGGGGTGCGCCCGCGCGGTGCCCGAAGCCGATCTGGGGCTGAAGTGGCCGAACGACCTGGTCGACCGTGTGACACGCCGGAAGCTGGCCGGCGTTCTGGTCGAGGGCGACGAGCGATCGTGGATGCTGGGCATCGGCGTGAACGCGAATCAGCTACCGACGGACTGGGATGGATCGCCGATTCGGGATCATCCACCGATCTCGCTTCGTGAGATCGCGGGTCGACCGATCGATCGGCTGACGGTCATCGTCGCGATTATGGAATCGCTGCACGCGTCGATCCGCCGACCGGAGTCAGAGACAATCGAGCGGTGGCGTCGCCGCGAGGTGCTCACCGGGACGCACGCGGCCTTCGAGCACGCGGGTCGCCTGTACCGAGGTGTGGTCGAGTCCGTGGATCCAACCCTGACCTTGGTCGTCCGCACCGCGGACGGGTTGGTCCGGCTGCCGGCGCTCGCGACATCCGTGGTCGGCTCGACCATCGACGGCTGAGGCGGTCAGCGCTCCGCCGGGCTGTCGAGCTCGTGTCGCAGCCGTTCGGCGAGCGAGGCGCCGGCGTCTTGGTCGAACTCGGTGGGGGACCACTGCATATCGAGACCGGCGTGCTCGGTCCGTGGGATGATGTGAAAGTGCACATGCATCACGACCTGGCCGGCCGCCTCGCCGTTGTTCTGCAGGATGTTGCAGCTCGTTGCGCCCGTGGCCCGCATGATGGCGCGCGTCAGACGGGGCAGCACGGCACCGATGGCGGCGGCGGACGCCTCGCTGAGCTGGTCGATCGTCGGGGCCGGCTCCTTCGGGATCACCAGCGTGTGCCCCTCGGCCAGCGGCCCGATGTCCAGAAACGCCAGCACGCGGTCGTCCTCGTACACGCGGTGGCACGGGATCTCGCCTCGGAGGATCTTGGTGAAGATGGTCGGCATGTCGGATGATACGGCCGAGGTCGGGCGGCGCCCCGCTCCGTAGAATCGGCCATGGCACGCGCCGCAACCAACCGACCGATCCGGCTGCTCAGCCCGACCGTGGCGAGCCAGATCGCAGCCGGCGAGGTGATCGAACGGCCCGCGTCGGTGGTCAAAGAACTCGTCGAGAACGCGATCGACGCCGGTGCACGCTCGATCGTCGTCGAGCTCGAGGCGGGAGGCATGGAGCTCGTCCGGGTTACGGACGACGGCAGCGGCATCCCTTCGGCGGAGCTGCCTCTTGCGACGACCGCGCACGCGACGAGCAAGATCGGTGCGACCGAGGATCTGGACCATATCGCCACACTCGGCTTTCGTGGCGAGGCCATCGCGTCGATCGCGTCCGTCGCGCGCCTGACCATCCGGAGCCGGGTGGCGGACGAGGACGCGGCGATGATCCGCGCCGACGCCGGCGTGGTGGGGGATGTGACGCCCGCCTCGGGCCCGGTCGGCACCCAGGTCGAGGTGAGGAACCTGTTCTACGCGACGCCGGCGCGGCGGAAGTTCCTCAAGACCCCTCAGACCGAGCGGGGACGCTGCCTCGCCGTCGTGCGCGAGCTCGCGCTGGCCAACCCGGCGGTCGGGTTCCGGCTCGAGTCGGAGGGGCGGGTCACGCTCGATGTCGAACCCGGTCAGTCACCCCGGGAGCGCGTGCTCGAGATCATCGGCCGAGAGCTCGAGCCGCAGCTGCTCGAGGTCCATGCGGACGAGTTTGACGATGCGCGCGGCGTCGCGCTGTGGGGGCTCGTCGGACGGCCGGAGATCGCAAGGCCGACGGCGGCCTCGCAGCATGTGTTCGTCTCCGGCCGGCCCGTGCGCGATCGGACGATCCAGCACGCGCTGCGGGAGGCGTTCCGGGGGCTGATGGAGCACACGCGGTTCCCGACGGCTGTGCTCCTGCTGGAGATGTCGCCGGAGTCGGTCGATGTGAATGTCCACCCGGCGAAGGCCGAGGTTCGGTTCCGTGACTCGGGGCATGTGCACAGCGTGGTGCTGCGCGCCGTGCGCGAGGCGCTGCGCGGCGCGGATCTCACGCCGGCGGTCCAGGGCGCGGGGCACACGCCGTTCATGGGCGCGGGGGTCGGGCGGGACGACTCCCCCGAGGTCCAGCCGGAGGTCTCGCGCGTCCACGGGGTGGGCGAGGCCGAGCGTCTCGGTGGGTTCGTCGAGTTCTTCGCGCGCCGCGTGCCACAGTCCACGGGTGGTCGGCTCTCGTTCGAGGCCCTGCGTGAGGCGATGGAGCCTCCGTCGATACCCAGGGCGACGGACCAGACGCCGGACGACCCGCAGACAGCGGGGCTCGAGCCAGCCGATCGCGAATCGATCGCGCCTCGCGAGGCCGCGACCCGTCGGCCGGCACTGCAGGTTCACAACAGCTATGTCGTCACGCAGGACGAGCAAGGCGTCGTGATCGTTGATCAGCACGCGCTGCACGAGCGGGTGATGTTCGAGTATTTGATGGAGCGGCTCGGCCGTGGGCCTCTTGAATCACAGGCGATGCTCGTGCCGGAGGTGGTCGAAGCCAGCCCTGCGCAGATGGAGGCGATCGAGTCGCTCGGGCCGTTGCTCGAGCAGATCGGTGTGGAGCTTGCTGCGCTCGGCCCGACGAGCGTCGGTGTCAGCGCGTTCCCGAGCTTTCTGTTCGATCGGGGCGTCGAGATCCGGCCGTTCGTCAGCGAGCTGCTGGAGCGGGCGAGCGAGTCCGCCGCACCGCCGACCAGCGAGGAGGCGCTCCGCCAGATCGTGGACATGATGAGCTGCAAGGCGGCTGTGAAGGCGGGTGATCGGCTCGGTGGGGAGGAACTGGCGAGGCTGCTGGAGCTGCGCGAGGAGGTCGAACGGTCATCGAGCTGCCCGCACGGGCGACCGACCAGCGTCCGGCTCACGCTTGCGCAGCTCGAGAAGCTCTTTCACCGCACCTGAGCGAGGCGAGGTCGCACCGGGCGCACGCCGATATCGACCTGTCGACCGCCTCAGGCGTCGTCGAGCAGCTCGACGGCCTGAAACCGTTTGCCCTCGAGCATTTCCAGGCTCGCGCCGCCTCCCGTTGAGACATGGCTGACCTTGTCCGACACCTCGAACTTCTCGGCGGCGGCGGCGGAGTCCCCTCCGCCGACGATGGTCGTCGCGCCGGCTTCGGTGGCGCGGGCCATCGCCTTGGCGACGGTCGAGGTGCCGACCGCGAACGGGCGCCACTCGAAGACGCCCATCGGCCCGTTCCACACGACGGTCCTGGCCTTGGAGATGATGCGTGAGTAGAGCGCCTGCGTCTCGGGGCCGATGTCCAGCCCCATGAACCCATCCGGGATGGCGTCGGTGTGCACCTCGATGTCGCCGCCCCCATTCTCCGTGAACGCCCGGCCCGAGACATGATCGGTCGGCAGGAAGAGCTCCGCGTCGAGCTTGGCGGCGAGATCGATCGCCCGCTTGGCGTCGTCCAGACGATCGGATTCGACGCGGCTGTCGCCCACCCGCTTGCCCATCGCGTGCAGGAAGGTGTACGCCATCGCACCGCCGACGAGGACATCGGTCGCCTTCGGCAGCAGGTTCTCGATGGCGGCCATCTTGTCGGACACCTTCGCCCCGCCGAGCACGACGACGAACGGTTTCTCCGGTGCGGCGAGCGCCTCGCTCAGGAATCGGATCTCCTTCTCGACGAGGAACCCGGTGACGCGTGGCTTCCCCTCCATCGCCCGTGGCACGGCGACCATCGAGGCATCGGCGCGGTGGCAGGTGCCGAACGCGTCGTTGACATACACATCGCCGTAGGCCGCGAGTTTGGCGGCGAAATCGGTGTCGCCCTTCTTCTCGCCCTTGTGGAACCGGAGATTCTCGAGCAGGACGACCCCTCCGGGCTGGAGGCCGTGCACCGCTGCCTCGGCGTCCTCGTCGATGCAGTCCTGCGACGGGAACGAGACCTCGCGACCGAGCAGCTCACCGAGCCGCCGAGCCACGGGCTCAAGCGAGTATCTGGACTCATAGCCCGTGCCCTCGGGTCGGCCGAGGTGGCTCATGAGGACGGCGGATCCGCCACGGTCGAGCACGCTGCGGATGCTCGGGAGGGCGGCGGCGATGCGGCGGTCGTCCGTGATGGTCGAGCCGTCGAGCGGGACATTGAAGTCGACGCGGATCAGGACCTTCTTGCCGGCGACATTCACCGAATCGATCGTCTTCTTGGCCATGGCTCGGGTTCCTCCGTCGGGATATGGCGGTCGCGCATGGTATGAACGGACGCGGACGGCGGCCGCGCCCCGGGGCGGAGAATCGAGCGGCACGACGGGGCTTAGTCGTTCGTGATCGCGCGGTCGGCGGCGGCGCGGAGGCGTGCCCAGCCGTCGCCGGCGAACTGGTCGCGCATCCGGCGCAAGCGGGTCGCCACGGACGCGTCGATCAGCGTGTCGCCGATCTGCAGCTTCACCCCGCCGATCATCCCCGGGTCCGTGTAGGGGTGGACCACGGCCTCGCGCCCGAGCGAGGCGTTGAGCTGGTCCTTGATGCGGGACAGCTCGTCCGCGTCGACCGGCTCGGCCGTGTACAGATCGACCTCGACGCGTCCGAACTCGGCCTGCGCCGTCTCATCGAGTGATGCCACGATCGGGATGAGGTGCCCGAGCCGACCGTTGTCGTTGAGCACGAGCAGGCTGCGGAGCGTCAGATCGTGCACCTGGCCCTCGAAGATCGCGCGGAGGCTGGCCTGCCGATCGCGGTGCTTGAGCACGCGGGAGGACAGGAACTCGCTGAACGAGGCGTCGGACCGAGCGAGCTCAACGATGTCCTCGAGCTCGCCGACGACCTGCTCGACCGCCTCGCGCCCGCCGGCCTCGTGGGCCAGCTCGTAGATGCTGCGGGCGTAGATCGCCGAGAGGGCGTCCGGCTTGGATTCGGTCAGCGGCATGGTGGTGTCTCGCTCGCGTCCCCGGGGGTGTGTCGCGGCCCTTTGGCCCGATCAGTTGTTCCGAACGGTCTGCAGCTCCGCGACGGCCTCCTCGATCAGCTTCTGCTGATCGCCGGCGTTGACCTCGCGGCGGAGGATCTTCTCGGCGGCGGCGGTGGCGAGGGCGGCCGCCTCCTGATAGATCTCCGACACCGCGGCCCGGCGGGCGGCCTCGATGTCCCGCTGCGCCTTCTCCTTCAGCTCGCGCAGCTCGACCTCGCTCTTGGCCCGGAGCTCCGCGGCGAGCTTCTGCTGATCCGCCTTCGTCTGCTCCAGCATCTGCTGCGCTTCGGCCTTCGCCTCGGCCAGCGACTTCTCGTACTGGTCAAGGGCATCCTTGGCCTGCTGTCGGGCGGCCTCGGCGGCCTCGATCTCGTCGAGGATCTTCTTTTCGCGCTGGTCGAGGGCACCGGTGATCTTCGGCCAGACCTGCGTGCTCAGGATCGCGAACACGACCAGGAACACGACGATGGCGGCCAGACCCGCGACGGTGCCCTGGGCGGCGCTGCCGATGACGCCATGCTTGTCGTAGTCGCCGTGGGCGGCGGCGTCGGGCTCCGGTGCGGCGGCGAGCGCCGCGTCGGCCGGGAGGCCGAGGATCGAGATCGAGAGCAGCGCGATAAGCGCGAGCCGGATCATCATGAGGAGACTCCAAGATGGTGCCGACGCGGCCGCGCGCCGGTGAAGACCGGGGGCCGCCTGTCGGCGCCCCCCCGGGACAGGTTCGTGGATCAGCCGAGGGCCGCCAGGAGGCCGACGACGACGGCGAACAGGGTCGCGCCCTCGACGAGGGCCGCGGTGAGGATCATGTTGGTGCCGATCGGTCCGGCCGCCTCGGGCTGGCGGGCGATCGACTCGAGGGCGCTCTTGCCGATCAGGCCGATGCCCAGGCCGCCGCCGATGACCGCGAGGCCAGCGCCGATGGCCGCGAAGCCCTTGTACAGGCTGCCCGCGGCCGCCGCCGCGACGGTCGCCTGCTCCTGAGCCGTCAGCGCCTGCGCGGCAGCCGCGCCGGCTGCACCCATGACGCCCGCCACCAGCGCGAGCTTCGCCGCCGTCTTGATCATCTGCTTCATCCGAGTCCTCTTTCCTAGATAAGAGTGCAAAGCCCGGCCCGCGAGCCGGTCCCGGCGATGCGTGCCGGGAGGGGTTCCATGCGGGTTCCGGTCCCGCCGCCGTTCAAACACCTGCTGGACGCACCGTTCAGTGCGCCCCGGCGGGCTGCATCCCGCCCGCGTGGTCGTGACTGTGATCGTGCTCGTGCCCGTGCTCCCCGTGGTGATCGAGCTGCGAGATGAAGACCGTTGTGAGGAACATGAACACGAACGCCTGCAGGAAGCCGACGAAGATTTCGAGGAAGTAGATCGCCACGGCGCCGACCGCCGCCAGGACACCCACCGTCCCGAACAGCAGCATCCCGCCGACATACGCCGAGCCAACGAAGCCGAAGAGCGTGGCGACGAGGATGTGCCCCGCCGTCATGTTCGCAAAGAGTCGGATGGCCAGAGCGATCGGCTTGATGAAGGTGCCGAGGATCTCGACCGGCACCAGGATCGGCCAGATGTACGCCGGCGCCCCGCCGGTCAGGTGCGCGAGGTAGCCCTTCAGCCCGAGCTGCTTGATGCCCGCGGCATTGATCACGATGAACGAGATGAGCGCCAGCCCACCCGTAACATAGATGTTCTGCGTCGCGGTCCCGCCGAAGGGGGACTCGTGCGCCGCCTTCAGCGACTTGTTCAGCAGGAACAGATCCAGGATCGGGACCAGCCCGAGCAGGTTGCTCACGAGGATGAAGAAGAAGAGCGTCCAGAGGAAGGGCATGAAGCGGTCCGTCCGGTCGCCCAGCAGCGGGCGGACGGTGTTCTCCCGGAGGTAGACGCACATCACCTCGAGCATGTGCGCGAACTTGCTCTTGGTGACGAAGCGAGCCGTGCCCTCGCTCTCCGGACCGATCGAGATCCGCCCGGCGGCCCACCGGCCGACGAGCACCACGATCAGCGCTGCGAGCAGCAGGTTGCCGACATGGGCGGACCACACCCAGACGCTGCCGACTTTGAAGAAGCCGTGGTTGACGACATGGTCCACGGGGTTGGCAGCGGCAAGGACGATGGAGTCGATCATCGGGCGCGGTCCTTCGCGGGGGCGGGCGGCGCGTCGCGCAGCGCCGGCAGGACGATCAGCAGCTTGCCCGCCAGGACGCCCAGCATCCCGGCCAGGAACACGAACCAGAACCCCGGCCCGGTGAGGCCGAGGGCCAGGAAGGCCGCGACTCCGAAGGCGGCGGCGGCGAGGCTCCCCGCAAACCCGGAGAACACGACCGCGAACGCCGCCGTCGACAGCGGGCGCCCCTGCAGCAGCAGCAGCGGCAGCAGCGTCGCGAGGGCGCCGACGGCCACGCAGGCGAGGGCGGCCACCGCGGTGAACGCCGGATCACGCCCCGAAGCGACCAGCAGCAGCCCGCTGACCGTCGCCGCGGCCAGGCCGAGCCCGAAGGAGCAGACGGCCAGCCGACGCGCGGGCACACGGAAGACCGGGACGCGGGTCGCGTCGTGATCAGCCGAGGTGTCCGCAGTCGCCGCGGTCATGCATGCTCCCTGACGAGATTCCGACGAGGCCCCGAAAAACGGGCCAAACCATAGCTCTGGTCGGCTCGATTGGCGACCCCGCCGCCTCGCTATTTCGAGCCGGGCGGCGCGTCAGGCGGGGTCGGTGGTCGGCGGCCTGCCTTGCCACGCGTTGGTGAGCCGGACGCCATCGCCAAACCGGTCCGGACGAATCGCACGAAGCCCCAGACCAGCCCGACCACGCACCCGGCGAGCAGACCCCAGGGCGCGGTGCCGGCGAGATAGTCGATGCCGTACCCCAGCACCGCGCCGCCGACCACCGCGACCGCGAACTCGGTCCCGATCGCGCCGACCTCCATCAGCCGCTGCGTTGTCGAGGAGCGTCCCCTCGATGCATCCCTGGCGGCGCGGACGCGCCGCTCCCCCTCGCCGGCCTGCCTGAGCTCGGGCGGGATCTCCGGCGGGGGGGTCACAGGATTCTCGCCGCGAAGGCGTCCGCCTCGCGCATCGCCTCGCGGAGCTTGTCTGGCTGGGTGCCTCCGCCCTGAGCCTGCTGGGGCTTGCCGCCGCCCTTGCCGCCGCAGACCTCCGCCGTCGCGCGGATCCAGGCCCCGGCGTTAAGCCCCCGCTTGACCAGCGCCTCGGGCACCTGCGCGATCAGCGAGACCCGCTCGGCGGAGGCACTGGCGAGCAGGACTGCTGCGGTCGGGCAGCGGTCGGTGATCACCTGCAGCGCGGTCTGGAGCGCCTGCCGATCCTCGCCCGCGCTGACCTGGGCCACGATCACATGGCGGAGATCCGCCGCCGCCGACTCGGCGATCTGCCGCGCCTCGCCAACGGCCCGCTCCCTCGCCTGGCTCGCGGCGGCCTTCGCGGCGGCCTTGGCCCGGTCCTGCAGCCCGGCGAGCTGCCCCCGCAGCGCCGCCTTGTCCGCCACGGACATCGGCATCCGGTCGATCGATCCAGAGAGCTCCGAGATCGCGCCCGGAATGTCCGCATCCGGCAGACCCGCTGCGGCCCCGATCCCCTCGCGAACCGATCGGGCCGCCTCCTGGGCCGCTCGAGCCGCCACGCCGGTCACCGCTTCGATCCGGCGGATGCCCTTGGCGACACCCGTTTCGCTGAGCACGACGAAGGCCTCGGCTTCGCCGGTGCGGGCCAGGTGCGTCCCGCCGCAGAACTCGGTGGACAACCCGGCCCAGCGCGCATCGTCGGGCGATTCGAGCATCGTCGGCACCTCCGCGCCGATCGCGACCACGCGGACCGGGTCGGGGTAGGTCTCGCCGAAGACCGCCCGCACGCCCCGGATGCCCTTGGCCAGGTACAGCGGCGCATCGCCGGTGGACACCGGCAGGTCGTCCTCGATCGCGGCGCGCACCGCCGACTCGATCCGCCCGACCTGCTCGTCCTCCACGGGCGCCGGCGACGAGAAGTCGAACCGCAGCTTCTCGTCGTCGACGAGCGAGCCCTTCTGGTCCACGCCGTCGCCCATTTCGTTCCGCAGCGCCAGGTTCAAGAGGTGCGTCGCGGTGTGGTTCGCAGCGATCCGGGCGCGTCGGCGTCGGTCGACCTTGCACTCGACTTCTTCGCCGACGCGCAGCACGCCGCGGATGACATGCCCGATGTGCAGCACATACTCGCCGAACCGCTGGACCTCCTCGACGCGGAATTCGGTCTGGCGATGCGAGCCCGAATCGCGGCGATGCTCGCCGAGCACGACGAGTCGGCCGTGGTCGGCGACCTGGCCGCCCGCCTCGGCGTAGAAGGGCGTCCGATCGAGCACGACGCCGACCTTGTGAAGCCCGAGGTTCGCGGCGTCCGCGTGCTCGTCGAAGGTCCGCCCGTTCCAGATCGCTCGGATCCGAGCGCGGATGTCCGCCGACGCGTACTTGTGCGAGTCGTCGGTGGGCTTGATGTGCATCGCCGCCAGCCGGGCGAGGGCATCGGGCTCCAGCTTGAGCCGGTCCTCGCCCGAGCCGAACTTGCTGCCCGCGCGCGACCGCTCGCGCTGGGCCTCCATGGCGGCGTTGAACCCCGCGACATCGACCGTCAGCCCGCGTTCCTCCGCCATCATCTGCGTCAGGTCGAGCGGGAAGCCGAAGGTGTCGTAGAGCATGAAGGCGTCGTCGCCGGACACCGAGCCGTCGTCGGCCAACTCGTCGAACCGCTTGATTCCCTTGTCCAGCGTCCGGCCGAAGCTCTCCTCTTCGTCGGCGAGGATCTCGGCGATCCGCGCGGTGTCCCGCGTGATGTCCGGGAACCCGGGCGCGAGCGACTTCGCGACCACGGGCACGAGGTCGGTCAGGAACCCGGTCTTGGCGCCGAGCATCTGCCGTCCGAAACGCACCGCTCGGCGCAGCACACGGCGCAGGACATAGCCCCGGCCCTCGTTGCTGGGCGTCGCGCCGTCGGCGATCGCCACCACGAGCGTCCGGATGTGGTCGGCGATGACGCGGTACGCCATGTCGACGCGGTCGGCATCTTCAGCGCTGAGCCTGCCGGAGTAGCCGCGCTCGAAGCCGGTGGCCTTCTGGATCGCCGCGAAGATGGGCGTGAAGATGTCGGTGTCGTAGTTGCTGCGCTTGTCCTGCAGGATGGAAACGAGCCGTTCGAGGCCCATGCCGGTATCGACATGCTTGGCGGGCAGCGGCTTGAGCATGCTGGTGTCGCCGCGCTTCTCGCGGTTGAACTGGATGAAGACCAGGTTCCAGACCTCGATGACATCGGGGTCGTCGTGGTTGACCATGGGGGCGGCGTCCCGCCCGCCGATGCGGTCGAAGTGGATCTCCGAGCATGGGCCGCAGGGTCCGGTGTCGCCCATCTCCCAGAAGTTGTCCTTGGCGTTGCCGGGCAGGACGCGCTCCGGCGGGAGGAAGCGCAGCCAGAGGTCGCGGGCCTCGAAGTCCGGATCGAGCTGCTGGGCGGGGTCGCCCTCGAAGTAGGTGGCGTAGAGCCGATCCGCCGGCAGGCCGCAGACCTCCGTCAGGAACTCCCAGGCCCATTGGATGGCTTCGGTCTTGAAGAAGTCGCCGAAGGACCAGTTGCCGAGCATCTCGAAGAAGGTGTGGTGGTAGGTGTCCTTGCCGACATCGTCGAGGTCGTTGTGCTTGCCGCCGGCGCGGATGCACTTCTGGCTGTTGACGGCCCGGCGGAGGCCGTGGAGCGGGCTGCCGGCCTGCGTGGTGCCGAGGAAGCAGGGCTTGAACTGGTTCATGCCCGCGTTGGTAAACAGGAGCGTGGGGTCATCGACGGGGACAGCCGGGCTCGACGGCACTACGGTGTGGCCGTGCCGCTGGGCGAAGAAGTCGATGAAGCCCTGGCGGATGGTCGCCGCCGACTGGCCCCGCAGGGCGCCCCGAACACTCTCCGTCATCGCGATCTCCACGAAATGCGGTGGGGCGATCGACCCCAGCGTGCCGACATGGTAGAAGGTCCGCGGGCCCGGCCAACGATTCCTCTTCGGCCGGCCGCGACCGGAGGCCTCGGTTCATGCGGCACTACGACCTCTGCGTGATCGGTTCGGGCCCCGCCGGCCAGCGGGCCGCGATCCAGGCGGCGAAGCTCGGCAAGTCGGTCGTCGTCGTGGAGCGGCGACGGACCGTCGGCGGCGTCGCCGTCAACACCGGCACCATCCCGTCCAAGGCGCTCCGCGAGGCGATCCTCAGCGTCACCGGCCGCTCCGTCGCCGCTCCACGCTACGACGACTTCGCTCGCGCCCGCGATGTCCTGTTCGCCAACCTCATGCAGTCCTGCTCCCGCGTCATCGGCGCCGAGATCGACATCATCGAGCAGCAGTTCCGTCGCAACGGCATCGAGGTGATGCACGGGTCGGCGTCGTTCCTCGATCCGCAGACCGTGCAGGTTTCGCACGACCGGGGATCCGACCGGGTCGCGGCGTCGAACTTCCTGGTCGCCGTCGGCACCCGCCCGGCCCGGCCCGATTCGATTCCCTTCGACGATGGCAACATCATCACCTCCGACCAGATGCACGAGCTCGGCGCCATGCCGCATTCGATGATCGTGGTGGGGGGCGGCGTGATCGGCACGGAGTACGCCTCGATGCTGCAGGCCCTCGGCGTGAAGATCACGCTGGTCGAGGGGCGCGATCGGCTGCTCGACTTCGTCGATACGGAGATCACCGAGGCGCTGCAGTTCCACCTGCGCCAGGCGGGAGCGACGCTACGCCTGGGCGAGAAGGTCACCAAGATACACGCGGTCGAGGCACCGAAGGGGTCGCGCACGGCGGACGGCGTGATGGCCGAGGCCGTGCTCGAATCGGGCAAGACGCTCCGCGCCGACGCGCTGCTCTACGCGGTCGGCCGGCAGGGCGCCACCGACACGCTGGAGCTCGCCAACGCGGGCCTCGAGGCGGACACACGCGGCCGGCTCGCCGTCAATGACTCCTACCAGACGGCCGTCCCGCACATCTATGCCGCGGGCGATGTCATCGGCTTCCCGGCGCTCGCCAGCACGAGCTACGAACAGGGCCGGCTGGCGGCGTGCGCCATGTTCGGCGTGCGGGCCGCCAAGTTCAGCGAGCTCCTGCCGTACGGCATCTACTCTGTACCGGAGATCTCGATGGTCGGCTGGACCGAGCAGCGCCTGACCGACGAGGGCATCCCCTACGAGTCCGGCATCGCGAGCTACCGCGAGATCGCACGCGGCCAGCTGCTCGGCGATGACATCGGCATGCTCAAGATGCTCATCCATCAGGATTCACACACCGTGCTCGGCGTCCACGCGCTCGGCACCGGCGCGACCGAGCTGATCCACATCGGCCAGACCGCCATCGCCTTTCAGGCCACCGCCGAGTACTTCGTCGATGCGGTGTTCAACTACCCCACGCTGGCAGAGGCGTACAAGATCGCCGCGCTGAACGGGCTGAACAAGCTCCGGGGCGTGTAGCCGCTGCCACGGCATACGCTACCTGCGATGGCGAAGCGGGCCCCCTCCAGGAAGAAATCGGCGTCCGCCGCGGCGTCGCACCCCGGCGCGCCCGAGTCCGCGCCGCCGCACCCGCCGCCTCGCCCGATCGATGCCATCCGCGGGCACGATCGCCCCATCGCACACCTCACCGCGGCGCTCGAGGCCGGTCGGCTGCACCACGCCTGGGTGTTCCACGGGCCGAGGGGTGTTGGGAAGTTCACGACGGCCCTGTCGTTCGCTGCGCTGCTGCTCGACCCGACCACCGCCCGCGATCTGTCGGGCCGCCTTGCGCCGGACCCCGAAAGCCGGGTGCAGTCGCTGCTCGCCTCGGGCTCGCATCCTGACCTCCACATCATCACCAAGGAGCTGGCACGGTTCTCCGACGACGAGCGTGTCAGGAAGCAAAAGCACACGCAGATCGCGGGCGATGTGGTGCGATCCCGGCTCATCCGCCCGGCACAGCTCGCGCCGAAGCTCGGCGAACGCGGGGCGGCCGGCAAGGTCTTCATCGTGGACGAGGCGGAACTGCTCAACGCGGCCTCGCAGAACGCCCTGCTCAAGACCCTCGAGGAACCGCCGGAGGGCACGGTCATCATCCTCGTCACCGCGGCCGAGGACCGGCTCCTGCCAACGATCCGCAGCCGATGCCAACGCGTGGCGTTCACACCGTTGGAGCCCGATGCGATGACGGCCTGGGCCAACGAGACGGACCTCACGCCCGCGCAGCGTCAGTGGGCGGACGAGTCGGGGCGGGGCTCGCCCGGGTTCGTGCTCGAAGCCGTGACCACGGGCCTGCTCGCGTGGCGGGATCGGCTGGCACCGATGATCCGGTCGGCGTGCGAGGGGCGGCTGCCCGTTGCGCTCGGGCAGGAGATGCACACGCTCGTCTCGGACTGGGCGAGCGCCAGGGTCGAGGGTGAACGCCAGGCGAGCAAGGAGGCGGCGAACCGCGAGGCGTCGGACAGGATGCTGGCGCTCGTTGCGGACCTGTTGGCGGCAAGGCTGCGGACCGCGGCTGATCCGGAAGTGGAGGCCCGACGGATCGACGCCGTGTCGGCCGCCCAGCGCCGGCTGTCGGCGAATGTCAACATGCAGATGGTGTTCGATGCGCTCGCCGCGGAACTCGCCAGGCCGCCGCTGCTCGCGTCGCCGTAGCCCGCCGGCCAGCGGCGCCGCTCGGGGCTCAGCCCTGCACGCTGATCGGCCGGTGACCGCCGGTCAGTCCGCCGGCTTCGGCGGGCGTGATGCCGGTTCGCTTGAGCTCCTGCATCAGCATCACCCATGTCTCGCGCTCGTACGCCAGCAGCTCCAGCACGCGGTCGGCCTTGGGGATCTCTCGATCCAGGCTCGCCGAGACCAGTTCGGCGTACATGAACGAGTAGAGCGAACGGACCCGCTCGCACAGCTCCGGCGCCACATCCGGCTTCATCGAGGTCATCAGCTCCGAGATGATCGCCCGGGCCTGGCTGAACCCGCCGAAGGTCTGCTCGTGGTTCCCGGTCAGCAGGCCCTCGCGTCCCTGCTTGGTGAACTTGATCGCGCCGTCGATAAGCATCAGCCGGAGTTCCTCCGGCGAGGCGCTCATGACCTGCGTGCGGAGGTAGGCGTTCGCGGAACCGGGGAGGGGTGTCGTCATGCTGCGAGTACCATCGTCTGACCCGGTGCGAGACTTGATCCGGGCGGCCGGATCCTCACCCGATCTGCTGCTGGAGCGCGGCCAGCGAGGCGAGCGAGCCCTGCTGGGACTGGAGCTGACCGATCGCGCGCTCCATCGCGATGAACTGCTGCTGGAGGATCTGCCGGCGTGCCTCGAGCTGCTGGTTGAACCGGTCGATCCGGTCCTCCTGAATCGTGATCTGCGACTCGAGGGCGTTCTCCCGCGCGGTCAGGATGCCGTCGACCGAGTTGAGGTAGTTCCTTGCCAGCTCCTCGAGCTCACCGACCACACCGATCGAGTTGAACCGTCGCTCCGCGTCGCCGCCGGAGACCGTGATCCCGGGGGCGATCTCCTCTTCGGTGTCGCCCGCCTCGAGCTCGAAGGTCTCGAACAGCGCGGCCACGGCCTGCGGGTCCTCCGCGTACGCGTCGCGGAAGCGGCCGGCGTCGAACGACAGCGTGTTGCCCCCGTCACCGATGGTGATGCCGACCTCGGAGAGCCGCGAGAACCGACCGGAGATGCCGTTGCCGTCGGACAGCACCGTGCTGAAGAGGCGGGATCGCAGGGTCGCCGCGGTCGAGTCGCCCAGGAGCGGGCCCCGCTCGTTCGTCTCCTCGACGAACCGCGTCTGTCGGTCGATCCGTCCGATCAGCTCGTTGAAGGCTTCGACGAACTCGCCGATACTCTCCTCGATGCTCCCGACATCGCGAGAGACAGTCAGCGTGACGGGCTCCTCGTCCGCGCGGGCCAGATCGATCGAGACCCCCTGCACCAGGCCGTCGACGGTGTTCGTCCCCGAGGTGACCAGCAGCCCCTTCGCGGGGTCGTTGGAGCCGAAGAAGACGCGTGCGTCCTGTCCCTCGCTCAGGGTCGCCAGATCCAGCCCGAAGCCGTTGTCGTCGATGATGAACGCGCCGTCGGCTCCGCTCACGCGCGCGCTGAGGCTCAACCGGAAGGGGGCCGTGCTCGATCCGTCGCTGATCACGCTGGCGATCGCCTCGACACCGGCGTTGTTGATCTTCGTCACGATGTCGTCGAGTGTGTCGGTCGCCTCGAACTCGATGGTGCGTTCGAACGAGCCGTCGACAAAGTTCTCCGTGTCCGTCCCGGTGGCCTCGCCCTCGATGCCGAGCGCCTCGGCGACGCCTCCCGACGAGTCCTGCACGCGGATCGTGACGCCCCCCGGCGTGCCGGTGACCTCTTCCTCGATGATCAGGCCGTCGCCCTGGTCGTTGATGCGTGCGGTGACGGCAACGCCCGACTGGTTGATGGCATTGATGACATCGCCGAGCGTCTGCGTGGATGCGCCGACCGTGATCGTCGCCTCCTGCCCTGTGGCGTCGCGGATCGTGAAGCTGCCGGTGCCGATGCCGGCACCGTTGTTCATGCTCGAGAGCAGCGTGCCCTCGCCCAGATACTGCCGCTGCAGATTGCCAGACGCGACGGTCGACGAGGCGACGCCGGCGGGATCGGTGGCGAGACCCAGGCTCGCAGCCGTGTCGTTGCCTGGCGTGCCGGCAACGATCAGGTTGCCCACGCCGCCGGAGGCGTCGGTGAGCACCACGCCGGTGCCCCGTTCGTCGAGGTCGAGCGAGATGACGCCCCCGGTCTGCTGCGCGATCGCGTCGGCGACATCGCTCAGCGAGCCGGTGAGGTCGAGGCCCGTGATGGTGAAGACGCTGCCGTCGCGCGCGGTGATCGAGAGCGACCCGTCCCCGCCGACCCCCGAGCCGCCGTTGAGATTCTTCAGCAGCACCGAGTTCAGCCCGCCGAAGATCCGGGTCCCCTCGACGCTGCCCGTGCCTGCTCCGGCGATGCCGAGCTGCGCAGCGGTCTGCTGTGTCGCGGTGCCCCCGGGTACCTCCTCGCCCCGTTCGAGCACCGAGATGGATGCGGTGCCGCCCGAGTCGACGATTCGCAGACCCGTGCCGTCGGCGTTGAGCTGAGCCGAGATCGTCGTTGTCTCACCGAGCGTGGTCTGCAGGGCCGAGTTGATGCGATCGATCACGCCGCCGAGGGTCGACACCCTGGGGATCGTGGTGCTGACATCCTCGCCGGTGTCCGGGTCGGTGGTGGTTTCGATGAGTTGTCCAAGGGAGACGCGGACATTCACGCCGTCGACATCGATGGAGAAGTCGAATGCGCCGGAGCCGACGCTGCTGGTGGTCTCGATGCCCGCACCGCCGTTGAGCAGGGAGAGGCTGGTCTGCGCCGTGGCGCGGTAGATCTGCGTGCCGTCGATCCGGCCGCCCGAAGCCGCTCCCTCGATGCCGAGATCGGTCGCGGTGAACGCGCCGGTGCCGTTGGAGACCGTCATCGTCCCGCCGCCGCCGGCCGTGTCGTCGAGCACGAGCCGGTCACCGACGGCCTTGGCGGCGACCCCCACGCCCGCGCCGTTGATGGCATCGAGCACCTCGCGGACTGTGCCGACGCGCGACAGGTCCACGGTCGCGGACTGGCCCGCCGAGTCGGTGAGGATGATCGTGCCGCGGCGCACGCCGGCCCCGCCGTTGAGGTCCGCCAGTGCCACATCCCGCTCGAGCCGCGCCGCCGCGGTCTCGAAGGTGAACGACGAGGCGTTGAGCCCGGAGCTGTCCCGATCGGTGAACCCGCGGCTGAGCTGCTGCTGTGTGCTCACCAGACGGTCCACAATGAACGAGTAGGACCCGACCTGCGCGTTGTTGGAGGCCGACGCCCGCAGAACGCTCTCGTCCGAGCTGCTTGCCGAGGCGGCGTTGAAGACCCTGTCCTGGCGGAAGGTCGATGCGGCGGACTGGAACGAGCTGAGCCGTGTGTTGAGATCGAGATAGGCCGCCTGCTGCGCCTGCAACTCGGCGAGCCGCCGGGCAGCAAGGTCGCGCGGCCTCGATTCCAGGCGGATCAACTGCTCGATCAGCGACGCCGTGTCGATGCCGCTGAAGATCCCGATCCCCGTGGTGATACCGCCCATGCGTCTCTCCTGGCGCCCTCAGGCGGCGCTTCGCCAGTCGCGCGGCCGACGGAGCGGGCCGGGTGTCGTCATCGATCGGCTTCCCGGGCGGTCCATCCCGGTCGTCCGAAGCCGGATCAGGTCAGCCGACCACAGCGCCAGCACCCGCGTGAACATCGCCCGTGCATCGCGGTGCCCCGCTACGCTCGGCAGCGCGGGCGGCGGGGAGGGGGCTGGGCTTGGTGCCGGGATCACGGACGGTGCACTCCTGAGCCGGGGCCGTGTGGGCACCCACGCTGGTTCCTCTGATTCATCGGACGACACGCCACCGGGCCGAAGCGAACCTCCGGAACCCCTGCCCGTACAACTCGCTCCGTGTTCTGAATCGGCCTGAGTCGTCCTCCGGCTGCATCAGACGCCCCCGGACGGCCGAGTCTTCTCGGACGGAATGAGCAGGAGGAGCACGCACGCCCTGTTTGAAAGGATCGTGTTTGGTATTTCTGTTTCGTTCACCCAACTACGATCAACGAATGAACCAAGGAAGACGACACCCAACACCATGACCCGTGACCCCGGCCAACTCGCTCTTCCGATCCGTCTCGCCGTTGGCGCCTCGGCGGCGGTGTGCGCGTTGAGCGCCGCGGCCGGGCTCGTGGTCGGTCTGGTCCCGAGCCTCGCCGGCGTTCAACAGCCCCTCTGGATGTTCGCGGGGTTCGAGGTCGTGGTGCTGGTGGCGTCGGTCTTCGGGGTGCTGCTGGCGTTGGGCACCATCCGGCGTGGATGGGCCATTGCCGCCGCGTGCATCGCCGGGGCGATCGGCGTGTCGTCCATCTTGCAGTTGGTCATCTCCTCGAACAACCAGCTGGGCTCGGTGAGCCTTATGCCGTTCGCCGCGGGGCGTCTGGCGGTGTCCGTGGTGGTCGTCGCGGCCGCGTGCCTGATGGTCCTGCGGACTCGTCAGGCCTGGATCAGGCTTGGGTCCGGGCTCGTGCTGGCCGCACCGATCGCCGCGATCGTGGTGCCCATCGGTGCCCGGCGAGTCGGCATCCCGCTGCCCGATGTCGCCTCCATGCTCGCGAACACGCTGGGGGGGATCGGGCCCGCTGCATCACTCATGCTGACGCTCCTCGGCGGGCTGCTCGGCATCATCCTGGTCTCGGCGTCCGGGCATCTGCTCATCACGGCCTTTGACACGGAGATCTCCGACGGGAACGGCGCGAAACCGAGACCCGCGGGCTCCGAGTAAGGGGGCACATGCTGCTTCCAAACAATCTCCTCATCGCGTTCCTCGGCGCCGGTATCGGCTTCGTGGCCGCGGTGCTCGTGGCCCTGATCTACCTGGTGCTGCGGCGCAAGCGCGGCGAGGGCCTCGACGGCGCCTCGGTCACGGTCGACCTGATCGCCGAACGCGTCCGTGCCGCCGGCAAGCTCGTCGGGCTCGAAGTATGTGCGAAAGAGATCGCTACCGCGAAGAAGGGCTGGAGCTGGCTGCCGCCGCTGCTGCTTTCGCCAGCGAGGCTCGCGATGATCTTCCAGTTCGAGAAGCAGTACTTTGTCGATCTCAACAAGATCTCGCCTCGGGATGTCACGGATTTCGGTGATCGCCGGTATCAGGTTGTGCTGCCCCCGATCGAGGGCCAGCTCAGGCTGACGGATGTGACACCATACGACATCCAGGACGGCAAGGTCTGCGGCCTGCTCGATGTCATCCAGATGAAGGCCGAGGCTCAGGGCGAGCTCATGAAGAAAGCCCAGGAGCAGGCGGCGATCCTCTTTGAGAGCTCCGATGCGGGCTACCTGCGAGAGGCCAGACGCAGCGTGCAGAAGCAGCTCACCTCGCTGCTCGCGCTCTTCGACGCCGAGGTCGATGTCGTCTGGAAAGATGAGCTGGAGCAGCCTGTTGCGGAGGTGCTCTCAGCACGGGATCTTCAGAGCGTGCAGGGGGCCGAGCAGCCGGCTCTGCCGCCGGGTTGATCTGTCCCATCCGGATTGGTCGTTCAGACAGCGCTCGGATGCCAGATCGTCTTGAATTCCAGAGATCGTTCGATAAGTTCGATCGTGGGCCATGCGTCGGACGCACCCGGCGCATCGGCCACGAAGACGCGTTTCATGTTCTCGGCTGCGCCGCGTTCGAGGGCGGTTCGAGTGGATGGGTCCAAGTCCATAGCCGTGATCGCGTTGATGCCGCGATGCGATGCCAGATGCGGGGCAAGCTCGTCGAGATCGCCGGTGAGCAGGTTCACAACGCCCGCGGGCAGGTCGCTGGTTGCAAGAACCTCACCGAATTCGACGATGGCCGGTGTTGTCCGCGAGACGAGCGCCACGACCGAGCACCCGCACACCACCGCTGGCAGCACGGTGCCGACGAGGCCGAGCAACGCGGGCCGATCGGGACAGACCACGGCCACCATGCCAACAGCATCTGGCACTGTGAAGTTGTGATACGGGCCGGCGACCTGATTCGCGCCGCCGAAGACCTGGCCGACCTTGTCCGACCACCCCGCGAGCGACACCGCCAGGTCGACCGCCCGATCCACCTCGCCGGGCGAGCACAGGGACGCGAACGCATCCCGTCGCCCACCGAGCATCTCCGCCACGCGGTAGACGATCTGTCCTCGAAGGTAGCCGGTGGTTGCGGCCCACTTGTCGGCAGCGGCTTGGGCCGCCTCGACAGCCTGCCGCAGATCCTTCCGAGAGGCCAGCGGGGCTCGGAGGCGTCCGCCCGCGGGGGCCGTCCGGCCGGACTCGCTGCGGACGAACTGCCCCCCGATCAGCATCTTGAGCGTCTTGTCGACAGGCTGGCGGTCCATGATGAAGAGTAGCTCGGCGCGTCACCACGAGATGGAGAAGCCGCGGGGCGAGAACCAAACAAAATTCATACCCCGTATGAGCAAGCGCAAAAACATCGCGGATCAGCGGGTCCTCGGGCCATGGCGCCGGTGCGGATCGCTAGCATTTGGCTCAGGAGAGATGTGCGTCGGCTCCGCCGGCGCTGAGACAGACGAGACAGACACCTTTTCATGGGAGAGATAGAGATGCGCACCCTCGCCATCGCTGCGTTGGCCGCCGTCGCCGGCTCGGCCAACGCTCAGGTCATCAACGAGTTCGTGAACAACCATACCGGTACGGATACCAACGAGTTCATCGAGTTCCTGGGCGCCCCGAACACGGACTACTCGAACCTCTGGATCATTGAGATTGAGGGCGATTTCGGTGCGCAGGGCCTGATCGACGACGCGTCGTTCAACATCGGCACGACCGATGCCAACGGCATCTGGTGGTCGGGCTTCAACGACAACCTGGCTGAGAACGGCACCGCCACCTACCTGCTCGTCGAGGGATACTTCGGTTCCACCGGGGTTGACATCGATCTGAACGACGACGGCATCATCGACAACCCGCAGTGGACCAGCATTCTCGACGCGGTCGCTGTCGAGGACGGCGGCGCTGATGACCTGACCTACGGTCTGACCCTGTTCCAGGGCTTCGACGGCGTCAACTCCTTCACCACCGGCGGCGCGAGCCGCATCCCCAACGGCTTCGACTCGGACAGCATCACCGACTGGACCCGCAACGACTTCAACCTTGCGGGCATCCTGCCGGGTACCCCCGAGGCCGGCACCGCCCTCAACACTCCGGGGGCGCCGAATGTCGTTCCCGCTCCGGCCACCGCTGCCCTGCTGGGCCTCGGCGGTCTGGCCGCGGCGCGTCGTCGTCGCTGATCGACGGCTGACTCGCTGAGTCGTTTTCGACGGGCTCCGGTTCACGCCGGGGCCCGTTCCTTTTCCTCCCTCTCCCCTCGGCGGAGAGGGTGACCGAGTGCAGCGAGGTCGGGTAAGGGGATTCACCTCCCTCATCACCGACTCACTCCAGTGTCACATACCCCCGCAAGCCGTGCAGCCCGCCCTCGCGCCCGAAGCCGGACTCTTTGAACCCGCCGAACGGGCTGGCCGCGTCGAACTTGTTGTAGGTGTTGAGCCACACCACGCCCGCATCGAGCCTGCCCGCGATCTCGAAGATCTTCGAGCCCTTGTCGGTCCACACGCCTGCGGCCAGGCCGTAGGGCGTGTTGTTCGCCCGCGTGATGGCCTCCTCAGGCGTGCGGAAGGTCATCACCGCGAGCACGGGGCCGAAGATCTCTTCGCGAGCGACGATCTCGCTCGGCTGCACACCCTCGAACAGACAAGGCCTGCACCAGTAGCCAGAACTGGGCGTCGTCCCCGGAGCCTGCCAGAACGAGGAGCCGCCGGACCGGCCAGCTTCGAGATAGCGTTCGATGGTGTCGAGCTGTTGGCGGGAGTTGATCGCGCCGATATCCGTGTTCTTGTCGAGCGGATCGCCGACGCGTAGCTGCCCCATACGGAGCTTGAGCTTCCGGACGACCTCGGCGGCCACGCTCTCCTGCACGAAGAGCCGGCTGCCCGCGCAGCAGACATGGCCCTGGTTGAAGTAGATGCCCTGCACGATGCCCTCGACGGCCTGATCGATCGAGGCATCCTCGAAGACGATGTTGGGGCTCTTGCCGCCGAGCTCGAGCGTGAGCCGCTTGCCCGTTCCGGCCACCGCGTGCGCGATCCGCTTGCCGACCTCGGTCGAGCCGGTGAAGGCGATCTTGTTGACGCCCGGGTGGTTAACGATCGCAGCCCCGGTCTCGCCCGCGCCGGTCACGATGTTGATCACACCCGCTGGCAGCTCGATTTCTTCGCAGAGTTCCGCGAGCATGAGCGCGGTCAGCGGCGTGGTCTCGGCGGGCTTGAGCACGCAGGTGTTGCCGCAGGCGAGCGCCGGGGCGAGCTTCCACGCGGCCATGAGCAGGGGAAAGTTCCACGGGATGATCTGGCCGCAGACGCCGACGGGCTTCGGCGTGCGGCCCGCGAATGCGTAGCTGAGCTTGTCCGCCCAGCCGGCGTAATAGAAGAAGTGCTGGGCCGCGAGGGGGATGTCCACATCACGCGATTCGCGGATCGGTTTGCCGCCGTCCATCGACTCGGCCACGGCCAGCTCACGCCCCAACTCCTGGATCCTGCGGGCGAGGCGGTAGATGTACTTGGCTCGTTCGATCGCGGGAAGGCCGGACCAGGCTTGGAGCGCCTCTCGGGCCGCGGCCACGGCTCGGTCGGCATCGGCCTTGGACCCCTCTGCGACCTCCGCGATGACTTCCTCGGTCGCCGGGTTCACCGTCTTGAAGTATCCACCCTCGGCCGGGTCGACGAACTGTCCGCCGATGAAGTGGCCGTAGCGATCTCTCAGCGTGGGTTTGACGCTTTCAGGAGCGGCGGCGTACTCGAACACCCCTGTTGAGTCGATCATCGCCGGGCCGATGACGCTGGCAGAAGCTGGAGTGGCGGTCGTCATCATCAGGCCTCCGTGAAGTCGTACGCCGCGGCGTAGGTGCCGGTCTCGAGTTTCTGCATCTGCCGCAGCAGGTCATTCGCCAGCGAGCTGGCGCCGAAGCGGAAGAGCCCCGGCGTCAGCCACGGGTTCCCCCCACCTGAAGAAGAGTCCGCAACGCCTCCCATCGTCTCGTTCACCATGACGAGGTAGTGCCATGCTTGCTTGGCGGTCTTGATGCCGCCGGCCGGCTTCATTCCCACGAGCACGCCGTGCCGTGCATGCGCATCGCGGATCGCTTCGAGCATAACGAGCGTGACGGGCATGGTGGCCGCGGGCGAGACCTTGCCGGTGCTCGTCTTGATGAACCCGCCGCCCGGCTCGTCGAGCAGCCCGGACTCGAGCATGGCGGCGATCGCGATGTCGCTCGCACGGCGGACATGATCGAGCGTTTCGAGCTCGCCTGTTTCCAGGATGACTTTCAGGTGCACATGCCGATCGCCGTCCCACGCGTCCCGGCAGAGCCGGCTGACGGCGAGGATCTCGTCATAGACCGTGGCGCGGTCGCCAGACAGGAACGCGCCGCGGTTGATGACCATGTCGATCTCGTCGGCCCCGTCCTCGATGGCCCGCTCGGTGTCGCGTAGCCGAACCTCGATGGGGTACTGGCCCGAGGGAAAGCCTGTCGCGACGCTGGCGACCTTGACGCCGGTGCCGCGGAGCGTTTCGGCTGCGAGCCGGACCATGGACGGGTAGAAGCAGACCGCGGCGACGCTGGGCACATCGTGCCCGGGCCAGGGCGTGACCGCCTTGCGGCAGATCGAGCGGATCTTCTCGGGCGAGTCCTTCCCTTCGAGCGTGGTCAGATCGACCATCGAGAGCGCCAGCCGCAGCGCGTGCATCTTCGAGTCGCGCTTGATCGAGCGGGTGGTGAAGCTCTTGGCCCGCTCGGTCGCCATCACGGCGTCGACCGTCGGGCTCGGGGGCAGATCGATCGTTCTCATGGCTTGGGATGCTATGCGTCCCGCGGATCCTCCCCCGAGTGATGCAGGGAGCCCAGGAACGCCACCACGGACCGTCGACACGCCAACAGCGAGGTTTCGTCGAGCCAGAGCCCGTTGTGCGTGCCACCCTCGATCTCCTCGTACCGGCCTTGCGGCGCCGCGGCGGCGATCGCTCGACCGTCAGCGGGGGGGGAGACCGAGTCCTCGGAGCCGTGCAGCACGAGCAGAGGGGCCCGGATGTGTCGAGCGGCCTCGGCCCGGTCGAACCCTCGCCACCCGGGGTCGCCTCGCATCAGACCGATGATCCACAGCGCGGGGCCGAGCGTTGGACGGTGCGGCAGACCGTTCAGGTGGAGTACATTGGCAGCGGGTGTTCGCGGGATTCTGTACGGTGACTCGGCGATCACACCGGCCAGTCGTCCGTCGCGGCCGAGGTCCCCGGCGGCGCGGATCGACACGCCGGCACCCATCGACCAGCCCCAGAGCACGACGGGGCGCATGCCGTCTCGGAACGCCCGATCCACCAGCTCGAGCAGCGCTCGGTGCTCCGTCGCGCCGAGCTGCGTTACTCCAGGTGCGTCGCCGTGCCCGGGCAGATCCCACGCCAGGAATCGCGAGCACGCGTGTCTGACCGCGTCAAACCGCACGAGCGCGTCGAGCCTCGACCTCCCCCAGCCGTGCGTGGCGACGATCAGCGGGCCCGCCGGGTCGTCGCCCTCGATGGCCCAGACCGGAGCCATGGCGCGTTCGAGCGTGAACTCGATGTACGCCGCGGGCCGATCGAGCTCACCGGGATCGCCGGGCAGCCCGCGCGCGACGGCGGCTGCGTACCCGCGCCGGGGCGGCCGGCGCAGCGTGCGCACCGTCTGCCAGACGACAAGGAGCCAGGCGACAACCAGACCAAGCGCGAAGAGGCTCAGCAGCCCGGTCATGACCCGATGAGCCGCAGCACATCGTTGTAGGTCACGAAGAGGAACAGCCCGACGATGAGCACCAAGCCGGCGAGTGTCGCCAGGTTCTGCACCGCCACGCTGACGGGTCGACCCGTCAGCTGCTCCCAGAGCAGGAAGACCATGTGCCCGCCGTCGGTGATCGGGATAGGCAGGAAGTTGATCACCGCGAGGTTGACCGAGACGAGGGCAAAGAAGAAGAGCAGCCACGCGAGCCCGCGGTCGGCGATGCTTGTGCCCGCGTGCACGATGCCGACGGGGCCGTTGAGCATCTGCGGCGCGATGGAACCCTGCGCGAGGCGTGCAAAGGTCAGGTAAGTCGTCAGCATGATCCGGTGTGTCTCGGCGAGCCCCATCGTGATCGCCTGCACCGGGCTTTCGCTCCGCACCACGACCGTGTCCGGCTCGACAAAACCGAGCGCTGCGGGCAGTGACCAGGACAGCTCCTCGGCGGCCTCCTGAACAGGCAGGGCGATGCGCTCCAGCACCGGCTCGCCGCCCGCGTCCTGCAGCGGAGCGGCAACGACCACGGTCAGGGTGGACGCGCCGGTTTCACCGGCTCGCTGAACAGCAGCGGCGAGATCGGCGTATTGACCCACAGGCTGCCCGTCGATCGACACCAGCCTCGAACCCGGGCGAGTAACGACGGTCGGGAGGCCGGGTACATTCGTGACGAGTGCAGCCGCCGGTCCGCCTTGCAGCCCGTCCGTGCCGCCGACCCCGAATCCGATGCGCCCCTGTCGGCTGACCGGCAGCACGAGCGTTTCACGCCGATCGTTGCGTAGGACAACCGCGTCGATCCTCGATCCAGCGCGGCTCCGGACCTCCAGAATTCCACTGGCTTCGTCCGGGTACTCGGTGCCGCCCAGCCTGGCAAAGACATCGCCCTCTCGCAGGCCGGCCGCGTACCCGGGTGACGAGGGCTCGATGGAGCCGACAGACATGACGGGCGCCAGGCCGGCGAGATGCTCGATGCGCAGGACATCGTCGCCCGCCGGCTGCCGACGCACCTGCAGCAGGGGTTCGGGGCGGATCTCACGAACAACGGACTCGCCTTCCGGTCCCGCGAAGCTGAGCGTCAGCGGCGCGCCGCCGGAAGCATCGGCGATCGCGTCGGCCTGCGCGATCCGTCCGACCGGCTCGCCGTTGATCGCGACCAGTCGCCAGCCCGGGCCGATGCTGTCGAGCCCGGCGCTGTCCAGCAGCGACCTGAGCATGGCTCGTCCCTCAGCGCTGCCCGGGTCGCCGAGCGTGGTGGTGCCGGCCGCGGTGATGCCGATGGTGAGCACGCCGTCGTCGGACTTGTCGGGGAGGACTTCCAGGGTGATCGGTGCCGCCAGGCCCGGCCGCTCGACTTCGATGCGCAGCGGCCGACCGCCGTGCGCTGTCAGCACCGCCATCTGTGCATCGTCGAAGGATCGGACCGGGTCGCCGTTCACCGAGAGGATCCGATCGCCCGCACGCAGGCCCGCCGCGGCAGCGGGTTGCCCCTCCGCGACGGTTCCGATCACCGGCGCGGGCTTCTCAAGCCCGAGCGCGAACACCGCGACGAAGATCAACGCCGCGGAGACGAGGTTCGCCACGACGCCGGCGCTGATGATCACCATGCGCTTCCAGACGGGTTTGACATTGAAGCTGTCTGGTTCCGCAGACCGGTGTCCGGGGTCGGCATCGTCCTGGCCGAGCATCTTGACATAGCCGCCGAGTGGCAGCCAGTTGAGGCGGTACTCGGTGGGGCTCACGCGTCCCGCGAGTGCGGCGCGCGCCGCCTCGCGGGCCTCGCCCTGTTCACCCTGTGCCGCGTAGACAAGCTGCTGGTACGCCGCATCGCTCGATCCGCGGCGGAATCCCATCCCCTTGCGGTAACTCAGCATCGCGGGACCAAATCCCACGGCGAACGCCAGCACGCGGACGCCGGCCCAGCGTGCCGCAAGGAAGTGCCCCAGCTCATGGACAAACACCACCAGCCCGAACCCGAAGACGATCAGGAGCAGCTGCAGCAGGTTGATGATCGTGTCGGGCATGGTCGCTCGGAAGAGTATTCGGTCCGAACCGTGTACCGGGCCCAGCGCTCGGCGGCACGGAGCACAAAAAAAGCCCCGGAGCGGGCTCCGGGGCGTGTGGTGCTCACTGGGTCAGCCCCGCGGGCGGGGCCGAACGCGGGCTCACTTGGCGTACTTGACCGCGCAGCCGTAGATCTTGTTGTCGGGGGTGACGATCTCGGACTCGCCGTTGACGAGCTGTGTGAGGGCGAGCTGGAGGTAGTTGTCGCCGACATTGCGGGCGCTGGGGTCCGAGTCGATCGGGCCGTGGTAGCGGATGACTCCCTCACCATCGATGATGAAGATCTCGGGCGTGCGCTTGGCGCCGTACGCCATACCGACCTCGCCGGATTCGTCGAGCAGGACGGGGTACTCGATCTTGAACTCCTCGATGGCCTGCTTGTTGCGCTCGACGCCGTGGCCCTGCTTGCCGGGCGCGCCGGAGTTGATCGCGAGGAAGACGACATTCTCGTTGTCAGCGAACTCGGCGTGCGTCTCGTGCATCACCTTGGTCGCATAATGGAACTTCTTCACGAATGGGCAGTCGGGGTTGAACCACTCCAGGACGACGATCTTGCCCTCGTAGTCCGAGAGGGAGTAGGTCTCGCCCTCGGTGTCGGTGAGCGTGAACGCCGGCGCCTGGTCGCCGACCTCCGGTGCCTTGACCACAGTCATGGCACCGAAGCCGGCTGCGACGGCCGCACCGAGAACCGCGACGCCTGCCACGAATGCGTTGACGAGACCCCGTTTGTGCGCGATGCTGAACATGATCCATGCCTCCTGTGCTAGCTGCGGCCGAGCGAGCTCATGCGTCGCCATCGGCCCGTTCTTCGACCCCGTCTCGGCAGCCGCAGCGTCTCGCCGCGATGCCCGACTGACGGGGTCGTCTTATGGGAAGCCTAGCCGCCGGGAGCGACCGGCACGACGCTCGGTGTGCCCACCACCCGGGCAGGGGGGTGGCCGAACGCGATATCCAACGCCCAGACCTCCGACGACCAGGGCCGCGGACCGTCCTCGCTGAGAGGCTCGAGACGAATCCAGCCGCGCACACGGGGGCGTTCGTCCGCGTCCTCGAAGACAAGCGTGAGGCGTCCCTCGTCGGATGCGCCGCGGCCCAACAGCCCCTGGACTTCGGCACCATCTTCGAGCGGGACGAACGAAAGCCGTGCTGCGTGCGGCGTCGAGACGATCAGCGTCGGGCCATCCCAGCTGACGGCGACATCATCGTTCGTTGCCCCGGTGACCGGCATGCCCCGCTGGGCCTCCCAGTCCCGCCGGGCCGATCGCCATGCAGGGGAGGGATCGGCGCGGACCGCGGCGGCGATGGGCAGCTCGAGTTCCACCTCGTCGGCTTCCGAGAGACACATCTCCGCGCTGCACACGAGCCACTCCAGGTCACCCCGGATCGTCACGGCACCGCCGACCGAGGCGTCGCTGGGGATATTGATCGTCGCGAGTGCGAGGACGCGCTGCTCGTACACATGATCCAGAATGTCGCCGGGCTGGATGTAGCGTTCGCCCGCGGGCCATCGGAGCGGCGAGACCACGGCGCCCTCCGCACCCTCGATTGACCACTCGACCATGGCCGGGGTGCCCGTGTCGTTCTGCGCCGGGGCGTAGGTGTGCCAGCCGGGTTTGATGTGAAAGAGCAGGCCGATCTCGGTCGGCGCACCCGGCACCACGGCCGGCGCTTCGGCGATCAGTTCGACACGCACTCTCGGCTCGTTGCTCCCGCGGTCACGCTTACTGTCGAACTGCCCCGACGCCGTGGAGACCGTCGCGGCCGAGAGCATCGACACCGAGAGGATGGACAGCACCCTCGCTGCCAGCCGCGTGTGAAGACGAACGGGATCTGGTTGGGTCATGCTCTCAGCGCTCCTCGGGTGCCCATCTGGGCGAACGACCCGGCGAGTGTGTCTATTTTTCCATATGACCACTTTTCGAGCGATCGTGCGGCGTGGAGTCCTCTGCAGCGTCGGCCTCAGCGTGCTGGCTGCCTCCATGGCCGGCGGGTGCACGCCCAATGTCTCCGAGCGCGACATCGTCGGGGTCGAGCTGCCGACGGTGCTCGAGGCATCACGGCGGACGAGTCCCGACCTGCTCATCGATGCCCGCGCTCCGAGCCGATACCGCCGGGGGCACCTGCCGGGTGCGATCAGTCTGGGGATCGCGCAGATCAACACCGAGGGGCGCCGTCGGCCTGATCTGCTGGAGGCCCGCCGCCTGGTCGTCTACGGACAGAACCCGGGCGACACGCTCGCCAGCGGGCTGACACTGCGGCTGCTCGAGGCGGGGTATGACTCGGCGGTCTTGTTCCGCGGCGGTGTCGAGGCGTGGTTGGCGGCCGGGTACGCCCTGGAGTCCGACGAGTCGAGTGCGACAACAGGCTCGGCATCGCCATCGGACTGACGGTTCCTGCTTCCGGCAACGCCACAGAAGCGGACGCCCCGGCCAGAGTGGCCGGGGGCGTCGCGGTTGAGCTGGTTGGAGCCGGTCCGATCAGGCGATCGGGCTGGTCAGGCCGAGCGGCGCGCCGCCGGTGGCCCATCCGCCTCCCAAGAACCCGTCGAAGTGGGTGAGCTGGGAGATGATGGCGCTGGTGGACTCCACGCGGATGGAGAAGTAGTTCAACGCTGGCCGAGCGCCGACGACCTCGGGCAGATCCTCGAGCTGGAGCCGGAGGAACTCCTGGGCCTCGATCATGCGGCTGAGCGTGCGCTGCGCGGTGCCGTCGGCGAAGAAGAAGGTGACGGACACATTGGTGTCCGCGCTGCTTGGGTTGTAGAGCGTGAGCGATTCGGAGTAGAGCGTGCCCGCCTGCGTCGGGTTGAGGAAGGCGTCTCCGAAGAAGAACGCCGTGCCCGCCTGCGTGGCCGCAGCCGCGGCAACCGTGTCGCCACGCTGCGTTTCCACCGCGCTGACGGCGATCGGTGCACCGGCCGTCGTGAGTCGGAGCCCGATCGGGGAATTGGGCACGAACGCCAGCTGCGTGCCCGTAAAGGTGCGCTGCTCACCCGCGTTGAGCGTGATGGTGCGCACCAGGTCCGGCAGGGCTGCGTCGGTGAGGTAGGAGCCGGTGATGGTGACCACGACGCTGTTGGAGAGATCGGGGTTGAACAGGCTGATCTCGGCCCTTGTGCCGGCACCCGAGACCAGCGAGGGCACGACGCTGCTGGAACTGCCGCCGTCGAACACGCCGAGATACCCGTACGCGGTGTTGTCCACGAGGCCGTAGCGGCTGGTGGCGGCGACGATGCCGATGTTGTTGCCCTCGTTGGCCGGGTCGGACGCGACGGACGAGACCTGGATGGCGTAGGTGCCCAGCGGCAGGGCCGCGGTGTTGTGGATCTCCAGGCCGCCGCGCTGGTTGGCGCCGAGCGTGCTGGTCGGGAGCGACACGACGCCCGAAGCGGTGAACGCGGTGACGGTGATGTCGACATCGAACGCGTTGGGGTTGAAGTAGACGAGGAACTGCGCGACGATGCCCGGGTTCTTCTCGATCCGGGGGAAGAGCCACTCGTTGGAGAGCTGGTCGGTGAAGGTCTCGCCGATCGAGCCCGGCCCGCGGCCGTTGGACAGCGGGGTGAGGCCCGAGTCGTAGCGGCTCATGCTGGCGGCGACGCGGAGGCTGGATTCGATGGAGATGGCGTAGGCCTCGTTCGGGATGATGCCCGGCGCGAAGTCGGCGTTGCCGTCGCCATCGACATCGCCACCGAACGAGAGCGTCGCGCCGCCGCGTGCATCCGCGGCGAGCGTGCCGCTGGCGACGACGGCGGAGCCCAGTGTCGGATCCGCGTAGTACACGCGGATGGTGTACGAGACGGCCTCGTCGTTCGGGTTCGAGATCGCGACGAACTCGCGGATGCGGGCGTTGGCGAATCCCTCGGGGTAGAAGACCGTGCTGATCGACGCGGAGCCGTCGACATTGAGCGCGTAGGCGCCGGCATCGACGCCGTTGGCGGACTCGACGACGAAGTAGTAGGTTTCCCCGGCGCCGGCGACCTCGAACGAGGTGGCCGCGGTGATGCGCGGCGTGCCCGCGACGCCGTCCGCGTCCGCCAGGCTCGTGATCTCGACGCCGCTGGCATCGAACACCCGGATGCGGAAGTCGGGCGTCGGGGTGCCCGGCGCGCTGACCTGGACGAAGACCGGCCCCTCACCGGTGGAGGTGTAGCGGAACAGGTCGGTGTCGATCACCGGGTCGCCGTCCACCGCGTTGATCACGCCGCCGACCGACGCGTTGCCGGTGATGGAGCTGACATTGAGCACCGTCGCGTTCGCGAGGTCGCCCTCGTTGGCGTGATCGTCGCCCGGCGCCGGCGGGACGGGCGGACCGTCGACATTGATCTGGTACACGCCCGAGCGGGGCCCGGGGAAGGTGGAGCCGACAGAGACGAAGAACTGCTGGTCGTCGCCGGTGGTGTTGGTGAAGCTGATGCCGCCCGGGATGAGCGTTGTGGAGACGAGCGTGCCGGTGGAATCGAAGACGCGCAGGACGGGGTTGCCGAGCACCGAGGCAGAGATCGTGACATCGACCGTGCCGCCGTCGCGGACGCCGAAGGTGAACAGGTCGGTGTCGTCGTCGACCTCGAGCCGGCCGGTCTCGAACCCGTCGCCGGTCGAGAACGCGAGCGGGATGACCGTGGCGTTCTCGAAGTCGCCCTCGTTGGCGTGATCATCGATCAGGCCGGTGTTCACATTGAGCGTGTAGCTGATGTCGACGGCCGTCGGGCCGAGCACCGCGATGTAGTAGATCTCGGCGGCGCTGGCGGTGAAGCTGTCGATCGCCAGGAACCCGCTCGAGCTGGCGAAGGTGTCCTGCGGCAGGACGCCGTCGGGGTCGAGCAGGTTGCCGTCCACATCGAACAGACGCATCTCGAAGGTGGCGCCGGGCACCGGGTTCCAGACCAGCGAGATATCCACCGGGCCGGAGGCCGGCGTGCCGAAGACGAACAGGTCGGAGTCGTTGATCTGCTCCAGGATGCCCGTGATCGAGCCCTGGCCCGTCGACGGGACGACATTGATGAACGACGCATTGGGCAGGTCGCCCAGGTCGGCGTGGTCGTCCTCGGGCGTGTAGGTGAGGTTGAGGTCGTACCCGCCGGTCGCGTTCTCGTCGTTCGAGCCGCGGACGAGGACATGGTACTCGCGGTTGGCCTGCGTCGAGAACCGCACGGTGATCGTGCCGCGCTCGTCCGGGTTGAGCTCGTAGGCGATCGGCGTGCGGACCGGCGCGTTCTGCACGGGCGAAGCCGTCAGCCCCGGGTCGCTCGAGATCTCGTAGACGATGACGCTGCCCGAGAAGAACGGGCTGCCGCTCGCCGGGCTCAGCGTGAGCGTGATCGGATCGGTGACGGGCGCGATGAAGCGGTACAGGTCGGTGTCCGCCGCGTCGTCGATCACGCCCGAGACCTCGACCGTGCGGTCGAACGGCCCGAACGGGATCGCCTCGGCGTTGCCCGCGCCGAAGCTGCCCTGGTCGACGGCGTCGTCCTGGACATCCTGGCCGGCGAGCGTCAGCGTGTAGCTGCCCGTGCCGCCGAGCCCGCCCACCAGCAGCCGGAACCGCTCGCCCTGCGTGGCGACGAACGAGCCGACGAGCAGCTCGCCGTCGAGCGCGGTGCTGTTGATCAGCGGCACGATGTTGCCGGCGCCGTCGATGATGAACAGCGAGAGCGACAGGCCGGCCTCGGGGTCGAGCGTGAAGTTGACGGTGCCGGCGCGCGGCGCGACATAGTCGAAGCCGTCGGAATCGTTCTCGATCTCGATCCGGCCCGAGACCGTGCCGATGTTGTTGTTCGTCTGCGACGGGTCGCCGTTGGCGGGGATGACCGTGCCGAAGAACCCGACGGGGAAGTCCCCGTGGTCGTCGGTGCCGCCGGCGTTGGGCGTGGCGTTGACGAAGAGCTGGTAGGAGCCGGTCGCGACGCGGTGGTCGACATCGCCGGCCGCCACATTGCGCTGCGAGCTCTCGACGACGACGAAGTAGTCCTGGCCCTGCTCAATATCGATGACGACGCGAGGGTCCTTGCGTGTGAAGGTGACCGGGTTGCCGGCGGAGAAGAAGGTGCCGGTCGAGCCGCCGCCGTAACCGTTGAAGTTGTTAGAGAATGCGATCTGGTTGCCGGCACTGTCGTACACGCGAATCGCGGCATCGAGCGGGCTGTTGTAGACCTTCGTCAACTGGTCAAGGATGTCGACCGGTGTGTTGCCGAGTCTGCGGATCTCTTGCGCAGCGTCGGAGATACCGAGCGTGCCCACAGTAATCTCAGCGGTTCCGCCTCGTTGTGCTGTGAATCGATAAATGTCGGTATCGCTCGAGCTGTGGATCATGCCGAGCTGTCCGGTGTAGAGGATGTTGTCGAAGAACCCGTTGGCGATATCCGGTCCGCCGATGGGCTCGTCGGGTGGGTTGTCGTTCTCGAAGCGAATCCCGCTCTCGACCAACGGGATCAGGCGGACCGCGCCAGTGTTCTCGTTGTCGAAGCGGTTGGTCGCGAGGCCGTCCGGGCTGAATGTCAGCTCGGCAGCGTTGCCGAAGTCCCCGTCCTCTGGAGTTTCAATGTCGAACGCCCACTGTGAAGCGTCGGAGTCAAACGCATCGGCCTGAACGACCATCGAGTAGCGCGTCGGCTGGGTAAGTCCGGAGATGACAATGTAGTACGCCTCGCCGCCCCAGTACTGGGCGTTGAGGTTCACTGCGGCGGCGTTCTTCGGGATTTCGCCGAGTTCGTTGGTCGTCGGAGCGGGACCGAGTAGTGACGGGCTCTCGATGCCGGACGGGTTCGTAATTCGGGTCAGCGGGTTGACGAGGCCGCCATTGACGCTCGTAATCGGCGTCAGCATGGATTCCTCGACGAGCTCGAAGTTCGAGTCGTAAACCTGCACGCCGGTGCCGCCGAAGTTGTACCACTCCGAGTCGAAGAAGACATTGATTGTTAGACGCGACGCCGGTCGACCGTTGTCGTACCAGTCGTTGTCCCCGAGCGGCACCTGCGTCGGGGGGTCGGTCGGGAGCGGTCCGAGTGCGCCCTCGAACGCGCCGATCATGTCGACCTGCGGCACAAACTGGAAGACATCGGTGTCGCCGGCGTTGTGCAGGCGACCGAGAGCGAAGGCCTGGGTCACGCGCGAGTGATCGGTGACCTGCGTCGTCATCTGGGTCACGCCGAGAGCGCTGTACCCGTCGTTCGTTCCGTTGCCATTTTCGTCCGCTCCATCGTCGGCTGTGCTCACCCAGCCGACAGGCACCACGGCACTCCCCCAGACGAGGGGCGTGGCAAACTGGCGAACAAGATCGGCCCGGATCGGGTCCTCGGTGGTGGCGTCGCCGTCATCGAGCCGCAGCAGATCAAAGTGATCGTCGACGGGCTGTTCATCGTCGGCGAGATCCAGCGTCAGCGGTGCTTCCACGACCAGTCGGTAGTCAAACTCCGTGGCCGCGGCGTCTCGCGCGGCAACGCCGGTGCCGAGGAACTGCCCGTCGAAGGCGTTGATGAGGACATAGTACCGCTGGTTCGCGGCCACCTGGAGCACGACGCCCGGACGCTGGAAGCCGTCGAACGGCACGAGCGAGTCGCTCGTCTCGATCGGCGCAGTCCCGCTGCCATCATCGAAGATCTCCATGTTGGCGTCGAGGAAGCGACCGATCGGTGGAACGGGGGCGGACGGATCGAGAACGGCGTAGGTGAAGAAGTTGATGAAAGCCGTGCCCTCGCCGAGGGAATCAAACGCAAAAATCTGTGCTGAATGCTGATCTCGGAGCAGACCAGCGGGGTCAACAGAAGTGGGAGTCACGAGGTCATCGACGCTGATGCCACTGGAGCTCCGGTCAACGACGGCGATTCTGGAGTCCGAATCAAGTGCAATGTCCGTCGCCCGCGCTTGGACGCGGAGTTCGAATTGGCCGGCGTTGACATCATCCGGCGAGCCCGTCTGTGGGTCGGTCTGGAGATCGGTCGTGATCGCGTCCGAGCGGACGCGGATGTAGTAGGTGGAGTCGGCCTCGAACCGGGCGAGGGCGAAGGCGTCCCAGATGTGGCCGGACTCCGAGTCGGCGGCGATGAGCAGGCCGTTCTCGTCGTAGATCTCGACGCGGGTATCGACGAGGTCGCGGTCGGCGTCGGGCGCGGTGGCGTAGCCGTTGGCGTCGCTGCCGAAGACGATGTCGCCGGTGAGCGCGTAGCCGAGGCTGTTGTAGGAGGGATCGTCGGGGGTGGTGAAGGTGTAGAGCAGGTCCTGCTGGCCGCCGCCGAGTGATTCGGGTGTGTTGGTGCCGGTGCGGGCGACGCCGTTGGCGTCGAGGGCGAGGGTCGTGACCGCGGCGTTGATGGAGATGGAGTAGTTGCCCTCGCCGCCGGGGCCGTCGATCTGATCGCGGTTCTCGCCGATGACGCGGATGTAGTACTCCTGGCCGGCCTGGGCGACGAAGCCGTGCCATCCGTCCGAGACGAGCCCCGCACGGGCGAGGGTGCCGTTGTTCAGACCGTCGCTGTCGCCGGTGAGCTCGGTGCCGTTGGGGAGGTAGACCTCGACGGCGGTGTTGAGCGCCGTCTGGCCCGGGGTCGAGAGATCCGCCGCGAGGACGGAGACGAAGCCGCTCGTGCTGGCTGTGAATCGGAAGAAGTCGCCGGTGTCGTTGGGGACATCCTCGATCTGCCCGAACGCCACGCCGAAGCCGCTGGTGAGCACGATCTCGGTTGGGAGCGTGGCGGGGCCGGAGTCCGGGAAGACCTCGTCGAAGCCGGGGTGGTCGCCCGAGAGCAGGATGCGGGGCTCGAGGGCCTCGAAGGACGACTGGGCCGAAGCCTGTCCGGCGCTGCTCAGCAGCGAGCGTGCCCCTCGACCGAGCCGAGACGCCACGCCTTCCACAACATTCCGGTTGATCATTGCTTCACTCCAAGCACATCTGGGTCGCCTGCTTCGGCCGTTGTGCCGCTCGCCCCGTCGCCCCCGGCATGAGAGCGGTCACGCTCCACCTCATCCGTGACGGACCGGCCCGCAGCCGCCCGCTCCCTCGGGCCGCGTCCGTATCAGGTCCCCGCGGCGGCGCGCCCCGCCGTCTGCAGCGTGCACCACCCGCCATCGGGACCAGCGGTCCTTGTGCCGACGCATTCGCCGCCGGCGCCCCCCGAGCCGACCGCGTGTTTGCGGCCGCTCCACGAACCGAGCATACACCGGCGCAGCGGGATCGGTCCACCCGTTGCCCAACGCTCCGCGTGTCGCGACGAAGTGGGGTGTTGGCATTCCAAGAGCGTGAATCCGGGAGTCGCAAAGGGCTCTCGGCCCCGAACGGAGCCAGATCAATCGTTGGGATCGCCGGCGGTCAGCTCCGCGACGCGGCGGACCGCCCCGGCGGCGAGAATGGCCGAGGCGTCGTACACCGGCAGCCCGGCCTCGTTGAGATCGAGCACCAGGGCCGCCTCGCTGAGCGCCACGATCAGGGCCTCGCTCCCGCGGTCGGCGAGCCGGCCCACGATGTCGATGAGCGTTCGCCGGCTTTCCGGGGTGCTTCGTCCGTAGATCAGCTCGGTGAAGATGATGTGGTCGAGCCGGTCGACATCTTCCGTATCCGGAGTCTGCAGCTTGATCCCGCGCAGACCGAAGGCGGTCTGGTACGCCGAGCCCTGCGTGACCCACCGTGTGCCGATGATGCCCACTGTGCCCCGGGTGTCCTCCGCCACCCTGTCGGCGACCAGATCCGTGACCGCGATCCACGGCACCGGGGACTGGTGCTCGACCATGCGCACCGCGTGCTGCACCGCGTTGTCCGGGGTGATCACGACTTGGGCCCCGGCGACGGCGAGCAACGACGCCGAACGATCGAGCAGCTCGGCCACGCTCGGCCAGTCATCGCTGCGCACGGCGGTGATGTAGGTCGAGAGCGGTTCGTTGTGCACGGTCACGCGGGGTGGCGTGCGATCCGGGAAAAGCCGGGCCGCTTCTCGGTAGATCTGCCGGTAGGTGAGCGCGGCCCCCTCCGGACTCACCGCCGCGATGCCGATGTGTCCGAGGCCCGATTCGGCGGTGGTCATGGCTCTATGGTCCGCGTTGGGGCGTGGCCGGTCAATCCGTCCCTCGGAGCGAGGTGTCCTCCGGCGTCGGGGCGAACGCCACGATAAGGTTTCCGGGATGTCCCAGTCGAACACCGACCCATTCGAGATCCTCGGCATCGAACCATCGTTCGAGGTGGATCGGGCCGCGATCGAGCGGGGGTACCTGCGGCGGGTCGCCTCGGTGCACCCGGATGTGGTGAACGATCAGGAAGCCGACGACGCCTCGTCGCGGCTCAACGATGCCCGGCGGACGCTGATCGATCCGGAATCCCGGGCCAACGCGCTGCTCCGGCGGCTCGGTGGGCCGGGGCCGGGGGAGATGCGTGACCTTCCCGCCTCGTTTCTGGCGGAGATGATGCAGACCAGGCTTGAGATCGAGGAGGCGGCTGCCTCGGGAGACCATGCTGAAGTCGCGCGCTGGCAGGCATGGGCGGCCCGCCGTCGTGAGAAGCACATCGCGTCGGTCCGTGCGGCGTTCGCAACGGTGGGAAACCCGCTCGATCGGGAGGCGCTGCGCGCGATCCGGCTGGAGCTGAACACCTGGCGGTACATCGAGCGGCTGATCGAGCAACTGCCATCGATCGATGCGGCGGGAACGGAGTGATCCATGCCGCTGGGTGAGTTCGCGGTCGCCGGCGCGGTGCTCACTCCGCTCGTGCTGCTGTCCGGGATCATCTCGGGCTCGGAGACGGCGCTGTTCGGGCTCTCGCACCCGGGGCGCGCCCGGCTGAACCGTGAGGCACCCGGGGCGGCCCGCGCGGTGGCGCAGCTGCTGGCCCGGCCGCGGCCGCTTCTGACCGCGCTGCTCGCCTGCAACATCCTCGTGAATGTCTCGTTCTTCTCCGTTTCCTCGCTGATCACGGTTCGGCTTGAGGAGGCGGGGCACCCGCTCGCGGCGGCGGCGCTCGCGACCGGCTCGCTGGCGGCGATCATCCTGATCGGCGAGATCGCGGCGAAGCTGCTCGCGAGCGCGCAGCGTATTGCCTTCTGCCGCGTCGTTGCCGGCCCGTGGCTTCTCGTGATGCGGCTCGGATGGCCCGTCTGGTCTCGGATCGATCGGGGCATCCTGGGGCCGCTCGTGCGCGTCGCGTCCGCCCCGGACGAGGCGGGGCCGGTGCAGCCGAGCTCCGACGCCATCGCACGGGTCTTGGCGGTCAGCGCGGACGCCAGCAGTGACGAGCATGCCGCCGCGGACCAGCGTCTGCTGCTTCAGATCCTCGGCCTGCGTCAGATCCGTGCTCGCGAGGCGATGCAGCCCAGGATCGAAGTGGTCTCCTGCCTGCTCAAGGATCCGCCCGAGGCCGTGCTGCGAGCCGTCCGTGCGGCGGACAGAGTGCTCGTGTGCGGGGACACCGACGGCGTCCCGATCGGCTGGCTCGATCCTCACGCATTTTTTGCCGCCGGACAGCCGACCAGCGCCTGGCGTCGTGAGCACATGCTTGAGCCATGTGTCTATGTCCCCGACCAGGCGACGCTCGACATGGTGCTCGACCAGTTGCGAACACACGGCCGGGAGCGGGCCGTCGTCGTTGATGAGCGTGGCGAGTTCGTTGGCGTGGTTCGCATCGAGGAGGTCGCGGCGCAGCTGCTCGACGAGGTCGCCGAGCAGCGTGAGCAAGAGTGGGACGAGCCCCGGCTCGTCGCGCTCGGTCGGTTCGAGGTGCCCGGTCGGTGGCCGGCGCGCGGTCTGCTGGATGATCTGGCGATCACGCACGCCGCCGCGGATCGGCTCCTGTCGCGCGTCTCGACCGTCGGCGGGCTCGTGCTCGGGTTGATCGGCAAGCTGCCCGAGCCTGGTGATGAGGCGTCGCTGCCCGGGGCGACCTTCCGCGTGGTCGAGATCTCAGGCCGCGCGATCACCAAGGTCGAAATCGATTTCAGCCTCGAGTCCGAGCCGCGAGCCTCCGGGGAGGGTCCGGCATGACCACGGCCGAGACCCTGTTCTGGATCGCGCTGGCCGTCTTCGGCACGATCGACTCGGCGCTCTGGTCGGGCCTGGAAACAGGCAGCTATGTCGTCAGCCGGCTCGGGCTCGAGACGCGGCTCGGGGACCCGAAGCACGGCGCATCGGCGCGACGGCTCAAGCGCGAGCTGGATCACCCGCAGCGCGCGCTCGCGACGCTGCTCGTGATGAATAATCTCTCGAACTACCTCGGTGCCCTCGCGTTGGCGGCGCTGCTGAACACGACGGACCTGCCCGGCTGGGCGATCGCGCTGATCAATGTCGCGGTGCTGACGCCTGTGCTGTTCATCTTTGCCGAGACCCTGCCCAAGGAGGTGTTCCGAACGCGCGCGGACCGGCTGATGTACATCTTCGTGCCCGTGCTCACCTTCTGCCGGACGGTCCTGACCTTCTGCGGCATCGTGCCCGTGATCCTGCTGATCATGCGGGGTGTCGGGGCGGCGCTGGGGTCGAAGCCGCTCGAGGCGAACCCGCGCGACCGGCTCGCAGGGCTCATCGAGGAAGCCGCGGGCGTGGGGGTGCTCAGCGATGAGCAGGCGAAGCTGCTGGATCGTGCGGCGGCGTTCCGTGATACCACGGTCGGCGACGAGATGACGCCGTGGGCCCGCGTCCGCCGCGTCCGGGAGGGCGTCTCGATTGCGGACGCGCGCCGGATCGTCGCGGACGGTCAGTACGCCAGGCTGCCCGTGACCGACGCCACCGGTCGGGTCCGGGGCGTGGTGCGGACCATCGATGTGCTCGACCCAGCCGGTCCGGGACTCGGGTCGCTGACCGGACCACTGATCCTGCCGGTGCCCGAGGTGGAGCCCGGAGCGGGGCTGATCACGGCGATGCGTGTGCTCCGGGCCGCCGGGTCGCCGATCGCGGTGGTCTCCAGCGGGGGGCGCCCGGTCGGCCTGATCACGCTGAAGGACCTCGTCGAGCCGCTGACGGGCGAACTCGCGGCCTGGTAGCCGATCCGATGAGGGACTCGCGGCGAATAGTCGGCCCGCCGACGGGGTTGGGCGTCGAACGCAGGAGGAACCGACGATGCCGCATCCCACCAGTGTGATCAGCCTATCCCGGCCCGGTCGGCTCCGGCCGGTGGATCTTGTCTTTCTGACGGTGCTCTTCGCCGGTGTCGCCGCGATCATGTGGATTCGCGGGCCCTCCGGGGCGGATCCCGATCGGGTGTCAGCGGCCGACGGGCTGTTCGACCGGCATGCGACCTACGAATCAGCTCGATCCGAAGCGGCGGCCACGGGCAAGCCGGTGTTCGTCTTCGCCACCGCGGACTGGTGCGGCCCCTGCCAGACAATGAAGTCGACCACGCTCGCCGACGCCGAGGTGCAAACGGCGATCAACGGCTCCGTCGTTCCCTACAAGCTCGATGTCACGATCATGGAGAACCTGTCCGCCGAGGACGGCGCGCTCGCGGATCGGCTGGGTGTCGGCGGGATCCCCGCGTCGTACATCATCACCCCTGACGGACAGGTCACAGCCCGCACGGTCGGACTCCAACCCCCGGATCGATTCCGGCAGTGGCTCGCGTCTGGCGCCGGCGGCTGATCAGCCCGGCTCCTGCAGCCGGTGCATAAACAGACCGGTCGCGAGCTTCGGGAAGAAGAAGGTGGACTTCTGCGGCATCAGCTCGCCGGCGAGGCAGACCTCACGCACGCTGTCGAGCGGTGTCGGCCGGACAATGATCGCGACCTGTCCCCTGCCGGCGCCTCGTCCGGAGCCGGTTTCCTCCCCCTTGCCGATGGCGAGCACCTCCGCGATGCTGTGCGGGAAGGACCACTGCACGGGTTCACCGCCGTTGAGCTCGGGTACGCAGACCTCTTCGACGATCATGTGCTGGATGATGGCGACATCCAGCGATCGCCACGCCTCCGACCGATCGTCGAACCGATCCTGAAGCGGGTCGGCCTCGGCGGTCGTCGCGGTCCAGCAGAGCCCGGTCGCGAGATCGATGATGCCGAAGACATGCCGCTCGCCCCGGGCCTCGACTTTGGCCATCTCCGCTTCGATCTGGTGCGGGTCGTTGACCGTTGGGTCGATCTGCAGGTAGCCGGCCGCGGCTTCGATGAACGCCTCCGGCGTGTAGGACCCCATGCCGCCGAGCACGCGATGGGTCGGGCCGATGACCAGACCAGGGTCCGACATGGACACGAGCACGAACATCGTCCGCCGGGCCGGGTGGTCCGACGGCACACCCCCAGGCTGCTGCTCGAGCTCGCGGAGGTAGTTCACAGCCGTGTTGTACCGGTGGTGCCCGTCGGCAATGAAGATGTCCTCGCCGGTGAGGGCCCGGGTGTAGGCGGCGATCTGGTCCGGATCGGTGACGCGCCAGACCTCGTGCTCGACCTCGGTGCCATCGGTCTCGATAAGACTCGCGGTCATGTCGGGCGCTCGCGCGGCCATGATCTCCCGCACGATCGAGCTGGCTCGTCCGTCGCGATCGGGGTGCATGCCGAAGATCGGCGAGAGCTGCGTGCCGGTCGCGCGCATCAGCGCGAGGCGGTCTTCCTTCGGACCGCTGAATGTCTCTTCGTGCGGCAGCACGCCGCCGCCCGCTCGTGCGCCCAGCGGCACGGTCTCAACGGTGCAGGCCATGCCGCAGCGTTCGTGGGTCTCGCCGCGGAACGGGAACCGCTGCCGGTAGGCGAACATGGCCGGCTCGCCGCGGCGCGTGAGCACACCCCGGTCGAGCCACGACTCCAGCGACTTCGCGGCCGCCGCGTACGCCTCGGGCGGGCCGAGCTCCTTCGCCGGGACATGCGGCAGGTCCACCGCGGCGATGTTGTTCGGCTCGGCCTCGAGGAGCGAGGCCTTCGCCGCGCGGTCGAGCACATCGTACGGAAGCGAGACACACCGGCTCACATCGCCCGCACCGCCGGCGAACTGCAGCGCATCGAACGGGTACACGGCCGGCATATCGCTTCCCTCCACCCGCAGAATCCGGCAGGAACACCGGGGCGACCAAACCCCGAGCCGGATATCCTAGACCAATGGATCCGGACTTCACGCCGCCCGGTGTCAACGCAGCACGCCCCGAGGCGCTGATCGTCCGCACCGCCGGCACGAACTGCGATACGGAGCTCGCCCGCGCCTTTGAACTAGCGGGAGCGGCCCCCCGGCTGATCCATCTTGACACCCTCTGCCGGGACCCAGCCCCGCTCGACAGGGCTCGTCTCATCGGTTTCCCTGGCGGGTTCAGCTACGGCGATGATGTCGCCAGCGGCCGGATCTTCGCGATGCGTGTCCGGCACGCCCTGGCGGATCCGATCCGCCGGGCCGTCGCGGGCGGCGCCTGCGTCATCGGCGTATGCAACGGGTTCCAGGTGCTGGTGCAGGCTGGGCTGCTGCCCGGTATTGAGCCGGGCTTTCGGCGGGCGGCCCTGCTCGTCAACAGCCAGGGGAGATTCGTCGACGACTGGGTCCCCATTCGCGCGGAGGAACACTCGCCGTGTGTCTGGACGCGGAGGCTCGCGTCGGAGGATCATCCGGCGTTCTCGGTGCTGCCGGTCGCCAACGGGGAGGGTCGGTTCTTTGCCGAGCCCGATGCCGTTCAAGAGATGCAGCAGCGGGGTCTGATCGCGCTGCGCTACGCCGAGCCGTTCAACGGGTCCGTGGGCGATATCGCGGGGATCTGCGACCCGACGGGTCGTATCTTCGGTCTGATGCCGCACCCGGAGCGGTACCTGGAGTGGAGCCGTCACCCGAGGTGGCCGACGCTGCCCGGCTCGCACCGCGACCGCAGGCCGATCGGACTGCGGATGTTCGAGAATGCGGTGGAGGCGGTGTCGGCGTCCGTTGTTCGTTGAACGATCGCATGGTGGAGCCCGTGCAATGGCGATCGACCCCGCTCTGATCCCTGCGTCGCGCCGCGGCATGGTCCTGAGCGATCCGGTCGAGTGCCGCTCGTGCGGCTACAACCTGCAGGGGCTCGAAGCGGGCCGACCCTGTCCGGAGTGCGGCGAGACCATCCCGCTCAAGCGATTCGGCGGCAAGGGCGACAACCTGACCGACGCGCCTCCCGCCTACCTTCGGCGATACGCGATGGTCTCCGCGGCCGCGGGGTGGCTGGGTGTGTGTGCGGCGCTCGTGTCGATCGGGGCGTATGTCCTGACCAGCGCGATGATCGCGGGGGTAGCAGCGATCGCGGCGCTCGCATTTCTCGTCAGCGTCGTGCCGCTCACCTCCCCGCGACCGCGGTCCGAGAACACCGTCAACGACGCCACGCTGGACGATCCGCGTTGGCGGCTGGCGGCTCGGCTCGGCCCGGGTGGGTGGCTCGCGCTGGCCGTGTGCGTGCTGCTGCACGCGATGGCGGTGGAGTTCGGGTGGCGCATTGTTCCGGTCACGGCGGTCCTCCACGGGCTCGCTGTGGTCGTGGCGTTCGCCGGGATGACCCCGCTGCTGATCCACCTCGGCTCGATGGCGGACTGGGCGGGTGACGAGGCCCTGGCATCCAGGCTGCGCGGGTCGGCGTGGGTGCTCGCGGTTGGCACCGCCGCCGTGCTGATCATCTCGCTCGTGGAATCGATCGTCTCTGGACCACTCAACGGCCTCATCAACATCCTCCGCCTCGCGGTGCTGGTCGTGTACACACTCGGCCTGGCCGTCGGCCTGCTGGGCATGGTCCAGCTCGGCGTCGATGCGTTTGCAGCCGTGCGCACCAGCGCGGAGCAGCACGCGCGGGATCAGCGGATCGCTCATCGCCGGGCGCAGGAGATGGCGGTCACCGTCGAACGGCAGTTCAGCGCACCGGCGCCGGTGGATGTGATCGAGCGTTCCGCGCCGCCTGGAGAGGACGAGTCCCCGCGGCCCCGGATCGGGCAGGGGCAGCGAATCGAACGCACCGGCGATGCCGAGGCATACGAGCTTGCGCCGGAGGAGCCCGCGCCCGCCGATGACCACCGACGGCGCGGCTCAGGAGAGTGATCGATCGCAACCGTACTGTCCATCGGGAGCTTCGACGGCGTCCACCGCGGCCATGCTGCGCTCGTTCAACGAGCCCGGGAGCTCGCGGGCGCCGAGGGACGGGTGCTGATCATGGCCTTCGAGCCGCACCCGCGGTCCGTCTTGGCCTCGGCACCACCCCGGCTGACGACATGGCACCGGCGGGTGGAGCTGCTCCGTGCGATGGGCGCCGACGAGGTGATTCGCCTCGAGCCGACGGAGTCGCTGCTCGCGCTCGACCCGGAGCAGTTCGTCCGGTCGCGCATCCTCAGCCACGGCGTCTCGCACATTGTGGAGGGCCCCGATTTCCGGTTCGGCCGCAAGCGCGCCGGAGACACCGGCGTCCTGCGGGTGCTCGGCGAAGGGTTGGGCTTCGGTGTCGAGGTCGTGGAGCCGGTGCGGACCGCGCTCGCTGACCGTCGCGGGGTGCCCGTTTCGAGCTCGCTGGTGCGGTGGCTGCTCGCTCACGGACGCGTCCGCGACGCCGAGGCCGCCCTGGGTCGGCCGTACGACATCGAGGGAACGGTCGTCGAAGGTGACCGCATCGGCCGGACCATCGGGTTCCCCACGGCCAACCTCGCCGAGGACACCGCGCTGCCCGGGCCGGGTGTGTACGCGGCCGACGCGGGGCTCGACGACGGCCGAGTCTTCCCGGCGGCGATCAATGTCGGGGATCGTCCGACCGTGCACGGCCGCCATGTCCGCTGCGAGGCGCACCTGCTGGACATCCCGACCGACCCGCACGGGCACGCCGCCATCCCCGGTGTGCCCGAGTACGGCTGGCGGATGCGGCTGAGCCTGCGCGCCCGCTTGCGGGATCAGGTTCGGTTTGGCTCGCTCGCCGAGCTTCAATCCCAGCTCACGCGCGACATCCACCGCGCCCGTACGATGCTCACCCCACCCCAGGTCGGGTAGGGCGAGGAGGGCAAGCGCGTGACGGACTGGACCAATACCACGGACGCGGCCTCGCTCGCCCGATGGCTCGAACCGGCCGGGAGCATCGCGATCCTGACGCACGCCCGGCCGGACGGCGACGCGATCGGCTCGTCCTTCGCGCTCGCCGCGGCGCTCAACCGGGCCACGGGGACGCGCCGTGCCGCGGTGCTGCTCTCCGGGGCAACGCCGCGATGGATGGACACGGTCGCCGGCGAGGTGCCGCACCATGTCCACACGCCGGGTGGAGCGGTCCCGGATCGGTTCGTTGACGCCGACCGACTTGTCATCGTCGACACCGGCAGCTGGTCGCAGCTCGATGAGCTCGCCGAGTTCGTCCGGTCGCACCCCGCGGAACGGGCCATCATCGATCATCATCTCAACGGTGATGCCGAGATCGCCGACCGTCGGCTGCTCGTCACGCACGCCGCCGCGGCGTGCGAGCCGATCGCCGAGGTCTGCGATGCGTTGCTGCGCCTCGGATCCCCGGCGACGCTGCCCAAGGATGTCGCGCAGTTCATCTACCTGGGCCTCGCCACCGACACGGGATGGTTCCGCCACTCCAATGTGAAGCCGGCGACGCTCCGGCTGGCGGCGGACCTGATCGAAGCGGGCGTGGACCACGCCTGGCTGTTCTCAGTCGTCGAGCAATCGGAGAAGCCGGCGCGTCTGCGCATCATCGCCGCGGCGTTGCAGAGCCTCGAGCTCATCGACCGCGACCGCATTGCGATCATGACGCTGCGCACGGCCGATGTGCACGCCGCCCATGCCGGCCCGGAGGACACGGGAGGTCTGTCGGACCTCGGCCTGCGGATCCAGACCGTGCGCGTCAGCGCCTCGATCACCGAGGTCGAGACCCGTGACGGCGGGCCGCACGCCAAGATCAGCATGCGATCCAAGCCCGGGCCGGGCATGGTGGATGTCAACCGTGTCGCGTCGACGCTCGGCGGCGGGGGGCATGCGAACGCCGCCGGCGCCAAGCTCGCCTGCACCGTCGAAGAGGCCCGCGACCGGCTTGTGGCCGCCCTTACGCGATGAACCGCCGCCGACCCACGCTCCGGGTTTTCGCGACCACGCTCTGGGAGTATGTCAGCCAGCACTACGACGCGGCCGACGGCTCACGCGAACAAGGCTCGAAGCACTACGCCGGCGCAACGCCCAGCTGGGTCGTCTGGCAGCTGCTCATGCGGTACACGCGGGAGGGCGACACCGTCGTTGATCCTATGGTCGGCTCCGGCACGACCCTCGATGTCTGTCGCGACCTGGGCCGAATCGGGATCGGCTTCGACCTTGCGCCAACCCGTCAGGACATCCGTCAGGCGGACGCGAGGGACCTGCCACTCGAGTCTGCCTCGGCGGACTTCGTGTTCATCGACCCGCCCTATTCGACGCACATCGAGTACTCGGACGACGACCGCTGCATCGGCAAGCTCGACGCGGGCGGCAAGGATGCCGGCCTGGACTACTACCGGGCGATGGAACGCGTCATCGCCGAGGTCGACCGGGTGCTCCGGCCCCGGAGGTACATGGCCCTCTATGTCAGCGATTCGTGGCGCAAGCACAAGGGCAAGCGGAAGCAAGGTGCCGTGCTCGGGGGCGAGTTCATGCCCATCGGTTTCGAGCTCTTCGCCAGACTCCGCGCCCGCTTCGAGCCGGTCGACATCATCGCCGTCAGCCGAAAGAACGACAAGCTCGAGCGGGGCAATTGGCGAAAAGCTGCAGTCGAGGAGAACTTCTTTCTCCGCGGCTTCAATTACTGCTTCATCATGAAGAAGCCATAAGGCGTTTCCATATGAACGCGGGACCAGATCCCATCGTGCTCCGGCCGGCAGAGCCGGGCCGGCTTGCTCAGATCGACTCGCTCTACCGAGAGACCTTCCCTGACGAAGATCTCGTGCCGCTTGTCCGGCGGCTCATGGCGTTTGGCCCGGCTGTGCAATCAGTCGTTGCTCTCAAGGGTGACGCGTGCGTCGGCCATGTTGCGCACACAGTCTGCGGGGTGTCAGGATCAGGTGTGACTGCGGCCCTGCTCGGGCCGCTCGCTGTTCATCCCGCATGTCAGCGGCAGGGGGTGGGTGGCAGGCTGGTGCATGCCGTCGTTGAGGCAGCGCGTCAGAACGGCGATGCCGGGGTGTTCGTGCTAGGAGATCCGGGCTACTACGGCCGGTTCGGCTTTGTGGCTGAGGATCTCGTCCGCCCGCCGTACGAGCTGCCGGCCGCTTGGCAGACAGCATGGCAGGCGATCTGGCTTAGTCGCCAGGAGCCGAAGCCGAGCGGCTTGCTGGAGGTGCCTGAGCCGTGGCGGGATCCGAAGCTCTGGCTGCCGTGATCAGCCGGTCTATCGCCGCGCCGGTTCGAGCAGTTGATCGGGCGACTCCAGCAGCTTGACGATCTCCGCCAGTGCCTGCGCCGCCAGCGCCCCGTCGACCACACGGTGATCGCACGCCAGGCTCAGCGGCAGCAAGAGACCGACGCGGAACATCCCGTTCTTGACGACCATCCCCTCGCGCGCCCGGCCTGCGGCGAGGATCCCCGCCTCTGGGTAGTTGATGATCGGCGTCGCAAACCGGCCCGCGTGGCTGCCGACATTGCTGAGCGTGAAGGTCGAGCCCATCAGTTCGTCACGCGGCAGCGTCCGTGCTCGTGCACCGGCTGCGACACGCGAGACCTCTCGTCCGATCTCGAGCACGCCGAGCGCATCGCAGTCCCGGATCACCGGCACCATCAGCCCGTCATCGGTATCCACCGCCATGCCCAAGTGCACCGGCCGATGACGGATGATCTCCTGCTTCTCGTCGTCGGTCGTCGCGTTGAGCGGACGGAACTCGTCACGGCTCAGCACCTTGCAGATCGCGCTGGCGACGAACGGCAGCGGCGAGACCTTCTCGCCCGAGGCCGCGGCCAGCTTACGCCGAAGCGCGTTGAGATCCGTGATGTCCGCCTCGTCCATCACGGTGAAGTGGACCGCCCGGTCGACCGACTCGCGCAGCCGCTCGGCGATCTTCCGGCGGACGCCCCGGAACGGGACGGCCATGCGGTCCTGACCCGCCGGGATGGAGACGATCTCCCGCCGCGCCGGCGGAGCCGCGACCGCACGAGCGATGGCGTCATCATGCGACGGAGCGGACGCATGGGCGCTTCCGCGAGCGGTTCGTGCGGGTCCGCCTCCGCCCTTCGCCGCGGCTTCAACATCTTTCTTCGTCACCCGACCGCCAAGACCCGTGCCGGCGCAGCTGTTGATGTCCACGCCGAGGTCGCGGGCCAGACGCCGGACCGCGGGGGTCGCGAGCGCCTTGCCGTTGCTCGACATGCCCGGCAGATCATCGGAAACCGATCCGACGACCGTTCCCGCGTCCTCGCGCTCTTCGCTCGGCTCGGGGATGGCCTCGGCCCGCACGGGCTCGGTCCTGGCCGGTGCCGACTCCGCGGAGCCGCCGGCGCCGACGAACTTCACGAACGGCTCGCCGACCTTCATCATGTCGCCGGGCTGGCCGCAGAGCTCCGCGATCACGCCGGACCTCGGCGCGGGGATCTCGGCCAGCGCCTTGTCGGTCTCCACCTCCGCGAGGTTCTGGTTCTCTTCGACGGAGTCGCCGACCTTGACCAGCCACTCCTTCAGCTCGGCCTCTTGCAGGCCCTCGCCGATGTCGGGCAGGAGGAAGATGTTGGGATCGGATGAGACTTTGCCGGCCATGGTTCTTTCCCGGGAGAAGGCACTAGGCACGGAGCACTAGGCACTCGTTTCAATTGTCCAGTCCGCACTAGTGCCGAATGCCTGGTCCCTAGTGCCTCGTCTCAGTACGCCAAGGTTTCGCGGATCGCCGCCCCGATCCGCTTCGCGTCCACAAGGTACTCGTTCTCAAGCTTGTAGAACGGCATGATCGTATCGAAGCCCGTGACCCGCTGCACCGGTGCCTCGAGGTGCAGGAAGCACCGCTCCTGGATCCGGGCCGAGATCTCTGCCCCCATGCCGCCTGTGAGCGGGGCCTCGTGGACGACCACGCACCGACCGGTCTTCTCGACTGAGGCGGCGATGGTGTCGATGTCCAGCGGGTAGATCGTGCGCAGGTCGATCAGCTCGATGCTGACATCGTCCGGCACATTGTCCATCGCACCCAGGCACTCGAACAGGCTCGCGCCCCAGGTCACCACGGTCAGGTCGTCGCCCTCGCTGACGACCTTCGCCTCGCCGATCGGGATCGTGTACTCGTCCTCGGGCACTTCCTCGCGGAAGCTGCGGTAGACCTTCTTCGGCTCGAAGAAGATGACCGGATCGGGGTCGCGGATCGCGCTCGTGAGCAGGCCCTTGGCGTCGTATGGTGTGGTGGCGTAGACGACCTTGATGCCGGGCGAGTGGGCGTAGATGGTCTCCGGCGAGTCGGAGTGGAGCTCCGGCGCGTGGATGCCGCCGCCCACGGGCACGCGGATCGTCAGCGGCACGGTGATCGCGCCACGGGTACGGTTGCGGTACCGGGCGGCGTGGTTGACGATCTGGTCGTACGCCGGCCCGAGGAAGCCCTCGAACTGGATCTCCGGGACGGGACGCATGCCGTTGATCGCCAGCCCGATCGCGGTGCCGATGATGCCGGACTCGGCGAGCGGTGTGTCGACGACGCGGTGCTCGCCGAACTGCGCCTGCAGCCCGTCGGTCACCCGGAAGACGCCGCCGTTGAGCCCGACATCCTCGCCGAGGATGACGACCCGTTCATCGCGGGCCATCTCCTGCTGGAGCGTCAGTGTGATGGCTTGGACGAGATTGAGTGTTGCCATGGTGTATCTCGGGCAATGGTGAGTGGGCGATGGGCAACTGGCCCGATCGCCGAGTCTCCCATTGACTCTTGCCTATTGACTATTGCCCACTGCCTCCGTCTTGAGTCCCACCTGCTCCGGGTTCTGTCCCAGGCTGCTGGTCCGCATGGTCTCGCGCTGTCTGCGCAGGTCTTCGGGCAGGTCGGCGTACATGTCATCGAAGAAATCGGTCGTCAACGGCTTCTCGACATTGATCGCGGCGTCGACGACCTCGGCCACGATCTTCTTGGCCTTGGCACGCATCGCCTCGTCGCGGGTCTCATCCCAGACGCCCTTGGCGATGAGATGCTTCTTGACCCGGATGATCGGGTCGCGGTTCCGCCACGCCTCGACCTCGGCCTCGTCGCGGTACCGGCGGGCATCGTCCGCCGTTGTGTGATCGCCAAGGCGGTATGTCACGCACTCGATGAAGCTCGGCCCCTCGCCCGCGCGAGCACGCTTGACGGCCTCCTTCGCGGCGTAGTGCACGGCGTAGATGTCGTTGCCGTCGACGCGCACCGTCGGCATGCCGTAGGCGAGCGCTTTCTGGCACAGCGTCTCGGAGTTCATCTGCTTGGAGCGTGGAACGGAGATGGCCCAGCCGTTGTTTTGCCCGATGAAGACCACGCCGACCTTGAGTGTCGACGCGAAGTTCATCGCCTCGTGGAAGTCGCCCTCGCTGGTGGCGCCGTCGCCGAAGAAGGTTGCGGCGACGCCGTCGCTCTTGCGGAGCTTTTCTGCCCAAGCGATGCCCGTGGCGTGGAGCATGTGCGTGCCGATGGGAACGCTCAGCGGCGTGACCTTGACGCCCTCGGGCATCTTGCTGCCGCGCTCGTCGCCCATCCAGTACATGAGGATGTAATGCATGGGCAGGCCGTGCATAAAGAGCGCCGCGTTCTCGCGGTAGCTCGGCACGATCCAGTCCTTGCCCTTCTCGAGCGCCAGCGCCACGCCCACGGCCGCGGCCTCCTGCCCCTTGTTCTGCGGGTAGGTGCCCATGCGGCCAGAGCGCTGCAGCTTGAACGCGATCTCGTCGAGCTCGCGGCAGGTCAGCATGTGCTCGTACAGGTGCAGCGCCTGCGCATCGGTCATCACGCCCTCGCCGAGCTCGGCATCGAAGTTCGCGTGCTCGTCGAGGATCGAGATGTGCTCGATGGTCGCCTGGTAGGCCGTCGTCTTCGGCATGTGTCTTTCCCTGATGCCCAGTGCCTGATGCCCAGTGCCTGATGCCCAGTGCCTTCACGAGTGGATGTGCTTGTCGCCGGGGAACTTCTTGATCGCTTCGGATCGCGGCGTGCGCCCCTTGCCACGCAGATCGGTGGGGGTCTTCTCGGGGATGATGAACAGCCCGGCATCCAGCGTGTCGTTGTGCGCCAGGGCCTTCTCCGCGGCGAGCATCATCGTGTCGTCCGCATTGCGGAAGCCCTCACGGAAGAACCGCTCGATCTCCAGCTCGGCCAGATCGAAGAAGTGCAGCGCCGCCGCCTTGTCCCGGGCGAACTCGGCCCCGCCGTTGTCCCCGTGCTGCCGCATATCCATGTCGAGCTTGCTGAGCGTGCACGCCCACGCATGCAGCTGGATCGCCGCCAGTGCCAGCCGGCTCTGCGGGACCTGCCGGTTCAGCAGGGCCGCGTCGTGCTTCTTGCTCACCTGCTTGAACTGATAAGTGAACTCACTGATCAGCCGAGCCAGCCGGTCCGCGTGCGGCCTCAGCTGCGGGTGGACCCTGTTGATGTCCGGCGCCTTCTTCCGGATCCCGAGGAACACCTCCATCCCGAGCGGGATCGCCTGCCGGAGCAGGGCGGGCTTCCAGAACTGGGTCTTGGCCGCCTCGCGGAGGCCCAGCATCCACTCGCCGAGCTGCTTGCCGCCGTAGCCGAAGATGAACGACCACATCAGGTCGTTCGAGCCCTCGACGATCGTGTTGATCCGCGAGTCACGGAAGATCCGCTCGATCTCGTTCTCGGTCATGTAGGACTCGCCACCCATGATCTGGACCGCGTCGTTGACCACACGCCAGCCCATCTCGGAGCAGAAGACCTTGCAGACCGCGGTCTCGACCATGATGTCCGTGTCGCCACGATCCAGCATGCCCGTGGTCATGTAGAGCATCGCATCCATCGCGTAGGTCATCGCGGCCATGTGCGCGATGCGCTGCTTGACGAGCTGCTTGTCGCTCAGAGGGTCGCCGAACTGGTACCGGGTCTGCGACCACTTGACGGCCTGGTCCATCGCCCGCTTGGCCCCGCCGGTCATGCCGGCACTCAGCGTGCACCGGCCGTAGTTCAGGCAGGTCAGCGCGACATTCAGGCCCTTGCCTTCTTTGTGGAGCAGGTTCTCGGCCGGGACCTTGACATCGGTGAGCCTGATGCGGGCCTGCCAGGTGCCACGGATGCCGCACTTGCTGCGGTTCTTCTCGAAGATGTCGATGCCTTCCATGTCCGGCGTGCAGACCAACGCCGTGACCCTGTCCTTCCCGTCGGGCATCTTCTGCTTGCTCATCACCGTGAAGATGCCCGCCAGGGCCCCGGAGGTGGACCACTTCTTCTCGCCGTTGAGGATGAAGTGCGTGCCGTCCTCGCTCTTCTCGCAGCGGGTCTCCTGCCCGCCCGCGTCGCAGCCGACATTCGGCTCGCTCAGGCAGAACGCGCTGAGCCTCTCTCTCGCCACGACCGGCAGCCAGCGCTTCTTCTGCTCGTCGTTCCCGAAGAGCATGATCGCCTTGCACCCGATCGACTGGTGCGCGGAGACGACAACCGCGGTGCTGCCGCAGTACTTGCCGATCATCTCCAGCACACGGTTGTAGCTCGTGATCCCGAAGCCCAGCCCACCGTACTCAGCGGGAACGGTGCACCCGAGCACGCCCATGTCGAACAGACGCTTGATCACCCAGTCTGGGATCTCCTCATTCTGGTCGATCTCGATGGAAGGGTGCTCGTGGCGCAGATATTCCTCGAGCTCGGCGAGCAGCTGGTCGCACCGGGCCGATTCCTCGGCGCTTACCTCGGGATACGGCAGCACCAGATCCTCGCGGAACCTGCCCCAGAAGATGTTCTTGACGAAGCCCATCTCCGTCGGTTCGGCACCGAGCAGGCTCTCCGCCTCTTCCAGAATCTTCCGATCCTTCTCGGAGACGCCCTTCATGCTCTTCAGGTCGGCCACGGTCGATCCTCCACTGCGCCCGAGACGGGCCGCGCCGATGCGCCGCCCGTATCTGTCTGATTTATCCACCCGCGCCGAGCCCGGGCCCGCCGCTCCGGTGATTCATCGACACGCCGATCACGCGCGGCCCGCCGATTTCGCGAAGAACGCATCGATCGCCGACACCGCGGCGGGCCTGGAACGAAGCCAGACCAAACGGTCCCGTTCGACCGACAACCCTGCCTGCCACCCCCGGCTGAGCCCGGCGTCGACCGCGGCGAGCACCGCCTCCGCCGGCTCATCGCCCCGCAGAGCATCCTCCGCCTCGGCCGCCGCCTGCGCCACCTGCGCCGCGATCGGCTTGCGGCCGATCCACCGCAACGGCTCGCCGTCGCGTGCCGGGGCTCGCTGCGAGCGCACCCAGGAACGCGCGGTCTCGATCAGCTCGTCGCTCGATGGCGCAACCGCGTCAAACAGGCCGAGCGTCCGGGCCTCGTCGAACACCATCGGTCGGCCCGACGCCGTCCGCCGGATCGCCTCCCCAGGATCGATCCGCGCCGGCAGCAGGTTCGTGCCGCCCCAGCCCGGGCAGATCCGCAGCCCGGCCTCCGGCAGCCCGACGGGATAGGCCTTTCCAGGCGTCCCGTCCTCGCGGGGACCAGGAGGGGCCCCGATCAGCCCATCGCAGTGCATCGCGAGTTCCAGCCCGCCTCCGAGCGCCGCCGCGTGGATCGCCGCCGCCGTCGGGAAGGGAAACCCCGCCAGCCGGCCAAAGACCCGGGAGCCGAACGAGAGATACCGCTGGAGCTGATCGTCGCTGAGCGCCTGGATCGCTTTGAGGTCGGCACCTGCCACGAAGGCCCGCGGCGCTGCACTCGCGAGCACCAAGCCGTCCGCGTCCGTGGGCACCGCATCGAGCGTCGCGTCCAGCCGACGGATCAGGTCCTCGTCCAGCACCACCACGGGCTTGCCGGGCTGCTCCAGCCAGAGCACGACGATTCCGGGGGAGCCGTCAGGTCGCTCAGGTTCCAGCCGGAAGGGATCCATGGGGCCGATTGTATACAGCCCGGAGAGCCGAGTCTCGCGCCCGTTCGCACGCGTTTTCGGACGCTCCAGTCCGCTTCAGGAGGCGGACGCGAGGTACGCCGCCAGCACATCGCGAGCCGCCTCAAGATCGGACTTGTCGATCATCTCGCACACGGTGTGGATGTAGCGCGTGCCGACGGTGATCCCCACGGCCCGCGCCCCGGCCGCGGCCTGCTGCGCCGCGGCGCCATCCTGTCCGCCCTTGGCCAGGATCGACCGCTGGTACTTGATCCGCCCCGCCTTGGCGATCTTCTCGATCTCCGCCACGAGCGTGTGGTCGGAAATGAAGCTGCCGTCCTTGATGTGGAGCGCAAAGCCCTTGCCCTGGACGGTCACCGTCTCATTCTTGGGCACCCCCGGCGTGTCGCACGCGAGCGTGACATCGAGCCCGAAGCCGATGTCCGGGCGAACGGCGTACGCGGCCGTCTTCGCGCCACGCAGGCCGACCTCCTCCTGCGTCGTGAACGCCACGACGATCTCTGCCGCGTGGCCCTTTTTCGACTTGGCCAACTGCCGGATCGATTCGATGCCGAGCCAGCACGCCACGCGGTTGTCCAGCGCCTTCGAGACGAGCTTGTCGCCCATCTCGCGGAAGGGCTCCTCCATCACGATGTAGTCGCCGATCTGCACCCGCTTCTCCACCGCGGCCTTCGACATGCCGAGGTCGACGAAGAACTCGTTGACCTCCGGCACTTTCTTGCGATCCTCGGGGGTCGCGATGTGAACGGGCCTGCCGCCGGGGTTCATGACACCGTGCAGATCACCATCGCTCGTGCAGACACGCACCCGGCGGGAGAACAGGTTGCGGGTATCGAAGCCCCCCGCCGGGTCGATCCACAGGAAGCCATTCTCGTCGATGGATGACACATAGAACCCGATTTCGTCCATGTGGCACAGCAGCATGACCCGCGTCGGGTCCTTGGTCTTCTTGTGCCCGCCAGAGGCGGTCCGGGGATGCCGTGTGCAGATGAGGGACCCGAGCGGATCGACGCGGACCTCGTCGAACAAGCCCTCGATCTCCTGCTCGATGAGAGCTCGGACGCGTTCTTCGCGTCCGGGGACGCCCGGGGTCTCGCACAGCCGCTTGAGCAGATCGACATTCATCCCACGATTCTCCTGGCGCGGCCTGGTGATCACCAGTGCCGCGGGAGGGCAGTCTAGCCGCCGCCGCGTTGCCGCTTGGCTACCGTCGGCTATGTCGCACCCCTCCCCGCTGACCGACCTGCTCCGTCCCCGCGTCGGGGCCCTCGTGCCGTATGGACCGGAGGGCACGGATGTGATGCTCGCCGATGCCTTCGGCCCGCTGGAGCTGGAGTACGCGGCCGTGCGGACGCGGGCGGCGCTGCTGGACCGTCCGGACCGTGGGACGATCGAGGTGCGCGGCGAAGACCGGATCGCGTTCCTCAACAACATGGTGACGCAGGAGCTCGCGAAGCTCCGCCCAGACGAGGTCGCCGAGAGCTTCTGGCTCAACCGCAAGGGACGGATCGAGAGCGACCTTCGGCTGTTCCACCTGCCGGACCGCATGCTCGTGGATGTGGATGTCCACGCGGCGGCGAAGACGGTCGAGTCGCTCGCCGAGTTCGTCTTCGCCGAGGACGCGGAGCTGTCCGACGCCACGCAGCAATGGCATCTGCTGGAGCTGGCGGGACCGCGCAGCCTTGAGCTCTGCGGGATCCTGTTGGACGCGCCCGCGCCCGAGCCCGGGTTCGCGTCGCGGATCGGTTCGCCATGGGGAGAGCTGATCGTCGATCGGACCGATGAACTCGGCGTGCCGGTGCTGGGTTTCCGTGTCGCCCCGGATCAGGCGGGCGCGCTCCACGCCGCGATGCTCGACGCCGGCCGCCCGGCCGGGCTCGACCGCATCGGCCAGGAGCAGGGGGCGCTGACGGACGACGGCTCGCCCGCGTCGCGTATCCGGCTGCGCGAGTGCGGATGGCACGCGCTCAACATCGCCAGGATCGAGGCTGGGCGGCCGAGATTCATGCTCGACTTCGGGCCGACCAATCTGCCCGCCGAGACCGGCGTGCTCCACGAACGCGTGAGCTTTACAAAGGGCTGCTACCTCGGGCAGGAGGTCGTCGCTCGCATGCACGCGCTGGGCCACCCCAAGCAGATCCTGGTGGCGATCCGGTGCGAGCCGCGCATCGTCGCGGGAGGGACCGAGGATTTTCTGCAGCCGCAGACCGGCTCGGTGGTGACGCGCGAGGGGGAGCCCGACTCGATCGTGGGCGCGGTCACAAGCGCGACGCTGAGCCCGTCGCTCGGTCGCGTCCCGATCTGCCTGGCGCAGGTGAAATGGGGAAGCCACGAGCCCGGAACGCGGCTTGAGGTGGATGCCGAGGGCGTCCGCATCGTTGGTGAGGTCCAGCCCGTGCTGCGCTTTGTCGGGTGAAGCGTGGGGCGCGCGTCAGCCCCGACGGGATCGCAGACGGGCCTGGGCATCATCGGATGCGAGAACCTTCGCTGATAGCTCGGCTCCCCGCAGCAGGACATCGAGCGCCAGCGAGCCATCGAGGGTGTTGAGCAGCTCCTTGGTCGCTCGGAGCGCCCGCGGTCCGCCCGCGGAGAGCGCCGCGACGATCGCGGTCGCGGCATCGTCGAGGTGTTCGCGACCGTCCACCAGATCGGAGACGATCCCAAGCCGGTGCGCCTCGCTGCCGGACATCAGGCCGCCGCGGAGCAGGACGCGTCGCGCCGGACCATGGCCGATGCGCCTGGTCAGCCACGGCGCGACGACCGCCGGGCAGAGCCCGAGATCGACCTCCGGGAAGCCGAGCTTGGCGTCGGCATGAGTCACGGCGAGATCGCAGACCGTGGCCAGCCCGCACCCACCGCCGATGGCGGCCCCGTTCACCTTGGCGAGCGTGACGCTCGGGAGCAAGCGGATGCGATGGGTCGCCCGGGCGAGCGACTCGAGCAGCCGCTTCGGCCGAGCGGCGTCTTCCGGCGCGTCGACGATGACCTCCTTCAGGTCCATACCGGCGCAGAAGCTCCGGCCGGCGCCGGTGACGACCAGCACCGTCGGCGGGCTGGCGAGCCGATCGATCTCGTCCAGCCGGTCGTGCAACGCCGCCAGCAGATCGGTCGAGAGCGCGTTCCGAGCGTCCGGGCGGTTCAGCGTGAGCACCGCGGCCGGACCGACCGTTTCAAGGAGCACCAGATCGTTCATGGCGTGATCGTTCATGGCGTGGGGTCCTGTGCGCTCTGCCGCGGCTCGTCGGGAAACGCTGCGTCCAGCCGGGCGCGTTCCTCGTCCCCCCCCGTGAGACCCAGCGAGACCTCGAGCGCGCGATCGAACGCGGTGCTGGCATCCGAACGCTCGAGCTCGATCAACCATCGCTTGGTCGTGCCGAGGGCGTGGGCGGGCTGCTTCGCGAGTTCCCACGCCAGAGCCTCGGCGGCAGGATGCACCGCCTCGGGCGTCTCCACGAGATGGCTGATAAGCCCGATGCGCTCGGCTTCGTCGCTGTCGAACAGCTCCGGCAGCAGCGTGCGGTGCCGGGCCGCGCCGTCCCCGACCACCGTCCGCAGAAACGGGACCGTGACCGCCGGCGAGATGCCGAGACGGGCGACCGGATAGCCGAAGCGTGCGGCGCGGTCAGCGACGACGAAGTCCGCGCCGCCAAGCAGCGCGCACCCCCCGGCGATCGCACCGCCGTGCGCCGCAATGACGACCGGACGCGGGCAGCGGCGCAGTGCTCGACAGGCGTCGCTCAGCCCCGACAGCAGCAAGCGGAGTGTCGACCCGTCGCGTGAATCATGGCACATCCGCAGGTCGAACCCCGCGCAGAAGACCGGCCCCTCGCCACGAAGCAGCAGCGCCTCGCCCTGATCGGACGCCTCGAGCACGAGGGCCGTCAGCCGCGTGAGCATGTCCGGGGTGAGCGCGTTGCGCTTCGAGGGACGATCCAGCGAGATCGTCCGCAGCACCGCGCCGTCCTGCTCGGTCCGCTGCGAGGCGATCATGCGGTCGACCCCCCGCGGAGTCGAGCGGCGATCTCGGCCGCGGCTGCGAGCGCGTCAAGGTCGACACCCGTTTCGTAGCCCTTGCTGCGGACGGCCGCGACCAGCGTCTCCGTGGCAAGGTTGCCGGGGGCGCGTGTCGTCGGTGTTGAAGCGTACGGGCATCCGCCGAGCCCGCCGACCGCGCCGTCGAACGAGCGGATGCCCAGGTCGAGCGCCGCCTCCACGCAGGCGCGGGCACCGCCAAAGGTATCGTGCAGGTGGACCACCATCCGCTCCAGCGGGCACACCTCGGCGACGGCGCCGATGACCGCCGCAAGCGATTCCGGCGTCGCCCTGCCGATCGTGTCGCCGAGATCCACCTCGTCCACGCCGAGGCGGACCAGCCGCTCCGCGACTCGCCGGACGGCGTCCGGTTGGATGACGCCCTCGAACGGGCACTCGACCGCGCACGAGATGTAGCCCCGCGTCGCCAGCCCGTGCGCCCGGGCCATCGCCAGCACCGGCTCGAACCGCAGCAGGGTCTCTTCGATGCTCGCGTGGGTGTTGCGCTGACTGAAGGTCTCGCTGGCGGCGGTAAAGACGCCGGCCTTGGCGATCAGGGGTCGGCCGCGATCGTCCGGCCCCGCCTCGTCGTTGGCAGCGAGCAACGCCGCCATCCCCCGCTCGTTCGGCACGAGCGCGCTGAACGCGGTCTCTCTCGGTCGGTCCATGGTGAGCAGCCGGGCGAGCATCGGAGCGTCGCCCAATTGCGGCACCCAGCGCGGGCTCACGAAGCCGGTGATCTCGACCTCGTCCACACCCGACGCCACCACGGCGCGAACCAGCGCTGCCTTCTCCTGGGTCGGGATCGGCTCGCCGTTCCGCAGCGGCTCGTTCTGGAGCCCGTCTCGCGGGCTGACATCGGTGATGGCGACGCGCTCGGACACGGCCGAGTGTAGCGTCGCGGGGCGGGTCGGCGACGCGTCAGAACCCGGCCTGCGCGACCGCGAGCGCCGCGCCGGAGAACAGGCACGCGGCCGAGAGATAGGCCGTGATCCGTATCGCGACGCCGGCGCGCAGCCGATCGCGTCGAGCCAGATCCAGCCACAGCCGGCCCGACCCCGTCTCGCGGACGATCCCGCGCATCACCAGCCACCAGAGCACGGGCCCGGTCTGGATGCCGGCTTCGGAGCGGCGAACAGCGAACGGGGGGGAAGTCGCGTGCCGTTCGAGCAGGACGAGATCCGCCCGGCGACGCAGCTTCCTGTACCGGATGCGTTCGCACAACTCCCGATGCCGACTGAACTCGATGCTGCTCACCTCCGTGCCTCCCCATGGCGGACGCCGGCCGTGGCGCACCGCTGTCTCAGTGGGACAACCTGCGGCAGACTCGGGGGCTCGACCAGCCGGATCGGTGATGGCTGCCCTGTTCCGGGCAGGGGGGGGCGGGGCGATCCGCACCCGTTGCCGAGCTTGACGCGCCGAGGTGGCCGAGAAGCTCGGCTTCGCTGCCATCCCGGCAGAACGCCGCTGCACCGGGCTCGATGCGGGGGCCCCGGCAGCGGGCCGCGAGATGGCACGGCCGTTGTATCCAGATCCGTGCCGGCGCCCCACGGACAGCGGGCGCCGACCGATAAGGAAGGAGACCTTCGATGGCACACGAACTGATGAAGCGACCCGCGGCCTTCGTGACTCCGTTCGACCGCCTGTTCGATTCGCTGCTGATGCGTCAGCCGTTCACGGGAGCGTTCGAGCGGGGCCTGCTCGACGAGAACGCGCTCGAGCTCGATGTCGCGGAGGACGACGAGCAGTTGATCGTCCGCGCCTCCGTTCCCGGCTTTGCCCGCGAGGACATCACGATCGACCTGCAGGACGGCGTGCTGACGATCAGTGCGACGAAGTCCGAGGAGACAGAGGAGCGGCGTGAACGGTTCCACCGACGGGAACGCCGGACCGGCTCGGTCAGCCGGCGCATCGCCCTGCCCGTCGCCGTCGATGAGGACAGCGCGCAGGCGACCCTCCGTGACGGCGTGCTCGAGCTCCGGCTGCCCAAGAACGGCGTCAACGGACCCCGCCGGATCGCGATCAGCTGAGCCCCCTCCAGGCTGCGCCCCCGCGCAGCCTGAGCCGAGCCCCGGCCGGAGCGATGGCCCCGGTCGGGGTCTTCAGGTCTGCAGCACGCCCGTCTTGAACTCCCGCGACCAGTCCCAGTTCGTCGCCGCGTCGAGGGCCGCGATGATCTCTTCGCGTGTCCGCTGCGGCTCGATGATGCGGTCCACCCAGCCGCGGGCCGCGCCGTGGCGGATGTCCTGCTGCTCGTCGTAGCTCGCGCGGACGGCGTCCAGGATCGCCTTGTGCGTCTCGGCGTCGATGGCTTCGCCCTTGCGCTCGCGGCTGCGTTCTTCGATGGTGGCGAGCACGCCGCTGGCCTGGGCAGCGCCCATGACGGCGCACTTGCTGCCGGGCCAGGCGAGGGTGATGAATGGCTCGAACGCTCGGCCGCACATCGCGTAGTTGCCCGCGCCGTAGCTGGAACCCGTGATCAGCACGATCTTGGGCACGACGGAGTTGGACATCGCGTTGACCATCTTCGCACCGGCGCGGATGATGCCGGCCTGCTCGCTGTCGCGGCCGACCATAAATCCGGTCGTGTCGTGCACAAAGACCAACGCAATCTTGCGCTGGTTGCAGTCCATGATGAATCGTGCGGCCTTGTCGGCGGACTCGTCGTAGATCACGCGGGGCATGGTCACGCTCGTCGTCGGGCCCGCCCTGCCGCCCGGCTCTTTCTGCTTGCCGAGCGAGACCTGGTTGGCGACGACGCCGACGGGTCGGCCGCCGATCTTCGCATAGCCGCAGACGATCGAGGGCCCGAACTCGGCCTTGTACTCGTCGAAGTCTGGCTCGAGCGACTCGTGGCCCTCGGCGTTCCTGGCGGCCCGGCTGTCGACGACACAGGCGAGCAGCTCGCGGACATCGTACTGTTGGCCCGACTTGTCGGTGAAGATGTCAAAGAGATCCGTGCCAGGTCTGAACGCGGGCGGGGCGTCGTTGATCCCCTCGCCCCTGCCCTCGCCCGCGCGGGGAGAGGGAGCAGGATACTTCCCGACGAGTTTGCGGATGCGGTTGATGCACGACTCGTCGTCGGGCTCCTTGAAGTCGATGGTGCCGGAGATCGAGGCGTGCATCTCCGCCCCGCCGAGCTCTTCGTCGGAGACCTCCTGGCCGATGGCTGCCTTGACGAGCGCCGGCCCGGCGAGGTATAGGCCGCTGCCCTCGGTCATGAGCAGGGAGTCGCAGAGGACTGGCAGGTATCCGCCGCCAGCGACGCAGAAGCCCATGATCGCGGCGATCTGCGGGATGCCCTCGGCCGAGATCACGGAGTTCAGGTAGAAGATCCGCCCGAAGTCGTCGGTGTCGGGGAAGACATCTTCTTGCAGCGGCAGAAACACGCCCGCGGAGTCGACGAGGTAGAGCAGCGGCAGTCGTGCCATGCGGGCGATGTGCTGGGCGCGGATGATCTTCTTGCAGGTCATCGGGAAGAACGCGCCGGCCTTCACGGTGGCGTCGTTGGCGATGATCATGTGAGGCCGGCCGTGGACGGTGCCGACACCCGTGACGACGCCCGCGCCCGGCGCACCGCCGTGCTCGGCGTACATGTTGAACGCGGCCCAGAGGCCGAATTCCTGGAAGAACGAGCCCTTGTCGATGAGGCGGTCGATGCGTTCCCTGGCGGTGAGTCGGCCCTTGGCGTGCTGGCGTTCGATGGCCTTGGCGCCGCCGCCCTCGCGGATGGTGGCTTCCTGGGCGAGGAACTCGTTGGTGATGGAGCGGAGCGAGGTTGGGCAATCAGACATGCGGCAAGCCTAGCGACGATCATCGCTGTGGCGCAACCTGCGCATACACAAGACGATAGGATTTTGTCAGCCACGATCATTGACAGAACGACACGAGATGCTGTACCCTCTACCTGCCGGGCACGCGACCGATGCCGCCCCCGGCCGGGATGCCGATCGATGTGATCGGACCCGCCCGCGTCGGCAACGGTGCGACGACGCCCGGCCCGGAACTGCTCGAACGAGCCACCGGCCACCGAGCGAGACGAGCACGGCTCACAGGAGGCCATCCCATGGCCAAGAAGACCAGCGCGCCCGCGAAGACCATCGAAGCCAAGCCCGAGTCGGACAAGGCTCGCCGGGAGGTGCTCGACCGCACGCTCGGCCAGATCGAAAAGACCTTCGGGCAGGGCGCGATCATGCGCCTCGACGAGGAGGCGTACCTCTCCGTTCCGGGCATCTCGACCGGGGCGCTGAGCCTGGACATCGCGCTCGGCGGCAAAGGCATCCCCCGCGGCCGGATCGTCGAGATCTACGGGCCCGAATCCAGCGGCAAGACGACGCTTTCGCTGACTGTCGCCGCCAACGCGCAGAAGCGGGGCGGTGTCGCCGCGTTCGTGGACGCCGAGCACGCGCTCGATCCGAGCTGGGCGAGGAAGATCGGGGTGAACATCGATGAGCTGCTCGTCTCTCAGCCTGATACGGGCGAGCAGGCGCTCGAGATCGTTGAGCTGCTGGTGCGATCCAACGCGGTGGACCTGGTGGTGGTCGACTCGGTCGCCGCCCTGATCCCGCGGGCCGAGATCGAGGGCGAGATGGGCGATTCGGTTGTCGGGTTGCAGGCGAGGCTCATGTCGCAGGCGATGCGGAAGCTCACGGGCGTCATCGCGAGGAGCAACTGCACCGTCATCTTCATCAACCAGATCCGCGAGAAGATCGGCGTGATGTTCGGCTCACCCGAGACGACGCCCGGTGGGCGGGCGCTGAAGTTCTACAGCTCTGTCCGCATCGATGTCCGCCGGATCGGCGCGATCAAGGAGGGCGACGAGAATGTCGGCAACCGCACCCGCGCCCGGGTGGTGAAGAACAAGGTCGCGCCGCCCTTCCGCGACGCCGAGTTCGACATCATGTTCGCCGAGGGCATCTCCGCCACGGGGGACCTGCTGGACCTGGCGGTGGACACGGGCGTGGCGAACAAGTCCGGCGCGTGGTTCAGCTACGGCGAGACCCGGCTCGGGCAGGGCCGCGAGGCCGCCAAGCGGTTCCTGGCCGAGAACGAGGACCTGTTCCTCGAGATCCGCGGGGCGGTGCTCGACCGCAAGCTGCCGTCGGCGGTCCGCGAGCGCATGGCTCGCGTGGAGGCGGAGCTTGAAGCCGGCGACCTCGAACCGGCCGAGGCCTGACCTCCCCGTTCCCGCAGAGTAGATCGAGGCGGCGCACGAGGCCTACGCTTGCGTCTGCCGCGGATGTGGCGGAACTGGCAGACGCGCTAGGTTCAGGTCCTAGTGGGGGTAACACCCCGTGGAGGTTCGAATCCTCTCATCCGCATTCGGCCCGTCGGCGATCATCGCCCGACGGGCCGCTTTCGTTGACGGCACCAACCGACAAGCGCCGGTCTGTAGGATCGCCGCATGGCGCTGATCTATTGCGGCATCGACGAAGCGGGGTACGGCCCGATGCTCGGGCCTCTGTGCGTCGCGCGGGCGGTGTTCCGGCTCGACGAAGCGGATGAGGCCGACCCGGTGCCGGACTTGTGGGCGCTGCTCGAACGCGCCGTGTGCCGCTCACTCAACGACATGCGGGCGGACCGCAGGCACCGGATCGCCGTCGCGGACTCCAAGAAGCTCAAGCTTCCGAACCAGAGCGTGACGCGTCACCCGCTGCTCCACCTCGAGCGGGGCGTGCTCGCGATGCTCATGACGGCTGGTATCCGACCTGACACCGACGAATCGCTCTTCTCGACGCTCGGCTGCCGCCTGCCAGACGAGCCGTGGTACGGCGGGCCGGCGACGAGGCTGCCGGTTGGAACGACAGCGGATGACATCGCGATCGCGGCGAATCAGGTCGCGGCGGCGAGCGGCGTAGCGGGTGTTCGTCTCGAAGACCTCGCGTGCAGGATGGTCGGCGAGCGAAGCTTCAACGAGCGTGTGAAGGAATGCGGGTCGAAGGCGGCGGTCACGGCGCACGCTGTCCGCGAGCACCTGGCGGCGATCCGGGGGGCGTACGCCCACAGTCCAGCGGGCGTGCGCATCGTCTGCGACCGGCTGGGCGGGCGTGCGGGCTACCTGCCGCTGTTGCAGGCGGCATTCCCGGACGACACCGTACGCGCACTGGCGGAGTCGCCCGAGAAGAGCGCGTACGAGGTCGTCGGCTGGGCCCGCCCGGCCCGCGTGCTCTTCATGACCGAGAGCGAGTCGGCGCACCTGCCGGTGGCGCTCGCGTCGATGGCGGCCAAGCTCACCCGGGAACTCTCCATGGCGAGACTGAACCGCCACTTCGCGGCCCTTCTGCCGGACCTGAAGCCCACCGCGGGCTATGTGACCGATGCCCGCCGCTGGCTGCGGGATGTTGACGGGATGATCGACGGATCGACCCGGCGACGCCTTGTGCGGGTCGTGTAGCGGGCCAACACTCCGGCATGGCGTGCCCCGATGACACCCAGGACCTCGACCGGGCGATGCTCGACCGTGCGGCTCGGGCGGCCTGGCGCGGCGGGGGGTTGGTCGAGCCGAACCCGATGGTCGGCTGCGTCATTGCGAGGGACGGCGTCGTGCTGGCGACCGGGCACCACCGTCGATTCGGTGGGTTGCACGCGGAACGCGAGGCGCTCGCCGCGGCCAGGGAACAGTCCATCGATGTGCGTGGCGCCACGGCGTTCGTGACGCTCGAACCGTGCCGACATCATGGCAAGCAGCCTCCGTGCGTCGACGCCCTGCTGGAATCGGGCATCGCCGAGGTTGTGTTTGCGCGGCACGACCCCGCGCCGCAGTCCGGTGGTGGGGCAGACGACCTGCGGGCCCAGGGCGTGCGGTGCCGGCTCTGCGAGGCGAGCGAGGCAGCGACACACCTGTCCGATCCGTTCGTCAAGCGTGTCCGGACCGGCCTGCCGTGGGTCATCGCCAAGTGGGCGCAGACGGTGGACGGGCGCATCGCCACGCGCACGGGGCAGAGCCAGTGGATCTCCTCGGATCGGTCACGCCGACGCGTGCACCGGCTGCGCGAGCGCGTCGACGCGATCGTGACCGGACTCGGGACGGCACGGTTCGACGATCCGCTGCTGACCGCGAGGCTTGGTCGACCGCCGCGGCGCGCCGCCATCCGGGTGGTGATCGACACGGATCTGGACCTGCCGCCCGACTCTCGTCTCGCGAAGACCGCTCGGGAGTCGCCGGTGGTGGTCTGTTGCGCCAACGAGCTCAAGAACAGCGCATACCTGGCGCCGCGCAGGGCAGCACTGGAAGCCCAGGGCGTCGCGGTGATGGGCGTGCGGTCCGACAGCCGGCGCCTCGATCTGGATGTGATGCTCGCGCAGCTGGCCGAAGAGCACGGCGTGACACAGGTCATGCTCGAGTGTGGCCCGGGGCTGATGGGCTCGTTCTTCGAAACGGATCTTGTGGACGAGGCCGTCGTGTACATCGCGCCGCTGCTGCTCGCCGACGAGCGAGCGATGGCGGTCGCCAGCGGGCGGACCGTGCCGAGCCTCAGCGGCGGGCGCAACTTCCGGCTGGCCCGTGTCAAGCGTGTCGGGGATGATGTCGAGTTGACCTACCGCAGGCCCGTGTGAGCGTTCGACCGGATGTCCGCTCGACCGCGGTGCGGCGTCAGTAGACGATCGCGGTCGCTGCTTCGATCGCCTCGACGACGGCTCGGACCTGGAAGGGCTTGCGGAGGAAGCCCTCGAAGCCCTTGGCGTGCAGCGAGGCCGCCTGGCCGTCGGTCAGCTTGCCGGACATCGCGATGATCTTGGTCATCTGGAGGTTGTCCGAGACGCGGACATGCTGGGCGAGGCGTTCGGCGTCGTTGCTGTCGCCGAGGTGAACATCGATCAGCAGGACATGCGGGCGGAAACGCTCGCACTCGACCCCGGCCTCGAACCCGCTGGTCGCGACACGGACATCGTAGTTGGTGCGTTCGACGAGGACATCGCGGAGGGTGGTGACGACCTCGGACTCATCGTCGACGATCAGGACGCGGGTGCGGCCGCCGGTGATCCCGTCCATGGGGATGCCGTGGGCCTTCATAAACTTGATGAGCTCCGGCACGGGGATGCGCCGGTCCTTGGACCCGGGGATGCGGTAGCCCTTGAGCTGCCCCGAATCGAACCACTTGGAGACGGTCCGGGGGGCAACATTGCAGATCTTGGCGACCTCCCCGGTCGTCAGCACATCCTTATCGATCGGCATGGATCTCACCTCGGCTCGGGGGCTCAGCCCCTCGATGGGCGCGGCTCGGGCCACACGACTCGGACGGTCACGCCCCGAGAGACGATCGGGCCGGCGGATGCGGGACTTGACGGTTGGATGGATCCGGCGAGAAGGAAAACAGGATCCGGACCCGTCCACCCGCGTACTTCGGGGGGCGTCGGATTGACGGCCGGTGTGGCGAGCGGGTAGCTTGCCTAGGCTGGGGGGCTCGGCAGCGGCCGAGAATCGGCCACGCCGGGGCCCGGAGCGGGCCGGTCCCCGCTGCGCCCGGGGTGGCGGGTCACGGATTGGACGGTATCGACAGGCTTCCGGCCCCTCGTCCGAGCGACGGTGGACCCGGGCCGATGTCCCGACAAAGAGGTGGAGTCAGCTGTGCGTGAGCGATCGAACCCGATGACGCGTCCGGTGGTGAGGCTTTCGGTGCTTGGGACCCTCGCGGCGGCGTCCGTGGCGTTCTCGGTCGGTCCGGCCGCGGCGCAGCCGGGCACCGAGCCCGCGCTCGAGTCCGAGCTGCGGGACTTCATCTTCTTCGTCAACATCAACCGCGACGATGCGGCCCTGCTGAAGGTGCAGGAGATCCTCGGCCGCGGCCTGACGCCCATCGAAGTGCTCGAGGTCGTCGAGGGCGAGCGGATGACCGAAGAGCTCGAGCAGGCTCTCGGCCGTGCTCTCCAGCGGGGCGAGCTCGAGCCCGCGGCCGCCCGGCTGTTCACCTTGCTCGAAACCGCACGGCTCCAGCGGGCGCGCGACCCGGACGAGATCGCGCGGAACATCGAGGCGCTCACCGGCACACTCCGCGCCAAGCGATTCGCCCGCGACCGGCTCAAGGCCGCCGGCGAGTACGCCATGCCGCAGCTGCTTGAGGCGCTGCTCCAGCGCGGCGACCAGTCGCTGCGGACGGAGGTTCAGCGGCTGCTGTCCGAGGCGGGGCGAGCCCCGGTGGTCCCGCTGGCGACGGCGCTGCTCGACATCGATCCCGCGTCGCAGGAGGTGGTCGCGGGCATCCTGGGCCGGTTGGGCTACAAGGCCGCAGCACCCTATCTCGCCGAGTTGCGTTCGCGGACCGAGAGCGAGCCGGTCCGGCGGGCGGCGTCTGCGGCGCTCGACGCCCTGGGCGTCCAGGGCGAGCCTCCGGTCCTGTACCGCAGCCTCGCCGAAGCGTACTACGCCGAACGCGACGAGCTGACCGCCTTCCCCAACGAGACCGTGCAGCTGCTCTGGGACTACGACCCGGCGATCGGTCTGATCCCGACCGCGATCGACACCAGTGTCTTCCACGAGGCGATGGCGATGCGCCACGCGCAGCACGCGATCGAGCTGGGCGCCTCGCGCGGCGAGGCGCTGAGCCTCTGGGTCGCGGCGAACTTCAGCCGGGAGATCGATGAGCCGGCGGGCTATGACAACCCGGCCTACCCGCCGACGATGCGCGAGGCGATGTACTACGCGGTCGCGGCCGGGCCGACCGTGGGCGATGCGGTGCTCGGGCGTGCGCTGGGCGACCGGGACACGCCGCTGGCCAGGCGGGCCGTCGCCGCGATCGAGCAGACCGCCGGCCCGAATCAGCTGTGGGATCGCGCGGGCGGCGCGGGCCCGTTGGCGCAGGCGCTCGGGTACCCCAGCCGCCGCGTGCAGTATGACGCGGCGTTGGCCCTCGCGTCGAGCATGCCCGAGCGGGCCTTCACGGGCTCGAACCGGGTGATCCCGACGCTGACGAGCGCGCTGCGGTTCTCGGGGCAGAAGTTCGCGGCGGTCCTCGCCGAGACGCAGGAGCAGTACGGCTCGGTGCGGGCGGTGCTCGAGGAGCGGGGGTACACCGTCCTGCCGTTCGGTGCGCGGGCGGCGGACATCGCCGAGCCTCTGGTCGCGGTGCCGGGTGTTGATCTGATTATCACGCAGGCCGGGCCGAACGGGACAACACCGCTGATCAACGAGGTTCGCAGCGACGCTCGGCTGGCGGCGGCGCCGCTGCTCGCTCTCGCGCCGACGCCCGAGCTCCCCCGGTTGCGGCGGGCGTACGACGCGGATGTGTCGGTCGAGGTCCGCTCGATCGGAATCAGCCGCGACGGCATGTCGGCGACGCTCGACGCGCTGCTCGATCAGGCCGCCGGCGGGGAGATCTCGTCCGAGGAAGCGATGCGCTACGCGGAGCGCTCGGTGCGGGCGCTGCGTGACCTGGCCGTCGCTCGGAATCAGGTCTTCGATGTGGCCGAGGCGACGACGAGTCTGGTCGCCGCCCTGAGCGAGGCGGAGGGCCCGATCCGGCTCGAGATCGCCGAGGTGCTGTCGATGATCGATCGCTCGGAAGCCCAGGGCACACTGGCCCAGGCGGTGTTCGACGCGGCAGGGACGGAGCGCGTGTCGCTGCTCCGGACGCTCGCGGCGTCGGCACGCCGGCACGGCAACCTGCTGGAGCAGCCGGCGATCGATCGGCTGATCGAACTGGCGGAGACCGGTGCGGACGACGAGGCGACGGCGGCCGCGGCCGTGATCGGTGCCCTCGGTGTCCCACAGCGCGACCTCGTCCGGCTGATCCTCGCCAACGGCTGACGATCGGACGCAGCCGGCGGGCGGGCACGCCCGGATAACCCACCCATCGTGACGCCGCGGGCGTGTTCCGCGGCGTCTTCTTGCGCGCAGACGGTACAGACCGATCGCGCGCGCAGCTCGCGTGGTGCAGGTCATCGTCCGGGCGGCTGTTGTTTCCGATGCCTGATGTGCTTTGAGAACGACCCGGTGTGCGGGCCGGCTCGGGGCACCGGACAGCCGCGTGGAGCTGCTGTTCCGGGGGCAGAGGGATCGGCCCGGCACGTCGTTGGGGCACCGGTGCAGCAGGCAGTAGGAGGCAAGTCTCATGAGGGCTCAAGTCAAGCGCGCGTTCACCCTGGTTGAAATCCTGATCGTTGTCGTGATCCTCGGCATCCTTGCCGCGGTCGTGGTTCCGCAGTTCGTCGACGCCGCCGAGCAGGCGCAGACGGGCAACACCGAGACGCAGCTCCGTACGCTGCGGACGCAGATCCAGCTCTTCGCCGCGCAGAACGACGGCGAGTTCCCGGTGCTTGCGAACGCGGACGCCGATCTGGGCTGGGCGCCCATGATCGACAACCAGCTCCTGCAGGCCCCGCCGATCAACCCGCGGACCAACTCGGCCGTGGTCGTTGATACGACGGACACCGGCGGGACCGGCCGCGACACGGCGACCGGTACCGACGCGGCCGACGGCGGCTGGCTCTACAACCAGACCACCGGCGAGATCTGGGCGATCGGCTTCAACGAGGACTACGCCCAGGACGGCAACGACGAGTGGGCGTTCTGATCGCCTGACTCGATCATCCGATCGTCGCGCGGTCGCCCCGACAGGGGCGGCCTCGCCTTGCAAGCAACCGGATCCGTTTCCACACCCGCACGGGCGCGGCGCGGATCACGCGGCGAGGGCACGATGATGGCAGGCACAGGCAACTCTCGGACTCCCACCGGCGCCGGCCGGGGCCAGGCGGCCCTGCTCACCGCCGTCGCGGTCCTCCTGGCGGCGGACATCTTTGTTCGGCTCGAGCCGCCGGCCGCGAACGCGTCGCTGGAGGTCCAGCCGGACCGTGAGGTCCGAGAGGTACCGACCCTGATCAACCCCGCGCAGCAGCGCGCCTCGATGATCAACGAGCTCAAGGAGCTCCGTCGCAGCGTTGCTTCGCTCGAGCGCAAGCTCGACACCCGCATCAAGGTTGAAGTGACCAACTTCCCGAAGCCGGAACCGTCTGGCGAGTGAGGCCGGCCGGTCCGGGGGATGCACCAATCGCTCGATGAGGTCCCTGACATGACGACGACAAGCCAACGGGCGTACACGCTGCTGGAGCTGATGATCGTCATTGTCCTGCTCGGGATCACTGCCGCCGTCGTCGCGCCGAACCTTCGCGGCTCGGAGCCGATCCGCGTTCAGACCGCCGTCCGTGCCGTCGCGTCGGACATCATGTTCGCGCAGAGCGATGCGCTGGCGTACCAGCAGCGGCGAGCGGTCGTGTTCGACCCCGCCGCCAACACCTACTGGATCGCGGAGGTCAACGGCGCCGAGCTCGACTTCGATGCGGACGCGGTGTACCGCATCGACGGGCCCGATCAGCGGTACCTCGTCAGCCTCGATGACCTGAGCGGCGGCGCCGCCCAGCTGCTCAGCGCGGACTTCGACGGGCTTGAGATGATCATCTTCGACGAGCTTGGCGGCCCGGTGGCAACGCTCACGGGCGAGACGCCGTCCAGCGGCGGGAGCATCGTCATCGGGGGCCAGGACGGCACGCAGTTCCGGCTGCGCGTCGAGCCCTACACCGGCCGGGTGACAGTCGAACGGATCGGCGGCTGAGCGGATCCGGGGCGGTGCCGGGGGGAAGCGGGGCGATGACCGAGCGGCAGACGAACCCACGATCGCACGGCGGGGCCAGACCGAGGCCACGCCATCGTCACCTCGTGGCGATGGGTCTCGTCGGCGGGCTGATCGCGCTCGCGGTGTGGGGCAAGCTCCGGTTCGTGTCGGATGTCCCCCGCATGGCGTACGCCGACCCCAAGGAGATACACCCGGATGCCTCGAACGGGGCGGATCGGTCGGGGCGTGATCCCTCTGTCGAGGGCGAGGATCCGCGTTTGGACCGTCGCGCCCCCTGATCGGGCGGGACCATCTTTCCCCATCTGCCCATCCGTCCCATCCTGCCAGAAAGTTGGCCGGTGGACGCAAGTGGAAGGCGGATCCGGACGACTTCCCGAGAGCCGAGGCGGCGCGTGTGCGTCAGCGACCTTGGCGCGAACGCCTGTGTGACCCGGTGCGGCGTCGAGACGCCGAGTCTGAGGGGATCTGATGATGTGCAACGAGCGTTGCGGTGATCGTGGGCTCTTTGGCTCGGGGCTCTCGCGGTGGGGGATGCGGGCGGCGGCGGTGCTCTGCCTGCTCGCCGGTACGCAGGTCGGTCTCGTCGGCCAGGCCGGTGCCCAGCAGGGCGAGCCCGAGCTCAACGAGCCCGGCGGCCGAGTGAATGTCGATGAGAACCTCATCACCGAGCTCTTCGTCAACGACGAGGATCTCAACACGGTGCTCCAGCTTCTGGGTCTGCAGGCGCAGAAGAACATCGTGACCGGCCAGAGCGTCGCCGGCCGAGTGACTGCCAACTTCTTCGGCGTCACCTTCTACGAGGCCCTCGACGCGATCCTGAATGTCAACGGTTACGGCTACATCGAGCGCGGCAACTTCATCTATGTCTACGGGCTCGAAGAGCTCGAGCGGATCGAGGAAGCCACCCGCGCCCGCCGGAGCGAGGTCGTCAACCTCAACTACATCTCCGCGATCGATCTGCAGGCCTTTGTCGAGCCGATGCTCAGCGACATCGGCTCGATCACCATCAGCCCCGAGGCGGGTACCTTCAACATCCCCGGGGAGAACCCGACGGGCGCGGAGGACTTTGCGGGCGTCTCGACCGTGGTCATCACCGACTACGAGGAAACGGTGGTCGAGATCCTTCAGATGATTGAGCGCATCGACACCCGGCCGGCGCAGGTGCTCGTCGAGGCGACGATCCTTCAGACCTCGCTCAACGAGGCCAACGCCTTCGGCATGGACTTCTCGATCGTCGACGACCTCGACTTCGGCGACTTCGTTGGCTCCGGCGGCCCGCTGGGCGTCATCCCGTCGCTGATCAGCGGTCAGGGCGGCACGCTCGTCGGCGGCACGGAGACCCCGATCGCGGCCCCGGCCGACGGCGCCGGCGGCGGCGCGACCTCCACCGCCGGCAACACCGGCGGCCCGGCGACCTTCCGCGCGGGTGTGGTCTCCGGCGACATCGCCGTCTTCCTCCGCCTGCTCGACGAAGTCACCGACACCACCGTGCTCTCGACGCCCAAGATCCTGACCCTCAACCGGCAGTCCGCCCGGGTGCTGGTCGGTGAGAAGATCGGCTACCTCAGCACGACCTCGACCGAGACCGCGACGACGCAGACCGTCGAGTTCCTCGATACCGGTACTCAGCTCTACATCCGCCCGTTCGTCTCGGACGACGGGTTCATCCGCATGGAGCTCAAGCCCCAGGTCTCGACCGCTGAGATCCGGACCGTGACCGACTCCGGCGGTGCGGCGGTGACCATCCCCGACGAGATCACCAACGAACTCGTCACCAATGTCATGGTTCGCGACGGCCAGACGGTCGTGCTCGGCGGCCTGTTCCGCGAAGCGACGACCGCGACCCGTCGGCAGGTGCCGTTCCTCGGCGATATCCCGATCCTCGGCATCCCGTTCCGCGGGCACGACGATGCGACGGAGCGTCAGGAGATCGTCTTCCTCATCAAGCCGACGATCGTGAACGACAAGGTGCTGATCGACCAGGCGGACCGCGCGCTGGCGACCATCGAGCGCGTCCGCACCGGCGCTCGCAAGGGCCTGCTGCCCTGGAGCCGTGAGAAGCTGACCGCGATGTACAACCTCGAGGCCGAGCGTCTCTTCGTGCAGGGCAACTACAAGCGGGCGCTGTTCAAGGTGCAGCAGTCGCTGAACCTCAACCCGAACCAGCCCGACGCCATCGCGCTCCGCGAGCGGCTCGTGGGCGAGAAGAGCGCCAACCCGCGGCGCAGCCAGATCCGGGAGATCATCACCGGCGAGCTGAGCGAGATCATCGAGCGTGACTCTGAGGGCAACACGGACGCGAGGTCTCTGACGCTGCGCGGCGTGCCGGGGCAGCGGCCCAACCCGTCGGACTTTGCGTTCGCTCCGCAGCCGGAGCAGGAGCAGGCCGCTGACTCGGACATGCAGCCCGTCGAGTCCGCCGAGAGCGGCGCCGGTGAGCTGCTGCCGATCGATGGCGAGAGCGAGACCGAGCTGGTCGATTTCCCGGTGACCGAGGACGACTGATCCCCGTGCGACGAGCAGGGAGATCGTCAGGGCCGGTGCTGCACCGTCCCGAAAGGAGAAGACGAGTATGGATCGGCTGATCGGACATCGCAGCGCCCGGCGAGCGCTGGTTCTCGGACTCGTGCTGGCGGCTTCGGCGGCTCAGACCGGCTGCCTGGGGCACGGCCGCAACACAGCGGAACAGATGACGCTGGCCCAGCAGCGCATGGCGCAGATCAAGAGCGCCACCGAATGGGAGATGGCGGAGCAGGCCTACCTCGCCGGTGACCTCGACCGGGCGTTGGAAAAGGTGGAAAACTCACTTGGCCTGAACCCCTCGGTCGCCAAGAGCCATGTGCTCCGGGGCCGGATTCTGCTCGAGCAGGGTCAGCTCGAGAAGTCTCGGGAGTCGTTCGTCCGGGCCGAGATCATCAACCCCGACTTTGAGGACGCCCATTACTACCTCGGCGTGGTCAACGAGCGGCTCGACCGCAAGGAGCAGGCGTTGGCGCGGTACCTCCGGGCGGCGGAACTCGACGCCGAGCAGCCCCTCTACGCTGTGGCGGCCGCAGAGGTCCTGATCGATCTCGACCGCGCAGACGAGGCGGAGCAGTATTTGCTCGAGCGGAGCGCGGTCTTCGAGCACAACGCGGGTGTGCGACAGACACTCGGTCACCTCGCGATGATGCGAGGCGACAACGAGCGGGCCGTCGAGCTCTTCCGGGAGGCCCGGCTGTTGGCGCCGGAAGATTCGGCGATGCTCGAGGACCTGGTGATCGCGCAGATGCGCGCCGAGCAGTATGCCGAGGCCGAGTACGGCATCGCGCAGCTACTCCGCATCGAGGAGAACAAGGACCGGCGCGATCTGCTCCGCATGCGGGCGCGGTGCATGCTCGAGCTCGATCGCACGCTCGAGGCTCGCTCGACGCTGATCCAGCTCACCGAGGGTCCCGGCGGTGATGTCGACCTCGCTTCGTGGCTCGATCTCGGCGCGCTGGCGTACCGCACCAACGACCTGACCCGGCTCCGCCAGGCGGGCACGAAGATCATCGCCATCTCACCCAGCCATCCCGAGGGCTATGTGTACCGGGCGGTGTGGCAGCGCAAGCACGGCGATCCCGGCGAGGCGCTGGCGACGCTCGAGCGAGGGTTCCGACAGGCGCAGATGCCCGTGGACGCGTACCTGCTGCGGGGCGTCATCGAGCAGGAGCTCGGCATGTTCGCGGCTGCGGAGCACAGCTTCCGCGCCGCGGCGGCGGCTGACCCGGGCGATGATCGAGCCGCGCTGCTGCTCGAGCTGCTGGATCAGCCGACCGATGGTCTGGCGACTTTCCCAGTCGACGCCGACGAGTAATGCTCGCCTGCGGCAGGTCGCCAGTCCTCGAGCGTCGGCTCGACGCGTCCCGAGAACGACGACACCATCGGTGTGAGCACGGCATCCACCGCAGACCCGCGTGAGCACGCATCCCGCAGCACACCCTGATTCCAGAGCAGGCAGCGGAGCGGCGCACCCCGATCGCCAGTTCGGTCGCGCAGCCTCAGCGCGAGGTGACGCCCGGCGGCACCAAACACCTCGGCCCCGTCGATCACGGCGTCCCGCACGAGCACCCGCACCTTCGGGTTGCCCCGGCCGAACGGGCGGAGCTGGTCCAGCGAGCGCACGGCTTCGGGCGTGAGCTCATCAAGCCGAGCGACGCAGTCCACACGGATCTCGTTGACCAGGTCCTCGGGTGCCAACGCCCGGCCGACATGCTCGATGAACTCGTCAGCGAATGCCCGCAGATCGGCCGATCGCACGGCGAGCCCCGCGGCGGCATCGTGCCCGCCGAAGCGCAGCAGCCGGCCTGAGGTCGCTTCGAGTGCACCGTGCAGGTTGAACCCCGCGATGGATCGGCCCGAGCCCTTCGCCGTTTCCCCGTCATCGCACAGCAGGATGACGGGCCTCGCGTATCGCTCGACCAGCCGTGAGCACACAATGCCAACGACGCCCGGGTGCCACTCGGGATGGCTCAGCACGATTGCACGGCGATCGTCACCGGTCAGCCCCTGTGCCTCGGCGAGCTCGCACGCCTGTTCGGTGATCCGACGCTCGGTGGCTTGCCGTTGCAGATTCTGCTCGTGCAGGCGTTCGGCGATCTCGGCGGCTTCGTCGCCAGCGGCCTCGGTGAAGAGCCGGACAGCATGAGCCGCGTGCCCCATCCGACCGCAGGCGTTGAGCCGGGGTGCAAGGCGGAAGCCGACATCGTCCGCATCGATCCGCGCGCTGTCCAGCCCACTCGCCTGCACCAGCGCGCGGAGACCTTCGAAGCGCGAGCCGCGGATTCGGCCCAGGCCGTAGCGAGTCAGCACCCGGTTCTCGTCCTGCAGCGGCACCATGTCGGCGATCGAGCCGAGCGCCGCGAAGGCGAGCAGATCGAGCAGCAGCGCCCTCGCCGATGCGCTCGCCCGGTCGTCCGGCTGGTTCGAATGCAGCACCGCAAGGTGCCACGCAAGTTTGTAGGCCACACCGGCGCCGCACAGATCGCCGAAGGGATAGCCCGACCCGGGGAGCCTCGGATGAACGAGTGCAAACGGTGCGGGCAACGCGCCGTCGCCCCGCGGGTTATGGTGGTCAGTGATGATGAGGTCCAGACCAAGTTCTCGTGCGCGGCGGGCCTCTTCCACCGCCGTGATGCCACAGTCCACTGAAACGACAACACGGGCACCCTCGGCCGCCAGCGTCTCGAGCGCGGAGGCATTCAGCCCGTAGCCCTCTTCCAGCCTGTGCGGCACATAGCACCGCACAGGCGATCCCGGAGAGAGGTGCGTCAGCATGTGGTAGAGAATCGCCGTCGCCGTGATGCCATCGACATCGTAATCGCCGTAGATCACGATCGGTTCGTTGCGACGCAACGCGTCGAGGAGCCGATGACACGCCGTATCGATGCCCGGCAGCAGCGATGGTTCGTGCAGGTGGAGCAGGCTCGATTCGAGGAACCGGCTGGCGGCGCTCTCGTCGGCGAGGCCTCGAGCAGCGAGCACGCGTCGGTCGAGAGGCACGCCGGACGCGGCATCCTCGTTGACCACCCGCCAACGGGTTCGCCTGTCTGGAGGAAGCACATGTGGCATGCGCCGCTAGACTATCGCATCGGAGAACACCGGGTGGGAGTCTGGCGTGGTCAAGCTCACGAAGATCTACACGAAGACCGGGGACGGCGGTGAAACGGGGCTGGGCGACGGCTCACGCGTTACGAAGACCGATCCGCGGGTCGAGGCGTACGGCTCCGTCGACGAGGCCAACGCCGCCATCGGGCTTGCGGCGGTGTCATGCGGCCAGACGCAGGCGGACATCCGTGGGTTGCTGCTCGAGGTGCAGAACGACCTGTTCGATGTCGGCGCTGACCTGTGCACGCCTCGTGCACCCGATGAGGCACCCGGCTCGGCGCTGCGGGTCCTGCCGGAGCAGACCCGACGGTTGGAGGAGGCGATCGATCGGTTCAACGCCGCCCTCCCATCGCTCACCAGCTTTGTGCTGCCCGGCGGGACGGAGCTGGCGGCCAGGCTGCATGTCGCCCGGACGGTGACCCGCCGCGCCGAGCGCCGCACGGTCGAGTTTGCCGCAACCCTCGGCGGCGATGGTGAGCAGGCAGCCGAGCCGATCAGATACCTCAACCGGCTCTCGGATTTGCTCTTTGTGCTCTCCCGGTGCGCCAACGGAACCGGTGGCGGGGATGTGCTCTGGGTCCCGGGCCGCAGCCGAGACGACTCGGCGCCGTAGGATGAAACGGATCCGGCCGAAACCCGATGAACGGGTTCAGAGGGCGGCGGGGGAGTCAGCGGGGCGGGGACCAGCGTGAATCCGGCGAGCGGCGCATACACCTCCGAGTTCCGCTACGAGTTCGAGCGCGACACCGTGGCGCTGCTCCGCCGGCGGTTCATCTGGTTCACAGGCGTGGTCGGCGGGCTCGGCGTGCTCGTGCTCGCGCTTGTCGTCATCATCTTTGTGGCCAGCCGCGGCGAGAGCTCGGCCCCGCCGGATGTTGAACAACTGCGCATCATTGCCGTCGGCGTCGTCAGCACGCTGGTCTACCTCGGCTCCATGATCGCGGTGCTCCTGCGGCGGGTCGAGGGGCGATCGGTGCTGCATCTCTCGATGGGCATCGTCATCTTCGACGGGGTGCTCAATCTCGTGCTGCGCCACCTCGGCGGTGAGATGTGGGGCCTGCCGGGCTTCATGATCTCGTACACCGTGGCCGCCGCCTTCCTGCCGTGGACGGTGCGTCAGGCCCTCGTCCCGGCCGGCGTCGTGCTTGGGCTCAACGCGGTGCTCAGGCTCGGCATGCAGCCCGGTTTCGGCGTCCCGGGTGCGATTATGGCGACGCTCGGCATCATCGCGGTCGGGCCGGGCCTGCTGATCTGCTGGTGGCGGCAGTCGGCTCGGCTGCGCGATTCGCAGTTCAACTTCATCCAGCGACGCTACGGCGAGGTCCGGCGCGAGCTCACCGACGCCCGCCGTATCCATGAAGCGATGTTCCCGGCGCCCGTGACTCAGGGGCCGGTCCGGTTCACCTACCGGTACCAGCCGATGCGGCAGATCGGAGGGGACTACCTGCATGTCGCCGTCTCGCCCACGGACTGCGGCTCAGCGGACCGCCTCTGCGTCGTCGTGCTCGATGTCACGGGCCACGGCATCCCGGCGGCCCTCAATGTCAACAGGCTTTACGGGGAGCTCGCCCGGATATTCGGCGAGGATCCGTGCATCGAGCCCGGTGCGGTTCTCCGGCTGCTCAACCGGTATGTTCGGCTGACCATGAGCCATCACTCCGTCTATGTCACCGGGCTGGCGGTCCGGGTCGACCCGGTGCACGGCGTTCTCGAGTACGCCAACGCGGGCCATCCACCGGCCTTTCAGATCGGTGCCGACGGCACGATCGATCGGCTGGACTCGACGACCTTCCTGCTCGGCGCTGTCGAGGACGCCGCGTTCGAGCCCGCCACAAGGACCCGACCGTTCGTCCCCGGCGACCGCCTGATCGCCTACACCGACGGCGCGACCGAGGCGCAGAACCATCGCGGCCGCATGCTCGGCATCGACGGCATGCTCGGGCTGCTCGCCTCGCAGAAGCTCCAGGCCGAGGGCGGCTGGCCCATGACCATCCTGACCGCGGTGGACGCCCACCGGGACGGCCCGCCGGCGGACGACACGCTGGTCATCGAGGTCTTCAGGCCCGTCGGTGAAGCGGGGCTGCGGTTCGAGGAGCGCGTCGAGCGTGCGCCGAGGAGGGCCGACGCGAACGATGATTCGCGCATGCCGGTCTGACCGGTGACCTACTCCTTGGTGCCTTCCACTCGGCTCGCGTCGGTGTACTTCTCGAGCGTTGCCGCGAGATCCACGCCGTGGATGTTCGCCAGTGTCGCCAGCCACGCGAGGACATCGGCGAACTCTTCCTCGAGATTGGCCCGCTCCTGGGCGGACGGCGGGCGATTGGGGCGGTTGTGGTTCGCCAGGGCGGTCGCGAGCTCGCCGAACTCCTCGGCCAGGTACAGGAAAGTGCCCGCGGCACCCCGGGCCGAATCGGTTGCGTAGTACCGGTCCCGGATGAGCTGCTGGAACTCGCGGATGGAGACATCGGGCGCGGCGGGGCGATCGGTCATGGCGGGAGCGTAGCGGCGACGGATCGAACGGGGTGTGTTTGGGAGAGGGAACCACCCTCCCCGCTTGATGCCCCGGGGCGGCCGGCTACACTTCCCGGCTCTGGTGGGCCGACCGGTGGTCGGTTCGCGGTGGGTGCAGGACCGACAGTCACTTGGGATGGCGGGCCGGCTGGTGCCGGGAGCCGCCGGGGTTTGGACTCGTATGCCGACGATCAACCAGCTGGTTCGTAAGCCGCGTCGCACGCCGAAGGCGAAGTCGAAGGTGCGTGACCTCGAGTCGTGCCCCGCTCGCCGCGGGGTCTGCCTGAGCGTCCGCACAACCACGCCCAAGAAGCCGAACTCGGCGCTCCGCAAGATCGCGCGTGTCCGCCTGAGCAACGGCAAGGAAGTCACGGCGTACATCGGCGGCGAGGGGCACAACCTCCAGGAGCACTCGATCGTGCTCGTCCGCGGCGGCCGAGTGCGAGACCTTCCCGGTGTCCGCTACCACATCGTCCGCGGCGCGCTCGACACGCTCGGCGTGGACGGGCGGAAGCAGGGGCGTTCGAAGTACGGCGTCAAGCGCGGCAAGTAGTCCGCGTATGACCGATCACGCCCGGTGCCCGGATCGGCGCCGGGCAGGCGAGTAATCCCGCGAAGCCCGCCCGGCTCCTCGGGGTGAACACAGCGCCGGCAGCAGCCGACGGATGAGCCAGGAGTTCCCATGGGCAAGAAGTTCACGGCCAGCGCAACCCAGCTCCGCCCCGACCCTGTCTTCGGCGACAAGGTTCTGGCGAAGTTCACCAACTGCATCATGTACGACGGCAAGAAGTCCGTCGCTCAGCGCAACATCTACGACGCTCTGGACGACATCCAGCAGCGGCTCGCCAAGATCGACGACCCCAATGCACCGGAGACCGCGCTCGAGGTCTTCCACATGGCCGTCGATAAGGTCAAGCCCTTCGTCGAGGTACGCAGCAAGCGCATCGGCGGCGCGAACTACCAGGTGCCGATGCAGGTCAACCGCAAGCGCCAGCAGGCGCTCGCCTTCCGCTGGATCATCACCGCCGCTCGTAGTGAGAAGGGCCGACCGATCGCCAAGGCGCTCGCCGATGAGCTCTTCAACGCCGCCCGCGGCGAGGGCAAGGCGATCACCAAGCGGGAAGAGACCCACCGCATGGCCGAGGCGAACAAGGCCTTCAGCCACTTCGCGTAGTTGCGAATCTCGAGAGCGTTGAGCCGATCTACCCGCGTTTTGCGGTTGCCAATCCGAGACAATCGCGCGGGCCGCTCCGTTTGGGGGCGGCCCGCGGTCGTATGGCGGGACCATGGTTCGATCACATCTTCGACCGGGCCGATGCGCTCCGGCTCATCGATCGGAGTGTCGGCAGCGCGTTCGGTCTCAATCGCCGACCCGTCTGCGCATGGTCTGAAGCTCTCACCGATCGTGGATATCTCTCCGCCGTCGCTGGATGATCGCACCGAGGCCGATCAGCCCGACAACTGAGCCGGGTGCGGGGATCATCAGCACGCGTGCCTGCTGCGTGACCGGCAGGATCGAGCTGCCAGTCCATGGGCCGATCCCACCGTCCCGTGTTCGTCCGGAGTTCGACATCGAGCCGATCAGCGGCGCGCCGTCGAACCGTGTTGTCCAGATCAACACGCTCTCGCTCGGCGTATAGAGCCCGATCCAGATCGACTCACCGACGAGGAGCGTGTCCGGCAGGTCAAAGGTCACGACGCGGTTCTCATCCGGCGCCAGTTGGAGCGGCTGGGTCACGCTGGTGAGAACCCCGCCTGGAGAGCTTCCGTCGCTGTACACGGTCGCGCGAACGGGATCGCTGAACGCGACGGCTGTGCTGCTGTTCCACAGTCGGAACTGCACCGCAGCGATGGTGTCCGCGTCGCCGGGCTCGAGCGTCACCCGTCTTGATTGTTCGCACCCGAGGCACCCGATGCCGCCGATGAGCCCGCCGTCGGCGTCGATCGAATCGAACGCGACCGTCGTCACCCCCGGCAGCTGTGCTCCGCAGCAACCTGCGTACACAGCCGACAGTACCACTCCACTCGAGAATCGCATGGGTCTATCTCCTGCGGCTGTACCGCCGCTTGCGGCACAGCTCATAGGCCGCTTGACGCCTGACCATGCGGATGGTTCCAACGAGCCAACAAGATCTAGGTCGGGTCCGCAAGGTGGCGTTCGCAGTCCCACTCGCGGGCCAGGACGCCCCAGCCCAGCCGCGTCGTCGCGCCGAGGCCCTCAAGCCAGTAGTCCTCCGGCTGCTCGACCTCCTTGCGGATGCCCAGCGATTCAAGCAGCCGGCGGGAGGGCTCGTTGCGGTCGGAGCAATAGATCCGCAGCCTTCGCAGGCCGAGCCCACCTCGATCGGCGGAGCGGAACGCCCAGGAGATCGTGTGCCGGCAGGCCTCGGCCGCGAAGCCCCGCCGCGTCGCGTCCGACGCAATCCAGTAGCCCGTCTCACCGCTGGCGGTGTCGGTCCGCAGGTCGTGCACACCCGTGCCGCCGACGATCCGGCCCGTTTCCGTCTCGATGACGGCGAGCGTGAGCGACTTGCCGCGTTCAAGCAGCGTTCTTGGGTTCTGCACCAGCATCTGCTGCTCGGCGACGAACGCCTGGGTGTCCGCGAGCGTCCGGTGGCCGGTCTTCGCCCAACCGACCCAGGGCAGCAGATGGTCCTTCGACCGAAGCACCACCTCGCGAAGTTCGTCGGCGTCGGTCATGTGCAGCGGGCGGACCCGCAGCCGGGGCGTCTCGAACATCGCGGAAAGCGGATCCGGAGGTGTCCAGCCGAGGCCGGCCTGCGGATCGCGGTCTTCGCTCGCGCACCGGGTCATGTTCAGGAGTGTACGCCGATACAGTTCCGTCGTGCCCGGTGTTCCACCCATGCCAGATCGGCATCACCGCCAGCGGATCCTGCCCGAGATCGGCGGCGAGGGCCAGCGTCGGCTCGCGCAGGCGTCCGCGGCGATTGTCGGCGTCGGCGCCATCGGCAGCGTTTCGGCGGAGATGCTGGCCCGCGCGGGCGTCGGCACGCTGCTGCTGATTGATCGGGACATCGTCGAGCCCTCGAACCTGCAGCGGCAGATGCTCTACAGCGAACGAGACATCGGTCGGCCCAAGGCCCATGCTGCGGCGGATCGTCTGCGCGCGATCGACAAAGGGCTCACGCTGGAACCGATCGCCGTCCATCTCGACGCGGAGCTCGCCCTGGACCATCTCCGTCGCGTCGATGTCATCGTCGACGGCACCGACAACTTTGAGACGCGCTACCTGCTCAACGACGCCGCCGTCGCGCTCGATCGGCCAGCGGTCTTCGGAGGAGCTCTCGGCACGGCGGGCACCGTCCTGCCGATCGTCCCGGGGCGTGGCCCGTGCCTCCGCTGCCTTCAGGAACAGATTCCACTCGTCGACGGCACCTGCGACACCGTGGGCGTTCTGGGACCGATCGTCGCCATGGTCGGGGCGCGACAGGCTGCCCTGGCGATACGGTTGATCGTGGAGGGAGCGGCTTCCGTGACGCCGACACTGGAGTCCATCGACGCGTGGAGCGGGCGGGGCAGGAGCCTCGGCCTCGAGCAGGCCCGCGACCCCGACTGCCCCTGCTGCGGGCAGCGACGGTTCGACTTCCTCGACGAGGTCGCGTCGACGGCCGTCCAGTCGTTGTGCGGCCGGCGGAGCGTCCAGATCCGCCCGCAGCGGAGGTGCATCGATCTGGCAGCGGTCTCGAGGCGGCTGGGTCTGGCGGAGCAGGCTGACCTTGCTTCAGGGATGCTCACCGCGACGCTGCGCGACGAGATCGGGATCGAGGGGAGCCCGATCGAGTTGCGGCTGTTCGCCGACGGCCGGGCGATCCTGACGGGTCTTACCGACGCCACCCGCGCACGATCGTTGTACGACCGATACATTGGTGGCTGAACGGCCTGGGAGCACTCGCATGCAAGCAAGCATCGCCGCGGGGATCGCCCGCACCGGCACCATCGTTGCCGGACTCGGGGAGGAGATGGTCAACACGATCGACGCGTCGAGGTTCGCTCGATTTGCCCTGGGTCCGACCGGACCGGTGGACTCGAACCATCCCGCGTTCGTGATCGGCCACCTCGCGCTCTACCCGAACCGGATGGCTCAGGTGCTCGGGATGAACGGCCTTGATGTGGAGCCGCCGGCGTCGTGGGAAGCACTCTTCGCCCCCGGCGTGCCGTGCCGGGACGACGCCGACGGCTCGGTCTATCCGGGCAAGGACGAGCTGGTGTCGTTCTACGCCCGCTCCCACCGCGACTTCGTCGCCGCGTTCCGGGATATCACCGACGATCGGCTGCGCGAGCCCACCCCCGCTGAGCGCTACCGCGAGCGGTTCCCGACGCTCGCGTCCTTCGCATCATTCATCCTCATCGGCCACGCGATGATGCACATCGGGCAGGTCAGCGCATGGCGACGCTTCGAGGGCCTCGGGTCGTTGCGGTAGCTCAGCGCTCCGACGAAGAGACGAACGGGTTGTGCCGCTTCTCGTGCCCGATCGTGGTCGGCGGCCCGTGCCCGGGGAGCACCGCTGTCTCGTCGGCGAGCGTGTAGAGCTGCGTCCGGATGGACGATTCAAGCCGCTCGAACGAGCACCCGGGGAAGTCCGTTCGCCCGATGGACTCGCGGAAGAGCGCATCGCCGACGAACGCGACGGGCTCCTGCTCGCACACCAGCGTGATCGAGCCGGGCGAGTGACCGGGGGTGTGGCGCACCGTCCAGGTCGAGTGGCCCAGCGTCAGCCGATCCCCGTCCTTCAGCAGACGATCCGGACCCGGCAGGCTGATCGGGCGACCCATGTACACGGAGAGGTTCAGCTCGGGCTCCGCCAACCAGTCCCGCTCGGCCTCGTGGATCCAGACGGGCACCCCCGGGAACGCCGCCCGCACCTCGGTCAGGCCGCCGATGTGATCAGGGTGCGCATGGGTGAGCACGACAGCCTCGGGCGACTGACCCGACTCCCGGACCAGCTCGATCAGTGGAGCCGGCGAAAACCCCGCATCCACGATCCAGAGGTGCTCCCCGGCCCGCACCGTGTAACAGTTCGTCTGGTAGTCGCCGAGCGCCACCGTTCGGATCTCGAGCGCTGGTCGTTCCGTCATGATTCATGGTAGACTGGTCTGGGTTCGTGCTGCCCGTGGGAGCCAAGCGTGATCCGGAACATCGAGACCGAGCCGATGACCGAGGTGGCGATGGCCGGTGCCTCCGGCGCTTCAATGGCGATCATGGTCGGCCGCGACGACGGCGCCCCGCACTTCGCCCTGCGGAGCTTCAGCGTGGAGCCCGGCGGCCACACGCCCAAGCACCACCACGATTACGAACACGAGGTCTACATTGTCTCCGGGCGAGGCACCGTGCTGCTCGGCGAGACCGAGCACCCCGTGTCGGCCGGTGATGTCGTGTATGTCCGTGCGGATCTCGAGCACCAGTTCCGTGCCATCGAGGAGCCGCTGCGTTTTCTGTGTATCGTGCCGGTGGAACGCAACTGCGGCGGGCCGACGCCCGGCAGCTGACCGCCGTGCGCCCTCCGGCGGAGGGACATCGAGATGAACGGAACCCCACGGACGATCGCGATCGCTCTGCTGAGTATCGCCGGGCTTGTGTCGCTCGCGCTGCTGGCAGCGGGGCTCTTCTTCTCACTCTCTGAGCGAGGCTCGGGGGACGGCCTCGTGCTCGCGGGCGCTGTGTGCTTCGTGGTGACGGCCTCTGCCTCCGGCGTCGCCGCGCTGCTGCTCGAGAACGACACTCACTCCTCCGGCGAGGACATGGTCTCGATCCTGCGCGATGTCAACCGTTCGATCCGCGGGCTTCGGGATCAGGCGGCGCTGTCAGACGATGCCCGGCGTGTGCTCAACCGTTCGAATGAGCGGGAACTCCTCTGCCGGGCGATCGAGGAGGACATCCGGCGCCATGATTGGGAAGCCGCGCAGGTCCTGACGACTGAGCTGGCCGCCCGGTTCGGCTACGAGCAGGACGCCGAGCGGTTCCGCATGCAGATCGACCTCGCCCGCGCCGAGGGGATGGACGCCGACATCGCCGATCGCGTCGCCGGACTCGACCGGATGATCGTCGAGCGTCGATGGGAGGCCGCCTTCGAGGAGGCGAGGCGCATCGCCGAGGCCTTCCCCGCCTCCCAGCGCGTGCGGAGCCTCACGGACCGTGTCTCCCGCTCCCGTCAGCAGTACAAGGAGGACCTCGAACGCCGGTTCCTGCTCGCCGCGCAGGCGGACCGCGTCGATGAGGCGATGGACCTGCTGCGGGAGCTCGACACCTACCTCTCCGAGCAGGAAGCCGAGCCGTTCCGTGAGGTGGCTCGCGGAGTTATCGGCAAGGCCAAGGAGAACCTCGGCGCCGCCTTCAAGCTCGCGTATCAGGACCGACAATGGGGGATGGCCGTCGGTCTTGGCGAGCAGATCATCGAGCAGTTCCCCAATTCGCGCATGGCCGCCGAGGCACGGACGCTGCTGCCCGAACTGCAGGAGCGGGCGCGGGGGGCGCTCGCCTAGCTCGCTTCGCTCGGTGTGCCGTCGCCCGGAGGCTCCGAGCGCCACAGATGCAGCATCAGCCCGGCCACTCCAAGGATCAGGTAGGCATCCGCCACATTCGAAACATAGGGCCAGACCTCCCACCCACCGATGCGCACGCCCGGCAGGGGATGGATGAAGTCTCGGACGCAGGCGTACACCAGTCGGTCGTACAGATTCCCGAGCCCGCCGGCGAGCAGCAGCCCGAGCGACGCGTGCGCAAACCACTGACGCGCCGTCGTCCACTTCGCGAACATCCACAGACCCAGCACGAGAGCCGCCCCGGTGAAGCCGATGAACAGCCACCGCTTCCCGGCACCGATGCCGAAGACGGCACCCGGATTCAGCACCAGCGTGAATTCGAGCACATGGGGCACGATGGTTACCGGCTCATGGCGAGGGATCAGCCGGCCGAGGTCGTCCGAGGCGATGACCTGCTGCCTCGTGAAGGTCACGGGCTGGTCCGCGATGCGGTGGAACGCGATGTACTTGGTCGCGAGGTCCGAGATCAGGCCGAACGCCAGCACACCCAGCAGAACGAGCCACGCCCGTCGGCTCCGGAACGCGGCGCCGCCGTGGGTCTGCTCGGCGGGCGTCACCGCCCGCCGCCGCGGCGCTCGATCTCGCGGGCCGCCTCGATCGACAGCCTCGCCCACGGCAGCTGGTTCAGCCGCTCGACACCGATGGGTTGCCGGGTCATCTCGCACAGCCCATAGGTGCCGTCGTCGATCCGCTTGAGCGCCTCGTCGATCTCGCGGATGATCTTTCGGTCCGCCTCGGCGAACCCGATCGACAACGACTGGTCGTACGCGTCGGAGCCCTGTTCCGCTACATCGAGCGCCGGGTTGCCGCCGCGATCACCGCGGGAGGCCATCCCGCTCTCCATGTTCGCGACATCACCCACCAGTTCGCGCCGCTTGGCGAGCAGCTTCTCGCGGAACCCGTCGAGCTCGCGCTTCTTGAAGGGCGACTTCAGCTTGCGCTTGGATCCGGCCTCCTCGCCGTCCTGCCCGAAGGTCCCGAAGGGCGAAGGCGGGGCGTCCGGTCCTGAAGGAATGAGCGGCTGCCGGCGGCGCTTCGCAAGCAGCGCGCCGAGGGTGCCCGTCGGCGGCGTGATCTTCGGCTTGCCCGTGGTCTTGCGCTTCGGGCGGTTTTCCACGATCGTGATGCCCTTCCGTCCGGACTTCTTGCTGTCCGCGGTCTCCGCCTGTGCCGACTTTGTGTCGGTTGCTCTGGCTTCCGAACCCGACGCGTTCTTCACCTTGGCGGATCCCTTCGGCTCCGGGGCGCCACGCTTGTCCGAAGCGGAGGCCGTCGGCGTTGCACCCTTCGCCGACGCCGCCTTCTTCTTGGATCCGCCCTTGGCGGAGGGCGTCTTCTTTGAACCCGCTGTCGTCCCGGACGATGTGTTGACGCTGCTCTTGGAAGCGCTCTTCGACGCCGTCTTGGATCGGGTCTTCTTCGTCGTCGTCTTCGCCTTGGTCGACTTCTTCGACGACGACGAGGCCTTCGAGGTCTTGCCGACCTTCTTTTTGGTGGTGGATTTCTTGGCGGTCGGCTTCTTCGCCGTCGTCTTCTTCCCAGCCGGCTTGGCCGAGCGCGACGCGGCTTTCTTCGAGGAGGACTTCGATCCGGCCGTCTTCTTCGCCACGGGAGCCCTTCGACGCAGGATCAGGGTGCCTCGGGTGTACCGAACACAACGCGACCCTGACGGGGAATCAAGGTTCCAAGGCTAGGGAGCCTGCGCCGGGGAGTCAAAACCGATCGGTTCAGCCCCCCGGGGCAGATTCGGGGCTGGTGACTGCCTCGGGTTGCTGCTCGATGACCTCCCCGAGGCGGCGGAAGCGCCGGTATCGGCCTTCGAGCAGTTCATCCAGAGGCAGCCCGACGAGCTTGTCGAGCTGGTCCTCGATCCAGCTGCTGAGCATACCAGCCGCGCCGGCGCGGTCGCGGTGCGCCCCGCCGACCGGCTCCTCAACGATCGCGTCGATGATACCCAGCCGGAGGTTGTCCTCCGCGGTGAGATTGAGCGCGACGGCCGCCGCCGCGTTGGTGCGTTCGTTCGCCTGCTTCCACAAGATGGCGGCACAGCCCTCGGGGCTGATGACCGAGTACCAGGCGTGCCGCATCATGCCAACACGGTCGGCGACGGCGATGCCGAGCGCACCGCCGGAGCCGCCCTCGCCGATGACCACGGACACAATGGGGACGCGCAGCCGCGACATCTCGCGCAGATTGACCGCGATCGCTTCCGCCTGCCCGCGCTTCTCGGCCTCAAGCCCGGGATAAGCGCCGGGCGTGTCCACGAGCGTCACGATCGGTGTGCCGAACTTCTCGGCGAGCTGCATCTTGAGCAGGGCCTTGCGATAGCCCTCCGGGTGCGCACAGCCGAAGTGACAGGCGATCCGCTCCTGCGTGGTCCGCCCCTTGCGGTGACCGACGACCAGGCACTTGTGATGGCCGATACGGCCGAAGCCGGTCACGATCGCCGGGTCGTCGCCGTACCGGCGGTCGCCGTGCAGCTCCGTGAAATCTCGGACGAACGCCTCGATCAGGTCCTGCGACTGCGGGCGTTCGGGATGCCGGCTGACGCGGACCGTGTCCCACGGGCTCAGCCGTGTGTACAGCTCCGCCAGTTTCGCGTCGCGCTCACGCTCCAGCGCGGCGATCGCCTCCCGGTCGATGGAATCCTCCACCCCCTCGACGCCGGCCGGCGCTCCCGGCGCGGGCACAGACAGCTCCCGGATCCGGCGTTCCAGGTCCGCAACGGGCTTCTCGAAGTCCAGCGTGTAGAAGCTGCTCATCCGTGATCCTCATTTCGCATCCGTGTCCATAGTCTACACCATGGCACACCCATCCGATTCCGTCGAGTCCGTCCGAGACATCCGCGCGATGCTGGTCGTCGGCGGGGGTGCCATGGCGTCGGCGATCCTCGCGGGCAGCGGCGACGGAGGAGGCCTGCCCGAACGCGTCTGTGTCGTCGACCCGAACCCGGACCGCCGAGCGGGATTCAGAGAGTCAGCCGCCGACCTCGCCGAGGGGCTGGCATGGCTTGATTCGAACACTTCGGAGTCAACATCAGCCGTCCTGCTGGCCGTGAAGCCCCAGATGCTCGCCGCTGTGAACGGTGAACTCGAGCGACTTCGAGGTGAGACTCGGCTCGGCGACCGGCTCGTGATCTCGATCCTCGCCGGCACGACGCTGTCCACGCTGCAGGGGTTCGCCGGCCCGCGGGCCGCGGTCGTGCGGGTCATGCCGAACACCCCCGCGCAGATCGGCATGGGCGCGTCGGCGATCGCGGTTGGTGCTTCCGCCGCGAGGCCCGACATCGCGTGGGTTCGCCGGCTCTTCCGCGGCGTCGGTGACCTCGTGCTCGAGCTGGACGAGGCCCTGATGGACGCCTTCACCGCGGTCGCGGGATCCGGACCGGCGTATGTGTTCTACCTCGCCGAGGCGATGCAGCGGGGCGCGGTCGCGGTGGGTCTGACGGAGGTGGACGCCCGACGGATCGTCATGCAGACGCTCGCGGGGGCGGCCGAACTCCTGCGGCGATCATCCGAATCGCCCGCCGAGTTGCGTGCGCGCGTGACGAGTCGTGGCGGGACCACGGCGGCCGCCGTCGCTGTGCTCGATGAGCAGGGTGTCTTCGACACCGTCGCCCGAGCCATCGAGGCGGCGCGCGATCGCGGGCGCGAGCTGGGCGGCTAGAAGTCGCGCCGTGCGAAGATCACGCAGCAGATGCCGAGGATCACGCCCTCGAAGAGCAGGCTGGTCCCGAGGATCCAGCCGAGCGATCGGCTCGCCAGACGATCCTGCGCCGCCATCTGCTGCGTTTCCTGCGGGACCCAGACCTCGCCCGACTCTTCGTCGATCGTCGGCTCCGGCCGGTCACGATCACCCGCGAACAGCGCCACCAATTCCAGACCCTCCTCGCGGGACATGACATATCGGTTGAGCAGGCTGATGGTCTCGGAGGTCTTGGGCAGGAAGGTCTTGGCCAAGAACAGCCCGTGTGTCCAGGGGCGCAGGTCGTTCTCGTCCTCGCGGGCCTCCTCGAGCCCGCTCCGCATCCTTGACAGGAACGGGTTGATCGAATCGAGCTCGGTCGGCGTGGGTTCGTACTCGTCCGGCAGATCGTTGCCCTGCTGACGCTGCTGGATGATGTACTGCTGGGCCGTGTTGCTCTCGACGCGTTCGATGCGGCGCTCGGCGGTTTCGATCCGCAGCTTCGCGCTCTCGTGAAACTGCACGAGGCTTGCATCGACTGCGTTGATGATGAACAGCAGGAACCAGATGAGAAGCGTGAGCAGGAGCGAGGTGATCGTCGAGCGGGTCACCAGCCCGATGAGCGCCATGATGGAGAACAGGTAGCTGTAGAACACGAGCACGATGGGGATCGCCAGGAAAGCGGACCAGAGCCAGTCGCCGCCGCGGAACCCGATGACCAGGAACGCCGAAACGCTGAACAGCGTGACCTGCAGCAGGGCAAAGAGCATGCCCGTGGCGAAGCGTGTCAGAAAAAGACGCCACCGAGAGATCGGCTTGGCGACCATCGAATCGATCACGCCCGAGGAGACGAGCGAAGGGATGATCCCCGCGGTGGTCACGAGTGCGAGGATCGTTGCGATCCAGGTCAGCCAGACACCAAGCCCGAAGTTGAAGAACAGAAACTTGTAGAGCAGCGCCGGGGAGAGGTCGTCCGAATTCGGTCCGAACGGCAATCGGTACCACAGCACGCTGAGACCCTGCTTGTCGATGCCGACGGCCGCGAACGCGAGCGCCACCACCGCGGAGAGGATGAGCGTGATCCAGAAGAGCCTGCCGGCCGCGAGCTCGCGATAGGCGTCGACGAACATCGCGCCGGTCTGGCGCAGCACGGTGGTCATCGTCGCCTCCTCTCGGCTTCCGCCGCCCCTGGTCGGAGCGTCTCTCCGGTGGTGGGGTCGGTCACCGCCTGCATGAACAGATCCTCGAGCGAGGGGCGAACGGGCCGAACCGCCGCGATGGTCAGTCCCGCGGCGCGGAGCCGATCGATCACCGGCTGCACCTCGTCCGCGTCGGTCGTCGGAATACGCAGGCCTGAGCCGCGCCGTTCGACGCCGGGCGTCTTCTCGATCACCCGTCCGATCGCGTCGTCGTCTGCCCCGGCCAGATCGATCTCGTACCGCCGCTGACCGATGGTCAGCTCGTCGAGGCTGCCTTGCTGCGCGACGACGCCCTTGACGAGGATGGCGACGCGGTCGCAGACCATCTCGAGCTCGCTGAGCAGGTGGCTGTTGATGAAGACGGTCTTGTTCTGTTCTTTCAGTCGCTGGATCACATCGCGGATATCGCGCCGCCCAACTGGGTCGACGCCGTCCGTGGGCTCATCGAGCAGGATGAGCTCGGGGTCGTTGATGAGGGACTGGGCGATCCCGATGCGCTGGCGCATGCCCTTGGAATAGGAGCGGAGCTTGCGTTTGGACCACTCGGCCATGCCGACGAGCTCGAGCAGCTCGCCGGAGCGTCGCCGGCGATCGCGGCGTTCGACGCCCGCCATCGCGCCGAAGAAGTCGATGATCTGCGCCCCGGTAAGGTAGCCCGGGAAGGAGTGGTGCTCAGGCAGGTAGCCCACGCGGGCGAGCGTCGGCTTGTGGCCGATCCGGCCCCCCAGCATGGATCCCGAGCAGGCGCTCGGCCGGATCACGGTCATGAGGATCTTGACGAGCGTGGACTTGCCCGCGCCGTTCGGCCCGAGCAGCCCGAAGACCTCGCCGCGGTGGACCCGCATCTCGATGCCGCGCAGGGCGGGGGTCTTCTTGCCGAGGAGCGTCCGGTAGGTCTTGGCGACATGCGCCAGGTCGATCGCGAGGTCGCCTGTTCCGGTCGGTACAGCCATAACGGCAGGGTATTCGGAGATCAGCCCGGCTGCTTGCGGGCGACAAGATGAAAGACATGCCAGTGCTTGGTATTGCCGGCGGCGTCCCTCGAGTCCGACTCGTCCTCGCGGAGCAGCTCGAGGGTGAACCCGCCGAAGAGACCGTCCAGCTCGCCCCGCGCGAAGTGTGAGCGATCCGGGATCGCCGCCCATGTGTCCCGATCGCCGAAGATCTGGCCGGCGAACCGTCCGCCGGGCTTGACGGCCGCCGTGACGAGCCGCCAGACGCGGTCCCAGTGCGAGGGCGTGCAGAAGGGCAAGCTAAAGCTGGCGTTGACGAGGTCGGCCTCGGGGAGGGTGTCGAGCGCCTCGAACGTGGCGACGCGCGTGGTGAGGCCGTCGGTGTTGGTCAGGTCATCCCGGGCGAGCAGTAGACGGATCGCCTCGGGATGCCCGTCGGTGGCGAGGACGGTCCAGCCGCGGCGGAGCAGCTCGGCGGTGTCCCGGCCCTCACCGCAGCCGAGGTCGATGGCGAAACCGGAATCGAAGAACTCGTCCTTGTCGAACAGATCGAGGGCGTCGAGGAGTGTCTGGCGGGGCGTGCCGCCGGCGACGGCCCTGAAATACCCGGGCCAGTCACGGGTCCTGCCGAAGGCGAAAGCTGCCGGTGTGGGCTGACTGCTCATAGTGTGGCAGCATATGTACCAAGATCTGCGGAGCTTTGTCGAGGCGTTGGAGCGCGCGGGGGAGCTGGTTCGCATCCGTGAGCCGGTCTCCCCGGTGCTGGACATCGCGGCGTTGACCGACCTGGTGAGCAAGAGCCGGTGCCGGGGCGAGCCGAGCGACTCGGCGAAGCGAAACGACCCTCGGTTCTGGGATCGCGGCGGGTCGGCGCTGCTCTTCGAGCAGGTCAAGGGCAGCGATGTGCCGCTCTTGATCAACGCCTACGGCAGCTACCGGCGGATGGAGATGGGGCTCGGTGCGGAGCAGGGCTTCGACGGCATCGGCGCGACGATCGGCGAGCTGGTCAAGCCCGAGCCGCCGAAGTCGCTGGGCGATGCGATCGTGAAGGCAAAGCAGTTCGCGCCGCTGCTCAAGATCGGGCCGAAGCGGGTGAAGAAGCGGGGGGCGTGCCAAGAGGTCGTGCTGCGCGGGCAGCAGATCGATCTGACGAAGCTGCCGATCATCCGGTGCTGGCCGCACGACGGCGACTTCGCGGCGGTGGGGTACCCCGGCGATGTAAACGACCGTGTGCCCGGCATCGGACGCGGCGACGAGTGGGACGCAGACTTTCGCGGGCGGTACATCACGCTGGCAGGCATCCACACGATCCACGCGGACGACGCGGGCGAGGGCCGACCATCGTCGCACAACATCGGCATGTACCGCGTGCAGCTCCTGGGCAAGGACCGCGTGGCGATGCACTGGCATATGCACCACGACGGGGCGAGCCACTGGCGAAGCTGGAAGAAGCGCGGCGAGCCGATGCCCGTGGCGATCGTACTGGGCGGGCCGAGCGTGCTGCCGTACGCGGCTACCGCGCCCCTGCCGCCGGGCATCAGCGAGCTGCTGATGGCCGGGTTCCTCAACGGCGGGGGGATCCGGCTGTGCCGAGGGGTGAGTGTGCCGCTGTGGGTGCCGGCGGATGCGGAGATCGTGATCGAGGGGTATGTGAACCCAGACGCGGGCGTGATCGGCTTCGATCCGCGCACGGACGGCGAGCTGGGCGAGGGGGCCGTGTTCGAGGGGCCCTTCGGCGACCACACCGGCTTCTACTCGATGCCTGACCGGTACCCGATCGTTGAGGTGACCGCTGTGACGATGCGGGAGAAGCCGATCTATCCGACGACGATCGTTGGGCTGCCGCCGCAGGAGGATTACTACCTCGGCAAGGCCACGGAACGCGTGTTCTTTCCGCTTCTGAAGACGCTGATCCACGACATCGAGGACTACGACCTGCCGATGTTCGGCGCGTTCCACAACTGCGCGTTCGTGAAGATCCGTAAGGCGTACCCGCTGCAGGCGCGGCGGGTGATGCATGCGATCTGGGGCGCGGGGCAGATGGCGTGGACGAAGACGATCTTTGTGGTCGATGATGATGTCGATGTGCACGACACCCTGGCGGTGCTGCGCCTGGCGAGCGCGCACTGCGACCCGTCTCGGGATGTCGAACTGGTGCGCGGGCCGCTGGACATTCTGGACCACGCGGCGCCGTGGCTGGGCGGCGGCGGCAAGCTGGGGTTCGACTGCACGCGCAAGTGGGCGGGCGAGGAACCCGACGCGGCGAGCGAGCCGACGGCCGCCCGTTCGTTTGACGACCGGGACGCGTGCGTGGAGGCGGTGCGATCGGTGGAGGGCGTCGAGTCGGCGGCGATGCCCGAGGCCGCGGGCGGGTGGCTGTTTGTGGCGACGCGGGTGCGGGACGAGGGCGAGTTCGACGGGCTCGCGACGAGGGTCATGGAGGCGGCCGGGGATCGAGCGGCGTTCGTTGTCTTCGTCGGCGGCGGCGTGGATCCCGCGGATGTGGATCAGGCGATGTTCCACTGGGTGGCCAACGCGGACATGCTGCGTGATGCTCGCGTCGTGGGGCGGTCCATGTGGTTCGACGCCACGCCCAAGAACGCGGGCGTTCGGCGGGGCATGCCCGTGCGGGAGTGGCCCCCGATCATCGCGATGGACGAGTCGGCGACGGAGCGCGCGAGCCTGCTCGCGCGGTCAGCGGGGCTGGAGCTGGGGACCTGACGCCCGATCGGGCGGTGCGGCGAAGTCCGCCGGATCGACGAGCTCCATGCGGTGTCTGTCGATCGCGGCGATGATCTCCGACTTGAGCCGGTATGAGTCCCGTATGGATTCCCCGGTGCGGAGCTCATTGCACAAGATCGCGAAGGCGGCCCCTCGGCCGGACTCCCTGTCCAGGACATAGCCGGACAGGCAGCGGACACGATTGATCGTGCCGGTCTTCGCGTGGACGGTGACACCTGCCTCGCCCAGTGTCAGCCGGCGGGAGAGCTTGTCTTCGTAGCTCGGCAGCGTGGCGAGGTACATCCGCTGCACCTCCGGGTCGCGGTACATGGCGACGAGCCAGCGCGCCATGGTATCGGCCGTGACGCGGTTCTCGCGCGAGAGCCCCGACCCGTCGCGGATGACGGTCTCGGCGGCGGCCTGCGCGCCGAGGGTGTCCGCGATGAGCATGCGCAGCACCGCCGCCCCGTTCTGCCAGCTGCCCGACTCGCCGGTGATCTCGTAGCCAAGTCGTTTCAGCAGTGCCTCGGCGTACATGTTCATCGAGTCGAAGTTGCAGCGGTACATGACCTCCGCCATGGGGGTGACCCAGGCCACGAGCGCCGGCTCGATGATCGTCAGCTGCTCGTCCGGGTACGCCAGTCGGACCCGGCTCACGCTCGCGCCGTCCACGCCGGCCTGCTCGAGGCGTTCGGCGAGCAGCTTGCCAGCGAGCAGCGAAGGCTCGCGCACGGCGACCTCGATCGGAGCGCCGACGCGCGTGCGGATGTTGCCGCGAAGCACGAATCGATCATCCGATTCGGTGCGCTGAATCCAGATGGAGTTGCGCCCCTCGCTGACGACATTGGCCCGGCTGGCGACCTCGATCCAGTCCGCTTCGGGCTCGATCGCAGCGGTTGCCGCTGTGCCGTTTGGCTCAGGGTAGAACGCGAGGACATTGGCGTGGACATTCACACCCTGCACCGGCGCGCAGTACCATTTCTCGAGCTGGTCCTGCGGCCAGTCGGGGTGGATCAGCTCCCGATCGAAGACGCGATCGTCCACGATGATCTCGTTTGCCGATCCAACGGCGTCGGCGATCGCCGCAGCCATCGTGCGGAGCACATCGTCCGGGTCGCGGGCCGGGTCGCGTTCGCGGAGGACTTCGAGATCGCCAAAGGCGGGGTCGCCCGTGCCGACGATCGCCAGCGAGCCGTCGCTCGTCCGGTAGACAGCGGTCTCAAACACGAACGCCGGGCCGAGGATCTTCGTTGCGGCTGCCGAGGTCAGCAGCTTCTGGTTGGAGGCCGGCGCGAGCGGCACGGATGCGTTGTGCTCGAACAGCGGCGCGCCGGTGCCCAGATCGTAGATCGCGATCCCCGCGATGCCGTGTTCGCCCAGCGGGATCCGATCGACGATGGTGCGGAGGTCGGTCGCGAGCTGTGCCGCGGCGATCGGAGCGACGAGAACAGCGGTCAGCACCGCCAGTGCGGCTTGGCGCCAGCAGGCGAGCGGAACGGGGACGGGCAGCATCATCGTGTTCGGTCTCCGCGGTGGACACAGCCGGCCCCCCGGGTGCAGGAGGCGACGCCGAAGAGCGTATCGGACGAATCCCCCGGCGGCCGCGACTCAGTTGGCGTGCGGCTCGCAGACGAGATCGATAAACGACAGGAGCTCGGTCGCGGCGTGGTGCGACAGCAGCGGCCACTCGGCCCAGCGGACCTGACCGACCATCGGCGCCCTGGCGATGGGGTCACGCAGGGACTTGGGGAGCGCCCGACCGGCAGGGCCGTCGAGCACATCCGCCGCCAGCGGCATCGCGAGCACCGGGGCCTCGTCCATCGGGACCAGGAAGGCCCAGGGCTCCGCGTCGGACGATCGACGGAACGCGATGGACCACCGCCAGGGGATGCCCATCCACTGCACCGTGGGCGCTCGACCGGTTCGGCTCGTCAACTCGCTCACCAGATCGGCGAGCAGATCAGCCGACTCCTGTGGGTAGCCCCTCAGGAGGGCCTCAGCGGTTGGCTTGGAGAACCGATCGAGCCAGGCGGTGCGCTCAGGTCGGTCAATGGTCGCCATGTCCGGGCCTGCCTCCAAAACGAATCCTGCCAAACAGGATATGCTCGCTGGACCTCCCGGTTGCGTTTTGGCTGGATCGCCGGCCGAACCGGGAGCAGTTTCTGGCGGCGGGAGCGGTGATGACGCTCGGTGATCTCGAGAGCATCGATCCGGCGGCGATCGTCTACATCGTGGACGACAACCCGCAGAACCGCGAGCTTGTCGCGGCCTACTTGGAGGACCTCGGCTGTCGGGTGATCGGGTTCTCCGGCGGACCGGAGGCGCTGGCCGCGTCCGAGACCGAGCCCCCGAGCCTGGTCCTGCTCGACATCATGATGCCGGTGATGAGCGGCTTCACGGTGTGTGAACGGCTCCGCGACAACGCGGACACCGCGAAGGTGCCGATCATCATGCTCACCGCGCTCAACGAGGGCGCGGATGTGGAGCGGGCGGTCGAGGCGGGCGCGGACGACTTTCTCATCAAGCCCGTTCAGCGGCTCGAGCTGTTGGCCAGAGTGCGGTCGCAACTCAAGGTCGTCGAACTCCGGAGCGAGATCGACAAGGTGATCCAAGGGCTGCGCGATCTGGCTCGGGCCTGACGCGGCTACTCCAGGCAGAGCGGGCCCGCCGCTCCCAGGGTGTAGTTCGCCACCCAGGCGGTGAAGTCTGCCGGCGTGACTGTCCCGGTGTCATTCTGATCGGCCCGGTAGTTGTTCGCGTTGTACGCGGCGAGCCAGGCGGTGAAGTCGTCGGGTGAGACGAGCCCGTCGTTGTTTGTGTCGGCGCACCGGCGGGTGATCTGGCATTCGTCGGGCACGCCGTCGGTGTTGATGTCCTGCGAGGTGCCCGTGGCGATGTCGTCGGGGTCGTCGACGCCGTTGCCGTTGCAGTCGGTGATGGGTGGGATCTGCTCGAGCGGGGTCAGCACGAGCAGCACGGCGTAGGTCTCGTCCTGTGTCCCGGGGTTGACATCGAAGGTGCCATCCTCGTTTCGGTCGTAGGTGATGACGGCGGGGACGACGGCCGCGCCGAGGGAATCGGGATCGGCCGGATCCGACGGGGCCGTTCCGGGGTACGCCGCCCGGGTGGTGCCGGTGCCGAAGAACTCGCCGGGACCCTTCCCGCTGAAGGATGAGTTGCCGAGCATGTCGATGCGGTAGGGGCGCCCGGAGTTCTGTCCGGCGAGGATGTCTCCCTCGGCGAGGAGCAACTCGAGCGTGTACCCGAACGCAGCCGGGTCATACACCGCGCGGAAGAGCCCGGTGCGGACGCTGTCGTCGGCGGTCCCGGACGCGGTGTCGGGGCCGAAGTCGATAAACGACGAGGCGAACACGAGATTGCCGGCCGAGTCGATCGACGCTCCGGCGTAGGCGGGGCCGACCATGCCGGGCCGGGCGTTCGCGGGGGCGAGCATGCCGATCGTCGCGCCCTGGTCGTTGGCGAAGGTCTTGCCGAGCCCGGTGTCACCGTTGGTCCACGCCGCCAGCGACCAGACCTGCGTGCCAACCGGGTCCGCGGGGTCGAAGCGAAGGACAGCGAGACCGGCGTGCGGGGCGGTGTCAGGCGCAGCGCCGAAGGTCACCGGCGTGGCCAGGCCGTCCGCCGACTCGCAGCTTTCGCAGGCGATCGCGAACGCGCCGGCTACCAGGACGCGTCCCGCCGCATCGACGCCGACCGCAACGGTGCCCGCGGAGCTCTCGAAGACGCGGTCGGCCGTCAGCCCGATGAACGCCCCAAACGGGGCACCCGACGGACCGTAGCTCTCGCTCGGGTCCTGCAGCACCGCGGGCGCCGCGAACACGGCAACATCGCCCGGCGCGCCGGTGGCATCCGCTGACGCGGCGACGACATAGACCGGCTGTCCAGCATCGTTGGCCAGCACCCCGGCGAGTGTTCCCACGCCGCCCAGTCCTGACGCGGGACCGACCGCGACCGTGCCCCGGAGCCCCGAGGCATCGGTGGGGAGGCCAACAAATGCTGCGTCGGGCACAAGCATCGAGGCCGTCGCGATCGAGTGATCGTCGAACAGCACCTCGTCACCGATGGTGCCGCCCACGGAACTCCCGCCGGCTCCGCTGGCGGGCACCAGGCTCGGCGCCGCGAGCAGCAGGCTTGTGGGGGGCGTTGCATCCGCCGGGTCGAAGAGCAGCTCGGTCGCGGCCCCGTCGCCGAACCCGCCGGCGTCGATGTCGTTGATGAGTCCCGACGCACGGAGCTCCGCGTTCACACGCAGGACGCCGTTGCCGGTGACGGGCGCCACGCCGGTCGCATCGAACCCGTCGAACCGCGCCACGAGATTGGCCGAGGCATCCACGGCCCCGACGGAGAGCGTCGCGTTCGGCGCAGAACCGGCGGTCGGCGAGGTTGTCGCGGCGACAATGCGGTCGACGAACAGCCGCGTGCGGGTAGCGGGATCGAACGCGACCAGACCCGTGAGCAGGCTCGTGCGCGAGCCGCTCCGGTCCGAAGCCGCCACGACGAAGCTCGAGAGGCTTCCGCCGGGAAGCGGCTGCGGTGCGCCGGCAAGCGTGTTCGGCCCAACGCCGAAACCGGGAGAAGTCCAGAGCGCATACGGCCCCGTGGCAAAGGTGGCCGGGCGAAAGCACTGGCTGATCGCGTGTGAGCCAGCGCGCGCGCTGCGGATCGTCCCCGAGCCCGTCGTTGTCCCGGTCTGCAGCAGCGGCGCCACGCCGTAGCGAAGCCCGGTGCGCGACTCGATCGTGTCCAGATCGACGACGAAGCGCGTGATCTGGCGCGACGCGTCCGTTGGGGCGATCGCTGCCCCGGCTCCGAGCGGATCGGTCGAGACGCTGTCCTGCGCAGCGACACCGAGAGCAAGGCCCGCGGAAAGCACGAAGGCGGCAGAGTGGCAACGGGGCATGGACGACAACTCCGCGAACAGAACCTGCCAGGGAACCGACACGCCACGCCGCGCGAGGCGTCCCGAGCACGACGCTAGGTCTTCCTGCTCAAGCATGGCACGAGATCAACGCGACGCCAGCGGCCGAAGCGCGTCGCGCGAGGCCAGAGGCGGCGCATCCGGCAGAAGTGACAGGCACGATCTCGGGCAACCTAACGCTGGCCGATCGCCGCGGCGAGCCCGAACCCCAGGCGGGCGTTTGATCGGGCCAGCGAGATATTGGACCGTACCGTCCGGCCCTGCGACAACGCGTGGACTCGGGCCAGCAAGGCCGGCGTTGCGTCTCGTCCTTGCTCCGCAGCCATCTCCTGCTCGGCCTGCCGGAACCAGGTGTCCCACTCCGCTGCCGGGATCTCGTCGGCTTCCGGCACGGGGTTCGCCACGAGAACGCCTCGGCCGGTGCGAGACAATTCGAACCGAAGAAAATCGGCCAGCTCGTCGGCGTCATCGAACCGTCCGTCGACCGGGAGATCCGTCTCGCGCTGATAGAACGCGGGGAACCTGTCGCAGCGGAAGCCGACGACAGGAATGCCGAGTGTCTCGAGCAGCTCTCGGGTGGCTGTGAGATCGAGTATGTTCTTGCACCCGCTCGAGACGACAGCGACCGGGTGTCGGGCCATCGCACCGAGGTCGGCGGAGATGTCCAGCCGAGAGGCGTATCCGCGGTGCACGCCTCCAATACCTCCCGTCGCGAAGACGCGCAGCCCCGCGGCCGCCGCGAGCTCGAGCGTCGTGCTGACTGTCGTGGCCCCGTGCCGCCGGGCGTGGATGACCAGGCCCAGGTTCGACGCATTGGTTTTGACGGCTCCGCTGGCGTCGAGCAGCCGATGGAGTTCGTCTCGAGTCATACCCACGATGCCGCGCCCATCGAGGACGCCCACGAAGGCCGCGGTAACGCCGGCGTCGGACGCGGCGAGGAACAGCTCGTCGGCGAACGCACGCGCCTCGGATCGGGGCAACCCGTGCGCGAGGATAGTGCTCTCGAGTGCCGCGGCCGGTCGGCTGGCTCGGATGATCAACCAGTCATGCGGGTGCATGCGAGCGCCTCGGAGCGGAAGAAGACACGGGCCGCCCCGTCAGGACGGCCCGTGCGTTTGGATCAAGCGATGCCGTGGGCAGCGATCAGACCATGTCCTTGAGCGCCTTGAGCGGGCGGACCTTGACAACATTGCGGGCGGGCTTGGCCTTGAAGATCGTTGGCTCGCCGGTGAAGGGGTTGATGCCCTTGCGAGCCTTGGTGGCGGGCTTGCGCTGGACGGTGACCTTCATGAGGCCCGGGACATTGAAGGTGCCCGCGTTGCCCTTCTTGAGATCGGCGGCGATCATGTGGCCCATGGTCTCGAAGACGGCGGCGACCTCCTTCTTGGAGATGCCGACCTGGTCGGCGATCACCGACTGCACCTCGCTCTTGGACCGGGGCTTGCCCTTGGCCCCGCTGATCGAGGCCGGCTTCCGGGCCGGGGCCTTCTTGGCGACCTTCTTGCCCGACGGTTTGCGGGCGCTGCGGGCCGCGGGCTTCTTCGCGGTGCGCGTGGCGGTCTTCTTCCGTGTCGTCTTCTTTGCCATGCTCGTGCTCCCAGAGGGCGATCCTCGCCCCTCGTGATTTCAGCGGCGGTTTGTACCCCCTGCCGGGGCACCCCGCAAGGGCTATCGGACGATCGGCCGCAAAATACCCCGGAAAATCCCGAGAAATCTGCATCTCACCGGTTCTGTCGGGCGTCCGCGGCAGCGCCACGGGTCGGCGCGCCCCGCTGATTGACCATCCATCAACCCTCGTTTCCGGCGTGCCGCGTACCCTCGCGGCATGCCCGAGCAGCCTCCCGTGGTCATCATCACACGCGACATCCCCGGGGATCCGCCGCAGATTCCTGGCGCGACGGTGCTCGCGGGGCCAGCCGAGCCGCCTTCCCGCGAGGCTGTGCTCGCGCGCGTGCGGGGAGCGGCCGTCGTCATCACGATGTTCAGCGACCGGGTCGATCGGGCATTTCTCGAGTCGGCGGGGACCGGTCTTCGGGGCGTCTGCAACTTCGCGGTGGGTGTGGACAACATCGATCTTGTCGCCTGTCGGGAGCGGGGGGTGATCGTGACGAACACGCCCGACGCCGTCACCGAGGGCACCGCGAACATGGCGATCGGGCTGCTGCTGGCCGTGGCGCGCCGGATCGTCGAGGGAGACCGTTTCGTCCGCTCCGGCGCGTGGTCCCGCCGGGCACCGCTGAGCATGGCGGAGATGCTCGGTCCGGAGTTGGCGGGTGCGACGATGCACATCGTGGGGGCGGGCCGCATCGGGCGCGCGACCGCGCTGCGGGCGAGGGCGCTCGGGATGCGGGTGCTCTACACCGCCAGGAGCGGCAAGCCCGAGATGGAGTCCTCGCCGATCGACGCTCGCCGGGTGGGTCTCGATGACGGGCTGCGGCTGGCGGATGTCGTGAGCATGCACACCCCCCTGACCGACGAGACGAGGCACCTGCTCGATCGGCGACGGATCGGTCTGCTCAAGCAGCGGTGCATCGTGATCAACACGGCACGCGGACCGGTGATCGACGAGGCAGCGCTCGCGGCGGCGCTCAGCGAGGGGCGGATCTACGGTGCCGGGCTCGATGTGTTCGAGCGCGAGCCCGAAGTACACGCGCCGCTGCTCTCGCACGACCGGGTGGTGCTCACGCCGCACATCGGCAGCGGTGAATGGCACTGGCGCCGGCTGATGTCACGGATGGTGCTGGACGCGGCCGAGGCGATCCTCCACGGTCGAGAGCCGGAGCACCGCGTCGTCTAGCAAGGCTCGGCGTTAGCGACGGTCGGGTGTGTCGCGACCGGCAAAGTGCGCTTCGAGATAGCGCGCCACATAGTCGACGATCGACTCGGCGTACGGGATCTCCGGGTTGGAGGTTGAGCCCAGCGGCTCGAAGCGCATGCCGCGGAACCGGAGCACGGCCTCCTCCACCGAGAGCCCGTGCTGGATCGCCAGGCTGAACGCTCGGCAGAACGCCTGACACATGCCCGAGAGCGCCGAGCCCGCTTTGCTGATCTTGATGAAGATCTCGCCGGCCGATCCGTCGGGGTACAGCCCGATGGTCAGATAGCCCTCGTGTCCGTCGACGGCAAACTTGTGGGTGATCGACTCACGGGTGGTCGGGAGGCTCTGGCGGGTCGCGATCATTGTTCGGTATCCGTTTGAACTTTCGGGTCGGATCGGGTGCCGGATGTCGCGGTGGCCTGCCACGACGCACCGCCGACGATGCGAGCTATCGGCCCGAGGCGCTCCGGATCGTGAGCATCTGCCCGGAAACCGAACATCAGCGGGCGGGGGGCTTGCTCATGCCGCGCGAGGTGCCGATAGTGTGGGCATGCATCCGCTGCCCCAGAGCGAACCCGTGCCCCAGCGTGCGGCTCGTGGTCAGGCCTCGGGACTGACGCTGCTCGCCGTGGTGGCGATGGCGGTCGCGTTCGCGTCGAGCGCCGACACGGCCCGGCGGATGGCGTGGACCAGCGCCGGGCTCGTTTCGTCCTTGGTCTGCGACACGGCGGTTCCAGCCGTTGAGCACGCCGCGCTGCGAAACGCTCGCCGTGCCCCGAGCCGAGCAGCGGTGCTGTGCGGCGTTGGCGTGGCAACGGTTCGCGTGCTCGCGACGAGCGCCGTCCGCCTCGAGCATCTGGATCTGCCCCCGCCGCTGGCGTGATGGCTGACCCGCGACGGCCTCTCCCGCCCGTCGTTTCACCCTCCAGACGCGTGTACCCGACCGGCGACGCCGTTTCAGGCGTGTCGGCACTCCAGACTTGTCCCGCCCGCCGCGTGCCAGCGGTGGACGCCAGATCGAAAGCTCACCATGGCCAGCAGCAACCAGGGCATCCCCCTCGTCGGTCCGATTCTCAACAGGATCATCGGCACCCGAAACGAACGGTTCGTCAAGCGATACACCAGCCGCGTGGAGCGGATCAATGCGCTCGAGGGCGAGGCCAGGGCGTTGACCGATGCGCAGATCCGCGAACGCTCCGCCGCGTTCCGCGAGCGGATTGCCGGCGGGGGGGACCTCGACACGATCATGATCGAGGCGCTGGCCGTGGCCCGCGAGGCGATGGACCGCCATGTGGGCATCCGCAAGATCTTCGACCCCGAGCACGCGTTCGACCCCTCCGCTCTGCCGGACGGGGCGAGGGAACAGTTCGAGCAGATCCGGGCCGAGCTGGACGCGGCCGAGCCTCTCCAGCCCGAGGGCGCGCTGCTCGGCGGGATCGAGCCGGTGCCCGCTTGGTTGGTGCGCGACCTGCCGAACGAGCTCTACGAGGCGGTGCGCGAGCTGTACCCGGAGTCCCGTCCACCCTTCCGGGCTCGGCCGTTCGATGTGCAGCTCATCGGCGCGATGGTGCTCAGCCAGGGCAAGATCGCGGAGATGAAGACCGGCGAGGGCAAGACGATCGTCGCGCCGCTGGCGGCGTACTGGGCGGCGTTGCGCGACATGAAGGTGCATGTCGTTACCGTGAACGACTACCTCGTCCAGCGTGACCGAGACTGGACATTCCCCTTTTTCCGCGGCGTGGGGCTGACGGCGGGGGCGATCCACCCGCAGCACATGCAGCCGGAGCCGGTCAAGCGTCGCATGTACGAGTGCGACATCGTCTACGGCACGACGAGCGAGTTCGGCTTCGACTACCTGCGCGACAACATGAAGCGGTCTGTGGCGCAGCAGGTCCAGCGTCGCCGTGATCTCGCGATCGTGGACGAGGTGGACAGCGTGCTCATCGACGAGGCACGAACGCCTCTGATCATCTCCGGCGCTGCGCACGACCGTCAGCCTCGGTATGAGTTGGCTGACAAGCTGGCTCGGCACCTGCGCGACAAGCAGCGGCCCTGGCAGGAGCAGGAGGACCGCGTGCAGTCGATGCTCGAGCGGATCAAGGGGCTCGAGGGCGACATCCGTCAGGCGCGCGACAAGTCCAAGGTGCCCGAGCTGCAGGCCAGCCTGGCCGAGGCGAAGAAGCTGCTCCCGGGGGCGGAGGCAGAGCGCGACCAGCACACGCAGTACTACGAGACGGTGATCGAGCGCAAGCAGGTGCACCTCACGCACGAGGGCATCGCCGAGGCCCAGCGGGTCGCCGGGGTCGGGTCGTTCTATGTGGGCGAGAACACGGACATCCCGCACCTGCTCGAGCAGGCGCTGCGGGCGCATGTCGTGTACGAGAAGGACCGTGACTATGTGATCATGAGCGTGCCCGACTCCCACACGGGACGGACCGAGCCCACGGTCGTGATCGTCGATCAGTTCACCGGTCGCGCAATGATCGGTCGGCAGTGGTCGGACGGGCTCCACCAGGCCGTGGAGTGCAAAGAGAAGGTGCCGATCAAGGCCGAGACGCAGACCGTGGCGTCGGTCACGATCCAGAACTTCTTCAAGACCTACAAGCAGCTCGCGGGCATGACCGGCACCGCGGATACCGAGGCGCAGGAGTTCCACGACATCTACAGCCTCGATGTCGTGTCCATCCCCACCAACAAGCCGGTGGTCCGCAATGACTTTGACGACCTGATGTTCCTGCGCGCCAAGGACAAGTGGGAGGCGATCGTCGATGAGATCAAGGCGTTCCACGATGTCGGGCGGCCCATCCTCGTCGGCACGACGAGCGTGGAGCGGAGCGAGATGCTCAGCCAGCTCCTGACGCGCAAGCACGGCATCAGGCACGAGGTGCTCAACGCGAAGCAGCACGAACGCGAGGCGCACATCGTCGAGGCGGCTGGCGAACTCGGCGCGGTCGTGATCGCGACCAACATGGCAGGCCGGGGCACGGACATCAAGCTCCGGTCGATCAGCCGGGCGGAGCAGCTCGACCACTGGCTCCGCCGGTCGGTCGCTGGGAAGGGGCTGACGACGGACGCGACCGAGGAGCAGCTGCGCGAGAGCGTGTACCGCAAGATCGCGTCTTCGGAGCTCGGTCTCAAGAAGCGTGACGCGGAGGCCATGGACTTCGCGGACCTTGAAATCCGCCTGCTGCAGCACTGGGCCGAGTCGATGACCTGGCTGACACCGAAGCAGATCCAGCAGTGCGACGCGGACGAGCTGCGCGAAGCGCTCGACGAAACGGGCCGGTGCCTGCTGCACCGCATCCGGTGGTTCAACACGATCGAGGAGATGGGCGGCCTGCATGTGATCGGCACCGAGCGGCACGAGAGCCGACGGATCGACAACCAGCTCCGCGGCCGATCGGGGCGGCAGGGCGACAAGGGATCGAGCCGGTTCTTCGTCTCGCTCGAAGACGACCTGATGAAGATGTTCGCGGGTCAGACGACGATGAATGTGCTCAGCCGCCTTGGCATGAAGGAGGGGGATGCCATCGAGCACCCCATCCTGTCCAAGAGTGTCGAGCGGGCCCAGCGCAAGGTCGAGGAGCGGAACTTCCAGATCCGCAAGAACATCCTCGAGTACGACGAGGTCATGGAGCATCAGCGGCAGGGGTTCTACGGGCTCCGCCAGCGCGTGCTCGAGGCGCGAGATGTCAAGGACCTGATCCTCGAGTACATCGATGGATGCATCGACGATGCCTGCGGTGAGTACCTCGGCCCGAACTACCCGGCGGAGTGCGCCGTCGAGTATGTGCGCGAGGTGCTCGACACCGACATCCCCGTGGATCGGCTCAAGGGCCGGGACGAGGAGGAGATGGATCGGCGGATCCGCGAGGACGCCAAGGCCGAGGCCCGCTCCATGATCGATGTGACGCTCGGCGAGTACATGTCGGCCGAAGGATCGGAGATCGTGGTCGATTTCGACTCGGCCGGCCTCGTCAACTGGGCGAAGACCCGTTTCGGCGTCGAGATCGACGCGGCAGAACTCGCCGAGGGGGACACCGCCACGAGGCGGTCGGTCCAGGATCGGCTGGTGGAAGCGGCCGAGGAGAAGATTGACGCGGCGGACCTCTCAAGGCTGGCGGTCTATCTGGCGCCGGATTACGGGATCGAGCAGCTGATCGCGTGGGCGCGGCGGATGTTCGATGTCGAGGTGACCGTGGAGGAGGTCAAGTCCGCTCTGGACGAGACGACACCGCCGCCCGAGGCATTCCTGCGCGAGCGTGTCCGCGAACGCTACCACCAGAAGGAGGTCGATTACCCGGTCGACTTCGCGCTGCAGATGACCATGATGGGCATGCGTGAATCGCCGCAGGAAGCGCTGGACTCGCTCTTATCGTGGGCGAAGCGGCGGTTTGGCGTGGAGATCGACCCCGACCGGGCGAGGACGGCGGGGCCCGCCGGGATGCGGGCCATGCTGGTGGAGGCCGCCGAGGCGTGGTGGGCACGCGGCGAACTCGAGGAGGCCAAGGCCGAGGTCTCGCGGGCGCCCGATCTCGAAGAGGTCAACGCCGTGCTCCGCACTCGTTTCGATTCCGACGGCCCCGACTGGCTGCGATGGCTCGATGCGGCGCACCTGCACGCCGCCTGCCGAGGCTTGGTCGACACGCGGCTCCGCGGAGAGATGCTGCAGCTCGAGACGACGATCCTGCTCGACACACTCGATCAATCCTGGAAGGACCATCTGTACGCGATGGACCAGCTCCGCGACGGTATCAACTACCAGGCGTTCGCGCAGCAGGACCCGCGGATCGCGTACAAGCGAGAGGGCTCGAAGCAGTACAACGAGATGATGGACGATGTCCGTTCTCGCGTCGCCGAGTACATCTTCAAGGCTCGCCTGACGCCGACACCCCCGGCCCCGGCGAGGCCCGCACCGCAGGCGGCCGGCGCGTCCCGAGGCGGCGGCGGGTTCTTCGGCAGCTCGATCGTCGGAGCCGGCCTGCCCGGTCCCGCGGGGCCAGCCGCGCCGCCCCAGCCGGGCGGTGCGGGCTGAGCCTCCGTCCACGGTCACGCGCCCGGAGAGGGGATCAGTCCACTTCAGCCTGCGTATCGGCGGTCACGGCCGCGGGCCTGGCTATGCTGTCAGGAACCGACGCCCAAGGAGCCACCGATGCGCGCACCCGTGTTGCCCTCCAGCCGATCGGCGTTCACGCTTATCGAGCTGCTCGTCGTCATCGGCATCATCGCGATCCTCACAGGCATCGGTCTGGCGGTTGGGTTCTCGGTCCTCAACAGCGGGCGAGCCAACCTCACGACGAACACCCTGACTGTCGTTGAAACGGTGCTGGTGGATCTGAACACAGAGGCCGATCTCAGGCCCCGCGACTACGAGTTCCTCACGGCCTCCGGCGGGACCAACGGCACGGTGCAACTGCCGCTGATCGATGCGAGGGCCGACGGATCGAGCGCCGACGCCTCGAACACACCGACGCCCTCGCTCGGCCGGTTCCTGAAGCTCGCGGAAGAGCGGCTGCCTTCGCTCGACAGTCGGTGGAAGCAACTCGATGCGTCCCTCGTGCGGACGACAAACATCGGGCAGGGCGTGACCGAGGTCATCGGCACCGAGGTGCTCGACGCCTGGGGCAACCCGATCCGCTTCGTGCACCCGAGCTTCGATGGCGGCTACGGCCCCTACGACAACGGCACCGGAGCTGCCGGCACCCGGGCGCCGCTCGTGCTGACCGCCGGCAACGCGATCACGCCGTTTCGCCGGTCGTACCGCCTGCCGGCATCAGATCGGGACGATGTGCCCAATCCGGTCGGCGACGCGGATGAGGGCATCTGCCCCGGCGGCACGCCGTACTTCTACTCGGCCGGCCCCGACGGCGACCCCGGCACCCGGGGCGATAATGTGTACGGGGAGGTGACGCCCACATACCCCGCGGAGACCCGCGACCTGGGCGAGGCGGGCTGAACGATCCGTCCCCTGCGGCCGCTCGCCCGCGAGGGGCGGGGCTATACTCGTCGACACTCCGGGGTGTAGCGCAGCTTGGTAGCGCGTCTCGTTCGGGACGAGAAGGTCGGAGGTTCAAATCCTCTCACCCCGATTCAGCACTATATTGGCCGTTGCTCTGCACATGATATTCAGACATCAGGTCAGCAATTCGGTTGCGTTCCATAGTCAACCGGCGAGTTATTCGCAGGATTGACGCCCGCCCAGGTCCGACCGTGTAGGCGACGCTACCCAAGGCTTTGTCTCCTGGGGGGTGCCAACCTGCGGCTCATGGCCGCCCCCCGCTCTTCGACCATGGCAGAACCTGACATTCTTGTCAACCCGGCCGACAGGTCCTTGGTCCGTGGAGGTGCTCCCAATTGTGCATAATGGGACATGCCATCGCCGGAGCCGCATCGTGACGCCTCACTGCTGATGCACGCCGCAGCCGAGGGCGACCGTGCGGCTGCGGATGCGCTCTTTCCGATGGTGTTTGAGCAGCTTCGGGCACATGCGCGGCGGCAGATGATGGCAGAGCGTCCCGGGCACACTCTCTCAGCCACGGCCCTCGTCCACGAGGCCTACCTCAAACTCGCCGGGCCACGGGAAGTCCCGTGGGAGGGGAGAGGGCACTTTTATGCGGCTGCGGCCGAGGCCATGCGCCGGATCCTGATCGACCATGCCAGGGCCAAAGCGGCCCACATCCGTGGCGGCCCCGAGGCCCGCAGGGCCGCCATCAATCTTGCTTCACTGCCCGATCCGAATTCCGAGACGGAGTCTTCCGGATTCCTGATCCTCGATGGAGCCATCGCCCGCTTGGAGGGTGTGGACCCGAGGGCGGGCGAGGTCGTCCGGCTCCGGTACTACGCGGGGTTGAGCATCGAGCAGACCGCGGCGACGCTCGGTGTCTCGACTCCAACGGTCAAGCGGACCTGGGCTTTCGCCCGGGGATGGCTGAGGGAAGCGATCGAGTCAGAGCGAGTCTAAGGGAGGACGCTATGGAAGAGTATCGTCATGAAGACATCCGTCGTCTGTTCGACATGGTGATACAGGTTCCCGCGACCGAGCGCCAGTCGGTGCTCGATCGGGAATGCGCAGGTGACGAAGGTTTGAAGCAGCGCATCCTCGGCATGATCACGGCTGCCGAGGACGACCGGTTCCTGGGCCAGCCGACGAGCGCAGGGCTGGATGAACTGACGCTCGATAACCTGACGGCACCGCTGGCCAAGAGGGTGCTTGCTGCGGAGCACGCCGGCCAGCAGATCGGACGCTACAAGCTGCTCGAGCAGATCGGGGAGGGTGGGTTCGGGAGTGTGTGGGCCGCCGAGCAACGCGAGCCGGTCAAGCGCAGAGTCGCCTTGAAGATCATCAAACTGGGGATGGACACCAAGCAGGTGATCGCTCGGTTCGAGGCCGAGCGTCAGGCACTGGCCATGATGGACCATCCCAACATCGCCAAGGTCTTTGATGCTGGCACATCGGAGACCGGCCGCCCCTATTTTGTCATGGAACTGGTCAAGGGCGTGCCGGTCCTGGACTACTGCGACAAGGAGAAGCTCGATACTCGCGCGAGGCTCCGCCTGTTCGCCACGGTCTGCCACGCCATCCAGCATGCGCACCAAAAGGGGATCATCCACCGCGATATCAAGCCGAGCAATGTGCTCATCACGCTGCACGACGGGGTACCAGTGCCGAAGGTCATCGACTTCGGCATTGCCAAGGCGACCAATGCCGAGCTCACAAGCAAGACCGTGTACACCGAGCACCGCCAGATGATCGGCACTCCGGCGTACATGAGCCCGGAACAGGCGGAGATGTCAGGTCTTGATATCGACACGAGGTCGGACATCTACAGCCTCGGGGTGCTGCTCTACGAGCTACTGACTGGGACGACGCCGTTCGCGATCGAAGAATTGATGTCCAAGGGATTCGCGGAAATGATGCGGATCATCCGCGAGGACGAGCCGCACAAGCCCTCAACTAGGCTGTCGTCTCTGGGCGAGACGGGTACACGCACCGCGTTGCAACGCGGGGCCGACATGCGCAGGCTCAGTCTGCTGCTGCGCGGCGATCTCGACTGGATCGTGATGAGGTGCCTGGAGAAGGACCGTACGCGGCGGTACGAGACGGCGAGCGGGCTCGCGGCTGATATTATGCGTCACCTCAGTGATGAGCCGGTGCTGGCCGGACCCCCGAGCACGAAGTATCGGCTGGCGAAGTTTGTGAAGCGCAACCGTGGTCAGGTGATCGCGGGCGGGGTGATTGCCGCGGCTTTGTTGCTTGGTCTTGCGGGAACCACATACGGCCTGTTCAGGGCCAGCATGTTGAGCCGGCTTGCGGAGCAGCGGGCGGGCGAAGCCGAATCGGCTCGTGCGGCCGAGGCGGTCCGGGCAGACGAGCTCCGTCAGGTCGTCGACTTTCAGTCCGAACAGCTCGGCAGCGTCGTGCCGGAGCTCATGGGGGCCCGAATTCGCGAGGCGATCATCAAAGCCGCTGCCCTCGACGAGCGCGAGGCGCTTTGGCGGACGCTGGGCGCGATCAACTTCACGGACATCGGTCTCGAATCGCTCGAGAAGAATGTGTTCGAGCCGGGACTGACCGTTGTCGACGAAAGGTTCTCGGCGCAGCCGTTGATCCAGGCGCAGTTGTACCAGGCGACCGCCGATCGACTTGTCGACTTCGGCCGATTCGAGTCTGCGCGGCCCCCTCAGGAACGCGCCCTTGAGATTCGACAAGATGAGCTCGGTCTCGAGAATGAGTTCACCATCGAGTCAATCGTTGGTATGGGACGCGTCCTTCAGATCGAGGGCGCCTTCGATGAAGCCGAGCGACGATTCCGCGATGCGCTCGAGGCGTGCCGGCTGTTGAAGGGAGACGACCATCCGTCGACTCTGAACGTGGCCAGCGCACTGGGCAGCCTGCTGAAGGAACGCGGCGATCTGGATGAGGCCGAGTCGCTTTGGAAGGACACACTCGAGGCCCGTCGGCGCGTGCTCGGCGACGATCATCCGGATACGCTCGGGTCCATCGAGCAGATGGGAATCATCTACGACGAGCAGGGGAAGCACGACGATGCGGTCCGCCACTATCGGGAAGCGTTCGAAGGGCGGCGGCGGATCCTAGGCGACGATCATCCCGACACCCTTGCTTCGATGGAGTCTCTCGGATCGATCTTGGGCGATGTGGCAAACTACGACGAAGCGGCGCGGTACCTGCTTGCCGCGCTCGAAGGCCATCGCCGTTTGCTCGGAGAAGACCATCCGGAGACGCTGCTCGCGTTCAATTCGATGGGCTACCTTCGGTACCAAGAGGGGAAGCTGGACGAGGCAGAGTCTTTCTGGAGGCGGTCGCTTGAGGGACATCGGCGCATCCTCGGTGATCTTCATCCGGACACGCTCCTGCTCCTCAACAACATGGGCAATCTTCACAAGAGTCAGGGTCGCCTAGTCGAGGCGGAATCGTGCTTCGTCGAGGCGCTCGAGGGACGCCGTCGCGTGCTTGGCGAGGCGCACCCGAGCACGCTTCAATCCATCAACAACATGGGCGGGTTGATGCGCAGCCTTGAACGCTTTGCCGAGGCGGAGGAGTACTACCGCCAATGTGCCGATGCCTGTCAGCGAATCCTCGGCGACGAGCACCCTTGGACTCTGATCTCGATCAAAAACCTGGGGCGCGCGTTGGAGGACCAGGGGCGTCCAGACGAAGCCGAGGAGCTCTACCACCAGGTGCTTGCGACACAGCGATCGGCACTCGGCGAGGATCATCCGGACACGATTTCTTCAATTCATGCGATCGGCTATCTGCTCTGGGATCAGGAGCGATTCGACGAGGCGGAGCCGTGGTGGCGTGATGCGCTCGAGCGAAGACGCCGCGTACTCGGCGACGATCATCCGGCGACGATCAAGTCGATCGGCAATCTCGGGCAGTTGCGGTTCGATCAGGGAGTCATGGAGGAGGCGGAGGCATTGGAGCGCGAAGCGCTCGATCGAAATCGGTTCGTTCACGGCGACCGTCATGCGGAGACGCTCAAATCGTTGCGTTATTGCGGTCGTGTGCTTAGGGCACGCGGTGCTCTCGATGAAGCTGAGGCGATGTTGCGAGAATCGGTCGAGGGGTATCGGGGAATACACGGTTCCCTGCATGATCAGACCCTGCACGCCACGTTCCTGCTCGCCGCGCTCCTGAATGAGCGCGAGCGGCCCGCGGAAGCCGAGGCGCTCCTGCGCCCGTTCGTCGATGCCACAGATCTCAAGGTCGCCGCGTGGCGCCTCGCACAGGCGAAGAGCGTGCTCGGCGAGTCGCTTGAGCGACTCGGACGCCATGCGGACGCGGAGCCGTTGTTGCTCGAGGGGTATGATGGGCTCGACGCGGGGGCTCCACGGGAGGATCGCCGGACGATGGCGCCAGCGGCCGCATCGCGGCTGGTGCGCTTGTACGAAGCCATGGATCGCCTCGAGGACGCCGAGAAATGGCGCCTGCTTTCACATCCGGAGCCCTGATCGCGTTGCCGGCTCTGGATGTACCTCAGCACGCTCGTCCGTGCCCAACATCAAACAGGCGACACTCCCGCCGCCGTCGAAACACAGATGCGCGACATCGCCCTCATGCCTTCGCCCGACGCCGTATCCACACCGAAAGACCGCCTCGCCGAGTACAAAGCCGCTCTGGACGCATCCAAAGTCGAAGACGGCGGGCGTTAGGAACCCCTCACTCTGGCGAGTCAGCGGTCGACTTCGGCGGGAGCGAGGTCGTTCAACCGAGAAGCGACACTCCGCGTCTCGAGGCCCCAGAGGCCGATCTCCGTAACAAAGAGTTCAACTGGAGTTCTGTCACCCCGATTCAACGACAATCAGGGGCCGGCAAATGCCGGTCCCTGCTGTACTTGGGAGCAGTTCGAACACGTCCTCTCAAGCTGGGGTAGCCGCGAGGTGCTTTCGCACATCAAGCAGTTGCCGCCGCCCCTCCGCGTGCCATCGACAGTGAACTCGGCTGACTCAGGCTCACGACAGTGAGCACTGCCGCCGCGTTCGCCCAATAGAACCATGCGTCAAGCCCCTTGAACCCGAGCACGAACGGGGCGATGACGAACGTGACACCCACCAGCCCGTCAACGAGCACATGGAACCAGTACGGCAGGACTCGGATGATCCCGAGTTTGTGATTGGTGAAGATGGTCAGGACGAGTGCGGCGACACCCGTGCCGACAGAAAGCCACTTGGCGGCGGGCGCGGACTCGCCGAGACCCAGCAGGAACGGGGCGCCCATCAGGGCGAGCGCAACGGGGTAATCGAGCAGAGCGTGGATGTCCGTGGTGACGAATCGAGGGTTCATGTTCTGTTTCCTGTCATGTAAACAAGCAGTGTCAGTCGCGGGCGGCGCCAAGCAATGTCCGCACGCGTGTGCGAAGTGCAACGAGCACTTCGCGCTCAAACCATGGGTGTTTCCTCAGCCAGATGTTGTTGCGAGGCGAAGGGTGCGGCAGGGCAATGCACGCGGGGAGCAGATCCGCGTAGGCGCGCACGCTTTCAGTGAGTGTGTCAAACTCGTCCCCGAGGTACCGGTCAAACGCGTACTTCCCGGTGATGACGGTGAGTGATACCGACTTGAACCCTGAGAGCAGACGCTCGTGCCACTCGGGGGCGCACTCCGGTCGCGGGCGAAGATCGCCGCTCGTGCCGGTGCCGGGGTAGCAGAACCCCATCGGCAGGAGCGCGATGAGCTTCGGGTCGTAGAACTCGTCGTCGGAGACGCCGAGCCAGGAGCGCAGGCGGTCGCCGCTCCGATCGCCCCACGGCACACCGGATTCGTGCGCCGCGGCGCCGGGCGCCTGTCCGATTACAACAATCCGGGACTGAGCGGAGCCCTGGATCAGCGGGCGGCACCCGTGCGGCAAGCGGGGCTCGCAGATGCGGCACGATCGGGCTTTGTTGAGGATCTGTTGCAGCTTCATGGTCGCTCCTCTTGGACAAAGGAACGCGGGGCGCTCTCGCGCCCCGCGTCCGTGGGCCTTACTGCCCGGAGACCTTCTTCCAGTGGGCGTGCGCTTTCCCCAGCAGCTCGCGCTGCTCGCCCTGTACCCACAGGTCGTGCGCGTTCAACTGGTCGTTGTTGAGGAACAGGTACAGGCGGTCGTCGATGACGCGGTACTTGGTCGGATCGACCGGGAACTTGTCCTGAACCGTCATCCCGAAGGCGCACCAGCCGCCGCACTGCGGCTCGTACTTCGCGGGATCGGCCTTGAACATCTCGACCTGTGCGGCGGAGGTCAGGTGGTAGGTCACACCGTTGTGCTCGACCGCGAACGCCGGGTCGCCCTTCTCCGGGCTCCCGGCTGTGAAGTACGACACCGGGCTGAACCCGTCGAGCCCGATGCCGCTGGCCGGAACATTCCGCCCGTTGATGTAGGCCCTGCTTGTGCTCTGCGAGGCCCAGAACTCATCCGCCTCCGCCCGCACCCTCGCTGGATCGGCGTCGTCCCAGAGCTTCTTGGCATCGACCTCGGCGTTCTTCAGGAACAGGTGCGTCCGCCCGTCGATGACTTCGAAGCTCGTGGGATCGGGAATGAACTTCGAGTCGACCGAGCACCCGAAGGCGCAGTACCCCCCGTACGCGGGCAGGAAGCGACTCGGGCTCCGCTCGAACGTGCGACGCTGGGCGTCGCTGGTGAAGAAGTAGGTGACGCCGTTGTGCTCGGTGGTGTAACGGGGGGAACCCGGCTCGGCGCGGTTGTGCTCGATGTACGAGACGGGGCTGTACCCGCTCATCCCGAGTGTCAGCGTGAATGGCTCAACAGCCGATTCGCTTGAGTGCAGTGACATCGCATGCTGGCCGGACGGCTGAGCGTGCGCGAGTGGAACGACGGCGCCGCCGATAAGCGAGATCGCTCCGAGCGGCAGAGCAAGAACGGTATTGCGAATCATCGAGATTCTCCTTGAAATGGGGGGGGACGCCCCCGAGGTATGTGAACTGGCCAATGCGCTCGCCAAACGAGGCGAGGCATGACCTGACCCTCATCGCGAACGGCGGTGGGGCTGAAACGGACCGGATGGAACAGTGAGAGCACACACGATGCTCGCGGTACTTCAAGATCCACCTACGGCGGACTGTGAATGGAGGAATAAGGGCTCGTCACGGCCGACTCAGCCGGAGCTCGGCTCGGTCAGCGCGCACTGCCCCTAGGGACTGCCGACCGCTGTTAGAACAGCGAGAGCCCGGTTCCGTTGAGCGATGCCTGCAGAGGATCCCTGCGGTCGCTGCGGGAGGATCGGATGGAATCGAGGAAGCGACTCATCGCTCGACGAACAGGGAGTGCGCCCGGCCTATTCCGTCTCATGGTCAAGAAATCAGACCCACTCTTGCGGCAAGACGCCTGACAGACCTCAGGGGTTCACGAACAGAAGCCGCGTTACCAGGCCCCAGAGGCCGATCTCGGCGCAGAAAAGTTCAACTGGAGTTCTGTCACCCCGATTGGTACACCGGAAGGCTTCGGCAAATGCCGAGGCCTTCTGTGTTTACAGTGGGTTCAAACACGTCCTGTCATCCGGGGCGTTCTGTGAATGGGGTTGCACGCCAGTTCAGGCCGGGCGAGTCAAAAGCTTCTATCCAGCGCAATCGACGCATCGTCCCCACAGCGAGAGTTCGTGACCGGAGAGTTCAAACCCCGGTGGCAGCATGCGGCTGAGCCCGCCGGGGCACGCATCGACATCGAAGACCCGGTCGCATTGCTCGCAGTGGAAATGGTGATGGTGCTTCGCGGCGACCGCGCTGAGTTCGTATCGATCCGGCTGGCCGGGCACGGAGACAGGGGCAATCACTCCGTCGTCGAGCAAGCGATTGACAACCCGATACACCGTGCGCAGACCGAGGCTAGAAACCTCCTCGGCGGCGAGTTCGTTGATCTCTTGAATGGACAACGGCCGTCCCGCTGCTTTGATCGCGCTTCCGATCGCTTTCTGCTGTGCGGTGGTTCGGCGGGTCATGGATGAGATCCTCATTGAGGAAGCGATCACACGGGTATTTGCTCACTGACGGAACGAGCACAGCAACCTGCCGCGCAACGGCAACTCCAAAGGCGGTTGTGCAGATGGCCCACAACGAGCAACACTCCACCGAGCGGGGTCATGAGCATCCACAACAGGCTATCGACTCCTGCAGATTCCGCTTCAACAACCGGCTGCGGGCAGCATGACGCGGTGCATGCGGCCTCCCCATCGGGCGCAGCCGCCTGCACGGGGTTCTCGACAGTTACCATCGGCGCGGTACCGGGTGGAGGGCAGCAATCATCGGGGCCCGCGAAAGCAGCAAGTGAGATGAGTGTCAGTCCACAGAGCCCGACGAGAGCGGGGGCTGACCGACGGTGGCGCCGCCAGCCCGGTGCAAATGCCAGCAAGGCTAATGTGAGGCAGATCCCTACCATCCATTTGTGAAACGATGCGTCGGCGAGAAAGCTAAGCCCAAGCGTCGGGAGGAATCCGACCACGAAGGGCATCGCCGCGCAGTGGATGGCGCACAAAGTGGAAGCCGTAATCCCGAGCCAGTCGCGATACGCCCGCGATGGACCGATGTCAGGAGCTTGGTGGAAGGGACTTTGGTCTTCTAGTGCAGTGGCCACAGATGGTCCTCATGCGTGCAGCGTCGATTCAGTGTCGATCGGTGGGCCGACTTGTTGACAATGGAATGCCAATAGCATAGCCTCTCGGCGACTGTCGTCAACGGCCCGCTCCGGGGCTTGGCAGGGCGTCAGGCAAAGGAGGCCGCGTTGATTGACGCCATCAGCAAGCTCATCGGGAAGCGTGAACGCCTTCGCGTTACAGTCCTCTCCGGCTTTCTCGGCTCGGGTAAAACCACACTGCTCAACCATGTTCTGCGCAACCGTGCGGGCCTCCGCGTCGCGGTCATCGTCAATGACATGAGTGAGGTGAACATTGATGCGGAGTTGGTCAAGCAGGGCGGTGCGAGTCTCGACCGAGTCGAGGAAGAGCTCGTCGAGATGTCCAACGGCTGCATCTGCTGCACGCTTCGGGATGACCTGCTCAAGGCCGTTTCGCGTCTGGCGCGCGAGGGTAAGTTCGACTACCTGCTTATCGAGTCCACCGGGATCTCTGAACCCCTGCCGGTCGCGCAGACCTTCACTTTCGAGGACGAGGATGGACGCTCCCTCTCGAAGCTGTCCCGGCTCGACACGATGGTGACGGTGGTTGATGCGTCCAACTTCCGGTCTGAGTTTCACACATACGATGACCTGACCGATCGGCAAATGGGGCTCTCGGACGAGGACGAGCGGTCGATTGCTGACCTGCTGACGGACCAGGTTGAGTTCGCGGATGTGATCCTCGTCAACAAGTGCGACCTCGTCGATGAGGATGAGCTGCGCCATATCGAGGCGATGATCCGGTCGCTCAACGCCGACGCCAAGATCATCCGAACGACCAATTCCGAGGTCGATCTTCGCGAGATCATCGGGACTGGGCGTTTCGACATGGAACGGTCGATGGCGTCGCCGCAGTGGATCAAGGAGCTCAACGAGGAGCACACGCCCGAGACCGAGGAATACGGGATCTCCAGCTTCGTCTACCGAGCCCGCCGGCCGTTCCATCCCCAGCGGCTCTACGACATGGTGACGGGCGGCTTCCTGAAGACGACGCGGTCAAAGGGCTTCTGCTGGCTGGCGACTAAGCACGATTTCGCGGCGATGTGGTCGCAGGCGGGCGGTTCGTTCCGGATCGAACCGGCGGGTCGCTGGTGGATCGTCGCATCGCGCGACCGATGGCCGGACGATGCCGAGTCACGCGAGTGGATCGAGTCAAAATGGGAAGATCCGTTCGGCGACCGGCGCCAAGAGGTCGTGATGATCGGCGTGAATCTGGATGAGGCCTACACCCGATCGCTGCTGGACAGTTGCCTGCTCACCGACGAGGAGCTCGCAATGGGGCCGGATGCATGGTCAGCGTGGCCGGACCCGTTCCCGGAGTGGGTGTTCCAGACAGCAGGGACCACCTGAGGAGCGACTCGCAGGATATCAGTCTTGGTGCAACAACACCCGCGTTTCCAGGCTCCAGCGGCCGATCTGGGCTGCAAAAAGTTCAACTGGAGTTCTGTCACCCCGATTCAGAGCGGAAGGCCTTGGAAACAAGGGGCTTCCGTTTTTTCGTGCGCCGCTGTGGGGGGATGGGCTCACGCCGGATAATCCGGGCGAGATCGGCGAGAATCCGGATCCGAGCATGCCATTCGCGGCGTCCCGGCGAGTGCAACAGGCTCTACTCGATCACTGGAGGTCGCCCCGCCAGTGTGTCGTCGAGTTCCTGAAGGAACAGATCGATGACGCGGTCCGAGTTCACGAACCGTCCGATTGAGTTCCACCAGATCAGATCGCTCTCGCCACGTTCCTGCGTAGTCCTTTCCTTGATCGCCACCAGCCGTGATCGCAACTCCTCTGCCTCGGACTGTTCTCCGAGTCTCGCAGCGGCGATCGCTTGAACTGCTACTGGCAAGGCAAGTTGGGGCTTTCCGGCATCTGCATTCGATTCTTCGACTTCGATCGCGAGTCGGACCGCTTCTCGAAAGTCGCCGCGTCTCAGCAACGCGAGCGATTGGGCTTGCTTGACTCCAACCGCATCAGGAATCAAGCGAAGAAGGTAGACGAGTCGGCTATTCGGGATGACGAGTTCGTATGGATCTGATTCGGTCCCTATGTCGATGATGAAGTATCCCGCGCTGTCACTCGCCAACAGACCCTGCAGCCCAAGTGTTCTTGCCCGTTCAATCCACTCTACTACGAATGTGATGCGATCACCTCGATCAGCAATGCCATTCATGGAACCTATGCTGCTGCGCAAGCGCGTTGGCAGAATGTCTTCTACATACGACAGGCTGAATGGACCATACGGGCCACCTTCAATCTGCCACAGTTCAAGAGCGTCGTCTCGCTCGGATTCTGCCTCGGATTGGAGGAGCGCCAACAGTTGATTAAACCTGGCTTCCGCCTCCTCAAAGGTGCCATAGCGGAGTTCGGTCTGCATCAGATTGTGAACGACGCCGATTCGCACAAACGGATCGCTCTCGGGACTGCTGAGCATCGAATCCGCAGCCAGTCGGCAACTCTCAAGTCCCTCTTCGACGCGACCGGCCTTTGCCGTGAGGAGCATCCCGTAGAGCCACCGAGTTTGAGAGGTCAACGGGTGCTGCTCGCCGAGAAGTTCGACGCGGGCGGCTAACGCCTCAGCAATCATTTCGGGATCGAGATGGCCAGGGATCGTTTCCCACGAGAAGAAGTCCGTGAGCGCGAGCGAGGCCTCAGCCAATCGGCGGCGACGGGTCTCGTCTGACAGTTGCTGGTCCTTGGTTTGCTGCGGAGGGTGGTACTCCCATGCTTCGGCCTTGGTGAGCAGAGCGGTCTTGAGGCGAGGGTGGAGTTGGGCGTCGTTCGCGGCCTTGAGGACGGCAGTCTTGTCGGTGTGCCCGTCTGAGAGCCTCCGGTAGACGCGAGCGACTTCCTTCTCTGCGTTGACGAGCCTGTCGTAGAGCATCTCTCCGGCGACCAGCCGCGTCGTGGGGGCCAGAGAGTCGTCGTGCAGCAGCGATATCGGCAGTCCGCTGGTGGGGGTTGCGCTTCCCCACAGCCGGTCAACGGCCTCGGACGCGGTTTGCCGAGCGTTCCACTGTTCCCGGGCGTCGGCCCGGTGCTGCTGCGGAGTTCTGACATCCCATACATGTGCGCTGCCACTGGCGGTTCGTGCCAGCAAGATCGTTCCGTCTGCGGAGAGCATGAGTTCGTCGATGGGTTCCTCCGTGTGGAACTCGATAAGGTGTCTGTCGGACTGCGCTTCGCTGAACTGGATCTTGTTCCGCGACGAAAGGGTGATGCGGCGCGTGCCGTCCGGCGTGGTGATGGCTTCTCCTCGAATCCACGATCCACCGGTGAGCGAGGCCATGCTCTCGATGTGCAGTTCATGGAGTTGCAGTTCGTGGAGCAAGGTGCGACCGTCTCGCGTCAGCTTGTAGATTGCGCCAATGCTTTCGAACTCGCGGCGGCTGTCGCGAAACGCTGAGTGGTCGGATGCCCGCCGATCGAGGGCGTTTCCCGTGACTGCGTCCCATGTCCAGTAGTAGGGTGCGTCGGCATAGATATCGCTGTCGTCCTGTGCTGATATCGTGATGAGGGTGGCGGCGTCGGCCGAGAATTCAGCGTCCACGAAATACTCTGAGGGGCGTTCGGCGGTCCAGGCCTTCGTGCCGGTTTGTATGTTCCAGACATCGACCGCGTTGCTTCTGACGACCGCAAACCTCGTTGCGTCCGGGCTCATGGCAAGGCATTGAACATACGACGGCGGACCCGGGATGTCGCGGACCAAGGTGCCAGGGAGTGTGTCGACGATGCGGATGGGGAGATTCTGCGCCACGAGTACGGCGGACGATGTTCCTGGGATGTACGCGGCATGGCCGTTGGTCGTTGCCGGGAACGCCGCGGAGGTCAGGTCCATCACGACGGATCCGTTTGTGGCGTCGTAGACGCGAGCGATGCCGTCGCGGTGCATCAGCACGAATCGTGAGCTGTCTGAAGAGAACGAATGACTGCTTGCGGCGCCGATGACGCCTGGGATCGTCGCGAGTGTCCTGCCGGTGCGCGCACTGAAGAGGTAAGAGATGTTGGAACCGGTAGTCAGGATTACTTCAGAATCCGGGCTGAATGCGGCATCACGCACATGGCCTGCTTCCACGCGCAACTGGAAGAGTTCTCCGCCAGTTGTCGTGTCGATCAGGGACGCCTGGGAACTCTCGTCGGGGAACAAGAACAGCGTGTCGCCGTCGGCGCTCTGCGTTGCAACCGCGTTGTTGAAACTCCAGCGAGTGGCATTGGCCCTCTTGTTCAGCAGGGCCCACTCCCAGCCCCGCAGTGCGTCTGGGCATTGTTCCAGGAATGCACGAGCTCCCAGCCAGTCCCCTGCGTCCATGGCGTTCTGGGCGAGGGCAAGGTTGGCGGTGTAGGCGGACCATTGGGCTGCGCTTGCGTGTCGTATCGCAACATCGGCGTTGTGCTGCGCGATCAGCAAGCCGGCTGTGGTGCCAGCGATACCCAGCAGAAGAACAACTGCAATTGAAACTCCGGCGACAACAGGCCCTCTGTTGCGCCTCACAAACTTGCGCAGCTTGTACGCCGTGCTCGGCGGTGCCGCCTCAACGGCGTCGCCCGAAAGGTGCTTCCCGATGTCCTCGGCCAGGTCTGAAGGCGTTGTGTACCGCCGCCCCCGATCCTTATCGAGAGCCTTCATGACGATCCAGTCGAGTTCGCCGCGGATGCTGCTCGCCAGTCTCGGCGGCTCGGTCTGCCGGTTCGCGGCGGTCCGTTGCGACAAGGCGGCGTCGCGACTTAACCGCATGCTCGGGATCGGTGGTTCTTCCTCCCGGATGATCCGCTGCATCTCTCCCCAGGCTGCCGACCGCAGCCTCGTCGCGTCGAACGGCGTAGCTCCGGTCAGCAACTCGTAGAGCAGCACGCCCAGCGCGTAAACATCGGTTCGGGTATCGATGTCAGGCGAGCCTTCCGCCTGCTCGGGGCTCATGTACTCGGGCGTGCCGATGAGTTGGCGGTGCTCCGTAAACAGCGTCTTGTGGGTGAGCGGGGAGGCGGTCGCCTTGGCGATGCCGAAGTCGATGACCCTGGCGAATGGCTTGCCGTCCACCATGCTGACAAGGACATTGGCAGGCTTGAGATCGCGGTGGATGACGCCCTTGGTATGGGCATGTTGAACGGCGGAGCAGACCTGGGCGAGGAGCCTCAGCCGTGCGTCGATGTCGAGTTTGTAGTCGTCCGCGAATTTTGTGATCGCGTCGCCTACGACATGCTCCATAGCGAAGTACGGCCGGCCCGAAGCCGTGGCGCCCGCGTCGAAGACACGGGCGATGTGGGGATGGTCCATGAGGGCAAGCGCCTGGCGTTCCGCTTCGAAGCGGGCGATGACCTGCTTGGTGTCCATGCCGAGTTTGATGATCTTGAGCGCGACACGGCGGCGCACGGGCTCGGCTTGTTCGGCCAAGAACACTGATCCGAAACCGCCTTCGCCGATGAGCTGAAGAATCTTGTAAGGTCCGATGATCGTTCCGGCCGACTCGGTGATCGGGGCGGAGTGTCGAGACCCGGTGTCGGCGGTCATCAGTCCGGCTTGGTTGGCGTCCTGTCGTGCATCGAGCAGGCTGACGACGGCGGCACGGAGCGCCGCATCGTCTCCGACGAGGCGATCGAGTTCGATGCTGATAGCGGGGCCGTCGAGCGTCGTGAGTTCGAGGAACACTGCCCTCGCGCGTCGGTGCAGGCTCTCAGCCATCGGAAGGCTCCACGCCCGGCTCGGTGAGGAAGCGATGGAGCCTGGCGCGGGCGAGCGACCAGAGGCGGGCCGCTGTTCGTGGCGACACCCCTGTCGCCTGAGCGGCCTGCTCCACGCTGAGGCCGGCGAAGAACCGCAGTTTCACGATTGCGGCGGCTTCCTGGTCCTCAGCCTCCAAGCGAGACAGGGCGTCATCGACTGCCAAGATTTGCTCGGGCTCTTGCTGAGCGAGTGTTTCCACATCGGAGAAGGCGATTGCGGCGGCTTCTCGGGCTCTCCGAGCCCCTCGGGAACGGGCATGGTCGATCAGGATCTGCCGCATGGCCTGAGCGGCGGCGGCGTAGTAGTGGCCTCGGTTCGCCCACGGGATATCGCGATGCCCGGCGAGTTTCAGGTAGGCCTCGTGGACAAGAGCCGTCGGCTGCAGGGTCTGGCCCTTGTCCTCGACCCGGCACTGGATCTCGGCGGCCTTGCGGAGTTGGTCATACACCAGCGGCAGCAGCTTCGCAGAAGCGTCCGAATCCCCTGGGCCTGCTTGTTGAAGCAGGAGCGTTATCTGAACCTCGGGACTCTCCATGCGGACATGCTACCCGAGCGTGTCGCATTGGAGATGGCAGTCAAACCGGATTGGCTCCGCTTGGTGTCAGGTATGCAAGCATGAAGGAGCGTGCCATGAATCGCCGAGCAACACTTGGATGGGCAGCCGGGAGTGGGTTGGTGGTCGTGACGATGGTGATAGGATACGGGCTGGACGCATGGCTTCGGCCCGACCTGAGCGAGGTGTCGAGCGCCGAGTTGAAGACCGAGTCGTGGGCGTTGCTTGAGCGATCCCGGACAGAGCCGTGGTATATCGGTTGGGCGCCTGCAGTTCGACATGAGCAGGTGCATCAAGAAATGCGCCGTCGAGGGGGTCCCAAGCTCGGGACAATTTCAGGTGCGACATATGCCGCGTCGGACGCAGTATTCTTTTCAGGCGTGCCGGAATAGTTCACTGAATGCCGATTCCATATCCGGGCAAGCCCGGCTCCGACCGCAGGTTACACGGTGAAACCAGAATCCGCGTTTTAGGGCTCCAGAGGCCGATCTGAGCAGCAAGAAGCTCAACTGGAGTTCTGTCACCCCGATGTCAGGATTGCCGCCCGAGTGGAGTTCATCGGCGAAGTTCGCGTTCCGAGGACTCACCTGATGACGAGGGCGGTGTGGCAGGCTCACGAACCGAGTCATTGTCAGCAGGCGATGGCGTGGTTGGTGGGAACATCAGTGGTACGAACTGTGCGGCGGCGAGAATCCACAAGTCCGGTTCGTGTCCAGCCACATACGACATGAATATCGAGTCCCAACCGGCACGCTCTGCTCGATGGTGCGTGACTTCCGTGTTATGGAAGAACCTGGGTTCGAGCTCTCCTGCCGCGAGAAAGAACCGGACACCCCGGGCGTGCTGTTGAAACGACTCGGCTTCAGGAGGGACGCCCACCGAGAGCGCCAACGCTGCACGAAACCTGTCACTCCGACGCGCCGCCGCGGTAGCCGCGAATGCGCCTCCATTGCTAAATCCAGCGACGGCAAGGTCGTCACGCCGGAGTGATACGGCGTAACGACGCGAGACTTCAGGCAGAACAGAGTCGATGACCCAGGAGAGGTGGGCGTCGAATCGTTCCGGGTCGTGGCCGTCGAGGTATTCCTTGGCTCTCAGATCGAGATTGGGATCGTACGGCTGCGATCGGTCGCCGTCGTATCCGCCACTATGTATGCCAACGATCGCGAGAGGCCGGACCGATCCTTCGAGCACCAGTGCGGCGACAACGTCGCCCCAAGCGTCCGCGCTCTGCCCGTCCGCGAGGACGATCGCGGGAATGGGCTTGCCGTCTCGTGTGCCGGGTGGAAGGACGACCGTGATCTTGCGTCTTCCTCCCTCCACGGGTCCGTCGATCTCGATCGTCTCAACCAAGCCTGGCTGCGCTCGGTGGGGTACCTCGGGGGCATGTTCGCCTCGCCACACATGAAACTCTCTCCTGCCAGGTGGGGCCTCTGCTCCGGTGAACGAGACCCGTATGAACGCTTCGGACCATCGGTCCCACCGGAGACCAACGGCCCATATGTCCGTACCCTGGAGCGGCGCCATTGCTTGTGAAATCGATCCAGTTATGTTCCAAGGCCCACCGGCATCGCGTTTTGCGAACCAGAGCACATCACCGTCGAGCCAGATATCCTCGGAGCGATCCAAGAGACGCTCGCCGAAGTTCTCATCAAATGCGGCCGCATGCACGATTTCGGGCTGACCCACGCGGAGCGAGGCCGGCTCATCCGCGATTGCCAGCGGGGGTACGGTTGCCGCCCAGCTCGCCAAAAAAAGAACGAACAACAACGGTCGACAAGCAGCGGCCAGCATGATCCCTCCAGTCTGAGTTGCTCGTGCGTCCTCACTCAGATGCGCCGACAGGGATATCCCGTCGCAACAGGGTGAGGTCCACCCCGTTCAGATCAAGTGCTCCGTTTCGAGGCTCCAGAGGCGGATCAGCGCCAGCCCGGTTTCAGGCTTGCCGAGCGAAATGCACCGATCGCCGAGCGAGAACCGCCGCCGAGCTTCGACGGCCGGTTGGCCTGCGAACCTCGAGCGAAGAGCATCGACGGCGGGTCGGAGGCTGTCGACACGCATGCCCGGGATGGAGTCAAGCGTTCGTATGCTCGAGATGACTCCGAGCCGCGGGTGTCGGCCGGAGGCGGGATGCCGCGCACGCGAGATCATCGAGAATGAGATAGAGGCAAGGAACCAGGAACAGGATGACGGTGGTTGTGAAGACGATGCCGAACCCCAGTGAAATGGCCATGGGCACGATGTACTGCGCCTGGAGCGAGTCCTCAAGGATGATCGGCGCGAGGCCGAAGAATGTGGTCGCGGTGGTAAGGAAGATGGGCCGGAATCGGCGGATACCTGCTTCGAGAATCGCCTGATACGCGGATTTGTCGCCTCGATGGCGGTTGGCATAGTCGATCATGATGAGCGAGTCGTTGACAACCACGCCCGAAAGAGCGATCACACCCATCAGGCTGATGAGCGAGAGGTCGTACCCCAGCATGATATGGCCGAGCACCGCTCCCACAATGCCGAACGGGATCGCGGCCAGAATGATCAACGGCTGGGCGTAATGGCGGAAAGCGATAGCAAGCAGTGCGTAGATGAGCAGCAAGGCGAGGCCGAATCCGCCCCAGAGATTGGTCGTCGCCTCGCGCATCTCGGCGTCCGATCCCTCGAAGGTCCATGTGAGCCCCGGGTATCGGCTTCGCAGTTCGGGAAGAATCTCCGCGTTGAGCGCGGCAATGACCTGCCCGATGGCGCGTTTGGGCTCGACCTTGGCCGACACATTGACGACTCGCCTGCCGTCGCGTCGGCTGATGCTCGTAAAGGCCTCGGTCTGGCGGACAGTGGCAACATCGAGCAGAGGGACCTCGGCCCCGCCCGGTGTACGGATGATCAGATCCTCGAGGTTGTAGATGTCCTCGCGTTCCTCTTCGGGAAGCTTGACTCGAACCTCGATCTCGTTGGTGCCTCGCAGAAGCCTGAGCGCGAGCGACCCAAAGAAAGCGCCGCGGAGCTGCTCGCCGACATCGGCCGTCGTGAGCCCGAGCGCACGCCCCTCGGGGAGCAACTCGAAGTCCAGCTGCGTCTTCCCGCGGTTGTAGCTGTCGTTCACATCGCGGGTGTTCGCGAGCGTCTCGAGCTCGGCGGCCAAGTCCTCGGAGGCGGCCTCGAGCACGGCGATGTCGCGGTGGCTGAGATCGACGCTCACATCCGGTCGGTATCCGCCCGGGCCCCGCTCCGCTTCGAAGGTGATCTGATCAACCCCGGGCAGGTCGCCGATGGAGTCGCGCCAGAGCGTGATGACCTCGGCGGCGGTCATGTCGCGCTCGTCCGGCGGACGCATCACGATCTCAACATCGATGAAGCTCCCACCGCGGACATTGGTCTTGAGCCCCTCGGCCACGCGGTCGAGATCGTGCTCCTCGAACATGCGCGTGCTCGCGTCGGTCACGAGTTTGGCGACGCGGGCGGCCTGGTCGGGTGTGGTGCCCACGGGGAGCCGCACGCCGGCTTCGATCTCATCAGCGGAGACCTCCGGCATCAGAATCATGCCCATGTGGCTGCTCAAGCTGTAGCTGCCCACGATCGCGAAGAGCGCGAGCGCCACCGCGAGCGTGACATAGCGGACATGAAGCGAGGCGCGAAGGGCGGGCCGGTAGAGCGTGCTGACGATCCAGGAGAAGCCCTCGGCGATGCGGCGCTGGCCCCGGTGCAGCCAGCCGCGAAGGCCGCGGCGATCGGGATTCTGCCGGATGTGCGCGAGGTGCGAAGGCAGGATGAACAGGGCTTCGAGCAGCGACACAGCAAGCACGATGATCACCACGATCGGCAGCGGACGCCAGAACTTGCCAGTTTCGCCCGGGATGAACATCAGCGGCACGAACGCGACGATGTTCGTCAGGATGCTGAAGGTAACCGGCCCGGCCATCTCGCGCGCACCCTTGATCGCCGCCTCGATCGGGTCCATGCCCTCCTGGCGGTACTCGTAGACATTCTCCCCAACAACGACGGCATCGTCGACGACAATCCCGAGGACGATCAGGAAGCCGAACAGAGAGATCATGTTGATGCTGACCCCGGCCGTCGGCAGGAAGAGCACGCCGCCGATGAACGAGATCGCCATGCCCATCATGACCCAGAAGGCCAGGCGCAGCTCCAGAAAAAGCGACAGAATGACCAGCACGATCACCACGGCGAGCAGGCCGTTCTCAGTAACGAGCGCTAGCCGGCGGCGGAAGTCCTCGGCGTTGTTGTTGTCGATGCGCCATGTGACGCCCGGCGGGAAGCCCGCCTCGGCCTGGCTCATCGTTTCTTCGACGGCATCGGCGACATCGCCCGGTGACTGGTTGCCGACGCGGTAGATCTCGAGCTCGACCGACGGCTGCCGGTTGAACTGCGAGTGAAAGTTCCCCTCCTCGAAGCCATCACGCACAGTCGCGATATCGCCGAGCGTGACAACCCCGCCCTGCTCGTTGGTAACGATCTCGATACTCGCGAACTGCTCGGCCCACTGCTTCCGGGCTTTGACTCGGAGCAGGATCTCGCCGGCGCTGGTCTGCACCGATCCTGCCGCGATGTCCTCGCTCGAATCCTCGATGAGCCGGGCGATATCCGGCAGCGTCAGCCCGTACTCGCGGAGTCGGTCTCGGGGGATCTCGACATGGGTGATGTAGTCGGGAACATGGCCGAGTTCGACCTGTGTGATACGCGGGCTCGCGAGCAGTTGATCGCGCAGCCCCTCGGCGAGCTGTCGCAAGGTCCAGATGTCAACCGGACCGTACAACCCGACGGACATGACTTCACGCTGCCGCGATTGCAGTGTGACATCGGGCTGATCGATGTCGTCGGGGAAGGTGCGGATGCGCGTGACGGCCTGATCGATGTCCTGGAAGACCTTCATGCGCTCGGCACCGGTCACGAGCTCGATGCTCACGCTGCCGCGACCTTCGCGAGCCTCGGAGGTGATCCCGCGGATGCCCTCGATGCCGCGGATGGCCTCCTCGACGGGTCGGAGGATGCCCTGCTCGACCTCTTCCGGCGCAGCCCCCGGGTAGCCGACGCTCACATTGACGATGTCGAGCTCGAACTGCGGGAAGACCTCCTTCTGCGCACTGATCGCCGCCCAGATACCGCCGACAAGCAGCAACACCATCACGAGATTGGCGGCAACGGTGTTGCGGGCCATCCAGGCGATCGGGCCACGGGGTGTCTCGGAGGATGTGGATGCTCCCGTTCTCACGAGCCGTTCTTCCCTCGTTGCTGTGATGCATCGCTCTGCTCAGGGCCTTCGTCTTCAGTGCGAAGCGGTAGGCCGTCGGTGACAGTCGCGAGCGAGGTGGTGACGATCTGCTCACCCGGATCGAGTCCATCGGAGATGTAGGCGTAGGTCGCGTCGCGAAACGCGACAGTGACCGTACGGATCTCAAGCTCGCCGCCGACTGTCAGCCACACGGTGTCGTTCTGCCGAAGGTACTCGCGATCGAGCCGGATAACACCAGCGAGTTGCTTGCCTTCAATGCGGACCTGCAGCAGCGTGCCGAGGACGACGGCCGGGCCGTCGGTCTCGCGTGCGAGCGGGTCTGGCAGTGTGAGAAGCACGCGAGCGAGCCGAGTCTCGTTGTCCACCTCGCCTATAAGCCGAGTGACACGGGCCTCCCGCTCCAGCCCGGGATCCCAGGCCGTGGAGTGTCGGACTCGTGCATTGATCGCTTCCCCATCGCCCTCGTCGGCGAAGGTGAGCCACCGCAGATCGCGCAGAGGCACGCTGGCGAGGATCCAATACTCATCGGTGCCCACGAGTCTTCCGAGACGATCACCGGTGCCAACCTGCGAACCGATGTTGACCGACTGCTCGAGCACCTGAGCATCGAACGGTGCGCGAACGGTGGTTCGCTCAAGCTCGAGCGCAGCGAGATCGAGCGCCGCCCGCGCCGCATCAAGCCGTGCACGGAGTTGCTCGATCTGCGGTTCGCGCAGCACGAGCGAACGGTTCTGCTCGTCGATCTCCTCGCCGAGCAGCTCGTACTCCTGCTGAGCTACCCGCTGACGACCCTCTTCGATGGCGAGCTCAGCCTCGATCTGCTTCAGCTCGCTGCGGCGGGTCGCGAGCGCCCGCTCGAAGTCGGCGGGATCCAGGTACACCAGTGGCTCGCCCTCTTCGACGAGGCCGCCGGGTACGAAGCCGGCCTCAAGATCGATGACCTCGCCAGCGACGCGGGGCCGCATCACGACCTCTCGAGCAGCTTGCACCTGCCCGAGCACGCTGATCGTGGGGCGGAAGTCGCCCCGCTCGGCGGTGATGACCTCGACGAGTGCGGCTGTCTTCCGGGTCTGCGCCTCGCGCTCTGCCGTCGGCTCGGTGCTGAAGATCAGATAGCTGGCGCCACCGGCGAGACTCAGAACAGCGAAGCTGAGCACCGCCGAGATGATGATGCGCAGCCACCCCGGCCGGCGGTCCTGATTGGGTTCATCGTGTGACAGGCTCATCGCTCCTTGCGGTCGTTTCGGGTGTGTCGGGGGATCGGATGCCCTGCTCCTGTTCACGCGTGGTCGCGAACCCGCCCGCGATGGCGCGGTGCAGCGTGACGCGAAACAGCAGCCTGTCAAGCCGCGCGGCGAGAAGGTCACGCTCGATCCGCTGCTGGTCCTCGAGTGCGGTGAGCACATCGATGAAGTCTGTCACGCCGTTGAGATACTCCGTGCGGAGCTGCGCATAGGTGCGCTCGGCAAGGTCGAGCCGCGTCTCCAGCCGGTCGAGGCGCTCGCTCTGGCGGCGTTCGTTGGCCATGGCGTCTTCGACCTCGGCGAGGGCGTCGAGCACGGTCTGGCCGTACTGAGCCACCAGCTGCCGACGGATCGCGACGCGGCGATCGATCTCGGCCTCTCTTCGGCCGCCGTCGTAGAGCGGCGCGATAAGTTGGGCGCCCATCGATGCGAGCCAGGCGTCGAACAGGCCACCCGGGTTCTCCGCGACGGTGGCCGCGGCAGCGAGCAGGTCGATGCGAGGGTACTGGTCTCGCACAGCCGCCGCGACATCCCGATCCGCCGCTTCGATCCGAAGCAGCACGCTCCGGACATCGGGCCGACGCAACAGCAGATCGGCCGGCAGGCCGACGGCCGGCATGAGACCAAGCGAGGGGAGCGACGGGGTGTCTCCGCCGATGCCGGTGTCCTGCGGCGGCCGACCCTCAAGCACCGCAAGCCGATGCTCAAGCAGATCAATCCGGGTGAGCACGGTGACGGCCTGCTCTCGTGTCGCTTCGACGAGCTGCCGCTGCCGGAGCACATCCGCTGCACCAGATTGTCCCACCGCGAACCGGAGTTCGAGCACCTCGAGCACAGTCTCGTTGGTCTCAATCTGCGAGCTGATGAGCGTGAGCTGGTGCCGTGCCTCGATGAGTTCCAGCCACGCGATGGCCGTCTCGGCAGACAGGGAGATCGCCGCGGCGCGGTAATCGAGCGCCGTTGCGTCGGCCCGGAGACGCTCCGCCTCAACGGTCTTGCGGATCCGGCCCCAGAGGTCGACTTCGTACGAGGCCTCCAGCCCGAGACCGACCCGGGATCGGCGGTCGACTTCGCTACCGTCTTCAAGCGAAACCTCGCCCGTCCCGTCGAGTGTTGGCCGCCTCACGGCGGCCTCGGTGGCAACCGAGGCCCGAGCCGCTTGGAGCCGTTCCCAAGCCGATTCGAGCGTGAAGTTGTCGGCGAGCGCGGCCTCGATGCGACGACTCAGGTCCTCATCGTTGAAACCCTCCCACCAACGATCGAGCCGAGCACCCTCGCCGGAAGCCGAAAACGCGGGAACATCCGCGAGCGGCAGCTCCTCGCGAGGCGGCTTCGCAACGCACCCGGCGAGCAGCAAACACGAGGCTGACAGCATGAAAGGGAGCCTGAGATGTCGGGTCGGAGAGGCGTCCATCAGTCTCGCCCTCGAACTTCGCTCCAAGAATGCGCCCCGATCGTGCTTTCGTGCATCTGTGAGCAACCGGCTCTCGGTTTCACCGAAACGACTCCAATCATACATGGGTTCGGCAACGGACCGCCGGCCCCGGAATCAACCCCTTGGGCGACCGATGGAAGGCCGCATGGTGTATGGGCTGCAGGGTACGAAACGAGCCGTGGCATCTGGAAGAGGAATCCAAACACAACGCGCACCACGGATGAATCGACGACGCCGATCTGCGTCCAGGTATCGGTTCTGGTGTGTCGTGGCGATCAGGAAACGCCGAGCGAGAGGATGCGTCCATGGATATCGAGAGCATCGATAGGCTGATCGCCAGGTTCATGCGGCGCTACGGCCACGGGGCGCTGCGGTACTCGCTCGCGGTGATCTTTGTCTGGTTCGGACTGCTCAAGCCGCTTGGCTTGTCACCGGCGGAGCCGCTCGTGCTGATGACGGTCGATTGGATGCCGGTGCTATCAGCGGAGGCGTGGGTTTCGGTGATCGGGTGGTGGGAGGTAGCGATCGGCATGATGTTCCTGCTCCGCCCGATGCTCCGTTTCGCGATCGGTCTGCTCGCGTTGCAGATGGTGGGGACTTTCCTGCCGCTGGTGATCGTGCCCTCGGCGACATTCCAGGAAGGACGAATCCCGTACGGGCTGACGATGGAGGGGCAGTACATCGTCAAAAATCTGTTGATCATCTCGTCGGCGATGGTGATCGGGGGGACGGTTCGAACGACGGAGGCTCGGGAGCCGTCGTGACCGGACGGATGCACGACGCGCAGAGCCGCGATCACCTCATGAAGGACGCCGCCCATGCCCGCGCATCGGACGGTGCCGCCTCGGCCGCCTCGAGCCACAGCGGGCGAGACTCGGAGTTCACCCAGTCGCGGAACCGTGCCTCTCCCGTGGATGCGCGCCGGTCCAGCCAGACACGGAGGTCACGGACACGCGATCCAATCAGAGAATCGCCCGATGAGCCAAGAGCGGCGCCGAGCGCCGTCGTCGACACAAGCTCGTCGTAGTTGAGGGCGTCCGGGTCGAAGGTGCCCTTGCGATCGAACAAGCCGATCAGATAGCGTCGGAAGAGCAACAGCTCGGTGTCCTTTCTCGCCGCGACGACAAGCGGGAGAACGACCGCACGGCCTACGAGGTCATACAACGGATCCTGACGCGTGTTGAATTCGAGCGCGACATACCCGATGTAGCACGCCAGCTCAGCAGGAAGCTTCTTGAGCCGAATGCGCGTATCAGAGCCTTCGACGATCTCGTTGAGCCGCATGATCAGGTCGAAGCTGATCGAGTGCCAGTCAGGGAGTTCCCACGGGAGCGTGCGCCGACCGGGGTTCTTGAGGGGCTCGAACGCATCGATGCCCTCGAAGATCCACTCGTCGGTGAACTCCCGCAGGTCGTGCATGACGCGACCCCGAAACGCGGGGCGCAGCGTGCCCCGAAGCTCATCGAGGTACGCTTCGGCAGAAAGGCCCGGATACCCAGAACTCTCGTCGATTCCATGCATGGCGATGCGACTCGCGGGGCTTCGACATCCGTCATCAGCCAACCAGCGGCGAACGGCGAGGTCCCAACGACAAGCGTTCGAGCCCGATCTCCGTGCTCAACGCCTCAGCCGGCGGTGAACAGCGGCACAACCACCTGGGCGATCAGTGCCAGCACGCCCAGGCCGCCGATGATGCCGCCGCCGATCGCCAGGCCCATCAGCAGCTTGTGCGTTCGCGCGTTGGCGGCCTGCAGCCGTTCCTCGCGCTCCGAGTCCCGACGCTTCATGTCCGTCAGCGTGTCGCCCAGCCGCTTGTTGGAGGCGGTGATCTCCTCGAACGCGCTCGAGAGGTTCTCGATCGACGCGCGGATTTCCCGCTGCGAGTCCGTGGCCTCGGCGATCAACCCCTCGACCCGCCCCAGCGACTCGAGCTGCATCGCCAGGCCCTTCTGCGTGCTCGCCTGCCCCTCGCGGAAAGCAGAGGCCAGTTCCGTCACCGCGGAACGCAGCTCCGCCTGGCCCGCACCGATCGAGCCCAGGCTCTCGAGCGCCGCCGGAAGGTTCTCTGCGATCTCCAGCAGCCGCCGCGACCGTTCTTCCTGCGTGTCCAGGTGCCGGTCCACACGCTCGGCCAGCGAGATCGCCCGCTCGTAGCTGTCCCGCAGTTCATCGCGCAGGCTGTTGCGCACTTCCTCGGCCTTGACCAGTTCGGTCACCGGGGTTGGCTCAGGCTTCGGCGCGGGCTCCGGGTCGCGTGGTGTCGCGGGCGGTGTGCCGGTCGATGCGTCGCGATCGGTGAGATCGATGCGCACCGGGCCCGAGGGACGGGGGACGCCCGCGGGGCTCCCCGGTGACACGGGGCGGCGGGTGGTCGTCGCGGTGCCACCAGAGGAAGTGCGCTTGTCCCAGTCGACCACGACGGTCGGCTGATCAGGCTGCTTGTCGCCGGTCTCTCGCTGCCCGCCGAAGACCCGCGCGATCGCCGCAAACATCCCCATGGCGTCCTCACCTCCCTGTATGACGCCGAGCCCGGTCCTCCGAGCCCGCATCGTTGACTCCACCAAGCGTACCGCGTCCCGCGCAGGTGCGCGGGACGCGGCCGAGAACTTCTCGAACGACAGGCTGTCGGCTACGGCAGCGTGACCACAACGGGCTCCCCGTCGGTCCCGAACGCCTCGACCTCGCCCTCGTCGGTGAGCAGCCGCACACGCAGGCGGCGATCCGGGCGGGGCCGATCGCCCTCGGCCGAGGTGACCCGTACGACCACCTCATCGCCGCGCCGATCGGCCTCATACCGCGTCAGCAGGTAGTCGCCCTCAAGGTACTCATACCCGTCGCCGGCGTCCTCATACAGCGTGCCAGACGCCCGGCCGTTCTCGTCCAGCGAGACGACCAGAGTCAGCGGATCGAGTGGCTTCTCGTTGACATGCTGGATCACCGGCCCCGTGGGCAGGATCGAGCCGCCCTTGAGATAGAACTTCGGGATGTCCGGGTTCTCGGCGCCGAACAGGGCCAGCGGCCGCCAGATGCCCCTGGGCATCACGCTCGCACGGTCACGGTTCAGCGTCAGGCTCGGCTCGACCAGCAGCGACGAGCCCACAAGGAACAGGTCGTCCTCGGTCCGCAGCGCCATGTCCGCCGGGTCCGCGAAGAAGACCGGACGCACGATCGGAAGGCCCGTGGTGTGAGCCTCGTAGAAGAGCGTGTAGTAATAGGGCAGCAGAGCATAACGGTTGTTGAGCGCCTCGCGCGCGGTGGTCTCGACCTCCTCGCCGAACGACCACGGCTCCTTGTCGCGGTTGCCGACCGCGGTGTGTCCCCTCGCGAACGGCAGGAGCACGCCGAACCCGAACCAGCGCTCGAACTGATCCGCGTCCCCGTTGCCGATAAAGCCACCGATGTCCGGTCCGTAGAACGGGAAGCCGGACAAGCCCATGTTCAGCACCATCGGGACACTGACCTCCAGGTCCCACCAGGTCGCCGAGTTGTCGCCGGACCAGCCCGCGGCGTAGCGCTGCCCGCCGAGGTGGATGGCGCGGCTCAAGACGAACGGGCGGACGCCCGGGTTGGCGGCACGCACACCCTCCCGGGTGGCCTTGATCATCATCATGCCGTAGACATTGTGGAACCGGGCGTGCGGCCCGCCGCCGCCCATCGCCGGGTCCCCCCGGTGCACATTGTCCTCGGGCATCGTCTTGGATGGCACATTGAAGATCGCCGGCTCGTTCATGTCGTTCCAGACGCCGGTGATCCCCTGCGCCATGAAGTCCTCGTACAGCGTCGCCCACCACGCACGCGTGCGGGGATCCGTGTAGTCGGGGAAGACGCACCACCCGGGCCAGACCTCACCGCGGTAGACCTCGCCGTCGGCGGTCTTGACCGCGTGGTCGCCGGCCATCAGTTCCTCGTAGACGCTGTAGCCCTCGGCCGGAAAACGATCCGTTTCCGCGCCGACGCCGGGATTGATCATCCAGACATTGTGGAACCCGAGCTCGTCCTTCAGGTAGGTGTTGAGACCCTTCGGGTCGGGGAACCGTTCCTGATCAAACCGGAAAGTGCGGTACTCGTCCTGGTAGTGGATGTCCATCCAGATGACATCCGCGGGAAGGTTCCGCTCGCGGAACTCGCCCGCCACCTCGCGGACGCGCGCGTCCGGGTAGTAGCTGTACCGGCACTGGTGGTAGCCAATGGCCCACTTCGGCGGCATGGGCATGTAGCCGGTCAGCGCCGCGAGCGTGCTGACGACCTCCTGCGGCGAATCCCGGTCGATGACGATGACCGGGAACTCCGGCCCGTCGCTGTGGAACGCGATGCCGTCACGCAGATCGATCTCGACGCGCCAGGTCGAGTCACCGATCACCCCGAACGCCGTCCCGTCGGGCCGGACAGCGAGCACCCACGGGTGCGACTTGTACAGCGAAAGCGTGTTGTCCTTGTACCCGTAGGAATCCGAGTTCCAGAGCACGGTCGTTCGGCCGTTGCGCTGCAGCGGCCCGGGCACCTCGCCCGTGCCGTAGAGGCTGGTGCCGGGCTCGATCCCGATGCGGAACGAGCTGCGGCCCTGGTCGTCGGTGAAGAACTCCGGCGCGACCGCGAAACCCTCAGGAGCCGGGCCAATCGCCGGCAGGTTCGGATCGAGCAGCGCGTACGACGGCAGGGCCTCCGCCTGGGCCTCGGCCGAGGCGTGGAAGCGCACCACGCGGTCGCCGACTGACTCGGCGATCATCTGCCCCAGCACCTTCGGGGCCCAGATCGCCGAGAGCCCGGCGAGAAGAAACGCACCTTGCCATCTGTTGACCATGCTCCGTGCTCCACTTCGGCGGGCCACCCTTGCGTTGCCACGGCTCACGCCGGGGACAAATGAGTGATGCATTCTTGCCAGCACGGGCCCGGGTTCTCGCGGGCGTCCGAAAAACCCGACACGGGGCCTGTATACAGGGCGGATTCGCCTGCGCGCGCCGAAACTCGGCGCTTGGTTCTGGCGTAGCGGGTCCGGGCGGGGTACCTATATCCCACGCCAGATCCGCGCGCCCGTCGCTCGGCGAGGCCCCATTCGGAGAGACGACCGATGACCATGCACCGATCCGCCGTTTCCACAGCCGTTCTCCTCGCCACGCTGGCCGGCTCCGCCGCCGGGCAGGGGCAGTACCCGCCCATGCTCCAGTGGTTCGAACTCGAATGGCGCGATATGGAACGCCGCATCCCGGACTTCTTCCTCGCCGGCTACGGCTCGACCTGGCTCCCCCCGATCTCCAAGGGCCTCGCGCCCTCCTTTGCCAAGACGCCCGGCTACGACCCTCTCGATCGGTTCAACCTCGGCAGCGGATCGACGGGGCGCACGACCTACGGCTCGGAGGACGATTTCCGAGCCGTCCTGGCCGAGTTCCACAACGCGAACGCCAAGGTCTACATCGACCTGATCATGAATCACAACGGCTTCCGCCGTGCCGATCAAGGGTTCCACATCGAGGGCGGCTACCCGGGCTTCTGGGCCAACCCGCCCGCGGGCCGGGACTTCCTTCCCACGGATGACTGGGGCGACTTCCACAACTCATTCACGAACGCGGGCTATCTGCAGTCCGAAGACCCCGGCGGGCCACGCTACGACCTGTTCAACGGGGACCTCGTCGCACTGGTCGACATCGATCAGTTCTCCAACAACCTCTTCATCCGCCAGCCCACGACGCCCGGCAACCCGCAGAACATCCCGGCCGGCACCATCCGGAACCTGCCCGATCCGGAGAACGCCAAGTTCTACCCCGACACCGGCCTGGTCGGCCAGACGATCTTCAATCCCGGCACCTTCCGCAACACCCAGACCAAGACCGTCACGCGCCACCCGTGGAGCCCGTTCAATGTCATGAACGGCGACCCCGTGCTCGAGAACGCCAACGACTACCTCGTCCGACACACGCGGTGGCTCCTTGAGCAGGTCGGGGTCGACGGCTTCCGGCTCGATGCCGCCAAGCACATCCCCTCGCTGTTCTGGGATCGTGACTGGGACACCGCCGTCTACAACAACTGGGAGCACCCCAGCGGCGTCAAGGTCACGGCGTACAGCTTCGGCGAGTCGACCGCGGGCAACGGGTTCGTCTACGACCAGTACATCCGCAAACCCAACAACAACGCACGCTTCGGTGATACCTGGGGCAACCGCGACTCGCTGGACCTCGACGGCGCCGGCGGGCTCCGCAACCTCATCGGTGCCGGCGGCTTCGGCTCCTGGCAGGACCCGCTCGATCGGCACTTCGACAATGTCGACGGCTTCAACGACGGCTCGCTCGGCGTCAACCATGTCTTCAGCCACGACAACGGCAGCGTCGGCGACGGCGGCTCGCTCCCGCCCGAGCCCACTCGCCAGCAGATGGGCCTGCCGATGAATGTTTATGTCATCATGCGACCCGGGCAGGGACTGGTCTACCACAACGAGCTGGGCATCAGCCGTCCCGCCGGCAACTTCAGCCCGCGCAACGGCGTCCCGCTCGCGCTCGGACGCGACCGCGCCACCGGCCAGCCAGACGACACCATCACACGCGTCGTCCAGCTCGCCAACGAGGTCGGCCGGGGCGATATCGATGTCACCTCCTACACCGATCCGTCCCAGCCCAACATCAACGATGTCTTCGTCTTCGAGCGTCGGACGCCGGGGGGGCCCGCCAACGCACTGATCGCGGTCAACGACCGCCGGGACCCAGGCTTCCAGACCCGCAATGTCGCGACGAACTTCGCCCCGGGCACGCGGCTGCACGAGCAGACCGGCAACGCCGCCGATCCGGTCGTTGATCCGACGGGACAGATCCCCGAGGTCATCACGGTCGCTGCCAATGGCCGACTGACGATCAATGTGCCCAACAATGTCTCGTCGGCGGGCGCACACGAAAAGGGATTCGTCATCTACACCCCGGCGCTGCCCGAGGGCACCCTCACCGTGTCCGGTGTCACGGGGCAGCTCCCGCCGGAGCTCCCCTTCCTCCCGCTCTACAAGAAGCGTATCAACCAGATCGACATCGTCGAGGGCGCCACCTTTGACATCCAGCTCATCACCACCCAGGCCGATCCGCTCGATCCGAACACCGACGACAACGCGCTGTTCCGCATCGGCGAGGGCTACGAGGACTACAACGGCAACGGTGTTGTCGACTTCCCCACGGGGCTGCAGGACTTCAACGGCAACGGCGTCCTCGAGTTCCCGGTGGAGGAGACCCTCGTCGGTGGCTTCGAGCAGTTCATCACCCAGCGCGAGCCGCTCTTCGGCTCCGGCAACACGCAGGGCGTCTACAGACAAACCATCGACGCGAGCCAGCTCGAGGACGGCTTCGTCTACATCACCGTCCGCGCCTTCCGTCACCGCAACGACGGCGGTGACCCGCTGTTCAGAGAGTTCCGCGAGGTCGTCTACCTCGACAACGCCCCGCCCGGCATCGAATTCGTCGACCCGCCCGCGGAGCTGACCACCGGCGGCGCGAGCTTCGACTTCAGGGCGACCGATCGCACCGCGGTCAATGTCGTGGCGATGGCGAACCTCGATCCCGCGATCGATCCCATCGAGTTCGGCCGAACCAGGCCCTCCGCCACCCGCACCGACCGCTACGACTGGGAGTTCTCCTTCCTGGGCCTTCCCCACGGCGAGAACACCATCACCGTCGTCGCCTACGAGGAGTCGGGACGGGGCGGCGTCGCGACGCACACCTTCTTCGTCGACACCTGCCGGGCCGATGTGAACAAGGACGGCGTTGCGTCTCCCGCGGACTTCACGGCCTGGGTCGCCGCCTACAACAGCAACAACCCGCGTGCCGATCAGAACGGCGACGGCCTCATCGACCCGGCGGACTTCACCTCCTGGGTCTCGAACTACAACGCCGGCTGCAACTGATTGACCCGGCCGAGCGCGCACACACAACGGGCCGTCCCGAGTTGGGGGACGGCCCGTTTCTGTTCAGTCGTCACGCCCGTGCGGGCCGGCGTCCCGATCAGTCCTTCGACGCGATGTACCGCAGCATGTCGACGCAGCGGTGCGCGTAGCCGGCCTCGTTGTCGTACCAGCTCACGACCTTGAAGAAGTGGCTGTTGAGCTCGATGCCCGCCTTGGCGTCGTAGATCGAGCTGCGAGGGTCGCCGATGAAGTCCGCCGAGACGACTTCCTCCTCGGTGTACCCGAGCACACCGGCCATCGAGCCCTCGCTCGCGGCCCGCATCGCCGCGTTGATGTCGGCCAGGCTCGTGCTCTTGGCGGTCTTGAAGGTCAGGTCGACCACCGAGACATCCGCCGTCGGCACGCGGAAGGCCATGCCGGTCAGCTTGCCCTTGAGCGCCGGGATGCACAAGGCCACGGCCTTGGCCGCGCCCGTGCTGGCGGGGATGATGTTCTGATAGGCGTTCCGGCCGCCGCGCCAGTCCTTCTTGGACGGACCGTCCTGCGTCGGCTGTGTCGCGGTCGCCGCGTGAACGGTCGTCATCAGGCCCTCATCGAGCCCGAATTCGTCGTTGATGACCTTGGCGATCGGGGCGAGGCAGTTGGTCGTGCAGCTCGCGTTAGAGATGATCGTGTCGGTCCTCGGGTCGTACGCCTCGTGGTTGACCTTGTACGCCACGGTCTTGACCTGGTCGGGCGATTTCGTGGGCGCGCTGATGATGACACGCTTGCACCCGTTGTTGTCGATGTGCTTGTGCGCCGCCTCGTAGGTCGTGAACAGGCCGGTCGATTCGAGGACATAGTCCACGCCCAGGTCGCCCCAGGCCAGCTCGGCGGGGTCGCGGACGGCCGTGGTCTTCGTCGTCTTGCCGTTGACCGTGAAGCTGTCCTCGGTTGCGGTGACCTCCGCCGGTTTCCCGCCGAGCATGAACCGCCCGTGCATGGTGTCATACTTGAGCAGGTACGCGAGGTTGTCCGCGGGGACGAGGTCGTTGATCGCCACGATCTCGAAGTCCGGGCTCGCCGCCGCTGCCCGGTAGACGAGCCGCCCGATGCGCCCGAAGCCGTTGATTCCGATCCTGATCGCCATCGCGTTGCGTCCTTTCCGATCTGTTGCCGCGGGGCAGCGGGTCCCGTGGACCGGCCCATTCCCGGTACGGTAGAACGCCGCGGCGTCGCGGATCAAGCCGCGCCGCGGGCCCCCGCCGCGTGTAGACGCCGCGCTACACGACCGAGCTGAGCCGGCTCATCGCGATCATGCCCCCGACGATCGTCACCACGGGCCGAACGCGGAAGGAGCGGCCGAGGAACGGCGTGTTGCGGGACTTGCCGGCCAAGTCGTCCTCGGTCACGGTCCAGCTGTGCGATGGGTCGATGACGGTGATGTCCGCCGGACCGTCGACGGCAAGCCGCCCCAACGCGTCCCGGCCCTGGTGCGCCGTGTCGAGGTTGCACAGCGAGGCGGGCCCAACGGTCAGCATCTCGATCAGCCTGGGCCAGGTCAGCACGCCGGTCTCCAACAGGGCCTCCGCGTACGCCCCAAGGGCGGTCTCCAGGCCGATGATGCCGAACGGGGCTGTATCAAACGGCAGCGCCTTCTCGTCCGGCGTGTGCGGGGCATGGTCCGTCGCCAGCACGGTGATGACACCCTCGCCGATCGCCTCGCGCAGCGCCCGGACATCGCTCTCCTCACGGAGCGGCGGGTTCATCTTCGCGTTCGTGTCGTAGTCCTCGCAGGCCCGATCGGTCAGCAGCAGGTGGTGGGGCGAGGCCTCGGCGGTAACGGGCAGCCCCGCCTCGCGCGCCGAACGCACCAGGGGAACGCTTCCGCCCGAGGACATGTGCTGGATGTGGTACCGGCACCCGGTATCCCGCGCGAGCCGGATGTCGCGATCGATGATGACCTCCTCGGCGATCCGCGGCCAGCCCGTCAGCCCCAGCCGGGTCGACACCTCGCCCGCGTGCATCGACGCGTTGCGTGTCAGCGTCGGGTCCTGACAGTGCTGCATAAACGCCAGCCCCGCGTCAGCGGCGGCGCGCATCACCGTTCGCAACATCCCCGCGAACTCGACCACATCGCCGTCGTCCGAGATCCCGACCGCTCCGGCCTCGGCGAGCAGCCGGACCTCCGTCAGCCGCTCACCCCGCCGGCCCACCGTCGCCGCCGCCACCGGGAACACCCGGCACTGGCCCGATGCCCGGGCCCGGTCCTGCACCGCCCGGATCATCTCCGGCGTGTCCAGCGCCGGGGCCGTGTTCGGCATGCAGCAGACCGTCGTGAACCCCCCGGCGACCGCCGCCCGCGTGCCGGTGGCGATCGTCTCCTTGTCTTCCTGCCCCGGCTCCCGCAGGTGCACATGCGGGTCGATCAGCCCCGGCGCCACGATCAGCCCCGAGGCGTCGATCAGCGCGTTCGCCGCGGATCGGTCGAGGTCGGGCCCGATCGCCGCGATCCGGTCCCCGCGGACCGCGATATCGAGGGTGCGGTCCAGCCCGCTCGCCGGGTCGATGACGCGTCCGCCGATGATCAGCAGGCTTCGCATGCCGGCGATGGTACCCCGGTCGGCTCGCGGTGGGGCCTGCGCGGCGATCACTCACCGTCGCCGGGCGAGCAACCCTCGCGGGCCTTGGGGGTACCTGCATGCGTGACCCTGCGAACCGACATCCTCGCGTGGGATGGCAGATCGGCAGACGACATTGCCGCGGTCTTCGATCGCCATGCGGGCTCACGCGGCTTCGCGGGCCGTCTCATCGGCCTCGCCGAGGCTCCGGCGCTCGAACGCGGCGCGACCTGGCTGCTCAAGCGTGCCCTCGAGCGAGGCGACATCACACTCACAGCCGATCAGGCCCAATCGTTCTACGCGATGGCACGATCGCTCTCGGACTGGGGGGCGTGCCTGCACCTGATGCAGTGCGTGCCGTTCGTGCCGATCCCCCGGGCGTCGGCCCCGGCCCTGGCCCGCATGCTCGATCGGCTGCTGTCTGACCGCCGGGCGATCGTGCGGGCGTGGGCATACTGGGGCTACCACGAGCTCGCGTTGGCCCATCCGCGGTACAGGGCGGAGGCGGAATCGCTGCTCCGGGACGCCACCGAGTCCGAGAGCGCCGGCTCCGTCCGGGTGCGGGTCCGGCTTGCCCTGGAGGCGAGGGGGCTCGCGTGACGGGCCGGGGCCGCCGGGCTATCCTCGGAGACAACGGGGCGTGGCGCAGTTTGGTTAGCGCGTTTGACTGGGGGTCAAAAGGTCGCTGGTTCGAATCCAGTCGCCCCGATTCTTGAGCCGGTATCGCTCAGAACCCGAGAGCACCGAGCGGCCGAGCCTGGTCGTGCTCTTCGATGGCGAGTGCGTGCTCTGCAACCGATCGGTCCGCTGGCTTGCCTCGCGCGACCGTGACCGACGGCTCCGGTTTCTGACGCTGCAGTCCAACGCCGGCCGGGAGCTGCTCGAGCGCGCGGGGCTGAACGCCGACGAGATGGATTCGGTCGTCGTCTGCGGGGAGGGTCGGTGCGATGCGCGCTCTTCAGCGCTGATCCGCGTCGGACGCGTGCTCCGACGCCCCTGGGCCTGGTTCGCGAGCGCGGCGGCGATCCTGCCGAGATGGCTCCTCGACCCAGCGTACTCGGCTCTCGCCCGGTCGCGCTACCGCCTCTTCGGACGGCTCACGGAGTGCCCGGTGCCCACGCCCGCGCAGCGTGAGCGGATCCTGCCGCCAGACAACGCGGTCGGGGCGGTGACGGCCGCGGGCTTCAGCCTGTCGACTGCATCGCCGCCGCCACACCGTTGACCGTCGCCTGCAGCGCGGGGGCGAGGTCCTCGGCCGGCTCCGCGCCGGCGCGCTCGCGGCGCAGCAGCTCGATCTGGATCAGGTTCAGGACATCCGTCCAGGCGTTGCGCGAGTCGATGGCCTCCTCGATAACGGGCGAAAACTGCAGCAGGCTGGTCTGACCGGTCAGCTCGAGGACCTGCCGCGACGCGAGCGCGTACTCCGCCTCGATCCTCGATGCAAACCCTTCCCCACCGGGCCCCAGGATCGCATACCGGCGCATGATCGGCATCCGGGCCCGTGCCAGCTCCTGCGCCGCGTTGCTCAGCACCGTGGCCAGAAACGGGCTCGTGCGAGCGGCGTCGGTCAGCATGGCGCGCTCCTCGCCACTGCATCCGGAGAACGCCGTCCCGATGCCGTACCACCCCGGCACGAGCGCCCGGATCTGGATCCACGAAAAGACCCACGGGATCGCACGGAGCGAGCCGAAGGTCAGCTGATCGCCGGACGACCGCGACACAGGTCGGCTCGCGATCGGCAGCCCCGCGATGTGCGAGATCGGCGTTGAGCCGCTGAACCAGGGCCAGAATCCCGGATCGTCGATCAGCGACCGGTACGCCCGCATCCCCGTTTCTGCCGCGCGCCGGACCAGGTCCATGACCTCCGGCGGATCCCCGGGCAGCGACGGATCCGCTCCGGCAATCAACGCGGCGCTGATGATCTGTTCCAGGTGCCGGTGCGCGATCGCCGGCAGCGCGTAGCGGAACGAGATCACCTCGCCCTGTTCGGTGAACCGCATCGAGCCGGACCGTGCCTGCTTCGGTGCCGCGAGGATCGCCCGCCCGGCACGCCCGCCCCCGCGTCCGACCGTCCCGCCGCGTCCGTGGAAGAAGCGGGCTCGCGCGCCGTGCGCAGCCGCCGCGTCCGTGATCGCTGCCTGCGCCTCCTGCAGCGCGGTGTTCGCCATCAGGAAACCGCCATCCTTATTCGAGTCCGAGTACCCGAGCATGATCTCGACGCTTCGGTCCGCCCCCCGGCAAACGGCGTCCAGGTGCCGCGCAAACACGGTGTTCTGCAGCATCTCGCGCACGAGGTCCGGGCCGCGGCGGAGGTCGTCGATCGTCTCGAAGAGCGGCACAACCTCGATCTCGCTCTCGCACGATCCGTCGGGCTGGACGCGGAACAGCCCGGCTTCCTTGAGCAGCAGCAACACCTCGAGCACATCGCTCACGCCGTGCGCCATCGAGATGATGTAGCACCGGACGGCGAGCGGATCGACCAGCCGGGCCGCCCGCACGGTTTCCAGCGTGGCCAGCAGCTCGCTCGTTGCGTCGGAGAGCGGCGTCCAGCGGTTGCGAAGAGGCCGAGGGCTCTGCAGCTCCCGGCTGAGAAGTTCCACCTTCGCCGGCTCGTCCAGCGAGGCATAGCTCGGGTGCACCGTGCCGGCCGACAGCAGCTCGCTTACCGCCGCCTCGTGCACGCCGCTGTGCTGACGGATGTCCATCGTCGCCAAGTGCAGCCCGAAGACCTTGGCGCGGATGATCGCGGCCTCGAGCAGCGACCCGCGCGCCGCGAGATCCAGCCCGATCGACTCCAGCTGCCGGCGGATGTCCAGGAGTTCCTCGACAAGCCTCGACGCGTCGAACCCGCGGTCACCGGCAAGCGCCGCGCGCAACCTGATCAGCCGCAGCCGGATCGGCTCGAACCGCCTATGCCCGACCGAGGCATGCTCGATCTCGGCCGGGGTTTCCGGGTCGTCAAGATCGGCCACGGCCGTTCGCCTCGACGAGATGCTCAGGTTTCGCTGGAGCTGCAGCAGCTCCTCCTCCCACAGACGCCGACCTTCCTGGCGCATCATGTCGAGCACTTGCTGTGTGACCTCGTGCGTCACGCGGGGGTTGCCGTCTCGGTCACCGCCGATCCAGGTCCGGTACCGGAGGACCGTCGCGAGCTCCGGGGCCGCGGGATCCAGGTCGATCCCGTAGGTCTCCCTCGCCGCCAGCTGCGCGTCCCGAAGCAGCTCGGGGACCGTCTGCCAGATCGAGGTCGTCAGGAAGTACAGCCCGTTCTTCGCCTCGTCGACGACCTCCAGCCGGCGTGCGCGCACATCATCCGTGACCAGCAGCAGCGCGACGAGCTCGTGCAGCCGGCGCTCCACGCCGCTCCGCTCACGTGGCAGCAACTCATCGGACCGAAGCCGCATGAGGCAGCCCGCGATCTCGAGCTGCTTGTCGAGGATCGTGCGGCGTCTCGCCTCCGTCGGATGGGCGGTCAGCGTCGGCTCGATCCGCAGCCCGGCGAACGCCGCCGACGCTTCCGCGGCGCTCAGCCCCGCCCGGGCCAGACGCTGCACGGCTTCGGCGATCGACTCGGCCCGGGGCGACTCGGGCGTCGCCCGCTTCTCACGCTCGCGGTTCACCCACGCGATGTTCAGCTGCTCCGCCTTGTTGTACAGGTGAAACCGAGCGGTCACAAATCGCACCACGCCGACGAGCGAATCCAGCGTTTCCGATGCGATCCGGTCGGCGGCGCGGTCCACACCGGCTTCGCCCTCGCGACAGATCTGCGCCAGCTCCGCGGCCAACTCAGCAGCGGCCGCGCCCGGTCCTTCGCGCACAGCTGCCGAGAGTGCTTCGTCGATCCGACCTCGGTCCAACTCGATCATCGTCGCCCTCCGTGGCGGGATCGTACGGGCGGCTCGCTACCGCATCATCTCAGCCGACTCCAGATCCAGCACCGTGAGCGACCCGACGGCAGACAGGGTGCCGCGAACCTCCACGGGCTCGCCGACGAGCTCGAGCCAGCCCGTCCGGTCGAGCCGCCCCGACGGATCGACCACAGCCGCGATCCGCTCGCCCGAATCGGTGACGCCGACGAACAACGCGGGGATCCCACCCCGGATGCACAGCACGGCGCACGACTTGTGCGAGCGGCCGCGTCCCGGCTTCATCGCGCCCAGAAAGCACTTGGCATCGAGCAGCTCGCCGACCGCGGCGACTGTGGGACCCACTTCGCGGCTCCCGGCGAACCGCCCCTCGCTTCCCGAAGGCTTCAGGCCATCGTCGCCCGGCACCAGCTCGAGCATCCTCCAGGAGCCCCGCTCGATCAGCGACCCTGTCACCTCCACCGAGCGTCCTGCGACGGCGCGCAACCGAGGCCCTGCACCGTGCTTGCCCGCCTCGACGAGAAGGACCGGACCCTCAGGCGTCTGGAGGAACGCCGACGGATCAGCAAACGCCACACCCTCGAGTGTTGTCACGCTGTCGGCCTGCCAGGTGCCGTCACCGGGGTCGTTCATGGTTTTCGCGAGCACAAAGCCCAGAACCACCGCGATGACGAGCGCGGCCGCCAAGGAGAACCGCGCCGCCCTTCGATGCCGCGCCGGCACGGGCCGATAGCCGACATAGAACCCCTCACCTCCTGGTTCGAAACCGGTCATGGGGCGTCCTCCGCACGAGCCGGTTCAACTGGTGTGCCGGGGGGCAGCGGCTCGTCACGCACCTGCACCTTCCCGCCGCGGATGCGCGCCTCGTAGGTCTCGATGGTCTCGGTGTACGGCGGCGGTGAGCAGCCGTCCCCGGGCCGATACTGGTACCCGTGCCAGGGGCAGGTGACGCAGCCATCGACCACGGCGCCCTCCGCGAGCGGTCCGCCCTGATGCGCACACACACCCGATAGGGCCGACACCCCGCCCGCGTGCCGAAAAATCGCGATCGATCGGCCAGACGGCGTGATCACCCCCGTGCCACGATCCGGCCGCAGGTCAGCAACGGGCACCGCGTCGAACCAGCCCTCGCCGTCCGCTGGGGCCTCAGAGCGCGCCGCCGCGTCCCGCCGCCGTTGGACGAGACCAGATAGCACATGCGCGCCACCCACGCAGCACACGCCCGCCAGCATCGCCCATCCAAGCGCCGGCGCGATGCGGTCCTGCACCGAGCCCAGCAGCACATGCCCGACCACCAGCGCGTAGCCCGCGTACACCGACATATGCAGCCACTTCCAGAGCCTCGGGCCGAGCAACCCGAGCCAGAAATCATGGCTGGTCGCGGCCATCAGAAAGAACACGAACAACGCGAGCAGACCGACGACCTCGAACGGCAGGCCCGCGCCGGCCCGATACCCGCCGAGCACGACATTGGTGACCCACAAGCCCCGGCCGAACCCGCCGTAGAACCCGACCGCCACCAACGCGTGCAGGAAAACGACGCAGAAGAACGCCACGCCAAGATGCCGACGGTTGTAGAGCAGCGGAGCGAACCGTGTATCGAGACGCGCCAGCGGTCCGATCAGCAGAACAGCATGCAGCATCAGCACACCACACAGCCCGAGTCCACGCATCAGCAGAATCGGCGGCGACACCTCCCCGGGCGGCGGGAACAGCGCAGCCCCGGCACCGACGAACGAGGCGATGAACACGGCCACCGCCGCCGCGATGCTCAGGTCGTACACGACCTTCTGGCGATTCCACTGCACCCAACGAAACGCGGTACTCATGGTGTGACCCCGGGCGGGGGCGCGTCGAAGACGGCGGCGGAACTCCCCCCGCGATGCATCACGACCCAGACCGTGAACGCTGCGAGCGCCGGCATCAGCATGAGCCACGCGACCAGGTGCGTCCGGCGTTGCTTGGTGTTCATGGACCATCCCCGCGCGGCCTGACGAACCGGAAGATCACCACCGGCCAGACAGCCACCGCCCCAGGCAAGAGCAAGACTCGAACCGATCGGGCAGAGTCTCGCAGCCGCTTGTCGAGCCGCCCGCCGGCGAGCAACACGGCGATGCTCGCGGGAACACCAAGCAGCAGATACACCGAAACGGCTGTCACAATCCACTCGGCGGCTGTCACGGCCGTCCTCCTGCTCGCCGCACGGAAGCAGACTGAGCGTGCGGACCCCGCGCTCGACGGGGGCGATATGCCTCACACCAGTTCGGCATCGGTCAGAACCTCAACCGTGGCCGGTCCGTCGTATGCCAGTGCCGCCGCGATCGCCTCATCGAGCTGGTCGGCGCTGGTGATCCGCTCACCCCGCCCGCCGCAGCTCGAGACATACGCCGCGATGTTCGGGTTCGTGAGCCGCGTCGACCAGACATCCCAGTGCCCGGCACGCTGCTCCTTGCTGATCTTGCCCAATTCGTTGTTGTTGAGCAGGATGTGCGTGATGTTCATGCCGTGGAGCACAGCGGTGTTCACCTCCCACGCGTACTGACCGAACCCGCCGTCGCCGGTCACGCACAGCACGGCTCGATCCGCAAACCGACCCCAGAGCGGATCAGCGCTGACTCGCGCCGCTCGGGTTGCTGCCCAGGCGCCCATCGCGGCCGGATACCCGAACCCGATCGACCCCAGATACCCGGACATCAGCACCGCCTGCCGGCCGCTGCTCTCGAAGTAACGCCCGAAGCTGTAGGTATTGTTCCCGACGTCGACAGCGATGATCGCGTCGTGCGGCGCGAGCCTCGTGAGCGACTCGAACAGCGCCGCCGAGCCGACCCCCTTGCCCCGGTCGTCGGCCGCTCGGTTCCGCTTCTCGGCCCGCCACATCGACCACCGCTCGGCAATCTCGTCGCGATGATCGATCGAGGCGTGCTGCCCCCGGATCGCTGCGAGCATCATCGTCGCCGTCACGCCGATTTCACCGACGACCGGAAAGTCGATGCCGTGAAAGCGTGCGATCTGCGCGGGATCAAAGTCCACCTGGATCGTCGGCTTCTTGGGGGTGATCCCGGTGTGATTGGAGAAGCTGGCGCCGAAGACCAGCAGCAGGTCGCACTCGTTCATGAACCACGAGGCGATGGGCGTGCCCGATCGACCCAGCACGCCGGCGCCAAGCTCGTGCCCTCCGCCCGGGCCGGCGTGGTCGCCGATGAGCCCCTTGCCCTTGAAGGTCGTGAGCACCGGGCAGCGGAGTTCCTCCGCGAGCGCCACGACCGATGGCATGTCGAAGCGAGCCCCGTGGCCGACGATGATGCACGGCCGCTTGGCCGTCCGGAGCGCGCCGAGCGCGGCGTCCATGGCCTGGGCCGGCGGCGCGATCTCGAGCGAGGCAATCCGCCCGTGCGCAGAGCCGGAAGCCGCCCCGTCCTTCGCGGGGATCGTCTGCACATCGTCCGGGAACACCAGGTGCGAGACATCGCGGTGCAGCCGAGCCGAACGAACCGCCAGCGAAATCAGCTCCGCATGGTCCGAACCGGGCAGCGCGGTGTGGCTGAACCGCGCGACGGTCTGGAACGCCTCGGTGAGCGGGAGTTCCTGGAACGCGCCCGGCCCGAACACCTGCTGCTGCACCTGCCCGGTCAGCGCGAGCAGCGGTGCCCGGTCGACCCTGGCATCCCAGCATCCGGTCAGCAGGTTGGTCGCGCCGGGGCCCGCGATCGTCAGGCACGCCGCCGGTCGGCCGGTGAGCTTGCCGAAGGCGGACGCGGCGAACGCGGCGGCACCCTCGTGCCGGATGCCGATGTACTCCATCTCTCCCGCGTCGCACCGTCGGCGGATCGCGTCCGCCAGGCCGAGGTTCGAGTGGCCCACCATCCCGAACACATGCGTGATGCCCCAGGCGACCATCGTCTCGGCCATCACATCGGAGACCGTCCGTTGGTGGTCCGGGGCCGCTTCCACGCCGACATACACGCCGTCCTCGCGCTCCTCCACGGGGTAGGTCGCCACGCCGTCGTCGTACCCACCCGGCGGTTGGCCCGTGATCGGATCAAAGTCCCACCCGTGCCAGGGGCAGCGCAGCAGGCAGCTCCCGTCGGCGGCCGTCTCGATCGACCCCTCGCCGAGCGGTCCGCCTTGGTGCGGGCACCGGTTGTCGAGCGCACCGTACCGACCGCCGTGGTGCGTCAGGCAGATCTGCGTCACCCCGTCGCCGCTCGGCACGGTCACCGTCTTGACGCGTCCCTCCGGCAGCTCGTCGCGCAGCGCAACCCGGTGCCAGGTGAGCTCGACACGCTTCGACTCAGCCATCGCGCTGCGCCTTCCTGCACGCCTCGAACGCCTGGGCGATGAATGACACCGTCCGGCCGTGCTGCTCCGACGGATCGTCCGTCGAGCTCGTCTCGCTCACGGGCAGGACCGCCATCGGCATGCCGCCATCGCGTTCGATCCATCGGCCCCACTCGAGGTCGGGCCACGCCGCCTTGCTCACGGTCGGCTCGTCGGACGCCGACCACGGGGAGACATACCAGTACCCCTCGCCCACGAGCGTATCGGGCGGCGTGAGCCCGACACCGATCGTTCGGGAGGCACCGCCGTGCTCGTCGCGGGCCACGGTGATCAGGCTGGCGATGTCGAAGTGGTGGGGCCAAGCTCGGGGTGTGTCGCTGTCCTCGACCAGCTCGCCGAGCTTCATCAGGACCGCATCCGCGTTGCCATACAGGCGGAGCACCTCCGCCACGGCGAGCTGGCTCGGTTCTTCGAAGGCCGCCCCGTCCGCCACCGGGTGATCCGGAAGATCGGGCGCCGGCCGGCTCTCCTGCCGAGGCGGGCCGATGACGCTCTCGACGACACCGCGGATCCACGCCAGACCGTCGTCCACCGATCGTCCCTGCAGCGAGCTCGACCCGAGCGGCTCACCCGATCCATCGATCACGAACAGATGGAGGTCCCACGGCCGGAGCACCGCCCGGAGCGCCGGGGTCCCCTCGACGATCTCCCCGGCGAGCAACTGGTTCTGCAAGGTGGGCGAGGGCAGCCAGATCATCGACGAATGGCTGTCATCGGCACGCGGGGCGGCCCAGGCCTTGCCGACTTCGGCGATCACCTGGGACGCGTGGTGCACCGCCCGCCACGCATCGTTCAACGAGTCCGTCTCGTGCCCGCCCAGCTCCCACCAGCGGACATCCCGGATCAGATCGTTCGGTTCCACAGCACACCTTTCCATCCCACCGCACTCACGGCCGAGTTCACAACCCCGTTCCTTCGCCCAGGTCAACCGGCGCCACGGCTCCCGGGATGCTGCGCCCCCCGACCTCCGAATGGACCAATTCGCGCGTGCGGTCGTGCTCGTACCGCAGCGTCTGCAGGATCGCCGCCACCTCAAGCACGCTCGTCACGAGCGCAGCGAAGAGCAGCAGCACCCCCAACAGAAACGCACCGACAGCGAGCTCGTACAGCCCCCCGGGCGCCGCCTCGAGGTACCGCAGCCCCAGGAAAATCATGCTCAAGAGGTTGCACCCGATCGCCAGAAAGAGCATCAGCATCGTCGCACGCAGCAACGCCGCGCGACGCAGGAGCCCGTCGATCTGGTGCTCGAGTCCGGCCAGGCGCGTCGATCGGACAGCGGCCGCCCGTGACGCCGGCTCCGGCTCGGCGCACCAGACCTCGAGCTGCTCGCGGTGAAAAGTACGGATCCGGCTCAGAACGACATTCATCCGCGCCGTCGAGGACAGCAGCAGCAGCGCCGAGGCGGGGATCATCACCGCCGGCGCGACCAGTTCCTGAATGATCTGCGGGTTCGAAGGGCTCACGGCGGGGTCGAGGATCCAGAACAACGGGTGGGCAGAGGACCACGAGGAGCCTACAGAGAATCCGGGGACCGCGAGATTGACTGATTATGCAGTTTGTGTATAATGATGCATGAACCGGAGCCGGCGGCACGCGGTCATCCGCGACATCCTGAGCGAACGGCCCGTCGCCAGCCACGAAGCGCTGCGGGAGCGGCTGCGCGAACGCGGTATCGAGGTCGCCCAGGCCACGCTCTCCCGCGATCTCCGCGACATGGGGGTGCTCAAGTCGCGCGAGGGCTACCGGCTCGCCGAGTCGCTGGCGGAGCCGCCCGGCTCTTCCCCGGAGACCCCGCCCGTCTCTGGCGAGGCCGGCCGTCATGTCGTCGATGTCGCCGTGGCTCGTGATCTGGTCGTCGTGCGGACGACGCCGGGCTCGGCGGGGGTGGTCGCGCTCGAGCTTGATCGGCGTCCGCCGGCGGGTGTCGTCGGGACCGTCGCGGGTGACGATACCGTCTTCGTCGCGGTGGGCGAAGGGGCCAGCCCCGCGGGGGTCGCCGAACGACTCCGCCGAGCGGCCGGGCTGATACCCCAGCGCCGAGGAGGTGCCGCGTGAAGCGTGTCGCCATCGTCGGGCTCGCCGGGTACACCGGCCAGGAGCTCGCCAGACTCATCGTGCAGCATCCCGACTTGGAGCTCGCCGCGGTCTTCGGCTCGAGCGGGTCGGCCGGGATCCCGGTCGAGCAGGCCGTCCCGTCGCTCCGTGGTGTCGTCGAGGGACGCATCGGTGTCGGCGATGCGTCCGGCATTCTCGATTCCGGCGCCGAGATCGTGTTCCTGGCCACGCCCCACGAGGCGAGTGCAGCGATCGCCGGGCCGCTGCTCGACGCCGGGCGCACCGTGATCGACCTGTCCGCGGCGTTCCGCCTGCGCAAGCCGTCGCTCTATCCGACCTACTACGCCTTCGAACACCCAGCCCCGGCGCTGCTCGACAGGGCCGTCTACGGCCTGCCCGAACGCTCCCGCCGATCGCTCCGCGGGGCGGATCTCGTCGCTGTGCCGGGCTGCTACCCGACATCGATCATCCTCGCGCTCGCGCCGCTCGCGGACGGGGCGCTCGTGCGAACGGATCGCGCGATCGTCGCCGACTCGACCTCCGGCGTCAGCGGCGCTGGCCGAAAGGCGTCTGACCGCACCAGCTTCTGCGAGGTCTCGCAGTCACCGTACGGCGTCTTCACCCACCGCCACGGCCCGGAGATCGATCAGGAGTGCGCTGCCGAGGTGATCTTCACCCCGCACCTCGGGCCGTACGCCCGGGGCATCTGCTCCACGATCCATGCGGAGCTGCGCGACGGCGTCGACGAGCCCGCGGTGCGCTCGTGCCTGCAGGCGGCCTACGCCGACGAGCCCTTCGTCCGGCTGCTCCCGGCCGGGTCATGGCCGAGCGTCGCCGGTGTGGAGCGCACCAACTTCATCGACATCGGGCTGGCTGTGCACCCGACGCGAGGGCACCTTGTGCTGGTTTCGTGCATCGATAACTTGCTCAAGGGCGCGTCGGGACAGGCGGTGCAGGCGCTCAACGCGGTGCTGGGTCTCGACGAGCGAATCGGGCTCCCGCCCGCCGCGGCCAGCGGGGGGGCCGCCCGATGAGCGTGATCGTCAAGATCAGCGGGAAGCCGGTCTCGGACCCCGTCGCGTCCGAGGCGTTGTGGCCGCAGCTGGCGCTCGCGTTCGCGGCCTCGCCCTTCGTCATCGTGCACGGCGGGGGTGTGCAGGTTGACGAGCTGATGCACCGCCTGGGCGAGCCGATCGACAGACGCGACGGGATCCGCTTGACCCCGGCCTCACAGATCGGACTCGTGGCCGGCGTGCTCGCCGGGCAGGTCAGCACGAGGATCGTCGCGCTGCTGCGCCGTGCGGGCGCCCCGGCCGTCGGGCTGAGCCTTGCCTCCTCGGGGACGGTCGAGGCGGCTGTGGATCCGTCCGTCGGGGGGCGTGTGGGGCGGGTGACCGGCGGGGACGGCGCCCTGGTCACCTTGCTGCTGAACAAGGGCTACCTGCCGGTCCTCAGCTCGATCGGTTGCGCTGCGGACGGGGAGCTGCTGAACATCAACGCCGATGACGCCGCCGCCGGAGTCGCGATGGCCATCGGCGCGGGCCGGGTGGTGTTGCTCACGGATGTCGCGGGGGTCGAGGACGCCATGGGCTCCACCGTCGCTGCGCTGAACGACACACACGCCGAGGAGCTGATCGCGGCCGGCGTGGTGACCGGCGGCATGATCGCGAAAGTCCGTTCCGCGGTGGCGCTCTCGGCTGCAACCGGCGTCCCGGTGCTCGTGGCGTCCTGGCGGGACGCGGACGCCGCGATCCGCGGCGATTCCGGCGTCGGCACGCTGGTGCAGGCCGAGCATCGTTCGTCACAGAAAGGACAAACCCGATGACCACCGCCGCCGCGAGCCTCACCGGCCGCGACCTGCTCGGCATCGCCGATCTCGATGCCCCCGGTGTGCTCTCGCTGATCAACCGAGCCATGAAGCTCAAGGCGGCACCGCTCGACCCCGCGGCGCTCGCGGGCATCGGCGTGGCGATGCTCTTTGAGAAGCCGAGCCTCCGCACCCGAGCCAGCTTCGAGTTCGGCCTCGCCCGGCTCGGCGCCAACGCGGTCTACTTCGACCTCGGCGGCGACCGCATCGGGGCCAGGGAAAGCGTCAAGGACTACGCGATGAACCTGGAGCGGTGGTGCGACGCGATCGTGGCGCGTGTGCACTCCCACGAGGTGCTGGAGGAACTGGCCCAGCACGCGTCGGTGCCCGTTGTTAACGCCTTGAGCGACATCGAGCATCCCTGCCAGGCGCTCGCGGATCTGCTGACCCTGCGCGAGTCGCTCGGCACACTCGGTGGGCACCGCGTGGCGTACATCGGTGAGGGCAACAATGTCTGCCACTCGCTGATGCTCGCCGCCGCTTCGGTCGGGCTCGGCTGCACCGTGGTCACGCCGGAAGGGCACGGACCGGACGAACGCATCCTCGCCGAGGCGCAGCGGAGGGCGGCCGCGGCCGGCACGGCCGTGCGCGTCGCCCACGAGCCGGATGCTGTCCGTGCGCACGACGCGGTCTACACCGATACATGGTTCTCGATGGGTGCGGCCGAGCATTCCAACGGCAACGGCCGCCCGCGCGAGGAACTCTTCGCGCCGTTCACCGTGGACGAGTCGCTCATGGCGATCGCCTCGGACGGGCTCGAGACGCCGTCCAGATTCATGCACTGCCTGCCGGCCAAGCGGGGCCGCGAGGTCGCGGCGAGCGTGATCGACGGCCCGCACAGCCTCGTGTATGAGCAGGCGGAGAACCGCATGCACGCGCAGAACGCGCTGATGATCGCGCTGCTCGGTCGGTCCTAGGCTCGAGTCCGGGGCTGGACGCCCCACGAAGGATGCATTCCCATGGCAAACAAGGTCGTGCTGGCGTACTCGGGAGGTCTCGACACCTCGGCGATCGTGCCGTGGCTCCGTGAAACCAAGGGCTGCGAGGTCGTGGCGTATGTCGCCGATGTCGGCCAGGGCGCCGATGAACTGGCCGGCGTTGAGGAGAAGGCCATCGCCAGCGGCGCCAGCGAGTGCCATGTCGAGGATCTCCGCGAGCCGTTCGTCAGTGAGGTGATCTGGCCCGCGCTGCAGGCCGGGGCGGTGTACGAGGGGGTCTACCTGCTCGGCACCTCCATGGCGAGACCGATCATCGCCCGGGGCCAGGTCCAGCTGGCGAGGAAAGTCGGCGCCGACGGGCTCTGCCACGGCTGCACGGGCAAGGGGAACGATCAGGTGCGGTTCGAGAGCACCTTCGCGGCGCTCGCGCCGGATCTGGAGATCATCGCCCCCTGGCGCGAGTGGAGCTACGAGAGCCGCGAGCAGCTCATCGAGTACTGCCGCGCGCACGGCGTGCCCGTGACAAGCACGGCCGAGAAGATCTACTCCCGCGACCGCAACCTCTGGCACATCTCACACGAGGGGGGCCTGATCGAGCGCGCGGACCGGCGCCCGCCGGACGACGCCTGGATGCTGACCGCCGCGATCGAGGAGACGCCCGACGAGCCGGCCTTCGTCACGATCGCGTTCGAGGCCGGCGTGCCCGTCGCGGTCGACGGGACGAGGATGAGCGGCCCGGCGCTGATCGAGCACCTCAACGGCATCGCCGGCGTTCACGGCGTGGGACGGATCGACCTGATCGAAAACCGCGTCGTCGGGATGAAGTCCCGTGGTCTCTACGAGACGCCGGGCGGAACCGTGCTGTTCGAGGCGTTCCGAGGCCTGGAGGACCTGGTCATGGACGCCCGCAGCCGCAAGCTCAAGACACAGCTCGGCCTGGAGCTGGCGGAGATGATCTACGCCGGCAAGTGGTGGGTCCCGGCGCGCGAGGCGATCTGCGCCGCAGCGGCGGTCCTCTCGCGGGACATGACCGGGGAGGTCGAGGTGCGGCTGTTCAAGGGCGCCGCGACGACGACTCGTCGCTCGAGCTCGCGGAGCCTGTACCACGAGGATCTCGCGAGCTTCTCGAGCAACGCCAGCTACGACCAGGCCGACGCGACCGGGTTCCTCCGCCTGTTCTCGCTGCCCGAGCGAGTCCGAGCCGCTACGGCGGACCGCCGGCCATGACCGGCGGGGCGATGTGGGGCGGCCGATTCGTCGGCGGTCCCGACGAGGTCTTCCGCGCGCTCAACGACTCGCTGCCCGTGGACTGGCGGATGGTCCAGCAGGACATCCGCGGCTCGATCGCGTGGGCTCGGGCCCTCGCCGGTGCCGGCGTCTACACCGACGCCGAGCTCGCGCAGGTGGTCCATGCCCTGGAGGCAATCGCGGTCGACGCGGCACGGCTCGAAGGACCTCCGACAGAATCGGGTGCGGAGGATGTGCATACTTGGGTGGAGCAGCAGCTGACCGGCCGCACCGGCACGCTGGGCAAGAAGCTGCACACCGGTCGCAGCAGGAATGACCAGGTTGCGACGGACCTTCGGCTGTGGATCCGCGATGCGGCTCTGCAGCTCGACGGGCTCATCGGCGAGGCGGTCCGCGCGCTGGTCGACCAGGCGGAGCGTCACGCCGGTACGCCGTTCCCGGCGTACACGCACCTGCAGTCCGCCCAACCGGTGACATTCGGCCACTGGTGTCTGGCGCACGCGGAGGCGTTGCAGCGCGATCGGGGTCGGCTCGCGGATGCGGTTCGCCGTCAGAACGAGTGCCCGCTTGGCAGCGCTGCCCTCGCCGGGACGACCTACCCGGTCGATCGGGATGCCATCGCGGCGGAGCTGGGCTTCGACCGAGCGTCTCGTAACAGCCTCGATGCGATCGCCAGCCGCGATGCCGTGCTCGAGGTGCTCGCGGCTGTGTCGACACTCGGCGTGCACCTGTCGCGTCTGGCCGAGGACCTGATCGTGTACGCCACGGTCGAGTTCGCACTCGTGACGCTCGACGACGGGGTGACCAGCGGCTCGAGCCTGATGCCCCAGAAGAAGAATCCGGACTCGCTGGAGCTGATCCGCGGGATGGCGGGACCGCTCATCGGGGCGCAGACGGCGATGCTCGCCACCGTCAAGGGCCTGCCGATGTCGTACAACAAGGATCTGCAGTTCGACAAGACCGTGCTCTTCGGCGCGATGGACAACGCGATGGCGATGCTCCGGTTGACGGCCCGAACGATCGGCGGGCTCGAACTGAACGAGTCTCGCGCGCTCGAACTGGCCGCGGCCGGGCACGCCAACGCGACCGACCTCGCGGACCTGCTTGTCGCGGCGGGGGTGCCGTTCCGCGATGCGCACGAGCGCGTGGGGGTGGTCGTGCGGGAGGCGCTCTCCAGACGCGTCAGCATCGACGCGCTGCCGGACGCCGCGCTGGCCGAGCTGTTGCCGGAGTTGGCGCCAGAATCGGTGCGCCGGCTCACCGTGGAGTTCATGCTGTCGAAGCGGTCGGTGCGTGGCGGCACGGCACCCGCCCGCGTCCGCGACGCGGTTGCCGAGATGCGGCGAGCGTTGCCGGAGTAGCGCACACAATAATCGCCCGTGCCGACGCCCCACGAATGTCGTCGGCACGGGCGGGTTGTGGTACAGCGAGTATACCGACGGTCAACGCCGGCGGCGCACCGCGACGAGGCTCGACGCGGCGAGCGCAGCCGCGCCGGCCGGCGCGGGCACCACCTCCGCGGTGATCGAGAACGAGGCGCCCAGCCCGGCTTCCTTCGTGCCGAAGGCAGGAGCCGTGGAGGCATCGCCCTGCGTGACCAGATGCAGCGAGCTGATGCTCAGGCTCACGATTCCGTCGTTTAGCGAGTCCTGCAGATAGGCGACCACATCCGGGTTGGACAGGTTCAGCTCAAAGGTGATCGTCTGTCCTGCGCCGACAACGGTGCCCGGCGTGGCGCCAGCGATCTGTCCGATGGCGAAGGGTGTGGAGACGAAACCGTCGCGGACTTCGTTGGACACATCTCTCCGAGAGCCGCCCGCGGCATCGGTCGCGTAGGCGTTGCGAACATCCTCGAAGGTCGGGTCGCTGAACGCAAAGGCGAAGTCCTCCCCGTAGGCGAACGCGTTCAGACCGTTCCGGAAGCCCGTGCCGAAGAGCTCGATCGAGGCGCCGTTGTTCCGCGCCGTGTCGTAGCTGAAGGTCCCCCCGACGACGGTGGCCGTCAGGGTGGCGCTGGTGATGAGGTAGTTCGCGCTGCCGCGGCCCGGGGCGTAGTCGCCGGCGGTGATGAAGCTGTTGAGGAATTGCCCGTCACGATCGTCGAAGAGACCGGGCGGGAAGGCGTCGTTCTCGCTCGAGAAGGTCGTCGCGACCGTCCGCGCACCGGGCGTGAAGTTGAACGGGTAGTTCCAGCGATCGAAGGTCGGTTCGTCGTAGGTTGTCGTCGTCTGTGCGAGTGTTGGGGCGGCGAGGAGGGCCAGAGCGAGGCTCACGGGGCGGTGCATGGATTTCATCTCCCTGAAAATGGTGGATCCGCGTGCGGGGTTCCTGCAGCGCGGGACTCGTTCTTGTAGGGCAGGATAGGCTTATTGAGACTGAGTCTCAACTCTTTCGGCACGCGGTCAGGACCGGACGGCCCTGAGAGCAGCGCCCGACGCGTTCCCGCCTAGGCTTGGCCCGCATGGCCCGACCCGCCTCCATCGATCTGCTCGACGAACTCACCTGGCGTGGCCTCATCTACCAGTGCACCGATGAGGACGCCCTCCGGGCTCATCTGCAGGCAGGGACTCGGCGGATCTACTGCGGCTTTGACCCGACGGCGGACTCGCTGACCATCGGCAACCTCGTGCCCATCATGGTCCTGCGGCATGTCCAGCGGGCCGGGCATGAGCCGGTCGTGGTCATGGGCGGGGGCACGGGCATGATCGGCGACCCCTCCGGCAAGTCCGCCGAGCGGAAGCTGATGACGCGAGAGACGATCGACCGGCACATCCGGGCGCAGCGCCCGATCTTCGATGCGGTGCTCGGCGACGGCATCCGCGTGCTCAACAACGCCGACTGGCTCGGCGGGCTGACCTACCTCGATGCGCTGCGGTCCGTTGGCAAACACTTCAGCGTCAACATGATGATCCAGAAGGAATCCGTCCGCTCGCGGCTGGAGAGCCGCGAACAGGGCATCAGCTACACCGAGTTCAGCTACATGGTCCTGCAGGCGTACGACTTCGCGTACCTGCATCACACGCTCGGCGTCACCGTGCAGTGCGGCGGGAGTGATCAGTTCGGCAACATGGTCGCGGGCACCGACCTCATCCGTCGGGTGAAGTTCGCGGAGTTCGTCCACGGACGCACCGGCGGCGGCATCGCGCCGGAAGCGCTCGATCGTCCGCTCAAGGGTGACGATCAGCCCGCGGTCGAGCGGCTCTCGGCGCGGGCGTTCGCGTTCACGGCACCGCTCGTGGAGAAGGCGGACGGGGGCAAGTTCGGCAAGACCGAGTCCGGCGCCGTCTGGCTGACGCGCGAGCGGACATCGCCCTACGCCTACTACCAGTTCTGGCTCAACACCGCCGACGCGGATGTGGTCCGATTTCTCAAGACCTTTACGCTGCTGGATCGCGAGCGCATCGCCGAGCTCGAGGCGTTGGCGGCGAGCAACCCGTCGGCGCGCGAGGCGCAGCGTGCGCTCGCCCGCGAGGCGACGGCGTTGCTCTACGGCGCGGCCGAGACCGACGCCGTCGAGCGGGCCGGGCGTGCGCTCTTCTCGGGCGATGTCCGCGAGCTCGATGAAGCGATGCTGATGCAGGTGCTGGCCGAGGCCCCGGCGTCCGAGCTATCGCGTGACGAGCTCGCTGGCGGCGTTGATCTGATCGACCTGCTCACGGCGGTCGGGCTCGCCAAGAGCCGGGGGGAGGCGAAGCAGTTCATCGCCTCTGGCTCGGTGCTCGTGAACGGAACAAAGGCCGAGCCCGGAGCGATGATCGGCGTCGCCGATGTGCTGCACGGGCGGATCACCGCGATCCGGCGGGGCAAGAAGCTCTGGCATGTCGTCCGCTGGCTCGGCTAGCGGGCGGGAGCGCTCACCCGCCGGCGATCCGGGCGAGTTCTCGCGGGTCCTCGGCGTGGCCCGTTGAGATGCTGAGGAGTGCCGCGTGCGCAAGCCCCAGCACCGCGCCGTGATCGATCGGAACGATGGGCGGTGATCGGCCGAGCGCGGCGGCGATGTCATCGGCGAGCACCGCCGCGGCGATGTCGTCGCCGGCCAGGCCCGTCCCCAGGGTCTCGGCGGTGCTGCCGGCGGCATCGGTCCAAACAAGTCCCCGGTCGTCGGCGACGATCCGCCCGCCCGGTCCGACGATCGTGAGCGACCGATGCCAGGATCCTGCACGATCCGAGGCGAAGATCGACGCGACCGGACCCAGTTCGAATCGAACGACCGCGGACAGGTGCCCCTCGAGACATCGGAGCGTCTCGAGCGACCGGGGGCTGTCCGGCCCGGGTGCATGAGCCGCGTCGACGGCGTCCGCTGCGCCGAGCAGCTGGTGAAGCAGGTCGCAGGCGTCGTACAGCCGGGCGCCAAGGGAGCCCTCCCCCGGTCGGCAGCAGGTCGAGAGGCTTACGGCCTCGATGGGTCCGAAGCCCGTGAGCAGGTCGGTCAACTGACGATGCATCGCGCCGCGGCGCATCAGAGGCGTCAGGGTGACTCGTTGTCGGGCGGCATCCGAGGCCTCGCGCCAGGCGGGGTCACCCAGGCGGAGGGCGAGTGCAGGCACTGGTTCGAGGCTCAGCACGGTTGTGCCGCGCTGCGCCGCACGCAGCACGGCGCGCAGCTCGGTATCGTCTCGCCCATCGGCGAAGTCCTCGGGCTCGGCCAGCAGCAGGGCTGAGGCGTCGGTGGTCTCAGCGAGGTGCCGGAGGTCGTCGGCCGGCTCGGCCGCATCGGCCCAGGGTGGTGTGGGCAGCCTGGTGTTGGACCCGAAGGCGACGACACCAAGACCGGCGAGGCGCACCACCTCTTGCATGAGGTCGATCTGCGTCGGTCCGGTCCAGACCGCGGCCGTGGTCGCGTTCGTGCTCGTCACGCGCGAATCGTACGGTGTGAATGGTGTCGGCGCGCGTAGAGTTTCCGGCTGACGCCGCAAGGCGGCCGCGCTCCGGGATGGTCCCGGGGTGAGGAAAGTCCGAGCACGGCAGGACACGATGGTGGGTAACGCCCACCCGCCCGCAGCACATCGGAGCCCGGGCGAGGGAAAGTGCCGCAGAGAGCAGACCGCCGATGGTGCTCGGGGCTTCGGCTTCCGGGCACACAGGCAAGGGTGAAAGGGTGCGGTAAGAGCGCACCGCTCGGCCGGTGACGGCCGGGGCATGGCAAACCCCATCGCGTGCAAGGTCAAGCAGCCGCTGGCCCTCGGGCCCGGACCGGTCCGGTCCGCGTCTTCGGACGAGGCGGCGGGTGGACCGCTCGGGTGCCCGCGACCGCGGGGCCCGCACCACGCCGGCGACGGCGTGCGGCAGAGAAATGGCCGCCCGGCGTCGGGGCCTCGGCCCCGACCGGGACAGAACTCGGCTTACCGACGGCGTCGGCTCCGAACACACGAGGGCCCCGGGGGAGACCCGGGGCCCTCGGCCTTGAGGCAGGATGATGCGGCGTCGGCCGGTCGTGCGATCAGTCGGCCAGGGCGCTGATCACCGGCAGCTTCGCTGGACGGAGCACGAGGTTCGTCTCGATCCGGAAGTTGCTCTCACTGGTGTGACGCTCGGCGAAGAACAGCTTGAGCTGGTACTCCTCGCCAGGCTCGATCCCGAGGTACTCCGCCTTCTCGTCCAGGTTCACCGAGGCGTGCAGCTGGCTGTGGACGCCGCCCAGGTCGATCGCCAGCTTCCCGTTGATGAAGACGAACACATCGTCATCGCCGGTGAACGAGAACACGAGGGGCGCGTCACGCTCGGCCGGGTCGGTATAGACGAAGGTCGTCTCCAGCTCGTAGGTGAAGTGGAAGTTGTGCTTCCCGGGGGGCGCCCAGCGGAGCCCCTCCATCGACAGGCCGTAGCCCTGGTTGTCGATCGGGAAGAAGTACTCGGGCTTTTCCTTGGCGAAGGCGTAGACGGCGCCCTCCGGCCGCTCTTCCCGCTTGAGCTCGATGGTGTACGGGATCGAGACATTCACGCCCGGCACATCGCGCCACCACTGGTTGAAGCTCTCCTCGGAGGTGACCGACGCGGGCTTGCCCCAGCCGCGTGAGGCGGCCAGATCCACATTCAGCACGGGCTTGCCGTCGTCGCCCAGGTCGTTGAGCACCATGTTCTTCGGCGCCGAACCGGCGTAGGTCTCGAAGTCCGGATGGCTGACCTGGAAATCGCGGATGACACCCGTCAGCCGCATCGACTGCACGCCCGAGGTCGGGTCCGAGGTGCCGTCGTTGTTGTCGTTGCTGTAGCTGAACCCGGCGGACGCGAACGGCGCGATTCCGCCTGTGGCGGCCACGATGGCCGCGATCGACAGGACGCTCTTGCGTGTCATGGCATCATCCTCCTGAACACATGGCAATCTCACGGACCATGCAATCAGGGGGTGCCCCGTGCCACCGGATCGGGCGATCGGATTCCGTCGCCGCCCGAATCGGCCCTCCCAGCCGCGCCAGACGGACCGGCTCGCTCAGCGGCGGGCTGGCGGACGGTTCGGATCCACACGCCCGAAGTGGATATTGGACGACGAGGCCGCGCTGAGCATCATGAACCGGGTCCGGCCGCGGCGGTCGGTCTCCAGCCAGGCGAACGCCTCCAGTTCGTCCGAGGGCGCGGAGAAATCGGTTACCTCGGACTCGCGGATGCGACCCGAGGCATCAACGCGCACGCGGGTGAGCCGGTATCCCTTGCCCGCGGTGATGTTCTGGACCAGGTAGATCTCGCCGGGCTCGTTTCCGGGTTCGAGGGTCTGCACAAAGGGGCCGCAGGCGGACTCGGCGACGAGCACGCCCGGCTCGCTGGTTCTGGTCGCGGTCAGGAGGGCGACCGGGTCGTAGAAGCGCAGCGCGTTGCCGGCATCGCCGTAATCGCTCGTCGCGAGCGTCCAGCGGTCGCCGGGTAACTCGATGAACTCGGGTCGAGACCCGTTGATCGCTGCATCGTCCTCGACCGTGCGGAGCACGCAGCCGTCGAGATCACCCTGGCGGAGCGCCCGCTCGAAATCGATCTGGTACAGGGTGCCCTTGCCGTCGACGGTATTGCCGAGCCAGTAGCCGAAGTTGGGATGCCAGGTCAATCCTGTGGGGTGGGGGGCGAGGTCGCTGCCGTTCTCGGTCAGGAGGATCTCCCGACCGCCGTAGTAGAGCTCGCGTTCGCCCTTGGCGTTGGTGTTCCAGAAGTACTCGCGGATGACGCCGGGTCCTTGAGTGCCTCCCTCGTATCGGTCGCCCAGGATGTAGACGAAGTTCTCGCGGATGAAGATGGCCTGTCCGGCGCCGTGGCCCGCGACTGACTGGACGGTGTTGATCTCGAAATCGCCCGCGGTGTAGAGCACCGGCTCGGTGCGGAGCACCGGCGGCGGGGCGATCGGTGCCGGGTCGGACAGGCAGCCGGCGCCGAGTGCGACGACGAGCACGCCGAGGGGGCCGGCGACGAGGCGAGAAGCAGGGGAGACGCGCATCATGGTTCGATTCCTTCGTCCTTCGGCCGGGCTCCGCCGGCGGGCAGCGCTGAGGCCGACAGTCTATCGCCCGACCCGGGCCGCGACGCAGACGATGAAGCTGTCGCCGAGCCATTCCGGATCCGTCACGGGCTCGGCGTACGGGACGCCCTCGTCATCGACCGCGTCGGGGAGCTGGGCGTAGACGGCGGATTCGACAAAGCCGGCCTCCTCGAAGGCATCGCGCAGCTCGGGGACGGACCAGAGCCGCCAGCGGTACACGAAGGCGTCCGGCAGGTCCAGGACCGCCTCGTCGGCATCGAAGACGCGGAAGTGCAGCACATCGGTGACCATGCCGGTCAGCGGGTCGGCCTCGCGCTGTTCCCATGTGTAGCGGCAGTGGCGTCCGTGGGGCAGGGGCACATCACGCTCGACGCGGCCGATCGTGTAGGCGGACTCGCCGCCGTAGGTATCGCAGACGAACACCCCGCCGGGGAGGATCCTGTCGCGCGTTTGACGGAGGTAGCGGACCAGCTCGTCGCGGGTGTGCAGGTACCCGATCGAGAAGTTGCCGGCGTGGAGGCAGTCGACGCGCGGCAGCTCGGGCCTGGGCACGCGGACATCCCCCTCGACGACGGTGAGCCGATCAACGCCGCGAGCCCGTGACAGAGCGTCGCTGTCGAGGTCGATGACGACGGCCAGTCGCAACGGCCCTTGGGCAACCCAGTACCGGGCCAAGTCGCCGGTGCCGGCGAAGTCTTCGCCGAGCACGAGCGGGTCGCCGCCGTGGATCGCGCGGAGGAGCAGCTCCATCTCGGGCGGGGACTGGACGCAGGCCTCGTACAGATCGTGTCGGTCCGGCAGCGGGGCGGTCACGGCGAGGGCTCCGATCGCTCAGGCCATTCGGATCCAGCGCACGAGCGTGCGGAAGTTCGGCGGCTTGCCGTACATGAGCAACCCAACACGGAAGACCTTGGCGGCGAACCAGACCGCGACGACGCAGGTCGCCAGCGAGATCAGCAGCGCGAGCCCGATCTGCCAGACGGGGGGCGGCTGCGTGCTGGCGACGCGGAGCATCATCATGAAGGGCGCGATCGGTGGCACGAAGCTGGTGATCGTTGCGAAGGTGGAGTTTGGGTCGTCGGCGATCAGGAAGCCCAGCCCGTAGGGGAGCATCAGCGGCACCATGACCGGGCCAATGAGCGACTGGGCTTCGCGCAGCTCGTTCACGCTGCTGCCGACGGCCGCCATGAAGCTCGCGAAGGTAAAGTAGGCCAGGGCAAAGAACAGCAGCATCGCAACGAGCGTGAGCGGGGTGACCACATCCCCGAGCCCGAAGTAGATCAGCGACCCGATGCTCAGCCCGCCGTACATCACCATGATGACCAGTCCGACGAACATCTGGCCGAGCACCTTGCCGGTCATGAGCTGCATCGGGCTGACGGCGGAGAGCAGGATCTCGACGACGCGGCTGGACTTCTCCTCGATGGAGTTCGTCAGCAGATACTGCGCGCCAACGAAGGTCGGGATGAGCATGAGCATCATGAAGCCGTAGGCGATGAACGGCTTGAACTCGCCGATGCTGGCACGCTCGCCGCCGTCTTCGGTCAGCTCGGTGGCCCGTCCGGCGTTGACATCGCGCAGCCGGGCGATGGTCTCTCGGTCGTAGCCGGCGATCTTGAACCGTTCATCGCGGACGATCGCGATGGCGGTGTCCCGGATGTCGTCGCTCACATCATCGTCGAGCTTGGGCCGGACAAACAGGGAGAGATCCTGTCGCTCGGCCTCGTCGGGCTGGGGCTCCATGGCCTGCGGGTCGACCACGAGCAGGGCGAGCCGGCCGTCTTCGACTCCGGCCTGATCGCGCAGGGCCTGCTTCTCGGCGTCGATGTCGGCGTCGGCCGGGAGCGTCACGACGCGCAGGGTCGGGAACTTGCTCTGGTTGGGGCCGATGGTGGGCGCGATCCCGCCAGCCCCGCCCGAGACATCCTCGAGCACCTCCGCGACGCGCTCGGCCCGCTGCCGCGCTGCCTGGGCCAGCGCTTCCGGAGAGAGGCGAGTCGCCAGTTCGGGCGCCACGAGCCCCGTCGGGTCGATGACCGCGACCTCGCCCGTGACCGTCGGCTCGCTCTTGGTCGCCGCGAGCAGCGCGACGAGGACGATCATGACGAGGATCAGCACCGGCGTGGCGAGCGCGCCGATGATGAACCCCTTGGTCAGGACGGTGCTCGCGAATTCTCGCCACGCGACCCTCGCGATCTTGTGCAGGCCCATCACCCGATCTCCTCGGCCAGCGACCCGTTGTCCCGCACCTCGGCGCGGAGGGCCTCGCGGTCGACCGTGCCGCCCCGACGAGACTGCACGATCTCGATGAAGACATCCTCGAGCGTCGGCCTGCGCAGCTCGACCCGCCGGGCCCGCGTGGTCTCGAGCAGGTGCGACATGACCGCGTGGGCATCGGCACCCTCGTGGAGCGACGCCTCGAAGACACCGGGTGTGACCTGTCGGACCGAATCAACGGACCCGTGCGCTTCGCCCGGCGCCGGGCCGATACCCGCGTCCGGCTCGAACACGATCGAGCGAGGGTCGTATCGGTCCCGGATCTCTTGCAGCGTGTTGTCCAGCACCTTCTGCCCGCCCTCGATCATGACGATGTGGTCGCACAGCTCTTCGGCCTGGATCATGACATGCGTCGAGAAGATGACCGTGACGCCACGCCGGTGCTGCTCCATGATGAGGTCTCGCAGCAGGCGCATGTTGACCGGATCGAGCCCGCTGAAGGGCTCGTCAAGGATCAGCAGCTCCGGCTCGTGGATGACGGCAGAGATGAACTGGATCTTCTGCTGCATGCCCTTGCTGAGCTCGTCGCACCGCTTGCGCTTCACCTCGGGCAGGCCGACTCGATCGAGCCAGTCGTCGATCCGCTTCTCGACGCCGCCCGTGACGCCCTTGAGCGCCGCCATGTGGCTCAGGAAGCTGCCGACCCGCATCTTGCGGTAGACGCCTCGCTCCTCTGGCAGGTAGCCGATCCGGTCCTTGCTCTCCACGGCGGACTTTCGGCCGAGCACGGAGAGTCGACCGGCGTCCGGGAACAGGATGGACATCACCATCCGGATCGTGGTGGTCTTGCCCGCACCGTTGGGCCCGATCAGGCCGTGCAGCGACCCCGTGGGCACGGACAGGTGCAGGTCATCGACCGCGACCTTCGGCCCGAATCGCTTGCCGAGGCCCTCGGCGTAGATGGCGTGCTGCGTCACGGGGGTCCTCTCGAACGGGTGGGGCGATGCTATGCCTCGGAGCGACGGTGTATGGTTCCCCGTGACGACAGTTGCGGAACAGGTGGACCGGCTTCTCCCCGTTGGCGTGGTGGCGAAGCTGCAGGATCTGGACGCGCAGATGGCGGGCATCGAGCGCCAGCTCGGCGACCCCGAGGTCACCGCGAGCCACACCCGTGTCCGCGACCTGTCGATCAAGCGGGCGGCGATCGAGCCGGTCGTCGGAGGCTGGCGGGCGATCCAGGCCGCGCTCGCCGAGGCGCAGGAGCTCGAGGCGGCACTCGATGGAGACGACGCGGAACTCGCCCAGCTCGCAGCGGAGGAGCTTCCGGTGCTACGCGAGCGTGTCGAGGGCCTGGCCGAACGCGTCAAGGCCGCGCTGGTGACCGCTGATGATCGGCGGTTTGCGTCGATCATCATGGAGCTGCGAGCCGGCACCGGGGGTGATGAGGCGGGCCTGTGGTGCCGGGACCTGATGGCCATGTACGAGATGTACGCCGCCTCCAAGGGCTGGTCGTTCGAACCGGTCGAGGTCACGGCTGACGCGAGCGTGGGGGGGGTTCGGCACGCGATTGTCGCGATCCGCGGTGAGGGCGTGTTCGCCGAGTTGGCGTTCGAGGCGGGGGTGCACAGCGTCAAGCGGGTGCCCGCAACGGAGACCCAGGGCCGGATCCACACGAGCACGGCCACCATCGCTGTGCTCCCCGAGCCGGAAGCGGTCGATGTCCGGATCGACTGGGCCAACGAGGTCGAGGAGCACATCACGACCGCGCAGGGACCCGGCGGGCAGAATGTCAACAAGGTGGCGACGGCCGTCCACCTGCTGCACAAGCCGACGGGGGTCGAGGTGCGGATGCAGGAGACCAAGAGCCAGCAGCAGAACCGCGAGAAGGCGCGTCGGCTGCTGGTGGCGCGGGTCTACGAGATCGAGCGGCAGCGCGCCGAGGCCGAGCGAGCCGCGGAACGCAAGGGCCAGATCGGCTCGGGCCAGCGCAGCGAAAAGATCCGCGTCTATCGCTATCAGGACAACATCGTGGCCGACCAGCGGCTCGACCAGAAGTTCCAGACCACCAAGGTGGTCTCCGAGGGGGACCTGGCCCCGATGATCGAGGCGCTGCTGGAACAGGAGACGGCCCGCCGGCTCGCTGAAATCTGACGGTCGCCCTTTCCGAGTACACTCGGGCCATGAGCCTCGAGACCCCTGCCGTTCTCCGTCCGACGCAGGCCGGTGATCGCATCGCCGCGTTGGATGTTGCGCGCGGCCTGGCGCTCTTCGGCATCTTCATGGTCAACATCCAGCTGATGACCCAGCCGCTGCGCTGGTTGATCGAGGGCGGGGGGGCGGGCGAGGGATCCCTTGGGCTGTTCTTCCACTACCTGACTCGGGTTTTCTTCGAGTCGAAGTCCTACCCGCTCTTCTCCATGCTCTTCGGCATGGGCCTGGTGCTGATGTACGACCGGTCCCGAGCAGCCGGTCGCGCATTCGCTCCGACCTACCTCAGACGGCTGCTCCTGCTGCTGCTCTTCGGCATGGCCCATGCGTGGCTGGTGTGGTACGGCGACATCCTGATCTACTACGCCTGCTTCGGGGTCGTGCTGATGTGGTTTGCGCCGTTTCGCCCGAGGACCATGCTGATCATCGCGGCGGTGCTCGCCGGCGTGTCGGCTGCCTGGGCGAGCGGGTTGAACCTGCTGTTCGTGTCCTTCGCCGGCGGGGCCGAGCCGCCGGTCGGGCCGGAGGTCGCCGGCTTCGAGGATTTCCGTCGGGCGTTCTTCGCGGGCGAGATCCAGGGCGGGCCCGAGCTGCCGGCGTGGGGCATCGCCGAGACCGACGCGATGGCGAACGGGCCGTTCTGGAACGCCGTGCAGATGCGGCTGCTGAACTGGACCACCGGCACCATCTTCTGGATGCTGCTCTTCGCGGTTGTGCTGCATGTCCCCGCGATGTTCCTGCTCGGGGCGGCGATCTTTAGATCCGGTGCGCTCACAGACCCGGGCTCGCCGTGGCCCAAGCGTTTTATGCTGCTGGGGCTGCTGGTGGGCCTGCCCGGTTCGATCGGCGCGGTCGTGCTCAGCGAGATCGACGGCCCGATGTCAGCCTCCGCGGCGATCGCGGCGGGGGTGGTGCATCTGTTCGGTCCGCTGGTCAGCATCGGTTACCTGGGTGTCGCGGTCTGGCTCGCGCGGGCGGGGGTCGGCCGCCGGCTCGTGCAGGCCGTAGCGTCCGCGGGTCGGATGGCGCTGACGAACTATCTCTTGCAGTCGCTGTTGGTCGCGGCGCTGGCGCAGCACTGGGGGCTTGGCTGGTTCGGCGATGTCTCGCGGGCGGGGATGGTCTGGATCGTGCTCTCGATCTACGCCGCGCAGCTCGTGTTCAGCACGCTCTGGCTGCGCTGGTTCGCGATGGGGCCGTTCGAGTATCTGTGGCGCAGCTGGACCTATCTCCGGCTCCCGAGACTGCGCCGCGCGACGCCCTCGGCCGGCGAGGGGTGTTGAATGGTGAACGGGCCGGTTCCAGTCTGTTGGCGATGCGGCTTCGAGCTGACGGGTCTCCGAGTGGACGGCGTCTGCCCGGAGTGCGGCACGCTGGTCTGGTCCCGTCCAGCGGTGGATCTACGAACGGCTCGGCGGGCGAGGAATGCACTGGGCTGGGGAATCGCATCGATCGTGCTCTTCTTTGTCTGCCTCGGACCGCTCGCAGGGCTCGTCGGGATTCCGGCGGTCGTGTTCGGATCCGATGTGCGACGGTCGATCGTCAGTGGCGCCGTCGATCCATCGCAAGCGGGCGGCGCGAGCGCGGGCTTCTGGCTCGGGTGGGTGACGATCGGTCTCTCGCTGTTCACGCTGTGCCTGTATGGCGTTGCGGTCGTGTTTCTCGCGGCTCCGCTCATCCCGTTCGGGCTCGGACCATGACCCTCGTCTGCGTTCCCATCATGGTGGACGGCATCGACGCCGCGCTCGCCGATGCACGAGCCGCCAGGGACGCCGGCGCGGACATCGTTGAGCTGCGCATCGACAGCTATTTCCCAGGCTCCGAGGGCGACGCCGAGGACACGCTGCGGATCGAGACGCTCCGCTCGCTCATCGCCGACTGCCCGCTGCCTGTGATCCTGACCTGCCGGAGTGCCGAGGAGGGCGGCGACTACGACGGCGACGAGACCGACCGAGTCAGCCTGCTCGAGAAGCTCTGCGTGAATGTCGAGCACCCGCCGGCGTACCTGGACTTCGAGCTCGCGAGCTATCAGAAATCAGCAAACATCCGCCAGAAGATCAACCTGTGCGTGCAGCATCCCAAGCAGCAGCGCGATGTCCGCACCCGGCTGATCCTGTCGATGCACGACTTCGAGCAGCGGCCGAGCGACCTGATGCGTCGCCTTGCCGATGCCTGGGCCGAGCCCGCCGCGAGCGTGGTCAAGTTCGCCTACCGCTGCCGGAGCATCCGCGACAACCTCGAGATCTTTGAGATCCTCAGAGAAGCGCCCAAGCCCACGATCGGGCTCGGCATGGGCGAGTTCGGCCTGATGAGCCGGGTGCTCGCGCCGAAGTTCAACGGCTTCCTGACCTTCGCGAGCCTGCGCGACTCCGCCGCCACCGCGCCCGGCCAGCCCACCATCTCCGACCTGCTCGGCATGTACCGCATCCGCTCGATCGGCAGGGACACCAGGGTCTACGGCGTCATCGGCTGGCCCGTGACGCAGTCGATGTCACCGCTGATCCACAACGCCGGCTTCGAGGCGCGAGGGTGGGACGGGGTGTACCTGCCGATGCCGGTGCCGGACAGCGACGAGGCGTTCAAGGCGACGATGCTGGAAATGCTGGATATGCCGGGATTCATGGGTGCGAGTGTGACGATCCCGCATAAGTCGCGGCTTGTTGCGTTCGGCGACGCCAACGGCTGGAAGATTGAAGCGGTCGCTCAGGAGTGCGAGGCCGCGAACACGCTTGTGGCGTCGGGTGATGGGTGGCTGATTGTCAACTCCGATTGCGTGGGCGTTGCAGAGGCAGTGCGCACGGCAGTTGGTTCTCCAGCGGGCCGACGCGTATTGGTGGTCGGTGCAGGCGGCGCAGCGGCGGCCGCGTCACTCGCGATGCTGAAGGAAGGCAGCGAGGTTCGCATCTTGAACCGGACACACGAGCGCGCAGTGTCACTCGCTTCGGCGATCGGCGTCGATGCCGTCGATTCGACCGCGATGGCGGAGCAACCGGCCGACATCTACATCAACTGCACCCCCGTCGGCATGGCCGGCGGCCCCGACCCGGAGGGCCTCTCCATCCCCATCCACGACCTCGCCGGCAAGCTGCCCCCCGAGACCGTCTTCTTCGACACCGTCTACAACCCCGTCGAGACCCCCATGCTCAGGGCCGCCCGCGAGCACGGCTTCCGCACGATCGACGGCGTCGAGATGTTCGTCCGCCAGGCCGCGGCCCAGTTCGAGCTGTGGACCGGCGAGCAGGCGCCGATGCAGCTCTTCGATCGGCTTGTCCGCGAGCGGCTGGGCGGCGCGTGATGGACCCTGTCGTGGACCAGGCGATCTGTCTCCGGCAGTGGGACTACTCCGAGACCTCGCAGACGGCCGTGCTCTTCGGGCGGTCGCTGGGCATCGTGCGCGTCCTGGGGAAGGGCTCGAAGCGGAACGACCCCCGCTTCAGCGGCGGGCTCGAGGTCTGCACCGTCGGCGAGGCCGTGGTCTATCCGAAAGAGACTGGGCTGGCGGTGCTTGCCGGGTGGGACCTGACGGAGACGCTCAGCCGTTCTCGCTCCAGTCTGGCGAGCTACTACGCGGCGATGCTGGCGCTCGAAGCGCCGCGGCTGGTCTTGAGCGAAGCGGAGGCGCACCCGGCCGCGTTCGATGCGCTGCTCGATGCGTTGCGCTCGCTCGACGAGGCGACCTGGCCTGTCGTGCTGGCACGATGGCTCTGGCGGCTGCTCGACGACGCGGGCTACCGCCCGGAGGTGGCTGGCCGAGACGCTGCGGCCTTTTCGCCCGGCGGTGGTCGGCTGGTCGATGTCCACGAGGCGCAGCGGCTTGGTGATCGAGCCTGGCCGGTGCTGGCCAGCACGGCGGAGGGGCTCCGCCGGTTGGCGTCGGGAGACCCGCTCGATCCCGCGGACGCGGTCCGCGTTGGCCGGCTGCTCTGCTGGTACCTTCGAGAGCTCGGCGGGCACGAGCTCAACGCATTGGAGCCGGTGTATGGCCCATTCGATCCGTCAAGAGCGCACGCCGGTCGTCTGTCCTGATGCATCGGATCGCTGAAACTATGGGACCTGCCTCGGTTTCGGTGCGATGATGGGGGTGCCTCGGTGAAGTCCTCTCCTCATCGTTCCGATGGACTGCGAGGTGTTCGGAGTGTTTGTCCAAGGACCACGGACGGGCCATGGATCAAGATCTGCTTGAAGAAGTGCTGAGCTGCCCGTCGCTGCCGTCGCTGCCGGCGGTCGCCGTGGAAGTGATCGAGCTGACCCGGGATCCCGAGGTCAAGCTCGAACGGCTCGCGCAGACCATCGAGACCGATCAGGGTCTGACCGCGAAGGTCCTGCGGACGGTCAACTCCAGCTACTACGGCCTGCGCCAGAAGTGCTCCACCATCCGCCAGGCGCTAGTGGTCCTCGGCCTCGCGGCCGTGAAGAGCCTCGCGCTCGGGTTCTCGCTGGTCTCGGCGATCGATTCCGAGAAGGAAGGCTTCGATCACGAGGATTACTGGCGTCGCGGGCTGTTCACCGCGGTCGGTGCCCGCTCGATCGCCAAGGCGGCGCAGAGCCCGTTGCAGGACGAGGCGTTCCTGTCCGGACTGCTGCAGGACATCGGCATGATCGCCATGCTCGAGGCGCTCGGCTCGCGGTACATCGACCTCGTCCGGCAGACCGGCGGCGACCACCGCAAGCTCTGCCGGTTTGAGCTGGCGGACCTCGAGCTGCAGCACCCCGATATCGGCGCAATGATGGCCCAGCGCTGGAAGCTGCCCGATGAGCTCGTTCTTCCCGTGAAGTACCACGAGCGTCCGAGTGCCGGGCCCGTTGGCGCGGTGGGTGATCTGGTGCGAGCGGTCGGGCTCGGCGGCATCCTCGCGGACGCGATGATGTCAGAGGACCCCGTCCCGCACCTGCGGCGGTTCCGCGCCAAGGCGAAGGACTGGCTTGCGCTGGATCAGGATGTCCTCGACTCGGTGATCGAGGAGGTCGCCTCCGGCACGCGCGAGATGGCCAAGCTGTTCGACATCGACGCCGGCAAGATCCCCGACGCCGAGGCGCTGATCAACTCCGCCCGCGACCAGGCCGTGGAGATCGCGATCGCCGCGCCGCCCGTCCGTGACGATGACAACGACGAGGGGCTCGACGCGCTGCTGCTGGACTCGCCGCGCTACGACGCGGTGACCGGGCTGGTGAGCGAGTCGGCGTTCCCAAAGCTGTTCCACCAGGCGTTCGACGATGCCGTCGAGGCGTCCTCTCCGCTCGCGTTCGCGAGGATGGTGCTGAGCCGTGTGCAGGGTTCGGACAGCGAGCTCCGCACCTCGGATGCGACGAAGCTCGTGGTCGGAGCGGCCACGCTGATGCGGAAGCACTTCGAGCACCAGGGCAGCATCATCGCCCGGCTCGGACCGATGTCCTTCGCGATCGTCATGCCGGGGGCAGGGCGCACCGCCACGGCCAAGGCGGCCGAGGCGTTCCGCCACGAATTCGAGAGCGCCGCCGCGAGCTGGGGCATGCCCACGACGGCATCGATCGGTGTCGCCGTCCGCACGCCGGATACCGCGGGGACCTACGACCGGCCGACCGTGCTGCAGGCCGCGGCGACCCAGGCCCTCAAGGCGGCCGGCGCATCAGGCGGCAACTGCATCAAGGTCTTCACACCGAAGAAGGCGGCCTGAGCCGTCCCACGGTCCGAGGCGACATCGGGAACGCCGCCAGCAGCTCTCTCACGGCGTTCAGATCCACCGCCCGGATCCGCTCGAGTTCTTCCTCGAGTGTGCGGTAGTCGCCGAGCATCACCCAACGCCGGCCAAGCCGCTGCATGCGATCGCCGGGACGCTCTGAGCTGACCGTGAACGAAGTGGCGAACTTCGAGCGAAGCCGGGCGAGGTCGTCTTCCCGCAGCGAGTCGGCCAGGCCGGTGATCTCGCGATCGATCACGCCTTCGATCTCGTCGAGGCGTCCGGGGTCGCCCGAAGCGTAGACGAGCATCTCGCCGCTGAGGTCGTTCGGCTCGTACGAGGCCACCGCCTCTTCGGCGAGCCCGTCCTCGATGAGCGCCCAGTGCAGCCGGCTGTTGTCGCTCGCGCCGAGGATCTGGGCCGCGAGAGACGCGGCGTATCGGCGATCGTCCTGCGCTGCCGGACCCGCCGCGAGCAGCAGCAGGTACCCCCGTCCGAAGCGATCGTCGTCCAGCTCCAGCCTCGCGTCGCCACGCTCCGGTGGTGTTCGAAGGGTCGGCTCGTGCTGCGCGGGCCAGCCGCCGCATGCCGCCTCGATCCGTCGGCAGGCGTCGTCAAAGTCAACGCGACCCGCGAGCGCGACGGTCGTGGCGTCCGCGGCGTACCGCCGTTCGAAGTACGACGCCATCTGGTCGCGTGTGAGCGCCTCGATGCTCTCTCGCGTTCCAAGGACGCGATGCCCGAGCGGGTGCGTGCCGTAATGCCGTTCACTCGTCCGCTCGTAGAGGACCCAGAACGGGTTGTCCTCGTACATCGCGATCTCTTCAAGGATGACGCCCTTCTCGGTCTCGAAGTCTGCCGGTCGCAGCGCGGGCCGCATCATGTGTCCGATCAGGTCGATCGCCTCGCCGCCGGCCTCTGGGATGACCGACGCGTAGTAGCAGGTCAGCTCGTGCGAGGTGTACGCGTTGTTCCGGGCGCCGAGCTCATCAAATCGACGGTTGAGCACCTCAGCTGACATCGACTCGGTGCCCTTGAAGATCATGTGCTCGAGGAAGTGCGAGACGCCCATCAGGTTGGTCGGCTCGTCTCGGGCGCCGGTCTTGACGAAGAAGCCCGCAGCGGCGGAGTGCGCCTCCGGGTCGATTTCGGCGATCACGGTCAGGCCGTTTGCGAGCGTGTGCGTCTGGAACGAGGTGGTCATGCGTTGCTCCTGCCAGTCACGCGGGTGTCTGCGCATCCTCATGACCGATCGAGCCGTCTCCGGTGAACGCCGCAAGAATATCGGCCACAACCGCCGCGGGGTCCTCAGCGCCGCACACCGCGGAGGACACAGCCACGCCCCGGCACCCGAGGCGAGCCAGCTCCGCCGCCCCGCGTGCGTCGATGCCGCTGATCGCCACATGGGGCAAGCGAGCGGTCCGCGGCTCCGCAAGAACATGTTCGAGCAAGTCCGGTCCGGCAAGGCGAGATTTTGTCTTCGTCGTGCTGGGGAACATCGGGCCGAGCCCGAGCATGTCCGCCCCGGCCTCGGCGGCATCGACGGCCTGCGAGACGGTCGAGCACGACACCCCGATGAGACGACGCTCACCGACGATCGTGCGTGCATCATGAACGGCCAGATCGTCCTGACCAAGATGCACGCCGTCGGCATCGGCGAGTGCGGCGATGTCGGCCCGGTCGTTGATGATGACCGCTCCCCCCGCCGGCCGAACGGCGTCGACCAGCGCCCGCGCCCGGGTCAGCAGCTCGCGATCGGAGAGCGACTTCTCGCGAAGCTGCACGCAGTCCGCGCCGGCCGCCACGGAGCGCTCCGCGACCCCGAGCCAGTCGCCGCCGCGGCACAGGCCCTCCGTGACAAGCACGCAGACACGCCAGTGCGAGGCGGGACGGGACAAGGCGAGCACAACGCGTCGTCCGGCGTCGTAGGCGTCGTACCGAAGCTGTTCGGTCGAGCGGGCGATCTCCGGGTTCGTGAGCTTGAAGGTCTCTTCGAGGACGCGAAGCGCTTCCGTCAGCCGGCTCGCCGCGGCGCCGCAGAGGTCGGTCGCCGTGCTGCGCTGATGCGCATCCGCCCGGGAGTTCTGGATGCCCACATCCCGAGCGGTGTCCCGGTCCTCGAGGAGGGAGGCCTCCGACCACCCGGCCGAATGCACCGCCCGGCGAACCGTGTGGCGGATCCGCTTGAAACGATCGGCGAGCGGGCCGTCATCGAGCAGGAATCGTGCGGCGTCCTCGAGGGTCCGGGCGGCTTCCGCGGCGCGGTTGGCATTAGCGTCGATCAAACGGGCCGGTGTTCTCACCGGGCATCGTAGTGAGATCGGGCGCGGCCGACTGGCCAGACACGCCTCGGTCTGCCACAATGTCCCCATGCGCGGGTCGTATGAGCTCGAGTCCGAACAGCCGCCGCCGGAGCTGCCGGAGCCGTTCGTGCTGTGCGAGGAGCCCGAGGACGCGATCGATACCATCGCGTCGGACCTGTTCCTGCACGCGCAGAACTGCGTCCGGGCGTTCGGCGATGTACATCTGGCCTTCGACGGCAGCCGAGCCGCGGAGCGTCTGTGCCAGGCGCTCATGCTCGACCCGCTCTACCGCTTGCTCCCCTGGAAACGCGCGCATCTCTGGGTTGTTGCGGACGGTGCGCATCCGGAGGGTGCCTCGGACACGCTGCGTGACCTGATCGCCCATCACGCGGACCTTCCACCGGCGCAGTTCCACCCGATGCGGCCGGGCGACGCCGACGAGCCGGATCGGTACGAGGCCCGCTTGCGGGAGCACCTGGCGTGGCGCGAACCCGGGCACGATCGGCTCGACTTCGTTTTCGTCAGCGCCGATGAGCGCGGCGCGCTGCCGCTGATTGCAACGAACGGCACATCGGGCTCGCCCGGCCTGGTCCGCCGAGCGCAGGAGGCCCGGGGTTCACCGGTCGTCATGACGAGCACGCTGATCAACGCCGCGCGGTTCATCACCGTGATGGCGACCGGCCGAGAGAGCCGGCGCAGCGTGGCCGCGGCGCTCGCGGATGGCTCGAAGGGCTCGACGATCGCCCCCGTCGGTGGCACGCTGCGATGGTACATCGATCGCGCCGCCCTTCCTCGAGGGAGAGACTGATCGAACGCGTTGAAGCCAACCCGCGCGTCACCTTCCGCACTGTCCACGAAGACGCCGACATCCTCGTCGTCGAGAAACCGGCCGGCACGGTCTCCACGCCGGGCAAGGCCCATGCGGACGATTCGCTGCTCAACGGGCTGTTCGCCACGCACGGCGATCGGCTTCGCCAGGTGGGCGCGGGGCGCGACTTCGGCATGCTGCAGCGGCTTGACCGGGAGGCGAGCGGTCTCATGGTGATCGCGCTCAACGCGAACGCGTGGGAGTCCATCCGCGCCGCGTTCACAGACAAGCGAGTCAGCAAGTTCTACTGGGCCGTGACCCGCCGCGCACCCGCGCAGGGCACCGGCATGATCCGCCGGCCGCTCGAGGAGTACATGGCTCCGCGCTCGGATCTCTGGATCGAGGATCCGGCGCGCAGACGCTTCGCCAAGGTCAAGCTTGTCCGTGTTTCAAGCCGGGGCAAACCCGCCGTCACCGCGTTCCGCACACTGGGCTCGAACCAGTCCGGTGCTCTCATCGAGTGCCGCACCTTCACCGGCCGGCTGCACCAGGTCCGGGCGCATCTCGACTCGATCGGGTGCTCGATCCTCGGGGACCGGTTCTATGGCCCGGTGGCGTCGCGCTCGGTGGGGACCCGCCTGGCGCTGCACGCCCATCGACTCACCTTCCCGCACCCGGGCACCGGCGAGCCCGCGGACTTCCGCAGCCGATGCCCCCGCGACCTGCGGCGGCTTCTCACGCAGCTCCGGCTCGATCCGCCCGGCGTCTTCAGCGGCGTCTCGGCTCAGGAATCCTCCGACGAGGCGCTACCCGAGGACGGCTGAGAGCAACTCCGCCGCTGCCGCGTCAGCGAAGAGGATCCCCGCGGGTGTCAGCGTCCACCGATCGCCCGCGGCGTCGAGCCAGCCTTGATCGATACAGCTTCGCTCCGCGGACTGCAGGCGAGCTGCGGTCGCGTCGTCGATCCTCCGGGCATCGCGGAGCGCGCAGTCGCGGTCGATGCCCTCGGCCAGCCGAAGCCCGGTCATCAGCCGCTCTCCGAGCGACCTTCGCGGATCGGGCGGCTCGTGGTCGACGATCAGTGCATAGCCCTCGTCGTCGCGGGCCAGGTAGTCATCGAGGCGGGGGACGACCTTGAACCGGTGACCGCCGACATGCGCGCTCGCTGAGGGGCCCGCCGCCAGCCAGCTCTCTTGTCGCCAATACGCGAGGTTGTGCCGACACTCTCGGCCCGGCTTGGCGTAGTTGCTGACCTCATACCGCACGAACCCCGCCCCGGCGAGCCGCTCACCGACGCGTTCGAACATCCGGGCCTCATCATCCTCGTCGACCGGGTTGAACTCGCCGCGTGCCAGGCGTTTGGTCATCGCCGTGTTCGGTTCGTAGGTCAGGTTGTACGCTGAGAGGTGCTCGATCGGCAGGTCGAGCGCCCGGTCCAGGTCCCGATCCAGGTCGGCGAGCGACTGTCCCGGGATCGCGTAGATCAGATCCACGGAGCAGCGGTGGATCCCGGCGGCGTGGGCCATCTCCAGCGCCGGCAGGACCTTCTCCGGGTCGTGCAGCCGTTCGAGGGTGCGCAGATGCCGAGGATCGAAGCTCTGCGCGCCGATGCTGAGGCGGTTGACCCCGCCGTCGGCGAGCCGGGCGAACAGCACCGGCGTGGCGGTTTCGGGGTTGCACTCGACCGTGAATTCGGTCGTGGCATCAATCCTGAACAGCTGGTGCAGTTCGGTCAGCAGGCGCGTCCAGAGGTCTTCGGCCAGCAGCGTGGGTGTCCCCCCGCCCACGAACACCGTGCGGATCGTTTCTCCCCGGGTCAGCGGCGCGAGGGCTCGGCACTCCCGGATCAGCCGCCTGACAAAGGCGGCCTGGCGGTCGCGCGTATCCACGAAGCTGTAGAAATCGCAGTAATGGCACTTGTGCTCGCAGAATGGCACATGGAGGTAGAGGGACCGAACGACCTCGCCGCCCCGTGCGGCGGCGTCCTCGAGCGGAGCCCGAGCCGTCTGGGTGGGTCGTTGCCGGAGGATGTGCAGCGCGGTATCGTCGGGCATGGCTGGCGGCGGGGTCGGCCGTGTGGGCCGAGGCATCGGCCGACGCGATCCGCTCGCGCCGTTGTGGCTCGACTGGCCGACAGAGAAGGGTAGCCCCCGATGACCGCATCGCTGATGATCGTCAAGTCCGACGGGACCTCGCAGGAGATCGTCCTCCGTCAGGAGCGGGTCGTTGTCGGCCGGGAGAAATCCGCCCCGCTCCGTGTACCGGCCCGCAGCGTCTCCCGGCAGCACTGTGAGTTCGTCCTCGAGGGCAGCCGGCTCGTCCTGCGCGACCTCGGCTCCAGCAACGGCACCTTCGTCAACCGAGAGCGGGTCAGCGAGGCCGAGCTCCATGCCGGCGACCTGGTCTCGGTCGGTCCCGCGGTGTTCGCCGTTCGGATCGATGGCAGGCCCGAGGACTTCGACCCGAGCGATGTGTACGCCCGGGGCGCGGTCGAACAGGCGGACGACGCTCCGTCGGTACCATCGAGCGCGCTCGGAGCGCAGGCGGCCGCGGCTCTGGCCGGCGGGATCGCTGGCGACGCGGAGGACTCGGACCTCGCCATGGGCGCCCTGGCGGGCGATGCCGATGATTCGAGCCTCCTCGACTTCGACTTCGACCTCGGCGATGACGAGGACGACGAGGAGCAGCAGCCGGACCTCTAACGCGTCTCCGGACCGGGTGCCGGCCTCACGCCGAGCGTTTCTGATCGCCCGCCTTCGTGACACTGCCCGGGCCCGAGGGGATCCGGATGATCGACTGGCATGCCTTGCAGCGCACGGTCTTGCCGCGCGCGGAGACCGGCACCGCCAGAATCTTCCGGCAACGCAGGCTCGGACACATGATCTGGATCGTCTCGCCCATGACGGATCGGCTCCCCGCCGGGCTATCGGCCTCGGGGGACTCGATCCTGAGCTCCGCACCCCGCCGACCGGGTGAATCGGAGTTCTCGGGCCCGCTGGATCCAGCGTATCGACCGCCAACAATCACCCGTGAACCCAGAACGGCTTCCACCATCGACCGCGGTCATCGGCCTCCAATGGGGGGATGAGGGCAAGGGCAAGGTCGTTGACCTGCTCGCGTCCGAGTTCGCCGCTGTGGTGCGCTACAACGGCGGAGCCAACGCCGGGCATTCGATCGTCGTCGGCGGTGAACGATTCGCCCTGCATCTTGTGCCGTCCGGCGTTCTCGGACGCGGCGTGCTCTCCGTCATCGGCAACGGTGTCGTGGTCGATCCGGAGCAGCTGCTCAAGGAGCTCGCGGGGCTGGGGACCCGTGGGGTGGATGTCTCGGGCGTGCTGGTCTCCGACCGGGCTCATGTCGTGATGCCGTACCACAAGGCCGAGGACCTCGCCCGCGAGCGGGCGCTCTCGGAATCGTCCTCGGCGATCGGGACCACCGGACGGGGGATCGGGCCGGCGTACGCGGACAAGGTCCAGCGCGGGACAGCCGTCCGCATGGGCGACCTGTGTCGCCCCGGCGTGCTGCGCGAGCGCGTGGCGGCGGCGGTCTCGCTCAAACGGCCCACGCTCGAGCGCTACGCGCCCGAGTCCCTGGATGCGTGCGATGTCGAGGCCGTCGTTTCGCGGGCTCTCGATTGGGGCGATCAGCTCGGGGACCGGATCGTCGATGCCTCGGCGCGGCTGTTCGGGTTGCTCGACCAGGGCCGTCCGCTGCTGTTCGAGGGGGCGAACGCCTCGCTGCTCGACATCGATCACGGCACCTTTCCGTTCGTCACCAGTTCGCATCCGAGCGTGCAGGGCATCGGGCCCGGCACCGGGCTTCCGCCGACCGTCGTCCGGCGTGTGGTGGGCGTGGTCAAGGCGTATCAGACACGCGTCGGCGCCGGGCCGATGCCGACGGAGCTGACCGACGCGACCGCCGATCGGATCCGTGAGCGAGGGCGCGAGTTCGGCACCACGACCGGGCGCCCTCGCCGCATCGGGTGGCTCGATCTTGTGGCGCTGCGGTACTCGGCCCGACTCAATGGCGCAACGGAGCTCGCGGTGATGCTGCTCGATGTCCTCGCCGGCTTCGAGGAACTCCGGCTGTGCACGGCCTACCGCTACGGCGATGGAGCGCCCACGGACGAGTTCAGGCCCGATGCGGCCGAGCTGGCGGCCGCGGCCCCGGTCTACGAGACGCTCGCCGGGTTCTCGGAGGACATCGCCACGGCAACCACGCTGGAGGCTCTGCCGCCCGAGGCACGCGAGTACCTGGACCGCATCGAGCTAGCCGCCGGCGTGCCGATCCGCCTGGTCAGCGTTGGACCGGATCGTGTGCAGACGATCCCCGTCGCGCAGGGGCAGCCGGCGTGAGCGGTGTCGGATCGGGCATGCCGCGATCGGGAGCCGACCCGGAGGCGTATCCCGTCCCAGCCGTTGATGAGGCAGCGCACGCGGCCATCGCCAGAATGCGCGCGATCAACCCGGAGGCGGACCCGCTCGGCCGGCTCCCCGATGTCCATCCGGCGCGCATCCCGCGGCATATCGCGATCATCATGGACGGCAACGGGCGCTGGGCGCAGCAGCGTGGGTTCCCGCGGGCGTTCGGGCATCGCAACGGGGCGGCTTCGGTTCGTCGAACCATCCGCGAGGCGGGGCGCTGCGGCGTGGAGTGTGTCACGCTCTACTCCTTCAGCACGGAGAACTGGAAGCGCCCCGCCGACGAGATCGATGCGCTGATGGACCTGTGCGAGGCGTACTGCGACGGGGAGCGGAGCGCGCTCGCGGAGGAGGGCGTCCGTGTTCGAGTGATCGGCCGGCGGGATGGGCTGCCCGAGCGCGTCGTCTTGGCGCTCGATCGGCTGGTGGAGGAGACCAACCGTGGCGAGCAGCGTGGGCCGACGCTCTGCCTGGCGATCAACTACGGGTCACGCGAAGAGATCGTGGACGCGGCTCGGGCGATCGCACGGGATGTCGCCGAGGGCCGGCTCGCACCCGAGGCCGTCGACGCGGCGGCGCTCGAGCGGCGGCTGACCACCGCCGGGCTGCCAGATCCGGACCTGCTCATCCGCACCGCCGGCGAGATGCGGATCAGCAACTACCTCCTTTGGCAGATCAGCTACGCCGAGCTGTTCGTGACCGATGTGCTGTGGCCCGATTTCGACGAGGCGTGCCTGCACGAGGCGATCCGGGCGTTTGCTGGTCGGCGTCGCCGCTTCGGCGGGCTGGATTCGGAGTAACGGGCGTGCTCCGTCAGCGATTGCTCCTCGGCCCCGTTCTGATCGCGCTGGTGATCGCGGGCTTTTGGCTCGACGGCCTGGCCGAGGGTGTTCGTCTCGGCGACCACGCGCTCCCGCCGGCGACCGTGCTCGGCCCGGGCATCCTGCTCATGCTGGGCTTCGCGTCGTGGGAGCTGACCCGCATGCTCCGCGACAACGGCGTGCAGGCCTCCGTCCGGCTCGGGGTGGCGGCGACGGTGCTCGGCTATCTCGCGACGATGGCCTCGGGCACCGGTGGCCCGTGGGTGGCGACCTCGGCCGTCGTCACGATGCTCGCCGCGCTGGTCTTCTTCACCCGCGGCCGATCGTTCGAGGGCATCGTCGCCGCGACGGGCGGCGTGCTCCTCTCGTTCACCTACCTTGGCGTGCTCGGCGGGTTCTGGATCCTGCTTCGGCAGGAGCACGCCGCGTGGGTCGGCCTCTGGGTGCTGCTGGTCACCAAGTCGTGCGACATCGGGGCGTACTTCACCGGGAGGCGGTTCGGGCGGACCAAGCTCGCGCCATGGCTGAGTCCTGGCAAGACGCGCGAGGGGCTCCTCGGCGGCACGCTCACCGCGGGGATGGTCGCTCTGGGCGGGTTGTGGCTGCTTCGGGGCGTGGGGGCGGACCCGCCCATCTCGCTCGTCGGCGCGTTCTTCGTTGGCACCGCGATCGGGGTCGTCGGGCAAGCCGGTGACCTGATCGCGAGCCTGTTCAAGCGAGATTCCGGCCGGAAGGACTCGAGCGGATCGCTTCCCGGTTTCGGCGGCTGGCTGGATGTGCTCGATTCCCCGCTGCTCGTCGGCGTGGTTGCATTCTGGTCGCTCCGCCTGCTCGGCTAGGCCCGGGCGTGCTAAGCTATGGGCGGTCTTGAGGAGGGCGCTCGTCGCATGAGCCAGATCGAGAATCTGCTGGCGGTCTATCGGATCGAACGACAGCTTCGCGGGCTCCAATCCCGCCTCCGGTCCGCCGAGCGATTCTTGAACGAGCAGGAGACCCAGCTCTCCAAACTCGGCTCCAGGCGGCAGTCGCTGGACTCGCAGCTCCGACAGCTGCAGGCATCCGCGGCGGAGCGTGAGAGCGAGATGGCCCGTCTCGACGAGCGCATCGCCACCCTTCGCGAGCAGATGAATGTCACCAAGACCAACAAGGAGTACCAGGCGCTTCTGGCCGAGGTGAACACCCACAAGCTCGAGCGGGCGCGGGTGGAGGAAGAGACGCTCGAACTGATGGAGAAGGTCGAGCAGGTCCGTACCGAGGTCGACTCCTCCGTCGCGCAGCACTCCGAGCGTGAACGAGTCCGGGACCTCGCCAGCGAGGACCGTCAGAAGCGGCACGAGGAGATCCGCGAGCGGGTGGCGGAGCTGGAGGCAGAGCGGGTGCAGGCAGCGAAGGCCGTCTCCCCGCCGATCCTCGCTGAACTCGAACGGCTGCTGGCGGAGCGTGACGAGGAGGCGATGTCGCCCATCGAGGTGCTCGACAAGCGCCGCCATGAGATCTCCTGCACAGGGTGCATGATGACGCTGCCGGTCGAGCAGCTCAACAGCCTGCTCAGTGGACAGCTGACGAACTGTTCGAACTGTGGGTGCTTCCTGTACATCGATGATGAGGCGGCTTCACGCCTCGGCGCTGGATCCAAACGGTAACTGACATCAACGCCCGCCGGCGTGCGTGTGGCCGGTGCGTCGAGGAGGACGAGGCGTGCACGGACGCGAGCTCTTGAGGCCGGATCTCTCGGTCATCGTTCCGATGTACAACGAGGCCGGGCGGATCCGCGAGACATTCGCGGACCTTGCCCGCACGCTGTCGGCACACTCGTGGCGGGCCGAGGTCGTGCTCGTGGACGACGGCTCAACCGATTCGACGCGTGCGGTCGTGCGCACGCTGATCGAGTCCGTCACGCCCTTCGACCTCGTGACCTACCGCCTGGTCGAGCACGGCCGCAACCGCGGGAAAGGCGCGGCCGTGCGGACGGGCCTCGCCGAGACCTCCGGGCGGTGGCGTCTGATGATGGACGCGGATAACGCGGCGAGGCTTGTCGAGGTGACGAAACTGTTCGAGGCGGCGGCCCGTTCCGGCGCAGGGCTGGTCGCCGGCTCGCGATCCGTCGCCGGGGCCGAGGTTGACGCCCAGCCCATCCGCAAGCTCACGGGCATTCTGTTCAAGCTCGCGTTGGCGGGGATGGGGCTTGCGCTGCTCCGAGATACCCAGTGCGGTTTCAAGCTGTACCGCGGGGATCTGGCGAACCTGCTTGCCACGCACGCGGTGGAGGACGGGTTCGCGTTCGACCTCGAGCATCTGCTGCTCGCCAGGCGGGCGGGGCTCCGCCTGGACGAGGTGGGGGTGCGGTGGCAGCACCGCGTGGGCGGGCAGATCAACCCCGTGCTCGACGGGCTGAAGATGCTCGGGCAGGCCGCTCGGATCCGGTTGCGTCGGTACCGCGGTATCCCGTCGCTGGGTGACGCGGCATGGGATGCCTCGAGGCCGGTCGCCTGCGTCCGCGCCGAGCTCGCATGAGCGCCCCGGGCGTCAGCCCGCTGCCGCGCTGGGTGATCGCGACGCTGGCCGTGGGTATTCTCGTCGCCCTGGTGTACTACACCGGTCGAGCCGTCTCGCACACGCGCAAGCACGCCGCGGACCCGGCGGTGCAGAAAGACTTCGACCACTTTTACCACGCCGCGGCGGCAGGCCGGAACGGCGAGGACATCTACGAGAGCTATCGGAAGGGGTACATCTACCCCCCCCTGTATGCCGCGATCGTCACGCCGCTCGCCTCGTTCGAGCGCAACGGGGCGTACCTTGTGTGGTTCACGATCAACGCGGGGCTGATCGGCTTGTCCGTTGTGCTCTGCGCCCGCACGCTGCTCGAGCGGTTCGGGATCGAGTCCCGAGCGGGTCCGACGGTCGCCATCGTCGGCATCGGCACGCTGCTGACCTTCGATCAGACCCGCTGGCAGCTTGAGCACGGGCAGACGGATGGTCTGCTGCTGCTGGCGTTCGTGCTCGGGCTGCGCTGGCTCGACCGCCGACCGATCGCGGCCGGGTTGGCGATGGGCGTCGCGGCGAACATCAAATATCTGACGCTCGTGTCGGTGCCCTTCGGCATGATCCGCGGACGCTGGCGGTTGCTGGCCGGTGTCACGGCTGGGTGTGTGCTCGGCGCGGCCTTCCCGGCTGTTGTCTTCGGCGTCGAACGAAACACCGAGTACCTCCGCACGAGCCTCGGCCGGCTGGTGCATGTGATCGATCCCGGTCCGGACCTCGTCAACACCGGCGGCATCAACATCCACTCGCTGACCTGGGAGCTGAATGTGTCGCTTCCGGCGTTCGCGGCGAAGACGGTGGAGCGACTCGGGTTGCCCGATCGCGCGGTCGCCGGGATGGCTGGGTTGCTCGGGCTTGGGCTGGTGGCCGCCGCGTGGGGGCTCTATGTGTCCGCAGGCCGTCGATTCTGGCGCGGGCCGACCCGCGACGCAGCGCCCCGAGAACGGCGAGAGCTCGCGGTGCTGGAGTGGCTCGGCCTGGTGGTCGTGGCGCTGGCGATGAGCCCACAGACGACCGTGCGTCACATGGTGCTGATGGTGATGGTCTACCAGTGCGCCGCAGTCATGGCGATCTACCCGCGGCGTGGGGCGCCGCGCTGGCTCGCGCTCGGGGCCGCGGTCGTCGCGTGGCTCGGGATGACGCTGCCGCCCGGCGGGGGGAACACTTGGTCGTCGCAGGTTGCGCTGCCGGCGTGGCGTTCGGTCTCCGGGGCGATGTGGGGTGCGTTGGTGGCGTACGCGGGGCTGCTGTTTGCGGGGCTGCGGTATGTCAACGCGGGTCAGAACATCGAATCGGTCTCGCCGTCGGGGAGTTCGACGCCGAGGTGATCGGCTCCGTCGCGTGTGAGCATGCGGCCGCGGCGTGTCCTGGCGAGAAACCCGATCTGCAGGAGATAGGGCTCGACAACATCCTCGAGCGTGCCCGGATCCTGGTTCATGGTGGCGGCGATGGCTTCGAGGCCGACCGGCCCGCCGCGGTAGGTCGTGCCGATGGCGAGCATGTACGCGCGATCGAGCTCGTCCAGGCCCGACCCATCGATCCCTTCCAGGCGGAGCGCCTCCTCGACCGTATCCAGCGAGACGCGACCCTCGGCGCGGACCTCGGCGAAGTCTCGGACGCGCCGGAGCAGCCGGTTGGCGATGCGTGGCGTCCCCCGGCTGCGTCCCGCGATCACTCGGAGCGCCGATTCGTCAGACGAATCCATGCCGAGGATCCCCGCGGAGCGCAGCACGATCCTGAGCAGGTCCTCCGGGTCGTAGTACCGCAGGTGGTGCACCAGCCCGAACCGAGATCGGAGCGGGGCGCTCAGCAGACCAGCGCGGGTCGTCGCTCCGATGAGCGTGAACGGCTTGCACCGGATCTGCACGGTCTGCGCGTGCAGGCCGGAGTCGATGGTGACATCGACGCGGAAGTCCTCCATGGCGGGGTAGATGAACTCCTCGACCGCGATGGGCAGCCGATGGATCTCATCAATGAAGAGGACATCGTTGGGTTCCAGCCGTGTGAGCGTGGCGACGAGGTCGGTGCCCCGTGCGAGGGCGGGACCGCTCGTTGCGTGGACCCGTGAGCCCATCTCGGCGGCGATGACATGGGCGAGGGTGGTCTTGCCGAGGCCCGGCGGGCCGTGGAAGAGCACATGCTCGATCGGCTCGCCCCGGCGCCGTCCGGCTTCGACGGCGATGCCCAGGCGCTCGATCAGCTCGCGCTGCCCGATGTACTCCGGGAGCGAGGTCGGCCGGAGGATGTTCCCGGTGAGGGCGTCCTCCGGGGTGTCGGTCGGGCTCAGCAGGCGTTCCGTCGCCATCGTGACTCCTGAACGGTCGGTCGTGCGGTCAGCGGGAGGCGACCTCGGCGGCCTCTTCCTCGGCCGACCGTGGCAGGAGCTCCGGCGCGCACGCAAGGTTGTAGGCCGTGATGGCCGCGTTCGTCGCGGACTGCACCAGGTACTCGGGGATCGCCAGGTCGAGCCGGTCGTTCTGCGTGTGCCACCCGTAGCGGTAATCGCTGCGGCCGATTTCGTCCCAGAAGAACCCCGGGATGCCGACGGCGTTGAACGGTGCGTGGTCCGATCCGCCGTGCGTGTTGATGGTCAGCCCCGTCGGGCGGATGTTGACATCGAGCCAGCCAGCGCGAGCGTCGTTGTCGGGGTTGTCATCGGCGAGCATGATGGCGCGGTCGGTCTCGCTGAAGAACTTGCCGTTGGTCGGCGCGGTCGCGGCGGCGAGGTAGTCGACCATGACATCCGCCGCGGGAAGCCCGCCCTCGTAGTTCGTGCCGCCGTCATCGACGAAGACGGCCGAGAGGCGAGCCCGTTCCTCGTCCGACATCGCCTCGACATAGGCGCGCGAGCCGAGCAGGCCCTGCTCCTCGCCGGTCCACAGGATGAACCGGATGGTGCGCTTCGGCTTGGCGCCGACGGCCGCGAGGATGCGGGCGGCCTCGAGCGTGACGGCCGTGCCCGTCCCGTTGTCGAGCGTGCCCTGGCTGCCGGGCCCGTTCCACGAATCGATGTGCGCCGACACGATGACGACCTCCTCGGGCTTCTCCGTGCCGGGGATCTCGGCGATCGTGTTGTAGAGCGGGATCGGGCCCTCCTCGAAGCTGTGGCTCAGGTCGAACTCGAGGAACACGGGCTGCCCGTCCGCGAGGTCCGAGTTGATGTAGCGGTAGTCCGAGTCGCGGACATTGACCTCGACATCCTGCCCGACATCGGCCATCGTCAGCGCGAGCAGGTCCTCACCCCGCTTGACCGAAGTGGTCCAGACGCGCTCGTCGCGGGAGCTGGAGACGAACCCGGCGGGGCCCTCGGACAGCACGGCGTGGGTCAGATATGTTTCCCGCTTGGCGGGATCGACGCTCGGCGGCTGGAGCTCGGCGGTGAACTCGTAGAGATCGCCGTTGCCTTCTTCCGCCCGCTCCATGCTGGTCGAGCCGTTGATCAGCGGGAAGACCATCGGGCGTTCGCCGACGGGTGTGGTCCAGGTGAAGGACAGGATGCCGTCTTCGAGCGTCGCGTCGGCCATCTCGCTCATGAACCCGAGCCCGGGCATGCCGGCGCGTCCAGAGACGGATCCGTCGTCAGCAAGCGTGATATCCATGCGGAACGGCTGGGTGCCGTTGGGCACGGCCGGACCTGTCGCGGTGCCCAGCCAGGTGCCGGAGACGCCATCGTCACGGAACTCGGGATCGCTGGTGAATGTGGGGCGCTCGCCTCGAGCCATCATCTGGCGGACCTCCGCCTTGATGGCATGGCGAGCGGCCATGGCGGCACCGATGCCTCGCACGCCCTGGCGTCCTCCCTGGTACGGGGAGTGCAGCACCCAGGCGCCGGCGAACGACCCGCGGGCCGCTTCGAGTTCCTCAAGCGTCGTGGGCATGCGGACCACGCGGCCCTGCACAGGGCCGTCGGTGCCCGGTGCCCAGCTGAGCGTCGTGAATTCGAGGTCCCGCACGGCTTCGGGCGCGGCCTCGGGATCCGCGGGGTCGCCGGTGAGCACGCGGCCGTAGGACGGGCCGCGGTCGAATCGCAGCGTCGCATCCGCCCACCGTCTGTTCTCGACATTGGACAGGCCCCACGCCGCGAAGCGGGCCGCCGCCCAGTCGTTGGCCTCCTGCAGCGCGGTCGAGGCGGTCAGCCTGGGGCCGAACTCCTCGCAGATCACCGTGAGATGATCCATGACCTGGTTGCGGTTCATGCCCTCGTCGAGGATGGCTTCGATGGTGGACGGGTTGCCCATCGGGATGTTCGGCACGGGGACGATCTGCCCGTCGATCACGGCGTAGGGCGTGCCGGGCGTGCCGAGCGGCGCGGGTTTCTGCTCTGACGGCGCGGATGTCGGTGTTGTGCTGGTGCAGGCGGCGAGCGTTCCGGCAACCACGAGCGTGAGCGCGGCGAACGAACAACGGGGAGACGCATACTGGGCCATGCTGGTCCGCTCCTTGCTTCTATGCTGCGTGAGCCGACATGGTACCGGCTCTCACGGGTTGAAGGAGAGAAGCCCTTGACGGCGTTCTTCGGTGATGTTGCGGCGGCGTTGGGCGGGGTCCTGGCCGAGGCGGGGGCGTGGCTGCTGCTGGGGTTCGGTGTTGCGGGGGTGCTGCATGCGTTCGTCTCGAAGGCGTGGCTTGGGCGTCACCTCGGTCGGCGAGGTCTGGCGTCGGTGCTCAAGGGGACGGCGGTAGGGGTGCCGCTCCCGCTCTGCTCGTGTGCGGTGATCCCGGCCGCGGCCTCGCTGCGCCGGGGAGGGGCATCGAAGGGCGCCTCGGCGTCGTTCGCCGTCGCGACCCCGGAGATCGATGTGCCCGCGTTCAGCCTCACCTGGGCCCTGCTCGGGCCCGTGATGGCCGTCGCGAGAGTGATGGGCGCCGCGGTGTCGGCTGTCGTGGCGGGCCTGCTCGTTGACGCGGTTGATCGCGATCCGCCGGCGTCGCACCGGGCCGACGGCGTGCGGGCCGTGTCGCTCGGGCTGGCGCAGGAGTCCAGCGCCGCCGCCCCCGCGGACTCGTGCTGCCAGCACCATTCGCAGGGCGCGCAGGACCACCAGAAGCGGGTGGGGGTGCTCGGTCGGCTGCTCGAGGCGGCGCGGTACGGCTATGTTGACTTGCCGGCGGACCTGGCGAAGTGGCTGGTGCTCGGGTTCGTCGCCTCGGCGCTGGTTGAGGTCGTGCTCCCGCCTGCCATCCTCGCGGGTCCGGTCGGCAGCGGTCCTCTGGGGATCGCGGCGGCGATGGGGCTTGGGCTGGTGATCTATGTCTGCGCGACCGGTTCCACACCGCTGGCGGCGGCGCTCGTGGCCAAGGGGCTCGGCCCCGGGGCGGCGCTCGCGTTTCTGCTCGCGGGCCCGGCGACGAACCCGGCAACGATGGCTTGGGTCTACAAGGACCTCGGCCGGCGAGCGTTGGTGGTCTATGTGCTGGCGATCGGCGTGGTGGCGTTCCTGGCCGGGCTGGCGCTGCAGTGGCTCGCCGCGGGGGCGTGGTCTCCCGAGCCAGCGCCGCTGGGACAGGGTGAGACGAGCTCGTCGCTCGGTGGCGCGGCTCTCGCGGCGGTCCTGACCTACGCGATCGTCAAGCCCGCTTTCGACCGGTTGCTCGCGGGGTCGGGAGCGGGCCGGCAGGCCGAGGGGGCGTCATGTTGCCACACCGATGACGGGGTGCCAGAGCGTGTGTGAGGGGGTTGGGTTAGTCGATCGGCAGGCCCTGCCGGCGCCAGAGTTCGGCGAGCCTGCGGAGCTCGATCGGCTCCCAGACCTTGCCGTCGGGAAGCTCCTCGCGGAGAAGCAGGCCGTTGGGGTCAAGGTGCCGGATCAGGGCCGGGGTTCCGGGCGACAGCGTGGTATGAAGGGACCAGCCATCGCTGGCTTCCAGCTTGCGGAAGACATCGGTGCGATACGAGACGGATGAGGTATCGGATCGGTAGGCGTAGAACGCGAAGTCGCCCGGTGTCTCGGCCTCGGCGAGGACCAGCGGGAGCAGGGCCGCCACGGGCATCGACAGATACCCCTCAGGCTCGATGCGGTGGTGGTTGGTCTCGGCTGTGCCATTGGGCGACTGGATGGTGACGACAAGCTCCTCGAAGCCGTCCCTGGCGCCCACCTCGGAGAAGGTGGAGGTGCGTCGTCCCTGCTTGATGGCGACGGTGATGCGCCAGGTCTCCTGCTGGAAGTCTTCGCTCACCCAGTAGGCAGCGCTGCTGTCGTAGATGGTCCGGTCGTTCGGATCGGTCGTCTGGCCCGGAGCGAGCGTCCGCGCGTCGATCCTCACGATGTACCCGGGTGTTTGCCCGGCCGGTCCGGAGACCCGGCTGGCGGCGGAGAGCTGGTCACGCGTCCCGAGTTCGGCCTGAACGCGGCGGTAGGCGACTTCCCGCGTGGCGCCCGTCTCATCGGGGGTGTGCAGGCGATACCAGCGTTCGCCGTGGTTCTCGATGATCCGCTGGAGCCCCTCGCTGCCGACCTGTTCGAGGAGCTTGGTGCCCGCGGCGATCGCGGCGCCACGGCTGGCGACCCGTGCGGCGGGGTCATCGAAGGCGACGGTTGAGAGCATCGCGTCGAGCGAGGCGGCGAGGCGGTCGAACTCGTCAGCGGGGGCGGTGGCGTCCCACACGAGCATCCGACCCTGGCCGAGGTCGATCACGGCGACGCCGCGGACGGTTTCGGGTGTGGAGCGGGTCGCGGGCTGGAGGATATAGAACCGGTGGGCGACACCGCCGGCGAACGCGACCGGCTCGATCTGGCGGAGCTCCCGGGCGTAGGTGGCGACCGCGACGCGGCTGGGGCGTTCGGCGTCGCCGTCGCTGATGCCGTAGGCCTCCTTGAGGTTGAGCAGGACGGCGTTGGCGGCGGCCTCGGAGGTCAGCTCCGTGTTGGACGATGCGCGGGAGGAGATCGTGACGCGGTAGGCGGCATCCGGCCCGACGACATCGGCGTGGGTCTCGGAGCCCAGTCGGCGGGTGGTGGCGGTGGCCCCGACGGGCAACTGGAAGCGCATGCCCAGCCCGGTCAGCTCGAACGGGGTGGCTGCGAGCTCGATCGTCGGTTGAGGTCGGGCGGCTCGGGCCGCGGAGGTCTGGGCGGCGGTCGCACCGGCCCAGCCGGTGAGCGGGCCAGCGAGCAGGAGGGCGGCGAGGCCGGCGGGCAGGGGACAGAGGGGGCGGCGCGTGCGCATGCGGGGCTCCTGATGTGGGTTCCTGAGCGCATTTTCTTCGACCAGATGCCGTCGTTGCGTTGACCGGCGGCGGCCACCGCCTACCCTATCCGTCCTGTCGGCCCCTGCGGGCCGGCTGTGGTGGTGTCGCCGGGGCGTGCTCCCGGCAGGGCCTGAACAAATATGGCCGGGCGGTGTGGCCCGGGCGAACGAGTGATCGACCCGGTCGGGGCATCTCGCCAGGACCGGGGTGAACGGGTGTCGCGGCGGTCCGCGGCGGTCGATGGAGCGTGTGGCTCGATGAACGGCGGCAAGATTCGCATCCGGATGGAAGCGTACGACCACATCGCTCTGGACGCGTCGGCCAAGGAGATCGTGGACCACGCGAAGCGCACGAACGCGAAGGTGAGCGGTCCGGTGCCGCTGCCGACGCGGATCGAGAAATACACCGTGCTGCGCAGCCCGTTCGTGAACAAGAAGAGCCGCGAGCAGTTCGAGATCCGCACGCACAAGCGGATCATCGACATCTTCGAGCCCAACGCCCGCACCGTCGAGGCGCTCAACCGGCTCGTCGTGCCCGCGGGCGTGTTTGTGAAGATCAAGGCTTGAGAGGGGGCCCGGCCGAGAGAGGCTGGGCCTTTGTTGTTGGAGTTCATTCCCACAGTCCTGACCTGCTCTGAGCGCCGGCCTCCCGGATGAGACTCACCAGGTGCAACGAGAGACCGGAATCGCGATGAGCCAGAGCGGGCCGACATTGCTGGGACGGAAGCTCGGGATGACCCGGGTGTACGACGAGTCGGGCAAGAGCATCCCGGTGACGGTGATCGAGCTCGGCCCGTGCGTGGTGACGCAGGTCAAGACGGCCGAGCGTGACGGGTACTCGGCCGTGCAGATCGGGTTCGGCGAGCGCAAGCCGCGGACCGCGACGATCCCCGTGATCGGGCACGATGCCAAGGCTGGCACGACGCCCAAGCATCACCACATCGAGTTCCGGACGGAGGCTCCCGACGCGAGCTACGAGATGGGTCAGGTGCTCCGGGTGGACGCGTTCGAGGGCGTGAAGTTCGTCGATGTGATCGGCACGAGCAAGGGCAAGGGCTTCCAGGGCGGCATGAAGCGGCACGGGTTCAAGGGCCAGCTCGCGAGCCACGGCGTGGAGCGGAAGCACCGCTCGCCGGGCTCGATCGGCGGGCACGCGAGCAACGCGGGTTTGTCCGGACGGATCAAGAAGGGCAAGAAGATGTCGGGCCAGCTCGGCAACGAGCGGGTGACCGTGCGGAGCCTGGATGTGGTTCGGCTCGACCCCGAGCGGAACCTGATGCTCGTCAAGGGGCCGGTGCCGGGGCACAACACCGCTGTGGTGCGTGTGCGTCCGGCGACGCGGCTGTACCGGGGGAAGGCGGCGGCCGCGGCTGCCGGGTAAGTGTGCGGTCCGCCGAACAGGCGGGTTCGCGAAGTAGGAATGGTCCGTCGGCGTGCGAATGCGTCCGACGGGCTCGGCAGGCCCCGGGGCGTGTGCCCCACCGGGAACCGCCGGGCGAGACAAGTTGTGAGGGCCGGCGTTCGGTGTCGGCCCTCGGACGGCCGAGTCGAACCCGGATCGTCCCGCTCCGAGGCGTGCCTCGGGGAGCCCCTGACCGGGGGCAACAGGCGGCGGGCCGGGCAGGCGAGGGAAACACCGGGCAGACACGCCCGGGTGGATCGAAGGCGTCAGGACGGAAGACACGATGGAAGTGCCTGTCTACAACATGCAAGGGGCCGAGGTCGGCACGATGTCGATCGATGAATCGGCCCTGTCCGCGTCTCTGGTGGACCGGGGCATCAATGCCGCGCTCATCAAGCAGGCGTATGTGATGTACCACGCCAACCGGCGCCAGGGCTCGGCCCGAACGAAGAGCCGCGGCATGATCGCGGTCTCGAAGTCGAAGATGTACAAGCAGAAGGGCACCGGCCGGGCCCGGCACGCGACTCGGGCGGCGCCCCAGTTCCGCGGGGGCGGTCGTGCGTTCGCCAAGCGTCGCGTCCGCGAGGACTACCGGCAGACGATGCCCGTGAAGATGCGCCGCAAGGCGAATCGCAACGCGCTGCTGGCGAAGATCCTCGGCTCGGAGCGGTTCGGGAGCGAGATCCGGATCATCGACGATCTGTCGATGGCGCAGCCGAAGACGCGTGAGTTCGCGGCGTTTCTGGCGTCGTTGAAGCTGGATCGGTCGGCGCTGGTGGTGCTCAGCGACGACGCCGAGCGGTCGGAGGCGGTGCGCAAGAGTGCGCGGAATGTCGACGACATCGAGCTGTGCCCGGTGAGCCAGATGACGGCGTTCGAGATGCTCAACCACCGGTACCTTGTGATCGGGCGGTCGGAGCTCGAGTCGTGGCTGGCGGGGCCGAGCTCGCAGACGGGCAAGGACGCGAAGGCCGAGCCGATGGGTCGGCAGGAGAAGAAGGAGCGCCGGAGCGCCGCGCCGCGGGGCAAGAAGACCCGTGAGGCCGCCGGCGCCGCGAGCGGGGGGGCTGGCTGATGGACGCCGCGTATGTCATCAAGAAGCCGATCCTGACCGAGAAGTCGACGGCCGGGATGGAGCTGGGCCGGTACACCTTTCTGGTGGACCGTCGGGCGACCAAGACGGATGTGAAGAACGCTGTGGAGCAGCTGTACGGCGTGAAGGTCGATGGTGTGACGACGCAGCTTCGCAAGGGCAAGCTGCGCCGGTACCGCTACGGCTACTCGCAGGAAGCGTCCACGAAGAAGGCGACGGTTACGCTGGCGGACGGCGCGGCCATCGAGCTGTTCTGAGGGATCGGAGGGACTGACCATGGGCATCCGTGTCTACAAGCCGACGAGCCCGGGCCGCCGCAACGCGAGCGTTCTGACGCACAGCGAGGTGACCAAGAACCGGCCTGAGAAGACGCTGCTGGCTCCGCTGAAGAAGTCGGGCGGGCGGAACAACTCGGGCAAGGTGACCGTGCGTGGTCGTGGCGGCGGCGCGAAGCGCCGGTATCGCCGGGTCGATTTCCGTCGATCGGACCGCGACGGGATCGTCGGGACGGTGGTGGGGATCGAGTACGACCCGAACCGGACCTGCCACATCGCGCTGGTCGAGTACACCGACGGGGTGAAGCGGTACATCCTGGCGCCGGTGGGGCTCAAGGACGGCGCCGAGGTGCTCTCGCACACGACACGAGCGGTGGAGCCGACGGTCGGCAACTCGATGCCGCTTCGGCTGATCCCGACGGGTATGGATGTGCACTGCATCGAGCTGCAGCCCGGCAAGGGCGGGCAGCTGTGCCGGTCGGCGGGGTCTTCGGCTCGACTGACGAACCGCGATGAGCGGTACGCGACGCTGGTGCTGCCCTCGGGTGAGACGCGGCGTGTGCCGGTGGACTGCCGGGCGACGATCGGGCAGGTGGGCAACACCGACCATCAGAACCGTCGGCTCGGCAAGGCGGGGATGAGCCGGCATCTTGGTCGTCGGCCGAAGACGCGTGGCGTGGCGATGAGCCACGACGCGCACCCGCTGGGTGGTGGCGAGGGTCGTTCGAAGGGCGGTCGTGCGCCGGTGAACCGCCAGGGCACGCCCTCGAAGGGCGGTCGGACGCGCGACCGGAACAAGCCGAGCACGGATCTGATCATCCGCCGTCGCGTGAGCAAGCGCTACGGCCAGGTGAAGTAAGGACGAAGGCATGGGACGCAGCCTGAAGAAGGGACCGTTCGTGGAAGAGAGCCTCTACCGGAAGGTGGAGAAGCTCAACGAGTCGGGTCGTCGCGAGCCGATCCAGACCTGGTCGCGTCGGTGCACGATCGTGCCGGAGTTCGTCGGCCACACCTTCAAGGTGCACAACGGCCGGGCGTTCCTGGATGTGTATGTCACCGAGGACATGGTCGGGCACAAGCTTGGCGAGTTCAGCCTGAGCCGGACATTCCGGGGCCACACGAACAAGAAGGAAGGGCTCAAGTCCCGCTGATCGGGCTGAGCAAGAGGTGACGCGATGAGGCTTCGCAGCGACAGGTTGAAGGCACTCGCCGCCGAGCGTGGCGTGAGCGACGAGCAGCTCGCCGACGCGGTGGCTCGCACGGGTCTGAAGCCCGCGGACGCCGAGAAGGCGGTCCGGAACTGGGCCTCGGGTCGCGACCACCCGCGGTGCAAGGCGTCGGACATCCGCAACATGGCGGCGGCGCTGGGCGTGCCGGTGAAGGAGATCGCCCGGTTCACGAGCGAGGTTCGGCACCACCGGGGCAGCCCTCTCAAGGCTCGGCTCGTCGCGGACCAGATCCGCGGCAAGCGTGTGAGCGAGGCGCTGGAGATGCTGACCTTCTCGACGAAGCGGGCCGCGACGAACATCCAGAAGGCCTTGACAGCGGCGTACGCGGAAGCGGAGCAGGCGGAGGTCGACGACTCCCGGCTGTTCGTGGTGGAGAGCCGTGTGGATGAGGGCCCGCACATCAAGCGGTTCCGCCCGAAGGACCGCGGCCGGGCGCACCCGATCCTGAAGCGCACCAGCCACATCACGATCTCGATCGAGGAGCGGAACTGATGGGACAGAAGACGCACCCGTTCGGCCTGCGTCTCGGCGTGACCGAGACCCACCGCAGCCGCTGGTACGCGCCGAAGGCGTTGTTCGGCGAGCTGCTGGTCGAGGACGAGAAGATCCGCAAGTTCCTGGACGATCGGCTCAACCGCAAGCCGCCCTACGCCGCGGTCAGCGAGATCCTGATCGAGCGGACGCGCGAGGAGCTGAAGGTGATCGTTCGCACGGCTCGCCCGGGCCTGGTCATCGGCCCCAAGGGCGCCGAGGTCGAGCGGATCACGCAGGAGCTGCAGTACATGACGGGCCGGAAGGTCGCGATCTCGATCATCGAGATCAAGAACCCGGATCTGTCGGCGCAGCTGGTGGCGGAGTCGGTGGCGGAGCAGCTCAAGAAGAGCCGTGGCTTCCGGCGGACGATCAAGATGCGCGGCGAGGCCGTGATGCAGGCGGGCGCGCAGGGCGTCCGGATCCTGATCTCGGGTCGGCTGGGCGGCGCGGAGATGAGCCGCAAGGTGGATGTGCGTCACGGGTCGCTGCCGCTGAGCACGCTGCAGGCGAATGTGGAGTACGGCTTTGCCGAGAGCTTCACGACTTACGGGGTGATCGGTGTGAAGGTGTGGATCTACAAGGGCCCGTACTCGACCGAGCAGGACGAGACGGCGTCTTCGGCGGCGGGGGGCCAGGCCCGGGCTCGCGGCCGGCGGTGAGTCGATGACCCGCCGGTGGTCCGGCGGGAGTGTGGAGTTTCGTCATGGCGATGATGCCCAAGCGAGTTCGGCACCGCAAGGAGTTCCGGCGGACGAGCCGAGTCAACCGCAAGGCGACGAAGGGGAACTTCGTTGCGTACGGCGACTTCGGGCTGCAGTCCCTGGAGAGCGCGTGGATCACGGCCCGTCAGCTCGAGGCCGGCCGTATCGCGGCGCAGCACTTCTCGAAGCGGCAGGGCAAGCTGTTCATCCGGGTCTTCCCGGACAAGCCGGTGTCGAAGAAGCCGCTCGAGACGCGCATGGGCAAGGGCAAGGCGGATGTGGACTACTGGGCGGCCCGCGTGAAGGACGGCACGATGCTCTTCGAGATGGCGGGCGTCCCGGAGAGCTTCGCGCGGCAGACGCTGGTGCGCGTGGCGATGAAGATGCCGGTCCGGTGCCGGTTCGTGAAGCGGCGGGTGACGGTCTGAGGGTTCTCTCCGGCTGAGCGAGGGCGACGGCGATGGCGAAGAAGGAAGAGCTGAGCAACGAGAAGGTGCGCGGGCTGACGGACGAGGAGCTCCGTGTCACGATCCGCAAGTTCCGGGACCAGCTGTACCGCCTGCGGAGCCAGACGGTGACGGAGAAGGTCGAGGACAACAGCCAGTTCCGGACGATCCGCCGCAATGTCGCGCGGCTCCGGACAGAGCAGACACGGCGTCGGGCCGAGGTGAACGCGTAACGCGAGGGTGAGCCAGTGAGCGAGCAGGCGACGGCAGGAAAGACTGGTCTGGTGCGGACGCTGGTGGGCGTCGTGGAATCGGACCGCGCCGACAAGACGCGCAAGGTGGTCGTGAGCTACATGGCCAAGCACCCGAAGTACGGGAAGTATGTGCGTCGGCGGACGGTGCTGCAGGTGCACGATGAGCAGAACGAGTCGGGGCTCGGCGATCGCGTCGAGGTCCGGGAGTGCCGTCCGATCAGCAAGACGAAGAGCTGGAAGCTGGTCCGGGTCGTGGAGAAGAACCCGGGCGCCTGACGGGCCGGCCGGGCAATGGGGCTGAGCGATGCTGCAGCAGGAATCACGGTGCGAGGTGGCGGACAACTCTGGCGCGAAGATCGCGTATGTGATCCGCGTGTACGGCGGGTCGACGCGGCGGGGCGGCTTCACCCGCAAGCAGGCCGGCGTGGGCGACCGCGTGCTGATCTCGGTCAAGAAGGCGCTGCCCGGCTCGGACATCAAGTCGGGCGATAAGAGCAAGGCGGTGATCGTCCGGACCAAGAAGGCGACGCGTCGCAAGGACGGGTCGTATGTCTCGTTCGACACGAACGCCGTCGTGCTCATCAACGACGAGGGCAACCCGAAGGGCACGCGCATCTTCGGGCCCGTGGCGCGTGAGCTGCGGGATCGGAACTACATGAAGATCGTGTCCCTGGCGCCGGAGGTGGTGTGAGATGCCGATGCATGTTCGCAAGGGTGACCAGGTGATGATCACGGCGGGGGCGCACAAGGGGCGCACGGGCGAGGTCAGCAAGGTCGAGGCCGACAGGGACCGGGTCTATGTCAAGGGCCTGAACCTGAAGACCAAGCATGTCCGGCCGACGCAGCTGAACCCGCAGGGCCAGGTCATGACCAAGGAGGCACCGATCCACATCTCGAATGTGAGCCCGGTCGTGGACGGCAAGCCCACGCGTGTCCGCTTCGTGGTCAACGCGGACGGGAGCAAGGACCGGGTGGCGGTGCGCAACGGAGCGGTGCTCGGCCGGGTGTCCCCGGCGAAGAAGAAGCGGTAGAGCGGGGCCGGGGGAGCCCGGCGCGGAGTGTGATCGATGGCGAAGTCCAAGCAGAAGACGCAGGAGCCCGCGGGCCCGCTGCCCGAGCCCCGGCTGGCGAAGCTCTTCGAGGAGAGCGTGCGCAAGCAGCTGGCTGAGAAGTTCGGCGAGCCGAACCCCATGGCCCAGCCCCGGCTCGAGAAGATCGTGATCAATGTCAACATCGGTCGGCACCTCGACGGGACGAAGGTCCCCGCGACGGTCCGCCAGACGGTGGCGGAGACGCTGACAGCGATCTCGGGGCAGAAGCCGGTGCTGATCCGTGCGAAGAAGAGCGTGTCGAACTTCAAGGTCCGAGAGGGCTACGAATCGGCGATGATGGTCACGATGCGTCGGCGGAACATGTGGTACTTCATGGATCGCCTGTTCCACCTGGCGACGCCGCGCATCAAGGACTTCCGCGGGCTGTCGACGAAGTCGTTCGATCGGCAGGGCAACTACTCGATGGGTCTGACCGAGCAGGGCGTGTTCCCCGAGATCAACATGGCGGAGGTGAGCTTCACCCACGGCATGCACATCAACTTCGTGTTCCGCAACTCGGATCCGGACAAGAGCCGGTTCGTGCTGGAGCAGCTGGGGATGCCCTTCAAGAAGCCGGAGCCGGCGAAGAAGTAACGGAGCAGCTGGGGCGCGGCCCCCGGTTTTGGCCGGGGCGAGCACCGAGGAGCGTGTATGGCCAGCAAGGCACAGATGGCGAAGACGAAGCAGACGCCGAAGTTCTCGACGCGGACGGTGCGTCGGTGTGAGCTGACGGGGCGGGCGCGCGGCGTGTACCGCAAGTTCCGCGTGAGCCGCATCATGCTGCGGAAGCTGGCGCTGGAGGGCAAGGTGCCCGGCATGCGGAAGTCGAGCTGGTAGGTGTCCACGGCGCTGGTGCGCAAGGGAGTCTTGGAATGGCACTGAGTGATCCGATCGCGGACATGCTCACGCGGATCCGCAACGCGGTTCGGAACCGCGCCAAGAGCGTGGACTGCCGGAATAGCAAGGTCTGCCGGGGCATCGCCGAGGTCCTCCGCTCGGAGGGGTACATCGGCGGGTTCGAGGTGATCGAGGACGGCAAGCAGGGCGTGCTGCGTGTCGCGCTGAAGTACGGCCCGCGGGGTGAGCAGATCATCAACCGCGTGACGCGGGAGAGCAAGCCCGGGCGTCGGCTGTACGCGAAGGTGGAGGAGCTGCCTCGCCCGCTGCAGGGCATGGGCATCGCCATCGTGTCGACCTCGTCGGGCGTGCTGAGCGACCGGGTCTGCCGGGAGAAGCGGGTGAGCGGGGAGCTGCTCTGCACCGTGGAGTGATCCGTCGGCTTTGGGAATTGGAGCGGAAGCGATGTCGCGAGTCGGAATCAAGCCGGTTGAGATCCCCAGCGGGGTCAAGGTGACCATCAGCGGCCGGTCGGTGACCGCGGAGGGCCCCAAGGGCACGCTGACGCGTGAGTTCCCGCCCGAGGTGAGCATCGGGTGGAGCGAGGACGAGAAGCAGATCGTCTGCTCGATCGAGGACACCTCGTCGAAGCGGGCCCGCGCGATGTGGGGCACCACGCGGGCCCTGATCCAGAACATGGTCATCGGCGTGAGCCAGGGCTACGAGCGAGGTCTGCAGATCGAGGGCGTCGGCTGGGGCGCCGAGGTGCAGGGACAGAAGCTCAAGGTGCAGGTGGGCTACGCGACGCCGGCGTTTGTGGACATCCCGGCGGGGCTGACCGTGACGGCGGAGAAGCAGTCCATCAAGATTCAGGGGGCGGACAAGCAGCAGGTGGGCGAGTTCGCGGCGCGCACTCGGAAGATCCGTAAGCCCGAGCCGTACAACGGCAAGGGCATCCGGTACTCCAACGAGGTGATCAAGCGGAAGCAGGGCAAGCAGTTCGGCAGCTGATGCCGACGGTCCGGTGCAGACCGGGCCGGTGGGATGGAACGGACGCGATGAACAAGAACAAGCTCAAGGCCAAGCGTCAGTGGCGTCGCCGCCGCGGCATCCGCAAGACGGTGTCGGGGACGGCTGCCAAGCCTCGGCTGGCGGTGTACCGCTCGCTGAACCACATCTACGCGCAGGTCATCGACGATATGGAGGGCGTTACCCTCGCCTCCGCGTCGTCGCGCGACAAGGGCGTGTCGATCTCGGCGACGGGCAACGCCGAGGCGGCCAAGGCCGTGGGGCAGGCCCTGGCGGAGAAGGCCCGGGCGAAGGGTGTGACCGAGGTGGTGTTTGATCGCGGCGGGTTCCGCTTCCACGGCCGGGTGAAAGCGCTCGCGGACGGCGCGCGCGAGGGCGGGCTGGTTTTCTGAGCAGGATCGCTGGGCGTGGCCCGGCTCGCGAGACGCGGGGACGACCGCGGATGGGACGATCATGGCAGAGTTGATGGAAAAGACGGGCCAGATGGAGTCGCACACGGCGGGGATCTTCCGCACGGCGGCGACGGTCAAGGGCGGCCGGCGGTTCAGCTTCGGCGCGATGGTGATCGTGGGCGACCGCCGCGGCAAGATCGGCCAGGGGCACGCGAAGTCGACCGAGGTGCCCGCCGCGATCGAGAAGGCCGAGAAGAAGGCCCGCCGATCGACGATCCAGGTCCCGCTGCAGGGCGGCACGATCCCGCACCAGGTCGAGGGCCGGTTCCTCGCCTCGCGGGTTCGGCTGATCCCCGCCTCCCCGGGGACGGGCGTCATCGCCGGCTCGAGCGTCCGCTCGATTCTCGAGCTCGTCGGCATCACCGACTGTCTGACGAAGTGCTACGGCTCGACGAACAAGGTCAATGTCATCAAGGCTGTCTTCGATGCGCTGAGCCAGCTCCGCACCAAGGAGGCGATCGCCGAACTCCGCGGCGTTGATCTCGGTGAGACCGACATCGAGGAGCGGATCACGCGGGCGCAGCGGTTCATGACCTCGTCGGGCTCGGCCGCGAAGGGCCGGGTGCTGACGGCGGAGGATGTCCGCGTCGAGGCCCCGGCCGACGCCGAGAAGCCCGCGCCGCAGACTGACGCCGGCGAGGGTGGCGCGTCAGCCACGGATGGTGAGACAGGCGGGGACTCGTCGGCCACTTGAGAGCGACAGGATCGGGGCGTTCGGCCCCGGAGGTGAACGAATCATGATGATCCACGAGATCACCGAGAAGGCCGGCCCAAACCGCAAGCGTAAGCGCATCGGTCGGGGGCATGGCTCGGGCTGGGGCAAGCAGTCGGGTCGCGGCCACAAGGGTGCCGGCTCGCGCCGCGGGCACAGCACCCGGTTCCAGTTCGAGGGCGGGCAGATGCCGTACTTCCGGCGGATGCCGAAGCTCGGCTTCTCGAATGTCCAGTTCGAGAGCCGGTTCTGGACCGTCAACCTCCGGGACATCGTTCGGCATGAGGCGTTCGCCAAGGGCGGCGAGGTCACCGCGGAAACGCTCATCAAGGCGGGCCTGGTCCGTGACGCGAGCCGGGATGTCAAGATCCTGGGCGCGGTCGACGAGTCGGGCGTCACGGTGAAGCTGGATGTGCGTGTCAACCGCGTCACCGGTGGCGCCAAGAAGCTGATCGAAGGCGCCGGCGGCAGTGTGCACGAGACGGGCACTCGGCGCGACCGGGTGCGAGGCATCGATCGCAACAGCGACGACCGCGCACCGAAGAACCTGACCAAGAAGCTGCGTCGGGGCGAGAGCTGAGCCAGCGGGTCGCTTTCGGCCCGGGCTGAGCGGCTCCCGACGGGCGCCAAGGAGCGGTGACCGGCATGTTGCAGGCCCTCGCCAATGTGTTTCGCATCCCGGAACTGAGGACCAAGATCCTCTTCACCCTGGGGATGCTCGCGGTCTACCGCATCGGGTACTGGATCCCGCTGCCCGGCGTTGATCAGAGCGCGCTGACCGAGTTCTTTGCGCTTCAGGCCGAGACCGGCAGCGCCGCCGGCCGAGCGGCCCAGTATGTCGCGATCTTCTCCGGTGGGTCGTTCAGCCAGTCGACGATCTTCGGGCTGGGGATCATGCCGTACATCTCGGCGGCGATCATCTTCCAGCTGCTGCAGTCCGTGTCGCCCACGCTCAAGCGGCTGCAGCAGGAGGGCCCGACGGGCCGGCAGAAGATCCAGGAGTGGACGCGGTACACGACGGTCGGGCTCTGCATCGTCCAGGCGATCGGGTGGCTGAGCTTCATCACCAACGCTGGTGGCGGCGGCGGGCTGGTCTACCCGCAGTGGTCCGGCAACCCGCTGTGGTGGGTGATGGCGGTCTCGGCGCTCACCGCGGGCACGATGTTCCTGATGTGGCTGGGCGAGCAGATCGACAAGCATGGCATCGGCAACGGTGTGTCGATGATCATCATGGCCGGGATTCTGGCGGGGATGCCCGGCGCGATCCTCTGGATCATCAACAACTACGAGCCAGGCGACCCGTCCAAGCTGGGAGCGATGGGGCTGCTGCTGCTGGCCGGCGGTTTCGTGCTGGTGGTCGCCGGCTCGGTGCTGATGACGGTCGCGCAGCGGCGGATACCGATCCAGCAGGCGAAGCACACGCGCGGGCGCAAGGTCTTCGGCGGGCAGCGCAGCTACCTGCCGCTCCGGGTGAACCACGGCGGCGTCATGCCGATCATCTTCGCCAGCTCGCTGATGATCTTCCCGTCGGTGATCTTCGGCGCGATCGACGGCGCCGTGACCAGCGACGGGGCGATCAAGTCCCTCGTCGCGACGCTCAGCACCTGGTTCAACTTCGGCGAGTTCCCGTATGTGCTGCTGTACATCGTGATGGTGTACTTCTTCAGCTACTTCTGGATCACGGTGCAGTTCAACCCGGAGGAGATGTCCAAGCAGCTCCGTGACCACGGGTCGTTCATCCCCGGGCTCCGCCCGGGGCCGCGTACGGCCGAGTACCTCGAGACGGTCATGGAGCGGATCACCTTCGTCGGCGCGGCGTTTCTGGCGGTGATCGCGGTCTTGCCGATGGTCGTGAACCGCGCTCTGAATGTCGACTTCACCGTGACGCAGTTTCTCGGCGGGACAGGGCTGCTCATCTGCGTGTCGGTCATCCTGGACTTCATCCAGCGGATCGAGGCGAACCTGATGATGCGCAACTACGCCGGCTTCCTGGGCGGGAATGACGGCGAACGCGGGCCCAGGATGCGTGGCCCGAGGGGCTGAGGCCGTGAGCCGCGGCCGAGCTGCCGGCGGCGGTGCGGTCGAGCCGATCGAGCGAGCGGGTCATGCCGCGGCGGGAGCCCTCCAGCGAGCCGTCGAGTTGCTCACGCCCGGCATGGCGCCGAGAGCGCTGGCGTCAACGGTCCTCGGCATCCTCGGCGGGCATGGTGCTGCGCCTGTGCTGGCGAGCGTGCGTGATGCGTCTTCCGGTGCGTTTGGCTGGCCGCTGTGCGTCTCCGTCAACGAGATCGCGGTCAATGGTGTTCCAAGCGAGCGGGTCCTTGAGGTCGGCGATCTCGTGACCGTGGATGTTGCGTGCGAGGTGGCCGGTTGGCACGCGGATGCGGCCGCCACGGCGGTTGTTGGCGGTGTGACCGACCCCGTTGCCGAGGCGTCTCGCTTCGTCCTGGAAGCTGTCCTTGAGGCCATTCGCCCCGGCCTGCTGCTGGCGACTTTGCACGAGGACTATTTGGCCGCTTGTCGGGCGGCGGAGGTGTTCCCCGTGCGCGAAGCTGTGGTGCACGGCATCGGTCGATCCCTGCACGAGCCCCCATTCCTGCTCGGCGGGGAGGCTCACCCAGCGGACGCTGTGCTTGTGGAGGGGATGGTGCTGGCTGTGGAGCCGGTCGTGGCGCCGGAGCCGGTGAGGCTGGTGACCGAGGCCGATGGGTGGTCTCGGCGGGCCGTGTCCATCAGCGGGGGACTGCCGGTGCGATGCGCCTACGAGGAGCGGACGGTGGTGGTGGAGGCGACCGGGGTGCGGAACCTGACGCCCGTGCCGCGCTTTGGGTGAGGATGCGGGCTACAGTGGCCTCCGCATGGCAAAACAGGACGAGAAGTTCACATTCGAGGCCGAGGTGGTCGAGGCGCTGCCGAACGCGATGTTCCGGGTTCGGCTGCCCAATGAGCAGAAGACCGAGGTGCTCGCGTATGTGTCTGGGAAGATGCGGATGCACTACATTCGGATTTTGCCCGGTGATAAGGTGACGGTCGAGATCAGTCCGTACGACCTGTCAAAGGCCCGGATCACCTATCGCCATTGATGGGTCGCCGGCGGCCGGGGCGTTCGATCCGCAGGACAGCGGCGTTCTCTTCACAATGTTCGGATCTGTTGTGGCCCGCGGGGCCCCAGCGAGCCTATGGTTGACCCGCGCCGCAGGGATCTGTCCCTTCGGCGGTGGGCTGTGTTGTCGAGTCTATGTGCCAGCGGCGGATCGGTCGGCTGCTGTGATTGTCGAGGGATCGCCATGAAGGTCCGTTCGAGCGTCAAGCGTTTGTGCAGCGGCTGCCAGGTGGTGCGTCGCAAGGGCAAGGTGCGGGTGATCTGCAAGTCGGATCCGAAGCACAAGCAGGTGCAGGGCTGACCCCGTCGCCGCGTCCAGCGGCGACGGGGGTGGATGAGTGATTCGGCGGGCGCGACGCCCGCGGGAGGTTGCAAGTGCCGCGTATCGCAGGTGTGGATATCCCGGACAACAAGAAGGTGTACTACGCCCTGCAGTACATCCACGGCATCGGGCCGAAGTTCGCGGCGGAGATCATTGCCGAGGCGCAGGTCAACCCGGACATGCGCGCCCGCGATCTCGACGATCTGCAGGTCGCTTCGATCAACTCCATCATCGATGGCGGCTTTATCGTCGAGGGGGCGTTGCGTCGGCAGGTGGGCCAGAACATCCAGCGGCTCCGCGAGATCCGCAGCTACCGAGGTGAGCGGCACCGCCGTGGTCTGCCCACGCGCGGGCAGCGCACCAAGTGCAACGCCCGCACCCGGAAGGGGCGGAAGAAGACGGTCGCGGGCAAGAAGGGCATCAAGGGCTGATCGGCCCGGGCGTGTTCGCCCGGTGGCTGCCGCGGCATCCGCCGCGTGACGGGAACAGGGTTCCATGGCGAAGAAGAAGATCCGCAAGAATGTCGGCCGAGGCATCGTGCATGTCAAGGCGACGCACAACAACACGCTGGTAACGGTCACCGACCTGAACGGCGAGACGCTGGCGTGGGACTCGGCGGGCACCATCGGGTTCAAGGGCACGCGCAAGTCGACCCCCTTCGCCGCCACTCGGGCGGGCGAGACGGTCGGCTCGAAGGTCCGCAAGATGGGCCTCAACGAGTGCGAAGTGCGGATCAAGGGCACCGGCGCCGGGCGCGAGGCGGCGATCAACGGTCTCGCCTCCACGGGCATCCGTGTGACGGCGATCGAGGACCACACGCCGATCCCGCACAACGGCTGCCGGCCTCGTAAGAAGCGTCGCGTCTGAGTCACGGACGCGGCGTCGGGCGTTCCGCGAAAGAAGAGCCGTCCCGGGTGCTCCCCGGCACCGGACCGGCTCGCGAACGCGGGGCACGGAAGGTTCGTTCGAAGCACCCGGGGAGACACGAGGTATCTGCATGCTCCGAGTTCGCTGGCGTGGCCTTGAACTCCCGTCGAAGATCGTCGCGGACTCGAAGTTCGCGGGCGATACCTTTGCCCGATTTAGCATCGAGCCCTTCGAGCGAGGCTTCGGCACGACCGTCGGCAACAGCCTCCGCCGGATTCTGCTGAGCTCGCTGGAGGGGGCCGCGGTCACGGGCGTGAAGATCAAGGGCGCCGAGCACGAGTTCAGCTCGTTGCCGGGCGTGCTCGAGGATGTCACCGACATCGTGCTGAACATCAAGAACCTGGTGGTCAAGCTCGAGGGCGATGAGCCGAAGACCATGCGGCTGGCGGCGCAGGGCCCGGGCGAAGTCACGGCCGATCTGATCGAGGCGGATACGGCGGTCACGATCATGAACCCCGACCTGGTGATCGCCACGCTCACGACGGATGTCGACTTCGAGATGGAGATCCGCGTCGGCAAGGGGCGCGGCTATGTGCCCGCGAGCGAGCAGTACGACGACGATGAGGACCAGGAGATCGGGCTGATCCCGGTCGACGCGATCTACTCGCCGGTGCAGCGTGTGCGGTACAAGATCGAGGAGACGCGCGTCGGGCAGAAGACCAACTACGACCGTCTGATCATGGAGATCTGGACGAACGGAACCGTCTCCCCCGAGATGTCGTTGGTCGAGGCGGCCAAGATTCTTCGCAAGCACCTGAACCCGTTCGTGCAGCTCTTCGAGCTGGGCGAAGAACGGGTGTCGCAGGAGGCGGCGGCGGCCGCGGGTGTGGACGAGGAGCTGATCCGTCGGCTGAACATGCCGATCGCGGAGCTTGATCTGTCGGTGCGGGCGAGCAACTGCCTGGAGTCGGCGAAGATCGACACGGTGGCGCAGCTGGTGACCTTCCAGGATGCGGAGTTGCTCAAGCTTCGCGCGTTCGGTCGCACCTCGCTGCGTGAGGTGAAGCGGAAGCTGCAGGATCTGGGTCTGGAGCTGGGCATGCAGCTGCCCGAGGGGTATCAGGTCGGGGCGTGAGGCCCCCGCCGGGATGAGTCTGGAGCGAAGAAGTCATGCGTCACCGCAAAGCCGGGTACAAGCTCAACCGGACCACCGCGCATCGCCAGGCGATGCTGCGTAACCTGGCCGCGAGCCTGTTCGAGCACGGGCAGGTCGTCACCACGCTGCCCAAGGCGAAGGCGGTTCAGCCCTTCGTCGAGAAGATCGTGACCAAGGCCAAGCGTGGCGACCTGCACGCGCGTCGCCGGGTGATCGCGATGCTGGGCCGTGACCGCCTCGCTTTCGATTGGCGCTATCTGCCCAAGGACGCCACCGATCAGGAGAAGGCCTCGTTCGAGTCGCAGACCGAGGTCGCGGAGCAGTTCTTCGATCTGCCCCCTGCCGAGCAGACGGAGCGGAACCGCTACGGCGAGTTGCGCAAGGCGCCCCGGCTCGTTCGGCACATCTTCGAGAATGTCGCGCCGCGGTTCGCCGAGCGTGAGGGCGGGTACACCCGTGTGATCAAGCTCGGTCGGCATCGCCTCGGTGACGCGGCTGAGCTCGTGCTGCTGCAGTTCGTCGGCGCGGAGGAAGGCCCTGAGATCTCCGGGCGTCCCAGCACGCGTCGGCGTCAGGCGGACCGCCGGGCGGCATACTTCGCGACTCTGAAGGACAAGGTGTCGGCCCCGGCCGCTGTCGAGGCTGGCGGCGCGGACGCGGCTGACGCTGGCACAGTCTCGGACGAGGCCTCCGACGACAGCTGATCCATTCGACCGATCGGTCACGCGAGCACGGGCGCCCCGATGTCGGACTTCCTCAGCCACCTCGACGACCTGGAAGCCGAGGGTCTGTCCTCGCTTCAGGACGCCACGGACGAGACCTCGCTCGAGGCGTGGCGGATCCGGTTTCTTGGGACCAAGGGCCGGCTGAAGGCTGTGATGGCCGGCATGAAATCGGTCTCGCGGGAGGACAAGCCCCGCGCCGGGCAGCGTGCCAACGCCGTCAAGACAGCCCTCGAGTCCGCGTTCGAGTCGCGTCGCGAGTCGGTGCGGGCGGCCGGCCCCGTCGGAAGAGTGCAGCTCGATGTGACCGAGCCGGGGATCGTGACGGCGGAGGCGGCTGGTCGTCGGCACATCCTCACCCGGGTTCGCGATGAGCTCGTGGAGGTCTGCGCCCGTCTCGGGTTCGATGTCGCGGAGGGGCCCGAACTCGAGGACGACGAGCACAACTTCATCAAGCTGAATGTGCCGGCGGGGCACCCGGCGCGCGATCCGATCGACAACTTCTATGTCGACGATCCGCTGACGACCCCGACGCCGCGCATGCTTCGGAGCCAGACCTCGACGGTGCAGATCCGGGTGATGGAGCGTGCGGCGGCGGACGGATCGGGACCTCCGATCAAGGTGATCTCGCCGGGGCGCGTGTACCGCCCCGACACGGTGGACGCGACGCACAGCTTCATGTTCCACCAGCTCGAGGGGCTGTACATCGATCGCGGCGTCTCGATGGTGGACCTCAAGACGACGCTGCTGCAGTTCGCGCGGTCGTACTTCGGCGCGGACGCCGAGATCCGCCTCCGGCCGAGCTTCTTCCCGTTCACCGAGCCCTCGGCCGAGTTCGACATGATGATCCAGCTCCGCCCCGATCGGCCGGCGGAGTGGATCGAGCTCGGCGGCTGCGGCATGGTCGACCCGAATGTGCTCAGCGCGTGCGGCATCGACCCCGAGGTGTGGTCCGGTTTCGCGTGGGGCTTCGGCATCGAGCGGCTGGCGATGGGGAAGTACGGCATCCCCGATATCCGGCTGCTGTTCGAGAACGACCTCCGCTTCCTTCGGCAGGTGTGACGGGGCGTTTGCCGCTGCATCGGGCCGGGGTCTGGATGCGAAGCAGCACCCATGGCCGAGTCGTTCGATCTGCGCTCGCTCCGCACCGATGCCGAGACGCTGTATGTCGTGCTCGGCGACCAGCTCGATCAGCACAGCCCGCTGCTCGAACGGATCGACCGCCGGCGCGACGCGATTCTTATGATGGAGGTTGAACGGGAGAGCCGGCATCCAGCGAGCCACCGACAGCGCACCGTCATGTTCCTGAGCGCGATGCGTCACCACGCCCTGTGGCTTCGCGACCATGGGTTCCGAGTGCAGTATGTCCGGCTCGACGATGCTGACAACGCCCGGTCCTTTCGAGGCGAGCTCGAGCGGCAGATCCGGGGCCTCGGCGCCTCTCGAGTGGTCGTGGTTGAGCCCGGCGACCACCGAGTTCGAAACGAGCTCGAGCACGCTGCCGACGCGGGGGGCGCTGCGTTCGAGGTGGTCGACGACCCGCACTTTTTCGTCACCCCGTCGGCGTTCCGCGCATGGGCCAACGGACGCAAGCAGTTCGTGATGGAGACCTTCTACCGCGAGCAGCGCCGTCGGACAGGCCTGCTTATGGACGACGATGAGCCGCGCGGCGGGCGATGGAATTATGACGATGACAACCGGGAGTCGTTCAAGGCGTCACCCCGCCCGAGCGATCCGCCGGAGTTCGAGCCGGACGGGGTCACGCGTGAGGTGATCGAGCTGGTCGAAAGCCGGCTGGGTGACCTGCCCGGGAAGATGGGCTCGTTCGGCTGGCCCGTGACACGAGTCGAGGCGTTGCGTGCGCTCGACGCGTTCATCGAGGACCGGCTGCACCGTTTCGGCACCTACGAGGACGCGATGTGGAGCGGTCAGCGCACGCTCTACCACGCCCGGCTGTCACCCGCGATCAATCTCCATCTGCTCTCGCCGAGGGAGTGCGTGGACCGAGCGATCGCGGCGCTCGATGCGGGGCGAGCGCCGCTGAATGCTGTCGAGGGCTTCGTCCGGCAGCTCATCGGCTGGCGAGAGTTCATTCGCGGGGTCTACTTTCTCGAAGGTCACGGCTACGGCGACCGGAACGCGCTGGAGGATGCGGGGGCTCTCCCGGCGTTCTACTGGACGGGCAACACGGACATGGCATGCCTTGCCGACTGTGTCGGCTCGGTGGTCGAGGAGGCGTACGCCCACCATATTCCACGGCTGATGGTCATGGGGAACTTCGCCATGCTTCTGGGTGTCGAGCCGCAGCAGGTGGCCGCGTGGTACCTGGGTATGTTCGCCGACGGCGTGGACTGGGTCACAGCACCGAATGTGATCGGCATGGCGATGCACGCTGACGGCGGCGTGGTGGGCACGAAGCCCTACGCGGCGAGCGGCAAGTACATCCAGCGGATGAGCAACTACTGCGACGGCTGCCGATTCGATGTGTCCCGACGAACCGGCGAGGATGCCTGCCCCTTCAACACGCTGTACTGGTCGTTTCTGATCCGGCACCGCGAGCGGTTCCGGTCGAATCGGCGGATGTCCATGATTCTCGCGAATGTCGACCGCCTGAGCGAGTCCGAGCGGACGCAGATCACGCGGGAGGGCCGGGCCATCCGTGACCGGCTGGGCGTGACGGGAGGCGGATCCTGATGGGGCCTCGCGCCGTGGTTGCATCGATCACACGGCCGGCCTGCGTGATCTCGACGATCTGTTGCGCGGCGAGCCGTCGCGCTGCCCGTCGAGCCGGTTCCATCAGTTGACGCCAGCCTTCAGGACGGATCGCACGGGCGGCTTCGCTCGGGCAGATGGACGCGCTCGGGCTGCGCTGCTTCAGCAGCGACAGGATCGCACGCTGCAGATCGGTGTCGAGTTCGGAGACGCCTCGTGAGCGGCAGGCGCGAGAGCAGTAGCGGACCTGATCCCAGTCGCGTTCCCATTTCTTGCGCCACGCGATCGATCGGCCGCAGGAGACGCACATTCGGGGTGCTGGCGAGGATCGCGGCATGGCGTCAGGATGTTCGTCCCGGCTTGGTCCAGCGGATGCCCATGAACATCGGTATCTCCCGCCGCGCGCGGTTCTCAGCCGCCGCTCGGGGGCCGGGCTGGCTGGTCCGTCGGCTGGGCCATTCCTCGAGTGCCTCGATGACCAGGCCTACCTCGCCGAAGCTCCGGACATAGTGCTCCAGTGGACGGTGAAAGGTCCAGGTCGTGATCGGGCTCGCGCCCTGCGCGACCTCGCCCGGATTCATCACGATCTGTTCAGCGGACGGGCTGAGATAGGCATCGACTCGGCGATACTGGATGGCCTTCGGCTGGCGTGTCCACTCCCAGGCGGTGCGTTTGGGGGCGCGGAACGACGGGTGCAGGATAACGGCGACGAAGGCACCGCCCGGCTTCAGGCGCGACGCGGCGCCGGCGGCGACACCAGCGAGGGGATCGATGTTCATGAGCGCCATGATGCAGGTGACCGCGTCGAACGGACCTTCGGTCGCATCGCCGGCGTGCCCGCTGAGTTCGCGCGCGTCGGCGTGCACAAAGCGAGCGCGGGGGAGGCGCCGGGCCTCGGCGGCGTAGACGAGCTCGGCCGAGGCGTCGACGCCGACGACGGTCGCGCCGCGTGACGCCAGCGCCGCCGCGAACGCGCCCTCGCCGCAGGCCAGGTCGAGCACGCTGCCGGTGCACTCCTGCTCACGCAGCAGCCCGAAGGCGCCGGGCAGGATGACCTCGGTGAAATGGTCGCTGCGAGGCCCCTTCTGGTAGTCGTCGTACCAGGAGGCGACACGGTTCCAGGATGTATCGATCTGTGCGGATCGTCCGGGGCTGGCTGTGGGGGCAGCGTGCGTATCGGTCGTTGATGCCGGGGGCGGTGCGGCGCCGACGGCGGTGTAGAACCCTCGCGGCGCTGGCGCCGTGCAGACGAGCGAGGCGCCGGTGACGGGGTGCTGCAGGCGGAGTTCGAGCGCGTGCAGGCCAAGCCGACGGATCGGGTTGGTCTGGGCCCCGTAGCGTTGATCGCCAACGATCGGAAGGCCGTGATCAGCGAGGTGTGCCCGGATCTGGTGCTTGCGACCGGTTTCGAGGCGGACTCGGAGCAGGCTGAGCCCGTTGGCCGTGGCATCGACTCGGTAGTGCGTGACGGCGGGGCGCGTGTGCTCGTCCTGCCGAGCCGTCGGCGGGACCGCCTCGACCGTGCCGTCGCGGCGCTCGCGGAGCATGGTCTGGATCGTGCCGGTCTCGCCGGCGGGCCGTTCGCCTTCCACGAGAGCGAGGTAGTGCCTGTGGAGACGACGGGCGCGCAGATCGTCCTTGAGCTTGTGGTAGGCCGGCTCTGACAGCGCGAAGATGACGAGACCCGACGCGTCTCGGTCGAGCCGGTGGATGACCCAGACACGGGAGCGTCTGCCACGGCGTGTTCTGGCGTGCTCCTTGACGGCATCGAACAGCGTTCGTGGGCCGGTGGGCTCGGGCGAAGCGGTGATCACGCCGCAGGGCTTGTCGATCACGATGAGATCGGCATCCTCGTGGATGATGCGGAGGCGATGCGGTGGGACGCGGGTGGGTCGTCGCGGACGGCCGCGGTCCGGTTTATCCTGGCGGGTTCGCTTGGGCCTCATCGAGCCGCCTCCTGCTTCTCGTCCCACATCGGCCGCAGGGCGGAGAGCAGCCAGGCTGCAAACTCGGTCTTGGAGAGCGCGCCGGGTTGGGGGCTGATCGCCTGGCCGGCGGTGATCAGGTATGCGGTGATCGACTCCGCATCGAGCGTTTCGATCGGATTGGCGACGATCGCGTCGACCGACTTGCGGGCGAGCTTCCGCCGCGCCGCCTCGACGAGTCCCTCGGCGGGTTCGAGGGCGAAGCCAGCGATGAGTTGGTCTGGCCTGGCCTCGGAGGCGGCTTGGGCGAGCAAGTCGTCCGTCGGGACAAGCTCCAGCAGCAGCCGGCCGGACTCCAGACGACGGAGCTTGTCGGTTGTGACCTCGGCGGGGCGAAAGTCGGCAACGGCGGCCGCCATGATGAGGATGTCACAGCTCGGAAGATGATCCGTGAGCAGCCCCTGAAGCTCCTGGGCTGTCGAGAAACGGGTCAGCGTGGCCGCTGAAGAACTGGGGAGCAAGCAGGTGGGCCCGAGGAGGAGTCGGCAGGGCCAGCCTCGCTCAGCGGCGGCGTCGGCGAGCGCGATGCCCAGGCGTCCGGAGGACCTGTTGCCGAGGAAGCGGACCCGATCGATCGGCTCGTAGGTCGGGCCGGCGGTGATGAGGACCCTCGGGGTGGCGGGGGTCGGCTGGAACGGATCGGGGTGGTGCGGCGTATTCATAAAGACCTGACGGCGAGCGGCCCGGCTGCCTGACCGAGTCGCGGCGCGACCGTACACTATGCGCTCCGGGCGACGGGCTCGGCCGCCGGGCGGTCGTCTCCGCCGCAACGCGCCGGGTGTCTCCGCAGGGAGGCGCCGGCGGCCCCCACGCGGGCGGGCTGTGGCGCCGGGCCCGGACCGCGGCAGATAACACCGAAGGCAAGTCGAGGCAGCATGGCACGATCGCGAAAGAAGCTCGGTGAGATCCTCGTCCGGCAGGGGGCCGCGTCCTCGGCCCAGGTCGAGAAGGCGTTGCAGATGGCGCAGGGCGCCGGCAAGCGCATCGGCGAGGCGATGATCGAAGGAGGGTTCTGCAAGGAACGCGATGTCGCCAAGGCGCTGGCCGAGCAGTTCGGGCTTGAGTACATCGATGTGGCGTCGAAGGACGGCATGGCGACGATCAACCCGGACCTGATCCCCGAGGACCTGATCAAGAAGCACTTCATCCTGCCCCAGTCGAAGTCTGGCAACCGGCTCCGTCTGGTCGTGCATGACCCGATGAACCTCGAGCTGCTCGACATGCTGCGGTTCCGTCTCAACACCGAGATCGATCCGGTGATCGCGGCGAAGGGCGACATCAAGGCGTTCATCGAGGGGCACTTCCGCGCCGGTGGCAGCATCGTCGATACGAAGCAGATCTCGTCCGAAGAGTCGCTGGTCACCGCATCGATCGACAAGTCGATCGACAGCTCGGTCGACCGATCGATGGACAAGTCGATCGATGTGGCGGGTGACGATGCGCCCATCATCAAGCTGTGGAACCGCATCCTGACCGAAGCCATCGGCATGCGGGCGTCGGACATCCATCTCGAACCGATGGCGGACCGAGTCCGGCTGCGCTACCGGATCGACGGCGTGTGCATCGAGCGCGACAGCCTGCCGAAACGCATGCAGAACGCGCTGCTCAGCCGCGTGAAGCTGATGGCGGGCGTCAACATCGCCGAGAAGCGTGTGCCTCAGGACGGCCGGATCAAGCTGCCGGTCAACGAGGAGACCGTGGTCGACTTCCGCGTCTCGTCGTGCCCGGCGTATCACGGCGAGTCCGTGGTGCTCCGTATCCTGCGGCCCGATGCCGTCCGCATCGGGCTGGAGAACATCGGGTTCGAGCCGGACAACCTCGAGGCGTTCAACAAGATCATCCGGCGACCGAACGGCATCTTCCTCGTCACCGGGCCGACCGGTTCGGGGAAGACCACAACGCTCTATTCGGCGCTCAATGTGCTCAACCGTCCCGACAAGAAGATCATCACAGCCGAGGATCCGGTCGAGTACAACTTCGAGGGCATCAACCAGTGCCAGGTGCGTGAGAAGATCGGCTTCACCTTCGCGTCGATCCTCCGGTCGATGCTCCGGCAGGCGCCCAATGTCATCCTCGTCGGTGAGATCCGCGACCGGGAGGTCGGCGAGATCGCGATCCAGGCGGCGCTGACGGGTCACCTGGTCTTCTCGACGCTGCACACGAACGATGCCCCGAGCGCGATCACGCGCCTGGTGGACATGGGCATCAAGCCGTTCCTGGTGGCGAGCTCGATCCAGGCGGTGATGGCGCAGCGTCTGATCCGGACGCTGTACGACCCGTCGAAGGAGCTCGCGCAGCCGCACGAGATCGACCACAAGTTCCTGCGTCTGATCGGGATGACCCCCGAGGAGGCGGAGGGGAAGGTGTACAAGCCCGTGCCGACGGCCGAAGCGCCGACGGGATACAAGGGCCGCAAGGGTATCTTTGAGCTGATGGTGATGAACGCGGACATCCGCGAGGCGGCGTTCAATCTGGCGCCTGTCTCTGACCTGCGTCGGCTGGCGCTGATGAACGGGATGCGACCGCTGGTGTCCGACGGCAAGATCAAGGTGATCAAGGGCACCACGACGCCCGAAGAGATCGCCCGCGTGTCGCAGGTGGAAGAGGCCACCGGCGTCATCGACTAAGGCGCGATCGTGTCAGCGGCGGGCGGGTGGCCCGGTGCGTGGCACGGATCGCGAGAGTGTTTCGCTCGGAGGAGCCCTGTCCATGTCCACGATGCAGATCGACCGCCTGCTCGACACGATCATCAAGCTCGGCGGCAACGACCTTCACCTCACCGTCGGCCGCAAGCCGACGATGCGACTCCACGGCACGCTGCGCGATCTCCAGACCAAGGTGCTCGAGTCCGAGGACATGGTCGGGCTGATGAAGTCGATCACCCCCGAGCAGAAGCAGCAGGAGCTGCAGGAGGTCGGCACGACCGACTTCGGCTTCGCGTACGGGGACGCGGCCCGCTTCCGCGTTTCGGTCTTCCGGCAGCGCGGCGACATCGCGATCGTGCTCCGGCAGATCCCGAACAAGCTGCTCAGCTTTGATCAGATCGGCCTGCCGGACATCTGCAAGGATCTGATCCGCCGACCCAGAGGCCTGTTCCTGGTGACCGGGCCGACGGGCTCCGGCAAGACCACCTCGCTCGCGACGATGATCGACTATGTCAACATGACCATGGATCGGCACATCATCACGATGGAAGACCCGATCGAGTACTACCACTACCACAAGAAGTCGATCGTGAACCAGCGCGAGGTGGGCACGGATGTGCCCACCTTCGAGGAGGCGCTCCGGCGGGCGCTCCGGCAGGACCCCGATGTGATCCTCGTCGGCGAGATGCGTGACCTCGAGACCATCGAGGCGGCTGTCCGGGCGGCTGAGACCGGCCACCTCGTGTTCGGCACGCTCCACACCACCGGGGCGGCCAAGACGATCGACCGATTGGTCGACGCCTTCCCGGTCACGCAGCAGAACCAGATCCGGGTGCAGCTGTCGACTTCGCTGATCTGTGTGCTGAGCCAGGTGCTTCTCGGACGCGTGGACACCAAGGGCATGGTGGCGGGGTACGAGTTCCTGGTGGTCACGCCGGCGATCGCGAACCTGATCCGCGACGGCAAGTCGTTCCGGATCGATTCGGCGATCCAGACCGGAAAGAAGTTCGGCATGCAGCTGCTGGATGACCACCTCTGGTCGCTGTATGAACGGGGTATGATCGCCGCGGATGAGATGATCGACAAGAGCAAGAATCCGGCTGACCTGACAGCCAAGGTCCACAAACTCGGGCGGAGCGTCGGCCGGGCGGACCTGGATCAGGAAGATGTGACGACGACCTGACCGGCGTTCGATGGTTGGGGCCGTTGCTGTGATCGTGGGAACCGGCCTGGATAATGAGGCTGAATCCGGCTGTCGCATCCGTTTTTGAGCGGTAAATGCGGTTCAGTGCCACAACACCATTGGTGCTGATGCGAAACTACTTGGGTAGAGCTTCCGGGCGACGGGCCCGGGGGGAGCGATATGGCAACGCAGCTGACAAGCGACTTTGCGCCGTTCAAGGGCCACAAGCTCGGGCGGATTCTGCGCAAGCTCGGGAAGGTCCAGCGGGACCAGGTGTACGAAGCGCTGAACATCCAGAAGGCGGGCCGGAAGGTCCCCATCGGGCAGTTGTTGGTCGAGCTCGGCCACATCACGCAGCGCGATGTGCAGGAGGGACTCGCGGCGCAGGCGGGGATGGGGTATGTGGATCTGGCGGACTACGAGATCCCCGAGTCGGCGCGCGATGTGATCCCGTCGGCGAATGTGCGGACCTACCAGGTCGTGCCGATCGAGTACAACGAGCGGGCCAAGCGGCTGAAGATCGCGATGAAGTCGCCGGACAATTTCCGTGCGGTGGACGACATCCGTCTGCTGCTCGGGGTGACGGTGGAGGCGTTCGTCGCGGACGCCTCCGAGATCGATGCGCTCATCGGCAAGCACTACGCGAAAGAAGAGGCGATCGCGGATGTGATGTCGGAGCTGGCCGGCGACGAGTCGTTCAAGTCGCTGGGCCGGAGCGATCAGTCGATCGATCTGGATGCCGAGCTCGAGGCGGCTGGCGACAACAAGGTCGTCAAGCTGCTGAATCTCGTGCTTCTCCAGGCGATCCGCGACAAGGCATCGGACATCCACTTCGAGCCCTTCGAGAACGAGTTCAAGATGCGGTACCGCATCGACGGCGTGCTGTACGAGATGGTCCCGCCGCCGCCGCACCTGGGCGGTGCGATCACGAGCCGCATCAAGGTCATGGCGGGCCTGGACATCGCCGAGCGTCGCCTTCCGCAGGACGGCCGGATCGAGCTGAATGTCGGCGGGCAGCCGGTGGACCTTCGCGTGGCGGTGCTGCCGACGATGCACGGTGAGAGCGTCGTGATGCGTCTGCTCGACCGGTCGAATGTCGAGCTGAATCTCGAGCGTCTCGGCATGGATGAGAAGGATCTCAAGGACTTCCGGTACCTGATCAAGCGGCCGAACGGGATCGTGGCGGTGACGGGCCCGACGGGCTCGGGCAAGACGACGACGCTCTACGCGGCGCTGGCCGAGCTGAACGACATCGAGACGAAGATCCTGACGGCCGAGGACCCGGTCGAGTACGACATCGACGGGCTGTGCCAGGTGCAGGTGAATCCGGAGGTGGGGCTGACCTTCGCCGGCGCGCTGCGGAGCTTCCTCCGCCAGGACCCGGATGTGATCCTGGTGGGCGAGATCCGCGACCTGGAAACGGCGGAGATCGCTGTGCAGGCGTCGCTGACGGGGCACCTGGTGATGTCGACGCTGCACACGAACGATGCACCGAGCTCGATTGTGCGTCTGCTGGACCTCGGGCTCGAGCGGTTCCTTCTCGCGGCGACGATCGAGGGTGTGGTCGCGCAGCGGCTGGTGCGGACGGTGTGCCCGGGCTGCCGGGAGACCTACACGCCGACGGAGGAGGAGCTGATGGAGCTGGCGCTGCGTCCCGAGGATGTGGCCGGCAAGCAGTTCTCGCGTGGACGCGGGTGCGACCGGTGCCATGGCTCGGGCTACAAGGGTCGGCTGGGTCTGTACGAGATCATGATGCTCGACGACGAGGCCCGTGAGCTGATCATGAAGGAGGCATCGACGGCGTCGCTTCGGACCCACTCGCGTGGTCAGGGGATGCGGACGCTGCGGGAGTCGGGCCTGAACGCGATCTACGACGGACGAACGACGATCGACGAGGTGGTCCGCGAGACCATCGTCGAGGAATGAACGAGCGGAGCGAGCGATGCCGACCTACGCGTACGAAGCGCTGACCGACAAGGGGAAGACCCAGAAGGGCACGATCGAGGCCGCCTCGACGGACGAGGCGTACCAGAAGATCAAGGCCGAGGGGTACTTCCCGTCATCGATCCGTGAGCAGAAGGTGAAGGGCAAGGGCGCCAAGTCCGACTCGGGCAAGGCGAAGGCCGCGCCGAAGAAGAAGGCCGGCGCGACGATGCCCTTCGCCAAGGTCAAGAGCAAGCAGCTGACGCTGTTCACGCGGCAGCTGTCGACGCTGCAGGACGCCGGCCTGCCCCTGCTGCGTTCGCTGCAGATCCTTGAGTTGCAGATGAAGCCGGGCGTGATGAAGAACACGCTGATCGCGGTCTGCGAGGATGTCGAGGGCGGCTCGAGCCTGTCGGACGCGATGGCGAAGCACCCTCGGGCGTTCAATGTCCTCTACACCAAGATGGTGGCGGCGGGCGAGATCGGCGGCGTTCTGGACATCATCCTCCAGCGGCTCAGCGAGTTCATGGAGAAGTCCGAGCGGCTGAAGCGCCGGATCAAGGGCGCGATGGTCTACCCGATCGCGGTCGTGCTCTTCGCGGTGCTCATCGTCACCGGCATCATGTGGTTCATCATCCCGCAGTTCGAGGCGATCTTCACGGACTTCGGCGTGGCGCTGCCGGCGCTGACGGTCTGGCTGACCAACGCGTCGCGCTGGGTGGCGGGCACGAATGTCGATCAGACCGTTCCGGGCGCGTTCATCATCCTCGGCGCGCTGCCGTTCGTGTGGATCCTGTTCAAGCTGATCCGCAAGGCCGGCCCGGGCAAGGCGATCACCGACACCATCTTCCTGTGGACGCCGATCTTCGGCACGCTGATCCGCAAGACGGTCATCGCGCGGTTCACGCGGACGCTCGGCACGCTGATCTCGGCGGGCGTGCCGATCCTCGAGGCGGTGACGATCACCAAAGAGACCTCGGGCAACTATGTGTTCGAGAAGGCGCTGGGCAAGGTGCACGACTCCATCCGCGAGGGCGAGACCTTCGCCGGCCCGCTCCGGGAGTCCAAGACCTGCGACCCGATCGTGGTGAACATGATCGATGTCGGCGAGGAAACGGGCGAGATGGATGTGATGCTCATGAAGATCGCGGACAACTACGACGAAGAGGTCGATGTCGCGGTGTCTGCGCTAGTGAGCCTGCTGGAGCCGCTGATGGTCATCATCATCGGCGGCATGGTGGGCACGATCGTTGTGGCGATGTTCCTGCCGCTGGTAGCGATGATCGAATCGCTGCAGGGCGGGGGTGTGTGATCCGGTGCGCGAGGCGTCGGCTCCCCGGGAGCGATGACATGGTGCGGACGGACAGAGCTCTCGGTCGGCGGTCGGCAGGCTTCACGCTCGTCGAGCTGCTGGCGACCATCAGCGTGATCTTCCTGATCATGGGGATCGCGGTCGTCGCGTACTCGGCGGCGACTCGGTCGGCCCGGTCGGCGGCGGACCGGGCCGCGGTCAACGGCCTGCGGCTGGCGGTGCAGCAGTTCAAGGCGGAGTTCGGCTTCGTGCCGCCCCTGGTCAAGGACGACGGCGGGCCCGGTCAGAACGGACCGCTGTTCCCGTTCCGCCGGCAGGCGACCGACCCGATCCGATACATCCCGCTCGTGTTCTCGCCGGGCGTCGAGGCGGACGCGGCCGTCCTCCGCGGCGAGGACCCGGACCGCGTGCGCTACAGCAACTACTCGCTCGCGTACTACATCGTCGGCGGGCTTGAGGGTGAGGTCGACGGCGTCGACGGGCCGGGCTTCGTCGAGGTGCGGCGGGACGGGACCTTTGCCCCCACGCTCGCGTACACCGAGATCGACGGGGACGAGGTCGCGGCGTCCGGCCGAGGGCCGAAGCGGTATGACTCGTTCTTCGATCTCAACCGCGGCGGCGTCGAGCTCTTCATCCAGCCAGCCGCGTCGGGCCGGCTGCCCGTGTCGTCACGGGTTGAGCTGTGGGACCGGCGCGATGTGCCGATCCGGTATTACCGCTGGTCGCCCGACGAGGTCGACCTCGAAACCGCGGTGCTGTCCGACCCGGACTCGTACACGGACACGGATCTTGGCTACGGCTACCTGGGCGAAGGTGACCTCCAGGTGACCGGGCTGCTGGCCTACCTGAACATCCCGTCGATCGTGATCGATGCGATCGCGTCTCCGATCGAGGACCGCGACGGCAACGGCACGGTTGACGCCGCGGACTTCTCGGACGCGCTCTACTCCGTGCCGATCGAGCTGCGCAGCGCGACCTTTGCGATCGTGTCCGCGGGCCCGAACCGGCTCTTCGGCGACGAGACGCCCGACGACCTGGCCAACGACGACTCGCTGCGTCGGATCTATGCCGAACGGCTCGAACTCTCCGAGGCTCGGCTTCGCAGCGACGCGGCGTACCGCGTGGAGGCGCTCCGCGAGGCCCGCGCGGACAATGTCGTGGAGGTGGGGTCATGATCCGTCGGTCCTCCGCATCCCGACCCGGGTACACGCTGCTGGAGCTGCTGGTGGTGATCGTGATCGCTTCGCTGCTGGTGGGCATCGCGATCCCCGCGGTCGACGCGATCCTGAGTTCGTCCCGGCGGACACTCTCGGAGAGCAAGCTGCAGCAGGCGCTGTACGGCGCACGCGACGCGGCGGCGGCCGCGGTCGGCGGTGGAGATGCCGCGGCGGTGTTCTTCTTCGAGCCCGGCGCGGGCGTGCGTATCGAGGTCTGCCGACAGATCGGCTCGATCACGGATGTCGCCGCCGGCGACACGGTGCAGCGCGATGTCTTCGCGCCCATCCCCGGGTTCCAGCCCGTTCAGCTCCCCCCGGGCTACGGCGTGCGGGGCTTCGCGGTCGCTTCGCTGTTCCAGCGGGGGTGGTACGAGTCGATCGAACGCGTGTCGGGCAACACCGAGCAGCCGGGCTACTGGGTCTTCCCCGAGACGCACTCGTACCCGACCCAGGCCGGTGCCCGCCAGCCAGGCTCCGTTCGGCAGACCTTCATGGTGCGGTTCGAAGCGGGCACGGGCGTGCTCAGCCGCGATCCCACGCAGGCCGTGGTCGTCGCACCGGTGTCGGACGCGGTCTATGAGAACTGGGAGTCGGTTCGGCTGCGGGATGCGAACATCGATCCGATCCTGGAAACCGACGACCTCGAGCTGTGGACGCGGCGGGTGGTGTCCTCGACCGCCGGCTCGCTGATCGGCACGGACCCGACGGTGCCGTTCGAGGAGCGCGACGCCCGTCGGGCTGTGCTGGGCGACCTCTCGCCGCACTCGGTGCTGGCGGCTCCGGTGTGGGAGTTGTCGTTGTACATCGAGCGCGACCTGGCCCGAGCCGTCGGGGCGCGCGGCGTCAACCGTCGGACGGGCACGCTCTACCTGCCCGCCGGGGACACGGTGGTCGAGCCAACACTGGACGACGGCGTGACGACGCTGGCGCTCGACGAGGTCGGCGTGCTCGCGTCGAAGTGGCTGGAGGGTCGGCTCGTTCCCGCGGATGTTGGCGGCCGATCGCCGGCGGAGAGCACGGGTCGACTGTTCGCGGTCAACGCCTACTTCGCTGACTTGGTGGAGATCACACGATGACATCGAGCGGAACCAACAACCGGGCACGCGGTTTCACCCTGCTCGAGGTGCTCATCTCCGTCGTGGTGCTGGCGTTCGGTCTGCTGGGCGTGGTGGCCGTCTTCCCGGCGGTGATCGACCTGCAGCGTCGGGCGCAGGACGCGGTGATCGGCGGGGCGTCGGCGGCGTCGGCCGAGGCGGTGCTCCGCGCCACGCTGTTCGACTCCACATCGCTCGACTGGGCGGTCGAGTTTGAGAGCGAGAATCTCCCGCGTCAGGAGCGGTTTCCTGTTCGATCGATCCTGACCGACGATCTCTATCTCTGCACGGACGGCGCGATCTCCAACGCCGAGACCCTGCGGGTCGATTACCTGTGGGAGACCGACTGGTCGTGGAACCGGCTCAACGGCGGTGGTCTTGCTTCTGCACTGGTGGAAGACGGCGTGCTGGTGCTCGGCAGCGCGCGGTCGACCGTTCCCGGATGGACGACGCTCCCGTCACCGAACGAAGTGCCGCTCAACGGATTCCTGCCGCCGGTGGAGTTCACGCTGGCGGATCGGCTGCTGCCGGACGCGGCGTCGGGTGCCCCGCCGCGATATGTCTGGGACATGGTGGTGCGCCGTGTGGACAACGGTCTCGGCGCGCCTCGCAATGACAGCTATGTGGCGAGGGATGTGCCCATCTCGCGTGTGCGTGATCTGCCGGTGGAGATCGCGATTTTTGTGCGTCCGATCGATCGCGGCATCCGTGTGCCGGTGGGGCTGACCCTGCGCGAGGTGCTCTCCGGGTTCCGGATCGACGGCAACGGCCAGGTCGTGGAGCTCGATGAGAACCAGCGCAGCTTCCCGGTGTCGGTCAAAGCGGATCTCGTCACGCCGCGTCCGGGTGTGCGGCTTGACGCCGCGGAAGCCCCCTTGTACTCGGCGCCGATCGCGATGCGTGTGCTCCAGCCGCGTCGGCCGGTCTTCCCCGGTCAGCCCGCGGACGCGACGACGACCTCGCTGCTGCGGCTGGATCGGCTGATCCCCGAGGATGACGGTCGCACGGACGGCGACCGCACACAACGGGCCGCTGCGATGCGCCAGGCGTTGGCGCAGGTCGGCCAGCTGTTCGTGGACAATCTGGGCGTGGTGCACCGCGTGACGCGGGTGACCGACGACGGCGTGATCGAGGTCGATCCGCCGATCAGCGATCCGGGCAGCACGCGCGGCCGGGTCCAGCAGATTGTCTTCACGCCGCAGGTCCCGGCGGATATCCGGGTGATCAGGACGCGTTGAGCATGACCACGACGACGACCAACCGGCCCATCGTTCGCCGCGGCTTCACGCTGGTGGAGGCGCTGGTGGCGGTCTTTGCCATCGCGCTGATCTCCGTGGGGTTGGCGACGATCTTCGCGTCGGTGGGCGACACGGTGGAGCGCGGCCGACGGATCAGCGCGATCAATCAGTACGCGGCGGTGATCGAGCGGCAGATGCGCGAGGATATCGCTTCGATGACGCGCGAGGGCTTCCTGGTCATCCGCAACGAGTACGCGGGCGGGCCGGACCGGACGGAGATCCGCGTCTCGCCCGAAGCCGCCGACACCGCAAGGCCCCGACGCATCGACGAGATGCTCTTCTTCGCCCGTGGGTCATTCGAATCGGCGCGCTCGCCGATCAACGCCGACTTCCGGCCGCGTGCCTCGGCGGCGAGGATCTACTACGGCCACGGGCAGCAGCAGCTCGAGGGCGCGACCGGGTTCTTCCGGCCGCTGCTGAACGATCCCAACGCGGACGCGACGCTCCGCCTCGGGCTCGCGCCGACGGTGGACCCGACCAACCCGGTCTCGAGCATCGGCGCCGCCAATCCCAACTTCTACGCGGGGGACTGGACGCTGCTCCGCGGTGTGACCCTCTTGGCCAGGCCCGAGCGATCGTTCTTCAGCCGGAATCCTGATGTTTTCGATGCGACTCCTGCCGAAGCACAAGCGCAGGCCGACAACGAGCTGCAGATCGATCTCTACACCGCGGCTGACAGCGTCTTCCGCTCGATGGCGGTGTGGGGCAACCCCGACCCGCTGGAGTTCCCGAACCCCTCGGCCATCACGGGCAACGACTTCGCGTCGTACAGCGCGCGCCTGGCGGATGTGCCGCCGACATTCTCCTCGGGCGTGGTGGACATCGCGACGGAGAGCCTCGGCGACATCAAGAAGCGGGTGACGGCGATCGATCTGGTGGAGACGCCCACGCAAGGGCGCGTGCAGATCTCTCTGGACACGCCGGCGGCGTTGTTTGCGGACCAGCAGAAGAGGCCGTATTACACGACGGGCTCGCTGCTGCAGCGGATCAGCCGGATCAGCCCCGCGCAGTTCCATGCGATCCGCATCGCCGAGGCGCGGGCGACGGGCGGGAACACGCTGCTGATGGGCGAGGGCGAGCGTCTGCAGGAGCTGGTGCACGCGCAGCACGCGTGGATGACCGATGCGCTGCCCGGCGCGTCGAACGAGCTGACCTGGCGGACGATCCGACGCGGCCGGGAGGAGCCGGAGGTCGTGCTCGTGCAGCGTGACAACCGCGGCGCCGGCACGGGTGACCCGTTCGAGCCGGCGTACCCCTTCCGCACGCGCATGCGGTACGAGCAGACGCCGCCGGGCTACAACGCGGCCGTCTTCGGCGAGGACATCGTCACCGCGGCGCTCGCGGATGGCAGCGGTGCGCAGAGCCGTGTGCTGGCGGCTTCTCGGGCGGACCAGCAGATGGTCGCCGCCTCGCAGTTCATCCCGCGCTGCACGGAGTTCATCGTCGAGTGGAGCTTCGGCGAGCGAGCAACGCCAGAGACCTCGCTGCAGTTCGGCGTGCCGGTGGGCGAGCTGATCTGGTACGGCGCACCGCGCGAGGATGCCACCGCGGTGGTGGCGTCACTCCGGCCGGGTGTGTCCGGCCCGGCGGGTCGGACGCGACCCGACCGCGATCCCGAGGTTGTGATCGACGAACTGCCGCAGATTGATGGGAGTGATGTGCCCGCTCCGGATGAGCAGCGGCTGCTCGAGCGGCACCTCCGTGCCGATCTGATCGTGGGTTTCCCGCTCGGGGGTGGGCGTGTGGGCAACGGCGGGCTGGATCAGGCGCGGTGGAACGACCCGTTCGAGTACCCCACGACCTACCACTTCGGCTACGCCGACCCGAGGGCGATGCCCGTGCTTGTCTCGAGCTACGACGCCGACGGCAGCGGGGTGATCGACCCGGATGAGTTCGGCAACAACGCCGGGTTCGATATCAACGGCGATGGGTACCGCGATGACATCGACGGCGACGGCGTCTACGACGACGCGTGGCCCTGGCCGACGCTGATCCGCGTGACGATGTCGTTCGCGGACCCGGTGGACCAGTCGATCGAAGAGACCTTCCAGCTCGTGTTCGATGTCCCGCAGGACGCGGGGCTCTAGCGGCGAGCGAACGGGCCCGCAGTGGGCCCCGCCCGGACCGGCCGCGGAAGGCGGCGTCCCGGGCAGAGACGGAGTGTGTGTCATGATGAGCCTTGCCAATCGCATCCTTCACGCCGCGGGTTCGCTCCGCGCGCAGCGGCGGCGCGGCACGATCCTGCTGCTCGTGCTCGGCGCGCTGGCGATGGTGCTGATCCTGACCGTCGTCTACGCGGCGCTCGGCAAGGGCGATCGTCAGACCGCGCGCGCGGTGCAGGACCAGCAGGATGCCCGCGATGTCATCGACGATGTCGCGACCTACCTGCTCGGCATCCCCGGCGAGGATGTCACGGATCTGGTGCCGGACCTGACGGAGCAGACGCTGCTGGATGCGCTCAAGGGCGGCAACGCGGGTCTGGCCGACGCCCGGTTCCGTCTGGAGCGTGTGGATGCGCCGCTGACGGACTTCATCTTCCGGTCCTCTCCGCAGGAGGATCCGACGCTCGATGCGCTGTCGTTCGCGCAGCAGGACCTGTTCCGGTTCCGCCCCTCGGGCGGGCACGCCGCCGGCGCGCTGTGGCCCGACGCCTTCCCCGGGCTCGACCCGCGCATCCCCAACGACCCGTGGCTGGCCGCCACGCGGCCGTTCGATCTCGGCCCCGGCAGCAAGGACTTCCTGCGTGACGGGACCTACCTCAACAACCCATACTTCGAGCGGGCGCTGGACTGGCCGCAGATCTCCAACATCGCGCCCGACGGCCGATTCGTGAACCTGTTCTACCTGCGATCTGCTCGGTTCGGCGCGGAACCCGGCGGCGCTGCGGGCGAGGGCTTCGACGCCCCGTCGCTCAACCTCTCTCGCGACCCGGACACGGGTGAAGCCCGGCTCGGTCTGTTCGACGCGGACGGCGAGCTGCAGATGGGCAACGACGCGGAGCTTCCGTTCGGCGACCTGCTCGACGCCACTGGCAATGAGCTGCCGTTCGACGAGGACGAACCCGATTGGAACCGCCCGGCACACTGGACGATGTACCAGCGCGCGATGCACCGGTCGATCGCCGAGCTGAACCGGCTGGACTCGGCGAACGATCCGAGCCGTGACAGCTATTGGGCGTACCAGTACGCCGACGCGGACGGCAACGGCATCATCGACTCGCGCTGGCAGGAGCTGGTGGACGCGAGCCGCGGCAACGAGTTTTCCCTTCTCACGCAGTCGGACCGGCGATACTTCATCGCTGCGAGGATCATCGATCTGTCCAGCCTGGTGAATGTCAACACGGCGGGTGACCTGATCGCGGTGCCGACGCTGCAGGCCCGCCCGGGCGAGGGCCCGCACGAGGTCAGTCTGTTCTCGCTCCTGAACATGTCGTGGCACCCGTTCGCGGTGTCGCGTTCGGATCAGCCGCTGCACTACGGCTCGGGCAACGGCAACCCGTTCTTCGGCGCGTTCGATGTGCCGGAGAGCCAGGGCACATCGGACCCATCGGAGCTCGCCAACGACTACACGGAGGTCGCCGGCAACGCGTTGAATGACTACACGACCGGCCTGCTCGGTCGGAAGGCGTACAAGCGCGTCCGCCAGAGCATCATCGCGTGGGAGGCGCTGCCCTACGAGCTGACGCCGACCCGCCGCGGCTTGGTCGAGGATCCGGGCACCTTCGGCGGCGTCTACCGCGAGCCAGATGTCTCGCTGTACACGCTCGATCTTGACGCGGCCTCGCGCCGAGACTCCTACATCAGCTACGGTTCCACATCACCCGGCGTCACCGTCGGCGGCAACGGCCGGATCGGTCCGTTCGGCACCGATGATCTCGTCGAGCTGCTCACCTTCCACGGCGCCAACGACCCGGATCTGTTCTCCAACCTCGAGCAGGCGTTCGTCTCGGAGGATCGCGTTGACGAGAGCACCCTCCTGTCGAAATCACTGCTGCGGTCCGATCGTGACCTGGCGGCCGAGGTCGGCGAGCGGACCTTCCTCGCCCCCGGCACGGACGGCACCGCCGGCGTGGCGGAGCGGGAGTCCAACCGGATGGCCCGGGCCGCGGCGGACATCCGCTCGCTGCTGACGACGGTCAGCGGTGACCGGCCGCTGCGAAGCCGGGTCGTGAACGCGGCCGGCGTGTCGGAGCTGGACGAGCAGTTCCGCCGTCTGCGGCTGGACGACCTCGTGATCGCGCCGGCGATCAGCTACACGGCTCTGCCCGACCTGGCGGACAACGCCGTGGCGCAGCGGGAGCTCTCGTCGAGCCTGCTGCGCAACTCGTTCGCGGTCTACGCCGCCACGCTGGCGCCGTACGCCGACGAGGGCGGCTGGGACCCGAACCCGACGGCCTTCAACGCCGAGGACGCGCTCAAGACGCAGTTCTACGGGCACGAGGGCCCGGAGCTGGCGCTGCGCCTGGCGGCGCACCTGGCCGTCAACTTCCGCGACATGGCCGACGCGCCGACGATCGATCGCAACGGCGACGGCGTGCCCGAGACGGATCTCACCTCCCTCGACCTCTCCTCGGCGACGGGCGCGGTGCAGTTCTCCGCTCGAGCCGACGAGCCGACCCGCGCGCTGCTCTGGCTCACCAGCGACGATCAACGCCGCCAGAACGCCCGCACGGCTCGGCCCGCGCTGACGGAGCTCGAGACCCAGGGCTTCGTGCTCGACGCGGACACGCTCTACGGCGGGACCCAGGTCCTCGACCCCGCGCCCGTCGGCAACCAGCCGGCCGCCTCCACCGACGCGATCATCGTTCACGGCGTCGAGGCGCAGCCCTTCCTCGCCGAAGTCGTCTTCATGAACGCGTTCTTCGATGCGCCGCGGGGCGGTGATGATGAGGATCCCGCCGGGCCGCTCGGTGGGGACGGTGATGTCGTCTCCGAGTACCGCACCAACACGACGGCCGGAGTGTTCGACGAGTTTGCGGCCGATGGCATGGTCAACATCGACTGGACGCCGGACGGCACACGCCGGGGCAACCCGGACTTCCTGTTCCAGCTCGTCGCCTTCCAGCTCTTCAACCCGTTCGATGTGCCCGTCCGCCTCGAGGACATGTACATCGAGTTCGGCGATGTCTTCTACCGGTTCGACAGCCTGGGCGGCTCCGTGAACACCGTGATCCAGCCGCGCGAGACGATCGTGGCGTACGCGACCAACCCGGGGCTGGCGCTCGGCAGTCCCTCGGCGATCAACGACAATGTCCAGCGCCGTTTGGATGACGCCGCGGCGATCACGGCGGCCAACGGCGGGGGGGCGGCGCCGGTTCCGCCCAGCTTCGACGATGTGCTGAATGTCAACCTGGGCGACCCGGCGGCGCCGGGTACGCCGCGGCGTCTGCCGCTGCGACGGTTCGATGCCTCGCTCGTCGAGATCGACGAGCTGGCGGCGGACGGCGACCTGCTCGAGGGGACGCTGACCCCCGGTGCGGGCCGGGACAACCCCGTCAACCGGATCGCGATGCTCTGGCGCGACCTGGGCGACAAGCGCGATGCGTCGGCGTGGCAGCTCGCGGACCGGCGCGATGATGTGCTGCTCGACCGGATGACCGATCGCGACGGCGCGGACCCGATCCTCGACCAGCGTCTGGCGCTCGGCGATCAGCCGATTGACGCCGGCTTTGTGGGCGGCGTTCCGACCGCTCAGCAGCTCATCGAGGCGTTTACGGTCGAGAACGCCCTGAAGGGATACGAGAACAATGTTCGATTTGGCGAGTTCGTGGGCGCCAGTCTCACCGGCACCAACTACAACGAGAACCGCCAGCTCTCCGTGCTGCTGTGGGGCAAGCTGCGGCGGTTTGACGACCCGGCGGTGGGCAGCGCCGCGACGAATCGCCTGCTGACGACGGCCGCCGGCGAGTCGATCTACCGGTACGGCGCCGTCACGCCCCCCGGAGCGGGACCGGCGGTGCCGGGGCAGCTCGATCTCGTCGGTGTGCCGGCGGGGGCGTACCCGGCCACGGTGCTCGAGCCGTTCGCGCCGCTGCTCGGCGCCGCCGGGGCGAACATCCGGACCTCGTCGGAGACCGAGTCTGATGCGATTCTCATCGCGAACGACGGCATCCATGTCGTGAACTCGTTCGACCGCACGGGCGCGGCGATCGCGGGGGTCAGCCAGAAGGTGCCGGAGACGGCGAACACGCTGGCAGAGTTCTTCCTGCGCTTGGTCGGCCAGAGCGCCGACGCGGAGGCGAACCTGCTGGCGGACAACTTCCTGAGCACACGCGTGCCACTGATGGGCGTGTTCCGGTACAACCCCGGCACATTCGCGGACTTCAGCCCGATCCTGCTGAACCCGCTGACCGAGCCGTACGAGGAGCACTACCTCACCTTCAGCCGCAACGGTCTGGAGTTCCGCGATCTGGAGACGGGCGCCTCGCAGCTCCGCGTGGGCGACATGCTGCTGCCGTTGGCGGTGGGCCCGTACCGGCGACCGCTGGAGACGACCGCGGCCGTGGATGACTCGACCTATCCGTCCGACCCGGCGGAGCGTCTCGAGGCGTACGAGAAGGAGTGGGTCACGCTGGGTGAGGCCTTGGCCGTGGTGGCCGGCTACAGCGACCAGGTGGGACCTTCGCCGCTGGCCTCGGGGTTGGCGGATCCGTTCGATCGGCTGCGGGTGATCGACACCACGACGGTGCCGGTGACGGATGAGCGGGTGCTCGACCGGGGTCGGCTGCGGCTGGACGCGTTCGTGCCGTATGTCGAGTTCAACCCCGCGCCGGGGCTCGATGAGGGCGAGGACCGTCGTCGAGGTTCCGGCGTGCCGCTGGCGCTGACGATCTTCGAGATCGCGCAGGCGGGTGGGGAGCTGCAGGCGGATGCGTACGGCGGGCTTGACCGCGCCGTCATGGGCCTGGTGAACCTGAACACCGCGCCGCCGAGCGTGCTGCGCACGCTGCCCGGGCTCTTTCCGGACACCTGGTACGACTCGAACGATGCGGCCGGCGGCGGTGCGCTGAGCAACCCGCGGAGCTTCTTCTGGGACCGCCGGGTGCAGGCGGGCGGGTCGGCGAACGCGATCCCCGACCTCAATGTGTTCGAGCCCGCGCCGGCGGCGAACCCGGACCTCGCGTTCGATATCGCATCGTCCGTGCTGGCCTACCGTGACGCGGCGACGGGGCATCTCCGGCTGCAGCGGCAGCCCGGGGGCGTGGCGGGCTTCGGCCAGCCGAGGCCGTACGACATGGGCCTGACCGGCGCCGACACCGATGGCGCGCCGTTCTCGGCACAGCTCGGGCCGGCGCTCACCCGGGCGCGGTCGGGCATCGACGGGATCCGTCGGACGCCGGGCTTCGAGTCCATCGGCGAGCTGCTCGCTGTCCGGACGACCAATCCGGCGGACCCGGCGCAGCACTCGATCGACTGGCTCGCGCGGGACGGCCGGACGCTCGGGGCGTCGTTCGTCGACCAGGTCGTCCCGATCACCGACATCGCCCGGGATCGCCCCGTGGATGTCCCGATGAACGCGGGCGAAGCCGAGCCCAACCCGGGTCAGCGGCGGGCGATCGCGACGGTCGACCCGCAGCTGTTCGGCGATCTGCTGCTGTACCGCGCCGAGGCGGCCGGCCAGTTCGATGTGCCGGGCCCGGACCAGATCGCGGACGATTACGACGAGCAGCTCGTGCAGATCAACATGCTGCTCAACTCGGTCAGCACATCCAGCGACTACTACGCCGCCTGGTTCGTGGTGCACGGGTACGAGCGGGAAGACACCGAGGTGAGCGACACCGACCCGCTGACCCCGAGCTTCCGCGGGCGGTACCTGATGATCATCGACCGCTCCGAGGTGATCGGCACGGGCGACCGCCCGCGCGTGCTCGCCTTCCTCGAGCTGCCGTACGATGTCCCGACGGAGTACACCGTCGTAGACTAAGTCCGTTCGGCAGGGCGTAGCTCAGCTTGGTAGAGCGTCTGCTTTGGGTGCAGAAGGTCGTCGGTTCAACTCCGGCCGCCCTGATTGCCGCGGGTTTCGGGGTCGATCACCCCTGCGAGGCTTCCCACTCGGCCGTGCGGGCGAGCGCTGTGGCGGTGGGGTTCGCTCTGATCGGGCAGGCTGGCTTGGTCTCGACCTCGGCGTCGAACCGGCCGCGGATGCCGCGACGCTTCCAGGCCGACTCGCAGGCCCGACGCATCATCCTGACCTGCTCGTCGCTTCGCGTGACGCTGATCGAGCCCTCGTGCATCCTGTACCGCAGGACGCGATGCGGGAGATTGTCGAGCTCGCCGATCTCCCCCAGACGGAGAAAGAGGTCCAGATCCTCGGCGGGGTAGGCCTCGCTGTGGTAGCCACCGACGGTGTGGACGGCCTCGGCACGCATCATGACGGCCGGGTGTGAGAGCGGTGTCCTGCCGGCGAGGGCCGCGGCCTGGACGCGGTCATTGCCCACGATCGGTGCAGGAGAGATGAGCGGTTTGCCATCGTGGCGGATCAGCTCGACCCCACCGCCGAGGCACACCAGCTCGGGACGAGGGCCGAGGTGCCTGACCTGCAGCGCGAAGCGGTCGCGGACGGCGATGTCGTCGGCGTCCATCCTTGCGAGCAGGGGGGACTCGGCCAGCTCGATCATCTGGTTCAGCGTGGCAACGAGGCCGCGGTTCTCACGGGTGAAGAAGCGGATGCGCCCGTCCCGGGCGGCGTGGCGTTCGATGAGCTCGGGCGAGCGGTCGGTCGAGCCGTCGTCGATGATGAGCATCTCGAAGTCGGAGAAGGTCTGCTCGAGGATGCTGCGGATCGCGTCGTCGACGAACCGCTCGGCGTTGTACACCGGGAAGAGCACGGTGATCGTGGGGGGACGCTTCGGCACGCGCAAGTGGCTCCTGGGTTTGGACTATACATCGGCCGTCCGGAACGCGCCGCCGCAACTCCAGCAACCAGCACCTGTTACGCCGGAACTGACAGCGAAACAGTCCCGGCGTCCGCGCGGGTTACTCGGTGGACAGCCGCGCCAGCGCCCCGCCATCGACGACCAGCGATTGTCCGGTCATGAACGACGACAGGTCGGCATCGGCCAGGAAGAGCACCGCTCGACCGATCTCCTCGGGTGTTCCCACCCGGCCGAGGACATGCTTGTGCCCCAGCCCGCGGACAAGCCCGTCAACGGAGTCGGCGTCGATGTGCCCGCGGGTCAGGCCGTCGTGCAGCATGGGCGTGTCGACCGCGCCCGGCAGCAGCGCGTTGACGCGGATGCCCGCTTCGCCGAACTCCAGAGCCATCGAGCGCGTGAAGGCGAGCAGGGCGCCCTTGCTGGCGGCGTACGCCGCGATGTTCCGGCTTGTCGCCATCGCGTGCACGCTCGAGACATTGATGATCGAACCCTGAGCCCGCTTGAGCAGCGGGTACGCCTCCCGTACAGACAGGAAGACCGAGCGGATGTTCGAGGCCATCACGAGGTCCCACTCCTCGGGCGTGGTCTCGATGATGGGCTTGCATATCTGGACAGCGGCGTTGTTGACCAGCGCGTCGAGACGATCGGTGTCACGCGCGACCTCCTCGAAGATCGCCGACGGTGCGTCCGGATCGGAGATATCCGCGACGATGCCGCGCACCCCGGGCATCTCGATGCGCCGCTTGTCCACGCCGATGACCTGCCAACCGGCGTCATGGAACACGCGGCATGTCGCGGCCCCGATGCCCCCGGCGGCGCCGGTGATCAGCACGGTGCGGTGTCGATGGCCGGTGGTCATACGCGGCCCCCAGCGACGAGTTCTGTGATGGGACCTCGAACGCGGATGGACGCTTCAAGTAGCTCGCAGACATTGCGGATGGTGATCTCGTGCACGCGGTGGGCCGCGCGGTCGGAGCTGTTCGCCAGATGGGGCGACAGCAGCACCTGCTCCATTCGCAGCAGCGCTGAGTCCTGCGGGATCGGCTCCGACTCGAAGACATCCAGCCCCGCCCCGGCGATCGTGCCCGATTCCAGGGCACGGATGAGCGCCGGCTGATCGACCACGCCGCCCCGGGCCGTATTGATGAGCACCGCGGTCGGCTTCATCATCGCGAACTGCGGGTCGGACATCAGGCCCCGCGATGTGGAGTTGAGGTCGCAGTTCAGGCTGACGAAGTCGGACCGTCGCAGCAACTCGTCGAGCGAGACGAGCTCGACGCCGGTGTCGTCGATGAGTTGCAGCGGGATCACGGGGTTCGGGTCCGTTGCGAGCAGCGTCATGCCGAACGCCCGGGCTCGTCGGAGCACGGTGCTGCCGATGTTGCCGACGCCGACGACGCCCAGGGTGCACTCGGCCAGCGTGGTGCCGTCGAGCGGGGTCCAGCGCCCCGCTCGCAGCTCGCTGGTGAGCCACGGGATGCGCCGGGCGAAGCAGAGCATGAAGCACATCACGCTGTCGGCGACGGGGACCGAGAAGGCATCGGGAACATTCCGGACGAGGATGCCCCGCGCCTCTGCGGCATCGAAGTCGATCTGATCGACGCCGGTTCCCCACTTGCAGATCGCGCGCAGCCGAGGGGCCGCATCCATGACACGCGCGGTCCACTGGTCACCGCCGCAGATCACCGCGTCGATGTCGCCGACGAGCGGGATGAGCTCGTCTTCGGTAAGGCGCTGAGTCACGCGTGCCGGACGGATGTCGAACCCATGCTGATCGAGCAGCGGCCTGACGCGATCGAGGTCGCGCAGCATGCGGGGACCCGTGAGCAGCAGGCGGATTCCGCTCGGGAGTGTGGTCATGCGGGGTTCTCCTGATCCATCATCGCAACCGCATCGGCGAGCCGCCAGCCGGCGTCGTCGTCGATGTCGACGGCTTCAAGGCGGTCGATCTCGAAGAGGACCGGCGCAGCCCCGATCCGCTGGCCCCGTGAGGCAAGCACGGATCGGCTGAAGAGGTACAGGTTCGAGTTCTCCTCGAAGACAGGCGGCAGGTCCTGTGTGCGAGCGAGCACCGCGGGGTCGTGGTTGATCGGGCGGCCGTCGTGGTCATAGAGCCGTGTCTGCCATCGCGTCACACCGAAGAGCGAGTCGCGATCGGGCCACGCCCTTCGGAGGGTATCGATCGCGCGTTCGATGGTCTCGACCCGGAGCAGCGGGTTGGTGCTGTGGGTCTGGAGGAACCACTCGCCGTCGATCTGCCCGACGGTATGCCGGAGGACATCGTTCATCGGGATCGCGCCGTCCCGCAGGTGCTCTGGCCGGCGGAGGAGCCGGACACTCGGAAACCGGTGTCGGCAGTCGTTCTCGATGGCGGGGCTGTCTGTATCGATAACGACGAGGCGGATGGACCGGCAGCGGACGAGGGTCCCGACGATGTGGGCGTACAGCGGGAGGCCGCGGAACGGTTTGAAGTTCTTGTTCGGGATTCGCTCGCTTGCGTGTCGCATAGGAACAAGCGCAACGAACTGGTCCGGGGCGTGCATGGGCTCGGTGATCTCCGCCGACACGAGCCGCAGTCTAGCCGGGCTCAGCGCGTACGATCCGGGCCGTGGGCCATCGAGGAGGAAGCCCGGAGGATCACCACGCCGATGACGGACACCGCCGACACCCTTGACGCCCGATCGGTCCAGCACGCCGCCCCGGCGGCGTCTGGCGGCGCGACGGATCGGCACGAGTATGTGATCGATCAGAGCCGCGGGAGCGTGTGGGCACGGTTCCGGGAGGCGTTCAGCCGCCGGGGCCTGCTGCTGATGCTCATTCAGCGGGACATCAAGGTGCGGTACCGGCAGGCGGTGCTGGGGATCGCGTGGGCGATCCTGATCCCGACGCTCTCGCTGGTGATCTACTGGGTGGTGTTCGGTGTGCTGGGCAGGTTGGGTCCTGACTACCCGCCGTACGACCACCTGCCGTATGTGATGTTTCTGTTCCCGGCGATGCTGGGGTACAACTATTTCAGTTCCTCGGTCGGTCGGGCCTCAAACTCCCTGAAGACCGACACGACGCTGCTCTCGAAGATCTATTTTCCCAGGCTGTTGCTGCCGCTCTCGAACATCATCAGCCCGCTGATCGATTTCGCACTCGGATGCATTGTGCTGATGGTGATTCTGCTCTGGTTCCGCCACGCGCCTCCGGCGCAGGTTGTGCTGGTGGTGCCGGCGCTGCTGCTGGCCGGTGTGGCGGCGTGCGGCCTGGGCATGGGATTGGCCGCGCTGAACGCGTACTTCCGCGATGTGCAGCACGCGTTGCCGGTGATTCTCCAGATGTGGTTCTTCTGCTCGCCCGTGCTGTACAGCGCCGACCGAGTTCCCGAGTCGTACCGGACGCTCTACGCGATCAACCCGATGGTGACCGTGTGCGAGAGCATCCGCTTCGCGGTCATCGGCGGCACCACACCGCTGACGGTGCCGATGGTCCTGACGAGCGTGCTCGTCGCGGTGGTCATGCTCGTGGTGGGCGTGGCGGCGTTCATGCGGCTGGAACAGACCGTGACGGATGTGCTGTAGCATGAGCGGTGCGCTTCCGATGATCGAGGCCGAGGGTCTGTCGAAGCGGTACCTGCTGTACCAGCGTCGGCACCACGAGCGGATGCTCACCACGAGCCTGCTGCGAGGTCTCGGCGGCGCGTTCAGGCGGAGCCGGCCGGACAGCGACACCAACTCGACGGTGCACTGGGCGTTGAAGGATGTCTCGTTCAAAGTCGCGCAGGGCGAAGCGCTCGGGATCGTGGGCCGGAACGGAGCGGGCAAGAGCACGCTGCTCAAGATCATTTCTCGACTGACGCTGCCGACCGAGGGGCGTGTCACGGTGCGCGGCCGGGTGGGCTCGATGCTCGAGGTCGGTGTCGGGTTCAAGCCTGAGCTGACCGGGCGCGAGAATGTCTTTCTCAGCGGTGTGATCTTGGGCATCCCGCGCCGCGAGATCCGTCGCAAGCTCGACGAGATCGTGGAGTTCTCAGGGGTTCGGCCGTTCATCGATGTGCCTGTGTCGCGCTACTCGAGCGGGATGCGGATCCGGCTGGCGTTCGCGGTGATGGCGACGCTCGAGCCGGAGATCCTGCTGATCGACGAGGTGCTGAGCGTCGGGGATTCCGAGTTCCGGCGTCGCTCCGCGGCCCGGATGGAGGACCTGATCCGTGGCGGCCGAACGGTGCTGTTCGTCAGCCATAACCGGGACATCGTTGAGCGGCTCTGCGACCGCGCCCTGGAGCTTGACCGCGGCCGGCTCGTCTCCATCGGTGCCACGGCTCGCGTTGTGGAGCACTACGAGGAGTCCACGCTGGAAAGGCTCAAGGGATCATCGGCGTATGGCTCGTTTGAGCCGGACCCGTCGAAGGCGATGTGCATACGCGAGGTCGCCGTGCTCAGCTCGGTGGGGGATTGCTCGGGCGAGGTGGAGATGGCCGAGCCGTTCCGCGTACGCATCGGCTACGACATCAACGAGGATATCGAGGGTGTGCATGTGTTCTGCCGGATCGTGACGCAGGATGGCGTGACGGTTCTTGCGTCCGGAGATGCGGACTACGACCCGTCTCTGCTCGGGCGTCGGCGTCGAGGCAGCTACACAGCGGAGTTCGAGGTCGATGGCGGGCTGCTGGAGTCGGGCGTCTACCGAGTGACCGTCAGCTCAGGGCCGCCGTATGAACAGAATTTTGATCGTCGCGCCGACGCGGCGACCTTCCAGATCGTCGACCGCAGCAGCCGACGCCGGCTGTGGTACCCGCAGACGCGTCCCGGGCTGATCGGGCGTGAGTATCCGTGGAGCTACGAGGGTCGGTCGCCCTGGGCCTGAGAGGGCTACCGGGTACGCTTCTGACGCCCTAGGATGGGCTTTGGCAGGCTTGGCGGCTGTGCGCCGGCGATGCCCCGGGGGGAGATCCTGTGCTCGGCGAACTGCTTTCCGATCCGCGTGAGAGACGCACCGCACTGCTCGTGCTGGTGGCGATGCTGACCACGGCGATCGTGCTGATCTCGTTCGGTGTCGCATTCCCGTCGCTATCGGTGCTGCTGGTGCTCGGGCTGGTGGTGATCTGCTCCTCGGTCGCGTTGGTGACCAAGCTGCTGATCACCGCCCATGTGCATCTGCGGGGGACCGCGGGCCGGCTGGCGGATCTGAACGACCGCTACGACGCAACGGAGCAATGGCTCGAGCGGTTCGACCAGGACGCTCGGCGGTCGTTCGAGGTGGCGTCGCAATTGCACGGCGAGCTGAAGGCGCGTGTCGAGCAGCTCGAGACATCCGTGGCCACGCTCAAGGCGATCCGCGTCCGGCTCGACGAGTTGGACGATGGCATGAAGGGCGTACGCGGATCGCTGAAGGAGCAGGCTGAACGCTCGGCGACGAAGGAAGAGCTGCGTGCGATCGAGGACGCCCGGGCCAGTCTGGCCGAGGAGCTCGGCTCGGTCTCCAAGCGACTCGAGGTCGATCTGGCGGGCTTTAGACAGGAGCTGACAACGCTTGAGGCGGAGGCTCGGCGTCTGACCGTGGCGCTCGATGAGGCGTCGGCGGAGTCGAAGGCCAGCAACGACAAGACCCGCGAAGAGTTCGCCTCGTCGGTCGAGGGGCTGGAAGCGAAGCTCGCTGACGAGATCCAGTCCGCACGCGCACAGTCCGAGGAGGCGGCTCGGGAGCTGCGCGCGTCGATCGACGCGGCGTCGACCGAACTCGACCGCAAGCGCGAGGACTCGACCAAGGCCGCTACGCAGAAGGTCGAGTCGGCGTTGGACGCCGCGACGCGGTCACTGACCGCCAAGGCGGACGAGTCGGCCTCCCGCATCCGTACGGCGAGCTCGCTGCTCGGTCGGCTTCGGGGCGACGGGTATGTGCAGTTCTCTCGTGTTCTCAGCAACGACGCGGAGAAGCAGCTGGGCGAGGTCGGGCTGGCGGTGGTGCCGGCGGAGCTCCGCTACCTCGAGAGGAAGCTGCATGTTGTCGAAGGGCTCTGCGAGGGGCGGCTCGCCGGGTCCACGGACGACGCGGTCGCCCGGGCGCTGATGTCGCGTCTTGTCAAGAGCGATGAGCTTCGCATCCTCGAGATCGGCGTGCTCTTCGGGGTCGGCGCGATCTTCATGCACCACGCGCTCACGCCGTTCTTCAAATCCGTGCATCTGACGCTGCTGGATCCGTTCGACGGCTACTACGGAAGCGACCACCTCGATCCGCTCACGGGTCAGCCGGTGACCCTCGGTGGGGTGCGTCGGAATCTGGAGCGTTGCGGCGTGCCGGCAGAGGACGCTGAGATTGTCGCCAAGTTCTCAACGGACGACGAGGCGCTCGCTCGCGTCACAGAGCTCGGACCGTTCGGTGTGGTCATCATCGACGGGGACCACTCGCACGAGGGCATCCGCCGGGATTTCGAGCGCTACGCGGACCTCGTCCAAGTGGGAGGGGTGCTGATCATCGACGACTACGGGTCGGCGGATTGGCCCGATGTCACGACCTACACGGATGAGGTGGTGGAGAAGGATCGACGCTTCGAACGGGTCGCGCTCGTCGGCAAGACGATCGCATATCGCCGGAAGGCGGTGCGTTCAGCTGGCAAGGCGCAGGGCGCCCGCAAGTCCGGACGAACCTCGGCCCGACCGGTGACTTCGACGAGCGACAGTGATACGAAGCCCGAGTCCTCGACGAACCACGCGCCCGAGCCGAGCAAGCGGACCGCCGCTCCGACCCGGTCGACCGGCAAAGCGACCAAGAAGCGGAGCTCGCGCGCCGCATCCCCGAAGACAGAGAGATCCTCGGCGGCTGATGGATCGTCGTCCGCGGAGAAGCCCGCCGCCGAGGTGGAGAGCAAGCCGCCGGCGTCGAAGAAGAAGGCCAAGGCCGGTGCCCGGCGGTCCACCGCTGAGAAGACATGAGCCGCGGTCGCCGCGTCGGCCGGCATGCGGAATCGGCCGCGCTTGATTACTCAGTGCGCCATCTCGCCCGACGGTGGCTCGAGTGCAGCCTGTCGAGGAGCCTCTCACGAGACGAACGGTCGTGGCGCTGGTCGAGGGGCGGGGCACGAAGCGTGGCAACGCTGGCGGCACTGCGGAATCGGCACTGGGGGCAGCGGTGTTTCATCGTCGGCAATGGGCCGAGCCTCGCGGACATGGACCTCTCCGTCCTGCGCGACGAGTTCGTCTTCGGCGTGAACCGGATCATGCTGCACGAGGCCTACGAGTCATGGCGGAGGGTGTACTACTGCTGCGTCAACCCGTTTGTGCTCGAGCAGACCCGGGATCGGATCGCGGCGCTCCGGGCGGTCAAGTTCCTGCCGTGGGAGGAGCGCGATCGGACGAAGGGCTGGCGATCTACCGTGCACCTGCGCACGCGTCACGAGCCGCGGTTCAGCTTCGATGTGGCGGACTGTATCTGGCAGGGTGCGACGGTGACCTATGTGGCGATGCAGCTCGCGTTCCACATGGGCTTCGCTGATGTCGTGCTGATCGGTGTGGATCATCACTACGAACGCGCCGGTCAGCCGAACACCCTGGTGACGGCACGAGAAGCCGACCCGGACCACTTCTCGCCTTCGTATTTCGGGCCGGGTGTGAAGTGGCAGCTGCCGGATCTTGAGCAGTCCGAGACGGCCTATCGTCTCGCGAAGCAGGCGTTCGAGCAGGAGGGTCGGCGGATCCGTGACGCGACGGTCAACGGTCGGCTGGCGGTCTTCGAGAAAGCGCGGTTCGAGGAGCTGTTCTAGCGGACGGCGCGCCGGCGGGAGGGACGCGGATGCTGGGCAGGCTGCTGGGCCTTGGTCGTCGCGGCGACGAGCGGACGCCGAAGTGTCACACGGTCTCTGTGGTGACACCGAGCTTCAATCAGGCCGAGTTCCTGCCCCGGTGCCTCGCGTCGGTGCGCTCGCAGCGGCTCCGCGCCATGGAGCACCTCGTCTTCGATCCGGGGTCGTCGGACGGGAGCCGCGAGATCGCCGCACAGGCAGAGGGCGTGACTTTGATCGCCGAGCCGGACGAGGGGCAGGCGGACGCGGTCGGCCGCGGTATGCGACGGGCTCGGGGCGATGTGATCGCATGGCTGAATTCGGACGACGCGTACGCCGACGGCGGCGTGTTCCGCCGGGTGGTTGACCGCTTCAATGCGCCGGATGCGCCGGACATCGTGTACGGGCGGGGCATCTACATCGATGCCCACGACCGCAAGACGCGCGATGCGTACATCAACTCGGATCCGGCGTCGCTGAAAGATCGGCTCGCGCATGAAGTGGGTGTCCTCCAGCCCGCCACATTCATCCGGAGAACGGTTGTCGATCGCATCGGTGTGCCGGACATCAACCTGCAGTTCGCGATGGACTACGAGTTCTGGATCCGTGCGGCGCTGGCGGGACTCACCTGGGCGTTCCTCGATGAAGAACTCGCTTGGGCGAGATACTACGAGGACAACAAGACGCTCGGGCGACGGGGTGACAGCTACGCGGAGATCGCCGAGGTCGCGGCCCGGCACTACGGTTTTCTCGATGAGCGTTGGGCACGGCGATGGGCGGAGTTCAACACCGCGGGTCATGACGGCATTCTCAAGCACTCGGCGAACGCGGAGACCGACACGGATGCCGTCGACCGCGAGACGGCGAGGATTCTCGGTGCTTTCAACTGGTCGTACCGCGCCAAGCAGAAACTGGCGGCAGGGACGACCCCGGCGGCGCGCCACACCCGGTCCCGCATGGAGCACCTCGGGCTCGGCATCGCCCAGATCTGCAAGCCTGTGCCCGCTGAGACGCCCACCGGGCAGGGGCTTGTCTGCTACACGGTGGGGGAGCAGCGATGGGCATTCGAGTCTGGATGGCTGAATCGGCAGCTCGAGCACAGCGCCGCGATCATCGAGCGGCTGCGTGCCAATCGCCGGGGTGATCTGGCTGTCGTAGTCGGCAACGGCCCGAGCCTGAATGACACCGACCTGTCGCTCCTGGACGGTGTGGACACCTTTGTCAGCAACTACGCGCCGCTGAAGCCCGAGCTGCTCGCACGCGCGACCTTCCTGTCGGTCGTCAACCATCTCGTCGCCGAACAGGGATACGCACAATTCAACCTGCTGCGCGGTGTGACGAAGATCTTTCCGTACTGGCTGGCGTACTGCATCGCACCCGGTGAAGAGACCGTCTTCCTTCGATCGGTCGGCTATCCCGAGTTCTCAACGGACCTGCTGGCCAATGTCTCGTGGCGGCACACCGTCAGCTTTTTCCACCTGCAACTCGCGTACGGACTGGGCTATCGCCGGGTTGCCCTGATCGGGTTTGACCACAGCTACTCCCAGCGATCGGACGCCCGGGAGGGCGAGGTGATCGAGCAGCATGAGAACGATCAGAACCACTTCGACCCGCGGTACTTCCGCGGCAAGAACTGGCACGCCGCCGATGTCGACAACATGGAGGCGATGTACCGCCTGGCAAAGGAGGCCTACGAGGCCGACGGTCGCTCGATCGTGAACGCGACCGTGGGTGGCAGGCTCGAGCTGTTCGAACGGGCGGATCTGGCGTCGGTTGTACGGGGCACGCCGGCGGTCGGCTAGTGGAACCGCTCGCCGGCGGCGACCCTGGCGATCAGTTCCTGAAAGCCGGCGCGGACCACAGCAACATCGTGATTCCGTGAGACCGTCTCCGCTGCGCGGGCGGCCACGGCGGCACCGATCGATGGCTCGCGGATCATCATGTCGATGCGTTCGGCGAGCAAGGCTCCGTCGGGGCTGTGGCGATCCACGACGAGTGCCCACCCCGCGTCCCGGGCGTAGCGGACATTCGGGTTCGACGGCGGGCCGTAGACCATGATCGGTTTGCCCGCGGCCATGTACTCCGGTCCCTTGGTCTGCATGGAGTAGCCGACATACCGCATGGAGCGTTCGTCGAAGTTCATCGGCAGAACCAGCAGATCCGCGCCGCTGAGGACGCGGGGGAGATCCGGCTGGCGGATGAACTCGCCGCGACGAACCACCGGCGGGTCGGCGAGGTGCTCATCGACCGCGTCGTTCCAGGCGGGACCGCAGTGGATCTCCATCCGGATCCGTCGGCCGGCGCCGTGAAGCCGTCGTGCGGCGCGTGCGATCTCCTGGAGCGCATGCATCTCCTTGTCGGGCGTGACGACCCCGATGTAGCGAATGACAAAGTCCCGGTCGATGCCGGGCCTGCCCGGGAGCGGTGTCGACCGCGCGCTGCGCCATCGGCCGACATCGACCGTGTTGTGGAAGGGCACGAACCGCCGGCCGTACCGCTCCAGGTAGGCTGCCGCCATCTCCGGGCTGATCGCGATGTTGGCAGAGGCGTCTCCGAGCAGAGACCGGAGCGACCGATCAAGGCGCTGCGCTTTGAGCCGGCCGCGGATCCCTCCGGGCACGCCGTCGGCCCGTCCTCCGGGCGCCTCTTCCGCGTACCGGGCGGGCCAATCATCCATGATGTGTGTGACATACGGGATGCCGAGCAGACGGCAGAGATCACGGCAGAGCCACCAGTACGCGCTGGGCTTGTCCATGGGCCTGCAGTACGCAACATCGGGCTTGAACTGCCTGGCGAACGCGATGGCTTCCTGCAGTTGCGCCGGCACCCGCAGGGCACGACGAGCCTTGCCCCGGCGGAGCGCCCGACCCATGATACCTTCGGCGAACAGCGGCCGACCCTCCTGCCACGCTGCCGGCCGATCCATGGCCGGGATGTGGTAGTAGGTCCGGCAGACCGACTTATCCTTGTTCTTGACGCCGTAGCTGTAGATCTGCGCGATCCGATCCCGTGGCCACCCGCCGAAGAGGTTCGACATGGTGACGCCACCGCCTGCTTCGAGGTTGAAGCTAATGGTGGAGATGACGAGGACACGAGGAAACCGCGCGATGGTGTCCGAACGGTGCTCCGGGTCGTTGCGAAGCTGCACCCCGGCATCCTCCGTGATCGCGGGTCCGGATTGCCGCGGCGCCAGATCGAACGGATCCGGGTTGGTGTTCTGCACGCCGTGCTGCGCCGAATCGAGAAGATCGCCATCGTCCGTGCCTGTCGAGGCGGCGGCTGGCTGATTGTCATTGGTCAGTCCGGAGTCCCGATCCATGCTCCGTCCTCCCCGACGCCGTTCATGAACCCAATGGGGAGCGTAGAGTACGCCATGCCCGTGGGCAACCCGCGATGAGCCAACGGAGTTCCCCCCCCGGTCCCGCTGGAACAGATCCCCTGCTCACGGTCGTGACGCCGGTGCTCAATGGTGGTGCGCACCTCGCGGCCTGCTTGGCCAGCGTTGCGGGGCTGGCTCGCTGTATGCCGGGTGCGGTGGAGCACATCATCGCCGACGGCGGCTCGGTCGACGGATCGCTCGCTTTGGTCGAGGCAGCGCGTCGTGACGCGGGCTCGCCCATCACGGCTGTGCTGACCGGGCCGGACCTCGGCCAGTCCGATGCGATCAACCGGGGCGTCCTGGCGGGCCGAGGCCGGTTCGTCGCCTGGCTGAACGCAGACGACCGGTACCTACCCGATGGCATGGCCTCGCTCGTGGCCCATGCTGCCGGCAGCGACTCGGATGTCGTGGTCGGTCGGTGTCGATTCGTTGATCAGGCGGGTCGGGAGGTCTTCCGCCCTCGTCCGCCCGAACCGGTCACGCCGGAGCCATTGCTTCGTCTGCTCAGTTCGTGGTTCGCCGGGCGTTCGCTCGTGCAGCCGGAGGTGCTCGTTCGTCGCAGCGTGTGGGAAGGGGCGAACGGTCTCGACCCGTCGAACCACCTGGCGATGGACCACGACCTGTGGCTTCGGCTTGTGCTCGCCGGCCGTTCGTTCGAAACGCTGGATGTGCTCGTGGCCGAGCAGCTCAGCCACGAGGGTCAGAAGACGGCCGACAACGAAGCGGTTGTTCGCCAGCTGCTTGGACAGTGCTCACGCGTGCTCGCGTCCGGAGCCGTCGTCGACGCGCGGGCCTCCGACGAGCACCGGGTGATCCGATCCCGGCTCGATCGGCTGGCGACTCTTCGCGCACTGCGTGCAGCGGTGCGAGCCGGGCTGCATCGGCGCAGTGCTTCCACCGCTCAGCATGTCGATGCCCAGGCGTGGTGCGTGCCCGACCTTCGTCGAATCGCGCAACGAGCGAAGCGCGTGGCGGCGGTGGATCTCGATCCGGCGCTGCTCGGCTGCCCCAACGCTCAGGTCTTTCGGGGAGCTCTCCCGAGGCTCGGACCGAGCTTCGACCTCGTGGTCGCGCTTTCCCCGCTCGAGCGATACGGCTTGGACGCTGACACCACGCTCTTTGGGTGGGTGCGATCCGCCGGTGCGGTCCGCTGTCTCGGTGAGCCGGAGCCCGGGCCGTGCCGACTGATCGCGCGCGGTCTCGATCGGTACTGGGCGCAGCAGCTCTCGCTGCCGCTCGGCCGGTCTTCGCTCGACACGGGCATCCGCCCCGAGACCGCGGGCTGGCTCCGCGCCATCGAGCTGGGCGCGGCGTGCGCCGCATCGCCAGAATCAGGCGAGACCGACCGTGTTGAGGAAGCGATGTCCGACCGCGAGATCGAGGGTGCCGGCATCGACCGGTGGTTCAGGCGTCTCGCGGTGCCACGGCGTTCTCGGACCGTGATCCGGCACGGGATGTAGCGAGCGGCAACCCGGTTCGGGGTCCGGCTGTGCGGATTGCGCAAGCCCTTTCGGAGATTTTCGAGTTCGATCGCTGGCACCCAAGGGGGACCGCCCCGGCGATGCCGACACCTACCCCGCCGCCATGGTGTTCTTCCGGCGGCGTATGCCGTGAGCTGGCTGGGGGTGTTGTGTGTTCAAGAAGCGTCGCAATCGAGATGGCGATCAGTCCGACAACCGGCCCCCGCAGCGCAAGCCTCGACTCGATGTCGAGTCGCTCGAGAAGCGTGTGCTGATGTCCGCCAGCTGGGTGGACGCTGACACAGGAGACGCGCAGAGCGGCGCCACAGAAGGCAACGACCACTTCACGGGGACAGACGGCGCCGACATCGCCATGGGGCAGGGCGGACAGGACCTTCTCGAGGGCCTGGGCGGTGCGGACACGCTCCTCGGCGGCCATGGTGACGACATCCTGCGGGGCGGCGACGGTGACGACATCCTCGCCGGCAACAGTGGTCAGGACACGCTCGACGGCGGCGACGGGCACGACATCGCGGACTACTCGTCTGCGACAGGTCCGGTGCAGGTGGATGTCACGCTCGACGGCGTCGCGCAGGACACCGGCACCGACGGTGTGGACACGCTCACCAGCATCGAGGGTGTTGTTGGTTCAGATCACGATGACACATTCGCATTCTCGCAGCCCGTGGACGGCGCACGCTACACCGTGGACGGCGGCGGCGGCACCAACACGCTCGACCTGTCCGGCTATAGCTCCGACCGCGTGACCTGGAGCGAGGGGGAGATGTCCGTCGAAACGGACACCGGCTCGTTTACGATCGAGTACGACCGCATCGACTCGATCTCGTTCGCCGATGTGGACGCGGTCGTTGCCGAGGGCGGCGTGTCGGGCTTGAGCGTCTCCTCACCCACACTGGTCGTGGACGGCGCGGTGGCGTTCCGTGTCGAGCCGACCGCCGGCACGGCCCTGATCGACTACGACGCTACGACGGACACCGCCTCGGTCTCCCTGTCCGGCTCGGGTTCAACGATCGACATCGCGGCGATCGGCAGCGAGCCGGGCACGGTCAACCTATCGGTCTCGGACACCACGGCGAATATCACAGTCGACGGAACGGTCGGTACAGCCGCATTTGCCGGCGATGTGTTCGGTTCGCTGACCGTCAACGGCGATGTGCAACGCATCGAGATTGGCGACGACCTCGACGGTGGAACGATCACCGTCTCCGGCTCGGTTGGTGAGATCGTGCTGACGGACGACATCAAGAACAGCGGGCACATCGCTATCGCCGGTGATGTCGGGACAATCCGGGCCGGTGATCTGATTACATCGAACGCGGTCGTCATCGTGGACGGCGATCTGGACCGGATCGAAGCCGGCACCAACATCCAGTCTGGTGCCTCGATCACTGCATCCGGCGTTCGGGGCGAAGTGGTCGTCGTAGATGGAGCAACGACCCACACGGAGACGATCGACGGCATCGGCAGCATGGCGTACGACGGCGATACGCTCACCGTGACCGTTGACCTCCCGTCGCCGCACTCGCTCGGGCTGGGCGATTCGGACACGGTGAACGGGGCCATCACGGCCCGTGAGCCGGTGGCGCACTGGCAGTTCACCGCTGACGGCGCACAGGACCGCGTTGCAAGCGTGAACGGGGTATACGCGGGCGACGCAACCGTCGCCGACGCCGATGGCCGGGCCGCCCGATTCGATGGGACGGACGATGTGGTCACGATCCCGCACAGCGACGCGTTCGAACTCGACAACGGATCGATCGAGTTCCGCTTCAACGCCGACGATGCGTCCGCGAGACAGGGCCTGTTCTCGAAGGATTCGACGAACTACGACGATGGTGGGCACTTCACCGTGTGGGTAGACGATGGGCGCGTGGAGGTTCGTCTGCAGTCCGCAACGCAGTCCTACACGCTGGTCTCCGATCAGGTCGTGCAGAGCGGGGAGTGGGTCGATGTGGCGGTCCAGTTCGGCGAGAGCGGCTTCAAGCTCTTCGTGAACGGTCAGCTCGAGGCCGAGAACGCGTACACCGGGGGCCTGGGCGCAACCTCCGGCGGCACGGGAAACGAGGAGCCGATTGTGCTGGGCGCGAACGCCTGGCAGAGCGGCGACCTCTCGGCGGACAACCTGAAGGAGCACTTCTCAGGCATGATCGCGGATGTCGCCGTGTTCGAGATCGAACCCCCGCCGCCCCCCTCGGCCGCGGACCTCGGGCTGCCGGCAACCGACACGACGCTCGCCGAGATCAATGCCCGAAACCCCGTCGCACACTGGTCCTTCGGTGATGCAGGTGTGACCGATCTGGTCGGTGATGCCGATGGTGACTACCACGGCCAAGCGGGGGTGCTCGACGCGGACGGTCGCGTGGCGAGCTTCGACGGATCGGGCGACTATGTGGTGCTCAACCACACCGAGGCACTGGAACTCGAGAACGGATCCATCGAGTTCCGCTTCAACGCCGACGATGCCTCCGCGAGACAGGGGCTGTTCTCCAAGGACTCGAGCGGCTACGACGACGGTGGTCATGTCACCATGTGGGTCGACGACAACCGCGTTATCGTGCGTGTTCAATCCGCGTCATCGTCGTACGATCTCTCCTCCGACGCAATCGTCCAGAGCGGCGAGTGGACGGATGTCGCGCTGCGCTTCGGCGATGATGGGTTGCAGCTCTTTGTCAACGGTGAGCTGGCTGACTCCGATCCGTATACCGGTGGGCTGGGTTCAAACTCCGGCGGCACAGGCAACACGGAACCGATCGTGCTTGGTGCGAACCAGTGGGGCAGCGGAGACGGTGTCGCGAACAACCTGCGAGAGTACTTCCGCGGTGAGATCGCCGATGTCGCGATCTACGGCGAGACCGCTCCCGCGAACACCGCGCCGTTCGACCTGGTGCTCTCGGGCGGCACGGTGTCGGAGGACGCCCCCATCGGCACGCTCGTGGCGACGGCCTCGGCGAGCGACGCGGACGCCGGTGATGTGCTGAGCTACTCGCTGTCGGACGACGCGGGCGGCCGGTTCTCGATCGACCCGGCGACGGGCGCGATCACGGTGGCGGGCGAGCTGGACCACGAGTCGTCCGGCACGCACACGGTGCGTGTGGTGGCGACGGACGCGGCGGGCCTGTCGGTCGAGTCGGACCTGACGATCACGGTGGGCGATGTGAACGAGTCGCCGTTCGACCTGGTGCTCTCGGGCGGCACGGTGTCGGAGGACGCCCCCATCGG
>JBQLZJ010000004.1:324442-339379 GCA_052168215.1 Phycisphaerales bacterium
GCCTGTCGGTCGAGTCGGACCTGACGATCACGGTGGGCGATGTGAACGAGTCGCCCGTACTCGGGGATGTCATCACGATCGACGCCGTGCAAGGGCAGGAGGTTGCGCTCCGGGTCCCTGTGACGGATCCCGAGAGCGATACGCTCACCTATTCCTGGCGACAGATCTCGGGCCCGCCCGTCGAACTCTCGGATGCAGACAGCCCGACTCCCTCGTTTGTGGCACCGAATCTCGAGGCCGCGCGCGAGGTGCGCGTTGAGGTGGTCGTCAGCGACGGTGAGCACGAGGCCGTCCAGCAGGTAGCCGTGAACATCGCGCCCGGTGATGCGGGAGCTGAACGCGAAGCCGAGCTGAGCGAGGAAGCCGATCGCGATCTGACAGCGGTTGAGCCTCAGTCCATGCCACCCTCGCCGTCCCCGGCCGGTTTTCCCGTGATGCCAGATCAGACAGTGAGCGCGGCAGACGCCGGTGAAAGAGTCGATGCTGGCGTGACGATGCAGCGGGGAGCCGACGCGGAGTCCGCAGTCGTGGATGAGCGCGCGGTCACGGCCACAGAGAGATCGCTCGGCTGGGTTGCGCAGGAGGTCGATGAGATCGCCGAGATCGCGCGATCGATCGCACCGGCCGAGCTGGACATCGAGGAGCTGGCGCGCTCCAGCGGCCGACCGGCGGACTTCGAGGCCGTGTTCGCTTCCGTTGAAGTGGGGCAAGACGACGGCATGGACGGGGAGGGTGCCGGGCAGAGCGAGGCTGACCGCTCCTCGGATGGATTCTTCGCCAAGTTCATGGCGCTGATGCGGGCCGGTTTTGGCGTGCAGTCGCGCGAGGAAGACAAGCAGAACCGACCCGGGTCGGATCGATGGAAGCGCTGAGGGGCGTGTAGGAGTGTGATGACATGGGCCGACCGGACAGCGACGACCTGAACTTCGATGCGTGGGCACACTCACTGCTGCGCGAGCTGGAGAGCCAGACACCCGAGGCGATCCGTCGGCAGCGATCGTCAGAGCGTGCTTCTGCAAAAATCGGCGTGCGGATCGCCCCGGGTAACGCGAGCGATGCCGACCGCCCGGCGCTCGAGGGCGTCACTGGCGACATCTCGACCGGAGGGTGCAGGCTGATGAGCGCGAGGCCGCTGCTCGTTGGCGACATCTACAGGCTGACCTTTGATCGTGGAGAGTTTGATCTTCCAACGGTCTTCGCGCGGTGCGTCCGATGCCGGCTCGTGCGAGAGGATGCGTTCGAATCGGGGTTTGCGTTCTTCACCAAGGTCGAGCTGGCGTCTCCAGAGGCAGCGGCAGCGTCGAACGGGCTTCTGTAAGGACAGGCATCCATGTCGCAGGTGTCATCAGAGTCTGCTGCCCGAACGGACAGCACGCCCAGCGTAGGCGAGAGCATCTCGCGACGCCTGGCCAGGTCACTGGCTCAGCTCAGCGAACAGACCGAGTCGCGGGCGATGTTCGTCAAGCGGGGCGCGGCCGAGATTGTCCGAGCGTTCAACTGCCCCTACGGCGTGGTGTCCGTCAGATTCGGTGCCGAGGTCGTAGAGGAGTATTGGCATGCCGGCCCGACCGATCCCGGATTCTGGAAGGGGCCGATCGATCAGCTCGTCAGCGAATCGCTCGGCGAGGCGAGGTCGATTGCGCGCCGGTTCAGCTCGGCGGATGCAAAATTTCAGATCGCACTGATCTCGGTGGTACTGCGCGATGTCTCCGGATCGATCGCCGGCGTGCTGAGTGTCGTCGCGCGATGCGACGCGGAGAACGACGCGAAGGTCATCCGAGAGCTGCTCGAAGCGGCCGCGTCAATGCTGATGTTCGGCGCCTCGCGTGTCGAGGCAAAAGCCGCTGCGCCAAAGCCCGACAAGCCCGGCGATGAGCTGTCCAAGGCCGCACGATACCGGACGAGCACGGAGTTGGCCTTTGCGCTGGTCTCAAGCGTGCGCAACAAGTTCGGGTGCGAGCAGGCAGCGATCGGTGTGGCACACAGATCGTCGGTGAAGATCGTGGCGGTCTCGGGGCTCGATGAGTTCGGAAAGCAGGGCGCCGCGGCGAGGCAGATCCGCGACGCGATGGGCGAGGCGGTGGACGCGGGTCAAGCGATCGCCTGCGACACGGCAGAACCGGGCTCGTACCGCGTGCACCGCGCCTGGCACGAGCAGGCGGGTCGATCTCCCGTCGCCTCGATCCCGCTCGCTGGCGAGGGCGAGACAACGCTGGTCGTCTCGCTCCGCCGCGCCGGCGAGGCACGCTTCACGGACGAAGAACTCAGGCAGGCTGCAGAGCTGCTGGCGCCGTACACGCCCGCCTTCACGCTGATCGATCGTGCCAGCCGATCCGTGTTCCGCCATGCTCGGGATGCCACGCGCTCGGGGATCCACTCGCTGGTGCGACCCGGCGGATGGGTTCGCAAGGGAATCGTCGCCGCGACGATCGGGCTCGGCCTGTGGATCGTGTTCGGCCGGGTGCCGCACTCGGTGTCTGCAGCGGCGGTGATCGAGCCCGCCGTCACTCGGCACATGGCAGCGCCGATCACCGGCGTCCTCGCGTCGGTCCGCGTCGCTCCGGGTGACGCGGTAACCGCCGGACAGGTCATGGCCACGCTCGAGACCGCCGATTTCGAGGTGGAGCGTCAGCGGCTGCTGGCGGACATCGAGATCGCACGGATCAAGGAGGACCAGGCGATCGCGAGCGCGCTGTCATCCGAGGCTGCCCTCGCGAGAGCCGAGCTGCGTCGCGCGTCGGCCCGACTCGCCGAGGTGGAGCACCGCATCGAGCGCTCGGTCATCCGTGCCCCGTTTGATGGCCTCGTCACGCACGGTGACCTGCGCAGCCGGGTCGGCGAGACGCTCACCCTGGGCGATCCACTGTTCGAAGTGGCCGATCTGTCCAGCTGGACCATCTCGGCTGATACGCCGCAGCGCGTTGCCGCCGCGCTCGAACTGGGCCTGACCGGAGAGTTTGCACCGACGGCGCGGCCCGAGGATCGGCGCGCACTGAGCGTCACGCGCATCCGTCCGATGCCCGAAGTCCGAAACGGGCAGAGCGTGTATGTCGTTGAGGCCGATCTGGTCGAGCACGCCGATTGGATCAAGCCGGGTATGGAAGGGGCAGCACGCATCACGGTGGGCGAGCGTCCGGTCTGGTGGGTCATGAGCCATCGTGTGGTCAACTACTTCAGGATGAACTTCTGGCTATGACCCACGCCGCACCCACCGACAACCAGAGCATCTCTTCTCGGCTGGGGCCCGCGATGGTCGGGCTGCGCGAGGACCTCGAGGTGCACCGGCATGTCTTCCGCGGCGAGCCGTCGTATGTCATCCGCGACCCGATGACGCTGGCGGTGCACCGCGTCAGTGCCGAGGACTACCAGGTCGTCGCGTCGATGAGCCGCGAGCGATCGCTGGCGGAGACCTTCGCGGGGCTGGTCGGGCGCGGGGTGCTCGGGGCGGAAGATGAGGAAGGGTTCTACCGCTTCGTGCTGAGCCTTCACTCGCTCGGCTTCCTGAGCCTGCCCGTGCCGGACGACAAGTCGCTCTACGAGCGGCTGCAGAAGAAGCAGCGGGCCCGTCGGATGGCGAAGGTCATGGGCTTCCTGTTCCTGCAGGTGCCACTGGTCAACCCCGATGCGTTTCTCGGTCGAACCGCTCCGCTCGTGGCCTGGGCATTCTCCAGGTGGGCGGTGATGGTGTGGACGGTGGTGGTCGGGGCAGCGCTGGTCCTGCTTGCGCAGAACCGGACGGAGTTTTTCCAGCCACTGGGCACGATCTTCACGCCGGAGCGCATCCTGGGGCTGTGGCTCACCCTCGTCGGCATGAAGGTGCTCCACGAGTTCGGGCACGCGTATGCGTGCAAGCTCCGCGGCGGCGAGGTGCCAGAGATCGGCGTCTACCTCATTGCTGGCACCCCGGCGGCGTATGTCGATGCGACCTCGTCGTGGGGATTCACGCAGAAGCGAGACCGTCTGGCCGTGGTGCTCGCCGGCATGTATGTCGAGCTCTTCATCGCGGCGCTAGCCGTCTTCGTCTGGGCAACGACCAGTTCCGTGACTGTCCAGATCATGGCCTTCGATGTCGTCTTGGTCGCGGGGATCGCGACAATCCTCGCGAACCTCAATCCGCTCATGCGATTCGACGGGTACTACATCCTCTCGGATCTGTTGGAAATCCCGAACCTCCGGGGGACGAGCCAGGCGTACACACTCAGCCTGCTCAAGCGGATCACGCTTGGCACGCCGGTCCTGGCGGTCCCGTACTCCCGCCGGATGCGAGCCTTCTTCGTGCTATTCGGGACCGCGGGGGCGATCTACAAGGTCACGATCGTCATGGGCATCGCGGCCCTGCTCGCCACAAAGGCACTCTGGCTCGGCATCACCGTTGCCGGTGCCTATGCGCTGGGCGAGGTCTTCAAGACGCTCCGCGGCATCGGGCGATTCCTGGTGCACTCCGAAGCGGCGGCGGAGCGACGCCTCCGTGCCAGTGTGCTGGCGATGCTGGTGTTCGCCTTCGTGCCAGCGGCGCTCCTGTTCGTGCCGGTGCCACGCCAACTCAAGGCCTCGGCAACAGTCGGCCGAGAGATCGAGACGACCCAGTTTGTGCCGCTGCCTGGCTTCGTCGAGTCGGTCGAGGTGCGGGCGGGCAGCCAAGTCGTCCCGGGCGAGCTGCTCGCGGTCGTGCGGAACGAGAACATCGCGGGCGAACTGACCGACGCCGCGGCGAAGCTGGAGGAGGCGACCATCCAGGCCGCCGCCGCCCTGGGCGTCGACTGGCACGCCAGCCGCCGGCACGACACCGAGGCCGGCGCGACGCGAGAGCGCATGGCACGGCTCCACGATCAGTCAGAGGCAATGCAAGTGCGTTCGGACGAAGGCGGCACGGTCGTCGAGGCGCTCTCCTCCGCGGACACCGGGCGGTTCGTGACCCCCACCGAGCCGATCGCGCGGATCGTCGGCGGACGGTGGGTCGTACGAGCCCTTGTCCGCGCGGATGTCGTCGCGCTTCTGGAACCCACGCTCGGCGATCCGATCCGGTTCAGGCCGCTGACCGATCCGGGTGTCACTATCTCCGGCACGATTGTTCGAATCACGCCGAGTGGCCGACGGAGCATCGAGCAGCTCGCGCTGACCGGCGAGGGCGGCGGCGATATCCCCATCTCGCCCGTGACGGGCGAAGCCAATGAGCCCTACTTCGAGATCGAAGCGACGATCGAGCCAGACGACGCCCTGCGATACGGGGTCTCAGGCCGCGTGCTGCTCGGTTCCGTCGCAGAACCGATCGCTGTGTCGGCACGCCGGGCGGCGCTGCGGCTTCTGCAGCGTCTCGAGCACAACTGACGCCTGCCGCGTGGTGCGATGGCGGGCCGGGCCCGTCGGCGTATCATGCCGACCATGGCCGAAGACGCAGTCCCCGCCCTCGCCGCACCGCCCCGCGCGAAGGACAACCCGCTGACGCGAAGCACGGCCGGTCTGGTCGGCCTGGTCTTCCTTGGCGTCATGGTTCTGGCGTGCGTGGGCAGCCTGCCCTGGACGCTCGGCTCGGTGGGCGACGCCTCGACGCCCCGCTACAACGCGGGTGAAGCCGCCGCCGGTCGCTTGCCGCCCTCCTGGGCCCCGTTCGACGAGTCACAGAGCCTGGCGGCGAACCGACTGGTGCCGCCGGACGAGGTCGAGGCGATCGCGAGCCGATTCGGCGTCTCCACGGAGGAGGCCCGCGCCGCGACCGAGGGGGAGCTCGCCGATGCCATGCGTGATCGATGGCCCCCCTCGGCGCTCGGAACGGACCAACTCGGACGCAGCCTGTTCGTTCGCACGCTGCTCGGCGGATCAGTCAGCCTCGGCATCGGCATCGCGGCGGCAACACTCAGCGTCTTCATCGGCACGCTCTACGGCGTCATCGCCGGGTACGCGGGGGGTGTCGTCGACGCGGTGATGATGCGCATCGTCGACATCATCTACGGGCTCCCATACATCCTGCTCGTCGTGCTGCTCGCGGTCGCCGGTGACGCCATCGTTGAAGAGTGGATCAGCCAGAGCCGGGCCAAAGCGGACCATGTCGCCGCGGCCGCACGCGAAGTGCTCGCCGATCGGGGAGAGCCCGCGTCGAGCGTGGACGCGGCTCGCTTGCTCGAAGCCGACACCGAGCTGCGTCTGCGGCTGGAGTCGGAGGCGGCGGCCGCGTTGCCGGCGCGGGAGATCAGCCCCGCCCGACGGAACGCAATCGATGTCGGCATCCTCCTGCTTGCCATCGGTGGTGTCAGCTGGCTCACGATGGCGAGGGTCATCCGAGGCCAGGTCCTGAGCCTAAAGAACCAGCCCTTCATGGAGGCGGCACGCGCCATCGGCGTGCCACTCCATAAACAGGTCCTCCGGCATCTGCTCCCGAACCTCGTCGGACCGATCGTTGTGTACGCGACACTGACCGTGCCGCAGGCGATCCTGCAGGAGAGCTTCCTCAGCTTCCTCGGCATCGGTGTGAAGCCACCGCTCCCATCCTGGGGCAACCTGGCCGCGGACGGGCTGCCCCAAGTGAACCGGCACCAGTCCGATTGGTGGTTGCTGCTGTTTCCGAGCCTGATGCTCGGCACCACGCTGCTCGCGCTCAACTTTGTCGGCGAGGGGCTCCGCGAGGCCTTCGATCCCAAGCGGGCGAGGTCGTCATGAGCCAGAACCCGCTGCTCCGGATCGAGGACCTCGCCGTGTCGTTCGACAACGGCCCGGGTCCACGCATCCAGGCGGTCGACGGGGCCCATCTCGCGGTCTACCCGAAGCAGACCGTCGCGATCGTGGGCGAATCCGGCTGCGGCAAGAGCGTGACAGCCATGAGCCTGCTCCGGCTCGTGCCGACGCCGCCCGGCCGATTCGATCGCGGCGCGATGCGGTTCCTCAGCACCGACGGCGAGGTCGACCTGCGCACCGTTCCCGCCGGGCAGCTGCGGCGGATCCGCGGCGGAGAGATCGCCATGATCTTCCAGGAGCCCATGACCAGTCTCAACCCGGTGTACTCCATCGGCGAGCAGTTGCTCGAAGCGATCCGGCTCCACCGGGGCGAGCGAGGCTCGGCTGCCCGGAGCATCGCGATCGAGGCGCTCGAGCGCGTCGGTATCCGCGACGCGGAGAAGCGGCTTCGCTCCTACCCGCACGAGTTCTCGGGAGGCATGCGCCAGCGAGCCATGATCGCCATGGCCCTCGCCTGCGAGCCAAGGCTGCTTATTGCCGATGAACCGACCACAGCGCTCGATGTGACGATCCAGAAGCAGATCCTGGACCTCATCAGCGGCCTCAAGGACGCCACGGACATGGCGGTCGTGCTGATCACTCATGATCTGGGCGTCGTGGCGGAGTACGCCGATGTCGTCTGCGTCATGTACGCCGGCCGGGTCGTGGAGTACGCACCGACGCGGGAGCTCTACGCCAACCCGCTGCACCCGTACACCCGCGCGCTGCTGGCGTGCATCCCCTCGCTCGACCGGGAACAGGCCACCGACCGTGACCTGACCACGGTCGCTCGTGTCGTCGAGGATCCGGCGCAATGGAGCGCCCTCGTGTCGGTGGCGTCGGGGAACGGCGCGCCGCTTCGGCCGTGGTGGCCCTGGCACGATCCACCGGAGGACCTGCGCAGACGGACGGGCGCGACCCCGGAGTACGCGCTGTGCGAGGTGCAGAAGGATCACTGGCTCGGGCTCTGGCACTCGGCGGCGGTCGCCGATCCGGGGTCCACGGTGCGGGAGCGGCCCGTGGATCTATCCTGTCGCCGGGTCGCGCCGTCCGCTGTTCAATCGTTGTAGGAGCGACGCGTGCGCTCGCTGCTGATCGCTGATCGGGATCTGGCGGTACGGGAGGCCGTGCTGCTGCACCGTTTGGTGATCGGCCTGCTCGACGCGGGTGTGCATGTGACGCTCGCTGCTCCAGAATCGGTGATCGACCGCATCGAGCCGTCGCTGGGCGTCGAGATGCTGGCTTACCGGCTGCGAGGGGCGGGGTGGACGCGAGGATTGCGCGCACGGGACCTGCTCGACCGCTTCCTCGAAGCGACCGCGGTCAGCGAGGCCGATCCGGGGCTTGTGCACGCGTTCGGCCCGTCCTGCTTCCCGATGGCGTCCGATGTCGCCCGCCTCGGTGACCTCGGGCTGGTGCTCGAAGCGCACAGCCGGTCGGCTGTCTCACGCGCCGTGGCGATACACGGCACCGTGGACCGCTGCGTCATCCTCGCCGGTTCGCCGGGCCTGACCCAGGCGTGCGTCCAGCAGGGCGCGCCGGCATCGGCGGTACGCGAGCGATCGTGGGGTGTGGCGCTCTCACCAGCGGATCGTCGACCGAAACGGCCCGAGGAAGCGGTATCGATCGCCGTCGGCGGTCCGGGCCGTGATCGCGCGGCATGGGACCGAGCCCTCCGGGGCATCGCGCAGGTCGCGGGCCGTCACGAGCCGGGTGCGATTTTCGTCGACGCCGACGGCGCCACGGCCGCGGCCATCGGCCCGCTCATCGGCCAGCTCGGGCTCTCCCCGCTCGTCAGCCGCGTGCCCGACTTCGAGGCGCGGCGGCATCTGGTCGTCCAGGCGGACATTCTCGTCTGGCCCGAGCGGCTGGGTGAGATCCGTTCGGTCGTCATCGATGCGCTCGCCGCCCACATGGCGGTTGTCGCGCTTGAGGACCCCGATGTTCCAGCGCTCGCCTCCCCAGCCCGAACGGCGTTGGTCTCCGGCGACGCGGAGGACTGGGCCCATGCGATCGAGACCCTGGTCGTCGACCCGGCTGCTCGAAGCCAACTCGGCGACGCGGCTCACGCCTACGCCAGCGAGCACCATCGTGCCACTACGCATGTCAGCGGGGTCGTCGACGCCTACGAGTGGTGCGTCGGCTCTGATGCGCTCCGGATCGAGGCTGGAGAGTAGTGGAACGGCTCCCGTTCGATCCTCGCGGGACCGCGGCCGCCCACCAGCCCCACGCGATCAATGCCGGGCAACGACCGCTCTCCGTCAGTGCGCTCGCCAGCCTGATCGGCCAGACCCTCGATGCCTCGCTCCCTCGCACCATCCGTGTCGTCGGCGAAGTCGCTGGCTTTCGCGAGCGGACGCACTGGTACTTTGATCTCAAGGACAGCCAGAGCGTCGTTGCGTGCGCCGTCTTCGCGTCATCGCACCGCAAACTCGGCTTCGACCTGGCCGACGGCCAGCAAGTCGTGCTCACCGGCAGGATCGACTTCTACGCGAAAGCCGGCAAGCTCTCGTTCATCGCGACGAAGGTCGAGCCCGTCGGCGCGGGAGCGCTGGACCTCGAATTCCGCCGATTGGTCGAAACGCTGCGAAGCAAGGGCTGGCTGGATGCGGAGCGCAAGCGTCCCCTGCCCCCATTCCCGCGACGGATCGCGGTGATCACGAGCCGATCGGGCGCCGCCCTGCAGGATGTGCTGGACACGATGCGCCGTCGATCCCCGTGGGTCAGCGTGGTGCTCGCGGACGCTCGTGTCCAGGGCGAGGGCGCAGCCGCTGAGATCGCGGACCGGCTCGAACGGATCAACGCCACGCGAGCGAGACTCGGGGTCGATGCGGTGCTGATCACCCGTGGCGGAGGGTCGCAGCAGGACCTGTGGGCGTTCAACGACGAGCAGTTGGCGGCCGCGATCGTTGCGTCGCCCCTTCCGGTGGTCGCGGCGATCGGTCACGAGACGGACACGACGCTGGCTGAACTCGTCGCGGACTGCCGCGCCGCGACGCCCACGCAGGCCGCGGTCATGCTGACGCCTGACGCCGCGGCCTTGCAGGAACAGCTCGACAGGCAACAGGGCCGGCTCGTGCGCGCGATCAGACGCTCGCTGTCGGACGCCGGGGCGAGGCTTCGTCGTGGCGAGAACGCCCGCCCGCTCCGGCTGCCGGGCGCGATCGCGGACCATCCGCGGCGCCGGCTGGAGAGCCGTGCCGGCCAACTGCTCGCCTCGCTCGAGCAGCAGCAGCTCAGGAGGCGTTCGCGCCTGGACCGCCTCAGCCTGCGACTCACACGGCTCCGGCCCCCCGACCGAGCCGCTCGGCAGCTGGCGGCCCGCTCCGCCCGGCTTGCCGCCAACCTGACCAGGCTCCGTGACGCAGCCGCCGCGGGTGTGCGCGACCGCCGTGCCCGGCTGGACGGTGCCGCGAGAGAACTTCAGGCGGTCGGGCCGATCGCCGTGCTCCGGCGGGGATACAGCGTGACGCTCGATAACGCGGGGCGGGTTGTTCGCAGCGTCGAGCAGGCCCCTCCCGGCGCTACGCTGGAGACGCGGCTCGCCGATGGGTCGGTCAGGTCCGTGGTGGGGGGTGTCGCGGACCGATCGCGTGCGCCAGGCCGGGCCCGACCGAGGCGGGCGCGAATCGAGAGGGAGCAGCCCGGGCTCTTCCCGGAACACAACGCCGAACATGGTCCGGAGGGCCCTGCGCTGGACGAAGGGGGTGAGCGGTGAGCAAGAAGGCCAAGCCTGTCGAGCAAGGGCCGGGGTTCGAGGAGGCGATGGAGCAGCTCGAATCGATCATCGACCAGATCGAATCTGGTGAGATCGGGCTGGAATCGTCGATCGCAGCGTACGAGCGGGGCGTGGCGCTGGTGGCACGGTGCCGGTCCATCCTGGCCGACGCCGAACAACGGATCGAGACGCTTTCCGAGGCACTGGCCGAGCAGCCCGCACCGCCCGCGGGGCACGAGGACGCGAGCTAGACCGATGACCCTGGCCTCCTCGTCGCACCTGATGATCCTGGCGGACTGGGTGCCGGCGGCGTTTGTCTTTGCGGTTGGCGCGTGCGTGGGCTCGCTCGTCAATGTGCTGGTCTACCGGCTGCCGCGCGGGCTCCCTGTCGTGCTGCCGAGCAGCCGATGCCCGAACTGCCGGACCAAGCTGACCTGGCGCGAGAACATCCCGATCCTCGGCTGGCTCGCGCTCGGCGGCCGCTGCCGGTTCTGCCGGTCCCGCATCTCTGCTGAGTATCCGCTCGTGGAGTTGGCGGTTGCACTGCTCTTCCTGCTGGTCTATGTCATCTGGTACATCCCGGACCTGTCCGGGGCGGGGGTTTCGCTGCGTGCGTTGCAGCCGGACTGGGCACGAAACGGCATCGGCCGAACCTGGCCCGCGTTCGCAGCGCTGCTGATCCTGCTCGGCTGCCTCGTCGCGATGACGATCATCGACTACAAGACCTTCACCATCCCGCTGGTGCTGACCTGGGTGCCAGTCGGCGTGGCGCTGCTGCTGCATCCTCTCAACGCGCTGCTGGCCGGGACCTCGGGTCTTCGGTACGGGTCGGAAAACCTCGGCGGGTGGATCATTGCCATCCCCGAGGCTGGATCCTGGTGGTGGCTCGGCGCCTGCGTCGGCACGGTCGTGGGGCTGGCGGTCGCCAACGCGCTGCTGCTGACCGGGCTCATCGGTCGCAGTTTCGCGGACTACCACGAGTGGGAAGCTCGTGCCTTGGCGGAGTTGGCGGCGTCGGGAGCGTCGCAGCCGGATGCCGACACGCCGGACATGTGGGTGCAGTACCCGCACGCGCGCCGCGAGATGGTCCGCGAGCTGGCGTTCCTGGCTGCGCCGGTGGGATTGGCCTGGGCCGGCGGCGCCGCGTGCGCAGCGATCGCAGCCTCGCAGGGGTGGAACGACATGCCGCTCTGGCTTCGCGCGATACTCGGTGTCGCCATGGGATACCTCATCGGCGGCGCGCTGGTCTGGGGTGTCCGGATCTTCGGGTCGCTGCTGTTCGGCAAGGAAGCGATGGGGCTCGGCGATGTGCATGTGCTCGCGGCGATCGGGGCGTGCCTGGGCTGGCCCGATGCGGTGCTCTCCTTCTTCGCCGCGGTGCTGGTCGGGCTGGTGAGCGCCGTCCAGGCCGGGCTGAGCTCGTCGAAGTCGGCACGGATGCTTGCGTTTGGTCCGTGTTTGGCTGTCGGGGCGATCGTGGTGCTTCTCGGCAAGCCCGGGCTCGAGTGGGCGCTCGGTGCACTGTTCAGCCGTCCGTTGCCGATAGACCTCCCGTAGGCGGCGTGCCGGTTGGTGTCGGCACGGGCACGACAGATGGGATACGCTAGAGGATCGACCCCGGGATATGGGGTGAAAGGCGATGAGAAGGAGCTCACGGATGCGGATCAAGCGTTTCATGACCACGGTGCTGACGGGCGTCGTTGCGATGGCGGGGCTGAGCGGATGCAACAGCGTGCCGCGCGAGGACTACGACGCAGCGGTGGCGGAGTCGATCCAGCTCCGAAACGAGCTGGCTTCCGAGCGTGAGAGGCTCGCCGCGGCCAACGCCCGCTCTTCTGACCTTGAGCAGGACCTGCTGGCGGCGCGCGGCGAGATCGATCGCCTCGGCACCCGTCAGGGTTCCAGCACCGGCTTCGAGGGTATCGAGGGAACGACCGTCTCGGGACGCGGGCGAGACATCGTCGTCGGTGTCGCCGGCGATGTGCTCTTTGATCCGGGATCGATCACGCTCAAGCGCGCGGCTCGTACCTCGCTCGACCAGATCGCATCGGTGCTCAACTCCCAGTACGCCGGCAAGCAGATCCGGATCGAGGGCCACACCGACGGCGATCCGATCGTCAAGAGCGAATGGAAGACCAACGAGCGGCTGAGCGCCGAGCGGGCGATGGCCGTCGAGGCCTATCTCGCCGGCCGGGGTGTGAGCGCTGATCGGATGTACGCCGCCGCGTACGGCGCCGCGGTTCCCAAGGGCACCAAAGCGTCCAGCCGTCGCGTCGAGATCGTGATCCTGGACGGCTGAGTCCGGATTCGGTTCTCCAGAATTCACTCACGCTGGCAGTTTTCACGCCCCCGTTGCCTTCTCAGGCGGCGGGGGCGTTTGTGTTGAGGCCGAGGGTCTGTCGGCCTGCCGAATCCGGCGTGGCGGTGCATCGAAGTCGTGCGCAACACGGGGCTGTGCAAGGCCTCCGGCGTCGTTGGAAACGGCGCCGTCGCTCCTCATCGAAAGGGACCACATGAAACTCCTGACTCTGACCGCCGGCATCGCCATGATCGCGGGAACCGCTGCAGCACAGTGCGGCTCATCGAAGGCCGCCCAGGGCTGCGGCGCCACGATGGCCGAGGACACCGCGATGACGGTGGCCTTCACCGAGCCCGAGATGAACATCGTGGAGACGGCGGTCGACGCCGGCTCGTTCACGACGCTGGTCGCCGCGGTCCAGGCAGCGGGTCTGGCGGACACGCTCGCCAACGGCGGTCCGTTCACGGTCTTCGCACCCACCGATGAGGCGTTCGCGAGCCTGCCGGCCGGCACGGTCGAGAACCTGCTCAAGCCGGAGAATCGGGAGCTGCTGCGATCGGTCCTTTTGTACCATGTCGTCTCGGGCGATGTCCGCGCGGCGGATGTCGTGGAGCTGGACGCCGCCGGCACGCTGAACGGCCAGCGGGTCGACATCACCGCGACCGCGTCGGGCGTGCGTGTTGACAACGCGAATGTCGTGGCGACCGATATCCTCACGACCAACGGCACGATCCATGTCATCGACCGCGTGATCATGCCGAGCCAGTCGGACCTCATCCAGACGGCCGTCGAGGCGGGCTCGTTCGGCACGCTCGCCGCGGCGATCAAGGCCGCCGGTCTCGTCGAGGCTCTCAAGGGCGACGGGCCGTTCACGGTCTTTGCCCCGACCGATGAAGCGTTCGCCAAGCTGCCGTCGGGCACGGTCGAGAACCTGCTCAAGCCGGAGAACATCGAGCAGCTGCAGGCGATTCTGAAGTTCCATGTCGTGCCCGGCCGGGTGTACTCGGACCAGGCTGTTGCCGCGGGTTCTGCCGCCACACTCCAGGGTGACAAGCTGAACATCGCGGTGAAGGACGGCGTGGCGACGGTGAACGGCGCGGAGATCGTGACGGTGGATATCGACGCGACCAACGGCGTTATTCATGTCATTGACGCCGTGCTGCTGCCGAACTGAGCATGAGTTTCTTTTTTGCCGCGACCCGCTCGGACACGGGCCGGCCGCGGCTTTTGGTGTTCCCTCGCCGTCTGTAACCATGACGACTTTCCTGCAAGCCCCGACCTGTGTTCTGCCGGACCGTGAACTCCGGGCGCGTACCGTCTATGCTTCGGGGACTGCCGCTGCCGCAGGCTCGCACGGCGAACCCGGCCTGAGGAACAGACTCGGACCCAGGCGGAACACTCCCGCGACACGCATGCCAGACACCAGCGACAATCTGCTTCCCAAGATCGCCGCCGGGGATCCCGCGGCCACGGAAGAGTGCCTGGATCGGTACGGCGGGCTCGTCTGGTCACTGGCTCGCAGGATGTGCCCGACACGCGAAGAGGCCGAGGATGCCGTCCAGGAGATCTTCGTTGAGGTGTGGCGCACCGCGGGGCGGTACGACGCATCGCTCGCGTCGGAACCGACCTTCATCGCGATGATCGCCCGTCGGCGGCTGATCGACCGTCGCCGCAAGGCGTCGCGTCGTCCCAACCCCGGTGCGCTGATCGAGGAAGCCGTGCCCGGCACGACCGATGGCGGCGACTCAGCCCCCGCCGAACTGGTTCTGAGCGAGGACGCCGAGCTGGCGCGCGAGGTGATCGCGGAGCTCAGCGAGGAGCAGCAGCGGGTTCTCCAGCTCTCGTTCTACTTTGGTCAGAGCCACGAGAAGATCTCGCGGTCGACGGGGCTGCCGCTGGGCACCGTCAAGACGCACGCACGCCGGGGGTTGATCAAGGTCCGGGAGCTGATCCGTCAGCGTCGCGCCGAACGAGCGTCGGCCGCCGGTGGGCAGGAGGTGTCGCCGTGACGATGCCCCGCACCGGCAACGGGCCTGACGATCGAGCGATGGACCTCCTGGTGTCAGCGTTCGCGTTTGGAGGCGATTCGACCGAGCAGGCGGAGGTCGAGCGGCTCCTGCAGGACCCCGACCACGCCGCGGAAGTGCTGGAGCTGGAATCGACGGCCGCGGCCCTGGCGATGGCCTTCGCCACCCGCGATTTTGAACCGATC
>JBQLZJ010000005.1:0-132819 GCA_052168215.1 Phycisphaerales bacterium
CACGCGGCGCACCTGGCGGCGCTGCGGCAGCGAGACAACGCCGAGCCGGCCGCGGTCCGACTCGCCCGCCTGCGGACGAACGACCGCCCACGCCGCGTTGCGCTCATCGCCGGTCGGTTCACACGCGTGCTCGGCCCGACCACGCGCGACCTCGCCGACGCCTTCGAGCGGGCCGGCTGGCGGGCGAGGCTGCTCACAGAGCCGAGCGATCACGCCAGGCTCTCGCCGCTGGCGTACAGCCGAACGCTTGATGAGTTCGATCCGGACCTGATCGTCGCGGCGAACCACACGCGCGCGGATATCGACCGTGTGCTCGGCCAGCCCGTGATGCCCGTCGGCGTGCCCTGGGTGACCTGGGTGCAGGACGCGATGCCGCACCTGCTCGGCCGCGGCGCGGGCGAGGCGGTCGGCCCGCTCGATCTGGTCGTCGGGCATGTCAGCGACGCGATGCTCCGTGGCTGCGCGTTCCCCCGGGAGCGCACGATCATCGCCCCGATGGTCGCCAGCGAGACCAAGTTCGGCGCTCCACGCGAGCGGCACGCCGGCGAGCCGGGACCAGCGGTGGCCGCGTTCACCAACCACAGCGAAACGCCCGACGCGATGCGCGCGCGTCTCATCCGGGAGAGCCTCGCCACGGCCGGGCTCGCCGAGATCGTCGAACGGCTCGCCGACGCGGCGCTCGAGATCGCGGACCGTCCGATGCATCTGGTCCACGCTGCGCACGCGTGCCGCGAGGCCGTGGACCGAGTCGCGCCGGGGCTCGAGCCGGCCGTCGCCGAGAACCTGAGCACCAATGTCGCGATGCGGCTGGTCGATCGCGTCGCTCGGCAGCGCACGCTCGAGTGGGCGCGGCAGATCTGCGAACGCCGCGGCTGGTCGATGCGTGTCCACGGGGCGGGCTGGTCCTCCCATCCCACGCTCGCGATTGTCGCCGGCGAGCCCATCCCGCACGGGCCGGCGCTGGCCTCGGCGTACCGGCGGGCGGGCGTCACGCTCCACGCGGGCCTGTACGCGCCGATGCACCAGCGTCTGATCGAGTGCGTGCTCGCCGGGGGTCTGCCCGCCTACGCCGTGTCGCGCAACGCCGTCAGCCTCGCGGTCGCGCGGATCGGTCGCTCGCTTGTCACGCGGCACCGGGACCTTGCCGAGCCGGGCACCGACGAGGCCGGCCGATCCGTGCTGCGCTTTGCGCGGGCCGATCGACCCGAGGCGGACCGCGCCTGGCGGCTCGGCGCGCTCACCGAGCACACACCCGGCACCACGCCGACGCATCTCGGCATCCCCGATGTTCCCCTCGACCGCTACCCGGATGCACCCGACGAGCTGGACGCCGACCGGATGATCGGCCTGCTCGAGCTCGGGTTCACCACGCCCGACGGGCTCGAGGCGCTGATCGAGCGCGCCCTGACGGACCCGGCCTGGCGAGCGCGCGAATCGGCCCGGATCGCCGAGCGCGCCCGCGGCACCTGCACGCACGCCTCGCTCGTCCGCCGCATCGATGCGTACTACGGCGCGCGCGCCGATGCCGAGGCACCCAGACCGTCGCGCGCCGCGGTGTAGAGCCCTCGCACCACGACGCCCGCCTCCCGCAGGGGTCGGCAACGCTCGAACAGCCGCGCCTCCCAGTTGTCCGAGGACAGCAGCACACCGTCGATTCGCAGCTTGTCCAATGCGTGCTCCGGTGTGACGACCGGCAGACCGAACGATGCGCCCGTGGCCGGCGGATGGTCGTCGATGATGCCGACGATCGGGAGCGACGGATCGTCGAAGACGCCCCTTCGACGGTGCGTGTGCGGACCGTTGCCGAAGACCGCGATGCGCTGACAGCCCTGCGCCATCATCGCGCGGACATGCGGCACGAGCTCGTTGCGGCATCCCCCGACACCGGTCCGGACGAGCCTGACACCGGGCGGGACCGACACGGGCCCCGCGTCGCCGACGGGCACATAGACCGCGTCGTCGCCGGGTGCCGCGGCCCCAACACCGACCGACGCGAACCCGGCTTCGCGGAGCCAGTCGGTGGCCCACGCGATCTCGCCCTCGCGGTCGTCCTCGGCCGCGTCTGCCCACCGCGACGGCTCGAGCACGGTGAGACCGATCGTCCCCGGCTCGGTCTGAACGGGCCTGGAGAGCACGGCGTCGAACAGCGCCGCGTATTGCTCGGCCGCGCGCTCGAGCGTCTGCGTTCGGGCGATGCGCGTGTGCGCCTCCGCGCTGAGCGTCCTGATCCTCGCGCGATCCTCGGCGAGCCACGCGAGCCGGTCCGCCATTCTTTCCGGCTGCCCCATGGGCGCCATCACGCCCGACACGCCGTCTTCAACCCACGCCCGCGCACCGCTCGGCACATCGGTCATCGCCGGGACGACCCCGGCACCCATCGCCTCGAGCATCGCGAGGCAGCTGCCCTCCGTGTCGCTCAGGAGGACGCTGGCGTCGATTCGCGGCAGAAACGCCGCGACCCACGCCTCAGACTGCCACCCGTGGAAGCACACCTCGACGCAGGCGAACCGCTCGGCCGCGAGCGCCTGACGCAGCGTCGGCAGCGCCGCCCCCTCGCCGACGAAGTGCATCCGTGTCGGCACTCCGAGCGCTTCGAGCCGGCGCAGCATCGGAACGAACTCCGTCACGCGTTTCTGCGGCTCGACGATCCGGCCGATGTACGCCAGTTCCAGGGGGCCTTCGTCCGGAACCGGCCTCGGCTCGGCGCGCGTCGGCACACCCTGCACGATGGTTGCGAAGGGTCGATCGCCCGCCAGCGGTTCGAGCCACGCGGCGATCGCCTCGCACCCGGCCGCCGCGCCATCCCACTCTGTTTGCAGCAGCAGCTCGCGGTAGTAGTCGTCGTCGGTGTGCCCCTGCGCGACGCACGGCACGCCCGCGTAACGCAGCTGCGACGCCACCATCGCCGGCGCATCCGTGTGGTTCGGCAGCACGAGCTCGGGCTCGAGCCGCTCCACCGCACGCCGGATGTGCTCGAGGATCCGGTGCGCCGGCTCCGTGCGGTCGACCACACACAGGCTCGTCCGCTCGTCCAGCAGCCGGTCCGCCTTCCAGGCGTTGGGCGAGTCCCACGCGATGAGCAGCGTGCGCATGTCGTACCCGAGATCGGGACGGGCCGCCAGCGCCGACGCCAGCCGCTGCGAGATCAGCGTCACCCCGCCGAGCGGGGTGTCGTCGAAGCTGACGATCCCTACGACGCGTCGCCGTCCGTCCGTCGGCCGCGGCGTCGGCGCCGGCAGACGCTCGACCCGCGGCACGGCCCGTGGCTCCCCGCCGATCGGCTGCGACGCCAACTCCGATACCGCCTCCGCCAGCAGCTCCGCGCTCCGCACCGGGCCCGACGAGGCGTCGAGCCAGCGCAGGCACTCGGCCTGTCTCGCTCGCTGCTCGGACGTCGGTCGCATGAGCTGCTGCACGAGCCGGTCGGCGCTGTCCACCCAGCGGGTGAGCCCGCCGGGCGGCGCCGGCACGCCCCTTTCGTCCTGGACCGATGCGTGGTCCGTCGGCTGCCAGACCCAGGCCGCCGGGTGCCAGAGGGGCGTGGGATGGGCGTGCAGCACGCCGGTCGCACGCCCCGCCCGCATCGCCTCGACAAGCAGCGTCGAGGGCGTGGTCACCACCGCGCTGACGCCAGCCAGCACAGCCGGCAACGGTCGCGTATCGGTCACGACGCCCAGCTCGCGGTCGAGGCCGTCGGTCAGCCTCCAGACCAGCGGAACCCGTCGCCTGTCCGCCGCCTCGCGCAGGCTCCGCAGCGCCTCGAGCAGCGCTGACCGCTCGGCAGCGTCAAACGCGGGCGTGTTCGCCGTCGCGATCAGCAGGCTCGGTGCCCCCGGGGAGGGCAGCGCCTCGGGCAGGGCCGCATCGATCCGAGGCAGCCCCGTCGGTCGCGCCCGGTTCCCGAGCGCCCGCAGCACCCCCGCGTCGCTCAGCCCCGCGCAGCAGACCAGGTCCACCGGTGCCGGCCGAAGGAACCCCCGCGGCGACCGGGGGTTCCGCATCGTGTTCCGGAAGTCCGTCAGACCGTCGAGCAGCAACGCCGTGCGAAGGCCGCGACCCGCCGCCAACCGGAGCGCCCGCAGGCAGCGCGGCGCGACCAGATCGGTCACGACCACGGCCCGGGCCCGGGCCGGCAGCCGCGGCGTTGCGAATGCCTCGTCCTCCCGCACACACCCGAAACCCCGCTCGGCCAACGCCTCCGCCAGCCCCGGGACATGGTCCGTGCGCTGGTCCGCCTGCACGATCAGGATGTCACCCCGCGTTGACATTCTCAGCGGAAAGATCGGCTTGCCGAGCCCCGCCTCGCCATGAATGGCGCCCCGGCGGCATCCCCGGACGCCCGGCGCGCCCATGATGCAACGATGGCCCACGCCGACGGAGCATCCATGCCCCCGGTTTTCATCCCTGTGCCGGGCGGCGCGACGGTCAGCGGCGTCACGCTGTTCGCCGTGCGCCTCGCCCGGGTGCTCGCCGAACGAGGCGCCTCCGTCACGCTGGCGGTGCACGCCGCGCCCGCGGGGCACAGGCCGATCGATCTCTCCGGCGGTCTCGCTGATGGCGTGCGCGTGGCCGACTGCTCGCACCTCGGCGCGCTCGAGACCATGCGGGACGCCGGGGCCGGGATCGTGCCGACCTACCGGGACGCCATCGAGCAGGCGCTCGGCGATGCGCCGACCGTGATGGTGCTGGGACAGCACGAGTCGGTCTTCGCCGCTGGCGCCGCCCTGTCGCAGGTCATGCCGGATCGCATCCGTGCCATCGGCGTGGTGCACAGCGACAACGGGTACGACCTCCGCGTCGTCGGCCGGTACGCACCGATGCTCAGCCACGCGGTCGGCGTGAGCGACTCGCTGCACGAGGCGCTCGCTCGCGGCCGCGCGTTCCGTCCGGACATGATCCGGATGATCCCGTACGGCGTGGAGGTGCCCGAGTCGCCGCCGGCGCGCCCCCCGCTCGGCGGGCGTGCGGTCCGCCTGCTCTACGCCGGCCGGCTCGAGCACCGGCAGAAGCGCATCCTGGCGCTGCCCATGCTGGCACGCGAGCTGGCGCGGCGAGCGATCAGTACCGAGCTGACCATCGCCGGCGACGGTCCGGCGGCGACGGAGCTCGCCGCCTCGTGCGCCGGCCTGCCCGGCGTCAGCCTGACGACCGCTGTGGACCCGACCCGCGTGCGCGCGCTGCTGAACGAGCACGATGCGTTCATCCTGCCGTCACGCTTTGAGGGGCTGAGCGTGGCGATGCTCGAGGCGCTGGCGCACGGGTGCGTGCCCATCGTCGCGCCGAGCCGCTCCGGCACCGCGCAGGCCGTTCGCTCCGGCCTGACGGGTGAGATCGCCGCCGTGGATCCCGATCACGACGAATCGGCCACGGCCCTCGCGCTGGCGGATGCGGTCGAGGCCTTTCTCCGCCGCGACCCGCAGGAAATGGCGGCGCGGTGCCACGCCGACGCCCGGGCCCGGTTCTCGATCGAGGCGCACGGGCAGTCCTGGCGCACCCTGCTCGTCGAGAGCGCCGCGTCGCCGCCGGCGCCGTGGCCGCTCGACCAACCCTGCGCGTTCCCCGGCACACCCGAGGGCGCGGACCGATGCGCCGAGCAACGCCTCCTCGGCCTGCTCGAACGCATCGGCGGCGAACCCCTCGCGATCCACGGCACGGGCCGATTCGCTCGAGCCATGCTCCCGCTGCTCGCCGACGCGAACATCGTCGCCGTCACCGACGACGATCGGCAGCGGCACGGCCGGATCTTCCTCGGCCGACGCATCAGCGCGCCGGCCGACCTCGCGGGCGAGGCGAGGCACCTCATCATCCTCTCCGCGCTGCACGAGGAGGACATCTGGCGGCGGCGCGCGGTCTACGAGGACCGCGGCGTCGCCGTGCACAGGCTTCACGCCGCTGAGGAATGACGGCCGGCCGCCTCCGCGGCCTCGACGACGCCCGCGGCCCAGCAGGCGCGCTTGAGCGGACGAAACCGCTCGAGCACGCGCGAGGGGAGTGCCGGATCGCTCCCCCCAGGCTCCCGATCGAGCGCGCAGAACTCCCCGTGCATCTCGGCATCGACGCGCACACCGCGCAGCCGATCGAGCGATGCCGCCTCGAGGATGTCCTTCCCGAAGACATCCCTCGCGAACGACGGGCGAACCCTCGCGTAGTGCGCCGCGGCCACACCCAGCGCGTGCTCCCGTGCCAGCAGCTGCTCCGCGGTCATGCGGTGGTGGTGCAGCGCGACCGCGCCGGGCAGGAACCGCACAGCGAGGCCAGCCGCCACCAGCCGGTGCCCCAGCTCGATGTCGTCGTACCCGTACACCGCCGGCATGTCCGTGAACCCGCCGACGCGCCGGACGATGTCCAGCCTCGCGGAGAAGTTCAGGCCGAAGAGATGGCGGAAGCCCCAGTCCCGCCGTCGGTCCGGCTCGGCCAGCATGCGGTCGTAGAAGAAGAGCCAGGAGCTCTGCGCAACGACTCGGTCGATCACGCTCGGCGAGGGCACTCGGGCGAACGGCGAGAAGCCGACGAACGCCGCCCGATCCCCCGCTGCGGTCAGCGCAGCGCGGTGGGCCGCGATGAAGCCCGCGATCGGCACGACATCGTCGTTCAGCGAGACGATCGCATCGCCCGCAAGCGTCGGCACGAGCCGGTGCCGCACCGCGATGTACCCGATGCGCGGCATCGCCTCGAGCCGCAGCCGAACGCCCGTGCGTTCCGGCCGAGCCCCGGCAAACGCCTCGTGCGCCAGCGCCTCGGCCCGCGGGTCGGGGCCGTCGAACCCCACGACGACCTCGTCACCCGGGATCCAACTCTGCGTCGCCAGCGCGCGCAGCGCCTGCTCGAGCCGTTCCGGTCGGCCGTGTGTCGGGATGAGAACGCTGATCCGCACCGGTTGGGTTATCGGTCGGAGGCCGCTTCCGCCTTCGCCCGATCGGGCGGATCGAGCGACGGATTCGCCGAACGCCGCCGAAAGTGGCGGGGGTCGTGCTCCGATAGCGCGCCGTCGGCGGGTGCCGGCGCAACTCCCCGGAGACCGAGCATGATCCGCGATGGACGCATCTTTGAGCCCCGTCCGACCGGTGCCGATCGGCGCGAGCGCCGGCTCTTCCCTCGCTGGCCGATCGCACGGGCGTGCAAGCTCCGTCGGATCGAGGCGCTCCGCTTCCGAGCCGCGACAACCGCGGATGTGTCGGCCTCCGGCGCCAGGCTGCTGCTCGACGACGCCGGGGGCCTTGAGGTCGGCCTCGCGGTTGAGATCGCCGTCGCGTGGGACGCCAGGCCCACCATCCCGCACGGCGAGACCATCCGCGGACGCGTCGTGCGCCTCACGCACGAACCGGGCGAGTGCCGCGCAGCGGTCGCGGTCGCGTTTGATCGCCCGATCGCTCTCGAGACCATCATCCCGGCGGACCGGGCGGCGTAGCACACTCCACCGCGTCACCTCGTCGCGAGCGACAAGACGCGGCGTCGGGTTCCCCCCCTACCATGCCCCGGTCCGTGGGCAGGTGGTGGCCGCCGCGGGCCGAGCCCGATCGGAGGACCCGGCATGTTGTGGCAGCCCTCGCTCCACGAGCGATACACCAAGGCGGCGTCGGACGACCTGGCCCGCGATATCGCGGCGCGCCGGGCCGAGCTGGGCGACCGGCTGGTCATCCTGGGCCACCACTACCAGACCGACACCGTCATCCGCCACGCCGACCTGATCGGTGACAGCCTGAAGCTCAGCCAGCTCGCGGCCCGCGTCGCCGACGAGAAGCCTGTGGAGCACATCATCTTCTGCGGCGTGCACTTCATGGCCGAGACCGCCGACATGCTGGCGCCCGAGCGTGTCACCGTCACGCTGCCCGATCTGTCCGCCGGCTGCTCCATGGCGGACATGGCGCAGATCGACGACTGCGCCGAGGCCTGGGACGCCATCCACGAGGCGCTCGATCGCGGCGGGTTCCGGGGCCGGGTGATCCCGATCACCTATGTGAACTCCTCCGCGGCGATCAAGGCGTTCGTCGGGGCGCGGGGCGGGGCCTGCTGCACCAGCTCGAACGCGGACCGGGTCTTCGCCTGGGCCGCCGCGGGCGGGGACACGCCCAAGGGTGCGGACGAGTCGATCAAGATCCTCTTCCTGCCCGATCAGCACCTCGGCCGGAACACGGCGCATCGGTTCGGCATCGATGTCGCCCGGCGGGCCGCGTTGTACGACCCCAAGCTCGCGGGCCGGGGCGAACCCCTCGGCGGGATGTCCGAGAAGCAGCTGCTCGAGGCCGAGGTCATCCTCTGGGCCGGCCACTGCTCCGTGCACAAGCTGTTCCGGCCCGAGCATGTCGACGAGCTGCGGGCGGAGACGCCGACGGCGGGTCAGCAGCCGTGGACGGTGCTCGTGCACCCGGAGTGCGCCAAGGAAGTCGTCGACAAGGCGGACCTCGCCGGCTCGACGGAGTTCATCCTGAACGCGATCCGAAGGGCAGAGCCCGGGACGCGCTGGGCCGTGGGCACCGAGCACAATCTTGTGAACCGGCTCCGGCAGGAGGCGGCGGCGCGTGGCGTCGAGGTGCGCATCTTGTCGGACTGCCAGTGCCTGTGCACCACGATGTACCGCATCGACGAGCCGCACCTGCTCTGGTCGCTGGACATGCTCTGCGGCGTCAGCCCGAGCGGCCAGCGCCGCGAGCCGCAGGTGCCCAACGAGATCCGCGTCCCGCCCGAGATCAAGGCGGACGCGATCCTGGCGCTGGACCGGATGCTGGCGCTCTCGGCGGGACCGGCGAACGCGCTGGTCGACTAGCGACCGAGGCCTCGGCGCGAGCGGGCTCAGTCCCGGTCGACGCTGGCGGGGGCGAGCTTGATCTCCGCGATGCGCTGCTCGGGGGTCTTTTCGGTCGCGTCGCGCATCAGCCGGCCCGGCTTGAACTTGATCGTCCGTTTGGCCGGCACCTCGACGCGCTCGAGCGTCCGAGGGTTCTGCGCCATGCGGGCCCGGCGCTCCTTGACCTCGAAGACGCCGAAGTCACGGAACTCGATCCGGTTCCCCTTGCCGAGCTCGCGGACGACCTCGTCGAGGAACTGCTGGACCACGGCCTTGGTCACGACGCGGGTCTGGCCGGTCGAATCGGAGATCCGGTCGATGAGATCCTTTTTCGTGACCGTGGCCATGTCGCTGCCGTCTCCGCTTTGCGTCGATCCATTCGCCCCGTGCGTCCGCCCCTTTCCAAGGCAGCGCGTCGGCCGACCCACCCGTGGTCGGGCCTGGCACCGCGTCGGCTCGGGGTCGAAACTCCACCCACCGCTCCAGAGGGGATCGGCGGGCCGAACCTCCCCGGAACCCACCAGCCTAGCACCTGTCTCGACGCGACGAAAGTCCTGCGCCAAGCGGAATCTATGAAGATCGACGACCCGGCTTGCCAGTCCCCGCCGGACACCGCGAGACGGGCTCTGTTGGCGTCAGAATCGGACCGTCAGCCCGCCGAACAACCCCGCGACGCCCCCGCTGAACTCAGCGTCATCGTTGTACAGGTCCGTGGTGCGGAGCTGGTAGCCCACCTGCACGCCCCACCACGGCTGCGGCCGATAGTTCACAGAGACCTGGACGCTGCCCGAGCGCGAGCCCTGACCGTCGATCTCGGGGGTCCAGCCGAAGTTCACCTCCGCCTCGGCGTGGAGGCGACGGTCGAACTCCACCGCGTATCGGAACCCGATGAGGGGCTCAACATGGCGGATGGCCGCCGACACGCGCCGGGGCGCGCCGGTCTGCGTCGTGGCGCTGAACCCGAAGTCGTAGTACCGCAGCCCGCCGATCACATCCATCCGCGTGTAGAAGCGCGACAGGCCGGTGTCGTCGGGTCGGCCGCCGAACTCCGCGACGCGGTAGCCCGCGAAGAGCGCGGCGGTGTCGAGCCGGAGCTTCGACGCCAGGCGGTCACCGGACGCGAAGGTTGTCGCGCCGATCGTGATCGGATCGACTAGGACCGCGTCGCCGCTGGCTTCGATCAGCGAGCCGCTGGCCGTCACGGTGACGCGTCCGATGCGGAGGTGGGTCTCCAGCCGCGGCGAGAGGCCCGGCGAGTCCACATTGACCACATCGCCCTCGACGAAGCCCCCGCCCGGAAACTCGATCTCCCCGTTCGGGGCGGCGTACCAGACCGACGGTTCGAGCTCGATCGTCCACTGCGGCGGCCGGCCGGGCCTGTATGTGCCCGAGAAGAACCCATAGCGTCGCGTGCGGGCCGGGCCGTCTTCGCGGGCCGCGGTCTCTGCCGAGGGCTCTGGCGCGCGTTCGTCGGGCTGGCGAGCCGCGTGGTCAGCGGGTGATCCGCCCGCATCCCGCACCGATGGGCCGGGGTCGGGCTGGGCGCCGGCGGGGCCGACGGTCGCGCAGGCCAGCGCGAGCAGTGAGGCGATCAGACGCATGCGCAGCTCCTTGCCTTGGGTTCAGCGTAGTGTCGATTAGGAGGCCTCGCCGTGCCCGACGACCAGACCCCAGCCGGCCGCATCCGCCTCGGTCCCGCGGCAAGCGTGTCGGAGCAGGATGTGCGGTTCGAATTCGTCTCCAGCACGGGGCCGGGGGGACAGCATGTCAACAAGCGGGCGACGAAGGCTCGGCTGCGGGTGCGGGTCGGAGCGATCACGCTGCCGCGGGGGGCGGCGACGCGGCTGCGTCGGCTCGCCGGCGCACAGCTCAACGAGGACGACGAGATCGTGATCGCCGCCGACGAGACCCGGAGCCAGCACCGCAATCGAGCCGCTGCGCTGGAACGGCTCGCGATGCTGGTCGCCCGGGCGTGCGTGGCGCCCAAGCCCCGCAAGAAGACCAAGCCCAGCCGGGGCGCCGTCGAGCGCCGGCTCCAGGCCAAACGCGAGCGGGGCGAAACCAAGGCCCGCCGCCAGCGCCGCTTCCGTGAGCCGGGCGATGGCTGAGCAGGGCTCGCTTACGCTGGCGATCGAGACGAGCAACCCCTCGGCCGGCGGGGAGCCGGGCGTGGCGCTCGGACTGACTTCCCGCCTCGGCGTTGCCGTGCTCGCGGTCGAGCCGATCGGCCGGGGCGACCGGCACGATGATCTGCTGATGCCCGCGATCGATCGGGTCTTCCGTGCGGCGGGCTGCGCGCCCCGTGATCTCGAACGCATCGCCGTCTCGATCGGTCCGGGCGGGTACACCGGGCTGCGCATCGCGACCGCTGCCGCGAGCGTGCTGGGCATGACCACCGGCGCGATGGTGCTCGGCATCCCGTCGGCTTGGGTCGCGGCTCGACGCGTCCGGGCGGGCGGGCCCTTCGCTGTCTGCCTCGCCGGCAAGGCGCACAACGCCTGGATCGAGCTGTTCGAGGCCGACGGCACGCCCCGTGGGAACGGAAGCCTGCTGGACGCCGAGGAGATCGCACGGCTTCCGGTGGAGCGATGGATCGGCGATCGGTTCCTGCCCTCGGCGGCCCGGACACGAATCGAAGCGTCTGGCGGCGTGATCGAGCCGCCGGTGTTCGACCCGGTCGCGGCGATGGAGTTGGCGTGGAGCGTGCCGCCGGCGCCGCGCGGCGCGGTCACGCCGTTATACGGACGCGAGGCCGAGGCGGTGACGCGCTGGCGTGCGCTGCACGGCGAGACCTGACCGGGGTCCGCGACCGGATGTGAAGTTGGGTGGCTTCGGGGCCGATACCGCCGGATGACGGGGCGTGGTGCTGCCGTCGTGGCGTCGTTGTGCTGGTGTGCGGTCCGTGTGCTGTCGACGAGGTGCGGATGGGCGAGCAGGGTCCACAACCCGATCTCAGCCGGAAGAAGATCTTCACCACCGGTGAGGCGGCGCAGATCTGCAAGGTCAGCCAGCAGACGATCATCCGCTGCTTCGATTCGGGTCGGCTGACGGGCTTTCGCGTGCCGGGCTCGAAATTCAGGCGGATCCCGCGCGACGAGCTGATCCGCTTCATGAAGGCCAACGACATCCCCATCGATCAGCTCGAAGGCCCGGTGCGCCGCGTGCTCTGCGTGGACGACGACCCGGCGATCCTCGGCCTGTTCGAGGATGTGCTGGGAGAGGACAGCCGCTTCCAGATCGAGACCTGTTCGACCGGGTACGACGCGGGCCTGCTCACCGCGTCGTTCCAGCCCCATCTCATCGTGCTGGACTACATGCTGCCGGACATCAACGGTGACACGGTGTGCCGGCGCATCCGCGAGAACGAATCGCTCGCCTCCTGCAAGGTGCTGTTCATCTCCGGCGTCGTTGAGCAGGACGAGATCGAGCGCCTGCGCGAGGCGGGCGCGGACGGGTTCCTGCACAAGCCGTTCGACATCGACGATCTCACCGCATCGATCGAGACGCTGCTCGGGCTCGAGACGGCCGGCGGACCGGGCGGCTCCAACGGGCGTGCGGGCTGACCGATGGCCGGCGCCCCTTCCCGCACCGACGCCCGGCGGCTGGAACTGATCCTCGAACGGATCCAGTCGCTCCCGACGCTCTCGACTGTGGCGCAGAAGCTGATGAGCGCCGGCTCGCACGACGAGGTCGACATCGGTGAGCTGACGCGGCTGATCGAGGCCGACCCGTCGCTGACGGGGAAGGTGCTGAGCATGTGCCGCAGCGCCGACAAGGGCCTGGGCGACAAGATCACGAGTGTGCAGCGCGCGATCACGCTGCTCGGGCTCGACGCGGTCACCTCGGCCGTGCTCAGCGTCGAGGTGTTCGAGATCCTCTCCGGCGCGCACGGGGGCACGCGGCAGAGCGCGTTCGACGCCCCCGGCCACTGGCGGCACGCGATCGCGGTCGCGACCGCCGCGGAGCTCATCGCCGCCGCCACCGGGGGCCGGCAGGCCGACAAGACCGGCAAGCCGGAGACCGCGTTCGTCGCGGGACTGCTGCACTCGATCGGCCGGATCGCGATGGAGATCGTGCTGCCCGACGCCTACGGCAAGGTGCTGACCGTGGCGATGCAGCGCGGACAGGATTCGGCGGCCCTGGAGCGCGACATCATCGGGCTTGACCACGCGGCCGCGGGCAAGCGGCTCGCGGAGCACTGGGGCCTGCCGCGCATGCTGCGCGACTGCGTCTGGCTGCACGGCCAGCCGATCCTCGGCCTGCCCGACTCACCGCACCGGGCACTCATCACCAAGGTGATCGTCGCCCGGGCGCTCTGCCGCCGGCTCAACCTCGGCTGGGCGGGTGACTTCAGCGACCCGCCGGATGTGCACGAGCTGTGCGTGGCGGCGGAGATCGACCCCGCAGTCCTGGATCGCGTGACGCTGCAACTCGCCGAGTCCGTCGCGCAGCGCTGCCAGACGCTCGGCCTGGACGAGGTGACGGGCACGGAGCTGATGCTCGAGTCGGTGCTGCGCGCCAACACGAGGCTGGCGCAGCTCAACCACAGCCTGGCCCAGCGGAGCAGCCACGGGGAGCAGCAGCGGACGACGCTCAAGGCGTTGCGTCGGTTCGCCGAGCAGGCCGCCCCGGGCGGGCTGAGCGATGTGCTGTCGGCGGCGGCACGGTCGGCACGCGATGCGGTGCACGGCTTGTTCGCCGGCGCGGTCGTGCAGGCCGGCGAGGGCGAACCGTGGCAGGCGATGCGGTTCAATGCCGACGGCACGCTGCGCAGCTCGGCCGTCGAGCCGGCGCCGGTGCTCGACACGGGCGAGCCGGTCTGCCTCGCCGACGCCGTCGGCGCCTCGGCCGGCCGGGCGCAGCGGCAGGCGGTGCTGCCCTGGATGGCCGAGCACATCGCCGACAACGGTATGCTGCACGGGCTCCGCGTCATCCCGCTCCCGCTGGCGGGCGTGCGGGAGCGGGCGGCGGCGCTGCTGATCGTCGACGAGGACTTCAAGCGGGCGGTCCCCAGCGAGGTGCAGCGCGGTGCGCTGACCGCGGCGTGGGGCGCGGCCGTCTCGGCGGCCCTGCGCAGCGACGCGGACGACCGCCTCGCCGGGGAGCTGGCGGCGAGGCACCGCGAACTCGCCGAGGCGCAGAGCAAGCTCGCCGAGGCCCGGTCGATGACCAAGCTGGGCGAGATGACCGCCGGCGCCGCCCACGAGCTGAACAACCCGCTCGCGGTCATCAAGGGCTACGGGCAGATCCTGCGCAAGCGGGCGAAGGAATCGGCGCTGCGTGAGCCGGCCGAGAAGATCGCCGAGGCCGCCCAGCAGCTCAGCGATCTGATCACCAGCCTGCACCTGCTGGCCGAGCCGCCCACGCCGGAACCGGTCCGCACCGCGCTGATCGATGTGCTCAACGACGCGGTGCAGCAGGCGCGCGAGCGAACCCGCGCGACGGTCAGCGCCAGGATGGCGATTCCCGATCAGTTCCCCGCGGTCCGGACAGACGGCGCCTTGCTCGCCCGGGCCCTGGCGGAGCTGGTCAGCAACGCCGCCGAGTCCGAATCGTCCGAGATCATCGAGATCCGGGTTCAAACCGACCCGCTGGATGACCGACTGTTGATCGTGGTCAAGGACCGCGGCCGCGGGATGGAGCACCGCACGCTGCAGCACGCGTTCGAGCCGTTCTTCTCCGAGAGGCCGGCGGGACGCGGAACAGGCCTCGGCCTGGCCCGGGCAAGGCGGCTGGTCGATCTGCTCGGGGGAACAGTGACGCTCGCCTCCGAACCGGGCGAGGGGACCAGGGCGACGGTCACGCTGCCGGCGTGGCGCGTCGAGGCGGAGGACGGCCGCGGGGAGCCGCTGGCGGCGTAGGCCGCCGGACAGCGAACGGGAAGACGAGAGATGACCGACCGCAGCGAACACGAGGACTTCGGCCCCGCCCGGCGCGTGCGGCAGCGAGCGCGGCGCAAGCCGGCGGTGCACGCCGAGCCGGCTGTTCCCTCCCGCCTGGGTGCGGTTCAGGCGCGGGCGATCGTGATCGCCGGCGTTGCGGGCGAGCCGTACGCCTCGCTGGCGCCCCGGCTGGCGGAGCTGCAGGCCGTGCCGGAGGCCGTGTGCTCCGCGGATGAGGCGCGCAGCCGGCTGACCGCCTCCGCCCTGCCCGATGCGCCGACGCTGCTGGTCGCCGACGCGCGGGACGAGGCCGCCCTCGCTCTGCTGCGCGAGCTCGCGCTGACGCGCCCGAGTGTTGTGCCGGTGCTCGTGACGGACGAGCCGACGCTCGATCTCGCGGTGGACGCGATGCGCTGCGGCGCCGCGGACCTGCTCGAGGTGCCCGGCGACGAGCACACCATCCGCACTTCCCTGAGCCTCGCGATCGATCGCGCCCGGACCACGCACCACCGCGAGCTGCGGGTCGAGCGGCTCCGCAGCGTCTGCCGACAGCTCAACACCGCGAGGCAGCAGATCACCAGCCAGGTCTCGGGCATGTGCAACGACCTGGTCGAGGCCTACCAGGAGCTCTCCGGGCAGATCGACACCCTCGCGCTCTGCGGCGAGTTCAACGGCGTCGTCCGGCAGGAGCTCGACATCGAGAGCCTGCTCCGCGTCGTGCTCGAGTTCCTCCTCGCCAAGGTCGGCCCGACCAACGCCGCCATCTTCCTGCCCTCGAGCGGCGAAGAGTTCAGCCTCGGCGCGTATGTCAACTGCGACCTGAACCCCGAGACGATCGACTCGCTGCTGGACCACCTCGCCGAGTCGCTCGCGCCGCGGTTCGAGCACCGCCCGGGGGTGCATGTCTTCGAGACCCGACGCGACACGACCCGCGTGCTCGGCGGCGATGCGCACTGGCTCGCCGACCGCGCCATGGTTGTCTTCCCGTGCCACCAGGACGACGAGTGCCTCGCGGTCGTCGCGCTGTTCCGCGACGATCGCCAGCCCTTCGACGCCGGCGCCACGGACATGCTGCGCACCCTCGCCTCGCTCTTCGCCGCCCAGCTCTCGCGCATCATCCATGTGCACCATCGGCACCTGCCCCGCCACCAGTGGGGCGCGCTGGGCGACGGGCCCGACGACTGGCACAACCCCGAAGATCTCGACCAGGCCGCCTGAAATAGTGCGTGCTTCGCGGAACCCGGATCGGCGGTGAGCGTCAGGATGCCCATTGGTTTCCGTCGTTCACGACCCCGTCAGCCGGAGATCCGTCATGCACGCCAGCGCCGCCGTTTCGTCCGCAATGATGCTGTCCCTTTCCACGGGCCTGGTTCACGGCCAGGTGGAGCTGCACCCGATCGGGATGGTCGGCGCGCCATCGGGCCTGGCCGGGCCCATCGGCGCCTACGGCCGACCGTTCCCGATCACCGACCGCCGCTTTGCGCTCGGAGCTGACTTTCAAGTGCCGAACATACCCGGCGGCTTTGCGATCGGCGTTTTCTCCGCCGAGCCCAACGGCGCGATCATCCCCGTCTCCGCGTACTCCTCGGTCACCCCGCTTCCCGAGTTCTCGGGCGTTGATGGTCTGGCGTTCCGCAGCATCAAAGAAGCGATCACGAACGATCGCGGCGAGTTCCTGATCGCAGCCGAGGTGTTCAACCCGACCTTCACATTCGACGATATCGCGATGCTGGCCGGTGCGCCCGGCGACCTGCGCCTGCTGACCCGTTTCGGCGAGCCGGCACCGGACCGCCCCGGGTTCGTCATCCGAAGCCTGCGCACCGGGCTGCGCGAGTTCGACACCACCGGCCGCGCGGTCTTCCCCGCTCTCATCACCCCGTCTGCATCGGATCCGCTCAGCGTCGCGACCTTTGTCCTCTACCGCGATGAGGGCGGCGCACTGGTTGAGCTCATCGGGCCGGGCCGACCGCTGCCGGGCATCGCGGGGTCCACGGTCGTGTCGTTCAACGCGGCCCGGGTCACGCCCGACGGCGGGTTTGTGCTCACTGGGACATTCGATCTGCCGGGATCTGGCGGTGTCGAGCGGTACTCCGGCATCGTCCGCCTGCGGGGAGGGGGCGAAGCGGTGCGCCTGCTCGAAACCGGCGAGCCGCTGCCGCTGTCCGTCGTCACGGGCTCGGCGTTTCAGAGAGGTGTCTCGACCGACTCGGTGCTCCTCGCCGTACCCGGCAGGATAACGCCCGACGCGATCGCGCTCATCGACGATGACCGCGTCATCACCGTGCTGGCCGAGGTCGGCACGACCGCGCCGGTCCTTCCCGCCGAGATCGAGGCGCTCGGCCCGCCACGAATCAACGACGCCGGGCAGGTGATCTTCTCAGCACGGCTCTCTGTCTCGGGCGGTTCGCCGCTGACCGAGGACAACGACAGCGCCGTGTTTCTGTACGAGGAGGGATCGACCGTCCTGCTTGCGCAGGAGGGCAGCCCCATCCCCGGCGTACCCGGCGCTGTGTTCAACGATCTGTTCGACGACGGGGACTTCTCGAACCGGCTGAGCTACGCGATCGCGCCGGACGGGTCGGCCGTGTTCTACGACTGGAACCCCGACGCGCGGAACGACGAGGACACCGAAACGGGCCTGTACGCCTCGCTGCCGGATGGGAACGGCGGGCGGTCGATCGCCGCGGTGGTCCGCGACGGGCAGACCGTGGACATCGACCCCGATCCCGCCGTCACCGACGAGCGAACGATCGATATGTTGCCGGACTTCTTCTCTGAGCTCGAGCGGTTCGCACCCTCGATCTCGGACAACCGGACGGTCGGCTTCCGGGCGTTCGTCAATGTCGGCAGCAACCCGAGCTTGTTCAGCTCCGTCGCGTTCGTCGCGACGCTGCCGGGCTCGGCGTGCCGGGCCGACCTGAACCGCGACGGATTGCTGGACGCCGCGGACTTCACGGCGTGGCTCGCCGCGTACCAGGCCTCGCTCTTGCGGGCGGACCAGAACGGGAACGGCGTGCTCGATCCCGGTGACTTTGCCGCGTGGATCGCCAACCTCAACCACGGCTGCTGATCGCAGGGCCGCTCAGCCGGAGCGCTCGAAGGTCAGCCGAAACGGGTCCTGCCCCGAGCGCTCGGCGAAGACAACCGTCGCCGTCATCGTGTCGCCCTCGCGCCGGTAGGTGATCGACTGGAACCCGGCGTCGCCGTCGGTCGGCGTGAAGACTGCGACACCAGGCTCGGGCACGACCGCGCTCGCGACGAGCGGACCGTCCGCCTCCGACGCCCACGGCACGAGCGCCTCGTTGAAGTGGCGCAGATGCAGCACGACGCCGGCGTCGCCCTCCGCCGCGGACATGATCTCGAGCAGCTCGACGCCGTCCGACCCTGTCATGCGGAACACGCCGGTCATGTTCCCGGCCCGTGGCTCGAGCCAGATCTCCTCGACGATCATCGGCCCGAGCTCGGCGCGCCACGAGCCGGCCAGAAAAGCCAGATCGACGATGGTCGGCGGCTTCGTGGAGGCAACAGTGGCCAGAAGCGAGATACAGATCGAAGCAAGGCTTGACAGCATGATCGGTTTCCTCCGATGGGCTCAGGCTTCCATGAGCGACTGCGCGAACATGAACGGGTTGCCGTCAGGATCAAAGAAGGTCGCGAGACGAGCGATGCCGTCGATGGTCATGGTGGGGCCGTCGAACCGAACGCCCGCGCCCTCGAGGCGACTCCGCTCGGCGTCGATGTCGCCCACGGTGAAGGTCGGCACGCACGAGTCGTTCGGGGCCGCGTGCTCAACCTGGCTCAGCCCGATGGAGACATCGCCGCTGGGTGTGCGCAGCTCGCACCAGCCGATGGACTCGACCTCATACAGCATCTCGAAGCCGAGATGATCCCGGAACCAGTCCGCCGAGGCCCGCCAGTCGGCGACTCGGAGGGCGAGGGTGACCTGACCGTTGAGCGTGGTCTGCATGGCGGGGCTCCTCAAGGGTGAGCGGACTCGACCCGGGCTTGATGCGATGAGCACGGATACTATACTTTTTGACATGACGACGCAACCCCCAACCCCAGGCCTGCCACGGGGCACGATCTCCCGGCTCGTCGCGCTGGTGCACCGGCGCTGGACGCTGCATGTGCTGGCCGCGGCGCACGCGCACCGCGGCGGCAAGCTGGTCTCGCTGGCGCACGCCGTCGGAGCGTCCCCCGCGTCCGTGCGGGATTCGGCAGCCCATCTGGTCGGCCTCGGGCTCTTGGTCAGGCCCGAGGGCCTCGGTCACCCGTTGCGGCCCGAGTATGTGGTCCCGGCCCATGCCGAACCCGTGGCGGCGGCGGCTGCCGATCTGGTCGCCTGGATGGACCGCCGTGATGCCCACCGCGTGCTGACCCGCAAGTGGTCGCTCCCAATCGTCTGGGCTATCGGCCCGGGCTCGGCCCGGTTCCGGGAGCTGCAGGACGGGCTCCGGCCCGCGACGGATCGTGCGCTCTCGCTGGGGCTCGAGAGCCTGCGCGACGCCTCGCTGGTCGAACGCCGGACCATGGACACCGGCGGGCCCGCGACCGACTACCGCCTCGGCCGACGCGGGCGGTCGCTGCTCCCCCCGCTGGCGGGGCTGATGCACGCGGTCTGATCGCAGCCGTCAGTCGTCGAACAACGCCTCGACATCCGCGTCGTCGATCTCATCGAGCCAATCCGCGTCGGTGTACACCGTGCCACCCTCGGCCTCGGCCAACGCCGCGTCGTGCGCATCGTCCTCCGGCCCCGCGTGAACGGGCTCGGGCCCGAGCTCGTACGCCCCGGGCTTGCCGCGCTCGGCGCGCTTGCGCCCCTTGATCCGCAGGCGGATCGGCACCTCCGCGAACGGCAGCTCCTCCCGGAACCGGTTGATCAGGAACCGCTGGTACATCGGCGAGAACAGGTCCGGGTTGTTGACCACCAGCGTGATGGTGGGCGGACGCGTGCTGGTCTGGGCGGCGTAGTAGATCCGAGCGAGCTGGCCGAGCTTGCTCGAGGGGCCTCGCTGCTCCACGATGCCGCGGATCAGACGGTTGAGCTCCCCCGTGCCGACGCGCGTGCGCGCCTGGTCCCGGATCTCGAACGCCAGATCCACGGTCTCGCGGACATTGAGCCCCTCGGTCGCACTCATGAAGGTCACCGGCGCGAAGCTCAGCCCGCGCAGCGTCTTGCGGAGGTACTTCTCGTAGTCCTCCGGGCCGACGGGCCGGCCCTGCCGACCGATCGCCCCGCCCGCCAGGTCCCACTTGTTGATGACGATCACGACGGGGGTGCCGGCCTCGATGACCATGCGCGCGAGCTGATCGTCCACATGGCTCAGCTTCTGCGTCGCGTCGATCATGAACAGCGCCGCGTCCGCCCGGTTGAGCGACTTCTGCAGCCGCTCGAGCGCCCACCACTCCACCCGCCCGGAGAACGATTTCTTCTTGCGCAACCCGGCCGTGTCGATCGCCGTCACGACCCGGTCGCCAAAATCGAATCGCACATCGACCGCGTCCCGTGTCGTGCCCGCGATCTCCGAGACGATCACTCGCTCCTCACCCGCCAGCGCGTTGATCAGCGTGCTCTTGCCGGCATTGCGCTTGCCGACGATCGCGAGGCGGAGGTCCGTCGGCGGCTCGGGCTTCGCGTCGGTCATCGGCACGAGCGCGTACAGCCGATCGAGGAACTCCCGGCGGAAGTAGTTGTTCTTCGAGCTGATCAGCAGCGGGTCGCCGAAGCCCAGCGCCGCGAGCTCGTACGCGTGCGCCTCCCACTTCGGGCCGTCGGTCTTGGTCCCCACGACAACGATCGGGACGCCCGAGCCACCACCGCTGCCGCGACGCTCACGCCCGAACCGCCGCTCGCGCAGCATCTTCGCGATCTCCTGGTCACGCGGCGTGATGCCCGCCTGCACATCCACGGCGAACAGCACGAGGTCCGCCGTCGCGACCGCTTCGGCGATCTGCCACTCGATCTTCTCGGTCAGCGCCGCCAGGTCCTTGCCGGCGTCGTCGATCTGCTGGCCCTCGGCCGTGTACACCCCGAACCCGCCGGTGTCGATGATCTCGATCGAACGGTCCGGCCCCGTGCCGTCAGGGTGGTCCAGGTCCACGATGGCCGAGACCCGGTCCCGCGTCACACCGGGCAGGTCGTCGACGATCGACACCTTCTCCTTCGCCAGCAGGTTGACAAGCGACGACTTGCCGACATTCGGTCGGCCCACGATGGCAACGCGGGGCAGGGGCATACGCGGATAGTAGGTGGGCCCCGACAGAGCCACGCGCTCGCAAGGGACGCGGATCCGCAGCCGGGCGGGTCGTCTCGTACGATGTCGGGTGACGCACGCGCCCGCGCCATTCCCGGTGATCTGCGGCCCGACCGCCTCGGGAAAGACCGATCTCGCGGTCGCCGTTGCGCTCGATCTGCGCTCGCGGGGCACGCCCGCCGAGGTGGTCTCCGCCGACGCGTTCCAGGTCTACCGCGGGCTCGACATCGCCAGCGCCAAGCCGACGGCCCACGAGCGGCGAGGTGTGCCGCACCACCTGATCGACATCGTCGAGCCCGAGGAACGCTTCACCGTTGCCCGATGGCTCGAGCTGGCGGAGGCGGCGATCACGGAGATCCGCCGACGCGGCGCGGTGCCCATCGTCGTCGGCGGGACCCATCTCTACATCAAGGCCCTGCTCGACGGGCTGTTCGAGGGACCCGCGGCCGATCCGGACCTGCGCAGCGAGCTCCAGCGCCTCACGCCGGCGGTACGGCGAGCCGAACTCGAACGGGTCGACCCCGCGGCGGCCGGCCGCATCCATGCCAACGACGACCGACGGACGATCCGCGCGCTCGAGGTCTTCCGCCTCACGGGGCGGACCATCAGCGAGCTGCAAGCCCAGTGGGACCGGGATCCACCCGACCGGACCGATCGCCGACTCGTCGTCCTCACCCGCGAGCCGGCGGAGCTGAACACCCGGATCAACGCCCGCGTCCGCCGGATGATGGACGACGGCCTGCTCGCAGAAACCCGGGACCTCGCGCCGCGTCTGGGACCGACCGCCCGGGAAGCGCTGGGCACCAAGCAACTCCTCCGGCACTTGGCGGGGGAAGTGACCCTCGAAGACGCGGTCGAGCAGATCAAGATCGAGACCCGCCGGTTCGCCAAGAACCAGCGGACCTGGATGCGGCGCCTGGCTGCCGGCGGGGGAGCGCAGACAATTCTGCTGGCCGGAACCGGCGTCGACGAATCGGCGTTAGTCACCATCAAACAGATACTTACGCCATTCTGAATCACCCGGGACCGGCGGATGGCGGGAACAGACAGGGCTCGGCCGGCGCTTGACTCGTGGGTCCGCGGCCCGTTTGGTCCTCGGCGGCGGGTGGTGGGCCGAGCCGGGCTGGGCCGACGGTCACCCCCGCATGGCGAGACCCCGGATCGAGACGCATGGCGAAGAAGAAGACCACACGATCCTCCGGCACGAAGACCGCGAAAAAAGCGGCCGGTCGCCGTCCCTCCGGGGGCAAGGGCAAGGGGCTGGGCTTCAAGAAGGGTGACGCCAGCGGGCGATCGCTCGTCATCGTCGAGAGCCCGGCCAAGGCCAAGACCATCAACAAGTACCTGGGCTCGGACTTTCTCGTGCTCGCCAGCGTCGGCCATGTGCGCGATCTGCCCAGCAAGGCGCCCAAGGGCAGCAAGCAGCCAGTCCCCGGCGTGGACATCGAGAAACGCTTCACGCCCAGCTACGAGGTGCTCAGCGGCAAGGAGGCCGTGGTCAGCGATCTCAAGAAGGCGGCCAAGGAAGCGCTCGCGACCGGCGGCGATGTCTGGTTCGCCACCGACCTCGACCGCGAGGGGGAGGCGATCGCCTGGCACCTGGCGCAAGAGCTCGGCATCCGGCCCGAGCAGGCCAAACGCGTCATCTTCGCCGCCATCACCAAGGGAGAGATCGAGAAGGCCTTTCAGAACCCGCACCCGATCGATGTGGACCGGGTCAACGCGCAGCAGGCCCGGCGGATCCTCGACCGGATCGTGGGCTACCAGGTCTCGCCGCTGCTCTGGAAGAAGGTCGCGCGTGGGCTGAGCGCCGGGCGTGTGCAGTCGGTCGCCGTCCGCCTCGTCGTCGAGCGGGAACGCGAGATCCAGGCGTTCGTGCCCGACGAGCGCTGGGAGATGACCGCGAACTTCGCGCTCGATCGGTCCCGTGCCGCGGAGCTGGTCGATGCATGGCGCGCCTTCGCCGCACAGAAGGACGACAAGGGCAACGGCCCGACCGTCAAGGATCGCAACGCCTGGCTGGCGGATGCGAACGCCCTCCGAGGCGAGCTCGTCGAGATCGGCGGAGACAAGTTCGACCTCTCGGCCGAGGGCTCGGCGGACAAGGAACCGGCCGACCTGACCGATCGCGTGACCGAGATCGCCACGCTCGCGGGCCTGAAGGACATCCAGACATCCGTCATCGAGGACGACAAGGCCAAGGGACCGGCCCGGCTCCTGCGCACGGTCACCGGCACGGCCGACCCGAGCGTGCCCTGGTCGATCAGCAAGATCGAGACCAAGCGCACGAGCACAAGGCCGCCGCCGCCGTTCATCACCTCGACGCTGCAGCAGGCCGCGAGCAACCGCATCGGCTTCGGGGCGCAGCGGACGATGCGCGCCGCCCAGGGCCTGTACGAGGGTGTCAACATCCCGGGCGAGGGGCCGGTCGGTCTGATCACCTACATGCGGACCGATTCGACGCACATCACCGGCGAAGCGCTCAACGCCGCGCGGGCGTTTGTGAAGGTCACCTACGGCGAGAAGTACCTGCCCGAGAAGCCCAACTTCTACACCAGCAGCAACAAGGCGGCGCAGGAAGCGCACGAGGCGATCCGGCCGACCGACCCGAGCCGCACGCCCGACAAGGTGAAGCGGGCGCTGACCGAGGACCAGTTCAAGGTCTACAAGCTGATCTGGGAGCGGTTCGTCTCGTGCCAGATGACGCCCGCGCAGTGGGATTCGACGGGCGTGTTCATCACCGGCGGCACGGACAGCAAGAAGCCGCTGACCTTCAAGGCCAGCGGGCGGGTGCTCGTCTTCGACGGCTTCTACAAGGTCGCGGGCGTGCCGGTGTCGAGCGACGAGCAGACGCTGCCGAGCGCGGTGGAAGAGGGCAAGGATCTGTCCGCGTTCGCGGTCGAGCCCGTGCAGAAGTTCACGAGCCCGCCGCCGCGGTTCACCGAGGCGAGCCTGATCAAGACGCTCGAGTCCGAGGGCATCGGTCGGCCCTCGACCTATGCCTCGATCATCAGCGTCATCCAGGATCGGAACTATGTGGAGCAGGTCCAGCGGCGGTTCCACGCGACGGACCTGGGCGAGGTCGTGACCGACAAGCTCGTCGAGGCGTTTCCGGGCATCATGGACCTGGGCTACACGCGGGACATGGAGAGCCAGCTCGACAAGGTCGAGGAGGAGCACCTCGACTGGATCGATATGCTCCAGAAGTTCTACGGCCCCTTCAAGGAGTCGCTCGAGCGGGCGCACGAGGAGCTGCAGCACGCCAAGGCGGAGATCGTGCCCGCGCCGGACGAGTACCGCTGCGAGACCTGCGGCGCGGGGCTGGTGTACCGCTTCGGGAAGAACGGCCGATTCCTGAGCTGCTCGCGATACCCGGACTGCAACTACGCGGTGCCGTGCGACCGCGAGGGTCGGCCCAGGTTCGCCGAGTATGTGAACATCGCCTGCCCGGTCACGGGCCGGCCGCTGGTCAAGAAATCGGGCCGATTCGGCGACTTCCTCGCGACGCCGCTCGAAGAGGGCGAGAAGGCGGACGAGGTCGGCGTGATCGTGAACATCGACAAGAAGGGCTTCGCCGTGCCCAAGGCGCCGCCGCCGCTGGAGACGGATCTGCCCTGCCCGGTCTGCGAGGCGCCGCTGAACCTGCGCGACGGCGCACGGGGGCCGTGGCTGGGGTGCAGCCGGTTCCCGAAGTGCCGGGGACGGGGCAAGTGGGCCGAGCTCGAGGATGAGCAGAAGAAGCAGCTCGAGCTGAAGCTCAAGAACCACATGAAGGACAACCCGCTTCCGATCCTGCGGACGCTCGACGGCAAGCCGCTGACCGACGAGCAAGGCAAGCCGCTTCCCGAGGCACCGAAGGTGAGCCAGCTGCTGATCGAGAGCGAGGAGGAGCTCGACCGGCTGCGCGGCGTGGCGGGATCCGCCCCGTAGCACGCCGGCGGTCACGCTACAGTGACCCCGCGTGGGCGTTGATCTGATCAAACTCTCGAGGCAGGGGCTCGGCCGGCTCCGCCCGACCGCCTTCGCCGGGGGCGGCGACTGGTGGCTCGTGACGCTCGGCGCGGTCATCGGCACGATCACCGGGCTCGGCGCGATGGGCTTCGCCTGGGTGCTGCACTTCGTCGAGCACGAGGTCCGCCACGCGCAGGGCGAGCACCTCTGGATGCTCATCGTCGCGCCGGTCGTCGGCATGGGGCTCACCGGTGTGCTCGTGCAGTGCTTCGCCAGCGAAGCGAAGGGACACGGCGTGCCGCAGGTCATGAAGGCGCTCATCCGCAACCGCGGCGTGATCCGCTGGCCCATCGGCGCGACCAAGGTCGTCGCCTCGATCCTGACCGTGGGCTCAGGCGGGTCCGCCGGCACCGAGGGCCCGATCGTACAGATCGGCGCCACCGCCGGCTCCGTGGCGGGGCAGGCGCTGCGCGTCGGCCGGGAGCACATGCCCACGCTCGTCGGCTGCGGGGCCGCGGCCGGGATCGCGTCGATCTTCAACGCTCCGATCGCCGGCGTCTTCTTCGTCCTCGAGATCCTGCTGCGGGACTTCTCCGTCCGCGCATTCGCGCCGATCGTTGTGGCGAGCGTGTTCAGCACCGCCATCACCCAGGCCGTGCTCGGCGAGAATGTCGCGCTCTTCGCGACCCCCGAGCAGCTCCACGGCTATGTGTTCAGCATCGAGGAGCTGCCCAGCTATGTCGTGCTGGGACTCCTGTGCGGGGCGGTGGCGGTGGCGTTCAATAAGATGCTCCACGCGGGCGAGGACCTGTACGACGGCTGGCGGATCCACCCGCTGCTCAAGCCGATCTCCGGTGCGCTGGTGCTCGGGGCGCTCGGCGTGGGCAGCGTCTGGGCGATCGGAACGATCGCGCCGGGCGAGGGCACCTCGTCGCCGGCGTTCTTCGGCAACGGGTACGAGACCATCACGAGCCTGCTGACACCCAGCGCCTACGCCTCCGGCCAGCTCGTCGCGACCTCGCTCGGCCTGCTCGTCTGGCTCGTGATCCTGAAGATGGTGGCGACGACCGTCACCCTCGCCTCGGGCGGCTCGGGCGGTGTGTTCGCGCCGAGCCTGTTCCTCGGCGCCACGGCCGGCGCCGGCTTCGGCCTGGTGCTCGAGCGCATCGGGCTGATGCCAGCGGACGGCTCACCCGCGGCGTACGCGCTGGTGGGCATGGCCGCCGTCGTCGCCGGCACCACGCACGCCACGCTGACCGCGATCCTCATCCTGTTCGAGCTGACCCGCGATGTCTATGTCCTGCTGCCGATCATGCTGGCCGCGGTCGTCGCGACGCAGTTCGCCCGCGTGATCGAGCGCGACTCGATCTACTCGTTCAAGCTCCGCCGCGAGGGCGTCCTGCTCGGCGCGGCCCGTGACCTCACGCTCCTCCGGCAGATCCCGGTCACCAGCGTGCCCATCGAGCCGCTGCCCGAGGAGGCGGTGTTCCCGAGCGACCCGCTCTCGAAGCTGATCACCCTGCACGCGCACCACGCCGTGCCAGATTTCGCGGTGACGGACGCGGACGGCGTCTACCTGGGCATGGTCACCGGCCGCGACCTCCGCACCGCGCTGATCGATCGGGAGGCCATCCCGCTGCTGCTGGTGGCCGAGCTGCTCCGCACCGATCTGCCGACGCTCTCGCCCGCCGAGTCGCTGGACACCGTCGTGGACAAATTCGCCGAAACGGACCTCTCGAGCCTCTGCCTGGTCACCGAGGGACCGCGCCCCCGGCCGATCGGCCTCGTCACGCGGCACAGGCTCATGGCCCGGTACCGCCGGGCGCTCGAAGAGAGCTGAGATTCCTCGCGTCTGGACGGTTCCGATCGCCGATAGACTCGGGATATGGCACCTCAACGCTCCGCCCTCCTCACCGCACTCCTCCTCCTTGCATCGCCCCTCGCCGGCGGCTGCGCCACCGTGTGGGAGGAGAACTACCGGCCGATCTCCGACGCCTCGTCGCTGCCCAGCGGGGAGAAGATCTCCATCCGCGAGATCCCCTGGGAACGCATGGAACGCGCGATCGAGGACTCCCGCCAGCGCATCGTCGAGAGCGACACCCACCCCGCCGACTGGGACGAACACCGGCAGCGCGACGCCCGCGCCGATCTGCTCAACGCCCTGCAGGTCGCCGCCGATCCCGACAGCGCCCGCGTCATCGGTGTCAGCTCCTTCCGCACCACCGATGTCGTCAAGCCCTGGGATGGTTCGCTCGTTGGTTTCGCCCGCGAGGTCGGCGCCAACACCGTCGTCTGGTCCGACCGCTACCTCGGCAAGGCGCAGGCCATCGTGGACCGCACCATCTACATCGACCGGATCGACTACGGCCGACGCGGCGATGAGGACCGCTCACGCATCGGCACCGAGACCGCCACCGTGCCCGTGGTCGTCAACCGAGACGAACGAGGGTACACCGCCTTTTTTCTCTACATCGAGCGCTAAACCGGAGGCCCGGACTCCCAATCATCCACCCGCATGCCGACCGTCGCGTGGATCATCCTGGGTGTGATTGCGTTCGACCTGTTCGTGGTCTTCTTCGTGATCCGCGGCATGGCGTCGAACACGCTGACGCCCCTCGCCGAGGCCTTTCCCCCCGCACACCCCGAGCCCGTCGCCGTTGAGCGTCGGCGGCAGAGCTTCTCCTTCGGATTGCTGAACCTGGGGTTCTGCTTCCGCGTGACGACCGACGCCGCGCACCTGCACCTGCGTCCGGAGCCGTGGGCGCGGTGGATGCACATCCCGGACCTGAGCCTCCCGTGGACGGCGCTCACGGCTGAGGGCCAGCGCCGAGGCCGGGTGTGGGCGCACGCGATCCGGGTCGAGACCGGGCGCCGGGTCCCGGTGACGATCCGCGGCCCGCGCTGGCTGTGGGATCTCGTCGCCGAGAACGCACGCGCGCAGCCGGCGTGAGCGCAGCGGACGGACCCTGCGCTGCCGGAGCCGGGACCCGATGTGACAATCCACGATGCATTCCTTAGACTGCGACCATGTCCACGGAACGCTCTCTGGAACTCGCGAGGCTCCCCGAGCCGGACCTGGGCGACCTGCGGATGCCGGGCGCCTGCCCGGTGTGCGACTCGCCGTATGTCGGCTATATCCGCCACACACCGACGCGACGCACCAAGCGGCGGATCCCGCTCTTCGGCTGCTTCGACTGCCGATCGCTGTTCAACCCGAGCGGCTACACCGAAGACGACGAGCAGCTCAAGCGCGATCTCGAGTTCCTCAAGGGCGTGGTGGAGCGGAACATCAAAGCTTCCAACGACATGTTCGATGCCCTCGCGCAGCGCGGCGTCAAGCCCCGGCGCGTGCTCGAGATCGGCGGGGGCACCGGAACACTCCTCGATGTCGCACGCTCGCGCGGCATCGACGGCATCGGGTACGATGTCAACCCCCGCGCCGTCGCGTGGGGCAAGGAGACCTACGGCCTCGACCTGCGCTCCGAGCACTGGTCGGCGGACACCGACTGCGGACCGTTCGACCTCCTCGTGTGCATCAGCGTGTTCGAGCACATCCCCGAGCCACGCGGCCTGTTCGCGGAAGTCGCGCGCCGCTGCGCGAGAGAAAACGCGCACGCCTTTATCAGCGTGCCGTATGTCCACCGCAACCGCTGGCACTTTATCGAGGACCCCGACCCGTTCCGCCAGGGCACGCCGTTCTTCGATCAGGATGTGCATGTGATCCACTACAGCCCGGAGGGGATGGCGACGCTCGCCAAGCAGCACGGCGCCGTCTCGGCGGAGTATGTCCCCACCGGCTTGTGGTCCGGCCACCTGATGAAGTTCGAGTAGCCCGGACCAGAGGCGCGCGATTACCCCCCCAGCGTCTTCTTTCGGCGCAGGATGTGGTGGTAATGCTGCGCGAACCGGTGCGCCTCGTCGCGCACCTGCTGCAGCAGCTTCAGGCCCAGGTTGTCCCGGCCCAGCTTGATCGGCTCGCTGCGACGCTGGACGAACACCAGCTCCTCCTTTTTCGCCAAGCTGATGACCATGGGCGGCTTGACATCCAGCGTGTCGAACACGGCCTCGGCGGCGTGGAGCTGGCCCAGACCGCCGTCGATCAGGATGACATCGGGATACAGCTCCTGGCCCAGGCCCGCGTCGCGGTAGCGCCGGCTGACGACCTCCTGCAGCGCGCGGTAGTCGTCGTTGTTCACGCTGCCGACCTTGTACCGCCGGTACTCGTCCTTGAAGGGCTTGCCATCGATGAAGCAGACCTTGCTGCCCACGGTCTCGTTGCCCATGAGATGGGCGATGTCGAAGCCCTCGATGCAGCGCGGCGGCTCGTCGAGGCCCAGCGTCTTCTGCAGGCTCAGCACGCCCTTCTCCGGGTCGACATAGCCGATCTCGGTCTCGGGCTGCCAGCCGTCGCGGGTGCTGGCGCGGTCGTCGAGGCGTTCGATCGCCTTGATCTGGTCGCGCAGCGTCGCGGCCTTCTCGAACTCGAGCGCCTTGCTGGCTGATTCCATGTCCTGCCGCATCTCGCGGAGCATCGCTGAACGCTTCGAGCCGAGGAAGCGCACGAACCGGTCGATGTCCTGGCGGTAGACCGTGGGCATGATGCGGTCGGCGCAGGGCGCGGTGCACTGGCCGATGGCGTGCAGCAGGCAGGGGCGGAAATAGCGGTTCTTCGGGTCGCCGGCGGTGATGTCGAGCTTGCAGGTGCGGAACTTGAACACGCGCTGGAGGATCTGGACGGCTTCGCGCAGGGCGCCAGCGTTGGTGAACGGGCCGAAGACGCGGGCGCCGCGCATCTCCGGCGCCACGGCTCCGGTCTTCGGGTCGATGCCCGAGGGATTGCGCGTCACGAAGACGCGCGGGTAGTCCTCCCGCTGCGTCACGACCAGGTACGGGAAGGTCTTGTCGTCCACGAGTCGGGCGTTGAACCTGGGCTTGAGGTCCTTGATGAGCCGGTTCTCGGTGAGCAGGGCTTCCCACTCGGTCTCGCACTCGATGACCTCGAAGCGTTCGACGATCTCGAGCATCGGCTGCTTCTTGGGGCCCAGGTCCGCCGAGGGGACGAAGTAGCTCGAGACGCGGTCGGGCAGGCGCTTGGCCTTGCCGACATAGACAACCGTGCCCGCACGGTCCTTCATGAGGTACACGCCCGGCGTCGCGGGAAGCTCCCGCGCGGCGCGGGCCAGACGGGCGAGCCGATCCGGCGGGGGCTCCGCGTGCCCAGGCCCCTCGGCGTGTTGTGCGTGATCATCGGGCATGCATGAAGATCCTAGTTTTCGTGGCGACCCTCCACCGTGCGATGCCGATAGACCCGGCAGAACCGAGCGTCGAGGAGCATGAGATGCGATGCACACACCGACCCCTCACGGTGGCCGCGGGATTGTGCCTGCTCGCGGGCACCGCCCAGGCCCAGAGCGGCGAGCTGTTTGTCTTCACCGTGTCGGAAACCGGCAATCCATCCAACACCCTGACCGTCGGCGGGTCCACACTGCCGGACCTGCTGGTCGACCTGGGCGATCAGCAGGGGGACTTCGCCTCGTTCGACGGCACCGCCTTCGACGCCTCGATCCAGTACGCGGGCATCCCCAACGCCGTCGATGTCTCGTACGACCCGACCGGCGGCATCGGCGGCGGGGAGCTGGTGGTCATCAACGGCCTGCTCGGGTATGCCGGCCCGCCGATCGTGTTCGATGCCGCCAACGGCGACATCGGGCAGCAGCTCGAGGACTTCTTCCTCCAGAATCAGGATGGGCTGATCGAGGAGTTCCTCGCCGCGGTCGCCGAGCTGTCACCCGTCGCTGTGACCGACGGCAACCCGCTCGCCTCGACCGCGCGCTCGGCGCGGTACAGCTTCTTCCGCTACGGTCTGTTCAGCGATGTCACGCCGACGGACCGCGAGCTGCGGCGCGTCTTCGCCGAGCCGGCGGCCGTGCCCATGAACGACCCCAACGCCCCCGAGACCGGCGACCCGACCGGCGACGCCGACGAAGCATCCCCCGCGCTGTTCATGCCGCAGGGATCCACCACGCTGGACTACGGCGGCACGCGCTTCCGCCTCGACCTGCGCGGGCAGTCGATCGATGCCGGCGGGTTCACCGGCTCCTCGTTCGACCTTGCTCTGAGCACCGAGGTGCGGTTCCACGACCGCGTCTCGGTCATCGTCGGCATCCCGCTGGCGTACCACTCCGTGGGCGACGGCGATGTCTTCAACGCGGGCCTGAACGCGGGTGTGCCCGTGCGCATCCTGATCCCCGACGAGGGCGACGAGGTCGGTGTCAAGTGGCAGGTCACGCCGTTCGCCAACCTCGACACGGTGTTCAGCTACGATCTGGCTGCGGGCGGGCTGTTGTGGGGATTCGGACTGAACAACCTGCTGCAGTTCGACCTGGGACCGTTCTCGTTCGTCACGAGCCAGCAGTACTCCGTCCACGAGTCGCTGACGCTCGATGTCGACGAGTACTCGTTCGACCCGGGTGTCGAGCAGCAGATCCTGAAGCTCGGCGGCAAGCTGCAGTGGTACGCCACCGACCGCACCTACCTGTACGCGGGCGGCGTGTGGACCGATTTCATCGAGGACGCGGCCGTGGACAGCTACACCACCGGCCTCGCCGGGGCGGGACTGCGCACGAGCAACGGGTTCAATGTGGTCCTGGGCTACGAGGGTGACTTCGGGGACGACTACGAGGCGCACGGCGGCTCGCTGAGCCTGCAGGTCCCGTTCTGACCAAAGAACCAGCCGTCAGTCCGCCAGCGCGAGCGTGCAGAAGGTCTCGACGCCCATGGCGATGGCGTCGTCGTTGAAGTCAAACGACGAGGTGTGCAGCTGCATGGGACGGTCTGCCTCGGCGGGCCTGGTGCCGAGGAAGAAGAAGCACGCGGGGACATGCTGCCCGTAATAGCTAAAGTCCTCGCCACCCATGACGGGCTGGTCAACGACGCCGACGCGTTCGGCGCCGAAGACGCGCCGGAGGGTGCCGAGGGCGCGGTCGGCCAGGGCCGGATCGTTCCGCGTGACGGGGTAGCCGTGGTTCCAGCGGATCTCCGCGGTGCAGCCGTGGGCCTGGGCCACGCCCGTGGCGATCGCCCGGACTCGTTCTTCGAGGCGTGAGCGGACCTCGGGCAGGAGCGCGCGGGTCGTGCCCTCGAGCTCGACGGTCTCGGGAATGATGTTGTCGACCGTGCCGCCGGCGATCCGTCCCACGGTGCAGACCGCGGCCTCGAGCGGCCCGGCGTTCCGGCTGACGACGGTCTGCAGGCTCATGACGACGGCGGCGGCGGCGACCACGGGGTCCTTGCACTGCTGCGGCCACGCCGCGTGCCCGCCGACGCCTCGCACGGTGATGAGGAACTCGTCGGTCGAAGCCATCATCGGCCCCGGGCGTGTGACGATGCGGCCGAGTTCGAGCGAGGGCCACCCGTGCAGGCCGTAGATGCGTGCGACCGGCGCGCCGAGCCCGCCGGCGGCCTCGCCGAGCAGGGCGCCGTCCTCGCACATCTTCTCGCCGCCGCCCCCGCTCTCCTCGGCTGGCTGGAAGATGAAGCTGACGGGGCGGGGCCGGTGGGTCGCCCGGCTGAGCACGCGTGCGGCGCCGAGCAGGATCGCCGTGTGCCCATCGTGCCCGCAGGCATGCATGACGCCTGGGCTGGTGCTGGCGTAGGGCTTGCCGGAGGCCTCGGTGATCGGGAGGGCATCCATATCCGCACGCAGCGCAACGCAGTCACCCTTTGAGCCGTCCGTGGCGGGCAGGTGAGCGACGACGCCCGTGCCGCCGGCGAGGCCGGCCTTGTAGCCGATGCCGAGCCGGTCAAGCTCCTCGCACACGCGCCCGCTGGTACGGCGCTCCTGGAAGCTCAGCTCCGGATGCGCGTGCAGGTCCCGGCGGATCTCGACGAGGTCTGGCACCGCGTCCTCGATAGCTGCTCGGAGGTTCATCGGCTCGGTCGTGGTCGTCATGCTGCTGGACTGTATGGGGTGATCACCGTTGTGGCGCTACAGACCGAGGACCTCCCGGGCGAGGCCACGGGCCTGGTCCATGGCCTCGGCGATCGCCTCGGGGGCCGGCTCGGCGGGGTTGGGGATCAGGGCCATCGGTTCCTCCGACGCCAGCTCGTCGCGCAGCTCGAGCCTGATCGGCACGAGCATCGCCTCACCGCCCATAAGCAGGCGCTCGCCCTGCTCGCTGAGCAGGAACTCGACGAACTCGGCCGCCGCGTCGGGGTTCGGCGCGCCGGCGACGACCGCGACCGTGGTCGGGATCGCCAGCGGCCCGAAGCCCATGAGCGGCATCACCGTGTCCGGCGTGGCGTATCCCGTGGGAACCTCGTTCGTCTCGTACACCATCGCCACGGGCATGCCGCGAGCCGAGGCCCGGCGAACCGCGGCGCTGCCGGTCAGGCCCAGCTCGATCTCGCCGTCGGCGATCGCGCGGACAACCTCGTCGTCGGACGCATACAGCCGGAGCCCGTTGGCCTCCATCGCGCTGAGCCAGGAGGCGGTGGGACCGGGCCCCCAGAGATGCACGAGAGCCGCCAGGTGCGCGAGGCTCGGCCCGCTGATCGGCCGAGCGAGACCGACCTGCCCCGTCCATTCAGGCTCGGCGAGATCACGCAGGGTGCGCGGGACCGCTTCGGGGTCGAGCTCGCGTGTGTCGTAGGCGATGACGCGGGCCTGCTGCCCGGCGGCGTACCAGGTGCCGTCCGCCGCCCGCGCGGTCGTCGGCCACGATCCGCCAAAGTCGGTCTCCGCGGCGCTCGCGGTGAACGCCTGCAGGGCCCCGGCGTCCTCGAGCGCGATCGTGTCGTACGGCTCGATCGACCACCACACATCGCCACGCGGCGCCTCGGCCTCGCGGATGATCCGCTGAACCAGATCCCCGCCCCCCGGACGCTGCTCCGGGGAGACGATCACCACGCCGATGCCCGATCGCACCTCGAAGGCGTCGGCGACGGCCCGTGCCACGGGCGGCGATGCGTTCGTGTAGACGATGACCTCGCGCGTCGGAGCCGAGTCGGTCTGGTCCGTCGCGGGTGCCGGCTCGTCCGAGCCTCCGCCGCAGGCCGTCAGCACGAGCACGCCCGACGCGAGCGCCAGGGTCGACAACGCACGACGGACACGATCCACACCATCCACGGTGGTCCCACAGCTGCGCACGGCTGACCTCCTGTCTCATCGCGGCGTCGCCGCGTGTGCCGTTTCCGACTGTATCGTTGGCCTTGCCCCGAGCAGAATGTCGGCCCGCGGGACCGGCTTCCACGAATATCGGCGCAACCCGTGGTGGCGCCGGGTGATAGGCTCGCCGAGGCCATGCACGATTCCGCTTCCACGCCCACCAACCCCGCCATAACGGCCGGGACGCTCGAGACACCGTCCAGCGCCGTGGACGAGGCCCGGGCCGCGCTCGCCCGGGCCCACCCGGCGTGGGACCGCGCCCACACGCTGGCGGCGTTGGCGTTCGCCGTCGGGCTCGCGCTGCCCGTGACGCCGTTGGAGTTGGCCGGCGTGCCGCTGATGGCGGTCGCGTTCCTCCGGCTGCGCCAGACCGCACCGCTGTACGGGGGCCTGGTTCGCCATCCGGTGATGCTGCTGATGCTGCTCTTCGCCGGCTGGTGTCTGCTGGCGATCGCCTGGTCGCCGGATCCGGCACACGGGTTCGACGAAGTGGGCAGCGTGCGCTGGCTCTGGGTCCCGGTGGCGCTGTGGCCCGTGCTGGATCGTCGGCGGGCGCTGCTGGTCGCGATCGGTGCGGGGATGCTCCTGCTGCACGCGTCCCAGGTGACGCAGGCGCTCGCGCTGCGTTTCGGCTGGGACGGGCTGGACTTCGACCGCTACCCGGACCGGATCAGCGGGTGGACCGCGCCGGTGGTGGCCGGCTCGATCCTGACCGGCGTGCTCGGGCTGCACGCGGGCCCGGCGGTGCTGGCGCGCGGAAGGGTGGCGTGGATAGCGAGGGCGATGGTCGTCATCACGGGCGTGGGCGTCGTCGCGACGGGCACGCGCGGGGCGTGGATCGCTTCGGCGGGGGTGCTCGCGCTCGCGGGGGTGACGGCGCTGGCGGTGCGCGGCCGATCGTTCGGACGACGCTCCGCGTTGGCGGGGCTCGCGCTGGCGTGCGTCGTGGGCGCGGCCGGCTGGCTGATCGCGGGCGACGAGGTGCGCAGCCGCGTCGTGGAGGCCCGGCAGGAGCTGCGCGGCGCGATCGAGGGCGGCGACTACAGCACGAGCACCGGTGGCCGGCTCATCATGTGGGTCTGGGCGGGCGAGGCCGCACGCACGCACCCCATCGTCGGCGTGGGCACCGGCGGCTACCAGCGCTGGGTCGAGGCCCGGCAGATGGAGCGTGGCATCGATCCCGCGACGCAGCGCGTCCTCGCCCACGCGCACGGCTCGTTCATCCATATCCTCGCAACGCAGGGCGTCGTGGGTCTCGGGTTGTTCGTGGCGGCGTCGATCGTCACGATCCGGCACGCGCGGCCCGCGGGCGACGCGTGGGCGAGCCACGAAGCGGGTCTCCCGCTGGCGGTCGCCGGCGTGCTGCTCGCGGGGGTGTTCGACTCGGTGCACATCAACGCGCAGAGCTCCGCGCTGCTGGCGACGCTCGCCGCGCTGGCGATGCGCTCAGCGCGCTAGCCGCCCGAGGCGCGTTCGATCTGCTGCGGCGTGAGCACGCCGTGCGCATCGGACCACGGCACGCGGTCGGCATCGACCATCGCGTCGATCGCCTCGAACCGGGCCCGCCAATGCTCGTCGAGATCGAGTGGTGCGGGCCCGTCCGCGGGCAGATCCACCGGAGCGCCGGCACGCACGATCGTGATGAGCGAGCCGTCCTCGATCGTCTCTCGTTCGACGGTGATCATGTCGGGATCGCCCGCCGGCGCGAGGTCGATGTAGGTCTCCAGGCCGTCGTCGTAGAACGCGGTGTAGCTGACGATGCGTTCGCCGCTGAGCGTGATGATGCGCTGCACGCGCACCTCGTTGGGCCGATCGCCCGCGAGCGGGTCGTCGCAGCCGGCGGCGAGCGGGATCGCCAGGGCGACGATTCCGAGCCGCCGCGTCGATCGGCTACTCATCCGAGATCACGCGCGGGCCTTCCTTGCCGGCCACACGCTCCATGACCCCGTCGCCGCGCTTCTCGTACTTCGTGAAGCCCAGCCGCTCGAGGTTCTTGTTGCTCAGCGTCGACTTCTCCTTGAGCGGGCTCCACTTGCCGGCGATGCGCGACGGCACGATGGCGCGTCGGCACGGCCGGCCGGTCTCTGGGTGCTTGCTGAACGCCTCGTCCTTCATCGGCTGCACCCACTCGAACCGCTCGCCCGTGGGCTCGCCCGATTCGTCCAGGTACTCGTACTCGTAGGTCGGCATGGCGTGCTCCGCGGTCAGTGTTCCGCCGTCGGTCCCCGCCGGGGCGACGGATCGCTACAGGAATGTCCGCCCCGACTCCGGGTCCATCATCTTCCAGCCGTGCTGCGTGCACAGGCGCGCGAGCACGAGCCACGCCGATTCCTCGTCGTCGATCCGCACGAGCAGCTGCGTGATCTCGTCCGCGGCGGAGGGCACATCGACGACCAGGCCGGGGCCGTAGAGCGTCAGGGACCCGAGCGCCGCGCCGGACGCGCCGTCCGGCGCGGTGTTGTACGGCGCGAGCGCCTCCATGACGCGACGGGGCGAACCGAGGTCGTCCATCCCCCGGGACGGGTCCTCCGGATCGCTCGGCTTGAACAGGATGATGGACCGATCGGGCACGCGGGCATGATTCGCCCCCCGCGGTCCCTTGACCAGCGATCCCGGCCCGCTCAGCGCGAACGGGCCCGCTCGGCCAGCTTCTGGGCGGCGACATCGATCAGCGTCCCCAGCGGCACCGGCTTGATCAGGTACGCGTCCACACCCAGCGCCTCGGCGTACTCCTGGTGCCGCTTGCCCTCGTTGGCCGTCACCATGATCACCACGGGGCTCTCCGACTTGCCCTTGATCTTCTCGAGCGCCAGGAACCCGGAGCGCCCGGGCAGCATCATGTCCAGGATGACCAGCTCGGGCGGGTCATCCCGGCAGATCTCGACCGCCTCGTTGCCGTTGTCGACCGTGTCCACCTCGGCGCCCTCGGCGAGCATCGCCGCCTCGATCGACTCACGCACATCCCGGTCGTCATCGACGATCAGGACGCCAACGCCCTCGAGCCTGCCTGTTGCTGTTTCGGCTGCCATCTCGTTGACCCCCAGAAGCTCGGCCCTGCCGGCGTCGTTCCCACCAACCACCAGCACGCAGTATCACCGATTGTGCGACTTCGCACAACACCCCGATCCCCCGGGACGGGCGGTCCATGCCGCCGCACTCTCGGTCCGCTCGATCCACCCGGTCGGTTCCCTGATCGATGAGAGGGAGGCGCCACTGCCGATAACCCGGTGTTCAGCCTCGTATACAGGCCGTGTCAGAAGATCCGCGGATGCCCGGCCCTGGCGACCGCCTCGGCGTCCGCGGCGCTCTGCGCCTCGATCGCGTCGACCCGTGACCGGTCGAGCCAGGGCAGCGCGAGAAGCTTCTGCCGCAGGTCCGGAGGGAAGGGACGCCGCTCGAGCTCGAACGCCGGCCGGCTCTTCCACATGCGGTGCATCCAGAAGTACTGCTCCGGCGCGAGCCGGACGAGCCGCTCGAGGTTGTGGCGGTACCTGGCCGTGATGTAGAACGCGGGATCGGGCTGGCCTCGCCAGTCCTCGGGCCGGATCGCGTCGATGATGATGCAGGTGTAGCCGAGCCCGTCGAGGGTCCGTCCCGTGGCGGCGTCGTGCAGGTCATCAACGCCCAGCGACTGCGGCGGGCTCTGCCGAACGACCGCGCCGCAGATCAGCACCGCGTCCCGCTGCTGGGCGACCGCCGCGATGGATCGGTAGGAGCTGGTGAGCCGGCCGAAGAAGGGCACATACTCGCCGCGCTCGCCCGCGTTCTGATCGGCAACAAACGCCGGGATGGCGCCGGCGTCGAGGATCGCCGGCAGCCGGCGGAGCGCGCCGAACTTCTCGACCAGGCGCATGCCGGTCCTTGCTCGCACGCCCCGGAGCCATCGGTCGAGCGCCCGCATGTCGAGCGGGCGGTACAGCGCCTGCATCGGCACGCCGAGCAGTGACAGCGTCGGCCCGATGATCTCCCAGTTGCCCAGGTGCGCGGTGACACAGACGCCGGGCCGGCCGTCGAGCACCTCGTCGAGCCCCAGGAACTCGGGCTGGAAGCGGACATGGCGCATCCACGAGCCGGCGTGCACGAGGCGCGAGGTCATCTGCACCTCGACGCCGAGCCGGAAGAGATACCGCCAGACCTCCGTCGCGCAGGCGTCCACGCGTTCGGCCGACCAGTCCGGGAAGGCGAAGGCGATGCGGGCGCGGGTGGCGTCGCGCCGGCGGTCGTTCAGGCGTGACCGCGCGAAGCGTTCACCGATCGATTCGAACGCGGCCCGCGTGGTGTCGGGGGAACCGACGGTCGCCAGCGCCAGCGCGGTGCGCACGGCGACGCCGAGCGGCGCGTCGATCGCCGGGTGCGTCGGGCTGCGGTCGCGTCGTGCCACGGTGCGGCGCGTCCCCGTTCGGAGAGCGAATCAGCGGGTGCGCGACTGCACGCGGCCGATGAGCGTGTACAGGCGGTTCTCGTTGAGCACGGGCACACTCGTCCGGCGGGCCTGATCGAGCAGCTCGTTGTACCGCTTGAGCTCCGCTTCGCGGCGGATGTACTGCTCGACGACCGCGATGGGTGAGGTCACGCCGGGCTCCGGCGGGAGCACCGGGGCGGCGCCGAGCACGAGGAAGTCGACATCGCCGGCGAACTCGTCGGTGGTGATGCCGCCCCAGTCCTGGATGAGGGCCACGATCTCGGCGCGCTCGGCGGGCGTCTGCTGCCGGTCGCCGTTCGTGTCGAAGTTGCCGGCGATCAGGAACTTGTACCGCTTGTCGGGGTCGTAGACCGCGTTGGCGATGACATCGCCGGCGACCAGCGGGTTGCCGGTGCGTTCGCTGAGGATCCGGCACCGGCTGGAGGTCTCACCGACATTGACGACCTCGATCGCCCCCTTGCCGCGCGGGTACTCGCCCGTGGCGGGGTCGGGGCGGATCTGGGCGGCATCGCTGTAGACGCTGAAGGTCATGCCGAGGATGACATTGTCACGCCGACCCAGCGAGATGAACACCTCGCGGTCATTCGGGTTGGTGTTCACGATGGAGCCGTCAACGAGGCTGGCCTCGTCCTTGGCGGTCAGGGTGGAGCCGCGGGCCTCGCCCTGCAGACGGGAGACCTGATCCTCGAGGACGAGGTTGCGCTGCTGGAGCTGGCTGATCTGCTGGCGAAGGGTGCGCTCGAGGCCCTCGGCCTCCTGCCGCTCCTGGGCGAGCTCCTGCGCGAAGCGCTGCTCGATACCGGCGAGGCCGTCGCGGTACTGCGTGGCGTCCTGCTCGAGCTGGGCGACGCGGTTCTGGAGGCGAGCGACGGTCTGCCGCTGCTGCTCATCAAGGGCGTTGACGCGTTCGGTGGCCTCGCGAAGTCGGTCCTCGGCGGCGAGCCGGCCGGCGTCTGCATCGGCGCGGGCCTGCTCGAGCGTGGCGATCTGCGTGCGCAGGCCGCGGATCACGGCGAGCAGGTTGCCGGTGTCAGCGCCGGGGATGCCCTGGATCTTCTGGTTGAGCGATTCGACGCGATCGCGGGAGTTGCCGGTGACCTTGCCGTAGGTGGTCTCGAGCTGGCCGAGCAGATAGCCCACGAGACTCTCGTTCTCGCTCCGGGCGTTGGTGAGCTCAGCGGCGATGACGGGGTCGGCGCGCTCGGCCTGTCGGATGAACTCTCGGTTCGTCGCTTCCTGGTCGTTGAGCTCCTGGCGGAGCTTGCCGTTGTCGCTGAACTGGATCAGCGCAACGACGAAGAGCACCGCCGAGATGAGCCCGAGCAGGCTGATGGTGAAGATGATGCCGAAGCCCGCGCTGGTCCGTGCTGCCATGAGATCCGATCTCCTCGCCCGGCGGGGTCACCCGCCGCGTGCGGGGGGTTGGCCCCCGCGCCGGTCGTGTCGCCGATCGTCGTGGTCGAGCCGTGGGCCCGAACCGTCTGCCATCCCGTTCCGTCGGAGGTCCCGCACCCGTCCTGGGCCGCGGCCTGTCGCGTCCGGTTCACCCGCCGCCACCGGAGCGAGTGCAGCCGGGAGTCTCCCGGCCCGGCGGCCGGGCGTCAACCCGGGCCGTCGCGTGGGCATGGTAGCGCAGCCGCGGGCGGCGCTCCGCCACCGGTACGCACGCCCTGTCGGGGAGATCCGCGGGCCTCGCCGGTGCCGATTTTGGAATCAACGATCCACAAATGCTCGGTCGGCCGGGCATACTCCCGAAGGCTTGATCTATTGTCCGAGTATGGCTGCCGCCGGCCGACCCAAGGCCTTCGACCAGACCGAGGCCCTCGAGGCCGCCATGGCCGTCTTCTGGGCCAATGGTTTCGAGGGTGCCTCGATCGCTGACCTCGTCACCGCGATGGGCATCGGCCGGCAGTCGCTCTATGACACCTTCGGCGACAAGCGCGCCCTCTATCTCGCGGCGCTGCGCCACTACGGCGAGCGGGCCATCGCTCCCACGCTGGAAACCCTCGCGGGCCCGGGCGAGCCGGTGGAACGCATCCGCGCGATCTTCGACCGATGGGCGGCGATGCAGACCTGCCCCGACTGCAAGGGCTGCTTCCTGGCCGGGGCGCTCGCCCAGCTCGACAGGGATGACGCCGAAGCCGCTGCTCTCGTGGACGAGATGCAGGCCCGGCTCGCCGCGGCCTTCAACGATGCCATCGTCCAAGCTCAGTCGCGGCACCAGATGCCGTCCGATATTGATCCCGCGGACCTCGCCGCGATGCTGGTCGCGGTGGGCCACGGCCTCGCGCTCGCGGGACGGGCGCCGTCCAACGCCGCCTTCGTCCCCGCGGGCGTCCGGGCGACGCTCCGGCTGCTGGGCGTTCCTGTCTCTCCGGCGTGAGACGCCGCGGGGGGCCCGGGATCCGGGGGCAGATCGATCGTTCAAAAATACCCGCTCTCTTTGGAATGATCGTTCCATTTCATCGGTAGGCTTCTTCGTCAGCCCGCACCAGTCGCCGACCTCGGCCAAGGAGACCGCCCGATGGCACAGCCCACGACCGATTCGCCCCAGACCGTTCTCATCACCGGCGCCAGCACCGGCTTCGGACGGGCCGCCGCCGAGACCCTCGCTCGACGCGGCCACACCGTCTACGCCTCGATGCGCGGCGTCGCGGGCAAGAACAAGGCGTTCGCCGACGAGCTCGCCGCCCTTGCCAAGGCGGAGAACCTGCGGCTGAGCGTCGTCGAGATCGATGTCACCGACGAGTCGCAGGTCAACTCGGCTGTCGAGTCCATCCTCGCCAAGGAAGGCAAGATCGACGCCGTGGTCAACAACGCCGGCATCTTCGGCATGGGCCTGACCGAGACCTACACGCTCGATCAGATGCGCTTCATGTACGAGACGAATGTGTTCGGCCCCATGGCCCTTGTCCGGGCGGCCCTGCCGAGCATGCGCAGGCACAAGTCGGGCCTGTTCGTGCACATCACCAGCGCCGTCGGTCGGTTCACCGTGCCCGGCATGGGCGTGTATGCCAGCACGAAATGGGCGCTCGAAGCCCTCGGGGAATCGCTCCGCTACGAGGGATCGGCGATCGGCGTGGACAGCGTCATGATCGAACCCGGCGCGTTCAAGACCGAGATCTTCGGCAAGGGATTCGATCCGGCTGACACGGACCGCGCCGCGGACTACGGCGACATGGCCTCCGTCGGCGAGACCTTCGGCAACAACCTCGGCGGGTACTTCGAGAGCGAGCACTACCAGGGTACCGAGATCGTTGTCGATGCCATCGTCAGCGCGATCGAGTCCAAGCCCGGCACGAGGCCGCTGCGCATCCCCGTCGGCGCCGACACCGCGAGCGTGGCGGCGATGAACGACGAGTCCCGCGCGCGCCAGCAGGAGCTGCTTGAGGCCTTCGGCCTGCCGCAGTTCAAGAACCTGGCCTGACCCTGCCGCCGGATGCCACACATCCCGCGCCCGGCCGCGTTCGATCCTCGCGCGGCCGGGCGTTGTTGCGCTCGTATCATCGCATGGGAGGTGACGCCGATGCTCGCGGCTCCGACCGTGTCTGACATGCTGCTCCGCCTGGCAGCGGCGATCGTGTTCGCCTGGGCCCTCGGGTGGGAGCGGAAGCGGTCGAACAAGCGCGTCGGCGCCCGCACGCTGATCCTGACCGGGATCGGTGCCGCTGGGTTCATCATGCTCGGGCTCGCCGTTTCGGCGAGGTCGCACGAGGCCGGGCTGGTCGCGGACCCGACGCGCGTGCTGAGCTATCTCGTCGTCGGCATCGGGTTCCTCGGCGGCGGGATGATCGTGCAGCACCGGAACCGCGTGCGCGGGATGACCACGGCCGCGGCGATCTGGGTGACCGCGGCGATCGGTGCGGCGTGCGGCCTGGGCGAGTTCGCGCTCGCGACGATGCTTGCCGTCATCAGCTATGTCGTGCTCGAGCTACCGGGGCACTCGGCACGACGCCCGGAGCACGAGGGATACAGAACACCCGGCGACGAGCTGTCGCTCGATCCGCCGAGCTGATGGGACCGGCGCTGCAGCGTCGCCGCGGCGAACCGGTACGGGCTGATGCATGGCGATGCCACCTCCCGAGTTCATGCACGATGCCCAGCGAGAGACCCTCGCCCGCTTCGTCGAGCGCTGCACCGCCGACAACTCCGTCCTCGGCGTCGTCCTCTCGGGCTCCCTCGTCCGCGGCTGGGGGAACGCGGCGTCCGATGTGGATGTCATCGTCGTCGTGACCGACGACGAGTACGAACGACGCAGGGCGAGCGCCACGCTCACGACCTACGACACGGCCATCGCGACCTATCCGAACGGCGCGATCGACACGAAGCATGTGACAGCGGGCTACCTCGATCTGGCCGAGCGGCAGGCCAGCGAGCCGACGCGGAACGCGTTCGTCAAGGCCCACGCCGCCCACGACAAGCTCGGCGACCTGCAAGACCGCATCAATCGCGTCGCCGCCTACCCCGAAGATCAGCGCGAGCGCAAGCTCGCGCGGTTCGCGGCGCAGCTCGAGACCTACCGCTGGTTCATCGGCGAGGCGGACAAGCGCGAGAACACCTATCTCCGTGCCTGGTGCGCGTCGCACGCGGCCTTGTTCGCTGCGCGGCTTGTGCTGACGCACAACCGCCTGTTCTTCCCGTTCCACAAGTGGGTCATGCGCGCCCTCGAAGACTGCCGGGACAAGCCCGACGGACTGCGCGAGGCGATCGAACTGGCGGTCAGCGAGCCGAGTTGCGAGACCGTTCACCCGCTGTGCGACCTGGTGCTGGGCTTCCGCGACTGGCCCAAGGACCCGCTGGATTGGGCGGGCGCGTTCCACCGCGACACCGAGCAGGTCTGGATGCGGCACGAGCCGGGGATCGACAACATCTGAAGGCGGTCAGCGTCGTCGTCGGGCGGCAGTGAGTCCGGCGATCCCGAGCAGACCGGCGGTCGTGGGAGCCGGGACCACATTCAGCCTCGCGCCCGCGATGCCCGAGCTGGCCGAACTGATGCTCAGGAGGTAGCTTCCCGGCTGGAGCGTGCCCGACGCGGTCGGTTCGAACCCAAATGTATCGAAGTACCGGAAGATCGGGCTGTTGTTCCCATCGACGAGCGAGATACCGGCGCTGCCCACATCGTTATCGAAGAAGAAGCTGGTGACCTCGATCGAGAACTCGGTCGGTTGCTCGACGACGAACTCGACCTCGACGCGGGCGTTGATGGAGAAATTGCCTAAAGACGGGAACGACACGCCGGCGAAGGCATCGGTCGAGCCGGTGAACGACAGCTCGCCGGTCTGCGAGAGCGAGCCGTCGCCTGACGCGAACACGCTGGTCGCCGGGAAATAGGCGTAGTTGCCGGAAGCGCCGGCGTAGCCGCCCATCGCGCGGCGGCTAAATGGCAGGACGCCCGCGCCGCCCTGCACATCGAACGACTCGTTGATGCCCGTGTCCGTGTACTGGGGGTAGCCATACGGGCCGTAGCCATCGAATTCAAAGATGTTGTTCACATTGCCGACGAACCGGAACGAGGCGTCGCTGACCTGCGCACCGGCAACCGGAGCGTGCTGGCCGGCACAGAACAGGGCACCACCGAAGAGCACCCGCGCGTAGACATTCGAGGGCATCGTCATCTCCTCCCTGTCGACAACCCTACCACATCATCGCGACGCGCCCATTCGTCCCCTCGAAAAATCCCGTAAAGATTCGGCAAGCGCGGCGATCAGACCCCTCGGTCGCTCCCGCCAAGGCTTTCAAGCTCGTCCGCGTACCGCTCGCGGAGTGGCTCAACGACCTCTTTCAGGAACCGCTCCGTCTGCTCGACGCTCCGGCCCACATACTTCATTGGATCGAGCAACTGATCCTCGGTCAGCAGGTGCGCCACGGCCGCGAACGCCGGGTCGTTGCGAAGCCGCTCGATCAGGTCGTTGTCGAGTCCCTCCTGCTTCACCCGATGCCCCGCGGCCTGCGCATGCACGCGGATCTTCTCGTGCAGGTCCTGCCGATCCCCGCCCGCCTTCACGGCCTCCATCAGGATGTTCTCCGTCGCCAGGAACGGCAGCTCCTCCATCAGGTTCTTGCGGACCATGGCTTCGTTCACGACCAGGCCCGACGCCACCTGGTGCATCAGATCGAGCGCGCCGTCCAAGGCAAGGAACGCCTCCGGCAGGGACAGCCGGCGGTTCGATGAGTCATCGAGCGTGCGCTCGAGCCACTGCGTGGCGGCGGTGTCGTAGGCGTTGCCGACGAGGTTCATGACGAAGCGCGTGAGGCCGCAGATCCGCTCGCACTTCATCGGGTTCCGCTTGTAGGGCATGGCCGACGACCCGATCTGGTTCTTGCCGAAGGGCTCGTCGATTTCTTTGCGGTTGGAGAGCAGGCGGATGTCGGTGGCGATCTTGTGGAGGACGGCGGCGATGGAGGCGAGCCCACCGAGGACTGTGCTATCAACCACCCGCGGATAGGTTTGCCCGGTGAGCTCAAATGTATCAGCGGGCTCCGCCTGAATCGCTTTCGATCCATCCGGCTTCTCGATTTCCCAGATACCCGATGGCGGCGCAAAGCCGAGCAGGAACCTCGCCTCGATCTCATCGACGAGTTCGGCGTCGCCGTCCATCAAGTGAAGCATCGCGGCCTGGGTGCCCGTCGCGCCCCGAAGCCCGCGGTACCGGTGCCGATCCGTGACGGCGGTCCAGGCGCGGACGGCCTGCACCAGGTCGAACGCCCAGCCCGCGGACCGACGCCCCACTGTCACAGGCTGGGCCACCTGGTAATGCGTAAACCCGAGCGTAGGAATGCTCGCATGTTGTCTCGCATGCGACGAGAAGGACATGACCACGCAAGCCGCCTTGACCGTCACGATCTCGATGGCGTCAAAGATGCACGACAGATCCGCATTGCACACTACATCCTGACTCGTGCACCCCAGATGGATGATCGGCTTCGCTGTCGGGCACGACTCGCCCAGGCAGTGCACATGGGCCATGACATCGTGGCGAAGATCGCGCTCGATCTCGCTCGCCCGCGCCAGTTCTTCGTCGGTGATGCCCCGCTCCACGACGGCTCGCAGTTCCTCGACCTGTTCCTTCGTGACGAGCGGACCGGTCTTTGACGAGGCCGAAGCGCCAGCGAGGCTCTCACCCCGCGAAGATGCCTCGCTCGCGCTTCGGCCTCGTCCGGAGTCGGAGCCCCAGTCCTTGGTGACCTCGTGCTGCGCCTCGGCGATTGCGAGCCAGATGCGGCGCCAGGTGTTGAACTTGTGCCGGGGCGACCAGATGCGGAGCATCTCGGGGCTGGCGTTTCGGCTCGCCAGGGGGCTGGTGTAGGTGTCGTAGCCGCTGGGTGAGGGGGTGGGCTCGCTCATGGGGCAGGGTATGGGGACGGTGTGGTGTGGGCGCTAGACTGCAACTCGCCGGGGGTTCATCGGAACACGGCGAGCGAGCGGGCCCCGTGCGGCCCGCGGGCCCAGCCGGGCCGGGCGCGGGGCGCCCCCTTTGGACACGCAACCAACGAGAGGGAGTGGCAGCATGGTGCTGGATCGGATGACGGCGGGCCTGGCGGGCCTGGTGATGGCAGCGGGTCTGGTCGGCGTGGCGGGCGCGCAGGACGGGACCGCGCCGGCGGAGACGCAGGAGCGGGCCACGGCCGAACTGCCCGACGGGTTCGTGCTGCTGGAGAAGCACCTGGAGGCATCCGGCGGCGCCGAGGCGGGCCTGGCGCTCGAGGGTGTGCGCATGGCGGGCAGCTTCTCGATGCCGGCGATGGGGATCAACGGCGAGATCACGATCAGCTTCAAGGCGCCGTCGATGCAGATCATCGAGATCAACCTGGGTGCCATGGGCGCGATGGTGCAGGGGACCGACGGCACGGTGGCGTGGGCCTCGCCGCAACCCGGGCTGGAGCCCGAGGTCGTCACGGGGCCGCAGGCGGAGCAACTGCTGCAGCAGGGCCGGTTCAAGGACCGGTACGCCCCGCGCGAGCTGTACACCGAAGCGGTGACAGTCGCGAAGGATGAGATCGACGGCGAGCCGTATTACCGCGTCGAGCTCAAAGACAAGAACGGCGAGGAGAGCGTGGCGCTCTTCCACGCGGGGACGGGTCTGCAGCACAAGGAGATGACGCGGGTCGCGCCGAACGCGCCGACCTTCGCGTCGGAGGTGACCTTCCTGGACTACCGGACGGTGGACGGGCTGGTGTTCCCGTTCAAGATGGTGATCGCGCAGGGCCCGATGGAGCAGGAGGTGGTGTTCACGGAGATCGAGGTGAACCCCGACTATGCCGAGGGCGCGTTCTCGCCTCCCGGCGAGATGTGATCGCGGCCGATGACCCATGCTGACGATCGAGCGCCCCGGCCGATGGTCGGGGCGTTTGTCTGCGCGTGGGATCAACCGGATGGCTTCGCGGGTGGTAGGGTGAAGCCGTGGACGAGCCTCGCCAGAGCCCGGAGCCGGAGTTCGACCGCCGGGCGGTCGAGGCGATCCGTTCGGCGGACACCGACGAGGCCCGGCAGGAGGCGTGGCGGGTCGCGCTGGAGGTGTACGAGCCGCTGATGCGGTCGCTGGCTTCTCGGACGCTGCGGAGCGAGGACCTGGGCCGGGAGGTGTGCCACGACGCGATCGTGCGCGCGATCTCGCGGTTCCACACCTTCGACGGCCGGAGCCGGCTGGGCACCTGGCTGTTCCGGATCACCTATAACGCGTGCGTGAGCCGGATCCGCCGAGACCGTCGGCGCATGACGACCTCGATCGACGGGGCGATCGGCGGGCCGGGCTCCTCGGGGATGCGGTCGGTCCGCAACCAGATGGTGCAGGGGCGGGAACCGGAGCCCGAGCCGGGCGTCCAAGACGAGGAGGACCGGGCGGATGTGCTCGCGGCCCTCGATCGTCTCGACCCGGATCAGCGGGGCGTTCTGCTCCTCCGGGATGCACAGGGTTTGGATTACGCTCGGATCGCCGAGGTGCTCGGCGTGGCCACCGGGACGATCAAGAGCCGGCTGTTTCGCGCCCGGGCGGCGCTCCGGCAGCACATCGAAGACATCAGGCGTGAGCGTGGCCCGCACGCCCACCACCGAGAGACGGCTCCCCCCGCGATGCCCGACACCGACGCATGATCGAACGCGACCGGCACATCCAGCTCCAGCTGCAGCACACGGGGCTCACCGAGGATGACCTCCTCGGCTTCGTCGAGGGCACGCTCGGCGAGGCGGACCTGCCCCGGGTCGTGCGGGCGCTGGGGGCTTCCCCGGCGCTGAGCGAGCTGGCGTTGTCGATGCGGGCCGACCAGCAGCGGCTGATGCGGACACTCGACGCGGAGATCCGTGCGCTCGAGCCGGACCGGACGCTGGTGGATGCGGCGGTGGCGCAGGGCGTGACGGGGCGGATCCCGCCGGAGCTGGCGCGGGCGATCGAGGCCTCGCCGCACGGCTCGCTGCCGGTGCACCGCGTGACGATGGTCCGCGGGCGACGCCGGGCTCGCGCGGCGAGCCTGCTCCGGAGCCCGCGGTGGTCGGCCGCGCTCGGCACGGCGCTGGCGGCGTGCGTGGTGGTCGGGCTGATCGGCATCCTGCGTCTCTCGTGGCCGGCGTCGGCGCCGACGAGGCCCGCGCCGGGGCCGCTCGCGACGGACGACATCGCGGCACCGGGCGCGCGGCGGGCTGACTTGTCGGCTGAACCCACGGTCGCGGCAGCGACCGGTGCCGAGGACGAACGCGGGCGGACGCGGGCCACCCCGTCGAGACCGCTCGACGCGCCGGTGCGCATCGCCTCCGCCGCCGAGGCGCTGGAAGCGGCGCGGGAGGGCCGGCTGCTCATCCGGCTGGCGTCGTCCGACGGTCGAGCTGCGACCGAGCTGATCGGGACGATCACGACACAGCCGAGCGTGTCGCGGGTCGCCGTGCTTGAGGGCGCGGTGTCCGCGTCGTCGGCGAGGGCGCTGGCAGCGGCATTGCCTGTGCCAACGGCGCCGGTGTTCGCGAGCCGGGAGGGCGAGACGGACGGCGTGCGCGTGGCATCGCCCCGCCGCGTGCCGATGGGCGGATACATGCTGGAGGTCGAGCCGACGGAGCGGGGCTTCTCGCTGCTGCTGGCGGGTCTGCAGCGAGAGCCCGGCGTGCTGGTGCAGCTGATCCGAACGGCCGAGCCGGTGACGACGCCCGGCAGCGCGTCGGACGCGGCGTGGTTCCGGGGCCCGTCGCGCGACTGGCAGCCGCGGATCGCCGCCCCCGTGGTGGTCGAGTCGCTGACCACGGATGAAGCGGGCTGACACGCGGTAGCATGGTCCGGACCGCCGGCGTGGATCGGCGGCACGGACGCCCCGCTTCCCCCACTGCCGCGGAACCCTGCCACGATGCACCTGCTGATCCTCGGACGAGGCGAACGCACCGCCACGCCGGACGGCCACCAGGTGCAGGGCTTCCGGATGTACGAGCGCGAGCTGCGCGAGGCGCTGGGCATCAGCTTCGATCTTCGTCGTGCCGAGACGCTCGGGCAGATCGAGCGGGAAGCGGCGTCGCCCGGCTCGTCGGCGCCCGACGCGGTGCTGGTGCTGCCGAGCTGGCGCGAGACACCGGAGGCGCTGTCGGCGACGCTTCGGCGCGTGCGGGAGGCTTCGGGCGCACGGCTTGTCCTGGTCGACTACTTCGCACCGACGAGCTCGCCGCACTTCGGTGTGCTGCCGGATGTCGATGTGTACGCCAAGCGGCAGCTGCTGCGGGATGTGTCGGCGTACCTGCGTCCGACGGCGAGCGGGTTCGTGTACGCGGACTTCGTGCGGGAGACCTGGGGGTTCGACCTCGACGGCTGGTCGTTCGGCAGCGTGCCGGAGGCGGCGGAGCTGCACAAGCTCGTGCCGGGCTGGAATCTGGGCGTGGCGTTCCGGTACCGGCAGCTGCTGCGATGGTCGCGTCGCGTCTCGATCCCGCATCGGCTGCGGCCGATCGCGGTGAATCGGCGGATCGGCACGATCAACCGCGTCGGGCGGACGGAGTGGTACCAGTTCAGCCGGCAGAAGCTGGTCGAGGCCGTATCGCCGGTGACGGATCGGGTGCGAACGACGGGGCTCGGCCGTGTGCCGACGCGGCGGTATCTGGCGGAGCTGGCGATGAGCCGGATCACGCTGAGCCCGTTCGGCTGGGGCGAGGTGTGCTTCCGGGACTACGAGGCGGTGGCGCTCGGGAGCCTGCTGGTCAAGCCCGACATGGGCCACCTGCAGACAAGCCCCGACATCTATGTGCCGGGCGAGACCTATGTGCCGATCCGCTGGGACTTCGCCGACGCGGCGGAGGTGGTCGATTCGTACCTTCGCCGACCGGGTGAGTGCGCGCGCATCATCCGCAACGCTCGCGAGGTCCTCGGCCGCTACTTCGAGGGCGGCGGATTCGTGGACGACATCCGGCGGACGGTGGTGAGGCCGCTCGGCGGCGTGCGAGCCTGATCAGGCGCCAGCCGGCTGCTCGCTGCGCTTGTGCTCGAAGAGGCGCTTGGCCTCGCCCGCGATGTAGAAGCTGCCGGTGATGCACATGAGGTCCTCGCGGGACATGGCCCGGCTGGCGGTGTTGACCGCGTCGCGCACGGTGGGCTCGACCTGGGCCATGCGTCCGGTGAGCTCGGCGAAGCGTTTGGCGAGCTTCGCTGGGTCGCAGGCGCGTGGGTTCGCCGCGGAGCGTGTGAAGACGACTTTGTCGGCGCCGCGAGCGATCTCGATGAGCATGCCGTCGGTGTCTTTGTCCTCGGCGCAGCCGAAGACGGCGATCATCGAGTCGAACCGTTCGTGGGCGCCGAGGGTGCTGACGAGGGCGCGCACGGAGTCGGGGGTGTGAGCGCCGTCGACGACGATCCGGGGCGTGTCCCAGACGCGCTCGAGCCGGCCCATCCGCCTGACCCGATCCAGGCCCGAGGCAACGCCGATCTCGGGCAGATCGAAGCCGCGCGCGGTCAGCTGGGCCAGCGCCGCGAGGACAAGCCCCGCATTGCGGGCCTGGTGCTCGCCGGGCAGGGGGACGGCGATGTGCTCGTAGACGGTGTGCTCGGTCGTGATCCCGATGCGGTGGTGCGGGCCGCGGTCGGGGTCCGCCTCGAAGCGGGTGCTGAACTCGATCTGCCGACCGAGCACGGAGAGCGGCGCACCGACCTCTCCGGCGATTCGTTCGATCGTCTCCATCGCGGAGGCTTCCTGCTCGAGCGTGATGGCCGGCACGCCGGGCTTGCAGATGCCCGCCTTCTCGCCGGCGATGAGCGCGAGCGTGTCGCCCAGGATCTGCGTGTGCTCGAGCTGGATCTCGGCGATGAGCGAAACGGCCGGCGTGACGACATTGGTCGCATCCAGCCGGCCGCCGAGCCCGACCTCGATCACGGCGGCATCAACGGCCTGCTCAGCGAAGTGGGCGAACGCCATCGCGACGACGGCTTCGAAGTAGGTGAGCGTGCCGAACTCCGGCTGCACGACGATGCCCGCCTGGAGCACCCTGACGAACAGGCGCGTGAAGTCCTCCTGCGAGACCAGGTCCCCGTTGATCCGCACGCGTTCGCGCACATCGACCAGGTGCGGGCTGGTGTGCAGTCCGGTCGCGTAGCCGCACCCGCGGAGCGCGGCGGCGAGCATCTCGCAGATGGACCCCTTGCCCTTGCTTCCGGCGACATGGACGACGGTGTACCGCGTGTGCGGGTCTTCGAGCTGGTCGAGGAGAGCGCGCATCCGGCCGAGCTTGAAGGCCTCGGGATCGATGTGATCCGGTCGGAGGACCTCGAGATTCGGCAGATGATTCAGCAGCCGAACGGCCTCGGCGTAGGTACGCGGGAGCTTGATCTCGGCGAGGCGGCCGGGGAGCGCGGCATCGTTCGAGGCTGTGCGGGGCCGTCCGTGGCGTGGCGGTGTGCGTCCCATCGGGATGTCACTCTAGCATCGACGGGGCCTGTCCCCAAGGGCAATCGTGGCCGGCGTGAGCGATCATCAACCGACAGCCGCGCGATGCCGCTAGCATCGTCGAACGCTGCTCTCATGACCGTCTACTTTGGAAAGGGTCCGCGTGTTTGATTCGATCTCGCTCGGGGGGCGCGGGGCACCAAAGGTGCTCGTGCTCGGGTACAGCAAGCGTGCGAGCGGCACGGCCGGCCTCGCCGCGGGGGACAAGGCACGCGACGCCGACGGCTCGATCGCCCGCGCCCTGAAACGGCCCGAGGCAACGGGCGAGCTCGGCGTGATCGTCGACGCCTTCCCGGAGGACGCCGGCGGACGCCGACGGGCCAGAGGGTTCGAGCGGGTGCTGCTCGTCGGTCTGGGTGAGTCGAAGTCGCTCACACCGGCGGGGCTGCGACGCGTCGGGGGGCTGATCGGGCGCCGGCTGGCGGCGGTCAAGGCCGAGTCGGTCGAGATCGATCTGCGTTCGGCGATCAGCGCGGCGAAGCTCGACGAGGCCGCCGCGATGTCGGCGCTCGGCGAGGGACTGGGTCTGATTGGCTGGAACTACGACCGGCTTCGCGGGTCGGCGACACCATCGTCCGGGCGGACGAAGCTGCGCGTGGTCGCCCCGAGCAAGGCCAGCGAGAGCGGGCTGGCGCGCGGGCTGGGCCTGGCCGAGAGCGCTAACCGCGCCCGCGACCTGAGCCAGACACCGCCGAACATCGCCAACACGGAGTTCATCGCCTCGCAGGCGCGGAAGCTGGCGCGGGAGACCGGGCTCAAGTGCACCGTGTACAAGGGCAAGCAGCTCGAGGACCACAAGCTCACGGGCATCCGGACGGTGGGCCAGGCGTCGGAGTTCGAGGGGTGCCTCGTGCGGCTGGAGTACACGCCGGCGCGGGCGGGCAAGCGGTCCAAGCCGGCGGTGCTCGTCGGCAAGACGATGGTGTACGACTCGGGCGGGCTGTCGATCAAGGTCGGCGGGGGCATGCGGGGGATGAAGCGGGACAAGGACGGCGGGTGCGCCGTCTTCGGCGCGATGCACGCGATCGCCACGGTCATCAAGCCGAAGCGGCGGGTCGTGGCGCTGCTCGCGGTCGCCGAGAATTCGATCTCCGACGAGGCGTACCGGCCCGACGATGTGCTCGAGTTCATGAACGGCGTGACGGTCGAGGTGACGAACACGGACGCGGAGGGTCGGCTGGTGCTGGCCGATGCGCTCTGCTGGGCGTGCAAGCACGAGGACCCGGCGTACATCGTCGACCTCGCGACGCTGACCGGGGGGGTGGTCGTGGCGCTCGGCTCGACCTACGCCGGGATGTGGTGCGACGACGACGCGCTCCGCACACGGATCGAGCAGGCGGCGGAGGCGTCCGACGAACGCGTCTGGCGGCTGCCGCACCACGAGCAGTACCGCGAGATGATGCGGTCGCCCGTGGCGGACATCGTCAACAGCGCGCCGGTGCGCGAGGCGCACCCGATCCAGGGCGCGGCGTTTCTGAGCTACTTCGTCGAGACCGGCGTGCCGTGGGCGCACATCGATATCGCCGGCACGCACGCCACCGAGAAGGACGCCGGACCGTACATCGCGGGCCCGACCGGGTTCGGCACGCGCCTGCTGGCCGAGCTCCTCGACAGCGAGTGAACCAGACGCTGGGAACATGGATCGATCGCGTCGCATGGGACGGCCACGCCACGCACCGCGCGGGGCTGATCGTCCGTGGTTGGTGGCGGCGGCCGTTCCACCTGGCGGCCCTTGTCCGCACGCCCCGCCGACTGGCGATCGATGGTTCATCGTGCGTGCGCATCGCGCCGGGACTCGAGGAGCTTGCACGGCTGCAGGATCCTGTGGTCGATCGTGCCGCCCCGTGGTTGCTGGCCGTCTCATGCCTCGCCGAGGGTGAGACCGTGCGTCTCGATCGGCAGCCACATTTCCCATGGCTGTATCCCGCTGAGCTGCAGCCGCTGACGGACGAAGGACGGGCGTGGCTGGTACGGACCGCCCTGTCGCTGATCGAAGACCCGGCGACGCTGCGCGCTGTGTGCGCGGAGCTCTCGGAGCGTGCGCGATGACCTGGTGCCTGGTCAGCCGGGAGTTTCCGCCGAAGTCCGGCGGCGGGATCGGGACCTACGCGGCGTCGATGGTGCGCGGGCTGATCGCGTCGGGTGAGCGCGTCGTGGTCGTCACGAGCCACGCGGCGGCGCGACAGGATGACGACCTCGGCGGGGCGACGGTGATCCGCCTGCCGCTGGAGTCGGATGAGCGTTGGGCCGGTCCGCACGCGTCGATCGCCTCGGCCGAGATGCATCGGCTCTGGCGGGAGCTCGGGCCGCACAGCGTGTTCTCGCGCCAGATCGCGTCGCTCATGCCGGAGCTGCTGGATCGGTTCGGCGTGGGTGTGGTCGAAGGGTGCGACACCGGCGCGCCGCTGTGGCACCTGCTCGAGGCGCGTGCCGCGTCATCGTGGGCCGACCGGGTGCGGGTCATCACGCATGTGCACTCACCCAGCGCGTGGATCGAGCGGCTGAACCGCCGGCTCGAGCCGGGACGATGGATGCACTCGCTGCAGCGCCGCGAGTGCGAGCAGACGCGATGGTCCGACGGCGTGATCACGCCGTCGGCGGGCATGGCTCGATGGGCGGCGGCACACTGGGGCGTCGAGGCGGATGTCATCCGGTACCCGCTCGCGGGTGCACCGGTATCTGTCGAGCCGGAGCCGACGGCACGCGGTGATGCCGTGTTCGTCGGTCGGCTGGAGTACCGCAAGGGCATCGACACGCTGCTGCGCGCCTGGCCCAGGGTCGAGACGGAGCGCCGGCTGCACCTGGTCGGGCGCGATGTTCTCGATTATCGCACGGACGAGCCGATCGGTGCCGGGCTGCTGGAGCGCATGCCGAGCGCGGCACGCTCGCGGGTCGTGGCGCACGGTTCGCTCGAACCGCAGCGTGTGGCGGCGATGCAGCGGGCCGCGGGCGTCGTTGTCGTGCCTTCGCCGGACGACAACTTCCCGTGGACCTGCATCGAGGCGATGGCGGCGGGACGGATCGTGGTCGCGGCGGCGGCCGGTGGAGCCGCGGAGATGATCGAGGACGGGCGCAGCGGGCTGCTGGTCCCGCCTGGTGACGAGGGTGCGTTGGCGGACGCCATGACGCTGGCGCTGGGCATGGACGAGGGCGAGCGGGTCGAGATGGGCGGGCGGGCCGAGCGGCGCATCGCCGAGCTGTGCGATGCGAGCGCGGTGATCGACGCCCGGCTGGCACACGCGCGATCGCTGCCCGCGGTCACGGCGAGGCCGCTGTCGCCAAACGCCTTCTCGTGGGGCGGGGCGGTCGGTTCGGTGGAGTCGTTCACGGGCGGAGAGGAGCTCGCCGCGGGCTGGGCGCTGCGTTCGCTGCGGCGTGCGCGATCCAACGAGCGAGGCCTCGTCCGTCGGCTTGCGCGTCGGCTGCGGCGGGCGGTCACGCGTCCTGGCGACGGCGGGAGCGCTTGACCTCGATCGTGCGCTCGGCGAGGCCCTTGATCGCGCCGTGCAAGGGCGACCGCTTGAGCGCCAGGTTCAGCCGGTCCGCGACGCGGTAGCGAAGCCCGGCCCGGCTGAGGTTGCCCGCCTCCATCTTCTCGCTGAGCATGGTGCGCATGACGCGGGTGTGGTCGAGTGGCAGGCCGGCGTGACGCGCCAAGAGGGCGGCGTGGAGATGCTGCTTGCGGACCTCGGCCTCGGTGCGCAGCAGCGAGTTGTCCCGGATGCGGTAGTGCAGCAGGAACTCCGGGATGATCACGCCGCGCGCGTCGGACGAAGCCAGGGCGCAGTAGACATCCCAGTCTTCGTACGCCGTCAGGTCGGTGCAGTACCCGCCGATCGACTCGAGGGCCTCGCGGCGGAACAGAGCCATGCAGCAGCCGGCGCAGTTGTGGATCGGCAAGAGATCGCGGTGCAGCCCCACGGGCACCCAGCCGCCGAAGCGCCGCGCCGGCGTCTCGCGGAAGTACGACACGAGCGCCGTGGCGTACGCCAGGTCGGGCTCGGCGTGCATGGCGGCGACCGCCTTCTCGACGAAGGTCGGGCTCAGCAGGTCGTCGGCGTCCACGGGCAGGACGAACCGGCCGCGGGCGGCGTGCAGGCCCGTGTTCCGTGCGGCGCTGAGCCCGCCGTTCTCCCGCCGGACCACGCGCACGCCGGTCGACTCGAGCGAACCGATCAGCTCGAGTGCGTCGGGCCGCGTCGAGCCGTCGTCGACCACGATGACCTCGAGCGACCGGAAGGTCTGCCGGCGGATCGACTCGAGCGTCTCGGGCAGGAACTCGGGCAGGTTGTAGTGCGGCACGACGACCGAGACCTCGGGATCCGTGTCCACGGCTCGCACCGGCCGGGCCGACCGCCGCGCGCCGGCGCCATCGGTGCGGGCGGCCTCGATGATCGACTCGAACTGCGCCACGATCCCCGGCGGGTCGCACAGCTCGGCGACTCGCGCACGGGCAGCTTCCCCAAGACGCGTGCGCAGCGCATCGTCGGCAAGAGCCGCGGCGATCTGCTCCGCGAGCGCCGCGGGCGACTCGGGCGGACACACCAGGCCGGATGAGCCGTGCTGCACGATCTCCCCCGGGCCGCCGGCGTCAGTCGTGACGACGGCCTTGCCGAGCGACATCGCCTCGAGCAGCGTGTTGGGGAAGTTGTCCCATCGCGCGGGGAAGACGCAGACCGCGGCGCGGCGGATCAGCGGGCCGAGCTGGCTGCGCGGCAGCGGCCCGAGGAACGATACAGCGGAGCGGAGCCCATCTGGGAGACGGTCCTCGATCGATCGGCGCATCGATCGTCCGAATGGTCCAGAGCCGGTGTCCGGGCCGACGAACGCAAAGCGGGCATGCACGCCGCGCTGCGCGAGCAACGCGGCGGCCGCCGCCAGGACATCCTGCCCCTTGCGCCGCTCGATCCTCCCGACGCACAGCACCAGCGGCGGTCCGCCGGGCTCGCTTGGCCCGGGTATCGCGGCGTCATCGAGCCCGTCGGGATCGAACGGGTACCTGAGGACGGCGGCCCGCGGCAGGTCCTGGCCGTAGCGGTGACGCAGGATGCGCGAGCGTGTGAGATCGATCAGTTCCGCCGAGGGGCTGAGCACGACATCGGCGTGCGCCACGGACTCGTGCTCCATGATGTCGAGGTAGGCGGCGTAGTGCGGATAGGTGCGGTCGGCGTCGAGGTCCCGGCAGAGGGCGCTGGACATGTGCAGCCGGCAGACCAGCACCGCCGGCGCGAGGTCGCCGATGGTCCGGCGTGCCTGGCTGATCGCGTGGCCCTCGGCCCAGTACTCGGGGTACTCGATGACATCGAACGGGTGGCGCTGGTGCAGCCGGCGGAGCGTGGCGAGCACCGCCAGGCTGTGGCGGGCGTACGGATAGTTGTGGTCCAGTCGCGGCGGGCCGAGACGCGGATCGACGGCGTGGAAGCGGACGCCGGGGAAGAGATCCGGGCCGCGCTCGGTGAGGGTGCCGGCGCGGGTGCGGTGCTCTCTGGAGAGAACATGGACCTCGTGGCCGGCGGCGGCGAGCGCGCGGGCCCACGAGGCGGCGTAGGTGCCGATGCCGGCGCCAAAAAACGGCGCGAACTCGCGTGATATCAGGCAGATACGCACGGGCACCCCACGCTCGACCCCTCGACCGAACAGATCCTATCCGGTCGGGCCCGGCAGGCCCGGCAGGTCGTCGGCCTGGAGATCGAATCGCGTTCTCGGGCGTGGCGAGCGCTGCGCCCGACCACGGCCGCTCCGCGAACGGGCCCCTAGAGTCCGCCGATGGGGTTTGACGCCCCTCGTTTCCGGGAGACCGCTACCCATGCCGTACACGCTCCGCCCCGATGAGGGATTCGATGTCGACAACGAGACGACGCCCTACCTGGCGGACCAGGTGGACACCGGCGACCGGTGGACGCTGAACTTCGGGCCCCAGCACCCGGCGACGCACACGACGCTGCGGCTGGTGCTCCAGCTCGACGGCGAGCGGGTCGCGCGCTGCACGCCGCACATCGGCTACCTGCACTCGGGGTTCGAGAAGCTCGGCGAGGCGCTCGACTACAACCAGTATGTCACGATCGTCAGCCGGATGAATTACCTTTCGCCGATCGCGAACGACATCGCGTGGCACCACGCGGTCGAGACACTCTTCGGCATCGACCTGACGCCCCGGTGCAAGGTGCTGCGGACGATCATGGCGGAGCTGGCCCGCATCCAGGACCACCTGCTGTGCGTCGGGGCGGCGGGGCTGGACCTCGGCGCGTTCTCCGGCTTCCTGTACATGTTCAACCAGCGCGAGCGCATCTACGACATCTGCGACTTCATCGCCGGCCAGCGCTACCACCCGGACTGGACCCGCGTCGGCGGCGCGATGCAGGACCTGCCGGACGAGCAGATCTTCAAGAACATGGTCAAGCGGTTCATCAACGAGGACCTGGTGCAGGCGATCGCCGACATCGAGAACCTCGTCAAGCGCAACCGCATCTTCCAGGACCGGACGCGGGGCATCGGCATTGTCACGCACGACGAGGCGATCGCCTGGTCGCTCTCCGGCCCGATGGCACGGGCCTCGGGCGTTCGGCGGGACCTGCGCAAGGACGAGCCCTACCTCTGCTACGCCGACAACTGGGACGGCCAGGGCGCCACGCCCGTCGAGTTCAAGGTGCCCGTATCGCACGACGGCGACGCGTACTGCCGATTCCTCGTGCGGGTCGAGGAGATGAAGCAGTCGCGCGAGATCATCCGCCAGCTGATCGACACCATCCCGGGCGGGCCGATCGACACCTTCGCCGACGGCAAGATGGTCAAGCCGCAGAAGGCGGATGTCTACGGCTCGATCGAGGGGCTGATCCAGCACTTCGAGCTGATCATGAGCAACCGGGGCTGGAAGCCACCGGTCGCCGAGGCGTACGGCGCCAACGAGACCGCCAACGGCGAGCTGGGCTACTTCGTCGTCTCCGACGGCGGTCCCCGCCCCTTCCGCGCCCGGACCCGCCCGCCGAGCTTCATCAACTACCAGGTCGTCTCGAAGATGATCGAGGGCCACATGCTGGCGGACCTCGTCGCGGTCATCGGCTCGATCAATGTGGTGGCCGCGGAGCTGGATCGGTAATGAAACACAAGGGAACGATGGGCACCGCGCTGGCCGCGGCTGCTTCGCTCCTCACCGCCTGCTCGCCCGGCAGGACCGTGATCCTGACGAACGACACCACCGGCCCGGTGCGGGCGTCGATCTCGCGGGAGCTGATGGGCTCCGGGGATCGGCTGCTCGCTGCGGCGACGGTTCGGCCCGGAGAGACCGGCACGCTGGGACCGGTCTCGGCGCCGCTGACCGAGCGGGTGACGCTGCGCGTCGACCCGGCGATCGGGCTCGGGGCGGGCGTCGCCGAGAGCGAACGGCTGGGCTGGGGCACGACCCGGCTGCGCGTCGTCATCGACGAGCTGAGCCCGACCGGGCTCTCCCTGGTGCCGGCGGACGACGAGTAGAGACTCGCTGCGTTCGCCACCTCACCCCGGTCCTCTCCCCCGGGGGGAGCGGGAGGAGAGCGCCGACCTGAAGGTCGGTGGCACGGCGTACGCACCTATCCAGACCATCCCTTTCCCCAATTCGCCCACCAACCACCAGCTGAGAGACGGATGGAGATCGGCGGTATCCTGCGTGCAGGAGGTGGCAGATGATGGTCTGGGCGATGGCGGCGCTGGCGCTCGGAAGCCAGCCGGGCGTGGACTATGAGAAGCCCGTGGTGGAGTCGCCGCACCCGATGATCACGGAGGTGCTGTACGCGGTGCCGCCGGGTGACGACGGCGACGCATGGCCGGACGGGAACCGGGACGCGACGGGGGACGAGTTCGTCGAGCTGTTCAACCCGCACGACCGGGCGATCGAGCTCGGCGGATACACCATCAGCGACCGCAACCGTGGCGGGCAGGGGGAGGTGTCGTTCACCTTCCCGCGGTTCCGGCTCGAGCCGGGCGAGGTTGTGGTGGTCTTCAACGGAAGCCGGCAGCGCTTCGGCGCCGAGGCCGGCACGAGCGAGCGGGCGCCGCGGGACAAGAGCGAAGGGCTCGGCTGCTTCGTCTTCACGATGGGCAACGACAACGAGTACGCGGCGTTCAGCAACCGGGGGGACTGGGTGCTGCTCTCGGACCCGGAGGACCGGCCGGTGCAGGTCGTGCACTGGGGCGAGTTCGACGAGACGCTGCCGGACGCGGGCGTGGTCGAGGCGATCGAGGAGCGGTCATCGGGCAGCGTCTGCCGGTATTGGATGGGCGGGCCGATGGTGCTGCACCACCACCTCGACGGGGAGAACATGAGCCCCGGGAAGCACCCGGTCGGCCCCTCGCCCGAGGAGGCCGCGGCCAACACGGACGACGGCGGGCGCTAGGATCGGCCGCAGCAGACAGCCCTTCGGAGCGATCGGCATGGCCTGGATCACCAAGAACAGCGCGGGGGCGACCGTCGCCCGTCGGGACGAGCCCTACCTCACGGATGAGATGCGGTCCGATCTGACCGACCGCATCCTGCCTCGCTACGAGACGAAGCACGCGGCGCTGCTGCCGGCGCTGCACGCGATCCAGCACGCCTACGGCTGGGTGCCGGAGCAGGCGATGCTCGAGATCGCCGCGTTCCTCGGGCTGCCGCCGGCCGAGGTCATCGACACCGCGACTTTCTATGAAGAATACTGGCTGCGGCCCAAGGGCAGGCATGTGGTCGCGGTCTGCCGATCGATCGCCTGCGAGTTCTGCGGCCAGCCCGAGATCTCCGAGGCATGCAAGGCGAAGCTGGGCATCGATGTCGGCGAGACCACCGACGACGAGCAGTTCACGCTGATCGAGCTCGAATGCCTGGGCTCCTGCGGCACCGCCCCCGTCGCCCTCATCGACGAGACGCTGCACGAGAACCTGAGGCCCGAAGACATGGGCCGGCTGATCGACGAGGCGGGCAAGCACAGCGGCGGGCACTGAGCCGATCACGGATCGGCGACCAGAGCCGACGCTCCTCTTCATAACGAGGCCGAAGCGCGAGCGAGGCATCCGGTGTGTGCGATGCCTGACACACACCACGCGCACGCCGATCTGCCCGTAATCGGACCATTCTGACGCCATCCAAGCCTGAATTCCGGATTGGGCGTCTGGAGCGAGTGGGCGGCTTTCGATAGGCTGCCTGCTGCCCAGTCACGGAGTCCAGGCATGTTCACGCGCTCCCTTCGCCTTTCTGTGCCGGCGGCTCTCGCGGCCGCCCTCCCCGCCGCCGCCCAGTCACCGTTCGATGTCGGCCGGGTCTTCGGCGTCAACGGTACCACGATCGCATCCCTCGACCGTGACGGCACACCGGCGGCGTTCACACTCGCCACGCCGGGGTTCAACGGCTTCGAGGGGCTCGAGTTCGATGCGCCGCGCGGCCGCGTGGTGTTCATCGCCGACATCAACGGCAACCGGAGCATCGGCTCGGTCGATGACTCGCTCGACCCGGCGACCTCCGCGGTCCTGCGATCGGGGCTCGGGGCCGATGCCACGCAGGTGGACGTCGACCCGGCCACCGGGCGCATCTACTGGTGGGAAGGCGGTCAGATCCGCAGCGTCGGTCCGCTGGGCGGGGGCGTGCCCGTCGTCGAAGCCGACAGCGTGCCAGAGCCGTTCGCACTCGAAGCCGATGTGCAGCGCGGCGTGTACGTCGGCGTGACGGCGGACAACTCGCAACTCTTCGCCGGGCCGCTCGATCCGGCGATCGCGCCGACAACCTTCGACCCGCTCAGCACGGGCGCCGTCGTCGCGATCCTCGACGTTGCCATCGACCCCGTCTCGGGCGATGTCGTGTGGGTCGAGAATGCGATCAGCACCACCTCGGGCCTCGCTGCGAGCGTGATCCGCTCCGACAGCGCGTTCGGCGACCCAACCGTGCTCGTCGGAGCGCTGTCGCCGTCGCCCGGGGTGCTCCAGCAGTACACGGGCGTGGCCCTGGTCGGCGACGCGCTCGCGATCGCCGCGTTGCCCTTCGGCATAGCACCGGGCGCGACCGAGCTGCTGATCGTGGATACGACCTCGGGCGATATCGACACCATCTCAGCCTCGCAGCTGTTCTCGCTGGACGCCGAGGCGATCATCGACCCCATCGTCACGCAGCCGAAGAGCGTTCTGGTCGACGCCGGGCAGACCGCGACGCTGTTCGTCGGCTCGCTCGATCCCGCCCCGAGCTACCAGTGGTTCCGCGACGGCAGCCCGCTCAACGATGGGCCGCGGATCTCGGGAACGAGCACAAGCGTTCTCGCGATCATCGGCACCGAGCTGACCGACACGGACATCTACACCTGCCGAGTGATCGACAGCAGCGGCGTCGAGCAGATCAGCGAGCCGGCCATCATCGCTGTCCGAGGGGATGCGCCACCGCCCGACTGCCCCGCCGACCAGAACTTCAACGGTGTGCTCGATCCGGGCGACTTCACCGCCTGGATCGCGAACTACACCGCCGGCTGCCCCTGAACGGGCGGGCCGTCCATGCACGGCTCGGGCCCGTACCATCCGCCGTGAGCACGAACAAGCCGACTCTCATGCGCTCGCTCGGCCGGTTCTTCGGCGAGATCGGGCGGGCGGTGCGGTCATCGCCGGGCGGCTCGACCGCCGAGGTCCGGCGGACCGTCGAGACCGAGGAGCGGGACACCCCCCGCGGCCGGGTGACGCTGCGCCGAACGACCGTCGAAGAGATCGAGCTGCAGCCGAGAGACGCGGACGGCTAGGGGTCCTGTATACGAGAATCGGCACTCCTTCGCCGGCGCGTTCGCGCTGATAGACTCTGCCCAGGTGGAACCGGTGCATCCGCGCGGCGGTGGTTGACGCGGGCGGCCGGCACAGCTTCGGAGCGGAGTCGCTATGGCTTCTGTCTGTTTCTACTTCCAGGTGCATCAGCCGTATCGACTCAAGCGGTACTCGGTGTTCGATGACCATCCGTTCTATTTCGATACCGACAACAACGCCGCCATCTGCCAGAAGGTCGCGGACAAGTGCTACCGGCCGATGAACCGGCTGCTGCTGGATCTGATCGAGGCGAACGACGGGAACTTCCGGTGCGCGTTCAGCATCTCGGGCGTGGCGTTGGACCAGTTCGCCGAGTACGCGCCGGATGTGCTCGACTCGTTTCAACGACTGGGAGAGACCGGCTGCGTCGAGTTCCTGTCCGAGACCTACTACCACTCGCTGAGCTTCCTCTACAGCCGCAAGGAGTTCGAGGACCAGGTCAACCAGCACACGGCGAAGATCCAGGAGCTGTTCGGCCAGACGCCCACGGTCTTCCGGAACACCGAGCTGATCTACTCGAACGAGGTGGGTCACGCCGTGGCGCAGATGACCGGGCCGGACGGGGAGCGCCGGTTCAAGGGCATGTGCTGCGAGGGCTGGGACCACTACCTGGGGTTCCGCAAGCCGAGCTATGTCTACGCACCGCCCGGCGCGCCGCTGGGCGCGGGCGGCCGGCCGTTCGGGCTGCTGCTCAAGAACTACCGCCTCAGCGACGACATCGCCTTCCGCTTCGGCAACCGCGGCTGGGCGGAGTGGCCCCTGGACGCGGGCAAGTTCGCGCGGTGGGTGCACGATGTCAACGGCGACGGGTACCTCGTCAACCTGTTCATGGACTACGAGACCTTCGGCGAGCACCAGTGGGCGGACACCGGCATCTTCGAGTTCATGCGTGCCCTGCCGGCCGCGATCTTCGATGTTGCACCGGGCGAGAACCACTTCATCACGCCGAGCATGGCGCTCGAGCAGTTCGAGCCCGTCGGCGAGTACGATGTGCCGAACTACCTGAGCTGGGCCGACACGGAGCGCGATCTGTCCGCGTGGCTTGGGAACGCGATGCAGGCGAACGCGCTGCACGAGACCTACAAGGCCGAGGGCGAGATCCGCCGGGCGCTCGCCGCCGCGTCTCGACTGGGCAACGGGGAAGCGGAGCTGCTCAAGCAGGTTCGATTCGTGCTCGAGGACTGGCGCAAGCTGACCACCAGCGACCATTTCTACTACATGTGCACGAAGTACTGGGCCGACGGCGATGTGCACAAGTACTTCAGCCCGTACGACTCGCCCTACGACGGGTACATCAACTTCATGAATGTGCTCGACAACCTGCGGGCGCGCATCGCCCGGCTCGACCTGAAGCCCGAGACCGTACGGAGCTAGCCGGCCCGCGCTTCCATGTCGGGTGCAGGGCGGCGCTAGCCACCGAGCTTCGTCAGCAGGATGCCGCGAACAGCCTTCGCGTCGGCCTGCCCACCGCTGCGCTTCATGACCTCGCCGATCAGCCGGCCGATCGCCTGCTGCTTCCCGCCGCGGATCTGCTCGGCGATCTCCGGGAACTCGGCGATCACCTCGTCCGCCCAGCCCTCGAGTGCGCCGGTGTCGCTGACCTGGAGCAGGCCCAACGCCTCCGCCACCGCCCGGGGATCGGAAGCCTCCGGATGATCGACGAGGTGGGTGACGAGTCGATCAGCCGATTGGGCGCTGACGGCGCCCTCGTGCCTGAGCTGCGCAGCCCGCGCAAGGCCGAGCGGCGACGGCTTCAGCGCCGCCGACTCGCAGCCGCGCTCGTTGGCGAGGCGAGAGAGCGTCTGTAGGAGGAACTGCGCGATGAGCCGGGCCGCCTCGGTTCGGCCGAGACCGAGCTCCGCGGCGTGCGCCTCGGCCGCATCGAGCAGCTCCGCGGAGGCTCGCTCGAACGCGATCTGCTGCGCATCACGGTCGGCCAGCCCCAGCTCGTCGCGGTACCGCCGAAGCCGTGCCGCCGGCAGCTCCGGCAGACGCGCACGGATCGAAGCGAGCCACGCCTCGTCGATCTCCACCGGCAGCAGATCCGGATCAGGGAAATAGCGGTAATCGAGGGCGTCCTCTTTCGAGCGTTGCGGCACGGTGCGCTCGCGGCGTTCATCCCAGCCTCGCGTGGACTTCATCGCCGGCCCGTGCTCCTCGCCCGTCTCGGCCCAGCGCGTCGGCTGCTCCGCCAGCTCCGCACGGATCGCGCCGGCGACCGCGCGGAAGGAGTTGAGGTTCTTGATCTCGACAATCGGTGTGCGGACCTGCCGGCCGTCGTCGAGGGTGAGCACGCAATTGATGTTTGGTTCGAAGCGCATCTGCCCGCTCTGGAGCACGCCCCGCGTCACACCGAGGAACCGGCAGGTCGTGTGCAGCAGCCGGCAGAACGCGACCGCCTGCTCCGCCGAGTGCATCTCGGGAGCCGTCACGATCTCCAGCAGGGGCGTGCCCGCGCGGTTCAGATCCACGATGGAGTGATCGATCGGCCGACCGCCCGGCGCCTCGTGCAGCAGCTTGCCCGCGTCCTCTTCCAGATGCGCTCGGACGATACCGACGCGGTGCGACGGCTCGTCGTGCAGCACGAACCCGGCGTCATCCATCGCCGGAACATCGACCGCCCCGTCGAAGCACAGCGGCTGGTCGTACTGGCTGATCTGATACGCCTTCGGCAGATCCGGGTAGAAGTAGCTCTTGCGGTCCCAGACGGCCCGCTCCGCGATGCGGCAGCCCAGCGCCAGACCGACCAACGCCGCCATCTCCACGGCGGAGCGGTTCATCACCGGCAGCGTGCCCGGCAGGGCCAGCACCAACGCGTCGGTCAGCGTGTTCGGCCCGGCATCCTCCGCGGCGTGCCCCGCCGGGTTCGGCGCACGCGTGAACATCTTGGAACGCGTCGACAGCTCCACATGCACCTCCATCCCGATCACGAGATGGACGGACGCGATGCGATCGAGCCTCTGTCGAGCCTGGTCGTTCACGGGGGCATCGTACCGGCGCGGCGGGCGACCTCCAACGCGCGACGGACCGCCGCCCGCTCCGAACGCGCCACATGCAGCGGACGCGACCCGAGCTGCTCGGCCAGCTCCGCGAGCGTCAGCGGCCGACCCGCCTCGCTCGGCGCGTACCCGAACCGAGACCGCAGGATCATCCGGTCGCGCTCGGCTAGCAGCACGAGCGCCCCGGGCAGCCGTGGATCCGGCTCGACCAGGTCCTGCCACGGGTAGACCAGCCGGGTGAAGTCGTCGACCGGCTCGGCGGCGCTGATCTTCCGCCGGGCCCGCGTGGGCGAGGCGGCATCGCCCAGCGCCGGGCGCACAGCGCCGCGCAGCGTCCGGTCGACCGCCAGCGTCACCGGCGATGCCAGCCGGCCCCGCTCGCTCGGGTGGACGAGGTCGATCGCGGCCGCGGCGGCGCGGATCGCGTGCACGAACACGCCGCGCAGCGCCTGCCCGCCCAGCGTCTCCGCCTCCACACCGAGCCGGGACTCGATCGCGCGGAGCATGACGGGGAGCTGCCCGCGGAGCAGCTCCGCCTTGATCCTCGCGGACCAGCGCAGGTCCGACTCGATCTGATCGATCGCTGGAGCGGAGTTGCCGTGCTCGGGCAACGCCTCGATGGCGCGGGCCGCGCGTCGGCGCAGCTCCCGGCACGCCGTCAGACGGTCTCGCTCCTCCCCCGCGCTCATCGGCGGCAGGCCGCGCGCGAGCGTGAGGAGGTCCTCGAGCAGGTCGGGCCCCCCCAGACCGATCCCCTGCGTTGCCCCGGGCTTGGTCAGGGCCATCTCGTTCGGCGGATCGGTGCGGAGCCCCGCGGCGATGGAGGGCAAGGCCGCGCGCAGGGCCTCGGCGCGCTCGTCCGTGGTCGCGCGGAGCACGGACGAGCGGGGCTTGCCGACGCGCTCGGCGATCAGGCCCGGCTCGATCGCCCGCCGCCACGCGCGGTAGCAGAGCCGACGCTCGCGCGCCCGCATCGGACCGGTGCCGTCGAACAGCGGCTCGCCCTCGAGCTGCTCGTGCTGCTGCAGGATCTGCCGAACCGTCTCGTGCCCTCGCCCGATGCGCTCGGCGATGGCGAGCGCCGCCTGGTTCAAGCTCATGCCGGCGCGCGCGTGCTCGAGCGCATCGCGCAGCACGCGCTGCCGGACCTCGGGCTCGAGCCTCGAGAAGCCCGACGCCGCCGCGATCGTCTCCGGCTCGCGCGCCTCGAACGCGCGCACCGCCTCGGGCATGTACGCGACGCGCGGCTTGCCGCCAGGACCCACCACACGCCGCGACAGCAGACCCCGCCGGCGGTACCGCTCGAGGGTCTTGCGGCTGACGGACCATCGCCCGCAGAGCTCCTCGGCGGAGAGCGCGCCGTCGAGCGACGACAGCGGGATCTTCGCCGACGCCGACAGGTGCTCGACGAGCGTCGCCAGCTCGCCCAGCAGGTCCTCGCCCCCGATCAGACGCAGCGCGTGAGCCGTGCCCTCCGGCCGGTACCCGGTCACGCGGAAGACGACATAGTCGAGCGGGTACCCGGCGGCGGGATCCACCTCGTACGCGAAGGCCTCGGTGCGCTCCAGATCCCGCACCAGGGCCGACGCGGGCGCGTACCGCAGCTGCCGGGCGAGGTCCTCGATGGCGTCGATCCTGAATCGCGGCAGCGGGGGCACGGCTCTGGTTTCTCCCCTCGGCTCCGGCCCGGTCGCCGGTCTCGTGCGGGCCTAGGCCGGCACGGGCCCGATCAGCTGATCGGCCACGGTCAGCCGGGCGTGCGGCGCCAGGCCCGCGGCCACGCACCGCTCGAGGAACAGACCCGCCGCCTCGCGGGCCCGCTCATCGAAATCGTACCGGAGGCACCGGCCGATGTACCGCCGGGCCAGGTCCGCCGGCCAGCGGTGCTCGGGCGCTCGGTTCGTGACGATGTGGTCGATCCGGGTCCGGTTGTGCCGACGCTGCCGGTCCAGCAGCGCCGCGGCGCGCCGGACCCGAGCATCGTCCACGCGATCACCCCGGCACATCCACACAGCGTATACGAACGGAAGCCCGGTCTGTTCCCGCCACAGCTCGCCCAGGTCGCACTGGTGCGGGTACCGGACCGCCGGCGGCGAGTCCGTCACCACCTTGTCACCGATCAGCAGCATCGACTCGGGCCAGCTCGAGCCATCCGCCTCCTCGCCCGAGGGCTCGGCGTCGGCGCGGCGGGCCAGCGGCATCCGCTCCCGGGCGTCGTAGTCCGCGAACGACGGCTCGATCCCGTACCGGTCCTTCAGCAGCAGCCGGCACAGAGCCACGGAGGTGTGGCTGTCCGTATCGGCGTGCACCACGCGCACGCCGTCGATCGGCACCTGGCTGTACAGCCGGACCGTCAGCGTCGGGCCGTCGCACCCGATCATCCCGGCGGGCACGACCACCAGCGGCACCGCGGACCGGGCCGCGTCGATCAGGCTCACGAGCGCCACATCCGCCTCGTCCCGCTCCAGCAAACCGACGAGCTTGCTCGGCACGGCCCCCGTGACCGTAACGCCCGCGAGCGAGCCGAGCCCCTCGATCAGCGGCGCGGTGTTCAGGAAGTTCACACAGCCGATGCGGGTCTCGGTCTTCACGCCGAAAGCGTACGCCCCGGCCCGCGCCGTTGTAGCATCGCGGCATGGAACGCTCGATGGCGCTCACACTCGTCGGAGGCGGCGGCCACGCGGTGGTCGTGGCCGAATCCGCCCTGCGCGGCGGGCTCACCCTCGCGGGGTTCTACGACGACGATCCAGACACAGCCCTCGCATCGGGGAACCCGTCGACCACCCGGCTCGGCGACCTGACCTCGCTCGAGGCGGAAGAGCTCGACAACGCCCCCTGGATCCTCGCGGTCGGCGACCTCGGCACGCGCCGGTGGCTGATCGATCGGCTCTACCGCGCCGAGGACGACGCCGCGATGGTCGTCCATCCCGACGCGAGCGTCGCCGAGTCCTCCGTCGTCGCGGGCGGCGTCTGGATCGGGCCGCGAGCGGTGGTGCACAGCCGGGCGCGCGTGCTGGATCACGCGATCATCAACAGCGGCGCGATCATCGAGCACGACTGTCTCGTCGCCGAGAACGCGCACATCGCGCCCGGCGCGGTCCTGGGCGGCGAGGTCAGCGTCGGCAACGACACGCTCATCGGCCTCGGCGCACGGGTCCTGCCGGGTGTCGCGATCGGTGCGGGGTGCATCGTCGGCGCGGGGGCCGTGGTCATCCGAGATGTCGACGACGGCTCGACCGTGGTTGGTGTCCCGGCTGGCTGAGGCCCGTCAGCGGCGGCGACGGACGAGACCGACGCCGGCGATGCCGAGCAGTGCAGCCGTGGCCGGCGCGGGCACGATCGTCAGCGTGGGTTCGAACAGCAAAGGGCCGAATGTGAACGGAACCTGGCCGAGTGAGCCATCGGCAAGCTGGTAGAAGAAGACATCCTGGAACGGAAAATCATCCCGGGTGTAGCTGCCGGAGAACTGTCCGATGATGTCGACATCGGCCGTCAGCACCCGCGGCGTGCCGTCCGTGATCAGCATGTCGTACTGATAGATCACGAGCGGGTTGCTGCTGTCGATGACCGGGTCGGGCACCAACAGGGGCGGATCCTGAAACCCCGTCACACCCGTGATCGAGCTGCCCGAGACCGTGCCGTTGTCAGAGCCGAACAGGCCGTCAAACGCCGGGTTCAGCGCGTTGTTCGATATCTCCACACCGGTATCGCCCTGATGCGAGACATCGAACTCAATCTCGTTGACCACCGCGAGCAGCGTCCGCGATGGATCGGGGTTCAGCAGCTCCGCCGTGAAGGTCCAGGTGACCACATCGCCAACGCCCGCGACCTCCTCGCTCGGAACGACCCTGAGCAGGAGCTCCTGCGACGCGGCAGGGGACACGGCACACAACACACCGGCCAGAATCATGGATCCTCGTTGCATCGCGATCTCCGTCTGCATCCCCGAGCCGTCAACATACCGCGGACCCGGCCGCCGATCAATCAGTTTCATAAGTCCGAAAGCGCGGCGGGCACCCGGCCGGCCCTTCACTCGCCTGCACGGGCCTTCAGCGGAGTGTCCCGCCCGAGCCCTCATGCCGTCTTCACGATGCCGGCCGGGTCACTCGCCCCGCGAAGCGTCGCGCAGCGAGGCGGCCCGCTCGAGCAGCTCCTGCTCCGCCTCGCGGGCCTCGGCCGAGCCGGGCACGGGTTCGGGCTGCAGCTCGAAGTGCCACTCGATCGAGGTCCGCACGCGCCACGGCGCGAGGATCGCCAGCAGATCCACGCCGGGGTACTCCCAGATCGGCGGGGTCGTTTCTCGCTCGGTGACCAGCGGCTCGTGCCCGTCGAGCGAGAGGCGGACATCGTACACGCCGAAGTGCTTGAACTCCGCCGTGACGGGCGTGCGGCCCAGCTCGGCGTCGTTGAGCCGAACGATCGCGCCGGGCGGCTCACTGGTGATCGTGATCGTGCGTTCCAGGCAGCCGGTGCTGCAGACGGCAACGAGCACGAGAGACGCGGCGCGCCCGATCATGGCTCGATCTTCCTTCTGCGAGCGGGCGTCTCGATCTCAGCCGCCGTCGAACGCTTGTGGCTCCGTGTGGGCGCGGGCACGAACGCCTCGTCGAACTCATCGCCGCGGAACAGCGAGCCGAGGTAGACCTGGCGGACGCGGTCGTCGTTGATCAGCGCACGGGGCGTGCCCTGCGCGAAGAGCTTGCCGTCGTCGATGATGCAGGCGCGCGTGCACACGCGGAGCGTCTGCTGGACATTGTGGTCGGTGATGAGCACCGCGATGCCGGTCTCGGCGAGCTTCTTGATCTCCGCCTGCAGGTCCTCGACGGCGATGGGATCGACGCCGCTGAACGGCTCGTCGAGCAGCACGATGCGCGGCTGGGTGACCATGGCGCGGGCGATCTCGAGCTTGCGGCGCTCGCCCCCGGAGCAGGTCCGGGCCTGATCGCGGGCCTTGTGGGTCAGGCCGAACTGGTCGAGCAGCTCCGCCGCGCGCTGCTTCCGCTCGCGCCGGGACATCGGCAGGGTGTCGAGGATGGCGAGCAGGTTCTGCTCGCAGCTCAGCCGCTGGAAGATGCTCGGCTCCTGGCTGAGGTAGCCCATGCCGCGTTTGGCACGCTGGTACATCGGCAGGGTGGAGACATCCTCGCCGTCGAACACGACCGTGCCGCCGTCGGCCTCGATCATGCCGATGGTCATGCGGAAGCTGGTGGTCTTGCCGGCGCCGTTGCGGCCGAGCAGGCCGATGATCTCCGCGCGATCAACCGTGAACGAGACACCCTGGACGACCTGCCGGCCGTTGTAGCTCTTGCGAAGCTTGGAAACCTCCAGGAGGGGCATCGGCGGAGTATAGAGCGGGCTCCGCGTCGCGCCGGGTCAGTCCTCGCGAGGCTCTGAGATCACCCGGATGCACACCGGATACCGGAAGACCTCGCCGCGCCCGGCCCGGATACCGCCCAGAATCCCGCCCACGATCGCGAGCACCGGCAGCCCGATGTACAGAATCGCGCCCACGCCGCAGGTCAGAAGCGTCACCGGAATCAGGATCAAGGCGAGCAGCACGAGGCTGATCTGGAAGTTCAGCGCCTCCCGGCCGTGGTCGTCGATGAACCGCGAGTCCTTGTTGCGGATCTGCCACAGCGCCAGCGCGACCAGCGGCGGCACGATGAAGGTGACGCCACTCGAAAAGATGACCGACGCCGCGGCGATCGTGGGACCGAAGTGGCACCAGCTCGCGTACTGCCGGACATCGTCGGCCAGACCCACCGCCCGCAGCCGTCCCTCCGGTGTGGCCGCGTAGCGCTCGCCCGCGGCCGAGGCACCGGCGTCCGAGGCGTGGGCGTTGTGCGGTTCCTGTCCTTCCACGGCGGCTCCCCGGAGAAAAAAGCTCCTTGGCTCACCAGCGTATTGGGAGACGCCGGTGCGTGATTGCAGCCGGGTGCTCGGATGCCTCGCTGGCGCTTCGGCCTCGTCGGGTCACGGGTCTTGACGAAGCCGAAGCGCCAGCGAGGCACAGAAAGCTCACTGCCCGAACAGGTTCTTCTCGCCGAACATGCCGGCCGCGTCGAAGTGGCTCAGTGCCTCGTCCACGCTCTTGAAGATCTTCGTCGAGGTCTCGGTGATGAAGGGGCTCGGCGGCTTGGCGGGCTTCCAGACGACATAGACCTCCTTCGCGTGCTCGAAGGCGTGCTGCAGCTCACGCTCGACACCGCTGGAGAGACCGGGCACACCGCCCGGCAGCTCGGGCACAAGGCTGACGATCATGTCGGCCTGGTCGATGAGCTTGAAGTCGCGCATGTAGATCTGCCCGTCGATGTCGCCGGCGATGTCGAGCACCTCGCGGGTGCGCATCCGGATCGGTGCGGACCTGGACCCTTTCGCCTCGCCCCCGAGCGCCACGACCTCGTGGTCGAAGAAGTCGTGGCTGCCCTTCATCGCGTCCACGGCGCGGTCGAGCAGCAGCTTCTCGTCCACATCACCGGGGTCGAAGGTGATGAAGTGCTCGGCGAGCGCCTCGCGGAACTGATCGATCTCCGCCTGGACATCGGGCATGCCGACGACATGGCTCATCGGGAAGCTGGGGTAGACCGTGCGCATGTCGGGCCGGGTGATCAGGCGGAACATCGTCCGGTGCGTGGTCTCGTGCCGACCCCGGCTGACGATGAAGAACCGGCTGCCTGGCACGGCCTGGCTCATCAGCTCGGTCGCGAGGATTTCTTCTTCTCGCCAGACCATCAGGTCCTTGAGCGTGGCGTCGATGACATGGTCGCGGTGCAGCCGCTGGTGCACCACCTCGATGTTGTCGACCAGGCAGATGAACAGATCGGGCTTGAAGGCGACGATCTGATCGAAGTCGAACGCGCTGAACAGGCCGTGACGCCAGCGGAAGGTCGCGTGCGTGTTGACGACGACATTCTCTCGGTGCTGGGCGCCCATGATGGCGTCCTTGAACGCGGCCCGGCGGAGCGAGTTCAGGCGCGACAGCGGGAGGTCGAGGATCCGGCCGGGCCTGACATCCCGGGCCTCCTGGTACATCAGGTCGCCGATATGGAACAGCTCGATCGGCTCGCCGTGCTCGCCGGCGAACCGGGCCAGGGCCTCGAGGTAGTCCTTCTTGTCCATGCCGACCTGGCCGGTCACAATCGCCCGCATCCGCTGCCTCCGGTCCTTCGCCGACCCCCACCGCGGGCCGATCGCGGCATGGTACGGCCACGGGACGGGGCACAATATCGATATCCCGGTGCACAATTCGCCCGGGCCACGGTATGCTCGGGCTCGGCACGGGCTTGCGGACCTTTGACCGACGGACCGGCCCGCTCGAAACACGGCACCACACAGAGGGCGAGGCAACGCATGCAGAGAACGACTCGGGCAGCGGTATGGACAGCGGCGGCACTCTCGACCGCGGCGGCGACGGGACAGGTCGTCCAACCCGGCACCTGCCCCCTCGCGCCCACACCCGCCGAAGCCGAGCTGATCCGGCAGCGCCGGGCGGCGGGGCTGTACGACCTGCCGAACGCCGCCGGCCGGGGCTTCACCATCATCCCGATCACCGCGCACATCGTCCGCCGCAGCGACGGCACCGGCGGGCTGAGCACGCCCGACCTCGAGCAAACCATCGCCGACGCCAACGCGCACTTCGAGGCCGGCGGGCTGCTCTCGCTCTGCCTTGTCGAGACGATCTACCTGGACAGCGATCAGTTCTACTCCGGCATCGACACCCGTGCCGAGATCGACGCCATGCGCACCACCGGCCTCGTCCCGGGCACGCTCAACATCTACTTCACCGATCGGCTCGAGTACGAGTTCGGCGGGCTCTGCGGCATCAGCGCGTTCACCTTCTCCGAGGTCCAGTCCATCGCGATGAACAACGCCTGCACCGCCATGACCGGCAACACCTCCACCACCGCGCACGAGATCGGCCACTACTTCGATCTGTTCCACACGCACGAGCCCGCGTTCGGCGCCGAGTGCATCGACGGCAGCAACTGCGCCGACGCCGCCGACCTGATCTGCGACACCGCGGCCGACCCGAACATCCTCGGCGACATCGACCGGGCCTGCCTCTGGACCGGCTCGGCGAGCGACCCGTGCGGCTCGGCGCTGCCCTACGACCCGCCGGTGGACAACCTCATGAGCTACTCCCGCAAGGAGTGCCGAACCCTGTTCACCCCCGAGCAGCAGGCCAGGATGCTCGCGACCCAGGTCAATTTCAGGCCGAACCTCGTCATCCCCTCGTGCGACCCGGGCTGCCCCGCGTCGGCGGATGTCAACGGCAACGGCGTCGCCGACCCGGGCGACTTCACCGCCTGGGTCAACGCGTACAACGCCGGCGACCTCGCCGCGGACCAGAACGGCAACGGCACGCTCGACCCGGGCGACTTCACCGCCTGGATCAGCAACTACAACGCCGGCTGCGTCTAGGCTCTGTTCGACAGATCGCGTCCCGACGAGCCGTCGAACAGAAGCGCGTCGGGACCGCTGACGATCGGGTCCGACCCACGGGTCCGGGGCTACCCTGTGCCTCGTGAGGCCGGGTGAGGCCTCCCGCCTCCATGCGGCGTGGCCCGGGGTCGCGCCGACCCGAACCGACTCCCGCGAGGACCACGACATGGCCGTGCTCGTCAACGCCGACACCCGCGTCATCTGCCAGGGCATCACCGGCTCGTTCGGGGCCGTCCACACGCGCGGCTGCCACCGCTACGGCACGAAGGTCGTCGGCGGTGTGACACCCGGCAAGGGCGGCAGCAAGGACGACAACGGCCTGCCCATCTTCGACACCGTCGAGCAGGCCGTCCGCGAGGCCGGCGCCGACGCCACGATGATCTTCGTCCCGCCGGCGTTCGCCTCCGACGCGATCCTCGAGGCCGCCTACGCCGGGATCCGCCTGATCTGCGCGATCACCGAGGGCATCCCGGTGCAGGACATGGTCAAGTGCCGGGCCGTGCTCGACGAGATGAACCTCCGGCGGGATCCGTCCAGCCGCATCACCCTGATCGGGCCCAACTGCCCGGGCGTCATCACGCCGGGACCGAAGACCGGGTCCGGCGAGTCCGGCACGGACCCGTACACCAATGCGGGCTGCAAGATCGGCATCATGCCGGGATACATCCACACCCACATCAGCGAAGCGAAGACCGGCAAGGCCGTGGGCATCGTCAGCCGATCCGGCACGCTGACCTACGAGGCGGTCTGGCAGACCTCGAACCTGGGACTGGGACAATCGACCTGCATCGGCATCGGCGGCGACCCGGTGCGCGGCATGAACCACATCGACGCCATCGAGCTGTTCGAGAACGACCCCGACACGCACGGCATCCTGATGATCGGCGAGATCGGCGGCACCGACGAGGAGGCCGCCGCCGCGTTCGTCAAGGACAGGGTCTCCAAGCCCGTCGCCGGGTTCATCGCCGGCCGGACCGCGCCGCCCGGCAAGCGCATGGGCCACGCCGGCGCGATCATCGAGGCCGGCGGCAAGGGCACAGCCGAGAGCAAGATCGAGGCGATGCGCTCGGCCGGCATCGAGGTCGCCGAGAGCCCGGCGGACATGGGGACCGCCATGGCCCGCGCCATGGGCCTGGGCTGAGCGCCGCGTCGCAGCGCGGGAGGGCCAGCGGATGAGCGCGCTCGGCAAGCTCAAGAGCCGGATCGTCCTGCACGCACGCAGGCGCCTCGTCATCGCTGATCAGAGCTACCGCGGCTATTTCACGCACCGCTGCCTGTTCGTCCATGTGCCCAAGACCGCCGGCAAGGCCGTGACGCTCGGGCTCTTCGGCCACAACATCGGGCCACACCTGACGCTCGGTGAGGTGCGCGACATCTTCGCACGCGTCTACGGCGTGCGCGACCTGGACACATGGTTCACCTTCGGCTTCGTCCGAAACCCGTGGGATCGGTGCTACTCCGCCTGGCGATACCTGAGCACCGGCGGCGGCACGCCCGGCGACGCCGCCTTCGCCGAGCGCGCGGTCGCGCCCTACGGCGGGTTCAACGAGTTTGTCCGGGGCTGGCTCGCCGAGCGAGGCCCTCGCCAGATCCACTTCAGGCCGCAATCCGAATTTCTGTGCGACGAGACCGGCGAGATCGGCGTGCGCTTCGTCGGCCGCTTCGAACGCATCGCCGAGGACTACGAGCGCGTCCGTGCCGAGCTGCGCGGCCCGACGCGCCCGCTGCCGGAGGTCAACCGTTCGAAGCTCAAGGGCGACTACCGCGCCGCCTACGACGACACATCCGCCGAGCTGGTCGGACGCATCTACGCCGATGATGCGCGCCTCTTCGGCTACTGCTTCGACCCATCCGACGACGACGCGAGCGAGGCGTAGCCCGCGATCAGCAGCCGGCGTTGTAGTTCGTCACCCACGCCGTGAAGTCGCCCGGATCCAGCGCACCGTTCTGGTTCTGGTCCGCCGACGCATCTCCGGCGTTGTACGCGGTGACCCAGGCGGTGAAGTCGCCCGGGTCCAGCACGCCGTTGCCGTTGACATCCGCGAGGCAGGCGCCGGTGTCCAGGTCCGCACGCACGATCGCTCGGCCGAGCGACGCGCCCGCGGGCGTCTCGAGCGCGACATTGATCAGGATCTGCCCCGCGTCGTTGATGTCGAGCCCGCCCGAGAAGCCCGTGATGACCGCGGGTCCGGCGTCGCTCGTCAGCGTCGTACCGACCGCGGCGACCTCGAGCAGTTCCGTGCCGTCAGCGACGAACACGCACTGCCGACCCGCGCTGTTGACCGCGCGGAACGCGATCCAGCCCTGCGTGTTGATCACGGGATTGAACAGCTCGATCTCGTTGATCTCTGGCTGATCCTCGTCGGCGTACACGGTGACCGCGCCGTTGAGATCGACACCGATGATCTCGGCCGAGCCACTCGTAAACGCGTTGATCGCGACGCGGCTCTGATCGCTGATGTCGGTCCCGTTCAGGAACCCCGAGAAGGTATCGCCCGAGGGGCTCAGCGAGCCATCCGTGATGATCACCACAGAGGAACCGTCGTCCTCGAACACCGCGACGCCGTTCGGGGCGCCGTTGCGAAACACCCGGCCGCAGATCTGGTTGCTGTTGTTGAACCCGATGCCGCTGGTGATGAAGGTGTAGGGATTGCCCGTGTCGGTCGCGATGACCTGGAACGAGCTGCCGTCGTAGATGCCCAGGGCATCGCTGAACTGGAACTCGGCACGATACGCCACGAGACCGGCGTCGTTGATCACCGGGGAACCCCAGCCGCCCGCGCCGAGTGGATCGGTCGTCAGGCGGGCGGCCGTGCCGGTCGAGGCGTCGTACTTCCAGACCCCCCACTTCGACGGATCCGGATCCAGCGTCGAGACGCGCCAGACCGCGTCGCCATCCGCGTTGATGTGCGGGTCGCTGGACAGGAAGAACGGCGGCGCGCTCGGCACCGTCACGCCATTGACCCAGATCCGCTTGTCCAGCAGCGCATCGAAGTAGGCAAACACCACATCGCCCGCGTGGTTCAGACGCGGTGTGATGTTCGTCACCTGGCTCTCCGGTGGCAACGCGAAGCCGGGCCCGTTGAACACGCCACGCGCCAACACCTCATACCCGGCGACCGACGCGGGCAGCGGCTGGGCGGGCGACGCGGCAACGATGAACGAACAGGCGGCGATGCTCCCGGTGCGAACGAACGGCATGCAAGGATTCCTCTCTGGCGGAAGGGCGAACCGATTCGAACACTCTACAGCGCGTCCGGTCGGAATCCAAGACGAAAGACGGCCTACGCCAGCGGCCGGCCGCTGGTCGCGCCCGTCGCCGCGTCGTGCAACTCGATCAGCTCCCGGACGCGCGGGTCGTCGGACTCGGGGCCCCGGGTCTCCAGCAGCTCACAGACCGCGAAACCCTCGCTGCGCCGCTCGTACTCCGCCAGCCACGCGCCGGCGCTCGCGCCGTCCACGGTATCGACGCGGACCGGGGGGCCACCTGCCATACCGATCCGCCACGGCTTCGGGCTCAGCCTCGCGCGAAAACTCCGCTGCGCTCGGCAGAGCCGGGCATACAGCCCATCGGCCTTCAGCTGCTGCATCATCGCCCCCGTCGCTTCACTCGCCGGGTCCATGCGCGACACCGGCAGGATGTATCGGACCCCCGCTTTCGTGCGATACACCCGTGCGCCGCGCTGCGCATCCTCACCGAGCCATTTGCCGAGAACAAGCAGCCGACCGGCGAGGCGGACGGCGTCCTGCTGCTCCAGCAGCCACCCGAGCAGCAGCCGCTTCAGCGGACCGGCCTGCTCCGTACCCTGAGGCAGGTCCACATCGACGATCGGCAGCCACGCCGTGTTGAGCACCGAGGCGCCCCACCGGTTCACCGTCACCGCCGCGTAGCGATGGCCTTCATCATCCACGAACTCCTGCACGATCGGTTCGGGTCGGCTCGATCGCTCGTAGGCGTACCAATGAGCCCGGTGGTCGCCCGACCGGATCACGCGCTGCGCCTCGTCGATCGCCCGCCGGGCGAGCGCATCGGCGTCGGCCTGGCTCGCATCCGAACCACGCCAGACCGTGCGGTGCTCGGTCACACCATCCGGCCCCTGCGCGCTGCCCCGGGCGATCGACCAGAACCGGTGCACTCTCATCGGATCATTCCCGTGTCGGCGACTCGTGCTTGTACACCTCGCCGCCCTTCATCACGAACACCACGCGGCCCATCGCCTCGATCTCGTCGAGCGGATCACCATCGACGGCGATGATGTCCGCGAGCTTTCCCGCCTCGACCGTGCCGCGGTCGGTCACACCGCACAGATCCGCCGCGTTCACGGTCGCGCTCTTGATCGCCTCATTCGCGGGCATGCCGGCCTCGGTCATGTAGACGAATTCGAGCCAGTTGGTGCCGTGCGCGCCGACCCCCACATCCGTACCGAACGCGATCTTCACGCCGGCCCGGTAGGCCCGGCCGAACGCGCCCTGGATCACCGGACCGACCGCGGCCGCCTTCTCGCGGATGGCCTCGTTGAACCACTCGGGCTCGGACGACTTCTCGGCGACGAACTTGCCCGCGTGGATCGTGGGCACGAGGTACGCGCCGGTCTCCTTGAACAGCTCGATGGCCTCATCGTCGAGATAGGTGCCGTGCTCGATCGAGTGCACACCAGCGCGGAGCGCGGCCTTGATGCCGTCGGCGCCGTGCGCGTGGGCCGCGACCTTGCGCCCCATCATCCGCGCGCTCTCGACCACCGCCTCCATCTCGTCGACGAACATCTGCTGGTCGGTGCCGGCCGCGGTGTTGCTCAGAACGCCGCCGGTCGCGGTGATCTTGATCAGGTCGCTGCCGCGCTTGACGCGCTCGCGCACGGCCTTGCGCATCTCCGCCACGCCATCGGCGACGCCCTCCATCGGGCCCACCTCGGGGCGGAGATACGGCTGGAGCCCGTTGGTCGGGTCCGCGTGCCCGCCCGTCACCGCGATCGACTTGCCCGCAGCCAGGATCCGCGGCCCGGGGATCATGCCCTCGTTGATCCGGTCACGCAGCGCGTAGATATCCTCGCCGAAGCTGCCGACATTCCGCACCGTCGTGAAACCCGCCATCAGCGTGCGCTCCGCGTAGACGGTGCTGTCGATCGCGGTGTGCGCCATCGTCTCGGTCAGCGTCCGCCGCAGCCGAATCGACATCGGCGGCATCTCGTGCGTCAGGTGCGTGTGGCAATCGAAGAGCCCCGGCAGGACAAAGCGGTCTCGCAGATCGATGTGCGTGTTCGCGGGTGCGCCGGGCGCAGGATCGACGAAGACGATCCCCTCCATCACCGTGTCGATCACGCCGTCACGGATGATGACCGTCGACTCGCCCATCGGCTCCTCGCCCGGCACGGCGAGCAGCTGTCCGCAGTGCAGCACCGTCAGCCCGCGGGCCTCGGGCGGCGCCCCGTTCTGGCCGACCGCGGGCAGAGCGAAGAGGGCCAGCAGCAGACTCAGCAGCAATCGGATCATGCAAAGGCTCCCTGTCAGGCGGTTCGCGAGCCGCGCAGCCTACCACGGCACGGGATCAACCCCTGATCGCAACGCTATACTTGTTTCAACAGATGTCATCGCTCGGCGAACAGATCGGCAAGCGGCAACCCTTCGACCTCCCCGAAGAAGAGGCCTACCTCAACATCATCCGATCCGCCGCCCTCCTCTCCTCCGCGTTCAACCGACTGTTCAAGGGGCACGGCCTGACCGAGTCGAGCTACAACGCCCTCCGAATCCTCCGAGCCGCCGGCGAGACCGGCCGGACTTGGACGGACATCCGCGATGAGCTCGTTGTCCCTCAGCCGGATGTCACGAGGCTGCTCGGCCGGCTCGAGCGTCAGGGGCTCGTCTGCCGGGAGCGGTCGATCGAGGACCGCCGCGTGGTCCGTGTCTTCATCACCGATCAGGGCCGCCGGGTGGTTGAAGCCCTGGACGCCCCGATCGAACGGCTTCACCGCCGTCTGCTCGGGCACATGCCGCGGACGGACCTCAATCGCCTCAGCAGCCTGCTGGTCCAGGCCCGGAACCCAAACGATTAGCTGACATATCGACCGGCAGGGGGCACTGGGAGAATTGTTGTCTTCACAGGCATATTGTTGTCGAAACAAGAGTTTGCCACGCGGGCTGAACAGTCGGCCGGCAAGGAGAACGCCATGAGACAGTTCCGACAAGCCGCGAACCGGGGCACCACGGACCTGGGTTGGCTGGACAGCAAGCACACCTTCGCCTTCGGCCGGGGCTTCCCGGCCGCGGGGGAGCCCCTCGCGATGGGCTTCCGCAACCTGCGCGTGATCAACGACGATCGGGTCGCCGGCGGCGGCGGCTTCGGCACGCACCCGCACGACAACATGGAGATCATCTCCTACGCCGTCGATGGGTCGCTCGAGCACAAGGACTCGATGGGCACGGTGCAGACGATCCGGCCGGGCGACTTCCAGCTCACCACGGCCGGTTCGGGCATCACCCACTCGGAGTACAACCCCAGCGAGACAGAGACAACGCGGTTCGTGCAGATCTGGATCCGGCCGGCCCAGACGGATGTCACGCCCCGCTACCAGCACCTGCCGCAAGACCCCGCCACACCCGCGAACCGGCCGCGGCTCATCGCGAGCCCGGACGGCGCCGACGGCTCGATGGTCATCAACGCCGACGCCCGGCTGTGGGTCGCCCACCTCGACGCCGGCGGTTCGATCGAGCACCGCATCCCGGGCGGACGCCACGCCTGGGTGCAGGTCGTGCGGGGCACCGTCCGGCTCGACGGCGAGGTGCTCAGCGAGGGCGACGGCGTCGCCATCTCCGACGAGGAGCAGTTCACGATCGACGCCACGACCGGCGCCGAGGTCCTCGTGTTCGATCTCGCCTGACCGCGATAGGCCCACCGATCACACGCCATCACTCACCCAGCAAGGAGCAGCCGATGAGCATCACCAGCAGCGTGCACGACCTGATCGAGACCATGAAAGCCGGCGACATCCTCGGCGCGTTCGAGAAGCACTACGCCGACGATATCGAGATGCAGGAGAACAGTGAGCCCCCGACCACAGGCAAGAACGCCAACCGTGAGCGAGAGAAGCAGTTCCTGGCCTCCATCAGAGACTTCAAGAGCCTCTGGATCGACAGCGTGGCCATCAACGAGGCGGACGGCGTCGCGTTCATCGAGTACGGCTTCAACTTCATCAACACCGAAGGACAGGACATCACCTACCAGCAGGCGGCACGCCAGACCTGGAAGGACGGCAAGATCGTCAGCGAACGCTTCTATCACGGATGATCGCGCTTCTTGAGCGCCCCGGCGCGGGTGATCGCCCGGGGTCCAAACTTCGCGCTGATCGCATCGAACGCCGCGTCGACGCCGCGGCGTTTTTCGTGCACGCTCGGATCATCGAACAACCCGGGCTGATCGGGCTCGGCCGCGTCGGTCAGCTGGCTCGTGCTCACACCGATCAGACGCACCGGCCGGAACCCCGACGCGGCCCAGGCATCGAACAGCGAACGGGCGAGGGCGTAGATCGCCTGTGTGTCGTCAGTCGCGCGGCCCAGCGTCTCGGCGCGGGTGATGGTCTGGAAATCACCGAACCGGATCTTCACGGTGACCGTCCTCGCCCGTCGGCCCTTGGCGCGCAGGCGTCGGCCGACCTGTTCCGCCTGGCCCAGCAGGACGGCGCGGACATCGTCGGGATTGGTGAGATCCTCGCCGAAGGTCTGCTCGTGCCCGACGGACCTGGCTGTGCGGTCGGGCGTGACGGGGCGATCATCGATGCCGTGGGCGAGCTGGTGGATGCGCTCGCCGAAGGAACCGAGCTGCTGCGCGACGACCGAGACCGGGAGCAGGCGGAGGTCACGGATCGTGCGCGCGCCGAGCCGAGCGAGCTTCCGTTCCGCCGCGCCGCCTACGCCGAAGATGCGCGAGACCGGGAGCGGGTCGAGGATGTCCTGCGCGCGGCCGGCTGGGATCACGGTCAGGCCGTCGGGCTTGTCCATGTCGCTGGCGAGCTTGGCGAGGAACTTGTTCGGCGCGACGCCGACTGAGACGGTCAGCCGGGTTTCGTCGAGCACGCGCCGGCGGATCAGCTTCGCGATCTCGACCGGCTCGCCCACGGCTCGGACCGAGCCGGTGACATCGAGAAAGGCCTCGTCGATCGAGAGCGGCTGGATGAGGGGCGTGACGGACTCGAAGATCTCGAAGACGGCCCGGCTGGCCTCTTTGTATTTGTCGAAGCCCCCGCCGACGACGACGGCGTCGGGGCAGAGCCGCAGCGCGACGGCCACGGGCATGGCGCTGCGGCAGCCGAACGCCCGGGCCTCGTACGACGCGGCCGCGACCACGCCCCGCTTGCCCGCGCCGCCCACGAGCACGGGCCTGCCGCGGAGGGCGGGGTTATCCCGCTGCTCAACGGACGCGAAGAAGGCGTCCATGTCGGCGTGAAGGATGGCGCGGGGCGTCAACACGATCGATTCTCGCATAAACGCATCGGCGAAGGAAGCCCTAGCGACGGGGCAGATCATCCCCCCCGTCCGGAGCGTCGTTGCCATCGTCGATGCGTGCGTTGTTCGAGAACTCGCTGATGCGGTTGTGCAGCTCGCCCTCGGGCATGTCGAGCTGGTCGGCGAGGTCGCTGACCACCTTCATGTAGGCCAGGCGCAGACCCGCGAGGACCGTCACCAGCTCGTCGGCGTTCTCGCCGGTGAGGCGCTGGCTGCCGGCGACCTCGACCGCGGTGAGCATCTCGGCGCGCACGCTCTCGTTCCACGCGTCCCAGGGCTGGCGCTCGGCGTCGTCCGCCTTGGCGCGCAGGCTCTCCGGTGCTTCGCTCGAGTCGGCGAGGCGGGCGGCGAAGACGATCGCGGGCTTGAATCGCTCCGCTACCGAGCGGATGGACTGCTCGAACTCGCTCATGCGACAGGGTAGGGGCCGCCACACCGAACCGGTTCAGAGCCGGCGGACGGCGCTGGCGGGGTCGCGGGCGGCCGCCGTCGCCGAGGGATCGATGAGCGAGCTGGGGTCCGCGGGCAGGACGACGCGGAAGGTGGCGCCGCCGCCCTTCGTCCGGTCGACCCAGATCTCCCCGCGATGATCCTCCACAATGCGCTTGGTCACCGCGAGACCCAACCCCGTGCCGCGCATGCCCTTGGTCGTGTGGAACGGCTCGAAGATCCACGCGAGCCGCTGCGACTCGATACCCGGGCCGTTGTCGATCACCGCGATCTCCACCGACGCGCCGCCCTGCGCCAGGAGCGAGCCCGGCGCGTGGCGGTGCCCCTTGCCCGCGGGCCGGCCCTGCGGGTGATAGTCCACACGCACCGTCACCGTGCCGGTCTTCGGCTCGACCGCCTCGACGGCGTTGGTCATCAGGTTCATCATCGCCTGGTGGATCAGGTTCGGGTCCATCGGCATCGGGGGCAGGTCGGGGTCGACATCAACGAGCAGCACGACCTGCCGCGTCTGGCAGAGGCCCTCGAGCAGCTGCGCGCAGTCCTCGAGCAGCGGGCCCATCTTGGTCAGCTCGATCTCGATGTGCCGCTGCCGGCTGAACGCGAGCATGTTGAGCGTGAGCGCCATGATGCGGTCGAGGTTGCGCTTGAGGATGCCCCAGCCGCCCTTGGCGATCTTGAGGTCGTCCTTGCCGAGGCCCATCTCGACGACATCGGCCCCGCCGCGCAGGCCCTGGAGGATGTTCTTGATCGAGTGGGACAGGCTGGCGACCGTCTCGCCGATGACCGCGAGCCGCTCCTTGTGCAGCTGATCGCCCGTGAGCTCCAGGTTCGCCATCGCCAGGCCCGTCTGCTGGCCCACAGCCGTGAGCAGCGCGAGCTGCTCGGCGGTGAAGGTGTAATTGACGATCGAGCTGTCGATGTAGATCGCGCCGAAGACACGGTCGCGGAAGAGGATCGGCGCGCACATCGCGCTGCGGATGCCCATCCGCTGCACGCTGTCGCCCGCCTTGAATCGCGGGTCCACCATGGCGTTCGAGCTGAGCACGCTCTCGCGTTTGGACATCGCGTGCTGGAGGATCGTCTGGCTGATCTTGATCTTCGCATCTTCGGGGTCCGTCGGCTCGGCCATGAACTTGACGACGACGGGCTTGGGCGAGTGGTACTTGTCGGGCGCGATCAGGATCACGCCGCGCTCGGGCTCGAACTGGTCGAACACGGTTTCGAGGACCTCGGCGAGCAGCTCCGCATCGTCGATCGCCTCGGTGGCGATCTCCGAGACCTTGTAGAGCAGCCGGAGGTGCTCGTTCGCCGCGAGCCTGGGCTCGGGCTCGGCCATCAGGACCGAGTCCTCGTTGGACGCGAGGGTGCGCTCGATGTCGGCGTCGATCTCGTCGGCGTGGAGGACCTCGACGATCTCGGAATCCGGGTCGGCGACCAGCCCGCCGAAGGCGAAGACCGTCGAGCCCGCGCGGATCTGGTCGCCGGGCTTGAGGCGGGTGCGCTCGGCGATGCGGACGCCGTTGACATAGGTGCCGTTGTGGCTCTTGAGGTCGCGGATGTGCCAGGCCCCGCCGTCGGGCGTCAGCTCGGCGTGCCTCCGGCTGACGGTGTTGTCGCTGATGGGCAGAGCCTCGGACGAGCGGCCGATGAGCTGCGGCTCGTTGTCCGGCAGGTTGAACTGCTTGCCACGCTGCGGACCCTGGACGACGGTGAGGAGGAGCATGGAAGAATGCTAGTCGTCGATCCGAGTGAGCTTCAGCACCCGGAGATGGTCGCTCCGTGGGAACATGCCGCCCGCGGAAGGATCAGGCACGAAGACCGCTTCGTAGACGCCGACGGTTTCTCCCATGAACACGGCGGTTACCAGAGCCGGGAACTCGCCGGGGGATGCCTCGCGCAGGATGAGCGGCGGCGGCGGCCGCATCGTCGAAAAGCCGAGCGGATCGTGTTCGATGGACCAGCCGGCGTCGATGCGTTCCTGTTCTGTCATTTCGGCAAGTTCAAAGAAGTCTGATTGGTCGGCTGTCTCCAACACGCTCCTGATTTCAAGCACGCCGTCATCCGGGTTGCTCGTGCTTATCTCAACCGTCCAATCATGGGTGCCAGCGATGAACACGAAGGGCACTGCGCCGCCTTCGACAGCCGCGCGTTTGTCTCCGTTCTCATCAGAGTCGATCGCACAGGTGATCGAGATCTCGCTGAGCTCGTTGTCGATCCGAGCGTGGCGGGCCCATCGCGGCAGATCGGTCAGCTGGGTCGAGTTCTGAAACACAGCCCCCGCGAACGAGAAGCCGTACGGATCCGCCATGACATCGTTGCTGGTCCGAAAGTCTGATCGGCCGTAGTAGCCCGCGGGATCGACGAGGCCGAGCCTGATCCACCATTGCATGGCTTGCTGCACACGCTCGCGGTGGTCGTCTCGTTCACTGAGTTTCGCAAGACTGTGATACGACTGCTGCCAACGGTCGGTCGGCGGCATCCGATTGAGGCGAACATGCCAGATGGCCCACGGCATCGCCCAGCCGGGAATGAGGCCGTACCGCCCCTCCGCCTGCACCCGCGGCACCACCCACAGCCCGTACCCGCCCACCACCATCACCAACGCCAACGCGACCGCGCGCCACCACCGACGCCGCGTCCGAGTCAGATGCTTCGGTTTCCTGTGCGGTCTGCCGCACTCCGGGCAGTTGAGCGGCGCAGCAGAAGCGCCGCTCAGGTCATACCAGCACTTTCGGCAGCGCTGACGCCCGCGCGAGGGGTCCCAGAACAGCGCCCACAGCACGCCGACGAACGACAGCAGCGCGACCGCGTATCCCGACCAGTGCCAGAGCCAATCGGGCATCGTGGCAGTGTACAGAATCAACGCTGAAGAACCAGCGCTGGGTGCCACGGCTTGGCCCGAATGGGCAAGCCGTGAGCTCGGGTGCAGCACGCACGGCTTGCCCTGCGGGTCAAGCCGTGGCACCCGAGTTGAAGGACGATGGTTCTAAGACGCGGCACCCGGGTTCTGCGAGTCTGGTCGCGGCGCTGCTAACCTGCATCATGCTGCCCGCTGTGTTTCTTGATCGTGACGAGACGCTGATCGCCAACGAGACGCTGCCGCCGCCAAACGATCCGCCGCCGGGGTGGAGGCCGGGGGACCTGTACGACCCGGCTCGCGTGGAGCTGCTGCCCGGGGCGCTCGAGGCGTGCCGACGGCTTCGCTCGGCGGGCTTCGTGCTGGTGATCGTGACGAACCAGGGGTGCGTGGCGCGCGGTTCGGCGACGCTGGCGCAGGTCGGTGCGGTCAACGCGCGGGTGCGTGAGCTGCTGCGGAGCGAGGACGGTTCGCCGCTGATCGACGCGGTGTATTTCGTGCCGTATCACCCGGAGGGGAGCGTGCCGGGCTTTGCGCGGGAGCACCCGTGGCGCAAGCCGGGCGGGGGGATGATCCGGCAGGCGGCGCAGGACCTGGGGCTGGATCTGTCGCGGTCGTGGCTGATCGGCGACGCGGAGCGCGACCGGGAAGCGGGCGTGCACGCGGGGATCTCGGGTGAGCGCTGCCTGCGGTGTGGACCGGGCTCGGCGTACGCGACGGTGCTCGACGCGGCGCGGGCTGTCCTCGCCTGATCCGACGAGGCCGAAGCGCGAGCGAGGCGTTTTCTTCCCGCGGGCCATGCCTCGCTCGCGCTTCGGCCTCGTCAAGAACATCACTATGCTGGGAGCGTGCCACGCCCCCCTGAGATGCCGCTGCATGTGCTGATCGTCGCCCCGAGCTGGGTGGGCGATGTGGTGATGGCGACGCCGGCGCTACGGCGGGTGCGGACGACGCTGCGTGGCGCGACGATCGCGCTGCTGCACAAGCCGGGCATCGCGGGGGTGGTCGAGGGGTTCGACGCGCCCGAGGCCGAGGGCGGGCTCGGGCTCGTAGACGAATTGATCGTGTCGCACCCCGGGGGCGTGATGGGGCACAAGCACACCGCGGCGAAGCTGCGACACGGACGCTTTGATACGGCGCTGCTGCTGACGAACTCGTTCTCGACGGCGCTGACGGCGCGGATGGCGGGCATCCCGCGGCGGATCGGGTACGACCGGGACGGGCGCGGCCTGCTGCTGACGCATCGGCTGCGGGCGCCACGCGCGGGCGGAGGCTGGGCGATGGTGCCCGCGGTGGACTATTACTGGCACGCGGCGGGGGCGCTCGTCGCGCAGCCGACGGGCACAGCCGATCGCGAGCTCGAACCCGCAAACGAGCTGGGCGAGCACCGGCTGCCAGTGGGCGTCTGTCTCGAGCTGGCCGTGAGCGAGCGTGACGAGGCCGCGGCGGACGCATTGCTGCGGCGCGCCGAGATCGACGGCGAGCGGTTCGCGATCCTGAACCCGGGCGGGAACAACCCGGCGAAGCGCTGGCCCGCGCATCGGTTCGCGGAGTTGGCGCGTTGGCTGCGCGATGTGCACGGGCTGCGTGTGCTCGTCAACGGCTCGCCCGCGGAAGCGGATCTGGCGGCTTCGATCGCGGAGGCGGGCGGGGGCGTCGGCCTGCCCGCGATCGGGGGGACCCTGGGCGGGCTCAAGGCCCTGGTCCGTCGGGCCGCGGTGCTCGTGACCAACGACACAGGTCCGCGGCACTTCGCCGCGGCGCTCGGCACGCCCGTCGTCACGCTGTTCGGGCCGACGGACCACCGCTGGACCAGCATCCCGACCCGTGCCGGCGGACCGGAAGCGATCGTCGCCGCAGACCCGAGCCTGCCTCCCACGGAGTCGGCCAACGATCACCCGGAACGGTGCCGGGTGGACCGCATCGGGCTTGAGCGGGTCCAGTCGGCGGTCGATGAGGTTCTCGGAGCCGAAACCGGGCCGCCCTGACCATCCCGGTTGACCCGGGCCGGGTCGTCCTTACTATTGGCTCTGCCGAGCGATGCGCCCGGCGACATCTGGGGGGGACGTAGCTCAGTCTGGTAGAGCGCTTCCATGGCATGGAAGAGGTCGTCGGTTCGAGCCCGATCGTCTCCACTCACACACGAACGCCCTCGTCTCCTGACGAGGGCGTTCGTCGTTCATGGCCGGTCGATCAGCGCCGCAGCGCGCGGGCACAGGGTCCGGTTCTCGGTCAGGGCGTGCAGATCGGCCCCAACTCGCCCTGGTTGAACGCGACGATCCACGCGGTAAAGTCGCCGGGATCGAGCACCCCGTTCTGATTCGCGTCGGCCCGCAGATCGCCACCGTTGTAGTTGACGACCCAGCCGGTGAAATCGGCGGGGTCGACCACGCCGTCCTCGTTCTGATCGGCGCAGAGCCGGCCGGTGGTCGGGGCGTTGTTCACCCAAAAGCCGCCCGAGAGCTGGATCGAGCCCGCGGCAAGCACGCCGGCGTCGGGCTGCCCGATCGTGCCGGTCAGCGTGTAGCTGCCGCCGGCGAGGGTGCCGCCCCCGCCGTCGATGGTGAATCGTTCGATCTCGAACGGCTGTGCAGCGACGGGGATGGCGAAGCACACCGTCAGAAGAACACACAGAGCGACTCGCATGAGGGCACCTCCCGCCCCGGGCGCCGCACGAGACCGTGGACAAACAGGCTCGTGGCCCGGGCCGCCCGTCTGAACGACAACCGGGACGGCCGGGGGACACGAGCGGCCGGAATCACAGGTTACTGGCCCTCCCAGAGGTGAGGACCACCCGATTCGGGTGGTCGTTGGGCGGTGATTCCACGGGCTCGGGTTAGAATCGGGCCATGGAGAACGGGAGCGCAGAGCCCGGGCGGCGGGGACCGGTTGACCAGGTCGAGGCCGAGCGGCTGCGTGCGGCCGATCTGTTCGGGACCCTGCAATCCGAGTTGCGCGACCTGGCGGGCATGATCTTCGCGCAGCAGAGCGTCTCACACACACTGCAACCGACCGCGTTGGTGAACGAGGTCTGGCTGAAGCTATCAGAAGTCGACGGGGTCGAAGACCGGGCCCACTTCCTGGCGCTGGCAGCGCGGGCGATGCGCCAGGTGCTGGCCGACCACGCCCGAGCGAAGTCTCGCAGCAAACGGGGCGGCGGGGCGATCCGCCTGACCCTGAACGAGTCCCACCACGCCGATCAGCGGGGGCCGGCCGGCCTCGATGCCGACCTCGACCTGGTCGCGTTCAGCGATGCGCTCGACCAGCTCGCTCGGCTGAACGAGCGGCACGCGGCCGTGGCGGAGTACCGCCTGCTGGGATCGCTGTCGATCGAGGAGATCGCCCGCCTGCTGGGCGTCAGCGAGAAGACGATCAAGCGTGACTGGCAGACGGCTCGGCTATGGCTGCTCAACGAGCTGCTGCCGCGATGACGCCGGCGCAGTACGCCAAGATGCACGACATCCTCGGGATGGTGGACGACACGGGGCCAACAAACCTCGAGGCCTTCCTTCGTGCGCACTGCGATGGCGATCCGGAGCTCGAACGAAGCGTGCGGTCCATGCTGGTGCTGCGGTCGCGCCACACCGCGGCCGGCCTGCTCGGTGACGATGGCATCGACGCGGCGCGTCGGCAGAAGGACGCGGCGCTGCGCGGCCGAACCACGCAGGCCGGCGCACCACGGACCGGACCCTCACCGACAGCCATCGGCCGATACCGCGTGATCCGGGAGATCGGGTCGGGCGGGATGGGCGTGGTCTACGAGTGCGAGCAGGACACACCGAAGCGCCGCGTCGCGGTGAAGGTCGTCGACTCGCTGCGCTTCGCGGGCACGCTCGAGCTCCGGCTTCGCGCCGAGTCGGAGATTCAGGGCCGGCTGCACCACCCGGCGATCGCGCAGGTCTACGACGCCGGTGTCGCGCCGGTCGGACGGTCCACCAGGCCCTTCATCGCCATGGAGCTTGTACGAGGCCGACCGTTGCACGCCTTTGTCGTCGAGCGGTCCATGCCGCAGCGCGACACGCTCGCGCTCGTGGCGCGCGTGGCGGACGGCGTCGCCCACGCGCACAGCCTGGGGATCGTCCACCGCGATCTCAAACCCGAGAATGTGCTCGTCACCGACTCGGGCGACCCCAAGATCGTCGACTTCGGGATCGCCCGGATCGTGGACGGCGCGACGATGGCCATGTCCACGATCACGCAGCAGGGTCATGTCCTCGGCACGCTCGCCTACATGGCGCCGGAGCAACTCGGCGGCGCTGAGCGGAGCGTGGGCCCGCCCGCGGATGTGTTCGCGCTCGGCGCCCTGGCGTACGAGCTCCTCCTCGGGCATCCGCCGCTGCGGCTCGACGGCAAGTCCGTCGCTTCCGCGTTTCGCGCGATCGAGCGAGAGGAGCCGCTCCCGCCGCGCCGGCTCGACCCACGCATCGATCCCGATGCCGAGACGATCATTCTCAAGTGCCTCGAGCGCGATCCGGACCGACGATACCCCCACGCCGGCGAGCTGGCGGACGATCTCCGGCGGTACCTCGCGAGCAGGCCCGTCCTGGCACGACGGCCAAGCGTCGCCTACCGCGTGCGCAAGTTCACCGCACGCAACCGGGCGCTAACCATCGGCATCGCGTCCACGCTCGGCGTGCTGATCGCGGGCGTCGTGGTCGCCGTGCTGCTGGCGAACCAGCAGCACACGCAGCGACTGCGCGCAGATCGCAACGCACTGGCCGCCAGACAGAGCGAGGCGCGCGTGATCTCGACCGTCATGCATGCGGCTGTGGGATCCTTCGAAGCCGGCGACCTGTGGGACGCGTATCGACAACACCAGAGCGTGCCGGAGCATGCGCGCGGCTGGGGCTGGCGGATGATGTCGCGGGCGATGCCGCGGGTGCTGCACGAATTTGCAAGTCCCTCGAAACCGAGACAGACCATCTCGCAATGGACCTTCTTTGACGATGCGCACCTCATGGTGATCGAGCCCGGTCAGCCCGGGCTGCTGATCCGGGGCATCGACGATCCGTCTGACGAGCAGAGGCTGTACACGGGTCTGCAGATTCTTGATATCGGGCACGCGACCCGCACCGGCCTGGTCCCCGCGTGGACCGAGCACGAGATGCTCCTGCTCGATGTGCCCAACGCTTCCGTCAAAATCAGCATCCCGTGCGACGGCGAGAAATCCGACGGGTCCGTCAGCGACGACGGCACGGTTCTGGCGGTTCGGGCGGACGATGTCTGCCGGGTCTGGGTTGGCGGGATCGAACGCCTGAGTGCCGAGGTGCCCCCGGACCTCCCGTTTGATGCACCCAGCTGCCTCGTGAGCCCCAACGGCGAGACGGTCGTGCTCAACGGCGGTGCTTCGGTCCGGATCGTCGATCTCGCGACCGGCACGGAGACCGTGCATCGCGCGCGAGAGCCCTTCGATCAGATCACCGGGCACCCGTTCGCGGGCGGGTGGGTCTCGCACGAATGGCACCACACCGATCTGAAGCGCCACAGCGTGCAACGGCAAGAAGGCATGAGCCTCGGTCCCGTCGTCTCCCCGGTGTCGATGCATGTAGGAACACGCCTCGCCGTCACGCCGGACGGCGGGCACGCCGCGGCCCCGTCGCCGGGAGGTTCTCTGCTGTTCTCGTTCACCGATGTCGCGCCCGCCGACAGGACCCGCTTCGCCAACGATGAAGGCCGATTCATCGGTGCCGATATGTACAACACGCTGGCGAGGCTCTCGCCGACGGGTCAGCGGATGATGGTTCTCTCCCATTCCATGCCGCCGTGGCTCGTTGATCTGTCGGCAGACGGCGCATCGCCGCCCGATCCGGATCCACGCTTCCGGGAGTACCGGTCACCGGCGTTGCTGCTCTATCAGATGGCGCTGTCGCACACCGGCGCGCTGGGCGCGGCCGTCGCGCCGATGGACGATCGGGTCTACATCTGGGACACGCAGACGCTCGAGACCGTGCTCGAGATCCCGCGTCGGCCCGTCGATTATGTCAGCCAGGATGCGCTGGTCGCGTTCACGCCCGACGACAGGTTCCTGGTCTTTACGAGCCCGATGGACGGCCGCGACGATGTGGCGGTGGTGCGCGCCGACCTGGCAACCGGAGAGACCGAGCTCTTCTGGCCCGAAGTGCCCGTGACGGGCGGCAACCACGCGCCACTGCTCGATCTGTTCCTCGCCACGGCCCGCCCGAATCCGGGTCAGGTGCTGGGTGTGAAGACCCAGATGCTCGGCACCGATGCGGTCACGCTCTGGCGGGACTACCGCAACGATTTCTCCCCGCCGAATTTCGATGAGTCGGCGTCGGGGCAGCGGTGGCGCGTGCTGCCGCAACCGGGCCGGGGGCAGTACTTTGATGCCCGTGCGCTGAGCATGCACCCTTCGGGCTCGCGCGTGGCGGTGGTCGGACCCGATACCGTTTCACCCGGCGCGCCGAGCCTCGACGGGGCGCTCGTGCTGCGTTCATTGGCCGGCGAACTGATCGAGGAGATCCGGCTCCCGGGCAGCCCGATGTGCGCAGCCTATTCGCCCGACGGACGCGCGCTGGCGATCGGTCTGCGCAACGGCCGCGTCCTGATCCTCGAGACCGAGTTCTACACCATCCAGCTCAACTACCGCGCGCACCCGAGCTACATCTCGGCCCTCGCCTGGTCGGCCGACGGGCACAGGCTGTTCACCGCGGCCGGCGACGGTACGGTGCGCATCTGGGACGACCGGCCGCTGATCGACGACTCGGGCAACTGAATCGAAACCGCCGCGTCCCGGTAGAGGAACGCGGCGGCGTGTGCGGTTTCCGTCACGAACCGATGGATTCAGGCCTTGGTCGTGTCCCCCATGACACGACGCCGGGCCACGGCCAGGCCGCCCAGAACCCCACCGCCGAGCAGCACGGGCCAGACCATCGACGCGCCGACCACCGAACGCGGCGTGTTCATCGACGCCATCTGCGCCTCGAGCGCAGCGATCTGCGCCTGCATCGTCTCCATCTCGGCCTGCTGCTCCTGCACGGCGCCGGTCAGCACCGAGGTCAGGCTGGCGTAGTCGACGCCGAGCATGCCGTCGGGGGATTCGCCGATGAGCTCGGGCAGGACCTGCTGGAGTTCCTGCGCGACGAAGCCGAGCTGGGTGCCCCGCTTGGCGAGGGTCTCGTCCTTCCAGGTGAAGCTCACGCTGCGGAGGGCCATGATCTTGTCGAGGGGCGACTCGAGGTTGGTGATGTCATCCTTGAGCCTCTCGTCGCTGGCGCAGATGACGCCGCACTGCGTGGCGACGGTGCCGTTGTTGTTGACCGAGAAGCGGAAGATGCTGTCTGGGGTGCCGACGACCAGCGCGAAGGTGTCTTGGCTGCGACCAAAAATCTCGACCGTCGAAGAGATCGGATCGAACAGCCCGCCGAACCTCGACTCGCCTCGCGCAACCACTCCGCCACCCGGGATGATGACATCGCCGGTCGGCACGGTGACATTCCCGCCATCATTCAGCCGGACGCGCTCAGTGGCTCCGGTCTCGACCAATCCCAGTCCGTTGCCTGCAAAGTCGAGATGCCAGTCGCTTCCGCCGGCGTTGGATCGCAGCCCGATCGTGTTGCCGGCCGAATCCGACTCGATGGTGAGCGGGAAGCCCGGGTTGGTGTTGCCGATGCCGATGTTGCCGTCAGGTCGAACCGTGACAAGTGGTTGATCGTTGATTGTCAGTTCAAAGTCGCCGTCTGATGCGAGCCCGATATCGGCGTAGTTTCCGCCCTGCACCCGCTGGAAGCGGGCGAAGGGACCGGCGTTGTTGCCGAAGAAACCGCCCACGAGCTGTCGGCCGCTCGTCGTGCCGAGGTTGAAAACATTGAATTCGCCTCCGCCGTCACCAACGACGGACAGGCGATCAAAGGCGTCCGGTGTGGTTCCGATGCCCACATCGTCGCTGATCAGGGCGCCGCCGTTGACATCGAGCGTGGCGGCCGGGTTGGTATTCCCGATGCCGACACGACCGTTCACGCTATCGATCGCCATGCGTGTGATACCGTCGAAGCTATCGCGAAAGATGAGATCGCCGCTGTTGCTGTCCTGGAATACCGACCATGAAGTGCCCAGCGCGTTGCTGTTGTCCGAAGCGAACCGCAGGCCGGGGTTCGATGGGCCTTCGAGCCCGAGCATGGGGCCTGAGTTGCTCCGCACGACCAGCGCTCGACCCGGGTTGGTTGTGCCGATGCCGACATTGCCGCCAGCGTTCACATTCAGACCGCGGGTGTTGATCGAAAACGGGGCGGCGTTGAGCTTCTGCCGGCCGAGGACCGTTCCCTCGACGACCACCTCGAGCCAGAGCGCGTCGTTCGCCACGAACGGGGCCGTGCCGAAGTCAAGATCAATCGAAAAAACACCGTTGACCGGCGTGACGGTCTGGTTGATTGCTGCGGCGATCGGGATCCCCCCGGTCTCCAGGTCGAAGAGACGGAAGATCATGTCGACGGGGGCGTCAACCGCCGAGCCTGACTGCGACAGGCTGCCCTGGTAGGTGAACGAGGTGCCCGGCTGCGCGGCGGCCGGGGCGGCTCCCGTGGCAAGCCCCGCGAGCAGGAGCAGAGAGCCGACGATCGATGACTGCTTCATGACCAATACCTTTCCAGGGACACACCACCCGCCCGCCGGGCAGCGCCCGAGCTGGCTGGCCGACCCATCACACGCCTGATGGATCCGTTCCGCCGGTCCCAACGACACCCGCCGACGCCCGGGGACATGACCGGCGAAGAAAAACCCCGCCGAGTCGAACCGGGTGCGGCGTCATCCGGCGTTCTCGGACGGGGCGGCCGGCCCGTCGCGTACCATCGGGCATGCCCGAGCTGCGCGAGAGCTACTCCGCGTTCATCGCCGGTCGGCGGACCGAGCCGAACCACGATCTGGTCGTGCTGGACAAGTTCACACGCGAGCCGGCGACGCGTGTCCCGCTGCTCGGGCCTGACGCGATCGCCGAGGCGATCGACGCATGCGTTCGCGCGGCCGAGCCGCTCGAGGCCTTCCCGTCGCACGCGCGTCGAGCCGTGCTCCGCCACTGCGCTGCTCGATTCCGCGAGCGTTCCGGCGAGCTGGCGCTGGCGCTCTGCGTCGAGGCCGGCAAACCCATCGGCGACAGCGAGGGCGAGGTCGCCCGCCTGATCGAGACCTTCGAGATCGCCGCGGAAGAAGCGACGCGCATCGGCGGCGAGGTCATCCCGTTCGACATCTCGCCGAGAGTGTCGGGCTATCACGGCATGACGCGCCGCGTGCCGATCGGCCCGTGCGCGTTCATCACGCCCTTCAACTTCCCGCTGAATCTCGTCGCGCACAAGGTCGCGCCGGCGATCGCCGCGGGCTGCCCGTTCGTGCTCAAGCCGGCGGACAGGACACCGGTGGGTGCGCTGCTCATCGCGGAGGTGCTCGCCGAGACCGATCTGCCGGAGGGTGCGTTCAGCGTCGTCCCGTGCGCCGTCGAGCACGCTGCCCCGCTGGTCGAGGACGAGCGGCTGCGTTTGCTCAGCTTCACCGGCTCCGACCGTGTCGGCCGGGAGTTGGCGCACCTGGCGGGCATGAAGCGCATCGTGCTGGAACTCGGTGGCAACGCGGCGTGCATCGTCGATGAACACGCCGACCTCGACCGCTGCGTGGAGCGCCTCCTCTTCGGCGGGTACGCCCAGTCGGGGCAGAGCTGCGTGAGCGTGCAGCGGGTGATCGCGCACGCCTCGCTGTACGACGAGCTCCGCGACCGGCTCACCGAGCGTGTCGGCGGCCTGCGCGTCGGCGATCCGAAAGAGCGATCGACCTCCGTCGGACCGGTGATCGATGGGGACGCCGCCGAGCGCATCGAATCGTGGATCCGCGAGGCCGTCGATGCCGGCGCCCGGGTGCTGACCGGAGGATCCCGCACGGGCGTGCTCGTGGAACCGACACTGCTCGAGGCCGTGCCGCGCTCCGCCCGGGTCGTCACAGAAGAGGTCTTCGGTCCGGTCGTCGTCCTCTCGCGGTTCGACGAGTTCGACGCCGCGCTCGACGAGGCCAACGACAGCCGGTACGGCCTGCAGGCCGGCGTGTTCACCGGCGACCTGCGCCGGGCGTACCGCGCGTGGGATCGGCTCCGAGTCGGCGGCGTGATCGTCAACGATGTGCCGTCGTTCCGGCTCGACCACATGCCCTACGGCGGTGTCAAGCACTCCGGACTCGGGCGCGAAGGCGTCCGCAGCGCGATCGAGCACATGACCGAGCCGAGGCTGCTCATCGTCCACGCCGAGGGGTAGCTCAGCGCTCCACCACCTGGATCGACCGCAGCTCCACCGCGCTCGCTTCGGATCGATGGTCCGCCCCCACGACCCGGAACAGCACGCGCATCGCGTCCGACGGGATCGGCGTCTCAAGCGCGAGCCGAACCCACCGGCCGTCCGCCGGCAGCAGCGCCGCGTCCAGCGACTCGCTTGCGAGCGTGAGCACGCTCGCATCATCCAGCGATTCCGTGCGCAGCTCCAGCACCAGATCAGCAGCGGGACCCAGCCGGCGGGCCTCGACCAGCAGCGTCCGCCACCCACCGCCCGACACATCAACATCCCGCCACGCGCCGATGTCCCGATGCCCCGACCCCGGCGACAGACGCAGCCCCACGGCCGAGAACGACACGCGATCACCCCACCAATGCCAACCCTCGGCGTGCTCGATGAGGTATCGGCGTCCATCGATCGGCGGCGTTGTCGCGGCGGCGGGCAACGCCTCCACGCCGAACGCGGGGCGCGACAGCTCCAGCACCGCGCACGCCGGGTCCGCGTGCGACAGCACAAACACACCCGAGGCCGCACCCTCGCGGAGCGTCGCTTCGGCCGGGAACGGCTCCTGTGCGAGCACGCCGGCGCCGTCCGCCGCCCACGCGAGCAGGCCGTTCCCCGTCTCCGACACGCCCACCCGCACGGGCCAGGCCGACACCGCCAGCGGTCGCTCGAACGACGGCCCGCCCGGCTCGACGCGCCACAGCATGCGCACCTCACCCGACGGCAGCACATGCACCGAAGCGTGCGGCGCATCCGCGGACGCGCCGGCACGCACCATCACGCCGCCCTTCGCGTACCGCTCGTACGCCTCGAACCCGCGCACCTCGACCGAGACCGAGCGCGATGCGGCCGGCGTGACCGGCGTGACCGGCAGCGCCCAGACGAACGAGTCCGCGCGACCAAAGATGTCCTCGCCGCCACCGACGAGCACGAAACCATCCTCTGCCTGCTCCAGAGCGCCGGGTGAGGCACCGCCGATGCTCAGCACGCTCCAGCCCTCGGGCGAGACCGGCTCCGGCGGAGCCAGCCTCGCCGCCGGCATGTCCGGGACCAGATGCGCCGCGTTCCCCGGACGGGTGAACGCGTCGAGCATCGCCGCATCGTGCTCCAGCGGAACGCGGCCGAGCCGCTCGGCCGCCATGAGCAGCTCCTCGTAGCTCGCCCCGCGCAGATCGAACGAAAACGGCTCCGCGTTCGTCACCATCGTCCAGTTGTCCGCCGGCAGCCGGCCGTCGTTGCGATGCAGGCGATACGCCCACAATGTGGTGATCCATCCATGGGCCTCGAACGCACGGACCTGCTCCGCCAGCAGCCGCGCCCCGCCGATGGACTCGAAGATCGTGTTGAACTCACCGACGAGAAACGGCGCGCCGGTCGCGAGCATCTGGGCACGGCGGACATGCACATCGCTCGCGATGAACCGCGCGTGCCGACGCAGCGAACGCTCCTCCCCACCGAAGATCCCGGGATAGAAGTGCTCGGTAAAGCCGGCGCGGGTCCAGCCCCGCGCCGCCGGATCACCGTAGAACTCGATACCGCTGAACTGCCCGGGCAGAAAGACGGCCGTGCGCGGATCCTCGCGGCGCACCTCGGCGATGATGTCGTCCATCAGCGCGATCAGCTCCGCGGAGAGATCGGTCTCGAAGTCGCCGTACGGCTCGTTGAGCAGGTCATACCCGATCACGACCGGCTCCTCCGCGTAGCGGGCCGCGATCCGGCCCCAGAGCCACGCCGTCACGCGGCGCAGCTCCTCGTCGTGCCACAAGCGGTTCTGGTCGATCCGACCCGTGGGCATGTCGATGCTCTGCCCTCCCGGCGCCCCGTGCAGGTCGAGGATCACCAGCAGCCCCGCGCCGCGCGCCAGCTCGACCGCACGGTCGAGCCACTCGAACGCATCCGGCCGCAGCACGCGCGAACGCTCGTCGTCCAGGAGCAACGAATAGTGAAAGGGCACCCGGATCACGCGCATGCCGAAGTCACGGATGATCGCCGCGTCCCGCTCCGTAAACCAGCTGGACCGGTACACATCAAGCCACCGCTCGGCGCGCTCACGCCCGAACCGGGCCTCGAGCACCGAGACGATGTCGTGCTGGTCGCGGAAGCCCTCCGGTCCGTCCGTCGGCACGGCCAGCATCCACGGCTCGAGCAGCAACCAGTTGCCGATGTTCACGCCGGTGAGCGTGACCGCCTTACCCGATTCGGCATCGATAAACCGCGTGCCGTCGAATCGAACTCTCTCGGCTTGTGCGTCGACGCCGCTGATCGATGCCAGCGGCATGAGCAGCGCAGCGCACAGCCACGGAAGCACACGAACGGCGCGGGGCGCTCTGGTCATAAGCCCGTCCGCACGGCACACACCGTGCGAACGAGCATCACTTGGAATTCACACCCGACGGCGACGACCCGACAGCAGCGCGCCCATCGCCAGCACGCCAAGACCGGCCGGCGCCGGAACCACCGTCAGCGATGCCTCGAAGATGAACGCGTTCTCCTGACCCGCGGCCGTCGACACCACGGTGTCGAACTGCACGATCGGCCGAACGATCACAGTGCCAGCAGGCGCCACGCCCGTCATCGAGAACGACAGCCCGTCGCCAGTCGGCGACAGCGGCATCGTCACGATCGTCTCGCCGATCTTTGTCGCGTCGTCGGCGAGGTAGTACTCGAGGCCGAAGCGGTAGTTCGCGTCGATGTTGTCCTCGAGACGCACATCGAGCAGGTCGAACTGGTACTCGGTCCCCGCCACGCCCACGATGCCGAGCTGGAACACGCCGCCGAAATTGCCCGGGTTGTCCGAGAACAGGCTTGCGTGGCCGTTGGGCCCAAAGAACGCGTTGAAGCCGGCGGCGCCGAAGCTGCCCCAGCCGTCGCCGTAGTTCCCGTCGGCGTCGACATCCTCGAAGCCGGGGTTGAACAGCAGCTCCTGCCCAAGGGCGGGCGCGGCGAGCGATGCCGCTCCGATCAGTGTGCACAGTGTCCTTCTCATGTCTCTCTCCGATGCTTTCTGATGCCGACGCGCTCACGCCGCTCGGCTGTGGACTGTGAATCGCCGGGCGGACCGTCGAGCCCGCCCGGCCTCGCCCATCACGGGCAGCCGATGTTGTACGCGGCGACCCACGCCGTGAAGTCGCCCGGGTCCGCGACACCGTTGCCGTTCAGGTCCGCACGGAGATCGCCCTGGTTGTACGCGGCAACCCACGCCGTGAAGTCACCGGGATCGGCGACGCCGTTGCCGTTCAGGTCCGCCGGGCACGGCTGCGCCCCGGCGACGCGCACAGACACATTGTCGATCGTCGCGGCCCGCTCCGGACCGGTCGATGCAGCGTCGTCGAACCGCACGATCGGCCGGACCCGCGCCGCACCCGCCGGCGCGTCGGCGGTCATGGAGTAACTCAGGTACCCGGCGCCGGGCACCTCGCTCACCGGTTCGAGCACGGACGCGACCAGCGTCGACTCGTCGGCGGCGAAGAACTCCAGCCCGAACTGCGTCAGCGCATCCCAGTTGGTCTCGAACGCCGCATCCATCCGCAGCTCGTAGGTCTCGCCCGCGACCGCGGGGATGCCCACCTGGAACACGCCGCCCGAGTTGCCCGCGGCATCGCCGAACAGCGTGGCATGCCCGGGGTTGCCGTTGCCGAAGAAGTCGAGGAAATCGGCCGCGCCGAACACGCCCCAGAAATCACCGAACGATCCGTCGCCGATCAGGTCCTCGAACCCGGGGTTCACCGCCAGCTCCTCGGTGACCTCGCGGACGATGACATTGTCGACCGTCGCGGCCCGCGAGACACCACCGGAAAGCACGAAGTCGAAGTCAACGAACGGCCGGACATACGCCGTGCCCACCGGCGCGGTGCCCCGGACCGTGTACCGGCGGTAACCCTGCCCGCGCGTCGAAGCGGAGGGGAGATCCAGCACCGTCTCACCGAGCTTGGTCGAGTCGTCGGCCGCGTAGAACTCGATCGCGAGGCGCGCGTCCGCTTCCCAGTTCTGCTCGAACTGGATATCCCCGAGGACCTCGTAGTCGACGCCCTCGATCGCCGGGATGCGCAGCTGGAAGATCCCGCCGACATTGAAGATGTTGTCACCGAACAGCGTGCCGTGCCCGGGGTTGCCGCTGCCGAAGAAGTCGAGGAAACCGGCGGCGCCGAAGGTGAGCCAGCCGTCGCCGAAGCTCCCGTCCGTGTCGAGGTCGAGGAACCCCGGGTTGACGCCGCGGTTTCCGCCGACGGCGATCTCGCGCAGCTCGGCGTTGTCGAACGCCGCGCCGCGCTGCGAGCCGCTCGAGCCCACGCTGTCGAACTCGACGATCGGCCGGACGAACGCCGTGCCCGCCGGCGCCACCGCCGCCACCGCGACCGCGTCGTACCCCGTGCCGTTCGACTCGATCAGCTCGATCTTCCGCTCGCCGATCTTCGTCGAGTCATCGGCCGCGTAGAACTCGAGCCCGAGCAGCGTCCGCGCGTCCCACTGGTCCTCGTACAGCGCACGGATCGTGAACAGGTACTCGCGTCCCTCGGTGGCGGGGATGCCCGCCTGGAACACGCCGCCCGTGTTCGCGGTCATGTCGCCGAAGAGGAACCCGTGACCGGGGTTGCCGTCGCCGAAGAAGTCAACGAGAGCCGCGGCACCGAAGGTGCCCCAGCCGTCGCCGAAATTCCCGTCGAGATCGACATCGTCGAACGACGGGTTGACGATCAGATTCTGGCCCGTGGCCAGTCCCGCCAGCGCCGCCGCGGCGCACGCTCCCAACATCCAGGCTGCACGATTCATCTCATATCTCCTCTGCCGTCGCGCTCATCGCGCGAGCGCACCGACCACCACCTCATCGAACTTCACCGCGCCGTCCCTCGCCAGGCCGCCCGAGTGCGGCACGCAGGTGATCCTCACCCTCGCCTCGGGCCCGATCGCGCCGAACGCGATCCCCAGCCGGCTGAACGCCGACCCCGTTTCGATCTGCGACACCGGGAACACCAGCCGCTCGATCACGCGCGCCGGCGAACCGGTCGTTTCCACCGAGAGCACGACCGATTCCGCGTTGCTCGCGCCGCCCGGCACCGCGTCGCGGTTCACGAACACCGACAACTCGTACCGCTCACCCGGCGTCAGACCCGTGACGACCTGCGACGCCGACGACGGCGAGGAACCCGACACCTGCCAGTGCCGGTACGCCAGCAGCGCCGACCCGTCACGCACCGGCGTCCAGCCGGTCTCCCGCCCCAGACGCTCGCCCTCGATCGTCCACCCGCTCGCCGTCGACCCGCCGCCGATCTCGAACGATCCATTCCCCGCCAGATTCGCCGCGGGCGAGGGCTGCTCGACCGTCGGCGGAACCAGCGGCTGCACCGTGACCGACGGGCTCCGGAACATCGCCCGCGTCATCACCCGGGTGTCGTTCCCGCAGACCGCCAGGCCCACCACAGGCGAGCCTCCGAGCGACACCGACTCGCTCACCGGCACCTGCTCCCACACGCCGTCCACATCCGTCAGCCACAGCTGCAACGAGCCGCCCACCCGGCCGACCGCCAGACCCACCGGCAGCGTCCGCGTCGCGATGATGCGCTGCGTCGTCCCGGCGCCCGTCGTCGGCCGGCTCTTGACGAACACGCGCCCATCCGGAAACACGCCGAGGAACAGGTGCGCCGCGTTGTCTCCCGTCGATGCCCGCGCCATCACGCCCACCTGCGCGAACGATGCCTGCGAATCGACCTGCATCAGCGCCGCGGACGCGAAGAACGCCGGACCGATCGAGCTGTGCACGAAGCGGAAGCTGTCCCGGCTCCCCGCGATGTCCAGCCCGCCCGCGGTGACATCGAACTCCAGCCCCGCCGCCAAACCCTCGCCGCCGGGCAGCACGCCCGCGCCGATGTCCGTGCCCGTCCAGCCCGGCACGCCCCCGGACGACGCAGGAGCGAACCACGCCGGATCCACCGCGGGCAGCGGCGTCGGATCCGCCGACGACAGCGCATCGACCAGCTCCTGATCCACCGCCAGCGGCATCGTCGCCAGCGAGGCCAGCGCCGACTCGATCGACGCCTTGCTCGCCGTGCGGATATCGGGCAGCGACCAGGGCTGCGCGTTCGCCACCAGCGTCCAGTTGTCGGGGCCGATGCCCCCCGCCGGCTCGATCCGCTTGTACGCCCAGACGAACGCGTGCAGACCGAGCGACGCCGCCGCGTCGTACAGCCCGCGCGTCGCGAACGGCCCCCCCGCCGATTCCCACAGCGGGTTGAACTCGCCGAGCAGGAACGGCGACGCGGTCGCCACGGACCACTCGGCCGCGAAGCCCAGACCGCCCTCGGCCAGCCGCGACTGCGTGCCCATCGTTCGGTCGTCCCCGGTGAACACGCCGTCGTAGTAGTGCTCCGTGAACCCGACGCCGGACCAGCCGCGCGCCGCCGGATCGCCGTAGAACTCGATCCCCTGGAGCGAGCCCGGCGCGAAGATCACGCGGTCCGGATCGATCAGGCGGATCGCCTCCACGCACCGGCCGACGATCTCGACCAGCTCGTCGCTGTAGTCGGTCTGGAAATCGCCGTACGGCTCATTGAGCAGGTCGTACCCCGCGAACGCCGGCTCGTTCTTGTACCGCCGGGCGATGCGCTGCCAGAGCCACGCGAGCCGTTCCTTGTTCAGATCGTTGAACCACAGCCCGTTCGCCGTGCGGTCGCCGCTGGGCTGATCGAGGCTCTGCCCGCCCGGCGCCTCGTGCATGTCGAGGATCACATACAGCCCCGCCGTGTTCGCCATGCGGAACAGCTCGTCGAGCCGATCGAACCCATCGTCCAACGCGCCGAACGGGTTGTCGTCGCGCTCGAACAGGCGATAGCTGATCGGCACCCGGATCGCGTTGAACCCGAACGAGGCGATAAGGTCCGCATCGCGCTGCGTGAACCACCCGTCGCGCTTGATCGACATCAGCCGGTCGGCCTCCGCCTGACCAAAGCGCGAGACAAGGATGCTCACGAAGGTCGCCTGGTCGGGGAACACAGCCTCGTCCAGCCCCAGCATCCAGGTCTCGGTCAGCAGCCAGTTCCCAACATTGCACCCGCGCAGCAGCACCGGCTCGCCGGATTCGTCCACCAGCGAGCGCCCCTCGACCGAAAGCCGGGAGAGCCCCTGCGCACGAGCAGGATTGAACGCCGGCCCGCACAGGAGCGCCGCGAGACCGACCACCATGACGGCCAGCAGCCGGCTCATTGCGTCCAGCCCCGGTTCAGGAAGGTGTTGACCTGCTCGTTGAACGGGTTCTCGCTCTGCTCGAGGTAGGTCTCGACATCCTCGGGCGACGCGTGGCCGTCCATGTACGACACATTCAGCCCGCCGCTCCCCTCGCCGTGCGGGAAGTCCTCCGGCTCCCAGTCCCCGAACGCCATGTCGTAGGTGAGCACCGCGTCGGACGAGTTGAGCGCATCCGACACGCGTTGCGGCACCGCCCGGAACTGGCGCAGATCCGAAGGCACGCGCGAGAACCGCACGATCACCGGCCAGTTGTACCGGTACTGCATCTGCTGCTTCCGGCGCAGCCAGAACTGCTCGAACGGATCATCGCTGTTCGGATCAACCGGGAACGACGGATCGATCTCGTCCCCCTTGCCCCGGCCGCGCTGGATCGCCGGGCAGCGCAGCGCCTCGGAGAACTCCCCGTCGCCCCGCTCGCCCTCGATGTACGGGATCAGCACATCCTGCAGATAGTCGTTGTCCTCGAGGGGCGTTCCCTGCGCTTCGACCTGCACCGTTCTCGCCGCGGGCAGCCGTCCGTCGTGGTCGTCCGCGTACAGCGTCAGCGCGATCGCCTGCTGGCGCAGGTTCGACAGGCAGAGCGCCTTGTCCGCGGCGTCGCGCGCCCGGCCGAGCGCCGGCAGCAGGATGCCGATCAAGAGCGCGATGATCGCGATGACCACCAGCAGCTCGATCAGCGTGAACCCGCGATGCCGGACGACTGCCGTGCTCATCCCGTCACCCCGCTGGCTTGTTCGATGCGCCGACCGTCGGGCGAAACCCGAACGCCCCGGGCCGGCGCGATCGTCGTCGTGTGATTCACCTCGAAGTACGCGCTGCGCGCGTCGCGCAGCCGCTGGCCGGGCGACGCCGCGATGTGCTCGATCAGCCACCGCGTCGCCGTGTACGCCAGGTCCTCGGCGTCCTGGCAGACCGCGGTGTACACCGGGTGGACAAGCCGGCGCATCTGCGCATCGTCGAAGCCAACGATCGACAGCTCCTCCGGCACGCGGATCTCCAGCTCGTGCGCCCGCCGGAGCCCGCCCAGCGTCGCCAGCGGGTCCGTGAAGACGATCGCCGTCGGCGGCACGGGCAGCGTCATCAGCCGGCTGACCGCCGACGCCCCGCCCTCGACATCCGCGATCACCTCGAACACATACTCGTCCTCGATCGGGATCCCGTGCGCCGTCAGCGCAGCCGTGTACGCCTCGCGACGGTCCGCGTGGTCCGAGTCACGGATCGTGTGCACGCACAACGCGATCCGGCGGTGACCCAGGTGCAGCAGGTGCTCCACCGCCAGCCGGCTCGTCCGCCCCGAGTCGTAGCAGACATAGTTCACCTTCGGGTGCTCGAACCGGTCCGCCACCACCACCGACGGGAACCCCTCCTCCGCCACCAGCTCGCAGATGTGCCGGCGACCCGTGAAGGTCCGCAGCACCACCGCGTCGAGGCCCTTGCGCCGGAAGAACTCGCTGTAGCTCTCCGAGGCGAGCTTGTCCTCGACGACATTGACGATTGCGACATCGAACCGTCGCTCGAACGCGCCGCGGTTGACCCCGGACATCACCGCCGCGTCGAACCCGCCGTACTCCGCGTTGATCGGGTCACCCGGGTAGACCAGCCCGATCCGGTTCGTCGCGACCGATCGGCCCCCCGCCGCCGCCGGCCGGAGCCGCTCCGCCTCGGCCAGCACACGCCGACGCAGCGTTTCGCTCACCGGCGCCGAGTTCGACAGCGCCCGCGACACCGTCGCCACGGACACCCCCGCCCGGGCCGCGATCTCCCGGTACGACGCGCCCGAGCGGGACGCCGTGTTTCCTGGTTCTGAAACAATTCGTTTCATCTGTTTCATGATCCTACCGCCTCATCGCCCGCGGCACAAGCGCGATCTGCACCCGTGCGCGCCGGTAGACGCACTCGTCGAATCGGGTCGGATTATCGGGCCAGCATCCCGCCGTTGGACGCGATCACATCCCGGTACCAGTGGGCCGAGGTCTTCGGCGTCCGCTGCAGCGTCTCGTAGTCCACATAGACCAGCCCGAAACGCTCCTTGTACCCCTCGGCCCACTCAAAGTTGTCCAGCAAGCTCCAGTGCAGGTACCCCGCGACCGGTACGCCCTCGGCCGCCGCCCGGCCCAGCGCCCGCAGGTACGACGCCGTGAACGCCACACGCTGCGGATCGTCCACACGACCGTCGGCATCGGGGAAGTCGATGTTCGACAGCCCGTTCTCGGTGATCAGCACCGGCTTGCCGTACCGCTCGTGCATGAAACGCGGGCCCCAGTACAACGCCCCCGGGTCCACCGCCCAGCGGAACGCGGTCTGCGGATGACCCCGGCCCCGGGGCACCTCCACCGCCAACCCGTCGGGCCCCGCCTTCACCAGGCCGCCCCAGTACACATTCAGCCCCAGCAGGTCGAGCGGCTCGCTGATCGTCGCCAGGTCAGCCTCGTACCCGCGGGGCAGCCCGTCGCCGTACAGCCGAAGCCCGTCCTCCGGATAGCGTCCGAAGAACACCGGATCGGAGAACCAGGTGTTGTTCCACAGGTCGGTCGGCATGCAGCGCATCGAGGCCGCGCGGGCCGCGGCCACGCTCGCCTCGCTCTCGTCGGCGGGGCTCTTGAGCTGCATCAGCGGGGCAAACCCGATGGTCGGGGGACGCTTCGCTCGCTCCCGGAGCACGCCCACGGCACGCCCGTGCGCCAGGAGCGCATGGTGCGCCGCCAGCACCACTTCCTGCAGGCTCAGTTCCAACCCCGGCGCATGCGTGCCGGTGTGGTGGCCCAGGTTCAGGAACACCTGCGGCTCGTTCAGCGTCAGCCAGTGCCCCACCCGGTCACCCAGACGGTCCACCACCACCCTGGTGTACTCAGCAAACCAGTCCGCGCTCGACCGATTCAGCCACCCCCCTCGGCGGAAGAGCGCCAGCGGCATGTCCCAGTGGTAGAGCGTCACCACCGGCTCGATCCCGCGCGAGAGCAGGCCGTCGATCAGCCGGTCATAGAACGCCAGACCGGACTCCTGTGCCGTGCCCACGCCCTCCGGCAGCACCCGCGCCCAGGCGATGGAGAACCGGTACGCCTTCAGCCCCATCGAGCTCATCAGATCGAGGTCTTCCTCGAGCCGAGCCACATGGTCGCACGCGACATCGCCGTTGTGCCCGTCGTAGACCCTGCCGGGCCGACGGCAGAACTCATCCCAGACAGTGTCTCCACGGCCGGCCCGATCCCCCTCGATCTGGTAGGCAGCCGTGGAAGCGCCCCACAGGAACCCTTCCTGAAACATGCAACGCCCCTTCCCACGCGGCTCTGAAACACCGCCGCGGCAGCATGAAACACACCCGGCCGGCGGCGGACAAGCCCGGATCGGTCGGAAAGCTCGCTGGAGTCCGGCCGAATCGAGCCGGCTTCAGGTCCGAGACGACCTCGGTTCGGAACGGCAGGCCGGCGGGACGGAGCGCCGCGGGGCCGCCGCGCTACCCACCCGCTGGCGGCCCGTGGACGGTCCGAACGATGCGGTTGGTCGCGGACCAGCGGGCCGCCTCGGCACGGGGGCCCGCCCGCTGACCGGTGATCGTGCCCTCGATCAGGCTCGCGAACGCATCGGGCATGGCGCGCACGCGTCGCCGATCCTCCCGGGAGGGCGGGTCCAGCGCCGGGCCGAGACTCATCGGCTCGAGCGAGGACAGGACCTTGATGCGGGTGACGCTCGGCTCGCCCGGGGAAGGGGGATCATGCGCCTCGAATTCAATGCGTTCGGATTCCCCCGGTTCGAGCCAGAAGGATGACGGGGCGGCATGGAACTCGCCGAGGCCGTTGGCCGTGCCGGTGGCGTAGGCGAAGGTGACATACCGCCCCTCGCGGGACCGGTTGGTCATGACCAACCGGACGATGTCGCCCGGCACGACCTCCAGATCCGCGCCCGACGCAGCCGCGATGCCGGGCCGGTCGTTGACCTCGAAGCCGACCTCGATCGCCGACTCGTCGCCGGCCAGCGACCAGAAGCGCCGGGCGCGCACGAACGAATCGATCACATCGTTGATCATCGCGGCGGCCGCGGCGGCCGAGTCGGCGTCGTCGATGACAGCGATCGTGCGCAGCCGGGCGTCCTCACGCCCTGCGGCGTCCGGGTCCTCGACGATGCCCGGGGTCATCGCGATGCGTCCGTCCTCGAGCACCGTCCAGGTCAGGCCCGACTCGTCAGGCGTGTCGGAGAACGCGACGCTGACCGGCTGGTCGGCACGCACGCGATCCCTGATCGCGTCGGGGAGCCGCGGCGAGAGATAGACCGACATCGGCGGCACCGCGGGCACCGCGAGCCGGGCGACGGGCCGATCCAGATCATTCGCCGAGAGCTCGATCTCGCTGGAGACCAGGTCGGCCCGCGTGATCGGAGCCCTGGTGACGGGCGGATCGCCGGCGGCGAGCGACTCGTACGACCGAAACACCGAGACGATCGCGCCCGGTTCGTACCCGCTCGCCCGACCGCGGCTGAGCGCAGCCGACCCGTCGCCGGTGATCTCCACCGTCGCGTGCGGGATCGGGAATCCCCCGCCGAAGAGCAGCGTGTCCGCGTGGCCTCGCCGTGCGGTCAACGGATGCAGCGTCGGACGCTGCGGAACATCGGCGTATCGGGCGTCAAACCGGCGATGGATGGCCTCGTGCAGATCGCGGTAGGTGGCGCCTGGGCCGAGCTGCTCGAGCGATTCGGCGAGCACGCGGGAGAATCGGCCCCAGACACGCCCCGAAGCATCCACGACCTGGAGCGCGGGCTCGTCGTCCTGCGCCGCCGCCAGCGCCACGAAGCGGGCGCTCGTCGGGCTCTCAAAGAACCCGTCGCCCGTGTGCTGTTCGATGGGCGCCTCGGGCAGATCCGGGAACAACGGCTCCGAGGGACCGGGGCCGGGCCGGGGTCGGTGAACGGACAGCGCGTTCTCGCCGCGAAAGACCGTTTCGCTGTGGCACGAATCGATGATCATCACCAGTTCCGCGCCGATGCGTTCGACTTCGAGCCGAAAGGCGGCGATGTCGTCGTCGCGGACATCGTCGGCGCCCTCTTCGAGCGAGCTGCCGATGGTGACCCAGGTCTCGTCGTAGCCGTCGGGCTCGTCCCCGTTCTGATCGAGGACTCGAGAGCCGTGCCCGGTGTACATCAGCAGGACGGTGACATCTCGGCCGGTATCCCGTGCTTCGCGGGCACGCTCGAGCAGCGAGAGCATCCCATCGCGGATCCCGGTGCGCGAGGCGTCGTCGTCGAGCAGCGGCGGGAGCCACTCGATGCCGAAGCGTTCGGCGAGCAACGGGACCAGCAGCTCCGCGTTGGTGCGGTGCAGGCTCAGCTCGGGCACGGTGGCGTCGTGGTATGCGCCGATGCCGATGTAGAGCCCGATGATGTCCCGGTCATCGGCCTGGCCCGGCGCGCCGACGGCGGGGGCCGAAGCCCCCGCCATGGCGACGGTCAGCAACCCGGTCTGCAACCGGGTCTGCAACCGGGGCAGCGGTCTCACAGGGCACCCCCCGGACGGAAGAACTCGGCGACGGACTCGTGCTCTCGAACACCCTCGATCTGCGGGATCTGGATGATCGCGGCGTTCGCCCGGCGCTCCCTGTCCACCATCTGCTGAACGATGTCCATGAGTTCGCCGAAGGTGATCTGCGTGCCGTGCTGCTCCAGGGCGGCGACCAGGAAGCCCGTGAAGACACTGGGGTGGCCCGGAGGCCCGGCCATCGCGACCTGATCGGCCCTCGACGCCGAGAGCAGCAGGTGGTCGGACGGGATTTCCGCGCCGGCGGCGGGCATGTCCAGGAACTCCTTGGGCGCTTCGAAGGTGGGCCGGACGCGGCCCGAGTTCAGATCGACCCACTTGATCTGGCCGGCCCCGAGGGTTCCCGTGCCCGAGTGGCACGCGTCGAGGATCGCCAGACGCCGGCCGGCTTCGAGACCGCCGAGCAGCGCACCGAGCTCATCATCCAGGATGAACGAGCTGCTCGTGTCCAAGCCCCAGACGAACAGGGCCTCGTCGCGGCCGTCGGACTCCGCGTCCTGGCGGGCGTAGTTGCCGTCCGCCTGCGTGCCGTGCCCGGAGAAGTAGAAGACGGCGGTTCCGTCCTCGCCGGCCTGGCCGAGGTGGCGCTGCGTTGCCTCCAAAATATGCTCACGAGTGGCCTGCTCGTCGTTCAGGACGACGATGTTGCTCGCCGGCACGCCCAGCAGCCGGCTGCACACATCGGCCATGCGCTGCGTGTCGTTCACGCAGCTCGCCAGATCGTTGCCGGACCCCGGGTAGTCGTCGATGCCGACGAGCAGCACATAGGTCTCGTCCGGGTTGCCCCCGCCGGGGTACATCGCGGCCCAGTTCTGCGCCGGCATGGCGGTCTCGCGGGCCTGGACCGGGTTCACGCGGAGCTCGTACGAGCCCGACTCGCCGGCGCCGAAGGCGTTGACGAAGGCGACATACTCGCCGGTGTACGGGAGCCGGATCCGCAGGAGGCTGTTGGAGCCGAACCCGGAATCGTCGTCGCCGGCGAGGAACTCGACGCGTCCATCAACGATCGCGCCGAAACCCAGGACTGTGTCAAAATCGTCCGAGCTGACGGAGATCTCGATGACCTCGCCGCGGCGCCCCTCAAAGAAGACGGGCTCGATCAGCGAACCGTCATCGAGGGTGTCGTCAACGCCGGGCTCGAGCTCGCCGCGGAAGACGCCGGTGCGATCGAACCGGTTGGCCGCGCCGAGCGAGGGCTCCGAGGGCTGCGCGTCCTCGATGACCACGGTCAGCTCGTACTCGCCGGCATCGTCGGCGCGGGCGCCGTTGGCGAGCACGACATAGCGGCCGGTGCGCGGGGCGGTGTACCGGACCTGCGCCCAGGTCCCGCCGGCGCTGTTGTCGTCTTCCGCGACCTTGACGACCTGTTCGCCCGTCGCGTCCAGGAGGATGAGGTACGGGTCGAACCGCCGCGAACGAAGGGTCAGCACGACGGTTTGCCCCGCGACCAGCGGCACCAGGTGCGGGTCGTACCTCGATCCGTCGTCCAGCGTGCGGTCCTGGTTGTTCAGCTCGCCGCGGATGGTTCGGGAGGAATCACCGAGACCCAGCCCGGACTTGGCGGCGGTCAGCTTCTGCGGGTCGCCCAGCGAGCCGCCGAGGGACTTGTCCTGCTGGGCCCCGGCGCTCCACGCCCCACCGACCGCCAGACCAGCGGCCAGAACCAACCCAAGCGTCGTCACTCTTGCCTGCATCTTCGATTGCATCGCACTCGCTCCTGTTGCCTGCTGCTTCCTGTTCGCCGATCACCCGTCGGCCCGTCACGATGTGAGACGCCTGAACGAAGCGAGTTCACCCCACACATGCAACTTTTTGGGGATCGCCACGAAGTTCGAGACGACGGACCCGGCCCTCCCTGCCATCTCTCGCGATCCGATTCGCAAGGTAAGGACCGGCCGAGCCGGTTGCAAGCCGTCATCAAGAGCTTTACGATTCTTTGCTCACGCGTGGATCGCGTTCCTCGGACGGGAATGGGGGGCAGTGATCCGAGGAGCCACACGATGCTGAAGCGGTTGCCCGGTGCCTCGATGGCCGTGCTGATCATCGCGATGATCGCACCGCCGTGTCTGGAAGCCCACGGGCAGGCCGAGCCGGTGGTTGCGCTGCCGGCCGATGGCGGGCCGCTGGTGCTGACACAACATCTCAGAGAGAGTCCGAGCGTCGAGCTGGTCACGCGCGTCCGGCTGGAGGCCGGCCAATACATGGTCTGGGCCGGAGCGCCGGGCGTCACGGTCCGGGTGGTCGTCAGCGGCGAGTCCGAGCGAGATATTCTCGCGCTTGAGCGGCCCGAGGGGGGCTACCGCGAAGTCCTGTTCGCGCTCCCGATCGCTCGCGCGGGCGAGTACCGCGTCGTCGCCACGGCCGAACTCCGTCCGGACCAGGACCGCCCGACGCTGGAGCTGCGCGTGACGCCGGTGAACGCGACCGAAGCCCGGTTCGGAAGCCTGGAACAGCTCGACGGCGGAGCTCGCCGCGCGGGAGAACTCCACGGGATCGGCATGACGCCGACGGCGCGCCTGTGGAGCGAGGCGCTCCTGCGGCGCGTCGAGCCGTGGATGGGCGAGGAGCACTGGCTCGCGCTGGAGCTGCGGGCGAACCTGGGGCTGTTCGAGCACGCGCTGGGCCGATCCGACGCCGCGATCGAGCAGCTTGCGGAGGTGCTCGAACGCCAGCGGACGAGCCGGTGGGACATGCGGCAGCAGTCGCTGAGCACAGCGAACACGCTGGCCTCGGCCTTGTCGGCGGACGGACGATTCGACGAGTCGATCGAGCTGCGCCGCCGGGCACTCGCCGAGTCGTCGGACGAGCCGAACTCCTACGCCAAGGAGCGTTGGGCCCATGCCATCGGGCTCGCGAGCACGCTCCATCAGACCGGCCGACCGGACGAGGCGGTCGCGGTGCTCGAGGATCTCATCGCGGAGCTGGGGCACGACGCGACCCGGTCCGGCCCGGCGCATCTGCGGCTGGCGGCGCTGCACTTTACGCAGGGCCGGCTCGACGAGGCCGAACGCCACGCTCGTGTCGCGCTCCGATCCGCCGGTGAGCAGGACTACGCCCGTTTTGAAGCGCTGGACATGGTCGCGCGGGTGGCGCTGCAGCGGGACGACCTGGCGGCCGCGGCGCGCGCGCTCGACGAGTCCATCTCGATCCGCGAGACGCTGCGCGGACAGGCCGAGGGCTCGCTGCTCGATCGGGCTCGGCGGAGCGAGGAGCTCATGATCAACGAGGTCGGCTCGCTGCTGGCGCTGGTGCGGCTTCGGCTCGGGCAGCACGCGGCTGCGCTCGAAGCGCTCGAAGCGACGCGCTACCGGGGCTACATGGACCTGATGCACTTCAATCCGACCGAAGTCAGCACGGTCAATCGGGACGGCGTGGAGGTGCGGGGCACCGAAGCGCTCGAGACCGTCAATCGAGCGATCGACGGCTGGCGGGAGATTATCGACAGTCGGACGCGCAGACTCGAAGCCAGCGACGCGGGCGAATGGGACGAGGCCTATGCCTCGCTCGAGCAGGCGCGCCGTTCGTTGCGCAATCAGGAACAGTACCGTTCCAACCTGCTTGCCGATGCCTTCCAGGGCCGCGGGCCGGAGCCGGTCGAGGAGATCCTCGGCTCGCTCGATCCCGACGAGGCGCTGCTGGCGTTCGTGTGGAATCGACAAGGGGCGGGCGTGCTCGCGTTCCGCGGCGGGCGGTCCGAGGGCGTGCTGTTCGACGATCCCGGGGTGATCGCGGATCGGTGCCGACGGCTGCAGCGGGAGCTCGTCGACCCCGGCACCTCCGTCAGCCGGACGCTCGAACGCCTGGACAGCCTCGGGTCGCTCTTGGTGCCGAGCGAACTCGATGCGCTGCTGAGCGGTGTGTCTCGCATCACGGTGGTGACGGCCGGTCCGGTGAGCGGCCTGCCGATCGGCGCGGTGCTGCAGACCCGCGTGCCGGGCGAGATCGTGGTCGCGCCGACCGCGTCGCTGCAGACCGAGTTGCGTCGCCGTGACCGGAGCCGCACCGAGGGTGTGGTGCTGGTCGGTCGACCCGTCTACCCCCGCCCCGCGGGGCAGGGAGTGTCTGGCGCCGCGCGGGCGGCCTCGTCCCTGGACGCGGTCAGTCTGATGGGCGGGGCGCTCAGCGATCTGCCCGAGACCGAGCCCGAGTGCCGCGCGATCGACCAGCTCTATCAGAGTCTGGGGCGAGAAACCACGCTGCTGCTCGGCGCCGATGCCACACCGGACCGCCTGCGCCAGTCGATCGATCGCACCCGGCCCAGCATCGTCCACCTGGCGACGCACGGCCTGACCGGCTCGGCGGAACGCCCGCTCGACGCGGCGATCGCGCTGTCCACCGACGAGACGCACGCGCACCGCCGCCAGAGCTTTCTCACGCTCAGCGGCCTCTTCGAGAGCTGGTGGGGCGCGCTGGACGGGTGCGACCTCGTGGTGCTCTCGGCGTGCGAGAGCGGCCGAGGCGAGACCGTCGAATCGGGAGAGCTCTCGCTCGCCTGGGGCTTCTTCTTCGCGGGGTCTCGGAGCGTCGTGGCCTCGATGTGGAAGGTCGATGACCGCGCGACATCCCTGCTCATGCGCCGTCTCCACGAGAACAGGCTCGGCGCGTTCGACGGGGTCCGGTCCTGGAACGGAAGCGACTATTCGTCGGGATCGCCGATGACGATCGCGGCGGCGCTCGGCGAGGCGAAGCAGTGGCTCCGCACCGTCGATGACGCCGAGGCGAGCGCGTACGCGGCGTCGCGCGGGCTCGAGCTGGTTCGGCGCGAGAGTGACGCAGAGACGGGATCCGTCGGGTATGCTCACCCGTACTACTGGGCGGGATGGCTCGTGATCGGAGCGGGCGACTGAGAAGCAAGCGCGCCCGCGCGGACGGGCGATCGGCACTCGTAGGGGGAACACATGCATCGGATGGAGACAAAGGCGATCGCCGCGCGGTCGGTGATCGGGGTCGCGCTGCTGGCCGCGGCCCCCGGGCTGAGCGGGTGCGAATCGCTCGGGATTCCGCGGCCGGAGGTCCAGGCGTTCGACGCTCTCTTCGGCGATGGTGCGCTCGAGAGCGTCGCGGTCGCGACCGCGAACAGCTCGCTCGGCCTGAGCAACTCGAACCGTGATCGCGTGCTGGCCAACCTCGCCGCGGGCGCCATCGGTCAGGCGATCGATCACTTCCAGAAGCGCCAGTTCGAGGAAGACGAGCGCCGGCGAGCCGAGCAGCGGGCCAAGCAGGTCGTCGCGCAGGAGGACAGGGCTGTCCTCGAGAGCACCGAGGCAGGCGACGCGGATCTGTTCGTGCCGTATGACAAGAAAACGCTCGAGGACGGAACGGTCGTCATTCTGTACGCGAGAGCGAACACTGACGGCACGATCGTCGGAGACGACACTTACGAAATCTCCGAGGAAGAGGCGAACGCCACGATCGCCAAGCAGCGCGAGAACAGCCAGCTCACCACCGTCGACGACACCAAGGTCCTGATGCTCGAGTGGCCGCCGGAGCCGGAGGACGAGGTGGTCTGACGCCCGGTCATGGCGGGCCGGAGTCGGGGCCGTCCGGCCCGTGCTCGCGGGACACGCTGTGCAAGGCCGACAGCGCCGCCCGTTGCAGCGCGAGTTGGTCCGTGCGCGAGATCCCGAGCGGCGCGAGCACGCCGGTCCGGTTCGGGAGCGGTGACCACTCGTCTCCGTCGGAGGCCCGGTCCGCTCGGCCGTCGCCGTCGCTGTCGAGTTCGACCCGGGCCACTTCGCCCAGCTCCGAGAGCCGGACTGCTGCGCTCGCCCCTCCGTGCCACACGGCAAGCCCGCTGGAGAACCCCGCGGCGGCAAGCTCGCGCGGCCCCCAGCGGCGCGGTGCGTCGGGGTCGTCATCCGGCGGCGGACCGATGAATGCGAAGACCGCAAAGGGTTCCGCGATACCGTTGCGATACGCCGTGAACCCAAAGACAGCGATGCTCCGGTCGTCGTCGGCGTCGATGATCACGGGCGGGACGGCGTCGATCACCTCGGCCGATGGCGCCGAGAGCAGCGTCGCCCAGACCTCGCGCGATTTTGCCGGCGCCCGATCCAGGAACCCGCTCGGGCCGCGCAGCGGCTGGTTCCACTCGATCGAACCACCGGCGGAGAGCCCGCCGAGCCTCATCGGCGCCGAGCTCTGCGCGATCCACATCCCTCCGGCGACCACAGCCAGCGACGCCGCGACCGACAGTCCCCGCCACTTGGCGGTGTTGAACCGCATCCGATCCGGAACCGGGAGGCCTGCCCGAGCAGGCGTGTCCGTCGAAACGAGCGAGATCGGCTGATCCGAAGCGGGCGGCACTTCGACCAGTTGGAAGCCGTCGAAGATCGCATCGAGCACGGTTTCGAGGTCGGTCTGTTTGAGCAGAGACTCGAGCTCGTGCGGCTGCAGATCGGACAGGCGGATCCGGCCCTCCGCAAGAGCAGCCAACGCATCGAAGGGATCGATCGGGGCGGGCTTGGGTGCCGGTTCGTTCATCGCACCGCCTCCGGTGATGGGGCCCAGCCCTTTTGGGCGAGACACTCGCCGATCTGGCGCGTGGCTCGATCGATCAGCGCGGTGACCCGTGGCCGACCGACATCGAGCAGGATCGCGATCTGCGATTTGGCGACGCCACGCTCGAAATGCAGCGCCGCGGCCAGCCGTTGTCTCGGCGCCAAGGCATCTCGGCACGCCTCGTAGGCTTCGCGGAACTCCGCCCGCTCGTTGGCATCCAGACGCCGTGCGCCGGTGCGCCGCTCGACGAGATCGAACCCGATCGAGACCGCACGCCGACCCGACTGCCGGTGCTGCTCACGCCGGCCGACCTGGATCACGAGCGTCGAGAAGGCGCTCATGCCGGCCCAACGCCGGGAGGACTTGCGGCTCCAGTAGCACTCGAAGACCGCGCTCCATCCCAGCGACGAGACCTCCGGATCCGACAGCCGTTCGACACGCGGAAGAACATCCCGGGAAAGCCGCTCGATGTTGCGTTCGCTGTGCGCGAGCAGCGTGCTTGGATCCTGAGCGACGGCGGGATGCTGGCGATCGGTGCGATGCTCGCACGCGACCGAGCGAGCGAGACGAGCCAGCGGCGACGGCTCGACGCCCGATCGCGCCTGCTCGGTCATCGCGCGGCGGAGGTCCGCCAGTGAGCCGGGTCCGGGTCGATATTTCGCGATCGAGAGGCACGCATCGCCCTCGACAACGACCAGCCACGCGACGGCCCACGCGAGATTCTCAACCGTGACGGCCGGCCCCGTGTAGCCGGCCGACAACGCCGACTCGATCGCGCGTGCCAGATCCTCCGGCCACGCCCGGCCGAGCTCGGACGCCATCGTTTCGACTGTCCTCTGCTGATGCATGGCGTCTCCGGAGAACATCAACCCGAGAATACCTGAACCCGGCAACCCCGACGCGCGACGGACGACAGGCCCGGCTGCTCCGTGAAGACGAGGCCGGCCACGCGTGTCGGTTCACACCCCCGCGATCGAAAGTTGTCATGGGCGAGATTTTTTCAGCAGGGGGTGAATCGGGCGGCTGCAGGAGGCTCTGACCTTCGGACGAGGCTGCAGCGTGTCGGGAGGGTCCCGCCGCCCAGCCGGACGGCGTCAAACGAACGCCACAGATCAGGAGGCCGAATCATGGCAAAACAGGATCACTGGAACCGCGTGGCCCAGCAGGAACTCCGCAACGGGCAGGGCGCGCAGAACACGCACGGCTGGAACAGCCGTGACGCCGAGATGTACCGGGCGGCTCGCGCCCAGCAGGAGGCCAAGCAGAACAAGCGGAGCTAGGGCGGGCCGGGTCTCGAGGGGGGACACACGGGTACACGCCCAGAGCGGTGCCGTCGGGCCGAAAGACCCGGCGGCGCCTTGTCGGTGGGGTCACGCCGCGGCGCGGCTGCGCTCGGCCCAGCGCGCACACACGGCGAGCAGGCGCGCGCGGTCGATCGGCTTGGTGAGATAGTCATTGCAGCCCGCGTCGAGGCACCGCTTGCGGTCGCCCTCCATCGCGTGCGCGGTGACGGCGATGATGGGCGCAGTGAACCCGCCGTGTCGAAGCCGGGCCGTCGCTCCGTATCCGTCGAGCTCTGGCATCTGCATGTCCATGAGCACGATGTCTGGCCGGTCGGCGTTGGTGCAGGCCTCGATGTGCTCGGCGGCGATCAGGCCGTTGCCGCACACGGACACTTCCGCGCCGGCGCGTTCGAGGTGGAAGCGGATCAGCCGCTGGTTGTCGGGGCCGTCCTCGGCCAGGAGGATGCGCACCCCCTGCAGCGAGGGCCCCGGATCGGCGCGTCGCACGGCGGCGGTGCGCGGGCCGGGTGCCGCGGCGATCCCGAACGAGTCGGGCTCGAGCAGCGGCACCCCATCGAGCGGTCCGGTGGCGACGGTCAGCGTGAACCGGCTTCCCACGCCGAGCGCCGACTCCACGGCGATCCCCCCGCCGAGCAGCGTCGCCAGCGCGCTCGACACGCGCAGCCCCAGCCCTGTGCCGCCGAATTTCCGCGTCATGCTCGAGTCGGCCTGCATGAACGCGTCGAACCGCGCCACGCGGTCCCGCTGCGCGGGCGACATGCCGATCCCCGTGTCCACCACGGCCACGCGGAGCTGCTCCGCCGTGGCGTCGCACGAGACCTCCAGCGTGACCGACCCCAGCTCGGTGAACTTGACCGCGTTGCCGACGAGGTTCATCAGCACCTGCCTCAGGCGGGTCGGGTCGGACTCGATGGTCGCCGGCACGGGCGAGAGGTACTCGATGCGCACCGCGACCCCCTTGCCGGTCGCCCGCGGCCGGAGCAGCGACGCGACCTCCTCGACGATCTGCGCCGGGCTCGTCCGCAGGCGCTCGATCGCGAGCCGGCCCGCCTCGATCTTCGACATGTCCAGGATGTCGTTGATGATCGCCAGCAGGTGGTCGGCGTTGGTCCGGATCGACCGCACGGCCTCGGCGGTGCGGCGGGGATCGTCCCGCAGCGCCTCCTCGTCGAGCAGCTCGGCGAAGCCCATGATCGAGGTCAGCGGCGTGCGGATCTCGTGGCTCATGTTCGCCAGAAACTCGCTCTTCGCCCGGCTCGCTGTTTCCGCGCGCTCGATCGCCTCCTTGAGCGGCTGGATGTCGAGATGCACGCCGATCATCCGCACGGGCGAACCATCGTCGTCGCGCTCGACGATCTCGCCGACATCGCGGATCCACAGGTACGACCCGTCCTTGCAACGCAGCCGGTGCTCGTTGAGATAGGCATCGGTCTCGCCCCGGAAGTGCCGCCCGATGTCGGCGAGCGCCGAGGGGAGATCGTCCGGGTGCACGAGCGACTTCCAGGTTTCCAGGGACATGGGCAGCTCGCCCGGCTCGTAACCCAGCATCGTGTAGAAGGTATCACTAAAGAAGGTACGGCCGGTGGGGACATCCCAGTCCCAGAGCCCGATGCTGGCGGCCCGTGTGGCGAGGTCGAGCCGGCTCTGGGCGGTGTGCCGATCGTGGATGTCCGTCGCCGATCCCGACATGATCATCGGCCGACCGCCCGCGTCGCGGGTGATGCGGCCCCGCGCGCGGAACCAGCGGTACTCGCCGGTCGCGGTTCGCAGGCGGTGCTCGATGTCGTACGGCGCATCGCGCCGACAGGCCGCGTCGATCGCCCGGTTCGTCGCGTCGCGGTCGTCGGGGTGCAGCCTGGAGAGGAACGCGCCGAAGGTGGGCGCCACCTCCTCGAAGCGTGTCGGGCTGTAGCCGAGCAGACGCTTGTACTGGTCGGAGTACCACACCTCGTCGGTCTCGAGGTTCCAGTCCCAGAGCCCGTCGGAGGTGCCCTCGATCGATCGCCGATAGCTCGCCTGTTCCTCCGCGAGGCGCCGGCGGGTCTCGGCGAGCTGTGTCTCCGCGTGCTTGCGCGCGGTGATGTCGAAACGCAGGGAGATGTACCGCTCCACGCGTCCGTCGGCGTCGAACTGCGGGATGTTCGTCGAGTCCACCCAGTAGAGCGAGCCGTCCTTCGCCCGGTTGCAGACCTCGGCACGCCAGGGACGCCCGCCGGCGATCGTGCGCCACATGTCCACCCAGAACGCCTTCGGGTGGCGGCCGGAGTTGAGCATCCGGTGGTCCTGCCCGATCAGCTCCTCCCGGTCGTAGCCGCTGATCCGGCAGAACCCCTCGTTGACATCGATGATGCGTCCCCGGTGGTCGGTGATGGAGAACAGCGTGTGCTTGTCGAGCGCGTGACGCAGGGCCCGGAGTTCGCGCATCGCGACCGAGAAGCGCTCGCTCTGAGCCGCCCGCTCGTGCCGATCGGCCGGACGGGTCGTCCGATACTCCGCGTCGCTGCGTCGCGGGAGACGACGCAGCCAACCGAACGCGAGCATGACCGCTCTCCCCTTCGGCCGACTCGGCCGAGCCCCGTCGTCCCCCTCCTCGCCGCTGCATTCGCGGGTCACGGCGACCCCCTCAGCCCCCGTGAGCGACCTGCACATCGGGCCGGAGGACGCGCAGCTATTGCGCGGGAGCCCTGGGTGGTTCGCAATCGCGGCAACGCCTGAGAGGCTGCAAATCATCCCCCTGATCCGGTTGTGAACATGGGCAATTTCGCGGGTTCCAGCGGATGCCAGCAATCTGCGGTCATTTTTTGCGTCAACCATTGTGCCCTGAATCGGGGCCCGCTATCTTGGACCCGTGGCTCGGTTGTGGGACCGATGCCATCTCGTCTCGCCGGTTGTGGGACCGGGCATTTCTTGAGATCTGCGGTGTAGTGGGTCGGGAGATTGTTCGGGACGAGGTTTTTGACATCTCTTGAGGAGAGAAGACATGCACATGGCTTCCAAGGCCCTGTTCGGCGGCGCGCTCATGACCGCCGGCGTGGTCAACGCCCAGTCGTTCAACTTCCTGGATTCGGGTGTCGGCGGGGCGTACCCCTCGTTCGCGTACCTGAACGACACCCGCAGCGGCGAGTCGAGCATCGCCTACGCCCCGGCGTCGCTGAGCATCGGCCTGACCACCGTCAACGGCGGCACGCTCTCGACCACGCAGTCGAGCAACGAGCTGCGCATCGACGGCGTCTGGGACGGCACCGACACGGGTGGCTTCGGCAACCTGTACGCGGGCGGCCGGCTCCAGCAGTTCTTCACCATCACCGCCGACGCGGTGCTGCGCATCACCTGGGACACCAGCTCGACCGACGGCTTCACACAGTCGTTCGTCATCAACAACGCCGACGGCTCGGTGCTGTTCAGCTACGACGGCCTCGGCGGTGACCCCGTGACGGGCAGCGTCGATGTGCCGCTCGTCGCCGGCCCCGAGTACGGCGCCGTCCTCGCGTTCGACAACCTCGGCTTCAACGCCTTCTTCGAGGTTCCGAATGTGCCGGCGTTCATCTCGATGGAGCTGATCCCGGCGCCGTCGTCGCTGGCGCTCGTCGGCCTGGGCGGCCTCGCCGCCGCGCGTCGTCGCCGCTGATCGACGGCTGGTTCCCGCCGGTTCAGCCCTTGTGGGCGCGGCCGGCCCATCCTGTGTTTCTTTCTGCGATATTCGGATAGCTCATCCGCACGCCCCGGCTCAGCCAGCCGGGGCGTGTTTGTTCATCCCTAGAGTTCACCGTCGCGCGCCCGCCGACCGCCGGGCGCCGGGGAAGGCGTGACAGCATGCAGACCTTCGGATCGGCCCCTTCCAAGCGTGACCAGGCGACCGCCGCCGTGCGCGATCGGCTGACCAAACGCGAGCCGGAGGAGGCGATCCGGCTGCTGAACGAGCTGCCCCGCCGGATCGCCGACGACCCGGAGCTGTTGTTCCTCCGCGGTGTGGCCTTCGAGCAGCTCGACCGGCCGGGCGAGGCGTACGAGGCGGCGCGGCGGAGCGTCGCCGCCCGCGAGCACCCCGACGCCATGCTGCTGCTGGCGCGCTGCCTGCGCACCCGCGGCGAGACGGGCGAGGTGCTCACGCTCTGTGACACGATCGACCGGCTGCGGCCCAACCTGCTCGCGACGAAGCTGCTCCGCGGCGGGGCGCTCGAAGAGGCCGGCCGATTCGACGAGGCCCGCGCGATCATCGAGCCGCTGTACGCCGCGGCGTCGGCGTCGGGCCAGCCGGTGCCGCCCGGCGTGCGCTTCGAGTGGTCGAAGCTACTCGTCCAGCTCAAACGGTACGACGAGGCGGTGGACCTGATCGACGGGACGCTCGCGCTGCCGGACCTGCCCGACCAGGCACGCTCGATGCAGCTGCACCTGCGCGCCAAGGCGTGCGATCGGAAGAAGGACTACGCCGAGGCGTCTCGCTCCGCGGCACAGGCGAACGAGATCGGCAAGATCGAGTTCAGCCCGTCGCTGTACGAGGAGCAGGTGTCGGCGTTGATCGAGAACTGGTCGCGCGAGAACATGGCGTCGTTCCCGCTGAGCGCGTGCGAGTCGGAGATGCCGGTGTTCGTCGCCGGCATGCCGCGTTCGGGCACGAGCCTGATCGACCAGATCATCGACGCCCACCCCCGGGCGGCGGGCGTGGGCGAGCTGAACACGATCGAGCGCTTCGCGGTGGACCTGTCCCGCGCCTACGACCCGGACAAGCCGCCGGCGAAGCGGTTCGGCAAGTACGATGCGTTCCGCTGGACGCGCGCCGCCAACGCGTATGTCAAGCAGATCACCGAGGCCGCGCCCCCGGGCGCCGAGCGGGTGGTCAACAAGGCGCTGGGGAACAACAAGCTCGTGGGGCTGCTGGCGAGGCTCTTCCCGCGCACACGCATTATCCACGCGATCCGCGATCCGCGCGATGTCGCGGTGTCCTGCTTCATGGGTGGGTTCAACAACCGCCTGCACGCCTGGACGACGCAGATCGACTGGGTCGCGCACGCGTGGGACCAGTCCCAGCGGATGATGGACCACTGGAAAGCCTCGCTGGACATCCCGATCCTGGATGTGCACTACGAGCGGCTCGTGGCGGACCCGGAGAACGAGATGCCCCGGATCATCGAGTTCCTCGGGCTCGAGTGGGACGACGCGTGCCGGGAGTTCTACAAGAGCAAGCGGACGGTGCGCACGCTGTCCTACGACCAGGTGAACCGGCCGCTGTACACCAGCAGCTCCGGGCGGCATCGGCACTACGCCTCGCTGCTGGAGGGTGTGTCGTTCCCGGCGTACGACCCGTTCGCGGGCCGGTGATCGCCGGCGCCGCACCGCGGCCCTCGCCGGCGTAGGCTCCGTGGATGGACCTTCACGGCAGAGCATCCCGCGCGCTCGGCACCGCCAGCCGGGCGACCACGATCGCCTCGCTGCTCGTGCGCTTCGGCTTCGGCGAGTTCCTGACCCAGACCGGGCTGGACCGGATCATCCGCGGCGTGACGGGCAAGGCGGACGACGCGGTCTCCGCCGAGCCGATGCCCGTGCGTGTGCGGCTGCTCATCGAGGCGCTCGGCCCCACCTTCATCAAGGCCGGGCAGATCCTCTCGACCCGGCCCGACATGATCCCGCCCGACTGGGCCGAGGAACTCAAGCAGCTCCAGAGTGATGTGCCGCCCGTGCCGTGGGACGGCGACGAGGGTGTCCGCGCTGCGTTGGAAGAGGAGTACGGCGTCGATCTGGGCGACCTCTTCACATCGATCGATCAGGAGCCGATCGCGGCGGCGAGCATGGCGCAGGTGCATCGCGCCGTGCGCGTGACGGGCGAACGCGTGGTGCTCAAGGTCCTCCGGCCGGGCATCCGCGAGATGATCCGCGCGGATCTCGAGCTGATGGAGCTGCTCGCCCGGCTGACGCGCTCCCATTTCGAGGGGTACGGCTTCGACGCCGAGGCGGTCGTCGCGGAATTCAGCCGGCAGCTCGACCGGGAGACCGACCTGACGATCGAGGCACGCTCAACCCATCGCATGGCGGACGATTTCCGTGACCACGGCGGCGTGGGCTTCCCTCGCGTCCACGACGAGCTGACGCGTCGCGGCGTGCTGGCGCTCGACGAGGTGCAGGGTCAGCTGCTTGCGCGCACCGATCCTGACACGCTCGGCGACGACCGCCGGACGGCGATCGTCCGCCACGCCGCCGACGCCGTCTTCCGCCAGTGCCTTGAGATCGGTTTCTTCCACGCCGACCCGCACCCGGGCAACATCTTTCTGGTCGGTGACGATCGCGTGGTGTTCATCGACTGTGGCATGACCGGGCTGATCGATCCCGGCACAATGAACCAGCTCGCCGACCTGGTGCACGGCGTCGCGGAGGGCGACCTCGATCGTGTCGTGCGCACCAGTCTCGCGCTGGGCGGGGCACCGGCGACGCTCGGCGATGACCGAGCTTTCCGGAGCGATGTCTACCAGTTCATGGATCACTTCGTTGGCGGCACGCTCGAGAGCCTGCGCATGGGCCGGCTGCTCAGCGAGTTCTTCGAGCTGCTCCGTCGGCACCAGCTGACCTGCCCGGCCGACATCGCGTACCTCATCAAGGCGATCACCACCATCGAGGGCGTCGCCGAGGAGCTCGCGCCCGAGTTCGACCTGCTCGCGTATGTCCGGCCCTATGTCGAGCGGCTGATCAAGCAGCGGTACAGCTTCTCCGGCGTGGTGGACCGGCTCAAGGCGTCGCTCGCCGGGTACGCCGACCTGGCCGAGGGCATCCCGGCGGATGCGCGCGACATCATCCAGCAGATCAAGCACAACAAGCTGGCGGTGAACCTCGAGCACAAGGGGCTCGACCGCCTGACGCACGAGATCGAGAAGGCGAGCATCAACATCTCGTGGGCGTTTGTCGTGGCGTCGTTCGTCGTGGGCGCGGCGCTGCTGATCGTAGCGGATCAGGTGGATCGTTCCGGCTCGGTGCTGTCGGTGATCGCGGGAGTGGTCTTCGCCGTGGGGCTGGTGCTCGGTGTGGGCCGTCTCGCCTGGTCGCGGATTTCGCGCTAGCGGCGGGGATCGTCGGTTTTCTTCACGCGGTTGCCCGCGTCGCCGAGGATCTTGCCCACGGACGAGAGCAGCGAGCCGGCGGCGTCGCGCGCGAGGTTGCCCGCGGCGCCGGCGGTATCGCCGAGCAGGCCGGCGGGATTCGCGAGCGCCGCGCGGGCGGCGTCCTCCAGCGACGGCCTGATCCCGCCGAGCGTCCGCTCCGCGTGCTGACGCAGCGCCGTCGCCTGGCCCGATGCCTCGCCGAGCACGCCCTTGGCGCCGCGCTCGATCGTCTCGATAAACATCTCGCCGAGCGTCGTGAGATCGGTGGCAACGCCCTTGAGATCCTCGGCGGCGAACGCCTTGCCGCTCGAGCCCGCCTCCTCGACCGCGAGCTTCGTGGCCTGCGCCGTGCGCTGGAAGCCGTCGCCCAGCCCGTCGATCACCTGCCGGAGCGCGCTCGAGGCGTCGTCGGGTGCAGCGCGATCCAGCGCGGACGCGGCCCCGGCGATGGCGGCCGAGGCGATCTCGTTCAGCCGGCTGGTAGCGGCCTCGCTGCGATCGCCCATCGCCCGGGCGGCGTCCTCGACCACCACGCGGATGCGTTCGCGGATGTCATCCCCGCTCTCCACGGCCTGACGGGCTGCATTCCGGACCTCGTCGCTGTTCATATCGGCCTCCTGACTCATCGTCTGGTTCTTCACCCTTCACCCTACCCGATGGCCGCGGTCCGTTCCCAGCCTTTGCAGCGCGAAACCGCCTCACGCCACCTCGACAGGCGGTCGGCGGCTTCCTTGGGGGGCATGCGCGGCTCGAACCGGTCCACCTCGACGGCGTGGTCCGGATCGGACGGTCTCAGCACACCGATCGCGATCCCTGCGAACAGGGCGGCTCCCCACGCGGTCGCCTCCGTGTTCGTGGGCCGGATCACAGGGATCTGCAGCACATCCGCCTGGAACTGCATGAGCGCATCGTTGACCGACGCGCCGCCGTCGGCCCGGAGCGCATAGATCGGCACACCCGCGTCGGCGCGCATCGCCTCGAGCAGGTCGGCCGTCTGGAAGGCAATACCCTCGATCGTTGCGCGAGCGATGTGCGCGGCCGTGGTGCCCCGGGTGAGGCCGAGGATCGCGCCTCGGGCGTCTGGGTCCCAGTGCGGCGCGCCGAGCCCGGTCAGCGCCGGCACGAACACGACGCCCCCGCTGTCCGGGACGGTGGCCGCAAGAGCCTCGATGTCCGATGAGTCGGCGATGATGCCCAGCCCGTCGCGCAGCCACTGCACCGCGGCGCCACCCACGAAGACCGAGCCCTCGAGCGCGTACGACCGCTCGCCGGCGATGTCCCACGCGACGGTCGAAAGGAGCCGATGCTCGCTGGTCTTTCGTTGCTCGCCGGTGTTCAGCAGGACGAAGCAGCCCGTGCCGTAGGTGTTCTTCGCCATGCCGGGACGCACGCAGCCCTGGCCCATGAGGGCGGCCTGCTGGTCGCCGGCGAGCCCCGCGATGGGCAGGCCCTCGATCGACGCGCAGCCCGACACCTCGGCTACGACGCCGCTCGTGGGCACCACATCGGGGAGGACGGCTGACGGGATGCCGAAGAGCTCGCACAGGGATGAGTCCCACGCGCCGCGCGCGGTGTCGAAGAGCAGCGTGCGCGACGCGTTCGTCGGGTCGGTTGCGTGCACGCCGCCTCGCGTGAGCTTCCAGATGAGCCAGCTGTCGACGGTGCCGAACGCGAGTTCACCCCGCTCCGCCCGGGCACTGGCGCCGGGGACATGCTCGAGCAGCCACGCGAGCTTGGTGGCCGAGAAGTAGGCGTCGAGCACGAGGCCCGTTCGTTCGCGGATCAGCGGCTCGTGGCCCGCCTCGCGCAGGCGATCGCACATCGGCGCGGTCCGCCGGTCCTGCCAGACGATCGCGTTGGCGATCGGCTCTCCCGTCGCACGGTCCCAGAGCAGCGCGGTCTCCCGCTGGTTGGCGATGCCGATACCCGCGATATCGGATCGCGAAACGCCCGCGTTCGCGACCGCCTCGTCGATGACACGGCGCTGCGTCGTCCAGATCTCCTCCGGGTCGTGCTCGACCCAGCCCGGCCGGGGGTAGTGCTGCGTGAAATCCCGCTGCGCGCTGCCGACGACGGGGCCTCGCTCATCGAAGAGCAGCGCCCGGCAGCTGGTGGTCCCGGCGTCGATCGCGAGCAGCAGAGCCATCGCCGCAGCCTACCCGCGAAGCCCGCGCGGCACGAGCAGCCGCTCCACACCGTCGAACAGCAGCTGCGCCGCCAGCGCCATGAGGGCGGCCGGCAACGCGCCCTCCAAGATCATCCCGAAGTCATCGAGCCGGATGCCCGTGAGAATCGGCTGGCCGTAGCCCCCGGCACCGATGAGCGCCGCCAGCGTCGCGGTGCCGATGTTGATCACAGCCGCGGTTTTGACGCCCGCGAGGATGCTCGTCGTCGCCAGCGGCAGCTCGACCCAGAGCAGGCGCTGCCGCCCGGAGAGCCCGATCGCATCGGCCGACTCTCGCAGGTCACCCGGGATCGAGGTCAGCGCGGCGTGCGTGTTCCGCACGATCGGAAGCAGGCTGTAGAGAAACAGCGCCACCACGGCCGTGGTGGTTGTCAGCCCGAACGGCTTGATCAAGAGGACGAGCAGGGCGAGCGCGGGGATCGTCTGCAGCACGCCGACCGCGCCGAGCACGACCGGCGCTGCGGGCCGCCACCGCGCAGCAAGCACACCGAGCGGGATCGCCGCCGCTATCGCCGCCGCCATCGACACCCCGACGAGCACGCCCTGCTCACGCGTCGTGCGCACCAGCCGCTGCGCCCGCGTCTCGACGACGGCCACGGTCGACACGCCGAGCGCCGTGCGCAGGAACCGCTGCGCCACGGTCGCCTCGGGCACGCGGTCGAGCTTGGCGCGCTCGTTGAGCCGGCTCATGGTCGGGCCGTCGATGGCGCCCTCGAGCCGCTGGATCGCCTCGACCACGGCCGGCGCGCGCTCGACGAGATCGGCGCGGTAGAGCACCACGGCGTCGTACCGCGGGAAGAACGCCAGGTCGTCCTCGAGCACGACGAGCCCGTAGTACGCGATCTCCGCGTCCGTCGCGTAGGCGTCGTGGACATCGATATCACCCGAGTCGATCGCTCGGTACGCGAGGTCGTGATCCATCCCGCGTGCCTCGAGCGCCCCCAGACCGTACGCGTCGCGCAGGCCGGGCCAGCCGTCGGCCCGGTCCATGAACTCGTTGCTGAACCCGAGCCGCAGGCCCGGGTGAGCCGCGAGATCGCTGATGGTGCGCACGCCCAACTCGCCGGCGCGACCCTCGGCCATCGCGATCGCGTAGGTGTTGTTGAACCCGATCGGGCCGGCGACGGCCAGGTCCAGCTCCGCCAGCCGTTCGCGCATCGCCCGCACGGTCGTGACCCCCTCGCCCGCGAGCAGCTCGCGCATGATGGTGCCGGTGTACTCCGGGTACGCGTCGAGGTCGCCGGTGCGCAGCGCATTGAACAGGATCCGCGAGCCGCCGAGGTCCCGCCGGTGTGTGGCGTCAGCGCCGGCCTGGTCCGCGAGCTGGGTGATCATCTCGCCGAGGATGACCGACTCGGTGAACTTCTTGGAGCCGATGCGGATCTCGGGAGCGTCCTGCGCGGGAACGCTCGCCGTGCAGAGCGACAGGCCGCACGACGCCGCCAGCATCATCAGGGCACGCATCATGAGGCGGCCCCCGTCAACGCCGCCACGCGCGAGGCCTGCGCATCGATGAACCGCCGGGTGAAGGAGGCTTCCGGCGCCGCCCGCAGCGCCGCGAAGCTCCCCCGCTGCTCGATCCGCCCCTCGCGGAGCAGCACGATGTCCTCCGGCGCGAGGTACGCGGCCTCGGCAAGATCGTGCGTCACGAGCACGACCGTCTTGCCCAGCGTCGCGAACAGCTCGCGGAGGTCGGCCTGCAGCTCCGCCCGGACCATGGGGTCGAGCGCACCGAGCGGCTCGTCGAGCAGCAGCGCCTCCGGATCCAGAACCAGAGCGCGCATCAGCGCCACGCGCTGCCGCTGCCCGCCCGAGAGCTCCGACGGATAACGGTCCAGCAGCTCACGATCGAGGCGCACGAGCTCGGCCAGCTCGACCAGCCTCGCGTCGCGGCGACGCTCGCCGTGCGCGCGCAGCGGGATCTCGACATTGCGGCGGGCCGTCAGGTGCGGGAAGAGCCCGCCCGACTGGATCGCGTAGCCGACACGCCGCCGGAGCCGGCGGGTGTTCGCCTCGTTCAGCGGCTCGTCATCGAAGCGCACCAGGCCGGCGTCGGGCCGGAGCAGCCCGATCATCAGCCGCAGCAGCGTCGACTTGCCGCACCCGCTGGGGCCGATGAGCGCAACGGTTCGTCCCTCGGGCACCTCGAGGGTGACGCCCGACACCGCGGGCACGCCCGCGAACGACCGGCTGACGCCCTCGACGCGGATCACTCCGCGTGCCCGTTGGCGCGCCGCTCCATGCGGTCGACGCGGCTCGTGAGATACTCCACGAGCGTCTTCTGGTGCGCGATCTCCGCCTTGCGCTCCTCCTTGTCGACCTCCTCGCCCTCGCCGTCCGCCTCGCCGCTCTCGAGCTGCTTGAGCTTGTCCTTGGCCGAGGCGAGCGCCTCGCGGACGCGTTCGAGACGGACGGCGTCGTCGGCCTTGTCGAAGATGATCGATTCGGGCGACTCCGCCGACGCGGGCTCCCCACGCTCCTCCTCCTCCGGCGGGATGAACCGCTCCGGCGTCTGCCGCTGGTTCATGAAGGTCGGCGAGACGATCTCCACCCCCGCGCCGTGCAGCGTGTCGAGCACGCGGGCGCGCAGCCGGCTCCGCACCGTGATCAGCGGCTGGACATCCTCCAGGAACCCGCAGACGCGGTACGACACGCTGAAGTCGCCCAGCTCCAGGATCTGCACATAGCACTCCGCCAAACCCGCCTCACCCGCGGCCTCGACGAGCAGCCGCTCGATCTTCGTGTGCGGCTCGTCGTAGCCCAGCGAGATCGTGCAGGTCACGATCGTCCCGCTCTGCCGCACGACCCGAACCGGGTGTGTGATCATGTAGGCGTTCGGCAGCGTGACCAGGTCGCGCTGCTCGGTCTGGATCTCGACATGGAACAGGCCGCGGGCCGTGACGCGGCCGAAGTTGCCGGCGACATCGATGAAGTCGCCCGATCGGAACGCGCCGACCCGCCCCAGCATGAGCCCCGCCATGAAGTTCGCCGCGATCGTCGTCGAGCTGAGCGTGATCAGCGCCGTCACGGCCAAGCCGAGGATCTGCAGAATCGCGACCTTCGTCGACTGGTCGATCGGCATCGCGAGGATCGACACCAGCACCGCCAGCACGGTGAGCACCAGCATCACCACCCGGCGACGCAGCCGGGACTGCGCCTCGAGCGTGGGCCGAACCAGCAAGAAATGGTTCAGGCCCAGCAGCACCAGCACGAAGACCACGACCAGCACCAGCCAGGGCACCGCCCACGACACCAGTTCGGTCAGATTGCCGAGCACCGTCGGGTCGACCGCAGCGTCAGACGCGGCCTCGGTCGCGCCCGCCGGCGGCGCTGGATCGGCGGTGGCTTGGTCCGGCGGGGCCTGCACGGGGGCACCCTACCATACCCGGCCCGCCGCTACCATCGGGCATGGCACGAAAGCCCGTCGGCGGGCCGCGGCTCGACCCAGCCTCGCCCATCCTGGTGCTCCACGGCAAGGAGGCCTTCCTCCGCGCCGATTACACTCGCACGCTCCGCGAACGCCTCGCGCAGACCCGCGGCGAGATCGAGACGCTGTACTTCGACGGCACGCGCGACGCGCTGGCCGATGTGCTCGACGAGTGCCGGTCCTTCGGCCTGATGCAGCAGCACAAGCTCGTCGCGGTCGACAACGCCGACCAGCTCATCAAGGGCGACGGCCGGCCGCTGATCGAACGCTACGCGCAGGCGCCGGTCGAGAACGCCACACTCGTGCTCCGCTGCGACACCTGGCATCGGGGCAACCTCGACAAGCTCATCGAGCAGGCGGGCGGCGAGATCGTCAAGTGCGAGGATCTGCCGCCGCACGCGGCCCTCGGGTGGGCCACGGACCGCGCTTCGCGCCAGCACGGCGTGACGCTCGACCGCGCCGCCGGCGAGCTGCTCGTCGAACGCATCGGCGGCGACCTCGGCCGCCTCGACGCGGAGCTCGGCAAGCTCGCGGCCGCCTCCAACGGCAAGGCCATCACACGGGAGCTCGTCGGCGAGCTCGTCGGCATGACACGCGAAGAGGAGGCCTGGTCGATCCAGGCGATGATGCTCAGCCGGAACCCGGAAGCCATGCTCCGCCAGCTGCGCACGATCCTCGACAACTCGAAGCAGGACCAGACGGTGCTGACCTTCTTCGCCGCGATGGACCTGTGTCGGAAGCTGCACCTGGCGACGGAAGGGCTCCGGCAGGGGATGACCCCCGATACGCTCGCGCGGTCACTCAAGCTCTGGGGACCGAGCCGGGAGGCGGTGCTCTCGGCGGCGCGTCGGCTGACGCCGGAGACCACCTCCGCCCTGCTGACGATGAGCGTCGAAGCGGACCGGCGTTCGAAGTCGGGCTTGGGCCGGGCGGATCGGCTGCTCGAGCGCGTCGCGCTGGCGATCGGCAGCCGCGCCGGTCACTGAGCCGGGCCGTCGCCCGCGCAGATCCTGCGCCCGCGCGCCCGCGGCGACGCAGGATTGCACCACATGGCCAGGATCATCCGATACTCGCCCATGATGCGCCACGGATCGGCGCACCGCGGCCGGAGGCCAGCCCATGCGACGCGCGGAGCGCGGACACGGATGTCGGAGCCGGGGCACGCACGCCCGCGATCGCGGTGCGCCGGCCCGGGCAGCCAGGACACCCTGGGTGTGGTCGGCGGCGACGGTGGTGCTGCTGGCGGGCTGCTCGGGCGCGCCCCGGCCGATCGCGCCGCCCGAGGCCGCCACCGACACGGGTTCGGCCGCGGACGGCGACTGGCTCTGGAGCGACTCTCCCGAGGACGCCCCGGACAACTCGCTGGCGGCGATGCTCGCCCAGCAGGCAGCCGACCTCGAGCGCATGACCCAGGCGGGGCCGGAGACTGGTCCGGAGACGGGGTCGGCGGGCTCGGCCGACACGCCCGACGCCTTGGCCCCGGAGCCGCGGTTCGCGTCGCCCGCGCCGCTGCGGCTTGAGCGGCCTGCCGCGGGACGAACGGACGAACCCCACACGCCCACGCCGAACGATGCGCTGCTGCGGGCGCTCTCGCTGGCGGGCGGAGGCACCGGGCTGCTCGCCGAGCAGGCGCTGGAGGCCCCCGGCTCAGGGACCGGTATGGTCGCGGCCGATCCGTCGGAGACAACGCCCCCGCCCGATCCGGCCGAGTCCCGTTCGCTGCGCATCGCCGAGCTGACCAACGAGCTGGCGCAGCTGCTCAAAGACGAGTCGCGGTCACTCGAGGACCCGATGCGGGCCCTGGTGCCCACAGCGCTGCTCAGCGCGCTGGCGGGGGGCGTGATCGACGAGGCGGACCTGCCCGGCGGGGGGCCGCTGATGCTGACCGACGGGGAGCGGCACGCGCTGCGGACGCTGCGCGAGCTGGCGGTGCGGCTCGTGGCGGAGGACGCGGCCGCCGCGGGCGATCCCCACCGGATCCGGGAGATCCTGCTGTCGACGGCGGAGCAGCTCCGCGAGCACGCGCGCGTGCGGATCGCGACGGCGGAGCTGTGCGTTCGCGCGCCGGGGTTCGGCAGTTTCGTGCCCTTGCCCCGACGGGTGTTCCTCGCCGGCCGGACGCAGCGGCTCGTGGTCTACGCCGAGGTCGAGCACTTCGGGCTTCGGCCCGCCACGCAGGCCGAGGCGACGACGCCCGGTGACGCGGTGGCGGCGGAGCTGACGCAGCACCTCGAGTTGTATCTGCGCGAGGGCGACCCGCAGCCGACCTGGCAGCGGACCATCGATTGGCTCCCGAAGACGAGCCGACGCTCGTTCCGCGACATGTTCGTCGCGACGGCGATCGAGCTGCCGGCCACCCTGAGCGTCGGCGAATACGACCTGAAGCTCCGGATCGTCGACGAGGTGACGGGCGCGCAGGACGAGACGCTGATCCCGATCCGGATCGTGGCGGACGCGTCGGCGCTCGACGGCGAGCCGGCGACGCGGGCCGACCGGGGGACGGGCTTCACGCCGAGCTTCGCTTCGCGCGACAGCCGTCCGCCGCAAGGACCGTGAAACCACCCAGATGTGGGTGCTTTCTTGCCCTGCCGAACTGGCGGCCGGCGCGATGAGGCCGGGAACCGTGGCAGGGCGAGACCGGCGGCATCGGGCCGGCGGGGCTTCGGACGGGGCTTTGTGCCTCCGGCGAGAGTGGCACGCCGAACGCACCGATACGGGTGGCTGACCGCCGGCGTGCCGGTGGTCGGAAGGAGTCGGTCCGTGGAAGGCGCGCCGGGGTTCCGGACGCTCACCCCTAGGATCGGAATGGACGGCGGGCCGGGGAGGTTCACCGTCGTCGGCCCGCAGCGGGACATCCCCGCGGGGCCGAGCGAAGGAGTCCGCGATGTTCGAGCGATTCACTGACCGTGCCCGCAAGGTGATGGCCCTGGCCAACCAGGAAGCCCAGCGGTTCAACCACGAGTACATCGGGACCGAGCACATCCTGCTCGGGCTCGTCAAGGAGGGCTCGGGCGTCGGGGCGAATGTGCTCAAGGCGCTCGGCGTCGACCTCCGCAAGGTGAGGCTGGAGGTCGAGAAGCTCGTCAAGCAGGGCCCCGAGATGGTCACCATGGGCAAGCTGCCCCAGACCCCGCGGGCCAAGAAGGTCATCGAGTACGCGATCGAAGAGGCCCGCAACCTCAACCACAACTATGTCGGCACCGAGCACCTGCTGCTGGGGCTGCTGCGCGAGCACGACGGTGTGGCGGCGCAGGTCCTGCGGAACCTGGGCCTGAAGCTCGAGGAGGTCCGCGAGGAGGTGCTCAACCTGCTGGGCGCCTCGGGCGAAGAGGGCGACGACAGCGGGAGCCTGGCCTCGGCCGGCGGCGGCGAGGAGGGCGGCCCGGCGCGGGGCAAGGGCGGCAAGAGCCGGACCCCGGCGCTCGACAGCTTCGGCCGCGACCTGACCGAACTCGCCAAGGAGAGCGACCTGGACCCGGTCATCGGGCGTGAGCGCGAGATCGAGCGGGTCGTGCAGGTGCTGTGCCGTCGGACGAAGAACAACCCGGTGCTGCTGGGCGAGGCGGGCGTGGGCAAGACCGCGATCGTCGAGGGCCTGGCGCAGCGGATCGTGGCCGGCGAGGTGCCGGACATCCTGCACGAGAAGCGCCTGGTGGTGCTGGACCTGGCGATGATGGTCGCCGGGACGAAGTACCGGGGCCAGTTCGAGGAGCGCATCAAGGCGGTCATGAACGAGGTCCGCAAGGCGAAGAATGTGGTGCTGTTCATCGACGAGCTGCACACGCTGGTCGGCGCTGGCGGCGCGGAGGGCGCGATCGACGCGAGCAATGTGCTCAAGCCGGCGCTGGCGCGCGGCGAGATCCAGTGCATCGGCGCGACGACCTTCGACGAGTACCGCAAGTACA
>JBQLZJ010000006.1:0-101683 GCA_052168215.1 Phycisphaerales bacterium
GCCGACGGCGGCGATGCCGCCCCCGAGCGCGACGGTGCTGGCGAAAGCGGCGACGCCGACGGGCGCCGTCAGCGTGGCCGCGGCGATCCAGTCGCCGGTGTCGCGCCGGAAGAGCACGGCCTCGCCGGCGGCGAACTGGCGGTCCGCGCCGACGAGCACGCGCGAGCCGTCGGTCGCGACCGACGCGCCGAAGCGGTCGAAGGCGGCTGGGTTCGGATGGTGGAGTGTTCGTTCGAGGGACCATCCGGTGTCGGAGCGCCGATAGATGAAGGCTGCGCCGGCGTCGGGTCCCATGGCGTCGTTGCGGGGCGCGCCGACGACGATCAGGTCATCGCGGATGGCCACGGCTGCGCCGAAGTCATCGCCCACGACAGGCGAGTCTGGGCGCAGCGCGGGCAGCGCCGTCCACGCGGCGGTGCGTCGGTAGACATGGACCACGCCGGCGGCTTGACCGTTCGTGACGCCGTCGGGCGCGCCGACGAGCAGGTGATCGTTGTGCATGGCCAGCGCAGCGCCGAAGCTTGCGCCGGTGGCTGGGGCGGTGATGGTCGCGGTCTGCGTCCATGGTCCGTTGGGTTCGCGCGTGAAGAGCGCGACGGCATGCGCAACAGGCATGCTGATCGCGGCGTGGGTGTTCTCCAGGGCGACGGCGCTGCCGGCTGCGCCGAACGCGGGGGCGCCGGCGGGCACGAGGGTCGCGGCTTCGGTCCACGGTCCGCCGGGTGCGCGCTCGTAGAGGATCGCTCCGCCGGTGCGCACGCCGTTGCGGAGCAGGGAGGGTGCGCCGATGATCAGCGCGTCGCCCGCGATGGCGACGGCGCTGCCGGCCTGGGCGAGCGGTCCGGCGGGGCTGGGCAGCAGCGTCGGTCCCTCGGCGCATCCCGCGGGTTCGCACTGAGCCGTGCGGGCGGCGCCGGCGTTGATCCCGAGCGAGGCGTCGCCGGGACAGCCGACAACGAGCGAGCCGCCGTCGATCGCGAGGGCTGCGCCGACGAGCGAGCCCGCGGCCGGCGGCGAGGCGGGGAGCGTGGTGAGGAGCGGGGCTTGGCACGGCTGCGCCACAGCGACGCCGGCGAGGATCCCCTGCAGCGCGACCTGGCATAGGCGGACATGCACGGGCATCGAGCGCTCAGCAGCCGGCGTTGAAGTTCGCGACCCAGGCGGAGAAGTCGGAGGGGTCGATCAGCCCGTCGCTGTTCTGATCGGCGGCGGGGTCCTGCGCGTTGTAGGCGGCGACCCAGGCGGTGAAGTCTCCCGGGTCGAGCGCGCCGTTGCCGTTGACATCGGGCAGGCAGGTCGGCGGGATGGTGCCCGTGGCGATGAGCGTGGCGCTGCCGGTCACGGTTGCGGTGATGCCATCGGCGACGACCTCGCTGACACTCAGCGGCACGGTGATGGCGAGCGTGACCGTGTCGCCGACGACGGTGATGGTGCCGGCGGTGTCGAGCGAGGCCGGCGCGTTGGCGCCGAGGTCGGTCACGATGGTGCCGATGCCGGCGCCGACGATGCCGGTGCCGGTGGAGGTGATGGTGCCGATGGTCTGCGTCGGGACGCCGATCAGTGAGAACGCGCCCGCGCCGTCCACGAGGCCGGTGGTGGCTGCGCCGCCGACCGGCAACTCGAGGCCGATGCCGGCGCCGGTGGCGGTGACCGAGCCGAGGAAGCCGTAGTCGAAGACGAAGCTGAGCGTGTCCTGCGCCGCGAACGAGTAGTCGGTGAGCGTGATCGACGCGAAGGCGGGCGAGGGTTCGAGCTCGATCGTGGCGAAGCCGACGACCGGGGAGCTGTCCGAGTCGGTCCGGTTGCCCAGCGCGGTGGCCAGCTCGATGGAGACATCGATGACCGACTGCGCCGGGTCCACGGTCAGCGTGATGGGCTGGGCCGCGGCGGCGGGTCCGAGAAGAGCGGCGGCGAGGAGTGCGGTGCTTCGGGTGTGCTTCATGGGCGGACCGTACCGCGCCGCACGCCGCTGGGCAACGGAAATCCGGGGTTCAGCAGCCGGCGGCGAAGTTCGCGGTCCAGGCGGTGAAGTCCGCGGGGGAGATTATGCCGTCACCGTTCTGATCGGCCCGGGGCTGGGTGGCGTTGTAGGCGGCGAGCCAGGCGGTGAAGTCTCCGGGGTCGAGGGTGCCGTTGCCGTTGGTGTCCGGTGTGCATCGAGGTGTCACCCGGCTGAGCATGAAGGCCCAGACCGGCGCGTAGACCGGGTCGCCGTTGGCATCGAAGGGCATGCGTGCGTCGGCGATGACGGCGCCGTGGCCGTTCGATCCCGGCGGCACGGGATAGGTGCTGGTCAGCATGTGGCTGGCGAGCTCGGCGGGTGTCTTGCCGTCGGCGTTCTCGAGCGGGCCGAAGGCATCGAGCCCAAGGACGAGCTGGTTGGTGAAGAAGGCGGCGGCGGTGGCGTCCTCCGTGTGCGTGAACGCGAGCGTGTGCGTGGCGGTGGTCACGCCTGGCGTGATGACCCACGGCGCCGTGCCGAAGCCCTGCACGAAGTCGCCCGGCCCGCCGAAGATCAGCGCACCGGCGAGCGGCTCGAGCTTGCCGAGGAAGACGGCGTGCCCGGCGCCCTGCGAGTGGCCCGCGGCAACGACGCGATCCCAGCGCACGCCGCCGGCGCCGTCGAGATAGTCGGCCCACCGCTCGCCGGGGAACGCGGCCGCCTGGTGCTCGAGAAGCCTGACGAGCCGGTTCTCGATGCTGTTCGCGCGGTCGACATCGATGATGTCCGTCGAGTCCTCGCCGAAGAGGCGCTCGCGGCGGATCGCTTCGGGCAGCTCGGGATCGGTGCTCTGGGTGGTGAGGTCGTTGACGGCTGGCAGGCTCGGGTAGACCAGGCCGACGACATCGAAGCCGAGCGAGGCGGCGGTGCGCGTGAAGATCAGATACTGGTTGGGCAGCGCGCCGCTGCCCGGCATCCAGACCAGGAGTCGGCCCTGTGGCGCCGCACTCGACGAGGGCGCGACCGCGTGACGCTGCGGCTGGTTCTCGAAGCTGTCTGAGACCTCGACGGCGACGATGCCCGGATCGGTGTCGAGCGGGTCGATGAATCGCAGCGTCGGCTGGGCCCCGGCGAGCGAGGGCGCGGTACAGACGACGGCTGCAGCGGCGAGGTGGCATCGGATCATGGCGGGCCTCCGACCGCGGCGGGAGCTCCGCCGGGCTCGGTCGGCACAACGGCCGGTCGGCGACTGTATTGCGTCGGTGTCGGCAGCCGGCGTTCAGCAGCCGGCGTTGTAGTTGGCGACCCAGGCCGTGAAATCGCCCGGTTCGATGGCGCCGTTGCCGTTCTGGTCGGCGGCGGGATCGCCCATGTTGTAGGCGGCGACCCAGGCCGTGAAGTCGCCCGGGTCGGCGACGCCGTTGCCGTTGAGGTCGGCCGGGCACGGCGGCGTGTTGGTCAGCACGACCGAGGCGGTGCCGCCGATGTTGAAGATGAGGCCGAGGTCGTCCTCCTGCGTGGTCTGGAAGGGGACATCGAGGACGATGGTGATGTCGCTGCCGTTGACCGTGACGGTGCCGTTGGACAGGAAGCTGTCGGGCTTGGTGTCGACGGCGAGGTCGTAGGTCTGGTCGCCGACGGTGCCGGCGAGCGTGCCGGTGGAGGTGAGGTTGACGGTGCCGATGACCTGTGTGTCGATATCGGTCAGCGTGAAGGCGCCTGTGGTCTGGTTGATGAAGGCGAACTCCGCGGGGAAGCCGTCGGGCAGGGTGATGCCGACGCCGATGCCCTGCACGGTGAGCGTGCCGAGCGGGCCGTAGTCGTAGAAGAGGTCGAAGGTCTCGGTGGCGACGAATGTGTAGTCGATGAGCGTGAGCGTTGTGGGGTTCGCGTTGTCGTCGAACTGAACTGTCGCGGTGCCGCCTGTGGCGGCGGTGTCGCTGTCGGTGCGCGTGCCGATCGGCGAAACGATCTCGATCTCGAATGTGATGCTGGACTGCGACTCATCGACGGTGAAGCCGATGGGCTGCGCCGCCGCAGCGGGGGCGGCGAGGAAAAGCGTGGCGATCAGGCTCGTCGTTGCGGTGCGGTGTGCCATGGACGCAGCCTACTGCGCAGCGTTGGCGTGACGAAGTGCGGCGTGCAAGAACCGCGCAAAGATGCCGCGATGTTGGGGCGCTGGTTCGCCGAAACGGGGGAGTCAGCAGCCCGCGTTGTAGCTGGCGATCCATGCGGAGAAGTCGCTGGGATCAACGACGCCGTCGCCGTTGACATCGGCGGGGCAGGGCGGGGGTCCTTGCGTGGTGAACGCGTAGGGTCCTGACTCCGTGAAGGACCACGGGTTGCTGGTCACGGTGGTCCAGGAGCAGGTGGTGCCGGTGCTGAGGATGCCGTCTGGCAGCGTGAAGCTCGAGCCGGTCAGATCATCGGCACGGAAGGCCGGCTGGGCACCGTCGGGGTTGTTCGGTCCGAGCGGATCGGCGTAGACCACGAGCGTGACGCCGGGCAGCGTGTTCGGCCCGGGCGTGGGCGGCTGCCAGACAAAAGTGGGCTCGGTCGGCACACCCGTCGCGTCGGCGACCGGCATCACACCGGGGGCGGGGTTGGCGAGCGCGAGGAGTACATTCACGGGATCGTCAGCAATGTGCCAACCGATGAGATCGAGCGCCCGGGTGTCGGCGTTGGTTAGATAGTTCGGGAACAAAGGCGAACGCCCGCCGCCGATGGTCGGATCCATGATCCCGATGAGTGTGCTGGTGAAGACATCGTCCTTCCAGTGCCCCGACATCCGTCCGTCGCCGGGCGGAACTGTCGTGTGGCCGGACGACATCCGATAGGCTTCTGCGGGAGTCTGATGGTTCTGTGTCATGATCGGGTTGGCGACGGCGACGACACTGCGTGGATCGCCGCCGGCAAACTCGCCCGAGGAGACGGTCGAGCCCGTGTCAGCGGTATCGAATCGGTACCAATCAAGGACCGTGAGGGCGTCAAAGGGCGCGCCTTGATCCGCGTTCGAAATAAACCCGAGCGCGTGCAGGCTTTCGTGCATCAGTACCGCCTCAAAGTCGCATGCACCGGCCGCAACGCCGTCCTCGGCGTTGTAATCCCAGGCCATCGTGTTCGAGAACTCGATGGTCATGCTTGCGCCGCCGAATTGACGGAGGGCGTTGATAGCGACAGGCACCAGGACGGTGTCAACACTCGGGTCGACGGTGCCCGGCGCCGGACCGATGACGGCCCTCAACCCGGATCCACCCGGCAGATCGTTGAAGAAGTTGTTCTCGCCGGTGTCGAGCGAGTCGTCCGGCACGCCGCCGCCATTGGTGACGCGCAGAAAGTTGGCGATCGTGTTGTATGGGACGGGTATGGTCGGCACCATCACCATGGCCTTTGGAGGACCGGGCGGCGGGTCCCCCATGCCCGGCTCGTTGCCGAGATCATCAAACTCAACCCGGAGATTGATGCACGAGGCTTGCATATTGGAAGCAAGTCGCAGCAGCTTGTTCAAGCGGGCCTCGACACGCTGCACCGCACCGAGCGCTTGGGGGCGGAATGAAGGAGCGGATGTGTCGAACTGCACAACTTCTGCGCAGCCTCGATTCACAATCATGCCATGAAGCCCGGTGCGACGGTTGATATCGTATGTTGTTGAGAGGATCGCAGTGTCGCTGCCGGGGACCATCCGCTCCCAACCGGGCGTCGAAGGCGGGTGGCTCAGCAGGACGACCGACTCGAGCACACGCCATTCGTGTACGGGTCGCTCGTCATGCGTCCCGATCGTGCTGCGGTACACCATGATCGGAACGGTGACAGAGGGCGCGAACCGTGTGCCCGGGCCGAACGGCACGGTGGTCCAGATGCCGGGCCGCTCGTTGCCGTCGCGGTCGAACGACACCACGGGGACCGAGTCCTGCCGCGCATAGATCCTTGTGGAGACTGTTCCGCTCGGAACTCGTTGGAATTCCGTTTCGACGGTTCCGTTGCTCTGCACCACGATCCTCGTGGGCATCAACTCGGTGCGATCAGAGGGGGTGACAGCGCCGTGCTGTCCGGTGCAGGAGACAGCCACCAGCACGAGCAGGGGCGACACGATCGCTGAGCCGATAGCCATGGCGAGCCTCCGCATCCGCGAGGAACCCGTGTCCATGGAACCCGTGTCCTTACAGTGTGCCATCGGTCGATCCGCCGTGTCAAGACGAAGCAAGACGATTTATAAGAACCTAGCACACCGTTCGAGATCAGACAGCCGCGTTATAACTCATTCGGGTGGCATTGAGGCACGGCTTATGAAATCGTCAGCGTCGGCTTCTTCTTGCCCGAGCGCAGGCCCGCGAGGGTGATCTGGCTCTCGAGGTTCTGCGCGAGCCTGGTCAGCGCGCGGGGCACGGCCTCGCCGCCGGCGGTCTCGGGCTCGAAGTTCGCGCTCGGGTTGCCGCCGTCGCTGTTGCGCCGGATCGCGGTGTTGATCGGCACATCGCCCAGGAACGGCAGGCCCATGCGCTGGGCCATCATCTCGGCGCCGCCCTTGCCGAAGATGTCGTAATGCTTGCCGTCGTCGCCGACGAACTCGCTCATATTCTCGACGACGCCGAGGATCTCGATGCCCAGCTGCTGGAACATGCGCACGGCGCGCACGGCATCGTCCTGCGCCACTTTCTGCGGCGTGCAGACAATCACCGCGCCCGTCAGCTGCAGGCTCTGGGCCATCGTCAGCGGCACATCGCCCGTGCCCGGCGGCAGATCGATGACCAGATAGTCCAGCTCGCCCCAGTTGGTCTGCTCGGTGAGCTGCTTGAACGCGCCGTGCGCCATCGGGCCGCGCCAGATCAGTGGCTTCTCGGGGTCGACCATCTTGCCGATGGTGGTTGCCTTGATGTTGTGCACGAAGAAGGGCTCGATCATGCGCTCGCGGACATTTAGGTCCATCGCGCCGAGCCCGAGCATCGTCGGCAGCGACGGGCCGTAGATGTCGCCGTCCATCAGCCCGACGGCGTGGCCGGCTCGGGCGAGCGCGACGGCGAGGTTGACCGCGACCATGGACTTGCCGACGCCGCCCTTGCCCGCGCCGACGGCGATGACATGCCGCACGCCGGGCATGGCGTTGGCTTCCTGCTGGGGCGTCGGTCTGACGCTGCCCCCGTTCGGCGCCGGCGTTGTGGTCGTGCCCGCGGGCCGGCGTTCGACGCGCTCGCCCTCGGCCTGGAGTTTGGCGCTGGTGTCGTCGGTGGGCTTGGGCCCGGTGGTCGAGCCGTGGACGACCTTGCCGGCGTGGTCGACGAGTTCGACGATGAGGGTGGCCATGGCGACGCCCTTGTCGGCGGCGGCGGCTCGGATCGCGCCGTGCACGCGCTTGGCGAACGGGTCGAAGGCAGAGGCGTCGCCCAGCTCGCGGGTGTGCAGCTTGACTGAGGCGTAGCCCTCGCAGGTAGCGACCCACTCGAGGCGTTCGGCGAGCGGTCGGCCGTCGGGTCCCTGGGCGGCGGCGAGCGCGGAACGCACAAAATCCTTGGAAAGTGCCGGCATCGGGGCCTCCGGTATGGTCAACTCAACGGACACGACATGGTAGGGATCGGGGTGCAATCGCGGGACCGCACGCCGCGTTGAGCCGATGAGCCCGCAAGGATCACGCAAGGAGGGCCGACCGATGCGCACACCGACCGGGCATGGCCGTGGGGCGGCGCTCGCCGCATGGTGCCTAGCCGGGGTGCTGGGGGGCTCGTGCGCTGCGCAGGAGGCCGTGCGCGCGGCCGAGACGCCGCCGGCCGACCCCGTTCCGCTGCTCGCCGGCCCACCGGTGGAGACGCAGCGACCCGATCGGCTGGAGCAGGGGCTCTCGATGATGATGGCCCCGATGATGGCGCAGCTGCGCCAGTACCCGCAGGATGAGGTGCGTCGGCTGCTGGCGATGTTGGGTACGGAGGGGATCGATCCGACGCTGCGGCTGACGCCCGAGCAGGAAGAAGCGCTGCGCGAGGTCGGCCGGGATCACAACCGGCGGGTCCGCGAGTACCGGGCATCGCACGGCGACGAGTTCGAACGGCTCCGGCTGGCATCGGGGTACCTGGCGGACCCGCCGCTTCGGCCGGATCAGGTCATGCCGGAGGTCGCGCAAGCACGGGCGGCGTATCGGGAGTTCGTGGCGCGCGGGCCGACCAACGCGGATCTGCAGGCCCGGCTGTTCGCGGAGCTGACCGAGGCGCAGCAGGCGTGGCTCAACGAGAAGATGGCCGAGATCCTCGCCGAGCGCGAGCGGGCGGCGTACGAGCGCCGCTACGCCGAGGCGCTCGCCGCCGATCCGGTCACGCTCGACGACTTCCTCGACGCCGAGGGCGAGGTCGATCTGGAGGCGCTGCCCGACCGGCTGCGAGCCCGCATCGAGCGGCTCGAGCCAGAACGGCGGCGCGCCGCGCTCGAACGGCTCATGGCCCGGCGGGCGGACGCGGAGCGCGAGCGACCCCGCCGAGCCACGGCCGATGGCGATTCGCCGCCGTCGAAGCCGGCCCCATCGCTTGACGAGATCGAGGTCCCCGCTCCCACGCCGACCCCCGACGGCTGACGCTGTCGGTTGCGATTCCGTCAAGGCGCTTCAGGGCGCAGCGGGCTTGAATTTTTTTGTTTGTGACCAAGTTGGTTATCTGTCAAGGCCTGCGCCATGAAAAGGGTTTTGAACGGTCTTTGTCTTTGTTATAGGCGTATGTGAGGGTAAAACTAGGCAAGATCGGGGAGAAGGGGTCAAGATCAAGCAAACACTTCCGCCGATAACGCGTACGATAGGTTGATCTCTCTCTCCTCCAGCGGGGCGCCGTTTTGCGATGGCGCCCTGCTTTTTTTTGCGCATTGGGGCGCATCCGACAGGGTGCCGCGAGAGGATCATCGCGGATCGGCTAGGGTTGCGGTTGAGCGGGTCGGCGGGCGGACGCGCGGGTCACCAGCGGGAGCGGGGCGGGATGTCGGCAAGCACCTTTTTGGTGACCGGTGCGGCGGGGTTCATCGGCTCCCACCTGTGCGAGGCGCTTGTGGCCGGGGGTCACCGCGTGCTCGGCGTGGACAACTTCGATCCCTTCTACGGCCGGTCGATCAAGGAGGCGAATCTCGCGGCGATCGAGCGGTCCGCGCCCGCCGGCTCGTTCGAGCTGGTCGAAGCGGATCTGAACGACTCGGCGGCGCTCGAGGCGGCGATGGCGCGGTCCTCGCCCGAGACGGTGGTCCACCTGGCCGCCAAGGCCGGCGTCCGCCCGAGCATCGAGGACCCCGTGGGATATGCCCGGGCGAATGTGACGGCAACCGCGTCGGTGCTGAACGAGGCGGCGGCGCACGGCGTGCGCCGGCTGGTGATCGCCAGCAGCTCCTCGGTGTACGGCAACAACGAGCGGACCCCCTTCGCCGAGGACGACCCCGTCGAGCACCCGATCAGTCCGTATGCCGCGACCAAGCGTGCCTGCGAACTCATCGCGCACACGCACCACCATCTCACGGGTATGCCCGTCGCGATGCTGCGTTTCTTCACGGTGTTTGGCCCGAGGCAGCGGCCCGACCTGGCGATCAGCAAGTTCATGCGGCGCGTCGCCGCCGGCGAACCCATCACGATGTTCGGCGACGGGTCCACCAGCCGCGACTACACCTATATCGCGGACATCGTTCGCGGTATCCTCGCCGCGTGCGAGCGGATCGATGCGCACGGCTACCGCATCTGGAACCTCGGCGGTGATCACCCGATGCGGCTGGACGAGCTGATCGCGGCGATCGGCGAGACGGTGGGGCGGGAGCCGATCGTTGAACGGCGGCCGATGCAGCCGGGCGATGTGGAGCGGACCTGGGCGGACCTCGGCCGCTCGAAGGCGGAGCTGGGGTACCGGTGCGAGACCTCGGTGCGCGAGGGCCTGGCGTCGCAGTGGTCCTGGCTGAAGGACCGGTTGTAGGGCTCAGCGCTCGCCGCGTCGTTCGATCCAGATGATTCGTCCGTTGGGCAGGCGGAGCGGTCTGCGTGACGAACCGTCGCCGCGCTCGCCGGCGTTGCGGTCGTCGTTGCCGCCGCCCTCGGCGTCGGGATCTTCGTCGGGCACGGGCAGGATGTCGGGCGCGCCGCGTCGGTGGGCGTCGGTCTTGAGTCGATCCGGGACGGTGGTGAGCCAGCTCGGCACAGCGACGCCTCGGTCGGGCCGGGTGAGGTTGAACGGTGTGTTGAGGATGGGCGTGTAGCCGAGGCCGGCGAAGAACTCGGCGTCGCGCTGGATGCGCGCGGCGTCGTGCGATCCGTCGGGGAGCAGGCGGATGTCGCCGTAGCGGAAGTAGGCCCAGGATTCGTGCCCGGGGACGAGGTAGTCGGCGAGGTAGAAGGGCCGTCGGACCTTGTAGAAGCGATCGTACCCGCGGCCGTCGACGATCTGCCAGCCGCGCAGGTAGGTGCCGGCGATGGTGTGCATGACATCGCAGGTGACCGGCTCGATGACAATGCGTAGGTCCGGGTGGCGGCGCCGCACGCTCGAGAGCCATTCGTACTGATCCCAGACGGGCACCCGCGCGTGGACATAGGCGTCGAGGCCGATGGTCGTGGCGCCGGCGCGGATGGCGAGCTGCAGCTCGTTCTCGGCGAAGGCGAGGTGGGCCGGGTCGTGCATATCGAGCGGGATCGACGGGGAGGTGTTCCAGGCCGGGGTCATCTCGCCGGCGCGTCCCCACCAGAGGCCGAAGCTTCCGCCTCGGCGTGGGATGCTCGCCAGGCCGCGCTGGGTGTCGAAGGCGGTGGTGAGGGGTTCGACCTCGAGCCATCGCGAGGTGAACCGGCTCGGGAAGTTGAGGGAGGTGTTGAACTGGAGGCCGGTGGGCGCCCAGAGCATGGTGGTGGCGAATCCGCCGGGGTTGTTCAGGATCTCGGAGGCGAGGGGCGCGAAGCCGACGAGGTCGGGTCGTTCGAAGTCGTGGCCGACGAAGGCGTCGGGGTTGTCTCGATCGCGGGCGCTGATGTTGGCCACGGCGCGCTTGCGGATGGGCCTTGGGTCGCGTTCGTAGGTGACGCCGCCGTAGAGCGCGCGGAAGTGATCGTGGTAGGGCTGGAGCGTTTCGAGCCAGTCCTGCGGCCCGGTGATGGTGGGCGTGTCGGATCGTTCGACGGCGCGGACGGCGACGACATATCGGCGCGATTCGCCCGGGCGCAGCTCCGCCGGGTGCTGGATGCTGTTGATCCCGCGGTCGGATGTGTCGGCGAACTCGAAGGTGACGGCGTAGCCCGCGCCGCCGGGGCCGGCTTCGTAGCTGCCCTCCGGCTTGAGGATCCCGACGCGGGCCTCGTGGCGATCGGACAGGATGTCGTACAGCAGACTGACGCCGACGGCGAAGCGGTCGTTCATCAGCACCGCGACGGGGGAGTAGAGCCTGTCCGGGTAGACGAGGGCGGAGCTGCGGTAGTCGGACCGTCGCTGCGTGCGGAAGGCCGAGTCGCGGTTGTGGTCGTACCAGGTGAGCTCGGGTCCGAGCGTGATGATGCCGACGCCGAGCCGCCCGATGGTGGCGGTGGTGTCCGAGGTGTTGGTGAAGTCGTAGACGATGTCGTAGCCGAGCCCCTGCGCCGGGCGGATGGTGATGCGAGGCCGGAGGTCGGGGCTGATGCGCAGGTGGTGGTAGATCGGGAAGTTCCGCGGGTCGAGGAGCATGGTCCGCCGTCCCTCCGCGTCCTCGTGGATGATGGTGAGGACATCGGGATCGGGCGGGACCTGCCCCGCGGCGGGCGTGCCGGCGATCGCGGCGGCCGCCACGGCAAGGCAGGCGAGCAGGGCGGTTCGGAGCGCGTTGGCCGTGGTTCGGGGCGTGAGCATGGGCATGGTGTCGTCCGCCTCCGTAGGCTGGCTGTGGTGAAACGGCGCGGATCGCCAGCACGGGGTCGTGGGTATAACGGTCGCGGACGCGGGCGCGGTCTGGCGAGAGTCTGCCGCGCGTGCGTGTCGTGGGGTCTGACGCTTGTCTGTTCGGCCGGCGCCGCCTGCGTGATCCTTGCGGCCCGCATCGCCGACCCGCTGTCGGGCGCACGGTGGGACTGGCAGGTGGACATCGTGGCCAATCTGGCCGCGCAGTGGCTCGTGGTGGGGCTGGCGGGCGTGGTTGCTGCTGCGGTGCTGCGGCGTTGGGTGTCGGGCGTGGTGTGTTTGGTGGGCGTGCTGGTGCTGTCGGTGGTGCTGCTGGGCACGCCACGCGCGACGATCGATGCGCATGCACCGGGCCCTCGGCTGCGCGTGCTGGTGTTCAACGCGCTGAGCCAGAGCGATCGGGGGGCGGACCAGCTCGAGCTGATCCTCGGCTCCGGCGCGGATCTGGTGGCGCTGGTGGAGCCCTCGCAGGCGCTGATCGACGCGATCCGCGACGACCCCCGCGCCGCCGAGGCGTACCCGCACTTTCGGCTGCCGGCGCGCGCGGGTCCGGGGTTCCGCTTCACGCTGAGCCGGTACCCGCTGCTGCGCGGCGAGGAGGGCTTCGGCTTCGCCTGGCCCGAGGTGCGCGAGGCGTTCGGGTATCACGGCACGCGGGTGGCGAGGGTGGAGACACCGGCGGGGCCGTTCGTCTTCGTGGTGGTGCAGATGCGCAGCCCGCGGACGCCTCCTCGGTGGTCGGCCGGGAATGCGCAGGTGCTGGACACGGTGCGTGGGGCGCGGGCGCTGCGCGGGCTGGTCGATCTGCCGGTGATCATCGCGGGGGACTTCAACGGGTCACCGACGGGTCTGCGCGGGCGGCTGTTGACGACGGACACGGGCCTGTCGCACGCGAAGCCGGTGCTGCGTGCGGCTGGGAGCTTCCCGTCGTTCCTGCCGTGGCCCTTGCAGACGGTGATCGATGGCGCGCTGGTCTCGCCCGGCGTGCGGGTGGTGTCGTGGAGCGTGCTGGGGTCGGCCGGTTCGGACCACGAGGCGTTGCTGATCGAGCTGGCGCTGCCGGGGCGTGGCGCGGACTAGCGGTAGCCGTCGTGCTCGTAGGCGTCGTGCGTTTCGCCGTCGATGGTGTAGCCGTCGTCGATGTACTCGAAGTCGTGGTGCTCATCGGCGATGGGTTCGACCTGGGCGGGTCCGGCGCTGGCGTAGCCGAGCTTCTCGAGCAGGCGTCCGACGGCGGCGACGAAGATGTACGCGGTCACGGTGCCGAAGACGAACTTGAAGAACATCGCGCTGGATTCGCCGCGGGGCACGCCCATGATCTCGCCGAGGGTCGAGCCGAGGGGGAGCACGATGAACGGGGCGTAGGGGTTGAGGCGGACGGTCTCGTCGGCGAGGCGGAGGACGAAGCCGGCGAAGGCGCCGTAGATCACGATGATGTACCAGCCGCCGTCGGCGAAGGCGTGGCCGAGGATGCCCGGGCCGATCGTCAGCGAGCCGATGTTGACACCGGTGAGGTTGGCGTAGTCGGGGATGCGGATCGAGAGCGGCTCGCCCTTGAAGGGGAACCACGACCGTGGCAGGGGGTACATGACCAGGTAGACGACGGTCTGGAAGGGCTCGTATTCGCGGATGCCGTCGGGCCCGTAGTACTCGCTGAGCCACATGCTGACGCCGGCGCAGCCCTGGCCGTCGAGGTCCTGGAGTCCCTCGGCGATGCTGCCGCCGGAGGCCATGGCGCGGACGAAGGTGAAGATGTCGCCGCGCCGGTTCTCGCCGCCGCGGATGCTGGTGTAGGCGGCGATGAAGAGGACCATGGGGATCATGGCGGCCGAGAGCAGCGCGAGGGTCTTGGTGGGGCGCTCGTAGCGCAGCCTGGAGTAGTAGAGCCCCCAGCCGAAGGCGAGGCCGATGACCAGGATCGTGCGTCGGCCGTACTGCCCGGTCTGCGCGATGCCGAGGTTGACGAGGACGATGAGCACGCCGAGCAGGATGACCGGGATGTTCTTGAGGTTGCGTCCGATGATCCAGCCGCCGATGCCCGAGGCGGTGCCGGCGAGCGAGACGCCGAACATGTCGGTCAGGATGGCGACGAGCGACTCGCCGACGGCAAAGCGTGAGACGGCGGCGGCGATGGTCAGCACGATCGCGATGAGGACCATCGTCAGCGTGGTGGGTGCGATGCGTGGCGCTGGGATGCGGCGGGCGATGGGCCGCACGCCGAAGCCCTTGGCGTAGACGAACAGCGCGATGGACGCGAAGAGGATGCAGGCGAAGGCGAACTTCAGTCCGGTGCCTCCGGGATCGAACAGGGGGTAGCCCTGGAGCTGGTGCCGGTCCTTGGCGAGCCAGATGTAGCCCGAGTGCGTCTGGAAGAGGATGAAGCCGGCGATGGCGACATTGCGGACGGAGACGAGGTCGGTCTTCCCGCGGAGATAGTCCACGAGGACGAAGGTGATCAGCCCGAGGCTGGTCAGCAGGAGCATGAACTCGGCGAGGGTTTCCATCCGTCTCACATCTTCGGCGCGCCGGGCCCGCCCGTTCGGGGCGGGGGGCGGTTCCGGCGGGGTTTTCTGGGGCGTCTCGGGCGGAGCTCGCCGCGGGCCCCCGCGTTCAGGGAGCGTCGGGGGTGCCGGCCCAGGAGGGTGTCCGCTCGCCCAGCAGCTCGGCCAACCGTTCGAGATCGGGTCGGAGCCGGTCGCGGATCGCGTGCAGGCTGGCGTCGCTGGGGCGGGCGAGCCCGGCGCGGGCCTTGGGCAGCAGCGTCTCGCGCAGCCGCTGCCGCATCTCGACGCCGATCATCGGCCGGAGCAGACGCTGGTAGACCGGCGACTGCTGGACGACCTGCCAGGGCCCGCGGAGCACCGGCTTGCCGTCGCCCCGGTTGTAGACCGCGTCCGTGCGCACGAGGTCGGGGCGAGGGTCGAGGCCGAGGAAGCGCTGGACGACGGCGCACCCGCCGGCGCGGTCGGCGGCGTAGGCCTCCATCTCCAGCGTCAGGACGCGATCGGTCCCGAAGCGCTCGAGCCAGGGCTCGAGCTGCATGGCGTACCGGCTGTAGTCGATGAGCCTCGGGTGCCGCTCGATCGCGGCGTCGATGTCGGTCTCGGCGATCTCGCCGGCGGTGAGCTCGTGCCGATGCTGGCTGATGAGCCGTTCGACGGGCTCGCGCATGATGTAGATCAGGCGGAGGTCCGGGCCGAGCAGCTCGCGCGCCCGCTGCGCGACACCCTCGTGGGTGGGGCGCTTGGTGTAGGCCGTCGACGCCTCGGCGCACAGCTGGTCTGCCGAGGCACCGGCGAACATCGCCTCGTACGCGGCACGGCCGGCGCCGTCGAGCACCGCGTCATCCAGCAGGTTCCCCGGCTCCTTGTCCTGCGGGAAAAAGACGCGGGGGTGCGTCAGCAGGTCGCGGTACAGCGTCGTCGTGCCCGCCTTCATGGCGCCGATGATGAGAAAGTGGGGCAGCGGCACGGGGCTATGCTAGCAGGCCCCATGTCCGAGCAGGCCCCGTCATCCAGTGCGCCCCGCGGCACGGCCGACCGTCCCATCCGCGTGCTCATGCAGCAGGCGGCGATGCCCGCGTTCCGCGTGCCGTACTACCGCTCGCTCGCGAACCGGCCGGGGATCGACCTGACCGTGCTGTATGGCACGATCGACCTGCCCAATGTCGAGCCCGAGGGCTTCAAGGCGGAGCACCGGCTTGTCAAGCGCCTGCCCGGCGGGCTGGTGTGGGACGCGGCGCACCTGTCGCGGCTCAAGCCGGGCGCCTGGGATGCGCTGAGCCTCTCGTGGAACACGCGGTACCTGTCGCTGTTCGTGGCGCTCCGGCGGGCGAGGAAGCTGGGCGTGGGCACGGTGGTCTGGGGCCACGGCTATTCCAAGAGCGAGGGACCGGTGCGCGCGTGGCTGCGCTTCAAAGCCGGGCAGATGGCCGACGCCGTCGTGCTCTATTCCGAGTCCGTCGCAGCCGATTATGTCCGCCGCGGCATGCCCAAAGAGAAGGTCTTTGTCGCGCTCAACAGCCTCGACCCGACGCCGATCCAGGCGGCGCGAGAGAAGATCCTGAGCAACCCCGATGCGCTCGCGGCGTTCAAGCGTGAGCACGGCCTGGGCGGGCCCGACGGCACCGCGCCGGTCATCCTGTATGTTTCGCGCCTCGATCCCAACAACCGCGTGCCGATGCTCGTCGAGGCGACCAAGAAGCTGCTGCCCGAGTTCCCGGAGCTGCGCACCGTGGTCATCGGCAAGGGGCCGGACCTGGAGAATGTGAAGCAGACCGCGGAGCGATTGGGCGTGACGGACCGCGTGATCTGCCCCGGCGCGGTCTACGGCGAAGAGGCCGTGGGCCTGTACTTCTGCGCCGCCGATGTCTTCTGCTACCCGGCGAACATCGGCCTGAGCATCCTGCACGCGATGAACCACGCCCTGCCGGTCGTCACCAGCGACAAGATCGATGCGCAGAACCCCGAGATCGAGGCGCTGGCCGACGGCGAGAACGGCCTGCTGTACAAAGACGGCGATGTCGATGACCTGACGGCCAAGCTCGCGACCCTGCTGCGCGACGGCGAGCTGCGCCAGCGCCTGAGCGCCAATGCGCACGCGACGGCGACCGAGCGCTACAACACCGATCGGATGGCCGACGGCATGGAGGCGGCGCTGCGGTATGCGTACGCGAAGGCGCAGCAGCGGCGATGATCGATCAATCGGGTGCCACGGCTTGGTCGCGCAGCGACAAGCCGTGCGTTGGGTATGTCGCATTGCTGTCCTGACGAGGCCGAAGCGCCAGCGAGGCATTTGTTTGTTTCTCACCAGTCGCCGACGGGGGGAGGAGGGAACAACGCCCCCTCGCCCCGGCCCTCTCCCCCGAGGGGAGAGAGAGGAGGAAGGTGCCTCGCTGGCGCTTCGGCCTCGTTGGGTGCCCCTCGTTGCGTGATCCGCTACCGCACGCCGCTCGGGCTCGGCTTCTTGCTCGGCACGCTGCCGCCTTCGATCGGGCGGATGTCGATCTCGGCGAGGTGGCGGTGCCAGGCGTCGAGGTGGACCTGCCAGAAGTGCTCGAACGAGTTCTCGAGCGACATCGACTGCATCGCGTCGTAGGCCTTCTCGCCCATGCTGCGGCGGGTGGCGTTAGCGGCGATGAGGGTCTCGAGCTTCTCGATCCAGGGCTTGATGTCGGCGCTAGGCAGCACGAAGCCCGTGGTGCCGTGCTGCACGACTTCCTGCGGCCCGCCCTTGTCGGTGACGAGGACCGGCAGTCCGCTGGCCTCGGCTTCCATGACGACCTGGCCGAGGGTGTCGGTGGTGCTGGGGAAGGCGAAGGCGTCGCAGGAGGCGTAGATGGTCGAGAGTTCTTCGCCGTGGCGGAAGCCGAGGAAGCGGGCGTTGGTGCCGCGGAGCTCGCGTTCCATCTCCTTGCGGTAGGGCCCGTCGCCGACGATGACGAGCTCGGCGTCGAGGCCGCGCTTCTTGCATCGCTCATCGACCTGTTTCCAGACCTTGACGAGAAGCGGCAGGTTCTTCTCGACGCTGACTCGGCCGACATAGAGCACGCGGACGGTGTCGGCTGTGCCGGCGGACTTGCCGAGCGAGCCCTCGGTGCCGAGGCCCGGAAAGTAGCTCGGGTCGCGGAAGCGGGCGTTGAAGGTGAGGGTGTCGACGCCGGGCTGAAGGCTCAGGCAGCGTTCGCGGTCGAGGCCGAGGTTCTCGAGCGCGTCGACATAGTCCTCGCTCCGCGTGAAGATGGCCCAGAAGGGCTTGTAGAACCAGTGCATGAACTTCTGGGTCATCCAGGTGAAGCCCTGGTCCTCGAAGAGGTGGTCGACATAGGCGGGGAAGTCGGTGTGGTAGACGCCGAGGACCGGGACGCGGAGCATCTTGGCGGCGATGTATCCCACGAGGCCGACGGGGCCGGGCGTGGAGATGTGGATGACATCGGGCTGGTGCCGGTCGAGGTGGCGGAGGATCTTCACGACGGGCGGAAGGACGATCTGGAGGTTCTCGTAGCGAGGGATCCGCGTGGCGAAGCTGGGCTCGAAGTTGTGGATGTTTGGCGCGTCGGGGCACTCGAAGGTGGTGCTGGTGATGACATCGAGGTCGCGACCGGAGTGGCGGGCGAACTCGGCGGCGTTCTGGATGAAGCGTGAGACGCCGTTGACATCGCCGAGCGTGTCGGTGAAGAGGCTGACCTTCATGGGTCGTTCCAGGGCCGAGGCGCCGGAGCCGGGCTCGCCGAGGTTGTGGTTGATCTGCTCGATGAGGTGCCGCTCCTTGTTCTGGTAGAACAGGCTGAAGATATACGGGAGCTGGGCCGCGAGCAGGACGGAATAGCTCATGAGGTGATCGACGAGCTTGTTCTTGTCGCGCTTACGGAGCGCATCGATCGCGCCCGAGGCCATGGCCTTGCTGAGCGCCGCGGAGAGGTCGTCGGCGAACTCGGCCATCCGCTCGTGCTGGCTCAGCGCCGAGCCCTGGGTCCATGTGGCCGGGTCGAGCCGTTCCTTGAGGTCGGGGTACTTCTCGAGCACGGGGCCGATGGTCTCGCGGAGGGCGGCGGTGATGGGCAGGCTCCGGCTCTTGCGCTTGCCGAGCAGGAGCTTGCGCTTGGCAGTGTGGATCGCCAGCCTGGCCTTGCTGGGTTTGTCGACCGGGACTCCGGCGAAGCGGAGGAGCTTGTTGGCGAGGTAGCGCTGGCCCGAGTCCATGTCGGGGATGAGCCGCCGGCCCGTGTAATGGCTGGCAACGGTGGTGAGCTGGTGGGCGAGCAGCGAGGGGTGTCCCGCGACGCCGCCGGCGACGCTGGCGCCGGTCATGGCGAGGTCGAGGAACGCGCGCGGGTCGGCGATCTTCGGGCCGTCGGTCCTGATGGCGGTGAAGGCCATGCCGACATTGAGCAGGCCGTGGTCGTCCGAGCCGCCGGTGATGCCCTTGATCCAGGGCTGGTCGAAGACGGGTTCGAGGCTGTGCTTGATGGAGAGCGCGTTGATGCGGTCGGCATCGAGCCACTGCAGGAAGCGTTCGACGCCCTGGGTGTGCGTGCCGGAGTGCGCGCCGTTGAGGATCTCGAAGGCGCGGAAGAGCAGGCAGCAGCGTTCGAGGTGCCAGACGCTGAGCCTGCCGTTCTGGCTGTACACCGGGTGCGCGAGGGCGTGGGGCAGGCCGGTCTCGCGGAGCCATCGGCAGAAGTCGTAGACATCCTCGCGCAGGCGGAGGGTCTCGATCTGCTCGTGCTGCTCGGGCGCGAGGCCCCAGACCGTGACATGCAGCTTGCAACGGTCCTCGGGGAAATAGGTCGTGACCTCTTCGCCGACGATGAAGCCCTCGAAGCCGCGCTCGGCGAGGGTGAGCGCACCGGCGATGGTGTCGTGGTCGGTGATGGTGACCAGGTCCATGCCGCGGGCGCGGGCCTGGTCGTAGACCTCTTCGGGCTCGGAGTAGCATTCGGGCATGTCGAGCAGGCCGAGGCTCTTGAGCGCGGGCCCGCTGGAGGCGTTGGAGTGGCAGTGGACATCCATCCGGGTGAAGGCGGACCAGTCGCGATCGGTCACCGGCTGGGGGCTGTCGGTTGCGAGTGTCGGGCCGTGCGTGCTGCTCATCTGCGGTCCTCGCTCCAGAGCGTGTCGGTCCGTGCCGGTGCGGCGGGGTGCGGGGCGCGTCCGGCGCCCCGTGTCGGGGTCGACGGATCGTACAACCGCCGAGCCCCGCTGACCTTGCGCATCGGCTGTCGAACCGACAAGACCTGTCGATCGCGGCGCTAAGTGTGCGCAAGCGCCGCGGGTGAGGCGGGGGCGTTCCGGGCCGGGAATACGATCCCCGGGCGGGAGGTTCGCCCCGAGTCAGAATATAGTATCCGCAAACTTGTTGGGCCGATCTACCCCCGCGTTGCAGCTCCGCACCAGGTTTTCGGTCCCGGACAAGCCGATTCCCATCCCCGGCGGGTCCCCGCCGACAGCAGGAGGACGAGACATGCCACGGCTGACCACCATCGACCCCGCCCAGACGACCGGCGAGGCGAAAGAGATCTTCGACGGCCCGCTCAAAGGCAAGCACCTGAACATCTTCAAGGGGATGGCCAACAGCCCGGCCGGGCTGCGGTTCTACCTCGGCGCGTCCGGCGCGCTGGGCGGGGCGTCGCTGTCGGCCAAGGAGCAGGAGGTCGTGCAGCTGGTTTTCGCGCAGGCGAACGACTGCGGCTACTGCCAGGCGGCGCACACCGCCATCGGCAAGGGCGCGGGCCTGAGCGAGGCGCAGACGGTCGCGGCCCGCAAGCAGGCGGACCTGGGCGACGCGAAGCTGACGGCGCTGGCGAAGTTCGCCGCCGCTCTGCACGAGAAGCGGGGCTTCGTAAGCGACGAAGACCTCGCCGCGTTCAAGGCCGCTGGCTACAACGACGGCGCGGTGGTGGAGGTGATCGCGACGGCGGCGCTGGCGACCTACACCAACTGGTTCAACCATGTGAACGAGACGCCGGTGGACCTGCCGACGCCGCCGGCGATCTGAGGCCGGGACTCCTTTCCACCGAGGCCGAAGCGCGAGCGAGGCATGCACCCGTACGGGTGCCCCGCTGGCGCTTCGGCTTCGGTGTTGGTGTAGGCTGGGGCTATGGCCCATCATCTCGCCGTCTTTCCGGGGTCGTTCGACCCGATCACCTTCGGTCATCTCGATGTCATCGAACGCGGCCGACGCCTGTTCGATGAGGTCGTCGTCGCCATCGGCCGGAACCCGGGCAAGAGCGAGCTGTTCACGCCGGAGGAGCGCGTCGAGACGATCACGGCGTTGGTCGACGACATGGTGCGCCGCGAGCCGAATGGTGCAGCCGTCTCCGTCGAAGCCTTCAGCGGGCTGACGGTGGATTTCGCGAGGTCGCGCCGAGCGACGGCGCTGCTGCGCGGCATCCGCAACCTGAGCGACCTTCAGTACGAGGTGCAGCAGGCCGTGACCAACCGCGAGGTCGCGGACCTGGAAACCGCGTTCGTCGTCGCGGGGCAGAGCTTCGCGTACACCAGCAGCAGCCTGATCAAGCAGCTGACGGCGATGGGCACGGACCTGGACCGCGCGCTGCGGTCGATGGTGCCGACGCCGGTCATCGAACAGCTCAAGAAGAAGAAGGCGGCGGGCCACCCGGCATTGGCGACACTGGTCGATCGGGAGCTGGCACGGGGCGACAGCTAGCGGGCGGGTCGCGCTGCGTGTCTTGACGAGGCCGAAGCGCCAGCGAGGCAGAACGGTGCCGGTTGTCTGACGCTCGCCCCCCCGCCTCGCTGTGCTCGGGACCTCCCCCGCTGGCAACGGGGGAGGATGAGAATTGCGCCCCCTCACCCCGGCCGTATCCCCCGGGGGGAAAGGGGGAGGAGCACCGACCTGAAGGTCGGTGGCACGGCGCGTTGCCATGCCGAGACTCCCTCTGGCTAGCATCGCACCATGTCCTACCGCATCGTGTCGATCGGCGCGTTCTCCCGGCATCCGTTGCGGCTGTCGGATTCGGCTCGTGCGGCGCGGCCGGGTCATGCCACCACGACGCTCGTGCTCGCGGGCGACGCGGCGATCCTGGTCGATCCCGGCTTGCCGGGGCAGATCCTGGTGCCTCGGCTCGTCGAGCGGGCGGGGCTCGAGGCCCGGGACATCACGCATGTCTTCCTGACTTCGTTTCAGGTTGAGACCACGCGCGGGCTGACGGCGTTCGACGACGCGCGCTGGCTGGTCTCCGAAACCGAGCGCGAGTCGGCGGGCATGCCGCTGGCGCTGATGCTCAAGCGGGCGGCCGAGGAGGGGGACGACCCGGAGCTGATCGCGGAGCTGGAGCGGCAGGTGTCGCTCCTGGCCCGGTGCCAGGCGGCGGAGGATTCGATCGCGCCGCGGGTGGACCTGTTCCCGCTGCCCGGCGTGACGCCGGGGCTGTGCGGGCTGCTGCTGGCCGAGCAGGCGCGGACGGTGGTGATCGCGGGCGACGCTGTGCCGACGGTGGAGCATCTGGAGCAGGGGAAGGTGATCGACGGCGCGCACGATCTGGACAAGGCGCGCGAGAGCCTGATGGAGGCGATCGAGGTGGCCGACGCGATCGTGTGCGGGCGGGACAACCTCGTGCTGAACCCGACGAAGCGGCCGTTCTAGGACCGGCCCCGTTCGGGTGGTGGGTGCGGATCGTCGGAAGCTAACTTTCGGTGCTGTTCGTACGCTGGCCGCTTGTGCGGTGTCTTGCCGATAGGTAGCGTGCTTCGAGTCGGTCGAGAGAAGTGGGCGTCCCGGTTCGTTTCGAACAGGAGGCATCTCGATGAGACGACCCGGACGGACGGTGGTTCTGCTGGGCGCGGTGGCGGGTTTGTCCGGAGCGGTCGCGGCGACGCCGCCCCTGCCGCCCGGGTATGTGTGGGGGCTGGCGAATTGCGGGCCGGTCGTGAACGACACGCGGAGAGAGTGTGAGAACTGCTGCAGCAGATCGTTCACGAACGGAACGATCACTGCTGAAGAGCGCGATGGATGTCTGTTGATGTGCGAGCAGTCGAAATTCACTCGCTTTCCGAACTGGTGGGAGCGTGTGCTGATGTGGGCTTTCTCATGAACGGCGAATCATGAATGCTCGACGCGTCTTGTTGTGGATCGGGATCGCCGTTATCGCGGCCTATGTGGGTCGGGTCGTGGTTCGCCTGGCCATTCTGATGCATGATCCGTACGGTGTCATGCTCCGGATGGATGTGGGCGGGTATTCCCCGGTGAACCCTCCGGGCTCACCGATGACGGATCAGCACGCGGCGGATCTCGCACGCATGAACAACGAAATCGGACGGCGTTCGTCGTGGTCGGACGAGGACGAAGCGTGGCTGCTCGGTGTGTTGGCGGTTCCGGCACCTGATCCATCAGGCACGGTCTACACGAATGAACGAGGCACACCGACGAACCTGGTCTGGGAGGCGTACTTTCTCCATAAGAATGCGTTGAGCCAGGTAGGGACTCGGCTCGGGCTCGGTGTGCCGACACCCGAGCCTGTGGTCGAGGCCTTCGAAGTGGCGGTCCTTGTGGCGATGGAACATCCGCTCGAGGGGTATCGCTCGGCCGGGATGGCCGCGGTGTGGGATGCGGGCTGGCTGGATCGGCCGGATGTGCGGGCGGCGATCGAGCGGATCCGGGACTCCGATCCGGAGCCGAGGATGCGTCACACGGCGGAGCGTCGCCTGCGGTTGCACGACGGTCAGCCTGACATCGGCGCGATCGCTGTGGGCGAGCCGTGCGAGGGCTGCCCGGGGCACGCCGAGGACGGTCGATGAATCGGCGCGGTTTCCATCGCGGCTTCACCCTGGTCGAGATGCTGGTGTCGATCGGCGTCATCGCTGTGCTGGTTGGGCTGATGCTGCCGGCGCTCAAGGGCTCGGCGGATTCGGCGCGGCGGGTGACCTGTGGCGCGAACCTGCGGACGCTGCACGCCGGCACGACGATGTGGATGGATGCCAACGACGGGCTGCTCCCCTTTGCCGATCTGCCTGCGGATTTCGCGGCCGGCTTTGTGGCGCCGTTCGAGGCGATTGCTGCGACCCTCGATGTTCCGCTTCCGGAGCGGGTCGATGGTTCGTTCGAGCCGCGCGACCCGTGGGCCTGCGAGGCCGATGACGAGGCTTCCAAAGTGTTCGGCACGAGTTACCGCTACGCGCCCATGGACTTTTTCGGGGCGATGGGCGAGCACGATCGTGCCCGGGTCTCGAAGCTGTTCACCGATACGCCCGATGGGGTGCTGTTCATCGATCTGTTTCCGTTCCACGGCGACGGCACCGGCGGTCGGCACACGGTGCGGATGGCGGGGCATGTCGCGCCGCTCGACGAACGCGGCCTGCTGCCGGGCGTGCGCTGAGCGGATGCGCGGGACTGCGGACCAGCGCTGCTGATGATGTGGATGGTTCTGGTTCTCACCGGGTCGGCGGCGATCGTGTTGTTCGGCGCGTGAGCACTCGGGCGAACACGGCTCGCTTCGCTTCCGAACAAGGGTCATGGCGCTCGCGTGGGATGAACCGGTCTGTGACGCATGCGGCTACTCCCGGGTGGGGCTGGAGCGCCGTCCTTGCCCGGAGTGTGGGTTCGACCCGTACGCGTTGCCGCGGGTGTGTTGGGCGCGGTGGCGGCGGCTGATCAGGCCGGTCTGGCTCGCGGCCGCACCGTTTGTGTGCGTCGCTTCGTCGCTGGTCGGGGAGGGTCTCGTCGGACGGGAGCTGCCCGCAGGGCTCGCGGCTTCGCTGCTCGCTTTGGCCGCGTTGTACCTGTTGCCGATGGAGGCGGTGCTCTGCTGGCGGGCGATGCACAACGAGCCGCTGGGTTGGTTTCTCCGGCTGTGGGATCGCGGATCGTGCGCGGTGGCTGTGGCGGCGATCGGCGTGTGCGGGCTGATGGTTGTGGCGCCGATGTGATCAGTCGAAGGCGCGCTCGGCGAGGTCGATCGCGCGGGCGAGGGCGCTGGCTTTGTTGACCGTCTCGTCGAACTCGTTGGCGGGGACGGAATCGAGCACGACGCCTGCGCCGGCCTGGATGTGGTAGGTCCACGCGTGTGTGCTGTTGTCTGGCGACCAGTCGGCTGTGGGGACGACGATGGTGCGCAGGGCGAGGGCGATGTCCATGTCGCCGTCGAGGCCGATGTAGCCGAACCCGCCGCCGTAGGGCCCGCGTTTGACGGGCTCGAGCTCGTCGATGATCTGCATGGCTCGGATCTTGGGCGCGCCGGAGACGGTGCCGACGGGGAGCGCGGCGTGGAGGGCGTCCCAGGCGTCGAGGCCCGGGCGGAGCGCGCCGGTGACGGTGGAGCTGATGTGCATGACATGGCTGTAGCGTTCGACGACCATGGTGGGTCCGACGGCGATGGAACCTGGCTGTGCGACGCGGCCGACATCGTTGCGGGCGAGGTCGACGAGCATGGCGTGCTCGGCGGTTTCCTTGGGGTCGGCGAGCAGGTCCGCCTCGAGGGCGGCGTCCTCTTCGGGGGTCTTGCCTCGCTTCCGCGTGCCGGCGAGGGGGCGGTTGGTGACGATGCGTCGGCCGGCGTCGTCGGTGCGCACGCGGCAGAGGATCTCCGGGCTGGCCGCGACGAGGATGCAGCCCTCGGTCTGCATGTAGACCATGTAGGGGCTCGGGTTGACGGCGCGCAGGGCGCGGTAGACATCGAACGGGTCGGCCTTGGAGAGGCGCTCGAAGCGTTGGCCGAGCACGACCTGGAAGATGTCGCCGGCGCGGATGTACTCGATGGCGCGCTCGACGGACGACTCGAACGCGTCGCGCGTGATGTTGCTCGTCATGGTGGGCGAGGGTGTTTCGCGCTCGACGGTCCCCGCGGGGAGTGGCTTGGAGTGGGTCTGGATGGTGTCGCAGAGGGCGGCGAGGTCCTCGAGTGCGCGGTCGTACGCGGCGCCGGGGTCTGCGCCCGGTTCGACGAGCGCGAGGCGGACGACATGAACGAGCTTGTCGACATGGTCGAAGACGATCACGCCGTCGTGGAAGGCGAAGTGCAGGTCGGGCAGGCCGCGGTCATCGGCGGGTGCGCTCGCGAGCTTGGCCGGCTCGGAGTAGCGCACGGTGTCGTAGCCGGCGTAGCCGACCCAGCCGCCGAGAAAGCAGTCGGGCAGAAGCGCTGAGGTGCGGTCTGGGGCGGGCTCGACCAGGCGGAGGGCGGCGGTGAGGTCTCGCGGCACGGCGAGGGGGTTGTCGGCGTGCCGTTCTGTTCGCGATCCGTCGCGTTCGACGATGGAGACCCGGTTCCCGCGTGCGAGGACCTGGCGCGACGGGTGGGAGCCGAGGATGGAGTGCCTTCCCTGCCGGTCGCCGCCTTCGACGGATTCGAGCAGGAACGAGGGCTCGGTGCGTACATCGGCGGAGACGAGCCGGCGGTACGCGAGCACGGGGGTGAGCTGGTCCGCGAGCAGGCGCACGCCGACGGGGATGGCGAGCGTGCGGTCGGCGTCGGCGTGCGCACGGGCGAGGTCGGCGAACTGTTGGCGTGTGAGGTTCGGCACGGGTCGATCGTAGGGTCGGCGGCGGGGCCGCTACGCTCCTTCATGGCACGATGGATGATGACGGCGTGGCTGATCGGCGTGCTGGGGGCGGGGGCACCGGCGGCGCGTGCGCAGGAGGATTTGCCGGCCCAGGCGCAGCCAGCGCCACCGGCGTTGCAGCTCGGGCTGCGTGTGCTGCAGCGACGGCTGTCCTGGCCGGCGGCGTCGGTGGTGGTGGTCGTGCCGGACGAGGCGTCGTTCGTCGATGCGGTGTCTCGCTGGTCGAGCGAGCTGGTCTTCCCGGTGCTGATCGACAACGGCACGGCGTGGTCGGGCGAGGCGGTGGCGCGGTTCGTGCGTGCGTACGGGCCGGAGCGCGTGCTGTGGCATGAGACGGAAGAGCGGGCGCCGGAAGAGCCGGCGGCACGGCGGGCGTGGGTCGAGGCGGCGCTGGCCCGCGTCCACGGTGCATCGGTCGAGCCCACAGCCACCGTCGGGCTGCTCGAGGCGATGCGCCGAGACGGGCACACGCCGCCGGGTGTGGTGGTGGCGGATGTGGAGGACGAGGCGTGGGTCGCCGCGCTCGCGCTCGCGGCGGGGCACGGCCAGCCGATCGTGTGGGTGAACCGTACGGCGGTGGGGCGTGTGGACGGGTTCCTGCAGGAGGTACCGGCGGAGCGGCTGGTCGAGCAGATCGAGACCGGCTGCGAGCGGACGGGGCTTCCATGGCGGGACCTGGGAGACGCGATCGACGCGGTGGCGATCTGTCTGAACACGCCGGCGGCGTTGCGCGCCGAATGGGGTGAGAACCGGGCGGAGCGTTTCGCGCTGACGGACCTGGTCGGTCGGCATGGCGCGATGACGGCCGGGCGTCTGGTGAACACGCCGCGTTGGGCGTGGTCGGCGCAGATCTTCGGGGATGCGGAGCGGGCGGCGTACGCGGCGATGTGCAGCCTGTTTCTCGCGCCGGAGTCCGCGTGGCTCTTCGACGGCTACCCCTCGACCGAGCCGTGGAACCAGTACGACGCGACGGCGGCGGCGGAGCAGATCCGGCGCTCGCCCATCACGGCGACGGTGATCGACGAGCCGGGGAACTCCGGCGACGACTGGCGGCTCGCGGCGGCGCGCGCGCTCGATGCGGGGCTCGTCTTCGTGAACACCAAGGGGCGAGCTCACTTCTTCGATCTTGGCGGCGGCCGAGCGGAGTTCAACGATGTGCCGGTGCTGCGGGTGCCGGCGGCGGTGTCGTTCGTGCACTCGTGGTCGGCGCAGAAGCCGGCGAACCGGGGGACGATCGCGGGGCGGTGGCTCGAGCGCGGCGCGTACGGGTACATCGGCAGCGTGCACGAGCCGTTCCTGCAGGCGTTCCTGCCGACGCCGGCTGTGGCGCTGCGGCTGGTGGCGGGGCTGCCGTGGTCGGCTGCGCCCCGCCCGGACGGGGCGAGCCCGCTGTGGAAGATCACGGTGCTGGGTGATCCGTTGCTGACGCTCGGCCGATCCCGTCCGATTGTTGAGCGGTTGCCGGACCTGCCCGGCGCGGAGGCATTGACAGATCGTCTGGCGTCGGCGGTCGCGGAGCGCCGGCTCGCCGAGGCGGTGCGCACGCTGGTGCTGCTGGGTCGTGACGCCGACGCGGTGGAGCTCGCGCGGGCCGTGAGAGCGGATGCGCCGGCGTCGTTCGACGCGGAGCTGGCGGAGGCGGTGGCCCTCGCGGCGTTCCGGGAGGCGAACACCGAGCTGCTGACCGAGGCGGTGCGTGCGCTCGGCCCGGCGCGGGCGGAGGTGAGCGGGGCGGCGGACGCGCTGTGGCTGCACGCGCAGCCGATGCTGCGGGGGCAGATCACGCAGGACCTGGCGGATGTGCTCCTGCTGAATCTCCGCGACGGCACGGTCGTCCGTGATGCGATGCAGCTCGCCGACGCCGAGGCGCGCTCGCGCGGGGCGTCGGCGGCGAACCGCGTGCTCGACCAGGCCGAGCGGCTGGTCAGCGACGCCGGCGAGGTGCAGCGGCTCCGTCGGGCGCGGCGCTGAGCTCAGCGCGCGGGCGCGACGCTGATCGCGCCGTCGTCACGGATGTCGACGCGCACGGCTCCGTCGCGCGCGGTTGTCAGCCAGAGTCGGCCGGAGCGGTACGGCGCCCAGCGCGGGTCGTCGAGCCGCTGCGGACCCGTGGACTGCAGGACGACCGCGGGTGCGACGCGGTCAACGAACGCAAACGCCGCGTCGCGTGCGCTGCCGTGATGGGGCAGCTCGAGGATGTCGGCGCTGAGCTCCGGCGCGCCCGTGAGCAGCGTGGCGATCGCCTCGTCCTGGATATCCCCGGTGAGCAGCAGGGTCCGGTCAGCGGTTCGCAGCCGGGCGACGAGCGAGGCGTCGTTCTCGCTGCGAGGCTCGAACCCGGCGTCGGGGTGCAGGATGCTGAGCGACGCATCGCCGAGAGTGATCGTGTCGCCGGCGGCGACAACGCGGTGCTCGATGCCCAGGCGATCGAGTTCCGCGAGGACGAACGCGGCCGGGCCGTCGGGATCGCCGTGCGCCTGTCTTTCGAAGCTCTCGCCTGTAACGACTCGGCGGACGCCGAGCGGCCCGGCGATATCGAGGACGCCGAGGTAGTGGTCGATGTTGGCGTGGGTGATGACCAGGGTGGGGACGCGGTGCGCGCCCGTGGCGCGGCAGGCCTCGTCGATGGTGCGCACGCCGACGGCTTCGCGCATCGAGCCGGCGTCCCAGAGCAGCGCGTCGTGGCCTCGTTCGAGCAGGACAGCCGTGCCGTTCCCGACATCGAGCATGGTGATGCGCAGCGCCACGCCTTCTGGCAGGCGATCGGCGGTGCGGATCTCGATGCCGAGCCAGGCGACGGTCGCCGCCAGCAGGACCCACATCGGCAGGCTGCGCCACCGGCCGCGACGCCAGGCGTAGGCGATCGCGGCGGTGGCGAAGACCGTCCACGCGAGGGAGACCCGCGGCATCCACAGCGTGGCGAATGGCAGCGCATCAACCCAGCGCACCACACCGGCGGCGGCGGCGGCGGTGTGCCCGAGCGCCGCGGCGAGCACGCCCTCCAGCGGCGGTGCGGCGGCGGCGATCAGCAGCAGACCGAACCCGAGCCACATCGTCACCACGATCAGCGGCACCGTGACCACCGTCGCGAGGACCGCGAGCGGGGCGACCGCGCCGGTGTGGTACCACACCGTGGGCAGCGCCAGCGTCCAGCACGCGGCGGTGGCGATCGCGGTCGTCCGCAGCGCGGTCAGCGGCACGCGCCACAGCGGTTCGGTGGCTCGGTCGCGCACCTCGGTGAGCGCGAGGCGGTCGGGCCGGGGCTCGGCGAGGATGATCAGCCAGCCCACCAGCCCGAAGCTGAGCTGGAACCCGATCGAGAACAGGTCGGTTGGGCGCAGCACGAGCACCGCGACGGCGACCCACGCGAGCACCGCGATGCGGTCGTGCCGGCGTCCCGAGGCTTCGCTGATCAGCAGGACGAGCGCCATGAGCCCGGCTCGGACGATCGGGGCGCGCGCCGGGACGACGAGCATGTACAGCAGCAGGGCCGCGGCGACGAGGGCGGGCTCGATCCAGCCGCGGTCGCCGGTGAGTCGCACCGCGAGCAGCGCGACGAGCGCCATGACGGAGACATGGAACCCGCTGACGGAGAGCAGGTGCGCCAGGCCGATGCGCTGGAAGGCGCCGGCGAGGCCGGCTCCTTCGTCGTCGCGCTGGCCGAGGAGCAGGCCGCGAACGAGCCGGCCGGCGTCGGTGTCGGGGGGGACCGCACGGTCGATCACGCCGCGGGCCCCGGCGCGGGGCGCCGCCAGCGCCGCGAGGGCCGCGCCGCGGAGCGTTGAAGCAAGTGACGGGTGTGGCAGCCGCTCGATCGCCGAGGCGTCCTCGGCGGTGAGCCAGAACCGATCGCCCCGGTCGCGGGCGGCGGGGCGGAAGTTGATTTCGCCCGGGTTGGTTGGTCCGGTGACTGGGCGGGCGCGCCCGAGCACGCGGATGCGTTCGCCAGCGCGCACCGATGGGGGCGGTCCGGCGGCTGCCACGACCGCCAGGCCCGTGGCGCGTCGCGGGCCGGCGTCGGTGAGCAGCCGATCGACCAGCACCTCGGTGCGGGAGCGCTCGGGCGCGAGCATGAACGGGGGAAGGTGGTCGTGCAGCCGGCTGCGGGTGGGTGTCGCGCGCTCCGGTGGGGCGCGGACGATCCCCTCGATCTCGATCAGCGGGGCGAGTGTGCCCGGGGCGTCACGGGTGGCGAGCCATCCGGCGACGCTCGAGGCGGGCCGCTCGCCCACCTGCCACGCCCAGCTTGCGCCGCCGGCGCCCAGCATCGAAGCCGCGAAGAGCCACGGCAGCAGTCGGCGCCGGTTCGGCGTGGCCAGCACGAGGGCGATCGCGGCGGCCAGCGCCCCCGCGCCGGCCCAGGCGGCGCTGCGCACCCCCGGCAGCTCGCGGGCCACGAGGATGCCCACCGCGAAGGCGACGAAGGCGATCAGGGCGCGGAGCCTGGCGTCCCGGGCCGGGCTGCGCGCATCGCCGAGCATGTCCGCCGGGAGCGTGGTCACGCGGCGACAGTGACGGCTCGGGACGCCTCTGTCAAGCGGGTGTCAGGGTTGAGGACTTCCGGGGGTCAGCCGCCGACGCTGAGCACGACATCGTTGAACTCGGCGACGATGTCCTTGGTGCCGCCGGCGCCGGTCGCGTTGGTCCAAGGCTGCTCGCCGAAATTGGCGCCCGTGTTCGGCGAGAAGTACTTGGCGTAGATGAACTCGCCGCCGAGCTCGCGCCGGGCGCTGTCCTCGGTCGAGAGGAAGACGCGGTCCTTGCCGGCGGAGTGGAAGACGACGCCGCCCCGGCCCGAGCCGGGGACGAGCTCGTCGACCGCGGCGCCGCGCAGCTCGCCGTTGGGCGAGACGGGGTCGGCGGGGTTGCCGACGAGGGCGGCGAGCGCCTCCGCCTGCGTGAATCGCGACGGGACACCGAGCAGGGCGCTCTCGACCTGGGAGGTCTCGCGCGGGCCCAGGCCGGTGGAGTTGATGACCGAGGCGTTCTGGTTCCAATAGAAGCGTGCGGGTTCATTCTCGGAGTTGATCCGCACGAAATCGTCGAGCTCTGCGCCGGTCTCGGGGACCTCGGGCGCGAACTCGTCCTCGACCCAGGCGAGGATGGGCATGCCCCAGGCGTCGACGAGCTCTGGGAGCTGCGCGATGTCGTCGGTGGCGCTGACGCCGTCCTTGCCCTCGACGACGACATAGTTGCCGCCGTCGGGCTGGTAGTAGCTCTTGCTGCCGCCGGAGCCGGTGCCGATGAGGTTGAGGTTGACATTGACCTCGTTGCCGGCGACGGGTCCGACGAGCAGGGCGTTGGGGGGGAGGTTACCGTTGTCGGCGACGGGCCCGCCGGCGAGGTCGAGCATGATGTTCTGCATCGCGGTGAAGCCGCTGGTGGCGTTGTCGTTGCTGCCCATGTCCTGGGCGGTGAAGTAGCCGGGGAGGCGCTGCTGGTCGGCCTGGAAGGCGCTGACGGCCTGGGTGAGGCCTGCCATCTGGGTCTCGGTGGAGGCCTTTCGGGCGAGGTCGCGTGCCCCGCCGATGGCGGGGACGGTGATCGCGATGACGATGGCGATGATGACGATGACCACGAGCAGCTCGATGAGGCTGAAGCCGCGGTGGGCGTGGTTGAGACGGCGGCTGGCGTGCATGGGGCGTCCTCGTGGTGTGGCGGTGGTGCTGCGTGGGGCGTGTGCGGCCCCGGGGTCCGATTCGCCCGAGGGGGCGTGGGTGTTTCCGAACGGGTCCCTGCCCGTGCGCAGAGCCCGTGACGGCGGGACCCGCGTGCGTTCCGCCGGCTGCCCCCGGGTCCCCTCGTAGTGGAGTATACGGGTCTGGTAGGATGCGCCGTTGCCGGGCGGTGGGGCCCGGGGGCTGTTTTGGAAGGAGCCGGCGTGGATTCTGGCCGGGGCATCGAGGTGGTTCGGTCGGCGGAGGTCGGGCCGGGGGGCGTTCGTGCGGCGACGGAGCGCGCGGCCCGGCTGCTGGCCGAGGGCCGACTGGTCGTGCTGCCGACCGAGACGCTGTACGGCGTGTTCGCCGCGGAGACGGACGAGGGCCGGTCCCGACTCGCGGGTCTGATGGGGACCGAGACGGCGGGCGGCGCGGCGTGGCACACGGGCTCGGTGCAGGCGGCGCTGGACATGCTGGGCGTGGATGAGCCGGTGCACGCGTGGCTGATGCGTCGGCTGCTGCCGGGGCCGGTGACGGTGGCGCGAGGTCCATCCGGGCCGGCGGTGCGCGTGGTGGACGAGCCGATCGCGGCGCGGACGCTGGCGCTGGTGGAGGAGCGCGGCGGGCGCGCGCTGGCGTGCGCGGCGGCCGGCCGGAGCGCGGCGGGGGACCTGGGCGACGGCGCGGACATCGGGCGGCTGGCGGCGCGCGGCGTTGTGTTCGATGCGCTCGACGCGGCGGGCGTGGGTCTGATGATCGACGCCGGCCGGACTCGGCACGCGAAGGTGTCGACGCTGGTTCGGCTCGAGCCGGGCGGTGGTCACACGGTGGTGCGCGAGGGCGCGGTGCCGGCTCGGGCGATCGAGCGTCGCCTGGTGCGATCGGTGCTGTTCGTGTGCACGGGCAACACCTGCCGCAGCCCGATGGCCGAGGCGCTCGCGCGGTCGCAGCTCGCGGATGAGCCTTGGGGATCGCGGGTGCGCGTCGGTTCGGCGGGTGTATCGGCGGCGTCGGGGTCGGCGATGACACGCGAGGCGCGCACGGCGCTGCGCGGCGCGGGGGTCGAACCGGCGGCGCACCGCTCGCGGCCGCTGACGGAGTCGCTGGTGCGCGAGTCGGACGAGATCTACGCGATGACGGTGTCGCACCTGGCGGCGATCGAGGCGGCGTTCCCCTCGGCGCGGGGCCGGGTCTTCCTGCTCGACCCGGACGGGGCGGATGTGCCGGACCCGATCGGCGGGGCGCAGTCCGTCTACGATTCGACATGCGCGGTGCTGCGTGAGCTGGTTCGGCGTCGCCTGGCATCGGGCACGCCGGGGCAGATGGCCGGGAGGTCTCGATGAAGGTTGCACTGGGGGCTGACCACCGCGGGTCCACGGCGATCAATCAGCTCGCGAAGCGGCTCGCTGAGCAGGGGCACGAGGTCACGCTGCACGGCTCGACCGACGGGACGACCTGCGACTATCCCGAGGCGGCCCGGGCGGTCGCCGAGCTCGTGTCGCGGCACGAGGCCGACCGCGGCGTCCTGGTCTGCGGCACGGGGATCGGCATGTCGATCGCGGCGAACAAGGTGCCCGGCGTGCTCGCGGCCGTCGTGCACAACGAGCTGACGAGCCAGCTGGCGCGGTCGCACAACGAGGCGAATGTCGTGTGTGTTTCGGCGGACCTCTTGGGCATGAGCCTGATCGAGCGGATCGTGGACACCTTCCTGGCGACCGAGCCCGAGGGCGGCCGGCACACGCGGCGGGTGAACAAGATCCGTGAGATGGAAGGCTCGCCCGCGGCGCGGGCGGAGGGCTAGCGGTCCTCGGCGGGCGGGCCCGTGCGGGGCGCGCGGTAGACCACGGTGGCGTCCGCCAGGCCCAGGACGATCAGGTCGTCCAGCAGTGCCGTGCGCAGCGGCAGCGCGTGCAGCAGGAGCGAGGCTTCTGCGCGGATGCGGCCCGTGCGGCTGTCCATCGCGACGAAGCCGAAGGGCGTGCCGTTGCTCTCGTCGAACTGCTCGGTGGGGTCGGTCGGGCCGCGCGCGTCGACGGCGACGACGAGCCCGTCGGCGGTGGCCGGCAGCAGGAACGAGCGTGTGCGGTCGAACCCGTCGCCGCCGATGAGCCGGCCGGTGCGGTCGAAGACGACCATGCCCTCGGTGGAGACGAAGAGCGCTTCGCCGGAGGGGAGGCGCTCGGCGTGGATGCGGTCGGCGTCACCGACGCGGCCGAGGTCCTCGAGCGCTTCGGGGCGGAGCGTGCCGCTGGTCAGGTCGATCTGCCAGAGCTGGCGGTCGGCGCCCATGATGTACGCGCGGTCGCGCATGGTCCAGGCGTCGCCGCTGAGTCGGACGGCGGGGTCGTCGACGGTCCAGAGCTCTTCGCCGCGCGACGGGTCGACGGCGAGCACGCCCGAGTCGAGGCCGATGAGCACGGGCCCGGCGGGCTCATGCCTGACCCACCGGGCGAAGCTGCGGAGCTCGCGCGGTCCGAAGACGGTGGTGCGAGAGGGGATGTCGTAGCCGGCGGCGATCGGGAGGACGCCCGGCCCCTCGCCGCGCGCCGGGTCGGCGGGGCGCTCGCCGATGAGCGTGAGCACGCCGTCGCGGAGCGAGGCCTCGTAGACCGCGGGGACATCGAGCTGCGTGGCCCAGACCACGCCGCCGGTGTCCAGATCGAGCAGGATGGCACGGCCGGTGCGTTCAACGAGCGCCAGGAAGTCGTCGTCGATCGCGATGATCTGGTCGCGCAGCCAGGCGCGGCCGTCGAGCGGCGTCTCGATCACGCCGGTGGCGTAGCGCGGCGGATCGGTCTCGAAGAGGTCGCCGAATCGCGGCGAGACCCACAGCGTCTCGCCGGAGACCGTGTCGATCGCCTCGACGGCGGCCTCGGCGTGGGCGCGGCGGTAGAGCAGGGCGCGGGCGGGGGTGAGCTGGATGAGCCTGGGCTCGTCGATCGGCGCCTCGCCGAGGGGGCGCGACCAGAGGGGCCTGAGCCCTTCGCCGGCTTCGAGTTCGGCTCGCTCGGCATCGGTGAGCTCGAAGCCGAGGTCGCCGGCGGGCCGGCCCGCCAGGCTCCAGAGCGCGACGACGCCGTGCGTCTCGGAGCGGAGCATGACATGCGATGGCGTTCTGGGTCCGCTCCGGCTGGCGGGCGGGACGATGGTCCAGCCGGGGAGCACCTGGGACATGCGCTCGGGCGTGGCGGCGAGGCGGGGCAGCCGGTCGTGCTCGGCGAGCGCGCGGAGGAGTCGTTCTTCGAGCGCGTCGGCGTCGATGGGCTCGCCGAATCGTGTCAGGCGGAGGCCGCCCTGTTCGGTGCGCGCCCGGCGGAGCACGCTGGTCGCCTCGAACGCACGGTCGTCGTCGGCCAGCCGGGTGGCGAGCCGGCCGGTGATCTCCGCGAGGGTGGCGGCGTTGACGCGGCGTGTGGGGACGCGGGCGGCGGCGTCGAAGCCGGCGTGCAGCGCCGCCAGCGCCTGCCGCTCGTCGCCGGCGTCCCGGTGCGCGCCGGCGGCGGCGAGCCAGGCGTCCGGCGTCGTCCGCGCGAGCGGGTACGCCCGGGCGATCGCCTCGTACTGCTGGGCGAGCTGGCGGCTCGCCGGGGCGTCGGCCGCGGGGTCGCCGACGGCGCGGAGGGCGGCATCGGCCTCGCGGTCGAACGCGCGATAGACCGCGGTGCCCTCGCGCTCGACGAGCGACGCCAGCGCCGCGGTGGCCGCCAGATCGGCGCGCTGCCGGCGCCAGCTCAGCGCGTGCCCGGCGCGGGCCAGCCCGGGGTCGAGCAGTATCTCTTGGTAGGTGGCGGCGGCGTCTCGGAAGTCGCCGCGTTCCTCGAGCCACCGCCCCCGGTGCATGAGGTGGCCGACGCGCTCATCGGCGGTGCGCGCCGCCAGGCCCAGCCGGTCGACGATCTCGCCGCGCTCCCGCGTGCTGATGGGCCGGTCGCCATCGAGGATCGCGCTCAGCGCGCCGAAGAGCCTGGCCCGGGCTCGTTCGGCCGCGGCGGGATCGGGCATGCGTTCGACCGCCGCGAGGGCCGCGTCGGCGGCGCCGGCGATGCGCTCCGGACGATCCGCGCGGGACGCGAGCTCCGCCAGCGCGATCGCGTGCTGCGGGTCCGCCGGGTGCTCGGCGATGCGGCGCGACAGGACGCGCTCGGCCGTTGTCCAGTCCAGGTAGCCGTGCACCGTTCCCGAGCCGAAGACGAGCAGCTGCCCCTGCGCGACGGCCGGCGATCCGCCGTGCTCCAGCGGCACGGTCCGCACGCGCCGCTCGACGGGGTCGACCGCGAGCACACCGCGTTCGGTCGGGATGAGCACGAGTTGGCCCGAGACGATCGCCCGGCCCATGATCGGGGCCCCGTTGAGCGGGATCGGCTCGGGCCGGGCGGTCATGGCCTCGTCGAGCGGGAGCGTCTGCACCTGCGTGTTGCTGATCGTCACGAGCCGGTCGCCCGCGCGGAGGAGGTAGTCGGGCCAGTTCAGCTCGCTCAGGCGGCGCGAGGCGGTGATCGCGCCGGATTCGGCGTGGAGGCGCAGCAGCCGTGTGCCGTCGGGGCTGAAGGTGAGAACGGCGTCACCGACGGCGACAGGGACGGGCTGCTCCCAGGCGTCGCGCGCCGGCGGTTCCTCGCCCGTCACGGGCACGCGGCGGGTCCAGAGCGGGCGGCCCGAGGCGGCCTCGACCGCGGCGATTACGCCGAGCGGTTCGCAGCGGTAGACGACGCCGCGGTGCAGCAGCATCGCGGGCGCGACCTCGACGCCGCGTTGCGATGGCAGCACGCCGGCGGTGCCGATCAGCTGCAGCCAGCGCGTGCGCCCGGTGTAGAGGTCGAGGCCCGCCAGGTGCGCGACATGCACACGCCGGAGCGGGGAGAAGGTGAAAAACCCGACAACGGCCGTCTCGCCCGAGACGACGGGCGGGCCGAAGATCGACGCGCCGGCGAGGTCGGGGTGGATGCCGGCGGGCCGCGCGTTCCAGAGCAGCTCGCCGGTGTCGATCGTGAGCGCGTGCAGCCTCGGGTCGCCGACGCGGCGGCGTCCGACGGCGTCGCCGGTGACGGCGAGCACGACGCCCCCGCCGGCCGAGACGGTCTGCGTGTCCTGCATCGCGGAGAACGCGCGGCGGTTGCGGTCGATGTCCAGGCCCTGCAGGCCCTCGATGTCGGCCTCGTAGGTCCAGCGGCGTTCGAGTGAGGCAGCGTCGAAGGCGGCGACGCGCTGGCCGTCGTTGATCAGCAGCAGATCGCCGGCGACCGAGGGCAGCACCCACGGCGTGGGCCCGGTCGCGCCGGCGGTGGCGCCGGCCTGCTCGCCGCGGGGGTCGAGCATGACCGAGCGCAGCGGGCGCGGCAGCAGCCGATCGACGCGCGCCGCGTCCATCGGCTCGAACGAGCCGTAGCCCGCGCGGAGCGCCGCGGTCGGGGGCGTGATGGCTTCGAGCGCCTCGGCCGCGAGCGTGACGCCGGCGTCCTGCGCCCAGCGCTGCGCGCGTTCGCGGTCGTCCGCTCGTCGGGAGTAGCGCGCCACGAGCGCCTGCAGCTCCGCGGCGCGGGCGCCGTCCTCACCCGTGCGGACCGGGTGGCGATCGAGCTGGGCGAGCGTGCGGCTCGCGGCGTCGAAGGCGGCGGCCTCGAGGTGCCCGCGCGCGGTGCGCAGCGCTGCGTCGAAGCCGGCGCGGGTGAGCAGCATGGCCCGCTCGACGCGTTCGGTCTCGCCCTGCTCGAGCAGCCTGGCGGCGAGTGGGTCGGCGGTGAGGCGGTAGCGTTCGAGGAGCTCGGGGCGATCGAGCAGCGCGCGGTGCGCGAGCGTGCGGACGGGTCGGAAGAGGTCGCTGTCCGCCGCGTCGGGCACGAGCCGGTCTGGCTCGGTGTCGAGCAGGCGCTGCAGGGCGCGGACGGCCTCGCCGGCGTTGTCCTGGGCGACGAGGGCGTCGACCTCGGCGAGGACCTGGGCGGCGGCCGGTGAGTCGTCGACATAGACGGGGTTGGTGATGCCGGGCTGCGCCGTCGCCGGCGCGCTCACCGGCCCGCCCGACAGCCCGCCCGCCAGCAGGATCAGGAGGATCGGCGGGATGCGTCGGCGTGGGGTCATGCGGCCTCCGTGCGTCGGGTCCGGAAAGGGCGCCCGCGGGGCGCCCGAACCGGGGGTGCCGTCCCGGGAGCAGTCTATTGCGGGCGGCCGAGGGCGGTTGCCTCAACCCGCCCGATTCGCCCGCCGATGCCTGCGGGTCATGGCAGCACTTTCGACGGGCGTGGGGGCGTTGTCGGCAGGGGGATCCTTCCCGGCGGCGGACGGGGTGGGACGCCGACCCGGGCGAGGGCTCCCCGGGCTCTGGGGCGTCCGGCGCCGTCCGACGCGGGTGCTGACGCTGGTCATCGCCGCGATCCTGCTTGGCTTGGCGGACCTGGCGATCACTATGACCTATCTGCTCAACATCGGGATGTTCGAGAGCAACCCGGTGGCTCGATTGGTGATCAACTCCGGCTCACCGGCGATGGTCGTCGGGTTCAAGCTCGGGACGATGCTGGTGACGAGCTGGATCGTGGTGGCGACGCGCCGGCGGTGGCAGGCGGAGGCCGTCGCGTGGATCAGCGTGGCGGTGCTGTCGGTGTTGTTCGTTCACTGGCTCGGGTACATCGAGCACGCCGGGGTGGCGACCAACATGATGACCGTGGTGGCGGCGGACCCGAGCTATGCGGCCGGCGAGTGGGTCACGCTCCGCTGACGCCGCTATCGTGGGGCGATGGGACCGTCCAGCCGTCCGAAGCCGTTGATCGCTGTGCTGGCCGTGTCGGCGGCACTGCCGATCGGCTGTTCGTCGTACGACGCGCCGCGGCTGGAGGTCACCTCGGTCGCGGTGACCGAGCGGAGCGACGAGGCGGTGGTGCTCGAGTTCACGCTCGACGCGTCGAACCGCAACGATGTGGCGCTGCCGCTGGAGCGCATCCGGTACTCGGTCCGGCTCGATGGCCGGGAGGTCTTCACCGGCACGCGCTGGGCGGAGGCGACGCTGCGCCGTGTCGGCACGCAGCAGATCCGTCTGCCCGCGGCGATCCGGCTGGAGGATGCGCCGGCGCTGGGCGACGGCACGCGGTACCGGATCTCCGGCCGGGTGACCTATGTCACGCCCGGCGAGATCGCGCAGCTGCTCTTTGACGCGGGCGTGCGCCGGCCGACGATCGGGTTCCGCGACGAGGGTGTGCTGGAGTTCGGCGGGTCGCTCTCGGCCGATCCGGCGGAGTAAACGGAGCGCCGCGCATCAGACCCACCGCACCGGCGTGCGGTCCTCGGCGGAGACGACGAACCGCAGCCCCTCGGCCTCGGCGGTCAGACGCTGCGCGAAGCGTGGCAGGTAGCCCCGCTCGGTGTTCGTGTGCCCGGCGAGGATGACGGCCATGTCCATGTCCAGCGCGCGGATGATCTCGTGGTGCGTCATCTCGCCGGTGACGAACAGGTCGCACCCGTTCGAGGCCGCGGCGTCGAGCAGCTCGGCGCCCGAGCCCGCGCAGAAACCGACGGTCTTGACGGGACGCGGGCTCTCGCCGCGCGGTACGGCGTACTTCAGCCGCTCGATCTGCAGGTGCGCCTTGACCACGTCGCAGGCGCGGTCCAGTGTGGTCGGGCGGTCGAGCACAACGCGTCGGCCGGAGCCCGCGCCGCGTTCGAGCAGCGGCTGGAGCGGGTAGACATCGATCGCCGGCTCCTCGTACGGGTGCAGGCCGCGCAGCGCCTCGATCGCGAGAGCGGTCGCCCGGCGCGGGCAGATCATCTCCAGCCGCATCTCCTCGACGGACTCGAATGTCCCGGCGGCGCCCGCGGCGGGGTTCGTGCCGGTGGTGCCGAAGAAGGTTCCGCGTCCCGGGGCGGCGAACGAGCACCGCTCGTAGGCGCCGATCCGGCCGGCGCCGGAGGCGGCCAGCGCGCTGCGGACCTGGTCGAGGTGCGAGGCGGGCACGAAGGTGACGATCTTGTCGCGCTCCTCGCCCGTGGTGCCCGGCACGAGCGCCCGGGTGTCCCCCTGCCCGACCGAGCGCGCGAGCCAGTCCGTCAGCCCGTCCTCCGCGGCGTCGAGCGCCGAGTGCGGCGAGTAGATGAGCATGCCGGCGCGGATGGCGCGGTGGACAAGCCGCTGCCGCGCGTCGAGCGTCGTCAGCCGCTGGATGGGGCGGAAGATCGGCGGGTGGTACGCGATGATGGCGGACGCCCGGAGGCGCTCGGCCTCGTTCATGACCTCATCGGAGAGGTCGATGGTGAGCAGCACGGGCCCGTCGAGCGGCCGGTCGGGGTCGCCGGCGAGCAGGCCGACATTGTCCCATGGCTCGGCGAGGGTGAGCGGCGCGATCCGCTCGATCGCCGCGATGAGGTGGGATCCGTTCATGGCAGGCGCTCCGTTGCATGATGGTAGGTGGCCGACGGGGTCAGCCCGGGCAGGCCCCTACAGTGCAACGCATGGCCAAGGCCGTCACCATCCCGGCGCACGCGAAGATCAACCTGGCGCTGTCGGTCGGGCCGCCGTTGCCCGCGGGGGACCCGGACGCGGGGATGCACCCGATTGCGAGCTGGATGGCGCCGATCGATCTGGCGGACACGGTGACGGTCGCGCCCGGCAAGGGGGAGGGGATCGATCTCGACCGTCACTGGGCGACCGATGCGCCGCTTCGATCCAACATGACCTGGGCGGCTGAGCAGGACTTGACGGTGCGGGCCCTGGTCCTGCTGGGCGAGCATGTCGGCCGGCCGCTCGGCGGCACGATCACCGTCGAGAAGCGGATCCCGGTCGGCGGGGGGCTGGGCGGGGGCTCGTCGGACGCCGCGGCGTGCCTCCTGGCGGCGAACCGGGCCTACCGGCTTGGGCTGGAGATCGAGGAGCTGGTGGAGATCGGCGCGCGGCTCGGCTCGGATGTGCCGTTCTTCCTGGATGACGCGCGGCCCGAGGGCCCCCCGCGACCCGGATTGGTGACGCAGCTCGGGCGAAAAGTCGAGCGGTTCCCGCTGGAGCCGACGCCGCTCTTGTTGGTCCTGCCGCCGTTCGGGTGCGAGACCGCGGCGGTGTACGACGCGTTCGACGAGGCGCCGGTCACGCTCGACGAGGCCGGGGTAGCGCGGCTCGCGTCGGCGGGAACGGTCGAGACCGAATCATTGTTCAACGATCTGCTGCCGGCGGCGCGCAAGGTCGAACGGCGCCTGGCGGAGCTGCTCAAGACGCTCAAGCCGCTGATCGACAGCCCGGTTCATCTCTCCGGATCGGGCTCGACGCTGTTCCTGGTCACCGAGGATGCGCAGTGGCTGGCGGATGATCTTTCGATCCGGATCGGCGGGCCGGCGTTTGTGGTCGCCGGCACGCTGAACCCGTCACTGAACGAGGGAAACGCGCCGTGAGCGGATTGGTGGTCGGGATCGATCTTGGTGGCACGCACATGCAGGTGGGCGTGGTGGATGCGTCGGGCGCGATCGTCGGCCGGGCGCAGGGGTTCACGGACCCGGCGGCCGGAGTCGCGGGCGTGTGCGAGGTGATCGCGGCGAAGGTCGGTGAGTCGTGCCAGGCGGCGGGGATCGCCGCGGACGAGCTGCGGGGCGTGGGGCTGGCGGCGCCGGGCGCGGTCGACCCGTGGCGCCGGGTGGTCATCAACGCGCCGAACCTCGGCTGGTCGAACGCTGAGCCCGCGGGCCTGCTCGAGGCGACGCTGGGCGTGCCTGTCGCGCTCGATAACGATGTGAACGCGGCGGCGCTGGCGGAACATCGGCTCGGCGCTGGACGCGGTGTGGACGGCGCGGGGGGCGACCTGCTCGCGGTCTGGATCGGCACCGGGGTCGGCGGCGGGCTGATCCTGAGCGGCACGATCTACCACGGCGCTGGGTTCACCGCTGGCGAGATCGGTCATGTGATCGTGGACGCGGACGCCGCGGCGGGTCCTGTCGAGCTGGAAGCGGTGGCGTCGCGCACCGCGATCGCGCGGGCGGTGGCGGAGGCGGTTGAGGCCGGCGAGCCATCGGCCTTGGGAGAGGCGGTCCGCGCGGGCGAGCGGCTCACGAGCGGGCATCTCGCGGAGGCGTCGGCGGATGGCGATGCGCTCGTGCAGCGCGTGGTCGGTCGCGCGATGGATCGGCTTGGCGTGCAGATCGCGTCGGTGGTGACGCTGCTCTCGCTGCGGCGGGTCGTGCTCGGCGGCGGGCTGGTCGAGGCGATGCCGGATCGGCTGTGCGAGCTGGTGGGGGCATCGGTCCGTCGGCACGCGTGGCCCGATTCGGCGAAGGTCGTGGAGATCGTGCCGACGGCGCTCGGGCCGGACGCGGGGCTGCTCGGGGCGGCGATGGTCGCTCGGGAGCGGCTCGTCTCGCAGGGGTAGCGGGTCTGCGCAACGACGCCGCCCGCACCGGGGGGACGATGCGGGCGGCAGGGGTTGGAGACCGGTGTTGGTGGCGATGGCGGCGCGTCAGCCGCCGACGATGTCGTCGATCAGGCGATCGACGGCCGCGTCGAGCTTGCCCTCGGTGAAGTAGGTTCTCGCCTCGAGCTCGCCGCGGACACGGGCGACGAGGTCGGCCCGGATGGGGTTGGTGGTTTCGTCGGTCTGTGCGGCGGCGCGGGCCTCGGGGGAGAGGCTGACCGAATCGGCAGGCCTGGGCCTGGGGTTTTCGTCGGGGGTGCCGGCCGCGCGATGCTCGGTGCCGAGGCGGCGGCCGATGGCCTGGGCCCGGGCGAGGGGCTCGCTGGATCCGCTGATGCTGCTTGCGTCTGCCATGCCGTGCTGCTCCCTGATAGAGTCGGGCGTGATTCGATGCCTGGAGTGAGCGTGCCGGGCGGGTCGAAGGGGGCTTCGTCGCGCGTTGCTGGACTGTTTCACCTCGCTCGGCCCTTTGCCTTGGATCAGGCCGCCTCCGGGCTCGATCCGACCGAAGCAACCAACATCTAGTTGCTCCTCCTGCGTACAGGAATAGCTATCGGAGGGGTCGCCCGGAAGACTCAAAAACACACTTTCTTGGAGATAATACGGGTAACTATATTGTTTTCAGTAGATTATGGGTATAACGCGGCGTCGGACCCGAAAGTTTTTTCCGGCTTGTTCCGGAGTTGGGCGTCTTCACGAGGTGAACGAGGTATGTTCGGATACCACAAGGCGGGCATTCTTTTGTTTGGTATGGTCTGGTTGGCCCTCGTCGGCGGCTGCGGGTCGGGATCCGGCTCGGCAAGGGGGTCTGGCGGCGATCGCTCGGGCGAGGGGGCGTTGCTCTTTGGCGGCGGGGTGGCCGCGAACCCACAAGATGCTGAGTCGTGGTCGATCGGGCTGATGGTGTTTGCCGGTCCGGATCGAGCGGTGCTCGCTGAGGAGGCGGCGAACGAGCTTCGGTCGGCGTCGTCCGTGCTCGCGGACGCGTTCGCGTCGGAGCGCGGCGAGCGGTCGGCGGTGCTGCTCGGCCGGTTCGCCAGCCCGTCGAGCCGAGAGGCACTCGAGGCGTTGGAACGCGTCCGCGGGCTCCGGCTCGGTGGGGAGCGTCCGTTCCGCTCGGCGTTCTTCGTGCCGCCCACAGGGGGCGGCGCTGCGGACCTGGACCTGCGGACGGCGCGGTCGCAGTACGGCGCGGACTACTCGCTGCAGATCGGGGTGTACGGGCGTGCGGACGCCAAGCCGCTGACCGAGCAGGAGCTGCGCGAGGTGCGCGCGAGCGCTGAGGAGGCGGCGCGCCGGCTGCGGCGCGAGGGCGAGCTGGCGTTCTACTACCACGGCCCCTCGCTGAGCATGGTGACCGTCGGTGTGTTCACGCAGCGTGACATGGAGCTGGGCTCGGCCGAGCTGTCGGCGGCGCGCGAGCGATTCCCGCACAACCTGCTCAACGGGCAGGGCATCCGGCAACGGGTGATGACCGAGACGGGCGAGCAGTGGGTGCTGCAGCCGAGCTTCCCGGTCGCCGTGCCCGAGTGATCGTCGCGGGGCCGGTGGCTTTAGTTGAACTGGACCCAGAGCGGGGTGATCTCGTAGGCGAGCCAGTCGCCGTCCCGTCGGACCCAATCGATCTCCCACCAGCTGTGCCCGATCCATCCACCGTCGCCGTTGAGCGCGCGGACACGGATGTGGCTGCGCCCGACCCGCTGGGCGTCGATGGCGGCGCGGGTCTCGAGGACATCGACCGAGGCGACGGCCCGGAGGCTCGCCAGGGCTTCGATCTCACGGAGCACGGCGTCGCGCCCGGTGCGTTCGATCGAGGGGAAGCGGAAGTCGGGCTGGCGGACGGCGACGGCCTCGTCGAGGAGCGAGGCGGCGGTGGCGGCATCGCCCGCGGCGGCCGCCCGAGCGAGTTGGCCCGACCGCTCCCGCAGGAGTTCCCGCGGGGTGTCGATGACGGCGGCGGCGACCAGCAGGCCGGCGCTGAGGCCGAGCCCGACGATCGCCGCAACCCAGGCCGAGACCCGTCGGCCCCGCCGGGCCGAGGCGACGGCGACGGCGCCCGCGACCAGTGCCACGCCCAGCGCCGCGGGCAGGGGCTGTTCGAGGGTCCAGACCTCGAGCAGCGGGGCGGCGGGCAACGGGGGGACCTGGTCGGGCGTGGGGCCTTGCAGCTGCATGGGTCTGGAGCCTCCGCGGCGGGATGGCCGATGCTCTGACTTATACGGACCCACTGGGCTCGGTGTCGCCCCATGGGGGCCCGGGTCGGTCAGCGGAGGGGGGATCGATGGCAGGCCGAGGAGTGGCACGACCGGGCGTGGCTTCGGCGGAGGCGTCGCCGGGCATGCTGGAGCGCAACCTGGCAGCGCTGGCGATCGGCTCGCCGGAGGTGGTACGGGCCGTGAGCGAGGCTGGGCCGCGGGTCGGCGCGGGGTTCGCGGTCTCCGAGGACGGTCTGCTCACGGGCTGGTTGGTCGATGCATCCGGCGCGCGACGGTCGCTTGGCAGCGGTCGTCGTCCCGGCGAGGAGGCGGACCGTCTGGCGGGGCGGGTGGATCTGGAGAAGGCGGCGGTCGTGGTGGTGATGGGTTTCGCGCTGGGTCACCATGTGCGGTCGATCCTGGAGCGGGCGCGGTCGTCGGCGCTGCTGGTGGTGTACGAGCCGGATGTGGCGCTGCTGCGCGAGGTCTTGTCCCGTCAGGACCACGCGGGATGGCTCTGCGATCCGCTGATCCGGTTCGTGACGGACGCCGGTGATTCGGTGGCGCTGAGCCGGGTGCTCGAGGGGAGCGAGGGGCTGGTGTCGCTGGGCCTGGAGATCGTGTCCCACCCGCCGAGCGTGGCCCGGCTGGGGTCGGGGGCGGATCTGTTCGCGTCGACGCTGACGGACGCGGTGCGTGCGATCCGGACGACGGTGATCACAACGCTCGCGCAGGCGGATGTGACGATCCGCAACCAGCTGATGAACCTGGACGCGTACGCGGGATCGGAGGGGATCGAGCCGCTGCGGGGGGTGTGCGCGGGTCGGCCGGCGATCGTGGTGAGCGCCGGGCCGAGCGTGCACCGGAACCTGCCGCTGCTGGCCGAGCCTGGGGTGCGTGAGCGTTTCGTGCTCATCGCGGTGCAGACGATGCTCAAGCCGATGCTGGAGCTCGGGATCAGGCCGCACTTCGTGACGGCGCTGGACTACCACGAGATCAGCACGCGGTTCTATGAGGGGCTGACCGCGGCGGATGTCGAGGGCGTGACGCTGGTGGCGGAGGCGAAGGGGAACGCGGCGATCTTCGCGGCGTGGCCCGGGCGCGTGCGGTGCCCGGCGGACGGGTTCCTGGACCCGCTGCTCGCGGGTTCGGGGGTGACGACGGGGGCCGAGCGCGGCGCGATCCGTGCGGGTTCAACGGTCGCGCACCTGGCGTACTACCTCGCGCGGCATCTCGGGTGCGATCCGGTGGCGCTCATCGGGCAGGATCTGGGTTTCACCGATGGCCAGTACTACGGCGACGGTGCGGCGATCCATCGCGTCTGGGGGGCGGAGCTCAACGAGTTCTGCACGCTCGAGACGCTGGAGTGGCAGCGGATCAAGCGGATGGGCACGCGGCTGATGCGGGCGGTGGATCACCTGGGGCGGCCGGTGTTCACCGACGAGCAGATGCACACCTATCGGCAGCAGTTCGAGCGTGACTTCGCCGCCGACGAGCAGGCGGGCCGGACCACGATCGACGCGACGGAGGGCGGGGTCGCGAAGCGATCGACCGTGGTGCTGACGCTGCGCGAGGTGCTGGACGGTCTCGGCGGGGGGGAGGTGGTTTTGGTCCCCGAGGCACCGCCGCTCAACCGGGGCGAGCCGCTGCGCTGCGCTGTTGGTCGGCTGCGCGAGGTTCGGCGGGATGTGCACCGCGTGGAGACGATCAGCCGGTCGTGCGGGGAGATGCTCGAGGAGATGATCGAGCACGCGGACGACCAGGCGCGGGTGAACCGCCTGATCGCGCGTGTGCACGCGCAGCGCGACGAGGTGAAGGCGCTCGAGCCGGCGTGGAGCCTGGTGCACGCGATCAACCAGCGCGGGACCTATCGGCGGGCGCAGGCGGACCGGCGGATCCACCTCTCTGACGAGGGCGATCCGTACGCGCGGCAACGCGCGCAGATGGCGCGCGATGCGGAGAACCTTGACGGGCTCGTCTCGGCGGCGGAGGCGCTGGGAAGCCTGATGGACGCGGCGATCCGGGCGCACGAGGGCCGGTCGGCGAAGCTGACGCGCGAGACGCCGCGCCTGATCGCGGCATCGGCCCGGTCGTCCGGCGGCGATCGTCCGGCGGTCTGGGCCGCGGTGACCGTGGATCCGGACCGTTCCGACCTCGGCGTGGCGCGGGATCTGACTCGGCCCGTCGTTGACGGGAAGGCGGCGCTCCGCCTGACGCTCGAGCGCCTCGCGCGCGTTCGGGGCCTCGCTGGCCTCGCGCTCGCGACGGCGAACCGGGGGCTGACGGCGCGGGCGGCTGGGATCGATCCCGCCGGCGGGATGATCGAGGGTGTCCGCGTGCGGATCGTCGAGGTCGATGACGAGCCGATCCGTGACCGCGCCGACGCGATCCGTGGCGCCAGGTTGCCGGCGGCGCGGTGCTGGCGCGGCGGGATCGGGGGCTGGAGCTACGCGGACGAGGTCGTGTACCCCGATGCGCTGCTGGCGATCCTTCGTGAGACCGGCGCGTCGGCGCTGCTGGTCGCCGGGGCGGACTGGTGCCTGGTCGATCCCGGCCTCGGGGCGGGGATGATCGAGCGGTTCGCGGAGTCGCCGGAGACGAACCGGCTGGTGTTCAGCCAGGCGGCTGTGGGGCTGAGCCCGGTGCTGCTGGAGCGGTCGCTGATCGAGTCGATCCACGCGAAGCGTGCGGACGCAGGCTCGTTCGCGTCGGTCGGTGCGCTGCTCGGGTATGTGCCGGTGCAGCCGACGAACGATCCGATCGCGGGGTCGGCCTGCGTGCGTGTGCCGCCGGCGGTGCGGGATCTGGGCGAGCGTGTCACGCTGGACACGCCGGAGCGGATCGCGGCGTGGTCCCCCGTGCTGGCGTCGGGCGCCGATGGGTGCTCGTTGGAGGACCTGGTGCACCGTGTCGCAGCGCGCGCGGTTCGTCCGAGTTCGCCGGAGCATCTGGTGCTCGAGCTGATCGATGGTGCCGGCCGCGAGCTGTCGGTGGATCGCGCGGTCTCCCTGGTGCGTGAGGCGGCGGGCGCTCGGCCGGACTTGTGCGTGACGCTCACGGGGCACCGCGGGCTGCATTCGGTGCGTGATGCGCTGCGACACCTGGGCTGGATGAGAATCCTCGGTGCGGCTCGTGGTGCGGGGGTGGCGTGGGTCCACCTGCGCACGCCGGGGCTTGACGGTCCCGGGGCGATGGACGCGGCGCTGCGGGCGGGTTTCGATGCGCTGAGCCTCGACCTGATCGCGGGGGATGCCGCGCTGCACGAGCTGCTGTCGGGCGAGCCGGCGTTCGAGGCTTCGCGCGCGGCGTTCCGGCACGCGGTCGAGGCACGAAACGGGATGCGGCGATTCGACGGCGTGCCTTCGCCGTGGCTCGTGGCACGGCTCACGCGTCGCGACGCGGTGTACGAACAGGTCGATGAGCTGTACGACCGTTGGCTGCTCGCGTGCGGCGCGGCTGTGCTGGATCCGCTGCCCGAAGCGATCCCGGGTGAACGGATCGCGCCCTTGGCGGTGCCTGGGCCGACGGCGGCGCGGCTGGCGCACAGCGTGGCGTTGGTGACGGCGTCGGGAACATGGCAAGGCGGCACGCTGCGGGACGGGCTGCTCGCGGCGTGGCGATCCGCGGGGCAAGGGATGCACGAGACGGCGCGCCGTCCCTCGGCGGAGGTGGCGGCGTGAGGGCGCTGGCCATCGTGCTTGGTCGCGCCGGCAGCAAGGGCGTGCCTGGGAAGAACACGCGCGAGATCGCGGGCCGGCCGTGCGCGGTATGGACGATCGAGGCGGCGCTGGCGACGCCCGAAGTCGGCCGGGTCGCGGTGAGCACGGACTGCCCGGAGCTTGCGGCGTTGGCGAGCTCGATGGGTGTGCCTGTCGTCGACCGTCCAGAGGAGTTGGCCGGCGATACCGCGACGGTGGACGCGGCGGCGAGGCACGCCGCCGAAGCGCTCGGCGGCAACGAGCCCGTCGCGCTGCTCTACGCCAATGTTCCCGTGCGGCCTGACACGCTGATCGGCGAGGCGGTCCGCACGCTCGGCGAGACCGGGTGCGACAGCGTGCAGAGCTACGAGCGTGTGGGAAAGCATCACCCGTGGTGGATGGCGCGCATCGACGAATCCACCGGCGTGGTCCGGCCGTGGCAGGGCGAGGTGCTGAACCACGGCGTGTACCGCCGGCAGGATCTGCCGCCGGCGTACCTGCCCGACGGCGGTGTCATTGCTCTGACCCGGGCTGCGCTGATGCTCGAGCTCGACGGGGTCGAGCCCGGTCCGCACGCGTTCTTCGGGCGTGATCGTCGCGGCATCATCTCGACGGGGCCGGTGATCGACATCGATACCGAAGCCGATGTGCTGCGCGCCGAGATCGCGCTGCGCGAGCGAGCGCGGGCGAAGTCCGCATGAAGATCGCCGGGCGCGAGATCGGGCCGGGTCACGCGCCGTATGTCATCGCCGAGATCGGCGTGAATCACGACGGCGACCCTGATCGCGCGGTGATGCTCACCGAGCGGGCGGCCGAGGCCGGCGCTGACGCGGTGAAGCTGCAGCTCTTCGAGACAGACCGGCTGATGTCGAAGGCGGCCCGGCTGGCGGCGTATCAGAAGAGCGCCGGCGAGACGGACCCCTTCGCCATGCTGCGCCGGCTCGAGCTGACGATCGACGAGATGGAGCCGACGGTCCGCCGCGCGCACGCGTTGGGCATTCACGCGATCGTGACGGTGTTCAGCGTGGAGCTGGTGGAGGTCGCGGAGCGGCTGCCGTGGGATGCGTACAAGAGCGCGAGCCCGGACATCATCAACCGGCCGCTGCTCGAGGCGATGGCGGGGACGGGCAGGCCGCTGATCGTGAGCACGGGGGCGAGCACGCTGGACGAGGTGACGCGGGCGGCGGGGTGGCTGGACGGACTCCGTGATCGGCTGGTGATGCTGCAGTGCGTCAGCAGCTACCCGGCGTCGGAGGCAGCGCTCGGCGGCATCCGCGCGATCGCCGAGGCCACGGGGCTGGTCGTGGGCTACAGCGACCACACGCCGGGCGACGCGACGGGCGCCGATGCGGTCCGCGCCGGAGCGTGCATGCTCGAGAAGCATGTCACGCATGACCGATCGGCGCCCGGGCCTGACCACGCGGCGTCGCTCGAACCCGAGGTGTTTGCGCGTTATGCCGCGATGGCGCACGAGCAGCGAGTGGGCGTGCCGAGCACAGGCGGCGAGAAGGCGGTGCTCGGTGTTGAGCGTGATGTTCGGTCGGTCAGCCGGCAGTCGCTTGTGGCGGCGCGCGATCTGGCTGAGGGCGGGACGATCCGGCGCACCGATCTGACGATCAAGCGGCCGGGCACGGGCCTCGAGCCGTGGCGGATCGATGCGGTGGTGGGACGACGGCTGGCGCGCGCGGTGGAGGCGGACATGCCGATCATCGAGGGGGATCTGTTGTGATCGGGCCCGGGTGGTCGGGGCCGGCGCGCGATCGTCCGCGCGCGGGTGACAACACGCGACGACGGGTGGCGGTGGTGACGGGCACGCGCGCGGAATTCGGCTTGCTGACGCCGATCATGCGCGCGATCCGGGATCGGGCGGATCTGGACCTGCTGGTCATCGCGGCGGGATCGCACCTGGTGCAGCCGGCGCTGACCTTCAAGGAGATCAAGCGCGAGTTCGAGGTCGCCGACTCGATCCCGATGCAGACCGTGGGCCGGGTCGGGCGTTGGCATGATGTGGAATCGGTCGGCAAGGGTATCGCGCGGTTCGGTCGCAGCTTCGAGCGGCTGGCGCCGGACATCGTGCTGGTGCTGGGCGACCGGATCGAGGCGTTCGCGGCGGCGAGCGCGGCGAGCATCGGCGGCGTGATCGTGGCGCATGCGCACGGGGGGGACCTGGCGGAGGGCGTCGCCGACGAGGTCATGCGTCACGCGATCACCAAGCTTGCGCACCTGCACCTGCCCGCGACCGAGGCGAGCGCGGCGAGGATCCGCCGGATGGGTGAGGACCCGTCGCGGGTGGTCGTCGTCGGCTCGCCCGCGATCGACGGGCTCGACGCGGTCGCGGCGATGACGGACGCGGAGGCCCGCGAGATCGGCGACCCGGAGGCGGTGCTGCTGATGCACCCGGTCGGCCGGCCCGATGAGACGGAAGAGGCGGCGGCGAGCGCGGCGCTCGAGGCGATCGGCGAGGCACCCACCCTCGCGCTGATGCCGAACCTCGATCCGGGTCGGCGCGGCATCGTCCGCGCCATCGAGGCACGAGCGGACCGGGTGACGGTTCGCGACCATCTGCCTCGAGAGGCGTTCGTCTCGCTGCTTCGACGGCTCGGTGAGCGGGGCGGCGTGCTGGTGGGCAACTCATCGTCGGCCTTGATCGAGGCCGGTGCGCTGCGCGTGCCGGCGGTGAACATCGGCGCGCGGCAAACGATGCGTGAGCGCGGGACGAATGTCGTCGACGCTGCGACGGAGTCGGCCGAGTCGATCCGGGCCGCGATCGAGCGGGCCCGGGCGATGGACCGGGCGACGATCACGCATCCGTTCGGCGACGGCCACGCCGGGCCGCGGTCGGCGGAGGTGCTGGCGGCGGTCAATCTGGCCGATCGGTCCCTGCTGCGGAAGCGGTGGTCGGCGGAGCGGTGAGCGCGCTGGTCGCGAGCGCCTTGTCGATCCGGCGACGGAGGCTGAGGCTCGTGGCGGTGGCGCGCCAGCGTTGCACGAGCCGATCGGGGTGCGGACGCCCGCATTCCGGGCACGGCTCGCCCTTGGGAAGCCGATCGGAGATGTAGAGGCAGCGCGTGCAGATGTGCGAGATGTCGGGCGCGGCACGGAGTGCTCGGCCGATGGCTCGTTGAGGATGGACCCAGATGAGGGCGTACATCAAGAGCAGTCCGACGCCGTTGACCCCGAGCATGAGCAGCCAGAGCCAATCAGGCTCGGGGAGTCCGAACCACTCGAACGCGTGGTCCGACAGCGCCCAGAGGGCGACGGTCGCGACACCGGGCAGGACGCCCCGGCGCCACCACCGCCAATAGATGGGCAGGTGATGCTGGCCGGAGCGCAGTCGTGGGAGCGGCATCGCGGCAGTGTATAACCGCTCGGCGGACCGGCCCGGTTCGGGCGGGGGATCGGCACGGCGCGCGACATTCTGGACGCCGGGGAAAAGTCGGCTTGCGGTGGGTCCGATGACCGTGGAGATCATCCACGAGAAGGAGTCACGGCATGGCGACGGAAGTCCAGCGCGAGCAGATCCTCAGCGAGGCGATCGGCGAGATCAGCCACATCGCAACGCTGCCCGAGATCACGCTCAAGATCATCGAGCTGGTGGAGGACCCGTCCTCGACCGCGCAGGATCTGCACAAGCTCATCTCGTGCGACCCGGCGCTCTGCTCGCGCGTGCTGAAGGTCGTCAACAGCTCGTTCTACGGGCTGCCGGGGCAGATCGCGTCGATCAACCGGGCGATCGTGATGCTCGGGCTGAACGCCGTGAAGAACATCGCGATCGCCGCGAGCCTCGCGAAGCTGTTCCGCGGGGGGCAGCTGACGCCGTTCTTCGCGGCCCGCGACCTGTGGGATCACTCGATCGCGTCGGCGGCGGCGACGAAGCTGCTGGCGGACAAGCTGGGCTACGGCCTGACCGACGAGGCCTTCCTCGCCGGCCTGATCCACGACATCGGGTTCATGGTCGAGATGCAGTACGACCGGAACAAGATGATCGATGTGCTCGATCGCGTCCGGCCTGACGCGGACGGCGTGCCCTCGGGCAGCATGATCCAGGCCGAGAACGAGATCTTCGGCGTGAACCACCAGGACTTCGGCCACGCGTTGTGCGAGCGGTGGAAGTTCCCCAAGACGCTTGCGAGCGTCACGCGGCACCATCACGACCCGAAGGGCGCGCCCTCGGAGCACCGCACGCTGTGCAACCTCGTGTATGTCGCGGATCGGCTGGCGTCCGAGCACTGCGAGGGGTTCCGGATGGATCTGCAGGCGATCGAGTACGACAAGGGCGTGCTCGAGGCGTTGAACCTCAGCCGTGACAAGCTCGACGAGATCCGGGCGGCGTTCCCCGAGGCGCTCGAGGGCGTCGCCGACCTGATCGGCTAAGGCACAGACCACGAGGGCCGGGCGCCGTGGCGTCGGCCCGTTCCGAGACTCTCTTCTCCCTCCGGGCGGCCGCGTCATCCTGGCGCAGCCGCCTTCTTTGTTGCATGCCCCGAGCACCGGAGCGGGTGTCGGCGAGAGGACATGCTGCGGCATCGTCGGCCCAGCGCGTCCGCAGGCTGGTGCCCGCGAGTGGCGGGCCAGCCGGCCTTCGCGCCGGGATGCGTCGGGTTGCCGCGTGTGTGTCCGGTGAGGCTCAGGCGGCCATCAGGCCTTCGCCCAGCGTGCCGGCGCAGGCGCTGTCGACGAGGCGGACGAGCTCGGCGAGCTCGGGCTTGGCGACCTGGGCGGTGGCGCCGACCTGCTGGCCCTTCTTGCGGTTGTCGTCGCTGATGAGCGAGCTGAAGAGGACAACGGGGACGCCGCTGAGGGGCCCGCGGTGCTCGCGGATGCGCTTGCACAGGTGCAGGCCGTCCATCTGGGGCATCTCGATGTCGCTGACGACGGCGTGGACGGGGTCGGTGTCGTGCGTCTCGGCGATCGCGTTCCAGGCGTCGCTGCCGCTGCCGTAGACCTCGAGGCGGGTGTAGCCGGAGTTGACGAGCACACGGCGCATGCGGTCGCGCATGAAGGGTGAGTCCTCGGCGAGGATGACACGCATGGCGGCGCGGTCGACGCCGCGGTCGTTCTCGACGCGGTCGATGCTGAGGCGGTCCTCGAGCAGGATGGCGTCGGCGACGGACTCGAAGTCGAGCATGAGCACGAGTGAGCCGTTGAGCTCCAGGACGCCGGTGCAGGTGGAGGCGGCGTCGGTCTGGCCGTGGGCGGAGGTGTCCACGCTGTGGACATCGGGTGCGGGCCGGACGGCGTTCCAGTTGACGCGGTGGATCTGGTCGACGCCGTCGACGACATAGCCGGAGCGGATGCCGTTGAACTCCATGATGATGACGCGGCTGTCTCGGAAGTCGGTGTCGTCCTCGCGGATGCCCAGGTGCAGCGCGAGGTCGACCATCGGGACGACCTGGCCGCGGAGGTTGATCATGCCGAGGACGGAGCGGTGGCGTTTGGGGTTCTGCGTCGGCGTGGTGAAGCGGATGACTTCTCGGACCTTGGCGACATTGACGCCGAAGAGCCCGTCGCCGAGGCGGAAGACGAGGATCTCGAGCTCGTTGGTGCCGGCGTCGAGCAGGATATCGGACCTTGACGGCGTGCTGTGCCCCATGCGTGCGCTCCGAGGGTGTCTCAGAGAGCATCGGAAGAGCGGCGCGTGGGCTTGACCCCGTGTTGGCTCAGGAGCCGAGGCGGTCCCGCCAGCTGTGCAGCGAGGCGCGGTCGGTGAGGTCGAAGGTGAGCGGCGTGACGGTGATGTGCCGCTTGAAGAGCAGGTCGACATCGCTGCCGGGCTCGGTGGCGTGGAAGTCGAGCCCGCCGGTGCTGGACCAGTAGTACGGATGCCCCATGGGGCTCTCGCGGCGTTCGAAGCGGTCGATCAGCCCGTGGACATTCATGGGGCAGACGGCGATGGGCAGCTCGGCCGCGGGGTCGCCGGGTTGGGGCGTGCCGGCGGGGAGCGGCTGGGGGTCGATGCCGCCGGGCAAGCCGGCCTGCTCGTGGTCGTCACGGGCGGCGGCGCGGGCCTCGGGCGAGTCGTCGATGGGGGCCTCGCAGCGTGGGATATTGATGTTGATGCAGGCGTGTGGTTGCAGGGGTCCTGACCGCAGCACGCGCTGGATGGCGCGCACGGCGTGGCGCGCGGCGGTGTCGTAGAGCGTCCGCCCCGGGCCGAGGTGCAGGCTGACCGCGATGGACGGGATGCCGAGGAAGGCGGCCTCGATGGCGGCGGCGACGGTGCCGGAGTAGATGACATTGATGCCGCAGTTGGCGCCGGCGTTCATGCCGCTGATGACGATGTCGGGGCGTGTGCCGGGGCCGAAGCGATCGGGCCAGAGGGTGCTCAGCGCGAGCTTGACGCAGTCGGCGGGGCGTCCGTCGACGCTGATGCCGTCGATGTGCTTGGCGGGACGCGTCATGAGCGGTTCGCTGAAGGTGACGCCGTGGCTGGTCGCGGACTGCACGGTCAGGGGGGCGACGGTGAAGACCCGGTCGGGCTCGCCGATGAGCCCGCCGGACTCGGCGAGGGCTCTGTGCAGCGCGGTGATGCCCGGGGCGCGGATGCCATCGTCGTTGGTGAGCAGGACGCGCATGCGAGGAGCGTATGCGCGGGGTGCATCAAGCGGGCGCTAAGCCCCGGCCTCGGCGGCGAGCTCGGGCCCGATGGCCTCGATGAATGGGCGCATGTGCGCGGCGTAGGCGGTCCAGCGGCCGACGGAGCCGGCGTTGATCGGGCTGCGCACCTGGTCCCGGCTCACGGTCATCACCACGCGGTCCGCCTCGTGTGGCGCGAGCACGGCCGGGTCGAACTCGAGCCCGAGGAACTCGAGCACGGGCCGGATCGTTCGCTCCGGTTCCGTCACAAGCTCCTCGTAGACCACATCGATCATCTCGGGCCGCTGGGCGGGCGCGGGGAGCGAGCGATAGGCCTCGACGAGCCGGCGGTACTGCTTGTAGAACGCGCCGAGCGAGACCATGTCGACCGTGTAGTGGTGCTGATGATTGAACCACTGGCTGAAGCAGCTCAGCGCCGTGTCGCAAGGGTTGCGGCGGATGTGGATGACCTTCGCACCGGGCAGGACCCGTGCGATCAGCGGCAGATGGTTGAAGTTGTAGGTCTGCTTGTCGATGTAGAAGCGTCGGTCGTCGGGCTCGGCGGCGTAGCGGCGGGCGGCTTCGTCGTACGCGGCGAGGATCATCGGCATGACGCTGTCGAGGTTCTCGCGCGTGTACCGGCCGGTCTCGGTCATCAGCGGCTGGTGCTCGCGGGAGGGCGGGGTGCAGATGCCCGCGGCGAGGCGGACGATCTCGCTGCGCTCGCCGAGCGGCGCCACGCCGTGCACCCGGCCGAGCATCTGCTCGAGCAGCGAGGTGCCGCTGCGGGGCATGCCGACGATGAAGACGAAGCGCGAGCCGTCGGTGTCGAGTGTGGGCAGGGCGCGTGCCTCATCGGACGACCAGTACTCGATCGCGCGGGAGATGCGGGCCTCGTGCTCGTCGGCGTCGAAGCGCAGGCCGCGGTGGCGTTTCGCGGCGGCCAGGGCCTCGAACGCCTCGTCGTGGCGGCCGGCCTTCTGATAGATCAGTCCGGCGTGCGTGGCGAGCGAGGCGCGCATCACACCCGTGAGCGTGCCGTCGCCCGAGGCCAGCGCCAGCGAGGCCTGGGCGAGGTCCGTGTCGTTGACCAGCCGCATGCGCGCGACCGCGACGCGGCCCCGGGCCTGGTCGTCGAGCGAGGCGCGGTCGGTGTTGGCCTCGAGCTCGTCGAGCAACGCCAGGGCGGCGTCGCGCATGCCCAGACTGGCGTAGGCCTCCACCAGCGCCAGCACCGCGACGAGGTTCCACTCGTCGGTCTCCCGGATGCGTTCGATCTGCTGGATCGCCTCGTCGAACCGGGCCGCACGGATCAGGCACATCGCCAGCTTCTGTCGCACCTCGACCGCGTCGCGATGGGCCTTGAGGATCTGGCGGTAGTGCTCGGCGGCCTCGGTGTAGTGCCCCTGCCGGCCGCGGATGTCGGCGTAGAGATCGAGCACCTGCGGCAGGTCCTTGGCGTGCTCGATGACCGGGAAGAGCGCGGCGACGGCGGACTCGAGCTGGCCCCGGTCCGCCAAGACGGCGGCCTGCCGGGCCCGCGCCACGATCTGCTCTCGGGTGGGCTTGCGGCTCACTCGGCGGCGTCCTGCGCCGGGGTCGGCTGCGGCGACGCCTGCGCCCGGCGGAGCAGCTCGCGGTACTCGTGCTCGCCCAGCCGGATCACCTCGCTGTTGGCGAGGGTGACCTCGGCGCCGGTGACCGCGTCGGTGAACACGACCGCGCCGGTCGCGCGGCGGAGGTTGTCGTCGAGGTTCGTGGTCAGATAGGTGCGGCCCGTGGTGGGCTCGGTGATGTGGTGGTAGGTGGTGCAGCCCGTCGCCGCCGCGAGCGTGGCGAGCAGCGCAACACCGAAAGCTGTGCGTGCGCGCGTGCGCATGGTTCCCTCCGTGGATGCCGGGTGTGGTTCGGTCAAGCCATCAGCTCGGCGCAGGTGGGCAGGCTCTTGGCGTACATCGCGTGGATGTCGCTGTAGTGCCGCTGGAAGATCTCGTCGATCTCATCGGGACCCGGGAAGCCATCGGAGAACCCCGGCACCTCCTGGTCGAGGGTCATACGGGCCGCCGAGAGCAGGTGGACGATCAGCGTGCGCGGGTCCTCGGTGCCCACGGCGACGCGCGTGGTCGTCAGCGCGATGCCCGCGTCTCTGAGCGCTTCGAGCGACATCTCGCTGTGGCTCGTGATCGCGGGGCAGAGGCAGACGGTGTTGGGCTGGCCCAGCGAGACCTGGTGGCCGAAGACGGGGTCGAGCATGTCGAAGAACCGCTTGAAGGTGTCGCGCGAGAAGATCGGCTTGCTGCCGTCGCCCTCGAAGTCGAAGGTGAACAGCGGGGCGGGCAGGCCCATGTGCAGGCACTTGGCGGCGATCTTGGCCGTGGGGTTCTTCGGGTTGGCGGGCCCGTTGACATTGATCTGGGGGTGTCGGCTGAGCCACTCGCAGAAGACGCGGGTGTTGATGCACTTCTGGAGCATGCGCAGCTCGAGCGTGTGCATGCCGTTGAGGACCTCGAAGGCCTTCTCGGAGTCGAGGAAGGCGCCCTTGATGTAGTAGACATTCCAGAAGAGCGTGTCCTCGCCGGAGAAGGTCCGCTCGGTGCCGTCGACATCGAGGCCCTGCATCTCGTCGTGCTTGCCCATGAACATGCGTTCGTTTCGGCCGATGACGACGCCGGCGGTGGTCGAGCCGTGGCCGGCCAGGTCCTTGGTGTAGCTGTGTATGACGAAGTCCGGGCGCTCGAGCGGGTTCTCGCGCTGCAGCGGGCGGTGCAGGAAGGGTGTGCCGACGGTCGAGTCGCAGATGACCGTCAGCTTGTCCTTGTGCGCGAGCTTGCAGATCGCGGGGACATCGAGCACATTGCCGTGCGGGTTGCAGGGGCTCTCGATGTAGACATAGATCTGCCGGCCCTGCGCGAGGCGATCGGCGTGCTTGGCCTTGGCCTTGGCGAGCGCTCCGGCGAAGGCGGCCTCGTCGAAGCCGTCGAAGAACTCGATCGCGATGTCCAGGTTCGAGCTCTTGCCGAACCAGTCGACCATGAGCTGGTAGGTGCCGCCGTAGACATTCCGGCTGGTCAGGATGATGTCCTGGTAGCCGACGAGGTGGCTGAGGATGCCGTCGACCGCGGCCATGCCGGAGTTGAAGTTCCACGCGAAGTACTCGCCCGCGAGCGGCCCCGCCTCGACATCCACGATGTGATTCGCCAGCGCGACATTCGTCGGGTTCAGCAGACGCGAGTAGATCTCGAGCATCAGCTCCTTGCCCTGGAACGCGTCCTCGACCCACTCGGCGCAGGCGTAGATGTAGGTCGCGGTTCGGGTGATCACCGGCTGCGCGCTGAACAACGCCGTCACATTGTCGAACGCCGGGTACGGGCCCTTTCGGCTGCGGTTGCTCGGGTCGTTGACGACGGTCTGGTAGGTCTTGCGGCTGTGCTGCTGCAGCGTGTCGAGCATCTTGGCGAGCTGGTAGCTCAGGAACTTCTGCGCCGCGAAGCGCTGGACCCGGTCGTCGCGGGGCAGGCTCGCCAGCTCCTTGACGCCGATGTCGTACAGCTCGCGCAGGTCCGCGTGGCCGGCGTAGAGGTGGGTCGCGACGAGCGCGAGGCGTTGGCCGTACGGGCCCTTGGGGTCGACGCCGAAGTGCTCGAGCTGCTCGCGGACGAGGCCCGCGATGTCGCTCGACTCGGTGGAGTGCCGGCGGGGGCTGATCTCACGGGCGAGATCGAAGTCCGGGGCGGTGGAGGCGTGGCTCGGCGGGTTGGCGATGCTCATGGTCGGTGTCCTTGGGCAGAATCCGGTGCAGTCTAGGGGATGCCGGCGTCTAGCACCTGTCCCAGATACCACAGCCCGACGATGAGGGCGGCCAGGGTGGGCAGCCACGCGAGCAGGGCGAGCCACCGCAGGAGTCGTCTGGTCGACCGTCGGCTCGACGGAGGGAGCGACCCGGCAAGCACCACCGCGCCGAGCATCATCGGGACGCCGATGATCGAGAGCACGCCGGTGAGCGAGAGCAGGAAGCCGGAGACGAAGAGCCCGGCGAGTGCGGCGATCATGGCCGCGCTCGGGCGTCGCGAGGCCCAGGCGTCGGGCGTGAGCTCGGTGCCGCACTCGGGGCAGGTCGGCGCAGCAAGCCCGGCGAGGTCGTACTCGCACTCGGGGCAGCGCGCGCGATCGGCGTGGCGTGTTGCCGCCGGGGTCACGGCGAGCCGCCGCCGGTGAGCGCGTTGAGCTGCGACTGGAACCGCGCGAGCGCCCAGGGCCAGTTCGAGAGCACCACCTTGGCGATCACCAGCGTCAGGCAGACGCTCAGCACGGCCGCGAGCATCGAGATCAGTCCCATCCGGTTGCGCTGCTTGTAGTCGATCGTGCGGAGGGCGTCGGGGCTGACGCGCCATTCCTGGAGCCCGCCGGCCCAGGCGGCCATGCTGTAGAACACGCCGCCGGTGATGAGCACGATCACGCCCGGGATCCAGTGGATCGCCGTGATGGTCCCGGCGAGCGAGACGCAGACGAAGCCGATCGCGAGCCAGGTGGCCCAGGTGCGGATCATGCCGCGGCGGGTCTCGTCCTCGCGGGCGTGCCACTCGGGTGCGCTGAACTCGAGCCCCGTGCGGCCGTCGATGCGTACGGCGGTCACTCGCGTGGTGCGAACGGGCTCGGAGGAGCCGCTCAGGGCATCGAACAGCCGGTCAGGGTTGGCGAAGGCGTCGTCGGGGAGCGCAGCGATCTCGTCGGGTGTCAGCTCACGCCCGTTGACAACGACGCGCCGGCGGACGGTTCGATCCTCCATCGTGGGATCGTATTCGCGATCGCCGAGCCGGCGGTTCACAGGTTCCGCCGGGCTCGCTTGACGATGCGGGCGGTCTGCGGCGCTTCGGACTCGGCCAGCCAGCGGTCGGTCAGCGCGAGGACCCAGTCGGGCCGGGACTTGCCCGCGTCGTTGAGCCAGTTCGCGACGGCGTTCTGGACATACGGGGCGGGGTCGTCGCGGAGCGGGTCGAGCAGCGGTCGGCCCGGCTCGGGGTCCTGCTTGAGCGGGGCGATGTGCGGGCACCACACGCCGCGGGGGCGTGTGGCCTCGACGGCGAAGCGGCGGATCCAGGGACGATGGCTCGTGACCCAGGGGGTGAGCAGCTCGATGGCGCGATCGAGCTCGTCGATGATCGGCCGTCGGAGCGCCATCCACGCCCATTCGCGCACGCCGAAGTGGGCATCGTCGGCGAAGGGCTTGATCTCGTCGAGCCGGCGGGCCAGGTCCCAGCCCTCGACGAGCCCGATCATTTGGCAGGCCCAGCCGCGGACCGTGTCGGAGGGGCTGGCGGCGAGCTGGTTGATCCGGCCCGGGCCGAAGCGGTCGAGCAGCAGCTCCGCGGCAAGACGGTTCCGCTTCGTCACGCCCTCGTGGTGAGCTCGACGCATTCGCTCCACCGCGGGCTCGCCGATGTCGGGGGCGGCGTGGAAGAGCAGTGTTGCGTCGTCGATGGCGAGGCCCTCGGCGAGGTTCACCGACGGGATCTCGCCCCGGGAGAGGGCTTGCCGGATGTGCTCGGGGACATCCTGGGGCCGGCTGGGGCCGGTGCGGTTCGGATCGATCGGCGGGCGGGTTTCGCGGGGCATGCGGGATGGTTGGCCTCGGTCTGGCCGGGGGGTCAGTGAGAAATCCGGGCGATTTTGCTTGCATGTTGCAAGTAAACAGGCTACGCTCTGCTCGTGATGTCTGAGCCGACCCGCCGATCCTGCTGCCCGATCGCCTGCACGCTGGATCTGGTGGGTGACCGCTGGACGCTGCTGGTGCTGCGTGACCTGTTCGCTGGCAAGCGGCGGTACTCGGCGATGGCGCGCTCGCCGGAGTCGATCGCGACGAACATCCTGGCGGATCGGCTCGCGCTGCTGGTGGATCAGGGTCTGGCCGAGCGGGTGACGCCGGCGGGCCGGAAGCGTGCCGAATACGCGTTGACGGCGAAGGGGCGATCGCTCGAGCCGGTGCTGACCGCGGTGGCGCGGTGGGGGCTCGAGCACATCGAGGGCACGGAAGCGAGGCTTGCGCCGTCGGGCTGGTCCTGATCGGCGGGAAGGGGACGGGCGCGCATGGGCTACGCATTGATGGACGCATCGCCGATGACGGTGATGATCGTCACGGCGGCGATGCTGGTGACGCCGCTGTATCTGCTGGCGACCTTCGTGTTCAGCGGGGCGTCGGCACGGACGGGGTTGGTGCTGGCGTCGCTGTGGCTCGTCTGGGGCGCCGTGATGACCTGGGTCTGTCTGGCGGGTGTGCCGGGCTCGCTCGGGTTCGCTGGGAATCTGATCGTGCCGGTGTGCTGGGTCGTGCCGTCGGCGCTGCTCGTCGGGTTCCGCGGGCGGGTGCTTGCTGAGCCGCTGTCGCAGAAGTGGCTTGTAGGTTTGCAGCTGTGGCGAGCGATCGGGGGCGTGTTCCTGATCGAGCTGGGTCGCGGGAATCTGCCCGCGGCGTTCGCGTGGCCCGCTGGTCTCGGGGATCTGCTGGCGGCGGCGCTGGCGTTGACGGCGTTGTGGGCCTCGCGTGGACGACGGGTGTCGGACCGCTGGATCGTTGCGGTGATCGTGTTCGGGATGGCGGACTTTGTGTCGGCGTTGTTCTTCGGGATCACCTCGGGGGACGGGCCGGTGCAGCTGTTCGAGCACGACGCGTCGAGTGGCGTGCTGGTGTATCCGACGGGCTTGATCCCGCTGTTTCTGGTGCCGTACGCGATCTTCTTTCACACGCTGTCGTGGCTGTCGATGCGCCGGGTCGGCTCAGCCGGTTGAGGTGCGTGCGGTCGGCGCAGAACAGCCCCGGCTCAGCGAAGGAGCCGGGGCTGTGTGCAGCTGCGGGCCGTCGATTGGGGGTGGTGAGGCCCGCTGGGTGGGGGCGTTGGACGCCTGTCGCCGGGCGGCGGTCGGTCCGCCAGCACCGGCTGGAAGTTCAGATGGCCGTCTTGAGCGCGGTGGCCGGCTTGAAGGTGCAAGTCGTCGAGGCGGGGATGGTCATGGGCTGCTTGGTGGCGGGGTTGATGCCCTGCCGGGCGGCGCGCTGCTTCTTCTGGAAGGTGCCGAAGCCGGAGACGACCACGCGCTCCTTCTGCTGCACGCCGGCGGTAATGGCGGCGAAGACGGCGTCGACGGCTCGGGCGGCCTCGGCCTTGCTCGATTCGAGCTGGCTGGCGACCTCGTCGATGAGTTCGGCTTTGTTCATGACCTGCGCCTCCTGCGTGTTCCGCCGACCCCGGCGGTGGTGCTCCTGACCTGTCAAGGCGTATCGGCGAGGACGCTCGCGGGCCGTGAGTTTCTGCGCCGCGGTCCGGCCCTGCCTCGGGCATTCGGCCGCATCCCCTTGCTGGGGCTAGGATTGCCGCATGTCGAACGCACGGGGAAATGGGGCGGGCCCGCGGGCCGGCTGGGCGGAGCCCGCCGACGAGGGCACGGGGTTCGGCGGGTCGGGGTTCGACAGCTCGACCGAGGCGGGGGCCGTGGTGGTTCGGCCTCGCGTTCGGCCGGTGCCGGAGTCGGAGCGAGAGCGCGCCACGCCCTGGCATGTCGTGCTGCTCGACGATGACCACCACACCTACGAGTATGTCATCCGGATGCTGATGGAGCTGTTCGGGCACTCGTTCGAGCAGGCGTTGACGACGGCGCGGCGGGTGGATCTCGAGGGGCGTGCGGTGTGCGCGACGACGCACCGTGAACTGGCCGAGCTGAAGGCGGAGCAGATCCACGCGTTTGGGGCGGACCCGCTGAGCGCGTCGAGCGTGGGCTCGATGTCGGCGGTCATCGAGCCGGCGCTGTGGGGCGACGAGGAGGACTCGGGCGCCCGCGACGGCGTCGGCGGCTGACCCGCGATGACCGGCCCCGAGGCGGGCGATCGCCCGCTGGTGATCCAGACCGAAGACCTCGACGACGAGGCCGCCCGCTGGCTGGCGGCGCGGGTGACGCTGGTGCGGCTGGGCCCATCGGACCCCGCGTTCGCGGGCGCGGTCGCGCGAGCGGCGGGCCTGGTGGTGCGGACCTACACGCGTGTGGATTCGGCGCTGCTCAGCGCGGCGCCGGCGCTGCGGGTCGTCGCGCGGGCGGGCGTCGGGCTCGACAACATCGACCTGGCGGCGTGCGCCGCGCGCGGTGTGCGCGTGGTGCACACACCGGGGGCGAACACCGCGGCCGTGGTGGAGTTCGTGGTGGCGTTGACGGTCGATGCGCTCCGGCCGCGCGTGTTTCTCGAGCGGCCGCTCGGCGATGCCGAGGCGTGGCAGACGATCCGGCGCGAGCTGACGGCCCCGCGGCAGCTCGCGGATCTCACGCTGGGCGTGATCGGCATGGGCCGGATCGGCACGCGTGTGGCGGAGGTCGGTCGATCGCTCGGGATGCGCGTGCTCTTCGCCGACCTCGAGCCCAGGGGCCTGACCTTCGGGCGTCAGGTGTCGCTGGAGCAGGTGTGCGAGTCCGCGGATGTGATCAGCGTGCATGTGGACGGCCGGCCTGGCAACCGGGGGCTGCTGGGTCCGGACGCGTTCGGGCGGATGCGTTCGGATGTGGTGTTCATCAACACAAGCCGCGGGTTCGTGGTGGACGCGGTGGCGTGCGCGGAGTTCATGGTGGGGCACCCGTCGGCGTGCGCGATGCTGGATGTGCACGAGCCGGAGCCGATCGGGGCGACGAGCCCGCTGCTGGATATCCCGAATGTGCACCTCAGCCCGCACATCGCTGGGGCGACGGCGAGCGCCAAGGCGGCGATGAGCTGGGTGGTGCGAGATCTCTGGCGCGTGCTGACGGGCGAGGAGCCGGCGCACGCGGCCGTGTAGACGCCGGGGCGCAGGCGTCGGGCAGCTGCGGATAGACTCTGGTCGTGCCGTCAACGCACCCCATCCAGCTCGGCGTGAACATCGACCATGTCGCGACGCTTCGGCAGGCGCGGTACCGGGAGGTGAGCCCGGACCTGGGCGAGCCGGACCCGGTGCGGGCGGCGCACGAGGCGGAGCTGGGTGGGGCGGACGGGATCACGGTGCACCTGCGCGAGGACCGTCGGCACGCGCAGGACCGGGATGTCGAGCTGCTGCGCCCGCTGCTGAAGGTCAAGCTGAACCTGGAGATGGCGGCGACGGACGAGATGATCGCGATCGCGCGTCGGATCGGGCCGCACACGGCGATGCTGGTGCCCGAGGGACGCAACGAGGTGACGACCGAGGGCGGGTTGGACATCGCCGGCCAGATGGACCGGATGCGCGAGGTCGTGTCGCGTCTTCGCGACGGCGGGATGCTGGTCAGCGCGTTCGTTGATGCGGATCCTCGGCAGATCGACGCGGCGGCGGAGGCGGGCTTCGACATCTGCGAGGTGCACACGGGGCCGTACGCGCACGCGTGGTTCGACGACGGCGGGGACTTTCGCCGGGCGAGCCTGCGGTCGGCGCTCGACCGTGTGCGCGACGCTGGGGATCGGATCCTGCGCGCGGGGATGCGGTTCAACGCTGGGCACGCGTTGAACTATCACAATGTGGCGCCGATCGCTGGCCTGGAGGGTGTGGAGGAGCTGCACATCGGGCACGCGATCGTGAGCCGGGCGGTGTATGTGGGGCTGCGCGAGGCGGTGCGTGAGATGAAGTCGGTGATGCTGTCGGGGCAGTCATCGGCCGCCGAGCAGCGGGGGACGGGGCGATGAGCGGGCTGGTGGCGCGTTTCCAGCGGGTGCAGGCGTACGAGCGGGAGTGCGGCCGGGCGGTGCTGACCTCGCTGGCGAGCGTGGCGGCGTCGCGCCGGACGGAGCCCTCGATCTGCCGGGCGATGGCGCTCGCGGCGCACATCCAGGCGGCGAGGCTGCTGTGGCTTCATCGGCTGACGGGCACCGGGGAGCGTCCCGAGGCGGTCTTCTTTGACACGATGACCCTCGGCGAGGTGGAGCGCATGACCGCCGAGGCGGATGAGGCCTGGCGCAGCTACGCCGATGAGCTGACGGAGTCGGAACTCGGCCGGGTGGCGCGGTACGCGAACCTGCAGGGTCAGCCGCACGAGTGCGCCGTGGCGGATGTGCTGACGCATGTGGTGAACCACGCGTCCTACCACCGGGGTCAGATCGCGATGCTGGTCCGGCAGGCCGGTGGCACGCCGGCGGTGACGGACTTCATCTTCTTCGCGTACCGGGAGCCCGAAGGGGCGTAGGCGGATCAGGCGGCGGGCTGGTCGAAGACGCCGATGCCGGCCTCGGGGTCGAGCTGATCGGCGAGCCAGCGCAGGATGTCTCGTGCGGTGATGATGCCGACGGCCTTGCCCTGCGGATTGAGCACGGGCAGGCAGGAGATGCGGTTGGCCGCCATCATCAGGCAGGCGTCGTGGATCGTGGTTTCGGGGGTGGCCCAGACGAGGTCTCGGGTCATGATCTGGTGGACGCGTTTCTGCAGCGTCCAGGCGTCCTGCTTGCGCTCGCCCATCTTGTCGACGAAGGGGCTGATGTGCTTGAGCAGATCGCGTTCGCTGAGCACGCCGACGGCCTTGCCCTGTTCGGTGACGATCAGGTGATGGAACTTGTGCTGCTTGAAGAGCGCGCGGACGGACTCGAGCGAGTCGTCCATGCCGACGGAGACCACGGGTCGTGACATGGTCTCGCCGATGGTCGCGTCGGGGTTGATCTCGATGTGGGCCATGCGAGTGGTATCGGCTTGGTGGAGGGGTCGGCTGCGCCGGGTCGTGTAGGATCCTCGGCTGAGCCGATGCCCCTCGGAGCCCGAGCATGCCGCAGCCCCCGCACGACCCGAAGAACCCGCAGGACCCCTCCAGACCGGTCACGGCGAACGACGGGCCGGGTGCCGACCGGCTGGACGCGCCGTGGCGTCTTCGGTATCTCGAGGCGCTCGACCGGGTCGAACGAGACGCGGGATCCAGCCGCGCCGATGCGGGCACTGGCTGCTTTATTCGGGACTACTGGCTGTCGCCCGATCGGGACGCGGAGCACCATGTGATCCTTCGGACGCGCGAGGGGATGATCTTCCTGAACCGGTACCCGTATGCGAACGGGCACCTGCTGGTGGCGCTGGGTGAGAGCCGCGTCAGGCTGCTGGACTACAGCGAGACCGAGCGGGCGGCGCTCTGGCGTCTCGTGGACCGGGCGACGGACCTGATGGAGCGTGCGCTCGAGCCGCACGGGATCAACATCGGGGTGAACCAGGGCCGAGCCGCCGGCGCGGGCGTGCCGCAGCATGTGCATGTGCACCTGGTGCCGCGGTGGGGCGGGGATGTGAACTTCATGACGACGGTGGCGGAGGTGCGTGTGCTGCCGAGCTCGCTGGAGGACATGTTTGCGCGGTATCGGGACGTGCTGCGGGGCGTGACCGCTGGCCACTGACCTTGAGGTCGGTGTGTTCTCTCGTTGGTTTTCACTGACATGAAGGTCGGTGGCACGAGCTGTACCTTGCTTGCGCAGGGTGCTCGTCGGGGCATGATCTAACCGAGCTCGTTGGCGAGGAGGAAGGCGAGCTCGAGGGCCTGCTGGTAGTTGAGGCGCGGGTCGAGGGCGGTGGCGTAGTTGGTGTCGAGCTGGTCCTCGGTGATGTCGGCCGCCCCGCCGATGCACTCGGTGACATCCTCGCCCGTGAGCTCCAGGTGAACGCCGCCGAGGTGGGTGCCGAGGCGCCGGTGGGTGTCGATCGAGGCCTGGATCTCGGTTCGGATGTCGTCGACGGAGCGGGTCTTGCGTCCGGAGGCGGTGGAGCGGGTGTTGCCGTGCATCGGGTCGGAGACCCAGAGGACGGGCCTGTCGCCGACGGCCTCGATGAGCGGGGCGAGGCTGGTCTGGACCTTGTCGGCGCCCATGCGGACGATGAGGACGATCTTGCCGGGCTCGTTGTCCGCGTTGAGCCGGTCGAGCAGGGCGCGGACGGTGTCGGCGTCGGCGGAGGGGCCGAGCTTGACGCCCACGGGGTTGCGGATGCCGCGGAAGTACTCGACATGGGCACCGTCGAGGTCGCGCGTGCGTTCGCCGATCCACGGCAGGTGCGTGGTCAGGTTGTAGAAGCCGGGCTTGCGAGGGACAGTGCGGGTCTGCGCGGACTCGTAGAGCAGGTTGAGGCCCTCGTGGCTGGTAAAGAAGTCCACGCGTGTCAGGTCGTCGACGGTCTTCTCGCCGAGGTTCTCCATGAACTTCAGGGCGCCGGCGAGTTCGCGGCTCATGCGCTGGTAGTGCTCGCGCAGCGGGGGCTCGAGCTTGGCGCTGCCCATGAACGAGAGGTCCCAGTACTCGGGGTGGTGGAGGTCGGCGAAGCCGCCGTCGATCAGGGCGCGGATGAAGTTGATGGTCATGGCGGCGTGCTGGTAGCCGCGGACCATGAGGTGCGGGTCGGGGTGACGGGCCTCGGGGGTGAACTCGTCTCGGTTGACCAGGTCGCCGAAGTAGCTGGGCAGCTCGACGGGGCTGCCGTCGATGTCGCGGGTCTCGGTCTTGCTGGAGCGCGGCTTGGCGTACTGGCCGGCGAAGCGTCCGACGCGGACGACGGGCTTGCCCAGGCCGTGGACCAGGACGAGGGACATCTGGAGGAGGATCTTGAGCCGGCTGGTGATGGGCTCGGGCCGGCAGTCGTCGAGTCGCTCGGCGCAGTCGCCGCCCTGGAGGAGGAATCGCTCACCTCGCTGGGCCTGGGCGATCTGGTCTCGGAGGTTGTCGATCTCCCAGCTGGTGACGAGCGGCGGGAGGCCGGCGAGCTTGGTCACGGCCCGCTCGACGGCGTCGCGGTCGGTGTAGAGGACCTGCTGCGGGTCGATGCGGGTCTTCCAGCTGGTGGGCGACCAGCCGTGCGGCGTGGGATTGGGTGGTTCGGGGTGCTGTGGCACGGTCGGTGGCTCCGCGGGACTGGCTCGGGCGATTGTTCGCTTGCTGGGGGCGCCGGATGGCGGCGATGTCGGCACGCGAGCGGCGCAACAGCGGCGCGAACGGGCGGTTCGAGAGCATTTTGTGCGGGTGGTCCGCAAAAAAAGCGGAAGGCAGCGCACCGGCTGGCCGATCTTGTCCCCGAACGCGGGGTCGGCGCACGGTGCGTCGCCCGCCGCGCGGTACCGGCCCGGGTCGGATGGCAGGATCCCGGGCGAAGGCACGGCCGGCACGAGCGTCGGCCCAGATGGAGATTCCCATGCCCGCACGCACGACCAAGGCCGGATCGACCGCCAAGCGATCGACCACCCGCCGATCCACCCGCTCGGCCGCGAAACCGGCCGCGAAGAAGAACAGCCCGGCGAAGCGGACCACCGCCCGCGCCAGCGGCCGGAAGCCCGCGGCTTCTCGCTCGACCACCTCCCGCTCGACCACGAAGCGTTCGACGGCCAAGCCGGCTGCCAAGCGCACCGCCCGTGCCGCCAAGCCCGCGGCCAAGAAGTCGACCACCGCCCGCGCTTCGGCCGCCAAGCGGACCGCGGCTCGCAAGCCGGCCGCCAAGCGCACCGTGGCCAAGCGTTCGACGGCCAAGCCCGCCGCCACGCGCTCCGCGACGACCAAGCGGACGACCAAGCGGACGACGAAGCGGGCGACGACCGCTCGCGCCGCCGCCACGCGGACCACGGCCCGCAAGCCGGCCGCCAAGCGCACCGTGGCCAAGCGTTCGACGGCCAAGCCGGCCGCGAAGCGTTCGACGGCTCGCCGCACGACCCGCTCGGTCGCCGGCCGCATCTCGCCGACCGCGAAGCGTTCGCGTCGCGCGGCCTGATCGCATCCCTTCCATGTATCCAGGCGACGCCGCGGGCACCTCGTCCGCGGCGTTGTCGTTTCCGATCAGCCGCCGGTGCGGATGGCCTCGGCGTACAGCGCCTCGTAGCGCTCGCTGACGGCGTCGGGGTTGAGCTCGGTCAGGACCCAGCGCCGGCCCCGCTCGCCCATCTCGGCGCGACGGTCGGCGTCGACGAGCAGCTCGCCGATGTGCTCGGCGAACGCCTCGGGGGTCTGCTCGGCGATGACGGCGCCGCCCGAGGCCTCGAGCTCGGGCCAGATGTCCACGCCCCGGGTCGTGATCGCCGGCGTGCCGCAGGCGAGCGCCTCGGGCAGCACGAAGCCGAAGTTCTCCTGGCTCGTGGGCAGGGCGAAGACATCGGCGGCCTGGTAGAGGCTGACCTTGTCGGCGCCCGTGACGAGGCCGACCAGGCGGACGCGGTCGGCCAGCCCCAGGCTGGCGATCTGGGCGTGCAGGCCGCGTGCGTAGGGCTCGTCGCCCGTGCCGGCGATGATGGTCTGGGCGTCGACGCCCGCGTCGGCGAGGTGCCGGGCGGCCTTGATCAGAACATGCACGCCCTTCTTGACATGGAGCCGGCTGAGGAACAGCACGATGGGTCGTTCGGGGTCGAGGTCGAAGCGTTCACGGGCGAGGTCGGGGCCCGGCAGGTCGGTGTACGGCGCGAGATCGAAGACCAGCGGCGCGACGACGCCCCGGCCTCGCGGGAACCAGACGCGGCTCTGGTCGAGCTCGGCCTGCGCGGTGCAGTGGACGGCGGCGGCGCGCTCGAGCAACGCCCGCCCGCCGAGCGCGAGGTAGAGCCGCTTCTTCGCTGATTTTTGCGTCATGCACCAGTCGTCGAGCATGCCGTGGATGGTCAGGACATAAGGCGTGCCGAGCTGCCGACACATCGCGGCGATGGCGCGGTTGGCCGGCTCCCACGGCGTGTGCAGGTGGACGACATCGGCGCGTCGGATCTCGTCGCGCAGAGCGGCGGCGGCGTCGGGCGCGAACCGGCCGAGCCGGCCCGGGGCGGTGATCGGCACGAGACGCGGCGAGCCCGATGCGCTGCGCCAGGGCTCGGGCACATCCGGCGCGTTCCAGCTGGCGACGGCGACGCTGTGCCCCGCGCGGGCGGACTGCTCGGCGAGGTCGATCACCGCCCGGACGACCCCGCCGTGCTCGAGCACGAGCTCGGCCATGGCATGCAGGATGTTCATGCCGGGCTCTCCTCCCAGCGATAGCCCAGTCGCTCGAGCGTGGGTTCCATGATCGGGCGGACGCGTTCGAGCGTGTCGGGCGTGAGCTCGGCGCGCCACTTGTTGACGCGTGTGGGGTCGGCCTCGGCGGTGACGAAGCGGACGAGCTCGTCCGCGTCCGACAGGCCGGTGAAGGCGACGATTCGTCGCATGGTCGATTCGGGCTCCGCCATCAGGTCCTCGTAGCGGAAGGAGAGGACCCGGTCCGGGCCGAGGCGTTCGGCGTCGTCGAGGGCGCAGGCGATCGAGCCGACCCACTGCCGGGCCATCAGTTCGTCCTGATCCAGGCCGATCCAGTTGCGCCAGCCGGGCGGCTTGGGTCCCCAGTAGCGCATGGGCCGACGGGTGATCTTGCGGGCGGCGAGGCTGGCAACGGCGCCGAAGGCGGCGGGCCACTCGGTGATGGGGGTTTCGCCGGCGCGCTGCACGACCCGGCGGATCGGCGTGCCGCGCTGCATGATCTCGCCGGTCGAGCGCAGCACGCTGCGGCCGTCGCGCAGGATCAGCAGAATCCGGGCCTCGGGCAGGACGGCATCGATGAACGGCAGCCGGAGGCAGTTGCTGGGGGTCTTCTCGGCGAGCCGTCGCTTGCCGGCTCGTTCGACGAACTCGGCGAGGGCGCGCCGGATGCGCCGGCGTATCGCGGGCGTAGCGTGCGAGGCGTCGAGCCGGTCGTCGGGCGTGTAGGCATTGCCGCGGGTCCAGATGTGGCGAGGCTCGACCCAGTAGGCGATGTCGGGGTGTCGGCCGAGCGCATCGCCGAAGAAGGTCGTGCCGGATCGATGGGTGCCGATGAGCAGGATCGGCGGGTGATCGGCGAAGCGCTGGTCGACCGTGTCGTCGTTCATGGCGCGGTCTGCTGGCCGGTTGCCTCGGGGGCGTGCTGGACGGGCGCTTCGTCGCGGATTGGCGCTGGTTCGGCGGGCTGGTTGTCCGACTCAGCCTCTGATTCCGCATCGAAGCGTTCGCGGGGCCGGAGTGGCTTGGCGGGGTTGCCGCCGTAGATGGTCCAGGGCTTGAGGTCCTTGAAGGCGCAGCCGCGGGCGCCGAGGATGGCGCCCTCGCCGACGGTGACGCCGGGACCGACGAAGGCGTCGGCGGCGATCCAGGCGTGGGCGCCGATGACGATGGGGGGTCGGAGCAGGGGGAAGGTCGGCTGGCCGAAGTCGTGGGTGCCGGCGCAGATGTGGGTGTACTGGCTGATGGTGGCGTGGGTGCCGACGGTGACCGGGCCGAGGCAGTAGAGGATGGCACCGTCGCCGACGCCGGCGTAGTCGTGGAGGGTGAGGTTCCACGGGATCTCGATGTGGACCGAGCGTCGGAGGCGGGCGGTGGGGTGGACCTGCGCGCCGAAGATGCGGAGCAGGAAGTTCCTCCAGCCGTACCAGTTGTGGAACGACCAGCGGAAGAGGGTCTTCTCGACGGCGGCCCAGAGGACGCGTCCGATGTTCTGCTTGACGGTCCAGGGGCTCTTGGTCTTGGCGGCGCCCACATCGTCCTCCTTGCCCCGGCCGACGGACCGCGGGACGGGGCTGCTGGTGGGGTTGCCCGCGGCGCCGACGGTGCTGGTGAAGTGGGCGCGGGCTCGTTCGGGCTTGGCCGGTGCATAGCCGGTGACGGGCGGCTTGCTGCTCTCGGGCGGCGCGGAGCCGATGCCGCGGTCGGCGAGGAGCAGCTCGCTGATCTTCAGGTCGATCAGCAGCTCGTACGCGGAGATGAACAGGCAGAAGCGGAAGCCGGTGATGCCGTCGAGGATGCCCAGGCGGATGATGTACATCCAGAGGAAGCGGAAGAGCCACTTGGCGGGCAGGCGCGGGTAGATGTGGCGTTTGACCCACCGCCGGCGCTGGACGGCGTTGCCGAAGAGGTGCGGCTGGAGGGACTGCGGGACATCGCCGCTGTAGGCGTCGTGGCCGCGGATGATGTCGTGGATCTCGAGCGCTTCGAGGGTGGAGTAGCGGTTGTGCTTGGCCATGTAGGCCTCGAGCCCGCGCCGGTCGTTGTGCTCCATGTGCCCGCGGAGCCAGCCCTCGCGGCCGTGCAGGACCATGTGCTCGTGGACCTCGCGGTCCTCGTAGTGGGCCCGGCCCTTCTTGAAGAAGCGCAGGTTCCAGGACGGGTAGTAGCCGCAGTGGCGGATGCGCTTGCCCAGGAAGATGAAGTAGCGGTTGACGAAGAACCCGTCTTCGGGGATGCGGTCCGGGTCCTGCCGGGCGATGGTCAGGAGCTCGTCGCGCAGCTCGGGGAGGATGATCTCGTCGGCGTCGACGATGAAGATCCAGTCGCTCTGGAAGTCGAGGCTGTCGAGCGCCCAGTTCTTCTGGGCGGCGTAGCCGAGCCACGGCTGATGCACGAGGTCGATCTTGCCCGGGTACCGGGCGGCGTAGTCGTTGGCGATCTCCAGCGTGCGGTCGGTCGAGCCGGAGTCGACGATGTGGACGCGGTCGGCCCAGGGGAGGATCGCGTCGAGCGTGTGGGGCAGGTTGAGCTCCTCGTCCTTGGTCAGGATGAGGAACTCGATGTTGCACCGGTCGCTGGCCCGTCGGAGGGCGGTGGCCTGGTTATCGGTCGTCTGGTGCGTCACGGTCGGCTCGCTGCTTCCGCCGGGCTCGGCGTTCCCGGCGTGCTGGGATCATCGCATAGATCGGCCCGGTGATCCGGGCGTATCGGCTGTTTCCGGCGCGAAACCGGGTAAGGAGTTCCTCCAAAGGACGCCCGAGCTCGTGCGCGAGTTCATCGGCCCGCCGATCGAACAGATCCCGGGCGAACCGGTACAGCTCGGTGTCGAGCCGGTTCAGCTCGGCGAGCCGGTCGAGCAGGACGGGATCGGTGTCGCGGACGCTCCGCCGGCTGCGCGTGGTGTTGCTGCGGGCGTAGTGCAGCGTGGGCCAGCCGAGGCGGTGCGCCAGCAGCACGACGCCCTCGTCGAAGCGGTCCTGCACGAGCAGGTGGTCGATGCGGTGCTCCAGGCGATCGATGGCGGTCTGGAGCATGGCCCGATCGCAGGCCTCGGGCGGGCGGTCGTCGATGACGCCGGCCTCGCCCGCGAGGTAGCGTGTCTGGGCGTTGTCGATGCGCCAGACCCGGCCGGCGGGGTTGTCACGGGCGATGAACGCATCGAGCGGTTCGTCGGGACGGATGTGTCCTTCCTCGCGGAGGTGGTAGTAGACGCTGAGGGCGCGGTCGACGGGTTCACGGAGGACGGTCATGTAGCGGTGCGGCCCGCCGAGCCGCTCGTGCACGCCGAAGCCGCAGTGCGCCTCGAAGAAGCGGACGCGTCGCCGCCTGGTCGGGGGGAGAGCGGTGATGGCCTCGGCGCGTCGGTCCCAGGGGTGGACGGCGTAGTGGCCCAGGATGTCCGCCTGGTGCGCCCAGCGAAGGGGGTTCACGCCGAGCAGCCTGAGCTTGATCGCCCGGCTGAGTGTGGTGCCCGCGTTCTTGGGGATGTGCAGGTGGATCAGGATGGGCGTGGGCTCGGTCACGAGAGGTCCCGGCCGAGCTGCTGCTCGAGGACGGCCCGGCAGGTGTCCCAGCGATGGGCGGCGAGCATCGCGCGCAGCTTGCGTTCGGTGGAGCGCAGGCCGACATAGCACTTGAAGCGTCGGTGGGGCGGCATGGGGACGCGCGGGCAGTCCGGGGCGAAGTCTCGCGGGTGAAGATAGACGACGGTGGGCCGCCCGTGCGCGGCTTCGTGGCGGATGCCCTGCCCGATCATGGCGGGGGTGAGCAGGCGCAGGTAGCCGCCGCCGGAGTAGCACATCTGCTTCTTGAGCGGGCCGAGTCCGACGGGGGCGAGGCTCATGGGCAGCTCGGGGAGCTCTCTTCCGCGGGGTGTGGTGATGATGTGCGCGCCGGGCTGGCAGACATACCCGCCGTGGCCGCGCTTGCCGGGGAAGAGGCTGGCGTCGTAGGTGAGGCCGGCGTCGAGCAGGATATCGAAGGCCCACTCGGCACCTTGGGTGATGCTGAACGAGGGGGCGCGGAAGCCGCGGATGTCGGCGTCGGGCACCGCGGCCTTGATCGCGACGATGGACCGGTTGATGTCCTCGGCGAATGACTCCGGGGTCATCTCGTAGACCTTGCCGTGCATGTGCGAATGCGTGGCGAGCTCGTGGCCCGCGTCGGCGATGCGCCGGACGAGGTCGGGGTGCCGCTCGGCGATCCAGCCGAGGACGAAGAATGTGGCGCGGGCATTCGCCTCGGCGCAGATGTCGAGGATCAGATCGGTGTACCGCTCGACGATGGACTGCTTCGCGTGCAGGTCGGGCCAGAGATCGGGGTTCTCGACCGCGGTGACTTCGACGATGTGGAACCAGTCTTCGATGTCGAAGGAGAGGGCGTGGGTCAGCGAGTGGGGAGGTGGCGAGGTGGCGAGTGGGGGTGAAGCGGAGGTGTTGGTGTTCATCGGGTGCGCTCCTGAAGGGAGCGGATGAGTCCGCGCGTCATGCGGCCGAGGCGGTCGGTTTCGTCGAGGATCGGGCCGAGGTCGTGATCGCCGATGAACTCGAGGCGGTGGCAGACGATCAGATGGGTCTCCAGCTCCTTGAGCGATCCCTGGGCCATGCGGAGGAAGCGGATGAAGTCTTGGGTCGATTCGCGGCCGTGGCCCTCGGCGATGTTTGCCGGGATCGATGCCGCGCACCGCCGCATCTGCGAGATCATGCCGAATCGCTCATCGTCTGGTAGCTGTCGGCTGACCTGGTACACGGTGACCGTGAGCTCCACGCCGATGCGCCAGACCTCCAGGTCGCGATAGGACCGGACTGGCTGTTGACTTGCCGTCTCTCCATTCGCCACTTCGCCACTCACCATTTGCTACACAAACCTGTGCCCCGCCGCCTTGAAGCGTCGGACATCGTCCTTGGTCGGCATCGAAAAGTGCGTCATCTCCTCGGCGGGGTTGGGGATCAGGTCCTCGGGCTTCAAGCCCGCGTTGATCTTGCGGACGCACTCGATGATCGCCTCGGCGGCGAGGTCCTTCGAGCGGGCCATGATGTCCTCGAGGGTGTCGTGCGGGTGGATGCGGTACTTCTTCTGCACGATGATGGGCCCGTTATCGAGCTTGGCGTCGACGAAGTGGACGCTGGTGCCGCCCTCGCGTTCGTCGTTGGCGAGTGTCCAGAAGCTGGGCATCAGGCCGCGGTACTTCGGCAGCAGGGCGCCGTGGCAGTTGACGATGCCGAAGGGCGTCTGGTCGCGGAGGGCCCTGCGGTAGAGCTGCGTGCCGGAGATGGAGACGATGAAGTCGACCTTGCGTTCGCGGAGCATCGCGCGGAATTCGTCGGAGTTCACATCGTCGTGGTTGTCGACCGTGACGCCGTACTTGCGGGCGACGGCGGCGACGGAGTAGCACTTGTTGGTCTTGCCGAGGATGTCGTTGTAGATCTTGGCCATGAGCTTGCGCCATATGTAGCCGCGGATCTTGTACTGGAAGTACCGGAGCCCGTAGAAGCCGAGCAGGTCGAGCGCGGTCTGGATGACGGTGCGTTTGCCCTGCGCGACGGACTGGATGTTGACGCCGGCGGTGGTGTCGCCGAACTCGCGGAGGTACTTGTCGAGGACCTTGGGGAGATAGAACGGATCGTTCTGGATGAAGACATAGGTGGTGAGCGGCGGGTCACCGGGTGACCGTGGCGGGAGGTTCTCGTAGGTCTCGGCTGCGCGCGTCGGCTGGCTGGGCTGGTCGGTCACGGTCTCTCTCCGGCGGCGGCTGCTGTGGTGGTGGCCGGGTCGGGCGCGAGGGACTCGAGGAGCGTGCGCCACTGCTCGCAGGCCCGGCCTCGGTCGTAGGCCTCGCTGAGGGCGCGGCGGGCGTTGGCGCCGAGCCGGCGGGCCTCCTCGGGATTGTCGGCCAATCGGCGGATGAGGTTGACCAGGGCATCGGCGTCGCCCTGCCTCACGGTGGCGCCGGCGTCGTGCTCGGCCAGGACGAGGCTCAGCTCGCTCTCGGGCGAGCCGATGAAGACGCACGGTCGCTCTGCCGCCATGATCCCGAAGAGCTTGCACGGCACCATGATGCCCTCGATGCCCTCGGTGAGGCTCGAGATGTGCAGGTCGCCGGCGCTCAGGCTCTCGGCGAGCTTCTCCCGCGGCTGATAGTCGTCGAGCACGCAGTTGGTCAGGCCCTTCTCGCGCACGACGCGGTCGACGATCGCCTTCTTCTTGCCGCCGCCGACGAAGAGGAACCGCACGCGGTCGTCGTCGCGCAGGGCTTCGGCGGCGGCGAGCATCGTGTCGACATCGTGGCCCAGGCCGAAGTTCCCCGAGTACATGACGACGAAGCGGTCGCCGAGCCCCCAGTGCTCGCGGAGCGTGTTCTGGTCGCGCTGGACAGGCGAAACCTCGCTCGGCTCGGACCAGACGCCGATGTGATGGACGATGCCAGCGGGCGTGCCCTTGGCCAGGACGCGGTCGCGCATGCACCGCCCGAGCACGACGGTGGCGTCCGCCTTGCGCAGGCAGAAGCGGTTGACGGCCTCGAAGAAACGCGTGACGGGTGACCCGGGCTTCATGACGCCGCAGGCCACGGGCAGGTCGGGGTACAGGTCCATGACCCAGTAGACGAAGCGGGAGCCCTTGACCGCGCGGAGGAGCCAGCCGACGAGGGCGATGAACGGCGGTGTGGTGAAGCAGACCACGACATGCGGCCGTTTGATCGTGAACGCCTTGATCGTCGCGAGCAGGTAGAAGAGCGCGAAGTCCGCGACGCGGGCGGCGATGGAGGCCTTGCCGAAGAGGCTGACGCCGACTCGGTGCACGGTGATCGGGTGCTGGGCGCCCTGGAGGCGGATGGTCTCGCGCTTGGGGAGCGCGGCGCCCTTCTTGCCGTACACGGAGCGCGAAGCGATGGCGTGGACCTCGTGGCCCCGGGCGGCGAGGTGGCGCGCGAGATCGTCCGCGTGCTGTGCGGTGGCGGCAACATCGGGCCAGAAGACCTGGTTGATGAAGAGGACGCGCATCGCCGATTCCCGTGCCGCGGGGTCCGCGGGTTGGCTGTGGTGTCGGTCAGACGGTCTGCAGGTTGCTCACCGCCTCGATCATCTCGTCGACGATCCTGTCGAGGCTGTAGGTCAGGTCCCAGTCGGGGTAGTGGCTCTTGAGCTTGCGCAGGTCGCTGTAGTAGCAGATGTGGTCGCCGATGCGGTTGGTGTCGGAATAGGTGAGGTTGGGCCTCTTGCCGGTGCGCTCCTCGATCATGCTGACGCACTCGAGCAGGCTGGCGGCGTTGCCCTTGCCGCCGCCGAGGTTGTAGACCTCGCCGGGGCGGGGGTTCTGGGCGAAGTGCCAGAAGGCGTTGATGACATCGTGGCAGTGGATCTGGTCGCGGACCTGCTTGCCCTTGTAGCCGAAGATGGTGTAGGGACCTTCTTCGAGCGCGACCTTGACGAGGTAGTTGAGGAAGCCGTGGAGCTCGACGCCGGCGTGCTGCGGGCCGGTGAGGCATCCGCCGCGGAAGATGCCGGTCTTGAGCTCGATGCCGTCGTACTTGCCGTACTCCTGCGCGAGGATGTCGCCGGCGGCCTTGGAGGCGCCGAAGAGCGAGTGCTTGCACTGGTCGATGGACATGGTCTCGGCGATGCCGTGCTCGTATTCCTTGTCGGCGTAGTCCCAGCGGGTCTCTTTCTCAATCAGGTTCAGCTCGTTCGGCGCGTCGCCGTAGACCTTGTTGGTCGAGACATGGATGAAGACGGCTTCGGGGCACCGGCGTCTGGTGGCCTCGAGCAGGTTGAGCGTGCCGACGGCGTTGACATCGAAGTCATCGAACGGGCGGCTGGCGGCGAGGTCGTGGCTGGGCTGGGCGGCGGCGTGGATGATGAGTTCCGGCTTGATCTTGGCGAAGAGCTCTTCCACGCCCTTGCGGTCGCGGATGTCCTGGCTGTAGCTCGTGAAGTTCTTGCACTGGGCCTGGAGGCGTGCGAGGTTGCCGAGGGTGTCGCCCTTGGGCCCGAAGAAGTCGGCGCGCATGTTGTTGTCGACGCCGGAGATCTGGAAGCCCAGACGGTCGAAGAAGGTGACGGCCTCGGAGCCGATGAGGCCGCTGCTGCCCGTGACGAGTACCCGCATCGCGCGATCTCCGTATGGTCGTTGCTTGGGTCGTGCCCCGACAGCCGGATCCGGGCCCGAGGGCGAGTCTAGAACGGATCGGCCGGTCCGTCGGTTCGGTGGGCGGCGCGGGGTGGTCCGGAAGCCCGGAATCGGTGGTGGATCGGTGGGCCGGGGGTTTGCGCCGGGCGTTCGTCGCGGTAGAGTCTGTGTCAGTGGGGGTGCCCGCCGCGCTGTGCGACGGGTTCTCTTGGGAGAGTGGGAGCAAGATCATGCGTGGTGTGATGACGGCCCTGGCGGCCGGTGCGGCGATGTGTGCGGGTGCGGCCGGGGGACAGTTCAGCTACGACGAATCGGTGTCGGGCGACCTGACGGACGACCGCTTTGCGCCGTTTGAGCTGTCGGCGGCGCCGGGCTCGAATGTGCTCTCCGGGACTGTGGTCACGGGCGATCGCGACTATTTCCGGTTTACCGTGCCGGCGGGCTTCGAGCTCTCCGCGCTCAATCTGTTGGACTATGACTCGCCGGACTTCGCGGCGTTTCTCGGCGTGCAGAGCGGGTCGTCGATCACGGTCGATCCGGACAACCCGGATCCGGCCGACCTGCTGGGCTACGCGCTGTACGGCCCGCTGGAGGAGGGCACCGACCTGCTGCCGACGATGGGCACGGCGTTCGGCGCGATCGGGTTCTCCGGGGCGCTGCCGGCGGGGGAGTACTCGTTCTGGAACCAGCAGACGGGCGTTGACCTGACGGGGTACACGCTGGAGTTCGTGATCACGGTGGTTCCGGCACCGGCAGGGCTGGGCGTGCTGGCGGCTGCGGGGGCAATCGCGGGTCGTCGGCGTCGCTGATCCCCCGGATCCAGGATCCTCTTTCAAAGATTTTTGTCCAGGGCTGGAACCTTCGGCCTCGTTGTGCCTATCTTCTGGAGATGGCACACCCGACCGGCCAGCATTCGCGTTTCCGGATGGCTCGCAGCATGCGATGCATGTGCGCGATGCGCATCGGTGGGTGCGACGGCTGCCCGGCGAGGAGGAGTGAGGCCTAGCGCAAGCGGCCGAGCCATCCGAGCAGAGGACAAGCCGTCGCGGAGAGCGACGGCTTTTTTTGTGTCCGGTTTCGGAGCCGACGGGTCCGGGGGCGATCGGTGTGCGCCGACGGTCCGGTCCGCGGATGCAGATGCCCGCGTTGGCGGGCCAGTGATCGCAGGAGACAGGCATGACACAGGGCAAGGACATCATCTTCGCGGTGGCGGGCGGCGTGGCGCTCGCGGGTACGGCCGGTGCGCAGCCGGCGGCGCTGTCGGGCCTCTCGGAGGTCGGCGGGCTGTCCAACACCGGGGCTTCGGGGGCGACGCAGGTGTCGTCGCTCGTGACGGAGCCGTCGGGCCTGCTCGGGTTCGACCTGACCGGGACGCTGACGCAGGCGCAGAACCTCGCGTTCGCGGTGATCAACGGGCAGGTGCGGTTCTCGGCGCCGGAGCCCGGTGACCTGCCGCTGTTCGTGACGGGGACGCTGGTGGCGAACGGCCCCGAGCCGTCGTTCTTCCTGCAGGGTTCGTTCACGAGCCCGACGCGGGCGTACACCTTCGATGTGTTCGTGGATGACTTCGCGGACAACCTGACAGTGACGCAGAACACCATCGTGGTGTCGGAAGCAACGGACAGCCTGGTGTTCGATCTGGTGATCAACCGCCGGACGGGCACGGGCTCGTTCAGCTACAGCGAGACGGTGCTGGCTGGCGGGGTCGAGGTCGTGCGTTCCGCCTCGGGCACGATCGGCTCGGCGACGCCGGTGCCCGCGCCGGCCGCGGGGGGGCTGCTGCTCGCTGGCTCAGGGTTGGCGCTTCGGCGTCGGCGGTAATCACTCAGGTATTCGAGCCTGACCATGCTTCAATGAACAGAGTGAGCTCGCCGACCAGTTCGGCGAGCTCATTTCCGTGCGCGGTCAGGCGATACTCGACGCGCGGTGGGACCTCTGCGAACGCCTGACGATCGAGCAGGCCGTATCGCTCGAGTTTGCGGAGCCGCTCGCTGAGTACCTTCTGTGTCAGCCCGGGGAGGGAGCGCATGATGTCGCTCGGCCGACGCGGCCCCTCGTGCAGTTCTTTCATCACGGCGAGTGTCCACTTGCACCGGATCACATCGGTGACCCGGTGGAAGGCCTCGGCTCTGTCTGGGGCTTCAGGCGTGCTCACAGTTAATCATTGCCCTTGCGTGGCGGCCTGGGCGGCGATCTGAGGCGATGAGCCATGGGCACCGGTTTGTGCCTATGTGACAACCTGGTCGGGGTCGGTCATGTCGGGAATTGGTGCGTGTTGGTGCGGCTTCACTGAACTGAGAACAGTCGCCGCCGATGTCAGGCGGTGCAAGTCCAGAAGGGAGGACCGCCATGCTGACCCGTTCACTCGTGACAGCGCTCATCCTGTCCGCCGCCGCATGCACGCACGCAGGAGCACCCACCATGACCGCATCCGATCCGTCGCAGCCCGAGATCCCGGGTTACACACATGGCAGCCCGGCCTTGCCCGACGCCCCGATCACGCTCGAAGAACTCGATCTGATCTTCAAGACCGCGCTGTTTTCCGATGAGGATGTGAAGTACCTGCGGATGTCGCGAGATGTGCTCGAGCCGCATGTCGACGAGTTGCTCGGCGTGTGGTACGGGTTTGTGGGTGCGAACCCGCACCTACTCGCGTCGTTCAGCCATCCGGAGACGGGCGAGCCGCAGGGTGAGTACTTAGAGCGGGTGCGCCTTCGATTCGGACGGTGGGTGCTTGACACTGCCGCAGCGGACTTCGATCAGGACTGGCTGGACTACCAGTTCGAAATCGGTCGCCGGCACCACCGCGTCGGCAAGAACGAGACGGACAACGCCAACGCCGAGGAGCATATCCGTTTCCGGTATCTTCAGCCGCTGACGATCCCGGTGACGACGACGCTTCGACCGTTTCTCGAGCGTGGGGGTCATTCAGCGGAGGATGTTGACAAGATGCACGCTGCATGGGTGAAGATCGTGACGGTGCAGGCTGTGCTGTGGAGCGAGCCGTATGTTCGCGACGGCGATTTCTGATCAGTGCCGAAGTGCTTGTTCGGCCGTCTCTCGGTCGCGCGGGGGGCGGCTCTTGTATTTGGCCGGATCAGTTCCGGTTCGCGCGGAACCATGCGATGGTTCGGCGGAGTCCTTCTTCGAAGCCGACCTCGGCCTGCCAATGCATGAGCGATCTGGCGCGGCTGGTGTCGAGGCAGCGTCGGGGCTGGCCGTCGGGCTTGGTGGTGTCCCAGCGGATCTTGGTCTCGAGTTCGTCGTCGTTCGTGCAGAAGCCGGTGAGGCGGGCGATGAGATTGACGAGATCGCGGATCTTGATTTCCATGTTGGTGCCGAGGTTGACGGGGATGGGCTCGTTCATGGCCTCGGCGGCGCGGATGATGCCCTCGGCGGCGTCGTCGACATAGAGGAACTCGCGTGAGGCGCTGCCGGTGCCCCAGACGGTGATGTGATCGTCGCCGCGGTCGATGGCCTCGACGCACTTGCGGATGAGCGCGGGGATGACATGGCTGGTGTGCAGGTCGAAGTTGTCGTTGGGCCCGTAGAGGTTGACAGGCAGGCAGTAGGCGGCGCGCAGGCCGTACTGCTGTCGGTAGGCGTCGAGCATGACGAGGGCGGCTTTCTTGGCGACGCCGTAGGGTGCGTTGGTCTCTTCGGGGTAGCCGTCCCAGACGAGCTCTTCCTTGAAGGGGACGGGGGTGAACTTCGGGTAGGCGCAGATGGTGCCGGCCATAACGAACTTGGTGAGGTCGTGGAGGCGGGCCTGCTCGATGAGGTGCAGGGCCATGGCCATGTTGGCGTAGAAGTATCGGCCCGGGTTGTCGCGGTTGGCGCCGATGCCGCCGACCTCGGCGGCGAGGTGGATGACGATGTCGGGTAATTCGTCGGCGTAGAGGCGTTTGCAGGCGTCCTCGGTGGTGAGGTCGTAGTCGCGCCTTCGCGGGATGAAGATGTCGGTGACGCCGCGGGCGCGGAGCTTGTGGATGAGGGCGGTGCCGAGGAAGCCGGCGCCGCCGGTGACGACGACGCGCTTCCCGGCGAGGTCGAGCGGGGTCGAGTCGCGCTGGGCGGTGCGTTCGTGTGGGGGCGTGAAGTCGTAGCGATCGGCGGGTGTGGTCATGGACAAGCGTAGAGGGTCTGACTCGCCACCGGGTGTGTGGTCAGTCGGCGCGGCGGCCCTGGTCGTCGATGCGGATGTAGGTTTCGAGGAGAGCGATGTCGTCGGCGTCGGTGTCGCCGTCGAGGTCTATGTCGGCGGGGTTCTGGGTGAGGGTGTGGAGGTCGTCGATGTCGATGCGGCCGTCGGCGTTGCGGTCGAGGTGGTCGAAGCCGGGCCAGGCGGGGCGGTCGGTGGGTCCGATCGCGTCGAGCTCGGCGATGGTGGCGTAGGCGAGCGAGCCGCCGGCGAGGCCTGAGACGCGGACGCCGGTGATGGTCGCGGGTTGATCGAGCACGAAGTCGATGATCTGGAAGGGGACAGCGGGGTCGGGGCTGCCGGTGAGGGTGCCGGCGGGGGTGGTCCATGTGGTGCCGAGGCGGACCTGGAAGACGGGGTTGTCGATCCAGCCGCCGAAGGCGTCGTGCTCGCCCTCGATGAGTCGGACGCGTTCGGCGAGGACGGGGATGCTGTAGGTGGCTTCGAGGGTGATGGTGTCGCCGGGCGCGATGTTGGCGGCGCCGCGTGAGGCGTAGAACTGGCGGGCCGTGGCGGCGGGTTCGACGCCCGAGTCGTCGTGCTCCAGGCCGTTGATGAACCGCAAGGGTGTGGTGGCGGAGTTGGGCATGGTGCGGATGGGGGCGACGGCTGACGAGGCGGCGGTGACGGTGCCGCCGGCGCGTGGGACGGCGTTGTTGGCGCTGGCGATGAAACGGCGGGCGGCTGGCGAGGCGGTGGTGGGGTCGGGCGCCGGTCCGGGCGGCAGGAGCCAGCCGAGGTCGCCCGTTCTGGCGCCGGCCTGCTGCATGACGAGGTCGACGACGGGGAGCATCCGCTGCGCGATGCGCGGGAAGGTGTCCTCGGCGTCGGGGTCGTCGGGGAGATGGTCGATCATGTTGTCGCGCGTGCGTGAGCTCCAGTAGCGATCGGAGAGCGTGGCGCCCGGCGCGACGGCGTCGATCTGGGTACGCAGCGTGTCGGTGCCGAGCAGCAGCCCGACGAGGCCGCCCATGGTGGCGGTGCCGTTGTCCGAGTCCCATCCGGTGAGGGTGCCGATGCGGATGGTGTCGGGGAGGTTGCCCCGGCCGTAGAGCAGGGCGATGAGCCCGCCGGCGAAGTTCACGGAGGACTCGGTCCAGCCGTAGTACGCGAAGCCGTTGGCGGCGGCGTTGAGCTGGTAGCGGTCGTAGACGAGGTCGCGGGTTCGTTCCCAGTCGGTGGGGTCGGGGTTGGCGAGGTAGTCGGCGTAGACGGTGTCGACGATGTCGGCTGCCTTGGAGGTGTCTGGCAGATACGCCCGGGCGGTCTCGACGAGCCAGCGGACCCGCTGTTCCGGCGCGACCGCGCGGTCGGCGACGGGGGCGAGCGCGTAGAGCACGACATGGAAGCGGGCGGCGTGGGCCGCGTGCGAGGCCGCGGTGGTGGCGATGGGAACATCGGCCAGCTCCAGGGCAGCGTGCGGCAGGCCCGGCGCGAGGGCGCCGAACATCTCCGTGGTGAGCTGCGCGTCGATGCGGAGGTAGAAGGGGTTGGCGGCGGGCATCCCCGTGGCGGGCGGCACAACGCCGCGGTCCATGAGTTCGCGGGCCTCCTCGTTGGCGACCCAGATGAAGCGGTTGATGTGGTCGACCCAGGCGTCGCGGATGGCGTCGGGCTCGAGGGCGTCGAGGCCGAGCTGCGCGAGCTCCTCGATGTAGACATACTCGATGTCGGTGTCGTCGTCGGCGGGCCAGGGGTCCTCGTCGAGGACGAAGGTGAGCGTCCGGCCGTTGGTCAGGGGCGAGCCCCAGTCGGCGTCGGTGAGGAAGGGAGGCTCTCGTCGGCTGCCCTCGGTGAGGCGCCCGGTCCAGTTGGCGATGCACTCGGCGAGCCACATGGCTTCGAGGCGGTCGGCGTAGTCGTCGCGTTGGATGAGAGGCTGCGCGGGGGCGAGGCCGGCCGGGGCGAGGGCGGCCAGGAGGATGACGGAGATGGCGAGGGTCGTTGCTGGCATGGCTCCACTGTGTTCATCGTACCGTCGGTCGGCCGGCTCTCGGACGGGATTCGGGGATCGGCAGGGCGAGGGACGGGCCTGATCGGCCGATGGGGTGAACAGAGGGGGCCGGGGGGCCGTCTAGAATGGCGACCGGCCCGCAGGCGGATGGCATCGGCCGAGAAAGAGGGGTTTGTTCGATATGGCTGAGACGAAGCGGGCGTTGATCACGGGGATCACGGGCCAGGACGGGAGCTACCTCGCCGAGCTGCTGCTGTCGAAGGGGTACGAGGTGCACGGGATCATCCGCCGTGCCTCCAGCTTCAACACGGACCGGATCGACCATATCTACGCGGACCCGCATGTGGACAACGCTCGGCTGCGTCTTCACTACGGCGATCTGTGCGACGCGAATGTGCTGACGAAGGTGATGGACGAGTCGAAGCCGCACGAGGTGTACAACCTCGGGGCGCAGAGCCATGTGCGTGTGTCGTTCGACATGCCGATCTACACGGCCGAGACGGTGAGCATGGGGGCGCTCAAGCTGCTGGAGGCGGTGCGGGAGTTCCAGGACAAGAGCGGTCAGCAGGTGCGGTACTACCAGGCGAGCAGCAGCGAGCAGTACGGGAAGGTGGTGGAGACGCCGCAGAAGGAGACGACGCCGTTCTATCCGCGGAGCCCGTACGCGTGCGCGAAGGTGATGGCGCACTGGGCGACGGTGAACTACCGGGAGAGCTACGGGCTGCACGCCTCGTGCGGGATTCTGTTCAACCACGAGAGCCCGCGTCGGGGTGAGACCTTCGTGACGCGGAAGATCACGCGGGCGGTGGGGCGGATCAAGATGGGGCTGCAGGACAAGGTGTACCTGGGCAACCTGGACAGCAAGCGGGACTGGGGTTTTGCCGGGGATTATGTCGAGATGATGTGGCGGATGCTGCAGCAGGAGACGCCGGACGATTATGTGATCGCGACGGGTCGGACGATCACGGTGCGCGAGTTCGCGGATCTGGCGTTCCGTCACGCGGGGCTGCGGTTCGAGGACCATGTGGAGTTCGACAAGCGGTACCTGCGGCCGGCGGAGGTGGACCTGCTGCTGGGCGACCCGACGAAGGCGAAGGACAAGCTGGGCTGGGTGCCGAAGACGACGGTCGAGGAGCTGGCGGGGATGATGGTCGATCACGACCTGGAGCTGGCGTCGCGGGAGAAGACGCTGCGGGACGCGGGTCACGAGCTGCCGAGCTTCACCGGGCACGATCAGTAGCGCAGGGCGGACGAGGGGAGAGCTCCGATGGGTCACAGGACGCCGTCGTATGTGGTGGCGAGGCTGCGGCAGATGGCGCGGGAGCGTCGCCGGCCCGACGAGCCGTGGTGGACCGACGGCGCGGTGGCGTTGGTGGATCGCTGGCTGGGCCCCGAGGATGTCGTCGTGGAGTTCGGCTCGGGTCGATCGACGGCGTGGCTGGCCAAGCGTGCGCAGCGCGTGGTGAGCCTGGAGCACCACGCCGAGTGGCACGCGAAGGTGTCGAAGGATCTCGCGTCGCTGTCGAACGCGGAGGTTCGGCTGGTGCCCGACGAGCCGGAGGCGTACGCGTCGGGGGCGGACGATGTGGCGTCGCCGACGCTGGTGGTCGTGGACGGCCGGCACCGTGACTGGTGCGCGCGGTGGGCGATGTCTCGGCTTGCTTCTGGCGGCGGGATGCTGCTGGATGATTCGCAGCGGTACCTGGACGACGCGGGCCGATTCACGCGGGCGTCGGTGCCCAGGCCGGCGCCGCGGAGCGCGATGTGGGACGAGCTGCTGCCCGAGTTGCGTCGGTGGCGTCGGCTGACCTATTGCGACGGCGTGTCGGACACGACGCTGCTGCTGAAGCCCTGAGGAGCGGGCGTGGTTGTTGCGCCGGGTACGCGGGCGAGTGACCTGGCGATTCGGCCGGGTCGGCCGGGCAGGGCGCGGAGCAGCTCGGCGGTGGTCTGCGGGATGAGGGCCCTCGAGAGCGCGGCGAAGAGCAGCACGAACACGGTGCCGTAGAGAACGACCTCGGCGGCGTCGCCGAGGCGACCTGGCGCGAGTCGGAGCGACGGGCCGTAGGTCTGTCGGACGATCTCGACCGGTGTGCCCGCGGCGACGGCGACGAACCAGGGCATGCACATCGCCGACAGCGAGGCCCCCGCGGGGATGCCGAACTGCGCGAGGCGCCACGCGATCATCACGGGCACGACGGCGATGTAGAAGGTGGTGATGACGGCGGTGACGGCGGTGACGGTCTCGAAGGCAGCGCCGGCGATGATCGACGCCGCGACGAGCCCGATGCCCTGGTACCAGAGGAAGACGGCCCAGCGCTTGAACTCCCCTTTGCTGAGCGCGACGGAGTCGTGGATCGCCAGCGGCATGCGCATGGGGAAGGCGAGGGAGAGCAGCTGCGTGGCGACGGCTGCCTCGGCCCACTTGCCGCCCCAGATGAGCCGCTCCATCGAGGGGAAGACGCAGGCGAGGCCGACGCCGGCGCCGCTCGAGAGCAGCGCGAGCGACCTGGTGGCGCGGAGGGCCGCGTCGCGGTGGCGTGCCGGCTCGTTGGCGAATCGGGTCAGCGCTGGGAACAGGACCTTTTGCAGGTTGAAGGCGAGGATGGTGTTGACCTGCATCGCGATCTGGAAGGCGAAGAAGTAGAGGCCGAGGACAGGGGCGGCGAGGTAGCCGAGGATGACATAGTCGGCGCGGTTGATGGTGGCGTGGCCGACGGTGCCGGCGATGGTCCATCGCATGCGCGAGAGCAGCGGGCGCCAGACGCGCACGCGGAGAGGTTCCTGCAGGAAGGTGGTGCGTGTGAAGGCGTAGCCCATCAGGCCGTCGACCACGGCGACGAGGACCGAGGGGATGACGAAGGCGTAGGCGCCGAAGCCGAGGGCGGCGAAGAAGATCTGGCCCGTGTAACGGGTGATGTTGTTCCAGGTGTTGATGCGGGCGACGGCGCCGTAGCGGAGGTCGACCTCGAGCCGGGCCTTGCTCATGGAGCCGAAGGTGACGAGCGGGGCGACGAGGGCGTTGAGCAGGATGAGCCCGAGCAGCTGCGGCTCCTGATAGACCAGCGCAGCGATGGGCGCGATGGCGGCGAGGATCAGCCCGGCGAGCGAGTTGCAGGCGAAGGAGAGCCAGCCGACGGGGCCGGCGAGTCGGGCGAAGCCCTTGGGGCCGCGCTGGATGGCGATCTGCCGGAGGCCGCCGTCGCGGAGGATCTGGATGACACCGGCGAGGCCGAAGGCGATGGCGTAGAGGCCGAAGTCGTGTTCACTGAGCAGGAAGCCGAGGACGACGACGGCGAGTGAGCTCAGGACCTTGCCGAGGAGGCTGACGAGGACCATGAAGCCCATGCCGCGGGCGACGGTCCGGCCGAGCGCGGCTTGCCGGGAGGGCCCGGAAGCGGGGGCGTCGGTGGCGTCGACGCCGGAGCCTGCTGAATCGGGAGGGGTCTTGTTGCCTGTGCTCATGGGGAGGCGTGGGGCGTGCCGAAGTCCAGACCGAAGCGTAGCGTCTCGGGCCCTCTGATCCCGGGTCCCGGGATCATCACCCGCGGCGGGCGCGCGGCTGCTTCTCGCTCCTTGTGGTATCGGCGGTTTCGAGAAGGTGTTCGATGGACTGGCAGGGTTGGGTCACGATTGGTGTGATCGGGCTGATGGTGGCGGTGCTGATCCGCGGCCGATTCGGTCCTGATGTGGTGGTCGTGGGCGCGGCCGCGGCGCTGGTGTTCCTGGGGATCCTGACGCCGCAGGAAGCCCTCGACGGGATGGCGAACCCCGGCATGGCGACGGTCGCGGTGCTGTATGTGGTGGTGTGCGGTCTGACGGAAACGGGCGCGGTGCGGTGGCTCGGGGCGTACCTGCTTGGTCGGCCGCGAACGCAGATGGGCGGGCTGGTCCGGCTGACGGTGCCCGTGGTGGCGTTGTCGGGGTTTGTGAACAACACGCCGATCGTGGCGATGATGATCCCGGCGCTGCGGGATTGGGCTCGGCAGCGCGGGTGGTCGGCCTCGACCTTCATGATGCCGCTGAGCTACGCGGCGATCCTGGGCGGGACCTGCACGCTGATCGGGACGAGCACGAACCTGGTGGTGCACGGCGAGTGGCTGGCGTCGGGCCGGGAGCCGCTCGGGCTGTTCTCGATCGCCGTGGTCGGCGTGCCGGTGGCGATCGCGGGGCTGGTGTACATGCTGACGATCGGTCGCGGGCTGCTGCCGCGGCGTTCGTCGGTGCTGAGCGTGCGCGACGATGCGCGGGCGTACACGGTTGAGATGATGGTGTCGCCGACGGGCCCGCTGCCCGGCCGGACCATCGAGCAGGCGGGGCTGCGTCACCTGCCGGGGTTGTATCTCGCGGAGGTGGAGCGCGAGGGATCGATCCTGGCGGCCGTCGGACCGGACGAGGCGCTCCGCGCCAACGACCGGCTGGTTTTCGTGGGCGATGTGTCGTCGGTGGTCGATCTCCAGAAGATCCGCGGTCTGGACGCGACGGACCAGGTCGTGAAGCTGAACGAGCCCCGGCCGAACCGGGTGCTGGTCGAGGCGGTGGTGAGCAACACGCACCCGCTGCTGGGGCGGACGATCCGCGAGGGCCGGTTTCGGAGCCGGTACAACGCGGTGGTGATCGCGGTGGCTCGGAACGGGGAGCAGATCCGGCGGAAGATCGGCGACATCGTCATCCGCGCGGGCGATGTGCTGCTGCTGGAGGCGCCTCGGCAGTTCATCCCGCAGCAGCGCGATGCGCGGGACTACTACCTGGTCAGCGAGGTCAGCGGGTTCACCCCCGTTCGGCACAACCGGGCGATCCTGTCGGTGCTGATCGTGCTGGGGATGGTGCTGATCGCGACGACCGAGCCCGTGCTCCCGATCCCGATGATCGCGGGGGGGCAGGTGCAGCTGGGCATGCTGCACGCCGCGGTGCTGGCGGCGGGGCTGATGCTGATCATGCGGTGCTGCTCCGGCGGGCAGGCTCGGCGGAGCGTGGACTGGGTGGTGCTGATCACGATCGCCGGTTCGCTGGCGATGGGTCGCGCGCTGGAGGTGTCGGGCGCGGCGGCGGCGATCGGCGGGCTCGTGACCGGGCTGTCCGGCTCGAACCCGTGGCTGACGCTGGCGCTCGTGTACGCGCTGACGCTCCTGCTGACGGAGCTGGTCACGAACAACGCGGCGGCGCTGCTGATGTACTTCGTGGCGAAATCGGCGGCGGAGAAGCTTGGCGTTGACTTCACGCCGTTCGTCTACACGATCATGGTGGCGGCGAGCTGCGCCTTCGCGTCGCCGCTGGGCTACCAGACCCATCTGATGGTGATGGGGCCGGGCGGGTACAAGTTCACGGACTTCATCCGGGCCGGGCTCCCGCTGAATGTGCTGTGCGGCGTCGTCGCCGTGGCGATGGTGCCGCTGGCCTTCCCGTTCTAGCACGGGCCAGCCCGTCGCGATCGCAACAAGAAGGCGGCGACGCCCGCTGTTGAGCGCGCGCCGCCGCGAGACAAGAAGGCGATGTGTCGGGAGCGACTAGCAGCCGGCCTCGTTGTAGGCGACGACCCACGCTGTGAAGTCTCCCGGTTCGTTCACGCCGTTGCGGTTGACATCCGCGCCGGAGTTCCCCGTGTTGAACAGGGAGAGCCAGGCGTTGAAGTCGTCCTTGGTCAGCGAACCGTCGGCGTTGCTATCGGCGGGGCATCGCTGCCAGAGGTCGACGATGCGTCCCTCGCCGCCTTCGGGGTACTGGGCGGCGGTGATCGTGCCGAGGGCGGCGGCGTACTCGGCGAGCGACTGCTGGTAGGTGACACCGACGCTGGTGAAGGCGAGGTCGTTGAGCGGGTACTGGTCGCCGCCACGGGCGAGGAAGTCAACGATAGCGATGTTGACGCTGCGCGCTGTGGGGGCGATCTGTCCGTCTTCGACGATGACGGTGCCGTCGCTGAGCACGATGCGCTTGACGCGGCTGCCCGGGTTGGTGATGTTGATGGGCCCGGCGTCGAAGTCGTACTGCGGGGCGTCACCGATGAGGTTGAACTCGACGGTCATGCCGCCGATCTGCCCGAATCGGCCGGTGAGCGAGCCGACTGGCCCGGTGGCGGTGATGCTGCCGTAGGCGTTCTCGCAGATGAGCTTGAGCCGCTCAGGCGAGACATTCTCGATGATGGAGAGGAAGTTGAGGAATGGGAGGACATCGAAGGAGTCGAGCTCGGTGAAGTCGCCTGCGGGCAGGAGATTGTTGTTGCGGACGCCGCCGCCGTTGGCGAACGCCACATCGGCAGCGCCCAGGCCGAAGCTGGCGGCCCGGAGATTGGCGGAGTACAGGAAGGCGTCGCCGATGAGGTTGCCGAGGTTGGTCTCCCTGCCTCGGATGTTGTCGCGGACGCCATCGAGCCCGACCTCGCTGAAGGCGAGGACATTCTGATCGAGCGCGGCGACGCCGGCGAGCACCGGGTCGACGACGGCGGCGAGGAGCGTCGGATCCTCGACGACGGCGTCCGGCGCGACCCCGGAGACGCGGACCGGATCGGAGGCCGGGTCGATCGAGGTGATCTCGCCCGCGGCGTCGAAGTTGGCGATCAGCCGGCCGACATACTTGAAGTTACCGTCGGTCGAGACGATAGCGACATCGCGGCCGCTGAGATCGCTCTCGACACGCGGGTACGCGCCCTGGCTGGCATCGCCGGGCACGAGCAGGGCGGTGTTGGACAGCAGGTTGTCGCCGCCGCCCGCGACGACGATGTCGAGGCCCGTGGTCGCGGCAACGATCGCGGCCTCCTCGTCGATGCCCTGCAGGTGGCTGACGAGCACGATGATGTTTACGCCGAGGGCCTGCAGCGTGTTGATGTCGGCCTGCACTTCGGCGGCAACCATCTCATTCACGACGGTGTCGCGCGGGCTGGAGATGAACGGCAGGTTCGGCGTGGTTGCACCGATCACGCCCACCTGCGTTCCGCTGAAGCTGAACACCTGGAAGCTGCTGATGCGGCCGAGGGCCTGCTGTGCGAGCAGGCCGGGCTCGCCGGCGAAGTCGAGGTTTGTCGAGACGAATGTCGCCGGCGACAGGTTGGCGGCTCCATCGACGATGAACTGCTCGAGCACATCGGGGCCGAAGTCGAATTCGTGGTTGCCGATGGCGGCGGCGTCGTAGCCGATGGCGGCGAAGGCGACGGCGTCGTAGAACACACCGTCGTTCACGCCGACGGTGTACTCCGGGCCGGCGAGGAAGTTGTCACCCGCGGCGATGGTGAGCACGCCGTCGGTGGTCGCGCCGGCTCGGAGCTGATCGACGAGCGTCTTGAAGCGGGCGACGCCGCCGAAATCGGGCTGACCCGGGGCGCTGATGACCTGGCTCTCCGCGTCGCCGTTGTGCAGCAGGGTGAGCGAGAACTGCGCGTCTGAGGATCCGGCTGCCATGCCGGCGATCGTGGCCAGCAGAAGGGTTCGTGCCATGACGGGCTCCCGTACATCTGGTCGCATGGTTGTGGCGGTGTCGCGGACGGCGTGACGCCGCTGATTGAGGGGAAGCTAGCCGCGGGAGCGCGCGGGAGTGTCAAGCACGCATCAGCGTTGCGTGAAGCTGTCGCGAGCGCGTGTTCAGATCGGATGAACCGCGATCAGGCCGGCGTGATGCCGAGGTGGCGGATCGCGTCGATCACAAGGGCGTGGACGCGGGGCGGGGCGCAGACGACGCCCTTGTTGACCTCGAGCCCACGGCCGTGGGAAAAGTCCAGTGGCGTGCCGAAGATGTCGGAGACGGTGCAGCCGGCCTCGGCGGCGATGAGCGCGCCGGCGGCGTGGTCCCAGATCCGCTCGACATAGCCCGGGCGCGTCGGGAGCCGGAGGTACGCATCCGCCTGCCCCCGCCCGGTGACGGCGTACTTGCACTGGCTGTCGAGGCGGACCGGCTCTCCCACGGCGTGGTCGGTGGACGAGGCGATGTGCTGAAGGATGCGGTCCTCGTCGGACATGTTGGTGTGGCCCGTTTCGACCGAGCCGCACGCCTGGATGGGGTCGCTGGGACCGAGGTCTCGGCGAGCGGTGGCGCGGGGCTGGTGCTGCGCGTCGATGCTGTGCTCCGAGGCGCCCTGTCCCCGCGCGGCGGTGTAGAGGCAGCCCTGCTCGTCGGGCGTGTCGAGCGGGGCGCTGAAGTCAGACGGGAGGTTGGGGCAGCCCATCGCACCGACGACGGGGGCGCCGTCTTCGATGTACGCGAGGGCGACCGCGTACTGCTGGCCCCGGAGGAACCCCTTGGTGCCGTCGATGGGGTCGAGCGTCCAGAAACCCTCGCGACGGGGGTCCTGCCCGCCGAGGTCGATGCAGCGGAGCACCTCGTCGGCATCGACAGCCGGAAAGACGCGTCGGACGGCATCGACGACGGCGTCGAGGTGCGCGGCATGCGAGCTCTCTCTGAGATACTCGGCGTCTTCTTCCCCGACCAGAACGAGGGCAGACTCATGATCTTCTAGAATCTTCGCGACCACCGCCTGGCTCGCGAAATCGGCGATCGTGACGGGGCTCTTGTCGTCTTTGGTGATCGCGCGGACCTCGTCGAGCGAACGCTGGACATAACGACAGACCCGGGAGGCCTGCGCGACCGCCTCATGGGCGGCTGCAAGTTTCTTATGAAGATCTGCCACGCGGGTTCTCCCTCTGTCCGGGGGTGAGCGGTATAGTGCGTCGGTGGTACGGTAGTCGGCGGTTCGGGGGTGCGGGTGGAGCGAGAGTCTTCAGCGGGCGGTGGGGGCGAACGGGACGACCGGGCGGCGGCGACCGAGGCGCTGCGGCGGCGTCTCGTGGCGACGGGCCTGGAACTCAAGGGCACCCTGGCGAGCTTCTTGGAGGCCGTGAACGGGCCGGGGTGCCGGCCACGCGATGTGATCTCCGTGCTCGGCGTGGACAAGTCGATGGCGAGCCGGGTCGCGAAGGCGGCCCGGGTGGAGGACCCGCTCGATGCGTTTCTCGAGGCGCCCGCCCCGCAGGGGATCGGGCAGCTGATCGACCGGGCTCGGTCGAAGGGGATGCCGGCGGCTGTGGTGGACCGGCTCGAGGAGTGCCGAGAGCTGCTGCTCGGGCTGCACGCTGAGTTCGACAACGGTCGTTCGGATCTGGAGATGCTGATCCGCGGGCTCCGGGGTGAGGATGTCGAGACGCACGCGCGCGCGGCGCAGCACGCGATCTTCCGCGGCATGACGCAGCTACAGGGCTGCTCGGTCGAGCGTCACGAGGTGCAGACCTGGTACGCGCCGTCGGTGGAGGGGCCGGAGGGCACGGCCGATTACGCGTGGTCGAGCGCGATGGTCGGTCTTCGGCGGCTGCGGGACACGAGCCCGTTGATCATCGGCGGGGTGTACGACCGGGACGATCCGACCGCGGTGGACCGCCGGTACAACCTCGACGGTCAGCGCGTCGGTTCGAGTCTGACGGAGTGGGTGGTGGAGGACCTGAGCTCGTTCGGTGGCGGCGTGCCGTCGATCCACCGCTGGCCGCCGGCGCAGCTGATGGTGCTCGAGCCCGGTGTGGTGCCGCTGCTCACCCCGCTGCAGGCGGTGATCGCGCAGCGGACGGTGGCGGGGCTGTCGCGGTACGCGGATGAGGAGCAGCCGTTCGCACAGGCGATGCTGGTGTCTCGATTGCCGTCGAAGCGGTCGATGATCGACTTCTTCGTGCACGAGTCGCTCGGGTTCGGCGCGCCGGAGTGCCGGGCCGTGCTGCATGTGCTGCCGCTTGGGATCCGGCTGGCGGACCCGCGTGCGGAGGTGCCTGACCGGTCGGACATGGCGTTGACGGTGGAGGCCCTTGAGCGGGGCACGCTGCCGGAATCAGCGTTGGGCGAGCAGATCGCGGAGCGGATCGCGGCGGGCGCTTCGTGGGACATCGCCGCCTTCCAGCGCTGGCGGGTGACGGTCGAGCACCCGGTGCCGCTGGTAACCGTGCACAGCTGGTTCTCGAAGCCGGCGCGGCCCGAGGCGGCGAGCGCGTAAGAAACCCGGCTCATCCTGCCGCGCCCTGCCCCGGCGTGCGGGTGGAGGGCGGTTGACGGGGGCTCTGGACGGGCCGGGTTCGTTCGGTGTTGCGCCGCTCGGTCGCTTCGTCGTTACTTGACGATGCCCTTGGCCTTGAGCAGGTTGATGCAGTCGGCGACGCACTCGTCCACGGTCTTCTCGGCGCACTTGAGGACGAGCTCGGCGTTCTTGGGCTCTTCGTAGGGGTCGTCGATGCCGGTGAAGCCCTTGATCTCGCCGGCGCGGGCCTTCTTGTAGAGGCCCTTGGGGTCGCGCTTCTCGCACTCCTCGATGGGGGTGTCGGCGAAGACCTCGAAGAAGGGGATGCCGGCTTCCTCGTGGAGCTTGCGGCAGTTGTCTCGGTCGGCGGCGTAGGGGCTGATGAAGCTGGTGATGGCGACGGCGCCGGAATCGGCGAAGAGCTTGGCGACCTCGCCGATGCGGCGGATGTTCTCCTCGCGGTCGGCGGCGGAGAAGCCGAGGTTCTTGTTCAGGCCCATGCGGATGTTGTCGCCGTCCATGCGGTAGGCGTTGACGCCCTGCTGGACGAGGACCTGTTCGAGGGCGCTGGCGACGGTGGATTTGCCGGAGGCCGACAGGCCCGTGAACCAGAGGGTGCAGCCCTTGCAATCGAGCGCGGTCCAGCGCTCGTCGCGGGTGAGGTTGCCCTCGTGCCAGTGAACATTGGTCGCCTTGACTTCGGCCATGATCGTCTGTCTCCGATGAAAGATGAGGCGAAGGATAGGCGCCCGGGCGGGGGTGCTCGGTGGGCCGATAACGGCCATCTTCCGTGGCTCAGGGGGCCGGGCGTCCCGGGGAAGCCGGGCGGGGGGCGCGATAGGCTGGGTCGGCGGGCCGAGGAGCGACGATGGATGGATCGACGGGCGAGACGGTTGGCGGTGCGGGGCGTTGCTCCTTCGAGGCGTTGCGCGACGGGTACAACTTCCGGACGACGCCCACGCGGGCGCGGGTCCTGACGGACCTGCTGCTGGAGCAGATCGAGCGGCTGGAGCGCCGGCGGGTGCTGGACATCGGGTGCGGGCGGGGGATCCAGCGGAACGCGTCGCTGATGCACGAGGTGGCGTCGGCGTCGGACGAGTTCTGGGGCATCGAGCCCGATCCGTCGATCGAGCCGGACCCGGTGATCACGAACTTTCAGCACGCGACGATGGAGTCGGCGGAGCTGCCGGCGGGGTACTTCGACCTGAGCTTCTCGTCGATGGTGGTCGAGCATGTGGCGGACCCGGACGCGTACCTGGCGGCGATTGCGCGGTGCACGGCTCCGGGCGGCTGGCACATGTTCTCGACCGTCAACGGGCTGAATCACTTCGCGCTGTTGACCAAGATGAGCGCGACGCTGGGCGTGGAGGATGCGTTGCTGCGGCTGCTCCGCGGCAAGAGCACGACCGATTCGTACCACTACCCGACGACCTACCGGATGAACAAGCCGAGCCAGCTGCGTGAGCTGGCTCGGCGGCACGGCTTCGAGGAGCCGGAGTTTGTGTTCATCGAGCCCGGGCGCGGCGGGGGCGGGTACTACCCGGGCCCGCTGAAGCTGTTCTACGGCGCGGTGCAGGTCAAGCGGAGGCTGATCCGTCGGCCGGATCGTCTGATCACGCTGATCTGCCGGATGCGCCGCCGCCCGGGCTAGAGGCGGTTACGGGCAGCCGGCGTTGTAGTTGCCGACCCAGGCGGTGAAGTCGCCGGGATCGAGCACGCCGTTGAAGTTCTGGTCGGCCGGGCAGTCGGCGATGGATGGGGGCGTGAACTCGAACGCGCCCATGTCGATCACGGCACCGATGATCGCCTCGCCCGTGTCGGCGGTGTTGGGGTCGTCCTGGCCCCGGTCGTTGCCGGCGAGGTCCGAGAGCGGTCCGCCGATGTAGAGCACGCTGCTTCCCGCGTCGATGGCGGGCGAGCCGGGCAGGAGGGAGTAGTCGCCGTTTGAGGGATCGACGAACATCGGGCTGCCCTGCACATTGTTCGTGCCCGGCGCGGTGAAGCCGCCGTCGACGAGGTTGAAGCTGGCGACCTGCACGCCGCTGCTGCTGTTGAAGCGGATCTGGTCGTTCGCGGGCATGTTGCGGGAGAAGACGGAGTTGTAGACGCGTGCGTCGGCGCTGCCGGAGGTCTTCCAGAGCGCGCTGCCGAACTCCGAGACGGTGTTGTTGACGAAGGTGGAGCTGATGACATCGACATTGGACTCGGTGGCGATGTCGATCGCGCCGCCGCCCGTGCCGGTGTTGCCGTCGAAGAGCGAGTTGTAGACGGTCAGCGATGCCTCGTTGGTGGTGGTGCTGTTGACGAGGATGGCGCCGCCCCGGCCGTTCTCGTTGCCCTCGCGCAGGGCGCTGTTGTCGATGAACGCGCAGTGGTAGACCTCGGCGGCGCCGTTGCCGACGATCTGGATCGCCCCGCCGGCGGAGGCCTGGTTCTCGACAAAGCGGGTGTCGATGATCAGCCCGGTGGAGTCGGCGAAGCGGACCGCGCCGCCCGAGCCCGCGCAGAGGTTGCGCAGGAACTCGCAGGCGCGAACCAGGACGCTGGGGGAGTTGCCGACGAACAGCCCGCCCGTGTCCTGGCTGGCCGTGCCCAGCGCGATGTTGTCGGCGAACATCGTCCCCGTGACGGTCACCGCGTTGGCGTTGACGGCGAACACCGCGCCGCCGGCGGAGGTGCAGGTGTTGCCCGTGAAGGTCGAGTCGGCGATGGTGAGCGCCGCGCCGTTGCCCGCGTGGTCGATGGCGCCTCCGTTGCCGGCGAGGGCGCGGTTGTTGGTGAAGGCGCTGCCGGTGATGGTGACGCTGATGCCCGCCGCGCCGGCGGAGCGGACGGCGCCGCCGAACAGCGACGCGGTGTTGTCGGTGAAGTCGCTGTCCTCGATGGTGAGATTCGGGACGATCGAGTAGATCGCGCCGCCCGCGTTGGCATTGTTGAGCTCGAACTCGCAGTTTCTGATCACGATGCCGCCAGCGTTGATCACATTGATCCCGCCGCCGTTGCTTCCTGTATTCGATCCCCGGCGGATGACCAGGCCCTCGAAGGTGATCGGCGCGCCCGGGGCGTCGACGGTGAAGACCGAGTCGATGTTGAACGCGTCAACGGTGGCCTCACGGGGCACCGCCGCCCGGATCGTGATGCCCGGTGTGTTGACCTCAAACGAGCCGGCGTAGTCGCCTTGGGCGAGTTCGATCGTGTCGCCCGGCTGGAGCCCGCTCGCCGTGGGGTTCAGGGCCAGTGTGAGGGTCGGGATGTCGCCGGGAACATGGATGGTCTGCTGCGAAAGCGTGCTGCCGGCGATACAGGCCAGCGCAAGAACCGTCATGCTGCGAATCATGGTCTGCTCCTGTGTATGTGAGTCTTGGGCGGCTCCACCGCCGCACCAAGACCACGCGTCGGCTGCTGTGTGTGCGCCTCAGAGAAACCAGTACGGGCGCCCCTCGTCTTCGAAGGGCGCCCGTATTCCAGGGGTCATGGCGTGTCTTGTCGGTCTGTTCGCTTGGGTTACGGGCAGCCGGCGTTGTAGTTGCTGACCCAGGCGGTGAAGTCGCCGGGGTCGAGCGCGCCGTTGCCGTTCTGGTCGGCGGCGAGGTCGCCGCTGTTGTACGCGCTGACCCAGGCGGTGAAATCGCCGGGGTCGGTGGTGCCGTTGCCGTTGACATCGGCGAGACAGTCGTTCGGCTCGACCGAGTCGCCCGGTGCTTCGATGGCCCCGTAGTCGACGATGAAGGGGCCGCCGACGCCGGTGTCCGGGGTGTTGATCTCGTCGGCGAAGCGCGGGTTGCCCACGAAATCGGTCGTAAGGGCGCTCGGGACGAGGGTGTTGTCGCCCGCGTCGACGAGGAAGGTCCCGGCGAGCGGGGTGAAGTCGCCGACCGAGGGGTCAACGAACGAGGGCGTGCCCGTGACGACGGTCAGCCCGCCGACCGCGGGTCCGGTGCTCAGCGTGTCAAACCCGCTGAAGGCGTTGGTGGTGATGTCGATGATGCCGCTGTCTGTGGAGATCGCCGGTCGCTTCAGACCCACACCGACGAAGGAGACGATGTTGTTGTGCACGCGGGCGGCGAAGCCGGAGACGGCCGCCCCGGTGGTGACGACGGCATCGGCGGGTCCGTTGGCGCCGTTGCTGCCGTTGGAGCCGGCCGAGCCGCTGCCGCCGTTGCTGCCGTTGCTGCCGTCGCTGGCGAGGAAGCCGCCCGCGCCGCCGTCGCCCCGGCTGCCGCCGCTGCCCGCGTTGCCGCCGCTGCCGCGGAACCCGCCGGCCTTGGCTTCGATGTCGTAGACGGTGTTGTTGGCGATGATCGGCTCGCTGCCCGGGTTGATGACGCGGAAGACCTGGAGCGGTCCCGCGGCGCCGCCGTTGCCGCCGGTGCCTCCGTTGCCACCCCGGCCGCCGTTGCCGCCGTCGCCGCCGTTCTGGAAGACGCCGCCGTCGCCGCCGTCGCCGCCGTTTCCGCCGCGACCGCCGTTGCCGCCTCGTCCGCCGCTGCCGGGCGTGCCGCCGGAGAGCCGATCGACGATGTTCTGGGCGATGGTGATCTCGTTGACGCCGCTCAGCATGGCGACGGTCGTGGCTCCGCCGGCGCCGCCGGTGCCGCCTCGGCCGCCGTTTCGGCCGGGGCCGCCGTTGCCTCCATCGTCGCCCGCGCCGCCGTTGGATCCGTTGGATCCGCTCGACCCGTTGCCTCCGATGCCGCCGTTGCCGCCCTGGCCGCCTTCGAGCCCGACGAATCGCGTGCTGGTCAGGGTCAGCCGGTCGAGGCCGCTGGCATCGATGCCGACGACTTGCTGGCCCGCGCCGCCGGTGCCGCCCGTGCCGCCGGGGTTGCCGGTGCCGCCGTTGCCGCCGTTGGCACCGTCGCGGCCGGTCAGCGGGCCGATGAGGCTGCGATCGATGCTGAGCGTACCGCCGTTGGCGGCGACGATGGCGTAGCGGGTGGTGTTCACAGGGGTCGGTGCGTTCAGGCTGTCGAACAGCTCGACGCTCGCGAGCGAGACGCTCGCGCCGATCGAGTTGATGCCGACGACGGCGAAGTCCGTGATGGCGGCGTGGTCGAGGTCGCCCGTCGAGCCGGCCTCGAAGCGGATCCCTTCCCATGTGCCGTTGATCGGGAAGAACAGGACTGGCTCGTCGGCGGTGCCGTTGACGGTCATCGTCGCGCCGCCCGCGATGGTGATGCTGAATCCGGTGTCGATGACGACCTGCGAGCCGGCACCGAGTGTGAGCGAGCCGGTGTAGATCGTGTCGTCATTGATGATGAGCGTGCCGCCGGGCGGGACGGAGACTTCGCCGGGGATGGTGGTCTGGGCGAGGGTGTTGGTCGCCGCCAACGCTGCGAGGAGCAGGGCGGCACGGGTCGGTGCGTTCAGCATGGGTGTCTCCGGTCGGGTGTGGTGGAAGCAGGTTTCCGATTCCTGATGGGATCGCGTCGTCGGTCATCGCGGCGCTTCACCGGCGTCGGCGGTCGGCCAAAAAAAAGCCCCGCGGAGGGCGGGGCGTCTTGGAGGCCGAGTTGTTGTCTGCGGCGTTACGGGCAGCCGGCGTTGTAGTTGCCGACCCAGGCGGTGAAGTCGCCGGGGTCGAGCACGCCGTTGAAGTTCTGGTCGGCGGGGCAGTCGCTGACAACGACGGTGGGCTGGAACTCGTAGGCGCCCAGGTCGATGTTCAGCTCCCACGCTGGGATGCCGGTGTTCGGCGTGTCGGTGTCGTCGAGGTTGCGGACATTGCCGTCGAGGTCGAAGGCGATCGAGGTGATCTCGACAGTGCCGAAGGTGCCGAGCGATCGGCCGGCGTCGATCGCGGGCGAGGCGGGCATCAGGCGGAAGTCGCCGTTGGAGGCGTCGACGAACATCGGGTCGGCGTTGAAGTTGCCGTTGGCGTCGGGCGCGCCGCCTGGGGCTTCGGGCGCGATCGAGTACCGCAGTACATACGAGCCCGAGCCCGACTTGCTCGTGGCCGAGTCGTTGATCACGATCGAGTTGACGAGCGAGATGGAGTCGTTGGTTGTCACATCGAAGGTATCCGCTGCCCCGCCCGACGAGTTGCCGACGAAGGTGCAGTTGATCGCGTCAAACTGACCCTCGCTCCGCGCAGCGCCGCCGCCTGATGCCGCCGAGTTGCCGATGAACAGGCAGTTGACGGCCCGCGCGATATCGAGGTCCGAGACCCAGATCGCTCCGGAGTTCGAGCTTGTGCTTGCGTTGCCCTCGAACACCGAGTCATCGATACGGACGATGCCCGTCGAGGCGGTTCCCAGCACGGCGAAGCCGCCGCCCTGCGCGGCGGACATGTTGTTCCGGATGGTCAGTCGGGTGAAGTCGGCGAGCTCGCCGGCGGACTCGTAGGCGATGCCGCCGCCGACCGACTGCGAGGTGTTGTTCGTTATAGTTAGGTCTTCGAGCGTGGCGCTGACGCCAGAGCCGCCGAGGAAGATAGCCCCGCCGTCGTCGCCCGAGAGGTTGTTGTCGAAGACCGAGTCGCGGACGGTGGCGCCGCCGGCGATGAACAGACCGCCGCCGTCGCGGTCGGCCTCGTTGTTGCGAAAGATGCAGCGCTCGATCAGGGCCGAGTTGCCGGCGCTGATCGCCACGCCGCCGCCGCTGCCGCCGGGCTGCGTCCTTCCGCCCTCGAAGACGAGATCGCGCAGCACGATGTTGCTGCCCCCGTTGCTCGGCAACAGGAGCCCGCGGTCCAGACCTTGGCCGAAGACGACGACCTCGCCGCCGGCCGGGTCGGCGTTGGCGATGGTGACATCGAGGTCGGTGATGGACAGGTTCTCGGGATAGATGTCGGGCTCGACGAGGATGGTGTCGCCGTCGGACGAGGCCGCGATCGCGGCCGTGATGGTCAGGTGATCGAAGTCGATGAGGTTGGGCCCGACGGTGCGGGTGGTCTGGGCGGCGGTGGTGCCGGCGAGGGCGGCGAACAGGGCGGCTGTCCTGATGCAAGCTGACGCTGACATGGCAGGGTCTCCTTGTGGAATGCGTGACTTCGGGCAACGCGTTGGCGGAGTCGAAAGCGCCTCACCCTGCCGAGGGATCTGTGTCAATCGCTGCCTATCCTCCCGCTCAGGCCCGGTGGCTTTCGGCCTGAACCACACCAATCAGACCCCGATCGTCGGGGCGGTGCAGCAGCTTTCCGAGGGGAGTCTCTCTATGTCCTCAGGCCAGTCGTCAGGTCTCATCCAGCCGCACGGCGGCACACTCGTCAACCGCGTCGCCGAGGGCTCGAAGCGCGACGCGCTCATCAAAGAGGCCGAGGGACTGCCCCGGATCAACCTCTCCGCGAAGCAGTCCTGCGATGTCGAGATGATCGGCGTCGGCGCGTTCAGCCCGCTGACCGGGTTCATGGGCTCGAAGGACTTCCACAGCGTCATCACCGACATGAAGCTCGCCTCGGGCGACATCTGGCCCATCCCGATCACGCTGAGCGTGAGCAAGGACAGCGCGCCGAAGGTCGGCTCGCGCGTCGCGCTGTACGCGCCCAACGGGGTGCTGCAGGCGGTCATGACCGTCGAGGAGGTCTACGACCACGACCGCGCGAAGGAGGCGACGATCTTCTTCAACAAGCCCGGCGATGACGACGGCCAGCACCCCGGTGCCGAGGCTGTCAAGAAGGAAGGCGACACCTGCCTGGCCGGTCCGATCGAGGTGGTGACGGTGTGCGTCGATCCGGACGGGCCGGAGGCGTTCCTGGACTTCCGCCTGACGCCGGCGCAGACGCGGGCGGAGTTCGAGCGTCGTGGCTGGAAGACCGTCAGCGCCTTCCAGACCCGCAACCCGATCCACCGCGCGCACGAGTACCTGTGCAAGTGCGCGCAGGAGATCACCGACGGCATCCTGATCCACCCGCTCGTGGGCGAGACCAAGCCGGGCGACATCCCCGCCGATGTGCGCATGAAGTGCTACCAGACGCTGATCGAGGGCTACTTTGTGCCGCAGACGACGATGCTGAGCGTCATGCCCGCGGCGATGCGCTACGCCGGCCCTCGTGAGGCGATCCTGCACGCGCTGGTCCGCAAGAACTACGGCGTGACGCACTTCATCGTCGGCCGCGACCACGCCGGCGTCGGCAGCTACTACGGCACCTACGACGCCCAGACCATCTTCGACGGGCTCGACAAGGCCAACCTCGGCATCGAGCCGCTGAAGTTCGAGCACGCGGCGTACAGCAAGAAGGCCCAGGGCATGGT
>JBQLZJ010000007.1:0-96670 GCA_052168215.1 Phycisphaerales bacterium
GGCGCGCCGGCCTCGTCGAGCTCCGCCGGAGCCGTCGCCGTGTTCGATGTCTCCGCCTGCGGCGAGGCCCCCGCCTGCCCAGCGGATATCAACGGCAACGGCACCACCGATCCCGGCGACTTCACCGCCTGGGTCGCCGCCTACAACGCCGGTCTCCCCGCCGCCGACCAGAACAGCAACGGCTCGGTCGAACCCGGCGATTTCACCGCCTGGATCGCGGCCTACAACATCGGCTGCCCCTGATCCCCGCCGCGCGTCTTGTGCCCGGACCCCCGCCCAGGTACCTTCGGGGTTTCCCACCACGGAGGACCGCCATGGCGCTTCGACCGATCTCCCTCGCCGCCTGCCTGCTCACACATGCGGGGCTCGCCGCGGCGCAGCCCGACCAGCCCACGCTCTTCGTCGGACACTACTACTCCCTCGGCGCGACCGTCGCCACCTTCGTCATCAACAGCGACGGCACGCTGACACAGGCCGACAACGAACCCAGCGGCATCTGGTCCCAGGGCATGGCGATCTCTCCCGACGGCGCCACGCTCGCCGTCGGCAACCCCGCCGGCACCGACGACGGCTCGAGCGCGCAGGACCGGCTCTACCTCTTCCATGTCAACGCGGACTCGACGCTCACACCCATCGGCACACCCGCCGCCGTGCCCGCCTCCCCCAGCGAGATGGTCTGGCTCGACGACGACACGCTCGCCGTGCTCCGCAGCGACCTCGGCAACACCTTCATCAATTCGTACGATGTCGATCTCGGCACCGGCGCACTCACGCTCGTCGACACCGTTGTTCCGGGCGGGTTCGGCACCAGCCTCGCCATCGATCGCGCGAGCGGCCTGCTCTTCGCGCAGGACTCGTTCGGCAACACGATCTTCCGGTACACCTTCGACGCCGCCGGCGACATGACGCCGGCCGGCTCGGTGCTCCAGGGCAGCTACCCGCTGGACCTGACGCTCTCGCCCGACGCCGGCCGCCTCTACACAGCCAGCGGGATCTCCGCCAACGCCGAGGTCATCACAGGCTTCACGGTCAACGCGCCGGGCGACCCCGTCCCGCTCACGCCGCTGCCCGCTTCGCCCTACATCTCCGCCGGCGACAGCCCCGCCTACCTCGCCATCACCGGCGACGGGCGCCACCTCTTCGCCGGCCACGGGCGCGACGCCACCGTCCGCGGCTTCGCCATCAACGCCGACGGCTCGCTCACCCCCACCGCCGCCTTCTTCGATGTCGGCATCCAGGGCTCCATCGGCGACCTCGCCGCCTACAACGACCTGCTCTTCGTCACCGACGACACCACCGCCAGCGACGGCGTTTCGGGCGTGCTCGTCTTCCGAGTCGACGCCGGCGGCGGCATCACGCAGCTCGGGCCCGTCTACCCCACCGGCACGCCAAGACCCGAAGCCGACCTCGTCGTCTGGGCCCCCGACGCGCCGCCCTGCCTCGCCGATGTCAACGGCAACGGCGTCGTCGATCCGGGCGACTTCACCGCCTGGGTCACTGCCTACAACGCCCAGGCGCCCGGCTGCGACCAGAACAACGACGGCGCCTGCACACCCGACGACTTCACGGCCTGGGTCGTCAACTACAACACCGGCTGTCCATAAACACGAACCGGACCGGAGGACGCGACATGCACCGCACCAGACCGATCGCAATCGCCGCAGCCACGATCACCATCGCCGGCGCTGCCCACGCACAAGACGGCCTCGTCGTCGGCTCCGCGCTCGGACCCGACTCCGCCGTCAAGGTCTACCGCGACGGCGCCTGGCACGACCTCTTCACGCCCGCCCTCGGCAGCGTCTGGGCCATCGCCGCCGACCAGCAGACCCAGACCATCTACTACCTCGACGGCGACGAGCTCTACGCCTGGGACGAGACCGGCGGCGAACGATTCGTCGGCCTCATCTTCGACCCCTTCACCGGCACCGAGCTCGTCATGGTCGGCATGGGCATCGACCGCTCCGGCCAGATGTTCGTCACGCGCGACATCGGCGGCACCTTCCCGCAGGGCTTCTACGAGGTCGACAAGACCACCGGCGTCGCCGTCCTCGCCGACGCCTGGCCCCAGTTCGAGCTCTCCATCACCGGCTTCGACTTCGACCCGATCGACGGCACGCTCTTCGCCGCCCAGACCGACACCTCGCCCAACGGCCGATCCTGGATGGTCGTCACGCCCAACGAGCCCGGGCCCTGGACCTACACCGCCGTCGCCCCCTTCCCGCCCGGCCTGTTCGATGTCGACGGCGCCGCGATCTACGACGGCACGGCCTACCTCGTCACCGATGACACCGGCCCGTTCTACATGCTCGATCTCGACACACCCGGCGCCACGCCGCAGACCCTGCCGAGCCCGTGGACCGGGAGCGGGCTCTTCGCAGGCGCCACATTCGCCGCCTGGCTGATTCCCGATGACTGCGTCGCGGACACCAACGGCAACGGCGTCCTCGACCCCGGCGACTTCACCGCGTGGGTCACCGCCTACAACGCGCAGGACCCCGTCGCCGACCAGAACGGCGACGGCATCATCGACCCCGCCGACTTCACCGCGTGGGTCGTCAACTACAACGCCGGCTGCTGACACTCCCGCTCTTTTCTGCTTGCCTCACCGCGGGCCCATCCGGTAGCGTGGTGCCATGGGAAGCACCGGCCGCGATGCCACGAGCACGCGGCACGGACGACAGATCCGGAAGAGAGAAAGGACCACCAGCATGTCGCGTCGCACCACCCCGCTTTTCGTTGCCGCCGCCGGTCTCGCCGCGTCCACGGGCGCGCAGCCCGTCGCGCCTGGGCTCTACCTGTCCGTCGCGGACAACATCGGCACCGAGATCGTCCAGGGCCCGTACACCGACAACGAGGTCATCCGCACCAACCCCGCCGGATCCTTCTCCGAGTCGTTCTTCTCCATCGATTCGGGCGACCTCGACGCGTTTCACATTCTCCCGAACGGCAACTACCTCATCTCGTCGCTCTTCAACGGCAGCCTCGGCGGCGTCACCTTCGGCGACGCGGACCTGATCGAGTACGACCCGAACACCGGCGTCATCATCGGCAACTACCTCGGCCTCGGCGAGGGATCGTTCACCAGCTCGGCGAGCGACATCTCCGCCGCCACCACCGACGACCAAGGCAACCTCTACTTCTCCGCGCTCGCGACCACGAACACCATCCTCCACAGCGGCGGCTCGCTTACCTTCACCGACGGCGACATCGTCCGCCTCGATGCCGCCACCGGCGTCGCCACCATCGCGGTCTTCGAGGCCGACCTCTTCGACGACGGCGACGGCGATGTCTACGGCCTGCACCTCGACACCAACGGCACCCTCCTGATCTCCGCCAACGAAGACGAGATGATCAGCGGCTCCATGTTCCTCGACGGGGATGTCTTCCGATACGACCCGCTCAACGACATCGCCAGCCCCTTCTTCAGCGAGTCGAGCTTCACCGACGGCGTCAACACCCACGACATCGACGCGATCTACTTCGCGATCCCTGCGCCGGCCGCCGCCACACTGCTCGGGATGGCCTCGCTCACGGCCACACGGCGTCGACGGGCATAAATCTCGCTGTCTCTTTGAAAGAATGGAACCCCCGCCGCATCTCGGCGGAATAAGCGGTCGCTGCGCGACACCCTCGCACCCGCGCACGACGAGAGACCACCGATGCCGCACACCGCGATCGCTGCGCCCCTGCTGCTCACGCTCACCGCCGGCCTGACCGCGAGCCTCGCCGCCGCCGAGCCCACGATCGAGTGGGTCTACCACTGCATGCCCCGCGACCCCGACGCGGGCGACCTGCGCCTCGTCGGCGGCCGATTCCCCGTCGAGGTCGACCGAAGCACCGATCACCCCACGCCCTTGCGCGTCGGGGCCGCCCGCTTCGTCGAAGGACTCGGCTGGATCGACGAGAACGCCCCGGCCCGCGCGCCCAACCCCGCCAACCGACTCGACATCGTCTTCGTTGGCGACGGCTACACCGCCGCCCAGCTCGGCACCTACGCCGCCCAGGTCACCAGCTTCGCCGACGCCATGTTCCAGGACGAGCCCTTCGCCACCTACCGCCCGCTCTTCGCCATCCACCGCGTCGATGTCGCCTCACCCGAGTCCGGCGTCGACAACGACCCCTCGCTCGGCATCAGCCGCAACACGGCCATGAACATGGCCTTCTGGTGCAACAACATCGAGCGCCTGCTCTGCGTCGATGTCGGCCTCGCCTACGCCTACGCCAACACCGCCGCCATCCCCGACGGCAACGGGCCCGACCAGGTCATCGCCCTGGCCAACAGCAGCAAGTACGGCGGGGCCGGCTACTCCTCCAGCGACCTCGGCACCGCCTCCGCCGGCAACGGCGCAGCCGTCGAGGTCGTTGTCCACGAGCTCGGCCACTCCCTCGGCAACCTCGCCGACGAATACGACTACGGCGGGCCAGCCAACTACAGCGGCGGCGAGCCCAACGCCGCCAATGTCTCCACCTACACACCAACCCAGATGTCCGACCGCCTCGCCAAGTGGTACCGCTGGCTCGGCGTCAACAACCCCGCCTTCGACGGCCTGCACAACAGCTTCGAGGGCGGCCAGTACTCCCAGTTCGGCATCTACCGGCCCACCAACAACTCCAAGATGCGCGCCCTCGGCCGACCCTTCAACCTCGTCAACGCCGAGGGACTCATCAAGGAGATCTACCGCGTCGTCGACCCCATCGACGACGCCTCGCCGAGCACCACCGGCACCGTCGCCGCCCACACCACCCTCGCCGTCACCCCCGTGCAGCCCGTCGGCCACCAGCTCGATGTCGAGTGGTTCTTCAACGGCCAGCCCATCGCCGGCGCCACCGCGACGACGCTCGACACATGCGCCGCCGGCATCGCGGGCGTCGGCGTGATCACCGTCACGGTCACCGACAACACGCCGTGGGTCCGCGACGAAACCTTCCGCGCCCAGAACATGCGCAGCAGCCGATCCTGGGCCGTCAGCATCCCCTACCAGACCGCCGATGTGAACCGCAACGGCCTGCTCGATCCGGGCGATTTCACCGCCTGGGTCACCGCCTACAACGCGCAGGATCCCATCGCCGACCAGAACGGCGACGGCGCCGTCTCGCCCGGCGACTTCACCGCCTGGATCAACAACTACAACGCCGCCGGCTGCGACTGAGCCCGTTCCGTCACGATCGCCTCGACGCGCCGCCCGAACCGCAGCACGAAGACCGTCAGCACACGGTCACCCTCGCCGCGAAGCTGCGCCTGCGCTCGGTCCGGGTCGCATGCGCAGCCGCGCGTCTTGACCTCCACCACCCCGCCGCCGAGCGATGCCACCGCCTCGCGCACCCGCGCCACGCGCCACGGCAGACGGTCCAGCACGCGGAACGCCGTGACCCAAGCCGACTCCACGAGCCCATCGGCTGTCAACAGCCCAAGCGACGGATGCAGCACCAACACCCCGAGCCGCTCGGCCAAGACGCCCAGCAGCCCCGCACGCTCCGGCGAGGGGTCCGGCTGCAGCAGCCACGCACCGAGCGGCACCTCGTCGACCCCGGGCTCGGCCGGTTCACCGACGATCGTTTCGCGCACACCGTCCGCGAGCATCGTCGCCGAACGCACATGCCTCGCCAGCGAACCCGTCCACCACACCGCCTGGCTCAGCCGCCCGCGCACCGAAACGAACTCGACCTCGCCCGCGCCCACACCCCAGCCCGCGAGCTCGCCCGGATCCACGCCGGGCATCAGCTTCACCGCGCACCCGCCCGCGGCGCGAGCCACGCCCGAAATCACTTCAGGACCGGGAGCAAGATCCTCGAGCCGTGTCAGCCGCCTCGACCCGTCCCGCCGCGCCGGGTCGAGGTGCACGAGCGCCCCCTTCACGCCGAAGCCCGCAGCGTCAGCGACCACCGTCGGCACGCCCGCGTTGTGACGGGTCATGACGCATCGGCGTTCGTCGAGATCCACGCCGCGAACACCCAGCCCCGCTCGCGCCAGCGCCCACGCGTCGGTGCCGATGCCGCAGCAGAGATCAACCGCTTCCCCGCCGACCGGCGCGAAACGCTCCGCCTTGTGCGACGCCGCGAGCGCATCGCTGGCCATCTGCGCACCGGTCGAGTCCGCGATCCATCGCGCGGCGTCGGGCACCTTCGACACGAGTCTGCGCCGCGCCTCGCAGATCTGCAGCGCCACCGCGACCGAGTCCGCATCGGCCCGACGCCGGAGCCGGCTCACGCCGGCCGCATCGCCCGGATCCGTCGCGCCGGCCTGCGCCAGCAGCGCATCGAGCCCGCCCGCGACGGCCGACGCCCACAGCGCCGCATCACCCGGGAACCGATCCACCGTCAGAAGCTGAAGCTCACGCCCGCGCCGGCGAACATATCCGCCGAGTCCGCGGTCAGCCCGAACCCGAACCGCGCATCGAGAATCACATTCGGCGCCGCCTCGTAGATCACGCCCGCCTGCGCGAAGTGCGCATCCTCTACCGAGTCCTGGTCGGTCAGGAACGCGAAGTACTCGACGAAGGTCCTCGTGCCCTCCACCCAGGTCTGGTGCACGCCCGCCGACACATCGATCCGTGTGAACGAGTCGTCGGCGGTGTCCTCCAGGAAGGACAGCCGGCCCGACGCGTCAAACCGCCAAAAATCGTCGATCCGGTCGTAGACCGCGACGATCTGCACCGACGGATCGACACGATCGCTCGTCAGGTCGTCATCGCCCACCGGCAGGCTGACCTCGCCCAGCACCGCGAGCGCCGGGATCACACCCTGGTTCTCGGTGATCGCCACCTTCACGCCCGCGGTCATGTCCGTCGCGCCCGCGATCGTGTCGCTGAACCCGGTCGTCTCCACTTCCGTCGAGCTGTACCCGTCCCACCCGAGCCGGCCCTCGACGCGCGAGAACAACCCGCCTCGCACCAGGATCTCGGGCGTGGTCAGGTTCGTCGTCTCGACATCGTTCTCGTCGTCGTAGGTCACCGTTGCGCCCGCCTCGAGCACGAATCGGCCGAAGGGCACCACCGACGCGCTGGGCGCAAAGTTCGCCCGGTCCTGCTCGTACGGCGACACGATCTCGGGCGCTTCCCAGCCGAAGATCGAGTACCCGGTCGCGGGAACCGTGTCCTGGCCCGCCGCCGACGCCGTTGCCATGAGCGCGCTCAACGCCCCCGCCGCCCATCGAATCAGTCCGGTCCGCATCGCTCACCTCGCTGCGCTGTCTCGGGATGCCACACTGTCGGCGCACGCCGCACCGATCGCGAACCGGGTCATCGACCCCGCCGGCCGTCCCGCTCCACCTCAGCCGATCGATTCCGATCCCGAACCCGACCGACGCGCAAGCCTTGCCCGCTCGACCAGCCCGACCGTCTCCTCGATCGCGCTGCCCAGTTCCCGGTTCACCACGAACGCGTCGTACACCCCGCTCCCCTGCGCCGCCGCGATCTCCCGCTTCGCCTCGCTGAATCGACGCTGGATCGCCGACTCGTCCTCCCGCTTGCGGGCCCGCAGCCGAGCGAGCAACTCCTCCTCGCTCGGCGGCAGGATGAACACGCCGAACGCCTCGGGCATCGCCCGACGCACCTGCACCGCCCCCTGCACATCGATCTCGAGGATCACCACCGCACCGGCCGCCAGCCGCTGCTCCACCCAGGCCCGGGGGGTGCCGTACCGCCGACCGAACACCTCCGCATGCTCGAGCAGTTCCTCGCCCTCGATCATCCGCAGAAAGGCCGGCTCATCCACAAAGCGGTAGTCCACGCCCTCCCGGTCCGCTGCTGTCCGGGGCCGGGTCGTGACGCTGACGCTGACAAGCGCCCCGGGCACACGCTCCGCCACCGCGCGCGTGATCGTCGTCTTCCCCACACCGCTCGGGCCCGAGATGATCAGCAGCATGCCGCGCGGCTCGCTCATCCTGCCAGCGTAGCCGACCCGTCCGCCACCGGGCACAAAAAGGGGCCGGCCCCAAACCCCGCGGCGAAACGCAGCCCGAGGATCACGGGCCAGCCCCGGCGGGCCAGACCTGACCGGCTTACGCCCGGGGGCTCAACACCGGCGCCGGCGCACCAGCACCAACGCGCCCACCCCGAACGCCATCACCGAGCCGGGTGTCGGCACCGGGCCCAACACCGCGCGCACCGAGCTCGCACGGAGCAGCTCCCCCGCCACCGTCGGCCCCGTCACCAGATCACCGGCCATGAACCACTCCAGATCGATCGAAGCCGTCCCCCAGCCCGGCACCGGCGCCGCCGATGCCGCGTTGCCGACGAACACCTCCAGCGTCGCCTCGTACGACCCGGGCCGGTACGCCGCGACCCAGTTGTGCGTCATCTGACCCGTCCAACGCCACGCGTCCGGCGAACCCGAGGTCGACAGAATCGGCGCGAAGCTGAACGCGTCATAGAAGAGCAGCCCGGGGTCGATCGACACCGGCCGCACGAAGATCGCCGAGCCGAGCGGCAGGCTGAAGAACCCGTCCGCCAGCCACCCGTACTGCGCGTTGTACCCCGTGCCGTTCAGCACAGAACCCGGACCCGAGTAGCCCTCGCCGTAGTTCACCAGCTCCGGCGTCTCGAACACCGGCGTCTCGAACTCCAGCGCCAGCGAAGTCCCGTTCTGCGACACCAGCAGGTGCAGCATGTCGCTCGGGTCCACCGGCACCGGACCGGCCGAAGCGCTCGGAGCAGAGAGAACGGCCAGCGCGACGCACCAGAGCCTGGACAGCGTTGTCCTCATCGGAGCCTCCTTTCGAGGTCGAAAGCCTGTGACTTCACCGGCGCCGACGCGACGCCAACGCCCCGCCAAGCCCGAGCAACGCCAGCGACGACGGCGCCGGCACCGCGATCCAGGACAGCGTCTCCGTCGCCGAGCCGAAGCCCACGAGCGGCTCGGCCGTCAGCGCATCCCCGAGATACACGCGGAACTCCGCCTCGTACAGCCCAAGCTCTGGAACCGCGAACCACGGGTGGTGCATCGTCCCGCCCCACTGCCAGACGCTGTCCGAGCCGTCCGTGCCGAAGATCGGCGCGTAGGTGTGCGTCGACGCCTGGTTCCGCCGCCCGCCCTCATACACCGAGAGCCCGGGCGTCGCGCCGAGCATCTCGATGAAGATGCCAGAGCCCGTCGGCAGTGTGATCGTCGCGTTCGCCAGGAACCCGTACTGACTCGAGTAGTAGGTGCCGTCCAGCACGCTCGCCGCACCGCTGTACGACTCGCCGAAGGTCCGCATCTCCAGCGGCAGCGGCAGCGTCGTCGACGCCGGGTCCACCTCCATCGACAGGTCCGTGCCGTCGAAGCCGATCAGCACATGCTTCATCCCGCCGTCCCACATGAACTGCGGCCAGGTCTGCGCCCCAGCCGCACCGGCGAGAGTGATCATCGAAACGGCGGACATCGTCATCGTCTGTGCAAAGGCCATGGTCTTCTCTGCTTTCTTGCGTGCGCCGGCGACCAAAACTCGGCCGTCGCGGCGCGGTGTATGTGTGTTGAAACCGATTCAGAACGGCGAAATCTCGTGTGAACGAACGCCGCGCTTGCTAGAACCCGTCCGGGTCCCACAGATCGCGTTCGCGTTCCTGGTCGAAGGTCTCGTCGAACCGCTTCACCTCCGCGTGCCCATCGAGCATCGCGAAGCCCGCGCCGGGACGGTGCCGGTCCTTGTCGACCGTCTTTCCCGGCTCGGGCGCCGTCTTCCATTGGTGCGCCATGTGGTGATCGGCGTGCCCGTTCTCAGGCCCGGTCGCGCGGGAGGCCGCGTAGACCGTCTGTGTGGGATACGGGATCCGGCAGAGCTTGCGGTACGGGCGCACGGCCCGGTCGCGCAGCTCGCCCTCGAGCTCGAGCCCCGAGATCAGATCGAAGTACACGCTCTGCGCGAACGAGACCCGCGGGTTCGCCGTCGCCGGCTTCTCCCCGGGCTCGACCGACTCCGTCCGGTCAAGCGGCGAGCGGTAGTGCGTGTTGACCACACGCGCCCACGCCTCGTCCGTCGGCGGATCGAGCGGGTCGAACGGCGCCTCGCCGAAGAACTCGAACAGCGCCTGCGACCATGGGAAGCCGTTGTTGAACCAGCTGAACCCGTAGTTCGCCGAGTGCGACGAGATGGGCATCAGCCCGTCGTTCGCCTCGGTGTACGCCGACGCCGCGAACCCCAGGTCGCGCAGCTTCGAGAGCTCCACGATCGAACGCGCCTTCACGCGGGCCTGCGCCAACGCCGGCAGCAGGATCCCGATCAGCAGCGCCACGATCGCGATGACCACGAGCAGCTCGATCAGCGTGAACCCACGCCGACGCGCCGCCCGGCAGCGTGTGCCAAGCACTTCGATTCCTTTCCCAAGACAGATCCGCAAGCACGCACGACACAGCGCCACCGAAGGAGAGCCCCCGAAAGGCAGACACTCCAGGTGCAGCGCAGCATCACCACCAACGCACCGCAAAAAACAGCGGTGCCGCGGCTCACGCAACCGGCTTGGGAGGAGGCGTCGGCACGCCGATGGCGACATCCGACGGGGCGAGCAGCGACGCGAGCGCCGGCTCGGCACGGGGCAACGCCGCGTCCACAGCCTGGACACGCGCGCCGAACATCATCGGGGGAAGCCCCGCAAGGTACCACTGCAGATCCGGCTGACAGCTGAACGCAAACGCCGAGACGGCGCCCTCATCCGAATCGGAGTCCGGTGCCGCCAACGCACAGCAGCAGGTCTCGGGCGAGCACGACACGCACGAGCAGGCCGCGACGCACGCCCCATCGCCCGCCAACGGCGCCAGCTTCGAGAACACCAGCGTCGGCACGGGCAACGCCGCCTGGCTCGCCAGGATGTAGAACCCGACCAGCAGGCCCACGATCCACCGGGATTGCACAAGCTCACGCATCATCGAAACAGACGGCCACCGCGCAGCGGAACGCCGCACGCCCCAGTGTACGAACATCCCAGGCCGGGGGTTCCAGAATCCTGTTGGGCGAGCACAAATCCTGTAAAACAAGAATCAACCAAGCAGGCTCGCCAGCACCGCCATCCGCACCAGCACACCCGCCGAGACCTGCCGCAGCACCAGCGACCGCGGCCCGCCGGGCAGCCCGTCCGCCACCGAGCCGTCCATCTCGAACCCGCGGTTGATCGGCCCGGGATGCATCACGACGGCGCCGGGCTTCATCCGCCGGGCCCGCTCCTCGGTCAACGCGTACAGCGCTCGGTACTCGCGCACGCTCCCGATGCCCGGCATCGTGCGCGACGAGACATGCCCCGTCGGCTGCTGTGTCTCGCCGTGTCGCTCGAACTGCATCCGCAGCATCTGGACCGCGTCCGCCTCGCCCAGCACCGCGTCCAGGTCGGTCGCCACCTCGCACCCGAGCGCCGTCAGCGACGCGGGCGCCAGCGGCGCCGGCCCGATGCACACCACGCGCGCCCCGAGCCGCGTGAACCCCGCGATGTCCGACCGAGCCACGCGCGAGCTGATGATGTCACCCACGATCGCCACGGTCAGCCCGGACAGATCGAACGACGCCGACCGATCGCCGCCGAGCGCCGTCGCCAGCGCGTAGATGTCCAGCAGCCCCTGCGTCGGGTGCTCGTGGGCCCCGTCGCCCGCGTTGATCACCGGCACGCGCACATGGCGGGCCACCTGCACCGGCGCCCCGGCCGACTTCGCCCGGATCACCAGCGCATCGCCCCCCGTCGCCTCGACCACGCCGGCGGTGTCCAGGATCGTCTCGCCCTTGGTCACGCTCGAGCCCGGTGCCGTCAGGTTGATCACCCCCGCGCCGAGCCGCGTCGCCGCGAGCGAAAAGCTCACGCGCGTGCGCGTCGAGTCCTCGAAGAACAGGTTGCAGATGCTCTTGCCCGCCAGACGCGACCGCGTCGAGGGGTCGGCGACGGCGTGCCCCGTGCCGTCGTCGAACGACCGCGCCAGCGACAGCAGCGACACCAGCCGATCCCGGCTCATCGAGCCGAGCTCCAGCAGGTGCGCGCCGTGGTCCACCGCCGCAGCCCTCGCCATGCGCCCCTACTCGTCCTCGGCGGACGCCGCGGCCTGCTCCGCCGCCCGACGCTCCGCCTCCATCGCGGCCAGCTCCGCCTCGTCGATCGTCTGCGTCCGCGGGTCCGCGCCCATCGCCACCGCACGCTCCAGCAGCTCGATCGGGACCACCCGCGGCACCCCCAGCGTCCCCACCTCGCGACGACGCTCGCGCACCATCCGCCACGAGCCGCTCCGGCCTTCGTACCAGATCTGCACCCCTGCCAGGGGCGGGTCCGACACGCCGCGCTCCAGCCCCGTCACGGGACGAAGCACCTCCGCCACGGCCGAACCACCGCGGATCTGGATCTGCCCGATGTGGTAGACCGGCAGGTCGCTCCGCCCCTCGCTCAGCGGCACGGCCTGCGGATGCGAACGCCGCGCCACCCGGCGGTACGACTCCGGCGAGATCCGGCCCGGCAGGTTGATCGCCACCAGCGGCTCGCCCGCCGGCGGATCCGCCAGCTCCGGCTGCGTCGCCAGATCCTGCTCGATCACATGCGACAGGCTCTGCTCCATCAGCTCCAGCAGCCCCGCCGACTCCCTCGCGTTCCACCAGGTCAGGTCGCGCTCACCCGGGTAGTTCCCGTAGTACACGCACCCCGACGACCCCAGCAGCAGACCCAACGCCAGAGCACCCGTCGCCATCCCTGCCGACCATCCAACCCGTCGATTCATCGTGACCTCCGGTCCCGCGTGCCTCAGCCGCCACTCTATCCGACCCGCCCACCGGCCGCAGGCATCCGGGCCCCCCGTCCGGCCGAACTACCATCCGCCGTGCCCTTCCAACCCCCCGCCAACCGGACCAACCGTTTCGTCCTGGGCATCTCCGGCGCCTCGGGCGCCCGCTACAGCACCCGACTGCTCGAACTGCTCCTCCTCGCCGGCGCCGAGGTCCACTGCGTCGTCAGCGAGTACGGCCAACGCCTCCTCTTCGACGAGCTCGGTGTCAAGAAGGTCGAGCTCGATCAGCTCTGCCCCGGCCTCGCGGCCGATCAGGACCACCAGCGACGCTTCATCGCCCATCCCAACAAGGATGTCGGCGCCGTCATCGCCAGCGGCAGCTTCCTCCACGACGGCATGGCCGTCCTCCCGTGCTCCTCGACCAGCCTGGGCGCCATCGCCACGAGCGCCGGCAGCAACCTGCTCACCCGGGCCGCCATGGTCACCCTCAAGGAACGACGCCCCCTGGTCATCTGCCACCGCGAGATGCCGCTGAACCTCGTCGACATCGAGAACATGCGCACCCTCGCCCTCGCCGGCGCCACCATCTGCCCCACCAACCCCGGCTTCTACCTCCACCCGCGCAGCGTCGACGACATCATCGACTTCATCGTCGGCAAGGTCCTCGACCTCCTCGCCGTCGAGCACGACCTCAAGACCCGCTGGGAAGACGCGAACCCGGGTGGCGCAGGCGCCAACTAGCGATCAGTCTTCGTCGGAAAGTCTGATGATCTCGGGCGCGTAGTATCGCGGGTTCTTCACTCGATCATCCAGCCGGGCGAGCACGCCCTTCTCTTCCAGAGTCGCGATGTAGTTCCGCGCGGTCTGCGTCGTGCCCCCGATTCGCTCGTGTAGCATCGCTGGTGTGAACACGGGCTGCTCAAAGAGGAAATCGACGGCCGAGACAATCCGCTGGCTGAGCGACCGATCGCTCAACTTCTCAAGGATGCCCTCGCGCATATTCAAGAGCCTGCCGGTCATCCGGAGCGCGTCTTCCGCGGACTCCCGGACTACATCGAGGAAATAGCTGATCCAGCCGAACCAGTCTCCACGCAGAGATACCGCGTTGAGCGTATCGTAGTACCGCTGTTTCGAACGGTCGATCGCGGCGCTGGGATAGACCAGCGGAGACTTCAACAACCCGAAGCGACAGATCGACTGCGTGATGAGCATGCGACCAAGACGGCCGTTGCCATCCATGAATGGGTGGATCGTTTCGAACTGATAGTGACACACGCCCGCCACAACCAGCTTCGGAAGATCCACCGGCGGATGGTCCATGTATCCGATCAGCTCTGTCATCAGCCGAGGCACTTCGATCGCCGGCGGGGGCACGAATCGAGCGCGACCAAACCCAAGCGAGCGATCTCCGATGTACACCTGGTCGGGCCGGTATTGCCCCGGGTGCTTTCGCCGTGCGTCCGCGAGCCCTTGCAGCAGTCGCTGGTGCAGCGCCCGCAAGTCGGCCTCGGTCATCGGTCGCGGCTGGCCCGCCCCGATCTCCGCCGCCGCGAGGTAGTTCTGCACTTCGAGCGGCTCTTCCCGCTCAAGCCGTTCGATCGCAGCCAACGCGATGTCTTGCGATGAGGCGACCGTATCCTCGATCCGCGACGACAACCTCGCCTCTCGCAATCGCAGAGGTCGAAACAACACCCACGGATTGATGTTGAAGCCGGAGGGCGTCTGCTCCGAGAGGCCCTGAAGTCGCGAGACAGCGGACGACGCCGCCTCAAGCGCGACAGCACAGTCTGCGAGCACCGATCGAAGCGTTTGCCCATCCGGTGGGGCGTGCGGGACGAAGGCCACCCCCGCTTCGCCTCCAAACTTCATATCGACCAACACGCCCGGAGCCGCCTGTATGTTGAAGTCGGTACGCTTCACGAACAACATCTTGGGGCAAGAAAATCACAAAAGTCAAAAAAATGTCCAAAATTTTGGTTTCTGCCCCCCAATCCCAAAACACTTTGGCTTTGGGGATTCGCCTTGAACGCCTGCCCACGCTGCCGCTACGACCGCACCAGCCTCGCCCACGACCAGCCCTGCCCCGAGTGCGGCACCAACCCCGCCCTGGCACTCGATGAGTCGCGACTCGTCAACGCGGACCCGCGCCGACGACGCCGCGTCCGCGCCGGTGCCTTCCTCGCGCTCCTGTGCATCCCGGCCCGCGTGATCTCCCTCGGCATCGCCGCCGCGGTCTGGATCGCCACCCCGGGCCAGGGGCTCACCGCCCTCGCGGTCGCCGCCGCCGCCGTCGGTATCCCCGTCGCTGCCGCCTGGTGGATGCTGACCACGCCCGACCGTCGGCACGACCGCCTCCTCCCAGACCGTGCAGCGCGTCTGGGCCTGCGCGCTCTCGCCGCGATGCAGCTCGTCGCGTGCGCGCTCGTGCCGCTCGCCGTCATCAACGCCGATCCGTTGGTCACCGCGTATCTGGAGATCTCCGTCCTCGGCACCATCTGGCCCGGCCTCGCCGTCCTCGGCGTCGTCTACACACGCGAGCTGGCGCGGCAGGCCGACGCGCCTCGCGTCGCCGATACCGCCAACGCCCTGCTCAAGTACACGGCCATCGCCAGCCTCTCGCTCGCGCTCGGCGTCATCGGTGCCGCGCTGACGGCCCTGATCCCGATCCTCTTCGTCGCCACCGTCCCGCTCGCGGTGCCCTACCTCATCTTCCTCGGCCTGCTGCTGCTGTTCGCCCTCGCCGCGGGCGCGAGGCTGCACCTGATGCTCGCCAGAGCCGTCGCCGATGCGGGTAGGCTGGGCGCGTGAGCGAGAGGGAACAGGTCGCGACCGATCCAACAACGCGGCCGATGTTCTACGCCACCGGCCCGTGCACGCACTGCGGCTACGACCTGCGCAGCCACTGCATGGACGACACCTGCCCCGAGTGCGGCCGACCCGCTCTTGACTCGACGCCCAAGTGGCCCCTCAGCGACGACACACGCAAGGGCTTGCGCACGAGACTGCGTGGCGCGACGGCTCTGCTCCTCGCCGGCACACTGCTCGCGATCGGCGTCGCCTTGCTCCTCGCCTCCGCCTTTCTCACCGGCGGTGTGGCGCTTCTCTCGCTCGCCGGTACGCTCGCCGGGCTCCTGGTCACCGTCCTCGGCGTGTCGTGGATCGCGCATGAATCGACGGAGGCACCCCGCGCTCGTAGCTCGTCCGTTTCGAACGCGGCCGCACTCGTCCTTATCGTTCTGGTCGTCAGCGTGCCGCCTCTGTTCGGCGCGAGTTGGCCCCCCGCGATCGCCCTGGTGTGGCTGGGGTGCGTCATCGCCTGTTCGACGGCCGCGATGATCGCCACCACCCTGCTCCTCGCCAGCATCGCCCGCCGCATCCCGAATCGACGCTCGATCACCGCGGCTCGCCGGGCCAGCGTGTGGGCGCGCATCACGGCCGCCACCCTCGTGCTCGCGCCATTCGCGGTCTGGGCTCTGACCGCACTCCTGCTCGCGCGCAGCAGCGACACCTCCGGCTACGGCGGGCTTGCCGCATTCCTGGGCGCCATGTTCATCGTTGGCCTGCCGCTGCTGATCCTCGCGCTCATCACGGCCGTGACCTACTTCGTGGCCCTCGCGCGGATCCGGCGAGCGCTCGCCCAACTCCTGGACGACGCCGACTAAGCCGAACCTACCGACGCTTCCCGCCCCGATAGCCGCCGCGACGCTTGTCCTCGACCTCGATCGCCTTCCCTCCGATCAGCGTTGCACAGCCGGTGCCCAGCACGCCCGCCACCTCGCGCATCAAGCTGGGCATCAGATCCACGCGCAGCGCCGGCTCCGGGCACACCGTCACCACAGCACGCTCGGTCTCGATATCGAGGAACACCGGCACGCTCGTGCCGTTCGTCTTCGCCCGCTCGCCCAGCAGCGAACGAAGCGACACCACCGCGGACTCGCTCGAACCATTCAACCGCTTCGAGTCGATGTGCAGGTGCAGCCGGCCCTTCTCCAGCGGCACGCCGTCGATCGGCACCATGCGGTCAACGATGATCTGTGGCCCGCCCCGGCTGTGGTCCATCCGGCCCAGCACGAACTTCGGGTCGTCGTCCTCGAGCAGGTGCTGGTAGGTCGCGTAGCAGTCGGCGAACATGACGGCGTCGGCCGTGCCCGTCAGGTCCTCGATCGTCACGATGCCCATCTTCTGCCCGGCGCTCCGGCCGTTGCGCACCACGATCGTCCGAACGCTCTGCACCAGCGCCGCGACGACCACGCGCCGATCCTGCGGCTCGTCGGCCAGGTCGCCCACGCGCACCTTCGCGAACACACCGCTCCAGTCGCGCCACTGCTCCAGCGGGTGGCTCGAGACATAGAACCCGAGCGTCTCCTTCTCCTGCTTGAGCGTCTCGGACTCGCTCCACGATTCCACACGCACCAGCGGCGCCTCGGCGCTCGACGAGGAGCGCTCATCGGGCTCGGGCGCACCGAACAGCGCCCCCTGCCCCGACGCCCGATCCGCCGCCAGCTTCTGACCCGCCGAAACGGCCGAGTCGATCGTCGCGACCATCGACGCACGCGTCTCCCGACCGTGCACCGCGTCGAACGCCCCGCTCTTGACCAGCGACTCGATCGTCGCCTTGTTCACCGTGCCCGGCGGCACGCGCTCGCAGAACTCGTGCAGCGACGAGAACGGCCGACCCTCGCCGTCACGCTCCGCGATGATCGCCTCGATCGCCTTCGAGCCCGCCCCCTTGATCGCACGAAGCCCGAACCGCACATGCCCCGTGCTCGCCGTCCGCGCCTCGCCCTCTTCGTACACCACCGCGAAGTCCGCCAGCGACAGGTTCACATCCGGCGGGCGTACCTCCACGCCGGCACGGATCACCTCGCCCGTCGTCGGCTCGATGAATCGGCACCGCTTGCAGTCTTCGAGATACGGGATCCAGTCGCTGACCTTCTGCGCCTGAGACTCGAAGGTCAGGAACGCGGCCATGTAGTGCGAAGGGAAGAAGGTCTTGAGGTACGCCGTCTGGTACGCCACGATCGCGTATCCCGTCGAGTGGCTCTTGTTGAATCCGTAGCCCGCGAACTTCAGGATCAGCTCGAACAACTCCTCGGCCTTGGTGGCGTCGAGCCCCTGCCTGCCCGCGCCCTCGACGAACCGGGGGCGGTTCTCGGCGATGATCTTTTCCTTCTTCTTGCTGATCGCCTTGATGAGCGCGTACGCCTGCCGCAGCGGGATGCCGCCCAGCTCGTGCACGATCTGCATGACCTGTTCCTGGTACACCATCACGCCGTAGGTCTCGGCCGTGAACCGATCCACGATCGGGTGCACCGTCGGCACGGGTGCCTTGCCGTGCTTCCGCTGGTTGTAGTCCGGAATCAGGTCCATCGGGCCCGGCCGGAACAGCGCGTTCGCGGCGATCAGGTCCTCGAGCCGGTCCGGCTTCATCTCGATCAGCAGCCGCCGCATGCCCCCGGACTCGAACTGGAACACGCCTGTCGTGTCGCCACGCTGGAACATCGCGAACACGCGCTGGTCGTCGTATGTCAGACGATCGAGGTCGAGCGGGTGATCGCCCTCGCCCGGCGCACGCCCGACCGCGCCCCACACCGCGTCCTCCGGCAGCGTCTGCTGGATCAGCAGCCTGGCCCGCTCGATGATCGACAGCGTCCGCAGACCCAGGAAGTCCATCTTCAGCAGGCCCATCTTCTCGCAGGTCGGGCCGTCCCACTGCGTCACGATCTCGTGCTCGGCACCGCCCGACTGGCGGTAGAGCGGCACCACCTCGTGCAGGGGACGGGTCGCGACAATCACGCCCGCCGCGTGCACGCTCGAGTGCCGCGCCTGCCCCTCGATCACCCGCGCGTTGTCGATCACCCGCCGGGCGATGTCGTCCGAGTCGTACAGCTTCTGGAGATCGGGCTCCTGCTGGAGCGCCTTGTCGAGCGTGATCCCCAGCTCCTCCGGGATCAGCTTCGCCAGCCGGTCCGTCTCCGGCAGCGGGTACTCGAGCACCCGACCCACATCGCGCACCGCCGCCCGGGCTTTGAGCGTCCCGAAGGTGATGATCTGCGCCACATGGCCGTACTTCTGACGCACATACTCGATCACCTCACCGCGCCCGTCCTGGCACAGGTCGATATCGATATCCGGGTACTCGCTCCGGTCCGGGTCCGTGAACCGCTCGAACAGCAGCCCGTAGTCCACCGGGCACGCGTTCGAAAGACCCAGCACATACCCCACCATCGTGCCCACGCCCGAGCCGCGCGCCAACGCCGGGATCCCGCGCTGCCGGCCCCAGTTCACGAAGTCCCACACGATCAGGAAGTACGCCGAGATCAGCTTGTCCGCCAGGATCTTCAGCTCGCGGTTGAGCCGCACCCAGCGCAGCCAGTTGATGTCTCCTCCCCCGCGTGCGGGGGAGGTGCCGAGCGAAGGTGAGGCGGAGGGGGTGTCGGAGAACGAATCCCCCTCAGTCACCTTCGGTGACAGCTCCGCCGCACGCGGGGGAGCGGCTTCGCCCTCGATCTCCTCGTGCTCGTGCTTCAGGATCCCCGGTCCGTACCGCCACACCATCCCCGCGCGGCACAACAGCCGAAGCGCCCTGTCGCACTCGTCCTTCAGCTGCGTCTGATTCAGGCTCGGGTCGTTCGCCGGCTCGAGCTCGAACCGGTCGCAGAACGCCTTGAACCACGCCGTCAGGTCACCGCCGAACTCCGGCGCATCGTGCCTGGGCAGCTTGCCCGCCGGCGGCGCCTTGACCACGACCACCGGCGCATGATTCGCGCCGATCGGCAGCTCCACCTCGCACCGCGCCGCGATCGCGGCCGTGTTCCGCAGCGCCTCGATGCCAGCGTCGCCCACCTTCTCGTTGTTGTACGACGACCCACCGAAGATCCCCCACATCTCCTCGGGGCTCTTGACATACAGCTCGGGCGTGTAGCGCATCCGCTGCTCGTCGTGCTTGCTCTTGCCGGTGCTGATGCAGATCAGCGTGTCGTGCGCATCGTGGTCCTCGGCCCGCAGGAAGTGGCTGTCGTTGTCGCACACCAGCGGCAGGCCGAGCTCCCGAGCCATCCGGATCAGATGCGGGTTGATCGAGATCTGCTCCGGCACATGGTGCTGCAGCTCGACGAAGAACCGCGGCCCCGTGCCCTCGTCGGCGAACACCCGCGCGTGCCACTCGGCGCTCTCCCGCGCCGCCTCCCAGTGCGCCGGATCTCCGCCAGACGCCCCGCCGCTCGTCTCATAGCTCAGCAGGTGCTCGCCCATCTCCGAGCCCAGGTGCCCGTTGATCGCGATCAGCCCCGAGCTGTGCGCCTCAAGCAGCTCCCGGTCGATCCGCGGCTTGAAGTAGAACCCGGTCAGGTACGCCTCGCTGCACAGGTACAGCAGGTTCTCGTAGCCCGTCAGGTTCTCGGCCAGCAGCACCAGGTGGTACCCGCCGTCGCTCACGCCGGTGTAGGTCTTGTCCAGCCGGGACCGCGGCGCCACATACGCCTCGACGCCCAGAATCGGCTTGATCCCCGCACGCCGCGCGATCTCATAGAACTGCACCGCCGCGTGCATGTTGCCGTGGTCCGTCACGGCCACGGCGTCCATGCCCAGCTCCTTCACCCGCGCCACCAGCCGATCGAGCCGGTTGCCCCCGTCCAGCAGCGAGTACTCGCTGTGCAAGTGCAGATGCACAAAGGGCTTCTGTTGTGCCCCACCCATTGTGGTTGCTTCTGTCGTCACCGCAGCATCTCGTGCCATCCGCGCATGCCTCCTGCAAGCGGAGAGTCTACGCGTTCAAGGCTGGCAGTTGGGCCCGCGCCGCGACACACCTCCCCGGTTGATGACGAAAGCAGACCCACGGCGATCCCTACAATCCGCCATGGACGCCGATGTGTTCACAGACCCGGCCGCCAGAGCCAGGGCCGCGCAGGCCCGCGTGGTCGAGTTCCGAGCGAAACAGGGGCCGATCGCATCGCTGCTCTGCACGCTCATCGGCGTCGCGGTCTTCCTGCTGGCCGTCGCCCTGCTGATCCCGGTGCTGCTGCTCGCGATCGTGGCGGGCATCATCACGCTCGCCGTCCTGCACATCCGCCGAAGGCTGCGCGAGATCGGCCGGCCCAACAGCCGCGTCGCCGGCGTCCGCACCGACGGCCGAGCCAATGTCCGCGTGGTGACACGCGACTAGGCTCACCCCGTGCCCGGCCCGAAGCCCATCCTCCGCTGCAGGCGGTGCGGCCATGACCTCGCCGACCTCATCTCCGCGCCATGGGTCCATCGCTGCCCCGAGTGCGGCACCCCCTTCGACCGCGACTTCTTCTACGAGGGCAGCCCCAAGGAACGCCCGGAGCCCAACATCCTCCCGCCCGAGAGTCCCAGACCCGGCGAGTCAGGCGAGTCAGATCACACCCGTGAGCGGGGAGCATGACGCGCGCCCTCGCTCCACACTCCCCGGGACATGCCTGACCCCAACGAGGCCGAAGCGCCAGCGAGGCATCCTCCTCCTTATCCCCTCGGGGGAGAGGGAGGAGTGAGGGGGCGCTGCGCCCGACATCGGGCGCCAGTCTGCCTCGCTTGCGCGTCGGCCTCGTCAGGACTCCGAACACCGTCCCCCGCCGATCGAGGCCGCGGCGGCCACGCTGCAGATCCACCTGCTCGGATGAACCGGGAAACCCTTGCAATTCGATTATAGTAAACACTAATATATCTCCAGAGGCCCGCACTCTCGCACCCCCGGGCCCGAGGAGACACGCATGGCACGCGCCTCACGATCGACCGCCCTCGCCCTGACCCTCGCCGCCGCGGCCCTCGCCACAACGGGCTGCGGCCTGCTTGCCCCGCACGAGGGAGCCATCGAGCACACGCTCATGGTCAACCCCGACCATCCCGCCGGCGGCACCGGCGCCGTCGACCGCGAACGCCTGCTCGTCGCCTATTACGCCTCGCAGGCCTTCCACGACCGCCTCAACCGCCTCCGCGCTCAGCGCGATGCCGCCGAACCAGGCCCGGCCGCCGAAATCGAGACGCGTGGCGGCGAGTTGCAGGAGCTCGCCCACCACCAGCTCGCCGGCACCGAGCCGGTATACACCGTGCTCATCGACATCCAGGGCGAACTCGACCGCGTGCTCGATGAGCGAGGCCTGTGGCGGGCCGTGCTCGTCACCGGCCCAAGCGATCACCCCGACATCACCGCCGACCTCGTCGGACGCATCACGCCCCGCCGGGCTCCAGATGCGCCCGCAGACGGCGGGTGATCTCCCCCGCGCTTCCCCCGCCGATCGCGCTCGCCTCGACCTGCACCACGGGCAGGATGGTCCAGCTCGAGTTCGTCAGAAAGACCTCGTCGGCGCCGAGCACATCGTCGATGGTCAGCATCCGGGCTGTGGTCTCGATGCCCAGTTCGTTGGCGGCGTCGATGACCGCGCCGCGGGTGATGCCGGGCAGCACCGGGCTTGGCAGGCCGCCCTTGGCCTCTTCGCCGCGCGCGATGGGCGTGAAGAGCGCGCCGTCTTTGACGATGAACGCGTTGGAGACGCACCCGCCGCAGAGATGGTTCGTGACCTGAAAGACGAGCGCCTCGCCCGCGCCCTTCTGACCGGCGGCCTGGAGTTCTGAGAGCCGCCACCAGTAGTTCAGCGTCTTGTGCCCCGCGGTGGGCTCGAACGGGTTGGCCTTGGTATCGGCGAGCGTGGCGATGACGCCGCGCTCCAGCATGACCGCCGGGTACGCCGTCGCAGGCTGAGCCGCGATCATCACCGTCGGGTCGTGCGGCCGGTCCGATGCGCCGGCGGACAACAGGTTCAGATCGCCCCCCGTGATCGTCAGCCGAACCCGCTGCCGGGCCAGCCCGCACCTCTCGACCGTTCGTTCCACGGCCTCGGCGAGGGCGGTCTTGCGCAGCTGCTCGCTCAGCCGGAGCGCCCGCGCCGACTCGGCGATCCGGTCGATGTGGTCGTGCAGGCGGACGACGCGGGGCCCATCGCCGTCCACGAGCCCGAGCATCGTCTCGAAGAGCCCCACGCCGTGGGTCAGCCCGGCGTCAAACGCCGAGACCCGCGCCTCGGACGCGTCGATGAAGTCGCCGTTGAGAAACACCGTCGCCATGACGCCACGGTATGCCCGACGCGGCCCCGTACACTCCGGCTCAGCACCACGGAGGTCCCCATGCGCACGCTGCTCGCTGCCGCCCTCGTCTCGCTCGCCGCGCTCACCGCGCAGGCCCAGCGATCGGCCTCGCTCGATATCGACGCGACCGACCTGCCCCGTGGCCTGCTCCACGCCACCATGACCATCGACATCGACGAGGCCGCCCAGGGCGACCGCGGTGCCCTCGTCCTCCGCTACCCCCAGTGGGTCCCCGGCTCGCACGCCCCGGGCGGACCGATCCAGAACCTCGCCGGCCTGAACGCCTTCGACCAGGACGGCGGCCGACTCGCCTGGACACGCACGCCCGGCGATGTCTACCGCATCGAGATCGACACCACGGAAACAACGCAGGCTGTCACCCTCGACATCCGCTACATCGCGAACCAGCCCACCGCCAACAGCCGCGGCCTCGACTCCTTCGGCTCGCAGGACATGGGACTGATCAGCCCCAACACCGTGCTGTTCTACCCCGAGGCTGTCAGCGACACCGACTTCAGCATCGAGACCACGCTGACCATTCCCGAGAACTGGTCCGCCGCCTGCGCGCTCGACCAGACCGAGACCACCGTCGGCGAGCCGGGCCCGGTCACGCTCGCTTACGCGCCCGTCACGCTGCGTCGGCTTGTCGACACGCCCATCCTCGTGGGCCGTCACTACCGCACCTACTCGCTCAACGCCGAGGGCGTCGATGCGCCCAGGCACACGCTGCATGTCATCAGCGAATCCCCCGCCGGCGCCAAGCCCGACGAGGCGATCGTCGAGGCCTACACCGAGATGGTCACGCAGGCCGCGCACATGTTCGGCTCGTTCCCCTTCGAGTCCATGGACATCCTGCTGGGCATCACCGACCAGCTGCCGCGCAACGGGCTCGAGCACCTGCGCTCGACCATGAACATCCTGCCGCCGTCGAGCTTTGAAGACTTCGACAGCCTCAGCGGCTGGGACCAGATGCTCATCCCGCACGAGTATGTGCACGCGTGGTGCGGCAAGTACCTCCGCCCCGAACCGATGGCCACCACAGACTTCCACACGCCCAAGGGCACCGAACTGCTCTGGGTCTACGAGGGGCTGACGACCTACCTCGCCGAGGTGCTCGAGAACCGCGCCGGCCTGTTCGACGAGGGCGAGTACGAGTGGGCCCTGCGCAACAGCCTCCGCCGAAACGCCCTCCAGCAGGGCCGCGACTGGCGGCCGCTGGCCGACACCTGCGCCGCGAGCCACACCCTCCGCGGCGGGAGCGCCAACTGGGGCCACCTCCGCCGGAGCCAGGATTACTACGGCGAGGGCGCGCTGATCTGGATGGAGGCCGACGCCATCATCCGCCGGCTCTCCGAAGGCGACCGCTCGCTCGACGACTTCTGCCGGATCTTCTTCCACGCCGACAAACCCACAGACGACTTCAAGACCTACACCGAAGCCGATGTGATCGGCGCGATGAACCAGGTCGCCGACTACGACTGGCAGGCCTTCTTCGACGCGCGCATCCGCGGCCTCGGCGGCAAGGGCCCGCTTACCCTCGCCACCGAACTCGGCTACGCCATCCAGTACACCAACGAGCCGCCCAAAGGCCCCGACGGCAGCCCGGGACACGACCCGCTCGACGCGCGCGAATCACTCGGCATGAGCGTCTCCGCCGACGGCACCGTTCGCACCGTCATGCTGGGCACCCCCGCCGACGCCGCGGGCCTCGGCCCGGGCATGCGCATCCTCGGCCTGACCGTCACCGCCGACGGCGAAGCCACCGACTACACCTGGAGCCGAAGCCGATTCGTCGAGGCCGTGGAGTCGTCCGTTGCTACGGGCGGACTCGACCTGCTGGTCGTCTCGGGCGACACGATCACGACACGCCGGCTGACCTACGACCACGGCCCTCGCTACATGACGCTCGTGCGCACCGACGAGTCGAACACAACGCTGGCCGACATCCTGGCGCCGGTGGTAACGGCGAAGAAGGAATAAGCAAAGGCCCGGCTCTCAGCCGCATCAGCCCGCCCACGCCGGAAACCGATCACAAGAAGACCCCGCTCGGTCGCAGCGAGCTTCGTATCGTGGCTCACGCCGCCTCGGTCTCATCCCCGCCGGGCTCGCCCGCCGACCGCCCGCGCTTCTCGAACACGAAGCTCGTCCCCGCGACATCCGCGAACACATGGTCACCCGCGCCCAGCTCGCCCGACAGGATCTTGCTCGCCAGCGGGTTCTCGATACGCTGCTGGATGACACGCTTCAACGGCCGAGCTCCGAACGCCGGGTCCCAGCCCTCTGTCGCCAGGTGCGCCATCGCCTCGGCCGACAGCTCCAGCGTCATCTCCCGCTCCGCCAGCCGCTCGCGCAGCCGGTGCAGCTGGATGTCCACGATCGCGCCCAGCGACTCGCGCCCGAGCCGGTGGAAGACCACGGTCTCATCGATCCGGTTGAGCAGCTCCGGCCGCATGAAACCCTGGTGGACATCGAGGTTCAGCCGAGCCCGCATCTCGCCCTCGTCGCCGGACTGCCTGCTGGCGATGTCCGCGCCCGGGCCGCGCCGGACGAGGTCGCGCACCGCCGCCTCGATCTCCCAGTCCTCGGCGCCGGCCTCGGTCATCTCCTGGATCTTCTGGCTGCCGATGTTGCTCGTCATTACCACGATCGTGTTGCGGAAGTCGACGGTCCGGCCCTGGCCGTCGGTCAGACGCCCGTCATCGAGCAGCTGCAGCAGGATGTTGAACACATCCGGGTGCGCCTTCTCGATCTCGTCGAGCAGGATGACGCTGTAGGGCCGCCGGCGCACGGCCTCGGTCAGCACGCCGCCCTCGTCGTAGCCGACATACCCCGGCGGCGCGCCGATCATCCGCGCGACCGCGTGCTTCTCCATGTACTCGGACATGTCCACGCGGATCAGCGCCTCCTCGGTATCGAACAGGAACTGCGCCAGCGCCTTGCAGGTCTCCGTCTTGCCCACGCCCGTCGGGCCGAGGAACAGGAAGCTGCCGATCGGCCGGTTCGGATCGCTCAGCCCCGCGCGCGACCGGCGCACCGCGTCGCTGACCGCCCGCAGCGCCTCGTCCTGCCCCACCACGCGCTCGCGCAGATGCTCCTCCATCCGCGCCAGCTTGTCGCGCTCGCTCTCGACCAGCCGCGCCACCGGGATCCCCGTCCACCGCGCGACGATGTCCGCGATCTGCTCCGCGTCTACCTCCTCTCGAACCAGGGCGTCGCCGGACGCCGCCCGCTGATCGAGCCGGGCCTCGGCCTCGGAGAGCCGAGCCTCCAAGTCGCGCATCTCGCCGTACTGGATCCGTGCCGCCGCTTCGAGGTCGCCCCGCCGCTGCGCCTGCTCCAGCTCCACCCGCTTCGCATCGATCGACTCCTTGATCGCCTTGACCGCGTCCAGATCCCGCTTCTCGACCTCCCACCGCGCGCTCAGCGCCGCGTTCTCCTCGTGCAACTCGCTCAGGTCTCGTTCGATCCGCTCGAGCTCCTTGTTCGTCGCCTCCGCCGCTTTGCCGTCGCCCTCCGATCCGATCCGCAGCGCCTCGCGCTCCATCTCCAGCTGCATGATCCGACGATTCAGCTCGTCCAGTTCCGTCGGCATGCTGTCGTTCTCGATCCGAAGACGGCTCGCCGCCTCATCGACCAGATCGATCGCCTTGTCCGGCAGGAACCGGTCCGCGATGTACCGGTGGCTCAGCTGCGCCGCCGCCAGCAGCGCCGTGTCCTTGATCCGAACACCGTGGTGCGCCTCGTACCGCTCCTTCAGCCCGCGAAGGATCGTCACCGTCTCCTCCACGCTCGGCTGATCGACCATGATCGGCTGGAACCGACGCGCAAACGCCGCGTCCTTCTCCACATGCTTGCGGTATTCGTCCAGCGTCGTCGCGCCGATGCACCGGATCTCGCCGCGCGCCAGCGCCGGCTTGAGCATGTTCCCGGCGCTCACAGCGCCCTCCGCCGCACCCGCGCCAAGGATCGTGTGCAGCTCGTCGATGAACAGGATGATCTGCCCGTCGCTCGCCGAGACCTCGCGCAGCACCGCCTTCAGACGCTCCTCGAACTCACCGCGGTACTTCGCGCCAGCCAGCAGCTGCCCCACATCCAGCGCGATCACCCGCTTGTCACGCATCCCGTCCGGGCAGTCCCCGTTGACGATCCGCAGCGCCAGCCCCTCGGCGATCGCCGTCTTGCCCACGCCCGGCTCGCCGATCAGCACCGGGTTGTTCTTCGTCCGCCGGCTGAGCACCTGCATCGTCCGCCGGATCTCGTCGTCGCGCCCGATCACCGGGTCCAGCTTGCCCTGCTGCGCCCGCTCGGTCAGGTCGATGCCGTACTTCTTGAGCGACTCGAACCCCGCCTCAGCGTTCTGGTCGCTCACCGTCTTCACGCCCGACGCCTCGCGGATCTGCTTCGCCGCCTTCTTCAGCACATCCGGCGTCGCCGCGTTGATGTCCAGCACATCGAACGCCGGCCCCTTCACCTGCGACAACGCGATCAGCAGGTGCTCGCCCGTGATGTACGAGTCGCCCATCTCGCGCGACAGCGCATCCGCCTTCGCCACCAGGTCCATCAGCGCCCGGCCCGCCGAGCCGGCCCCGCTCGAGGTCGTCGGCAGCCGATCCAGCTCGCTCCGCACGATCGACGCGATCTGGTCCGCGTTCACGCCCGCCTTGACCAGCACCCCACGCGCGCTCGACCCCTGCTCGTTCAGCAGCGCGTGCAGCACATGCAGACCGGTGACCTCCGGGTTGCCCCGGCGGGCCGCGTCGGCCTGAGCCGAAGCCAGCGCCTGCTGCGCGATCGTCGTGAAGCGGTCAGGCCCCATGGGCATTCCCTCCGGCTGGTCCCTGCGCCCGGTCACCCACCACGGTTGCCGTCGCAGCCCTGGTCGGCCTGCAACTCGCGCGCCGCAGCCCGCGGGCCCCTCAGAACCCGCCCAGACGGTCTCAAACCCCGGTCAACCCTGCGATGGCGGGGACACAATGCCCCGCCGCTGCCGGGTTGGCAGGCCGTCAGCGGTCTGCTTCTCAAGGTCCGAATCGAGTGGCAACGGCCGATCAGGCCCTCAGGTCCAGCCGCCCGCCGGTCTCGGTCGGGCCGGGCACGGCGCTCACCGCGCCCCGTGGGGCCGACGCCGACACAGCCGCCGCGTCGCGGATCATCGCCACAGCCTGCGCCCCCTGCTGCTCGGCCTGATCCAGGATCTTCCGCGCAATCAGGTAGCCCCCCCGATCCGCCGCCGAGACCGCCGCACTGAGTGACCCGAGATCCATGCCAGACTCATCGACGGCCGTAACCCGTGGCTTCAATACGGGTTACGCGTTCTCACCGAAACGGCGAGCCGAACGGACGCAGGTCCAAAAAAAAGGGCGGTGGGCTCTCCTCCGGGCCCACCACCCTGAACACGGCTCAGCGCAATCACGCGAGCCATGGGGGCTGGATGACGGTGCGAGCCACGATTCAACCGGTGCGACCGGGGTTGTCTGGACCCCGCTTTCAGGTGGGCGCCGCTGACTCGGATCCCGGCCCTCCGCTCGATGACGGCCCGGCCTTCGTCCATGTCAATTGATCACGGCTCCCTGGGGTTCAGAAAGGTCGAGACATGTGCCCCTCGCGACCGGTTGAAACGAGACTCGCACCTCCTTGTCGCCCGCCGCCGGCCCGATGTTTCGGGCCTTCCGGGCTCTCGTTCGAACCTCTCACACGGGTTCGGGGATCCCACCACCGCACCCGCTCTCATCCGGCCTGACTGTACCAGAAGCTCGGCCGCGTGAACACCGGAACCCGCCTTCTCCGAGAGGAAATTCGTACCCGCTTGACACAATCACGCGCCACCGGCCGAAACCCGGTCACCCCCCCGGGAACAGGCGTTTCCGGTCGCGATCGTTTGACGCGGACCCGCCCGGCGGGTACAACCATGGCGGACGCGGTCGCCGCGCGCCCAAGGTCGGGCGACGCCGCGACTCGCGACGACGCTCGGCACGCAACGGATGGCGGCCCCGCTGCGAATCGGACCCGGCCTCGGATGCCGTGGCCCCTCGCCGCTCGCTCGCGCCAACGACGGCACCGCTCGCTGACTCGCCCGGACACACACGCCGGCGCACCACGCCGACCCGCTGGAGACATCCGTTGAAGACCACGACCAACCGACGCCGAATCGCCGCGATCGCCACCGTCTCCGTCGCGGCCGCCGCACTCGCCGGCTGCTCCAGCGAGCGCAACCGCCTCGCCGAGTACCGCGACGACCCCACGCCCAACCTCGTCACCATGGACAAGCGCGGCGACGACATCGCCAACCGCACCACCATCATCAAGGACGAGGGCCGGCGCATGCTCGTCCGCGACTGGTTCTACCTGTGGTACCTCGACCGTCCCACACGGCTCCGCCCTGAGCCGAGCGCCTGGTAAACCGGCCGTATACCTGCAACAACAACAACAACGCCCGGGTCATGCTCGACCCGGGCGTTGTCCTGTTCGCACCTGTTCGCACCTGTTCGCACCTGTTCGCGGCCGAGGAGGCCAAGGGTCACTTGGCGGTGTACACGCCGCGTGACACACGCTTGAACTTGTTCTTGTTGTTGATCAGCGTCTGGTTGACGATCGTGCGGAAGTTGGGCGAGGTCGTGATGTACCCGGCCGCCTGCACCGCGTCCGCCAGCTGTGTCACCGACATCTCGGCGCCCGTCAGCACCGCGTGCATCGCGTCGACCAGGCTCGACGAGTTGCGAGGCCGACGCCGCCCGCCGCCCGCGCCACCCGTCGCCAGCCCGGCGTCACGCAGCTGGCGCTCCACATCCTGCAGCTGCCCCAGCAGCCTGTCCCGCTTGCGCTGCAGCGCCGACGCCTCGCGCCGCCGGCGCGCCAGCTCCGCCTGCAGCGCCTCGCTCGACACCGTGCCGAGCGCGCCGCCTCCACCGCTCTTCGCCGCCGGCCGCCGACCGCGCGCCTTCTTCTTTGTTGTCTTCCGCTTCGTTGTCTTCTTGGCCATCGTGCGGGCCTCCTCAAGAGTGCTGTCGGCCGCGCAGTTCCGAAGCACGGCGCGCAAGCATAGCGCCCCCCGTTGGGATGTCACGAACTCTTATCTTGTTTCTTACATTCGACTGATGTTCAGCCCGGCCACAAACCAACCACAACCCTTCGCCGGTTGCGTCGATCAGCTTCCCGGCGTGCCGCCGTTACGCCTCGCCCCGAGCCGCTCGATCAGCCCGTCGAAGTGGTCGAGCCCGAAGAAGTCGATCTCCAGCCGCCCCTTCGTCCCCGCGGGATTCGTGCGGATGCGCACGCGCGTGCCCAGCTCCTCGCCCAGCTCGCGCTCCAGCGATGACAACACCGCCGCACGCCTGGAGACCGGCCCCGACGGCGCCGACGGAGCCGCCGAGGGCCGCTTCGCCGCCGCCTCGAGCCGCCGCACCGACCACCCCCCCGCCGCGGCCGCCTCGGCCGTGCGCACCCGTTCGTCCCCCGCCGGCATCGCGAGCAGCGCCTTCCCGTGCCCCGCGCTCAGCCGATCCTGCGCGATCAACGCCTTGATCGCCGGCTCCAGGTCCACCAGCCGAACCAGGTTCGCCACCGTCGACCGCTCCAGCTGCAGACGCTCCGCCGCCTCCGCCTGCGTCAGCCCGAACCTCGAGATCAGCGACGCGATCGCGTCCGCCCGCTCGATCGCGTTCAGATCCGTCCGGTGCACATTCTCGATCAACGCCCACTCGGCCGAGGTCTCGTCGTCCACCTGCCGCACAATCGCCGGCACCCGTGTCAGGCCCGCGAGCTTGGCCGCACGCCACCGCCGTTCGCCCGCGATGATCTCGTATCGGCCCCCAGTCGAGCCCGACCCCGACCCCGCACGCACCAGGATCGGCTGCATCACGCCGTCCCGAGCGATCGAGTCGGCCAGTGAACGCAGCGCAGCCTCATCAAACGATGATCGTGGTTGGTATCTGTTTGGTATTAGGGTGTCAACCGAGATCTGGGTCAGCGATCCGCCGGCCGGCGAGGTGCCATGGGTTGGTCCCGATCCCTCGTTCGGCTGGCCTGCTGGCCCGGCCACGCCGTGCTCGATCGTGGTCGGCGAGCGATCCACCGGCACGGGATCCCCAATCAAGCCGCTGAGCCCCTTGCCGAGCCGCCGGCGCTTGCTCGCGGTGCTGCTTGTGCCGTCCGTGTCCGTTGCCATGTCGGCCTCCTTGCCTGTCGGTTCCTGGTTCGCGGCATGGTACCCCGTCGCGTCCGTTTCCGCTCGCGCCGCCCCAACGGGCCCGGCCCGAATCTGGTACAACCCATCCATGGCCCATCCGCCCCATCATCAGCGCCCGCCCGCATCACCGGAGGTCGTCGCGCGCGGGATGCTGATGCAAGGCGGGGCGGTGCTCGTCTGCCGAAACCTGGCCAAGGGTTACGCCTACCTCCCCGGGGGCCATGTGGAGCCCGGCGAGACAGCCGCCGACGCCCTCGCCCGCGAGTTTCGTGAAGAGACCGGCCTCGAGATCCGCGTCGGCGACCCACTCCTGCTCGCCGAGGTCATCTTCGGTGACCCGCCCCGCTCCGGCGGGCACGAGATCAATCTGGTGTTCCCCGTGGAACACGAGGGGCCACTCGAGCCGGGGGCCGTCATCAGCCGGGAGGAGGGCATCGGCTTTGACTGGGTCGATCAGGCCGCGATCGTGGACACCGATCTCAGGCCGCGAGCGATCCGGGCCTGGCTGGTGGGCGGCGGGATCGGGGGCGATCGCGGTGTCGGGTTCGTGACCGACCGAGAGCCCTAGCGGCCCGGTCGCGGCACGACCGCCACTCCTTCCCTGTCTTCACACCCTTTCGCCTCTGACCCGCCTGCTCGCCGGCAACCGAGGCCGTCAATGACCCGATGCTCAGGCCATGAATCCCCAAGACGAGCCGTCGCCGCCACCGGCCAGCCCGGCACAGCCCTCCCGAGGCACCCTGGCCACCTCGCTTGACCGTGTTCAGCACGATGTCGAGGCGCTGGCGGCCGAGATGGTTCAGCTCCAGCGCCAGGCAGCGCTGGGAGCCGTCGCCGGGCTGTTGGCCCACGAGGTCAACAACATCCTGACCCCGGCACTCACACATGTCAGGCTGGCCCGAAAGGACGGCGCGAGCGACGAGCAGGTCCAGCGGGCGCTGGCGGTCACCGACGACTCGATCGGCCGCACCGCCGAGATCGCCCGTGCCATTCTCGCCCTCGGCCGTGGGGGGGTGGCGGACGAAACGCCGCGGGCGGCCGTGCTCGACGCGGCCCGGGCAGCCGTGGCGGCGCTGGGCCGGGATCTGGGCCGGGACGGCATCACCTGCGAGTTTCGGATCGACGAGTCAATGGCGGTCGCCATGACCCCCACCTCGCTGCAGCAGGTCTTCGTCAACCTGTTCCAGAACGCCCGCACCGCGATGCTCCAAGAGCGGCAGGCCGGCCGGCTGACCGTCGAGGCGGCCGGCATGGACAGTTCCCCGTGGAACACCGGCGGGGTCGAGATCGTCGTCCGCGACACCGGTCCGGGCATCCGCGCGTGCGACAGGGAGCGGGTCTTCGAGCCGTTCATGCGCGGGCGCGGCGCCTCCGCCGAGCCCGGAAGCGGGCTCGGGCTCTCGGTCTGTCGGGAGCTGATCACGGCGGCAGGGGGGACCATCCGGCTGGAACCCTCGTCCGGCCCCCACGACCCGAACGAGGCCGAGCACTCCGCCGACGCCGAGCACGAGGGCGCCCGCTTCGTGATCCGCATCCCGCGCGCCGCCAGCATCGCACGGCCAGAGGCACGCGCCTCCCGGGCCGGCGACGCCGCCGCCTGATGGGTGTCAGTCGCGCGGCAGCACCACGACCTCGGACGGGTCGATGACCACACCGATCTGTCGATGCGTCTCCGCCAGGTGCTCCGGCGGGGGGTTCAGCTCGCTCACGCGGAGCACGGCCCCGAGTTCCTGATGCCCGACGCGGATGTCGTGGTGCGCGATCTCGCCGAGGTAGACCGACTCGAGCCGCTTGCCACGGAGCGCGCCGGGCGCGTCCGGCTCGACAAGCCGAACAGACTCCGGCCTGACAGAACACACGATCGCGCTGTTTTGTTTGTATTTTGATTGGTTATTGGGCTGGGTGGCCCGGATCGTGCCCGCTGGCGTCTCGAGCGTCATGGTGCCGTCCGCTCCGTCTGGGTCGGCGACCGTGCCCTCGATGAAGTTCGTCTCGCCCAGGAAGCTGGCCACGAAGGTGCTGGCGGGCTGCTTGTAGAGCCCTCGCGGCGTGCCGAGCTGCTCGATGCGACCCTTGCGCATGATGGCGATGCGGTCGGCGATGCTGAGCGCTTCCTTCTGGTCGTGGGTGACATACACCGTCGTCAGCCCGGCGGACTTGCAGATCCGGCGGATCTCGAGGCGGAGGTCGTTGCGCAGCTTGGCGTCGAGGTTTGACAGCGGCTCATCGAGCAGGAGCACGGCCGGGCGGATGACGAGCGCTCGCGCGAGGGCGACGCGCTGCTGCTGGCCGCCCGAGAGCTGGTTGGGCTTGCGGTCGGCGTACTCGTCCATCTGCACGGCGTGGAGCGCCTGGCGGACCATGCGTTCCTTCTCGGCGCGGCCGATGCTGCGGACATCGAGCCCGAAGGCCACATTCTGCGCGACGGTCATGTGCGGCCAGAGGGCGTAGGACTGGAAGACCATGCCCGTGTTGCGTTTGTTGGGCGGGGTGTCGGTGACATCGGCACCGTCGAAGCGGATCCGGCCCTTCGTGGGATCGATGAAGCCGGCGATCATGCGGAGCAGCGTGGTCTTGCCGCAGCCCGAGGGGCCGAGCAAGAAGAAGAGCTCGCCCGGCTCAATCGTCAGATCGACGCCGTCGACGGCGTTGGAGGCCTTCGAGCCCGAGCCGAAGCGCTTGACGATGCCCTCCAGGTCGATGCGTGTGCCGGCACGGGACGGGTCGCGAGCGTGGTCAGCCATGGTGGCCAGAGGGTATCCGGCCCCGCGTGTCGCGTCGTTTGTTGGTTCTCCCCGGAACCCGGCGGTGGGTCGGGCGTCAGCACGCCTTTCCGGATCCGCGGCGGTGTGGCGCTCCGCAGCCGGTGGAGCAGGGGGGTTCCCACGATGCCAGAAGACAGCGCGACGCAGGAGACGACGCACGCCGAGGAGGGCGAGCAGGCCGGCTCGGCGGAAGGGGCTCCGTGCGCCGATGCGCCGAAGCGTCCGACCGATGCGGAGCCGTGGCACCCCGGCGTGATCGTGCTCTTTGCGCGCTGAGTCGCTGGACGGGTGTGCGCGACGAGCCTGACCGCGGTTGATCCGCCGGCCCGGGTCGGCGACCATAGGCCGTGGGCCGATCCAGCCGTCGCCGTCGCCGATCTGTTGCCCGCGCCGGTGGCGGCGGGGGGGAGGCCTCGCAGCCGGCCTCGCCGGTCGAGCCCGAGAAGGCCGCGGCTTCACGCGACGCGCCGGCCGGTGCCGGGGTCCTCTCGGGCGGTGTCTCGGAACAGATCGAGGCGAAGCCGGCGGCGACCGAGCCGGCGGCGGGCCCGACGAGCGACGAGGTCCGCGGCGAGCCCGCGACGGGGCCGCTGGATCGGCCGGCCCTGCTCGGCCCGGCGCCGCTGACGCTCTCGTCGGCATGGTCAGCCGCGACAGCCCACACGCCGGCGTCGGTGCGGGCCCGTCTGCGGCGGGTGCACCGCTGGGCGCGGCGGTCGCGGACGCGGATCGCGTGGGGTGTGGTGCTGGCGCTCAGCGGGGCGAGCGTTGCGGCGTTGGCAGCCATGACCCTGGCTCGTTCGGCGCCGCGCTGGTGGACACCTATGGAGTTTCGGACGACGGAGATGCGCGAGCTGGCGCGGCTGGTCGAGAACGGCGCGATCTCGCACATCACGGCGGATCATCAGGGCAGCGGGGAGGGTGCGCTCGAAGCCGTGGTGTGGCCCGTCAAGCTGTCCGACGACGGCGCCAACGCCTGGCTGCAGCTGCGTCTGCCGGTCTGGCTGCCCAAGCTCACCGCCGGCGAGTTCCGCGAGGTGATCAACGAGCGCGGCGAGGTGGTCGATCGCGTGCCGATCGACGGTCTCGCGTGGCCCGAGGCCGTCAGCGAGGTGCGCGCGGCGTTCAAGGACGGCCGCTTCCGGATCGGCGCGTCGGTCGGCCGCGGAGCGGACGCGCGGTACTTCTCCGCGACGCTGGCGCCGGAGATCCGCGAGGACGGCTCGCTCTGGATGCGCGCCACGAGCGTCAGCATCGGCCGCCTGACGCTCCCGGCGTGGCTCGTGCTCGGCGACGACGGGGGGCTGGTCCGCGGCTGGATGCCTCCGGAGCTGCGCGAGACGGCCGAGGCCGAGGCGATCTTCGAGAAGCTCGCCGGACTCGAGCCGGTGTTCGAGGACGCGGTGATCCGCCTCGGGGACGGCCGACGGGTCCGGCTCTTGAGCCTGGCGGTGGGGGAGGCGTCGCTCGTCGCGCAGTTCCGGACGGAGTGGGGGGGCCCCAACACGACGCCGTCGGCCGATCTGGCGGAGCGCTCGCCCCGCACGCTCAGAACACGCTGACCAGCAGGATGGCCACCACGACCGCGGCGGCGGCGATGATCGCGACCTTCGGCGCGGCCGAGGCGGCCTCGGTGAGCACCTCGCCGCACGAAGGGCACACGCTCGCCTCGTCGTAGACCGACGACCCGCACGCCGGGCAGAGGCGATCGTCCGCCGAGAACCGCTCGAGATCCTCGGCCGAGGGTCCCTCGGGGTCGAGATCGTTGTCGAGGTCCGGGTCGTAGCGGCTCATGATCGCAGCGTAGCGGTGCGGGCGGGGCGCGGGGGGTACGCTTGTGCCATGAGGAAGCAACCGCGCGCTCGAGGGCTGGTCCGTCCGCTTCGTGGTGTCGCCTGCGGCGCAGCGATGCTCGTGTCCACGGGCTCGCTCGTCGGCTGCGGCTCATCGGCGAAGCCATCCGGGTCGGGGGCGCCGGCGTTCTATGTCACGGGCGAGAACCCGGGCACGGCGGGATTCGTGCCCTGGCTCGATGACCTGAGCACCGCGACGCGCGAAGTGCCCGAGCAGGTCGTCGCCCTCGAGGGATTTCAGACCGTCGGCGTCGCCGTCACGCCCAGCGGCCGGCTGTTCCTTTCCGCCCCGCGCTGGCACGGCCGGCACGGCGCCAGCATGATCGAGCTCTTCCCGGGGACGAACCGGCCGCCGGAGGCCTACCCGGACCAGGCGTGGAACCGCTGGGGACCCGGCGCCCGGCCCGAGGAGTCGTTCGTCTGCGTGCAGGCGCTGCATGTCGATGACGCCGGCCGGCTGTGGGTGCTCGACCCCGGCGCGCCGCGCTTCCAGGGCCCGATCGACGGCGCCGCCAAGCTCGTGCGGTTCGACACCGCGCGCAACCGTGTCGCCGCCAACTTCGTCTTCTCGTCGGAGGTCGCGCCGCCCGGGTCGTACCTGAACGATGTGCGGATCGACACGGCGCGCGGCTTCGCGTACATCTCGGACTCAGGGCTCGGCGCGATCGTCGGCGTGGATCTGACCACCGGCGCGGCGCTGCGGTTCCTGGAGTTCGATCCCTCGACCAAGGCCGAGCCCGGCACGACGCTGACCATCGGCGGCGAGCCGTGGGTCGACGATTCCGGCTTCAGCCCCGCTGTGCACAGCGACGGGATCGCGCTCTCGCCCGACGGCGAGCACCTGTACTACCAGGCGCTGACCGGACGCACGCTCTACCGCGTGCCGACCGAGCCGATGCGTGCGGCGCTGCGGCCGCCGCTGGGCGCCACGCCCGATCCCTCCGCCGTGGACGCGTTCGTGCAGAACCTGGGCCGAACCTTCGCCACCGACGCGATGATCATGGACCAGCGCGGCGTGCTCTACTTCACGGCCCTGGAGCGCGACGCGATCACCGCCCGGCTGCCCTCGGGCGAGCTGGTGCAGGTCACCAGCGACGAGCGGCTGGTCTGGCCGGACAGCCTGGCGATCCACAACGGGCTGCTCTATGTCACGGCCGCCCGGATCCACGAGGTGGGCCTGTTCAACGCCGAGGGCCCGAAAGCGGACGGCCCGTTCCGCCTGCTGCGCGTGCCGCTGTTCGAGGCGAAGCACTAACCCCTCGCGCCGCGTGCGGCTCGATCACGGACAGCCCGCCCGGTAGTTGGCGACCCAAGCGGCGAAGTCGCCGGGGTGAATGGCACAGCGCGCCACACCGCCGATTTCGTCGCGGCAACTGCGACGGCTTGAGATGCAACTCACCGCCTGACAACATCACGCCCATGCACGCCAGCAGTTGTGTGGACACCAAACGCTGTCGCCGGCAGCGCCTGCCAGGAACCGCCGCGTTCCCCCCGTGGGTCGGGCTGCGCCAGGTCGCTGATCCGGTGAAACGATGCGCTCGCGTCACCCGCTGCGAGCCCGATCGCCTCAAGCTTGAGCGCCTCGGCTCGAAGAGCCCAGGCGAAAACCGTTCCCTCGAGCGGCTCCAGGAACAGAGCCTTGTCGGACGGATATCTGACCTCGTCGATCCGTTGCGCTCTCAGCATGTCATCCGTTCGCCGAGTTCGGCCGTCCCAGAACAGCGGATCGGAGTACGCCGTCGCCGAGTAGAGATACGGGAGGACATCGCCTGTACCCGTCCGCTTGCTGAGCGGGCGCGCGTCAATGCTGGGGATCGCCTTGCCCGGTGACCAACACCATCGCCACAACTCGAAGAACTGGAAATATGCCGCCTGACCTGTGTCGTTGCCCAGGCCGCTCGGCGCAAGCATGTAGGATTTATTCTCACTAGCGTGGGATGTGATCCCAAGCGCAAGCGTTCGCAAATCCGCGATGGTCGAAGAGCGTGCCGCCGATTCCCGTGAGGCGCTAAGTCCCACCGCCACGAGAGCGACAAGAACGACGACAACACCGATCGACACAACGATCTCGACGGCGGAGATGCCGTGCCTATTCCGACACCGGACGCACATCGCGATTATTCCTGTTGCTCGTTGCTGTCACAAGGCAGAGCGACAACACCACAACAACGACGCCATTACGACCAAGGGCCGCCGTGAGGCTTGTATCACGCTGAAACCCCATGCACGGGCACGCCCCAGCCGGGCCGCCAACAACAAGTTCTGCGAGAAGAAGAGCGCTGAACAGCGTCAACAACACAATGCTGGCGAGCGCGAAACTACGCAACGACTCGCGGGCACACAGAAGGCCCGTGCCGAGCGAACTCTCAACACCACAGGCCACCATCAACACCCCGTACGCGAACACCTCGTTCGGCACAAGATGCCATCCCCTCAGCTCCGATACCACCCAGGCCGAGTCGAGGCACTTGCTAATCGCGGAGATCAGCAACCAGGCTCCTGCAAGCCTGAATACGCCCCAGGGGATCCAGCGGAGCATCGTGGCCCATCCACTGTGACCTGATATGCGGGCGTCATATGCGGGCGTCATCCAGACCCCGAAAGAATGGCGCCACAGGTATCACCATGCGTGAAGTAGCCTTCCGCATTGTGTGTGTACGAGCGACCCACATTGCAGAGATGGAGAATCGACCCATCGTCTTCTGTCCACACCACCGTGCAATTGGCGAGGTAGCCCGCTGTCAGCGTGCGCCCAAGCCGTGATCCGGAAACCGTGATCTTCACAGGATCGTTGGTGACAACGGTCGGCCCGTCGCAGGCTCGGTGCCACGGGATAGGGTTCGCCTCAATGTAATCGCACGACATCCCGACGGTGATCTCGCGAAAGCAAGGGGGTGGGAGAGCGAGGCTCGTGCTGATGCAGGATAGCACGGCACCAACACACAATATTGATCTGATGCCAAGTGTGTTCATTCTAGTTCCTCCTCAAGAGAAAGACACTCACGATTATGCCCATGACGACGGCGCTCAGCGAGCCAACGAGCAACAGCAGACGGCGGCGGTCGGGTGCTGAGACCAGCGTATCGGTGGCACGATCCCAGATCGTTGTCATCAAACCCCTGTGATCGGCGATCGCGGAGGCGCCTTTCGGCGTTTCGGCCGAGGGCGGGGCGACCATCTCCTCAAACTCCGCGTCGGACAACGGGCGTGTGCTGAGGAGCTGTATCTCCCAGAGCTTCGAGCCGTCGGCAACGCTGAACTGGGTGTACACATGCGGCGTCGCGCCCCCGAAAGCGTCGACATATCTGTAGTCTTCGCATGCCGCATACAGCCGCGGGTCTTGTGGTCGCTCGGGAGGTGGTACGCGGATCGCACGAACCAGGGCGTCGCCCCGATCGGCACCGTCACCCTCGATCTCGCACACCCAGCCTGGCTGACCCTGCTCGCCCTCGAACTCTACTCGTGCTGTCCAGCTTCCCTCTCGACTATCGGGCCGCTCACGCGGGAGAAACATGACCGCGTCCCGGGTGAGCGACGGTCGGGCCCTTTCGAACATGCCCCGCGAGCACAGCGTTCGCAGATACTCGATGAACTGGTCGTGCGCCGCCCTGGTCAAGGCCGACTCACGAGAGGAGTCGTCGCGGATCGTCGCCATACCGGCGCGCATCGTCCATGTGTACCGTGGCATCGAAACGAATGTCATCGCCGTGTCGCTCACGACGCCGTCGGACAGGTTGCGCGACGGGTACAAGACATCGATCCGTCCGCCGCCGTCGGTCATCCAGGCGGTGTATCGAATCGGCTCGGCGGCGATCTTGTTCGTCGCCGCATCGTTCAGCCAGACATGCAACTCGATGAGCACGGCGCCGTGAAACAGATCCGATCGCCCCACGCCGCCCGCTACATCGCACAACGCCCGCAACTGCTGAATAATCTGGGCCTGCCGCTGCTCGTCAGGTTGCGACAGGCCTCGCCCTGCCAGGGCCGTGATCACCACGATGGCCGTCAACAAGCTCGGTGATTTCCACGGCAGCCCGACGAGCATGCGGTTGAGAATACGGTACTAATACATACCGAGCAAGTCCTAAATTGATGTCGCGGCTTGATGCGACGGCCTGCCCGAAGCCCGGAGTGTGTCCGTGCCATGGGCAGCCTGACGCGCGAGCCGTCGCCCGGTTCCCGGCGTGGGCTCGGATTCTGTTCCCGCGGCTAGGATGCGGCTGATGCAGATCCACCCCGTCGGCCGGGTCGTTCGGGCCGGGCCGGCGGCGACCAAGAAAGGACCAGGACCGTGGCTGATCGGCACTTCGATTTCGTCATCATCGGCGGCGGGCCCGCGGGCTATGTCGGCGCCATCCGGGCGGCCCAGCTGGGCTACAAGACCGCCGTCGTCGAGCGGGCCAAGCTCGGCGGCGTCTGCCTGAACTGGGGCTGCATCCCCAGCAAGGCCCTGCTCACCAACGCCGAGCTGATGGAGAAGCTCGCCCACCAGGACACCTGGGGCCTGAAGATCAACGGCTCGGTCGAGTTCGACTGGGACAAGGTCATCGGACGCAGCCGGGATGTCGCCAGCAAGCTCAACGGCGGCGTCGGGTTCCTGATGAAGAAGAACAAGGTCGAGCACATCGTCGGCAGCGCCAAGATCGTGGCCGCCAAGAAGGGCAACTCGCCCTGCAAGGTCGAGGTCCAGGACTGCGAGGTGCACGAGGAGATCACCAGCGCCCCCGCCAAGCCCGGCAAGACGCGCGAGACCATCACCGCGGACCATGTCGTCATCGCCACCGGCTCGGTCGCGCGCGAGCTGCCCGGCGCGCCGTTCGACGGCGACAAGATCTGGGGCGCCCGCGAGGCGATGTACAACAAAACCAAGCCCAAGAAGCTTATCGTCGTCGGCTCGGGCGCCATCGGCATGGAGTTCGGCTACTTCTACAAGCAGTTCGGCACCGAGGTGACCATCATCGAGATGCAGGACCGCATCCTGCCCGTCGAGGACCACGAGGTCTCGGCGGCGATGCAGAAGATCTACAAGAAGGCCGGCTTCGACATCCGCACCAGCACCATCACCACCAAGGTCGAGAAGACCAAAGACGGCGTGAAGGTCACGGTCGCGCCGTTCAAAGACGGCAAGGCGGACGAGAGCAAGGCCGAGACCATCGAAGCGGACCGCGTGCTGGTCGCCATCGGCGTCAAGGGCCGGTACGACGGGCTCTTCGACGACAAGCTCGGCCTGAAGATCGAGAAGGACCACATCAAGACGGACTATGTCGCGGGCAACTATGACACGGACCAGGCGTACGACTACAAGACGAACCTCGACGGGATCTACGCCGTCGGCGATGTCATCGGCCCGCCCTGGCTCGCGCATGTGGCGTCAGAGGAGGCGATCCTGTGCGTCGAGCGGATCGCGTGGAAGGCCGGCAAGCTGGATCACGAGCCGATCCCGATGGACTACTCGGTGATCCCCGGCTGCACCTACTGCCAGCCGCAGGTCGCGAGTGTGGGCTACACCGAGCAGGCGCTCAAAGACAAGGGCCTGAAGAAAGGCGAGGACTACGAGGTCGGCAAGTTCCCCTTCACGGCGCTGGGCAAGGCGATCGCGAGCCACCACACCGATGGTTTTGTGAAGATCATCCGTGGTTTGCCGCACGGCGAGATCCTGGGCGCGCACATCATGGGCGACCAGGCGACGGAGCTGATCGCGGAGATGAGCCTGGCCAGAAGGCTCGAGGCGACGACCGAGGACCTGATCCACACGGTCCACGCGCACCCGACGATGCACGAGAGCGTGCACGAGGCGGCGCTGGACTCGGAGGGGCGGGTGATTCACAGCTGAGCTCGGGCCGGCCGGCTGGCTCTCGCTGCAGTCGACGGAATTTGTTTGGCGCGAGCCGCGTCGTGCCGGTATCTTCTGGTGGTGTCATGTCGGCAGCACCGGAGAACTTACGATGCGTTGCTCAAAGGTTTGTGGGCGGTTTCTCGTCGGCGTCGCCGCTGCATGGGTATCGGGCGGGGTGATCGCCCAGCTCGACCCACCGGCGGGCCCGATCGTCAAGACGGGCAAGACGCTGGTCGAGATCGAGCCACGGATCGCGGTGAACTCGACCAACACGCCCGGCGATGCCGACAGCATGTTCAAGATCACCGCGCCCGGGAGCTACTACCTGACCGGCAACATCGCGGGGCTCGTGGGAAAGCACGGCATAGAGATCGAGGCCAGCGGTGTGACGCTCGATCTCAACGGGTTCGTCATCCGAGGGCTGGGCACGATCTCGGGCGCATTCGACGGAGTCTTCACCCCGTTCAGCGCCGATCGCGTCACCGTCAGGAACGGCCATGTCGAACTCATGGGCCGAGGCGGCATCAACCTTGGTCAATCATCAGAATGTGTCGTGGAAGGCGTCACGGCCTACCTCTGCCAAGGCACGGGCATCGAAGTCGGCAGGGCCGGACGCATCACGGAGTGCACTTCCAGCTCCAACCAAGTCGGGATCGGAAATGCGGGCATTCGCGCTGGCGACAACTCACTGATCGAGAGATGCGTCGCGGAATCGAACGCGGGGATCGGGATTATTGTCGGGTTCGGTGGCGTCGTGAAGGACTGCGTGACCCGCGACAATGACAATACGGGCATCACGGTTGTCGCACTGGGGGTGGTCTCCGGGTCCGTCGCATACAACAGCGGGACCATCGGCATTGGTGCGGGCAGTGGCAGCGTGGTCACCGACTGCAAGGCGATCGGCAGCGGCACCAGCGGATTCAGCGCGGCCGGTGGCTCGGTGCTCACCCGATGCTCTGCCGAACAAAGCGATGTGCATGGCATCAAACTCGAGGAAAATGCCACGGCCGTCGACTGCTTCGCAACGAGCAACCAGCAAGCCGGCATCGTTGCCGACGGAGACGGCACGGTTCGCGGCTGCACGCTGTCGTCCAACCAGGGCAGCGGGATACTTGTCTCGGGCAACCAGAACCGCATCGAAGGGAATCACTGCACCGAGAACGGCATCGGCATCGATGTTGACGGATCGGACAACACGATCGAAGGAAACAGCTGCGTCGGCAATCCCGTGAATTTCGACATCGACGGCACTGGCAACCTGGTCATCAAGAACATGGCCCGCGGCGGTTCGCCCAACTACTCGATCGTCGCGGGGAATTCCGTCGCGCCGCGCATCGGTGTGGTCGGCTCCGACGGCTGGGCCGGCATCGCCAACGCCAACCACCCGTGGGCCAACCTTGGCTACTGAGCACCTGATTGGGAGCAACGAAATGCGACCCAGAATCTTCTCGAATCGTCCATCGTGTGTGCTCGTCGCGATCGCCCTGGCAGGTGCCTCGGGTGGGCACGCGCAGACCAATGTCTCGTCGCAGAACAAGTACGCATGGAGCGAGAACACCGGCTGGATCAACTTCCGCGACGCGGGCTCGCCGCCGGGCGCCATGGGTGCACGCTTCCATCTCTCGGGCGGCTTCGCCTCGGGCTATGCCTGGGGCGAAAACATCGGCTGGATCAATCTCGGTTCGGGCGCGGGGCCGTACGCGAACACGAGCGGGGCGGACTTCGGCGTGAACTTCGGCCCGACAAGCGGCGTGCTCACCGGGTACGCGTGGTCGGAGAACGCCGGCTGGATCAACTTCGCGGGCGGCGGCCTCGCTGCGCCACGAAACCCGGCCCGGATCGATTTCACGGCAAAGCGGCTCCGCGGCTACGCGTGGAGCGAGAACCTCGGCTGGATCAACTTCGACAGCGCGGTGCACTTCGTCGGCATCCGCTGCCCCGCCGACACCAACGGCAACGGCATCGCCGACCCCGGCGACTTCACCGCCTGGGTCGCCGCCTACAACCAGGGCGATCTCCTCGCCGACGCCAACGGCAACGGCGTCACCGACCCAGGAGACTTCACCGCCTGGATCGCCGCGTACAACATCGGCTGCTGACACCGCCGTCGAAGATCGGCCGACATCGCCCCATGAGGAACCCCGGCGGGGCCTGGGCGTCGCAAGGCCCATCGTCGGCCGATCTCGCCGAAGGCCCTGCACGCGACCGTGGGTCGGCGGTAGGCTGAACCCGCTGCGCAGGAGCCCGATGCATGCCCGATCGACGCCGGATGCTCATCTGTTTCGTGCCGATCGCGGCGCTGATGCTCGGTGCTGTCAACGCTCTGGCGCAGGCGCCCAACGGCTGGATCGAGGCGCTCGACGCTGATCCCGTGCGCTGGCGGCACGACGACGAACAGAACATCACTCGCGGCGTGGGGATCGTCCCGGTGCGCACCGAGCACGGCGAGGACTGGTTCTTCCTCGTCAGGCGCGAGTACCGGCACGAACTCCGGTACGACTGGGAGCAGCACGCCGGGCAGCGGCAGATGATGCTGTTCCGGTGGGTTGACGGCACTCCGGCGGAGCCGATCCGCGGGCGGATGTCGTTCAAGGTCACGGTCAGCGGCAAGAGCCGTGAATTCCATGTCGAACTCATGAGCGCGAAGCCGCCGGCGTGGGTGCTGGAGGCGATCGGGGCGCAGCCCGCGGTGCTTGACGCGAACGGGAACGCCTGGGAGTACCAGAGCGCGAAGCTCGTGTCCGAGATCGAGCCCGAGGCCGTGCGCGACATGGTGCGTGGCATCGCGCGCGGCGCCTTCGGCGACACGCTGTTCAAGTTCGTTGACAAGGGCCCGTTCCGCGAGGTCGAGGACGACCTCGTGCGCGATGACGGGTTCGCGGTCGCGGCGCAGCGGGCCGCGCGAGACCATCGCCGCGAGCGGTTGCGGGAGGGCCGGGGCCGGGAGGCGGCGCTGCGTCGTCCGTTCCGCGACCCGGCGGATCGTCCCTCGCGCGATCAACCCGAGCCCGCGACCTCCGCCCCGCCCCCGTCGCCAAGGCCCGATGCCCCGCCGGCGGCGCCCGCACCCCCGCCCACGCACGAGCTCGAGCTGCTCGACGGTCGCGTCTTCCTCGGCCGGCTCGACTCCGCCCCGGACGCCGACCCGGTCGTGTTCGTCATCGTCGTCGGCAGCGTCGAACAGCCGATGCGCTTCCCCTCGGACGAGGTGCGACGGATCATCACCTATCGCACTGCCGGCGACGGCCCGACGCCGCCCGAGGACGATGGGTGATCAGCTCTCGCGCTCCGGCAGCCGAAGCCAGATCATCGTCTCGATCATGGGGAACGGGTACTCGATCCGCAGGCGCCAGACCCGGCAATCGGCCAGGTTCCACCCGCGCTGCGTGTGCACCTTCGTGATCAGATCGTCCAGGCCCGGGGCGTCCGGGCAGTGCAGGCCGCGCTTGATCGGGTCGACCGCCCAGAGCTCGTAGTCCTGCTCGGCCAGATCGAACGGCGACGCCTCCGGGCCCTCGGTCGAGGGCGGGAACGGGATGCCGGAGAGCCGCGACGAGACCACCGGCGTGACCTCCGGGTAGACACCCGGCCCGAGCACAAGGTCGGCGACGAGCACGCGCGTCGGACGGCGCGTTGTCACCCGCAGGTACTCCCAGCTCTTGCCGGGCATGGCGTACCGCGGCGCGATGCGCTCGCTCCAGGTGCCCTGCGCGACATTCACCGGCTCACCGAGCGGGGGCGAGCCCTCCTCGAGGATCAGCCCCAGCATGCGGTTGCCCCGGTACATCGAGAGCACATCGCCCGACGCGGTCGAGAACTCCGGCAGCACCATGCGAAGCGGATCGTCCGCGATCGGATCGCCATCCATCGCGTAGCGCACCGGGTCGTCGGCGCTGGCCGAGGAATTGATACCGCCGACGAGGATCTTGCCCGCCGAGCGGTACCGCCGCAGCCCGCGTGTCCAGCTCACCCAGGCGTTGTCGCACAGGTCCGGCGCGCTCTCGCTCGCCATGTACCAGTAGGCCACATAGAAGGTGTCGACCTCGAACCCGGTGAGCTTGCTCATCGCCCTGAACATGGACCGGCGGGCCCGCTTGTCGCTGACACGCCGGAGCTCGGGGATCTCGGCCGACAGGGCCGTGTCCATCCCCTCCCGGCCGCCCGGGAAGGCGTCGATCGCCCGCGTCAACTTCGACGACGCCTCACGGAGCCGCCGAACGGCTGCTTCGGGCGAGCCGAACCGGTCCGCCGCGTCCGCCACGATGCCCAGGCCGGCCGCCGCCGGGGCTTCGTGGACGACCACCAGCGGATTGGGCAGCTTCGCACACCGTACAGCCTTGCTGGCCAAAGACTTATCAATCTTCAGCCGGCGAGCGACGGTCATCGCTCGCAGCTCGGCATCGACCGGCGCGAGCAGCTCGATCAGCGCCCGCTGCAGCTCCGAACCAGCGTCACTGAGGATGTCGATCTGCGCAGGAGCCCCCGCCATCGCCCCGTAGCGTAGCGCGTACGCCCTCAGAACGCCGATACAGGCCCAGAGATAGATTCTTTGAAAGAATATCGGATTCAAGAAACCAGCCCGCTATCATCTTCGAAAGAGGTTTCGGTAGAGTTTCTCAAGGAGCAACGCCATGACGATCGCACGCATCTCGCCGTTCGCCCTGCTCGCCGCCGTCGGCACCGCCGGGGCGCAGGTCGGTCAGACCGCCACCTTCTCGGGCCTGGGCAATGTCGACGGTGCCCCGGGGAGCAACCCGAACGGCTGTTTCCTGTCGAACTTTGGCGTCATCAGCGGCGACGGAGCGACGGCGTTCGGCACCAGCCTGCTGCCCGGGACCTACTCAGGCGCGATCCCCAGCACGCCCTTTGTCGTCGGTGCCGACGGCGGCTCACCGGCCTTCCTCGCCCCGGGCGATCTGTCGCTCTTCCGCGCGGTCGCGGTGTCGGCCGACGGGACGCAGGCCGTCGGCAACAACTGGTTCTGGGACGCCTCGTCAGGCCTGACGAACCTGGAGCCGGTCCTCAACGCGAACCTGTCCTCGATCAAGACCGTGACCGACGGGGCGCTCGACGCGGGCCGGCTCGCCGGCTCGACCTTCAACCTCTTCAGCGGGGGCGAGCCCAACGGCGTGTTCATCTGGGACTACCCCGCCGGCACGCCGACCCTGCTGAACACCCCGAACCTCGGGCAGATCGGCGTCTCGCTGTTCGTCGAGATCAGCGATGACGGCTCGACGCTGGGCAGCTCGCTGACCTGGCCAGACTTCGGCAGCTCGCCCGCGATCTGGGGCACCGACGGTTCCTTCGAGCTGCTCGGTGATCTGAACCCGGCCGATCGCGCGGGCGGTGTCGCGGACCTGTCGGCGGACGGTTCAGTCGTCGTCGGCTTCAGCCGAGCGACCGACCAGGGCGTCGCGGGCTTCCGCTGGACGCGCGACGGCGGGCTGCAGGCGCTCTCCAACGAGTTCGAAGCGCTGATCTTCAGTCCGGCCCGTGCGGTGACGGCGGACGGCTCGACCATCGTCGGCCAGTACCTCACGCCCTCCCAGACCGTGGAGCCCTACATCTGGACCGAGGCCGAGGGCCTGCGCAACCTCACCGAGGTGCTCGTCACCGACTTCGGCCTGAGCCAGCAGCTCGCCGGCTGGACCCTCGTCGATGTCTACGACATCTCCTTCGGCGGGGAGACGATCATCGGCTTCGGCATCAACCCGCAGGGCTGCACGGAGCTCTTCACCGTGACCTTCACGGACGGCTCCGGTTGCGCGGCCGATGTCAACGGCAACGGGGCCGCCGACCCCGGCGACTTCACCGCCTGGGTCGCCGCGTACAACCAGGGCGAGCCGGTCGCGGACCAGAACGAGAACGGCGAGATCGACCCGGGCGACTTCACGGCGTTCATCGCCAACTTCAACGCCGGCTGCTGACCAGGCCACCGCAACCCGCACACCCCTCTCCTCCGCGGGGCCGCCCCCCACAACCGGCGGTCCCGCGGACTTCTTTTTGTCACCACGCCCCCCGGATCGCCAGCCATGTCCGTACAAAATCCAGTTGTGTGTTACATTTTCATGTAACAGTTGTGTTGTACGCCCGTCTCCGCTTGAATACAGCCGGAAACCTCTGGCCCAGTGTTTGGGCCGGGACAAGACACCAGGAGAGACAACATGACACGCACAGCGATTCTGTCGGGTATCTGCCTCCTCGCCGCGGGCACCGTCGGCGCGCAGGAGCTCGCCGTCAACGGCGGCTTCGAGACCGGCGACACCACCGGCTGGGCCGACTTCACCTTTCCCACGCAGAGCTTCCTCGCGGGCGGCGATGCGGCCTCGGGCCTGTTCGGCGGCGAGATCTTCAACAATGTCACGACCTCGGGCGCCGTCGTGAAGCAGGCCAATGTCGGCATCGGCACCGTCAACCCGGGCGACGAGATCCAGATCTCGTTCAAGGCCAAGGGTGACTTCCTCAACGGCGGCGTGCTCTTCGCCGAGTTCTTCAGCGAGATCGACGGCGGCGGCACCTCCTCGGCCGAGATCCTCAGCGGCGGCCCGCTCTTCGTCGCCTCCGAAGCCGCCTACCAGACCTTCAGCTTCACCGTCTTCGCCGGCCCCGATGTCTCCGGCGGCATCACGCTCCAGTTCGCGGCCGTCACCGGCGGCGCGCAGGGCAGCTTCGCGCTGGCCAAGATCGATGATGTGTCGATCTTCCGCGTGCCGACGCCCGCCACCGCGACCCTGCTCGGCCTCGGCGGTCTGGCCGCGGCGCGTCGCCGCCGCTGATCGGCTCCGTTGACCACACCGCACATCTCCCGTGCGTGAAGCAGGCCCCGTTCGCGGGGCCTGCTTCGTTTCGATCACGCATGCAGCGCGATCGCACCCTCTCCCCGGCCCTCTCCCCTGGGGGGGAGAGGGGGGAAGCAGCGCGAGGGCGATGCACAGGAGGCGCCATAGCCCTGGACAAAGCGAGCTCGCGCATCGATGCAGACGCGCTGGTTCGCTCTCGTCCTTGTGTGTCCGTCGCTCCCTGGGCGGCTCGGGCGAAGGTCAGACGACCTGCAGGACCTCCATGCTCGCCCGCTTGATGTGCTCCGCGCTCAGGCCGACCTGCTCGAGGAGCTCGTCGGCGGTGCGGGCGCTCTTGGGGATGCGGCGGACATGGAGCTGTTCGAGCTGGAACGCGTCGCCCGCGCGGACGAGCGCGTCGGCGACGGCCGAGCCGATCCCGCCGCCGTAGTTGTCCTCGACGGTGATCACATACCCGTTGTTCTCGCTGATGACATCGAGCAGCTTGTCCTCGTCGAACGGGAGGCTGTAGAGGTCGATGAGTGTGGCGGAGACGCCGGCCTCGTCGAGCAGGTCGATCGCCTTGTTCGCCTCGTGCACCATGTAGCCGGCCGCGACGATGGCGATGTCCCGGCCGCGGGTGAGCACCTCGAACCCGCCGAGGTTGAACACCGTGTCGTCGGAGTAGATGAACTCGGTGTCGGGGCGCAGCGTCCGCATGTAGCAGACGCCCTCGTACTCGGCCATCACCTGCGTCAGGGCGTACGCGGCGTAGGCGTCGGCGGGCTGGAGCACATAGCAGCCCGGGTTGCCGCGGTGGTCCCGCATCGTGGTGAACGAGCGGAACCAGGCGACATCGGGCAGCGCCATCTGGCTCGGCCCGTCGGCCGCGAGCGTCACGCCCGAGTGCGAGCCCACGATCTTCAGGTTCGCGCCGGAGTTGATCGCCATCTCGATCTGGTCGTACGCGCGGGTGATGAACTTGCTGAAGCTCGAGGCGAACGGCACCTTGCCGCCCGCGCTCAGCCCGGCGCCGACCGAGACCATGTTCTGCTCGGCGATCTTGCACTCGATGAAGCGGTCCGCGAGGTCGGCGTCCTTCAGGAAGGTCTCGGAGTAGGTCGAGTTGCGCGTGTCGGCGTCGAGGACGACGACCCTCGGCGTCGCCTGCCCGAGCGCCCGCAGCGCGATGCCGTACGCCTTGCGCGTCGCGAGCCGGCCCGTCTGCAGCAGGCTCTCCATGTCGAAGCGGCGCATCGCCTCGCTGAAGCTGGGCGTGTCCCAGTCGGCCGCGGCCGGGGCCGGCGCCTCGGCGGGCGGCTGGATCTCGAACAGGTCGGCCGAGGAGAGCGAGGTCGTCAGCTCGATGCGCTTCTCGTCGAGCTCCTGGAGCGCGCGGGAGAGGGCCTCGCCGGTCGGCGGCTTGCCGTGCCACCCGCCGCCCTGGACCGAGGGCGCGCCCCAGCCCTTGACGGTCTTGGCCACGACGGCCATCGGGGCACCATCGGAGCCGCTGACGCCGGCGAAGGCTTCGAACGCCGCGCGGATCTCGCTCGGCTGGTGCCCGTCGATCATCTTCACCGTGAAGCCCGCCGCGGTGAGCTTGGCGGCGAGCTTGGTCGCCGACTGCTGGGAGCCGACGCGGTCCGCCTGGCCGAACTCGTTGCAGTTGAAGATCGGGAGGACATTGGTCAGGCCTCGCTCGACGATGTGGTCGAGGGCCTCGGTGATCTGGCCCTCCCGGGCCTCGCCGTCGCCGACGATGCAGTAGATGCGCTTGTCGATCCCGTCGAGCCGGGCCGCCTCGGCAAGGCCGACCGCGATGCTCAGGCCCTGGCCCAGTGAGCCGGTGGCGGCGTCGAAGAAGGGGAAGCCGACCATCGGGTTCGGGTGCCCGTCCAGGGGCGAGTCGCCCTCGCGCAGGTGGAGCGCATCCTCCGGCGTGAGCTTGCGGCGGTTCGCGGGGTCGGTGCCGACGGCGACGCCGAGCTTGCACGCCGCGGCGTACACGATCGGCACGGCGTGGCCCGAGCTGAGCACGAGCCGGTCGCTCGTCGGGTAGTCGGGGAAGTCCGGGCTCCACCGCATCGCGCTGAACATCAGCACTGTCGTGATCTGGCCCAGGCTCATCGCGGTGGTCGGGTGCCCGCTGCCCGCGGCTGCGCACATCTCCAGCGACATCCGGTCGAACTCGATCGCGTACGCGTGCACCGCTGCATCAAATGACATGCCCAGTCTCCCTTCATCGCCGGCCCGCCAGGGACCCTCGATGGAGACCAAGCCGAAGCCGGACCGTGCTGTCTGCTCAGTGGGGCCGCCGAGAACCACCCCGGGACACCAGCCTAGCCGCGACACGCGCCGACCTTCAAGCTGCCCTGAGACTGTTTCCGCAGCAACAGCCGTGCCGGCCGAGCCGGCCGGTCAGCTCGGCCTGTCGACATGCTGATCCAGCATGATCTGGTTGCCGTCCGGGTCCTGCATGACGATGTGCGCGGGGCCTGTGCTCTCGGGATCCGCCTCCAGCAGCAGCTTCACCCCCGCCGCCTTGAGCCTCGCCTGGATCGACCGCACATCTTCGAACTGTGCCAGCGGCTCGGCCTTATCCGACCACCCCGGGTTGAAGGTCAGGATGGTGTCCTCGAACATGCCCTGGAACAGGCCGATCGTCGCCGAGCCGTTGCTGAGCACGATCCAGTTGTGCTCCGGCTGACCGCCCGTTTGCGAAAGGCCGAGCGCTTCGTAGGAGGCGCGCGACGCCGCAAGGTCACGCACCGGCAGGCTTACCGAGAATTTGCCCAGCTGCATCGTCTGCTCCATCTTGTTGCGTTCCTCATTCGCGCTCGTGCCGATCGCGACAGCCAGCGCACACGCCGCGATCGGCGTCGCGAGTCCCTTCATGATGGCGCACCTGGCATTCGCCGGGGCACCGTCCCTCGGCCGGGCCGTATCATGACCGATCTGCCGCCACGACCGATGGCGACCCTCGCGTGGGCCGCGGCCCGGGCCTTCCGGCGGCACGGGCGTGGGGGCCCCCTCGGCCGCCCGCACCCACACCATCCGGCGTACACTCTCGCTCCCGACCACGAAGTCTCGGTGGGCCCCCCCTTTTCGCCCGCCGGGCGACCCTGACCCGGAGCCCGCCATGAAGGTCGTCTGCGATCGCGATGCCCTGCTCGAAGCCGTCAACCTCGTCGCCGGCGTGGTCAACGCCCGCTCGCCCAAGCCGCAGCTCGCCTGCATCCGGCTCACGGCGGGCACCGAGGGCGGGGCCGGCGTGCTGACGCTCGAGGCGACCGACGCCGAGATCGCCCTGAGGCTCTCCATCCTGCAGGTCACCGTCGAGGACGAGGGCGCCGCCCTGGTCCCCGCCGACAAGCTCCGCCAGATCGTCGGCGCCGAGAGCAACGAGCCCACGCTCCGCCTCGAGACCGACGGCTCGACGATGAGCATCCGCGGCGCGGACGCCCACTTTCAGATCTTCGGCTACCCCGCCGGCGACTTCCCGGAGCTGCCCTCCTTCGCCGAGATCGCCTCGGGCAAGAGCGGGCCGAAGCCCAAGGATGTCTTCGCCGCCCCCGCCGGCACCCTCTCCACGCTTGTCGGCAAGACACTCTTCGCCTCCGCCCGCGAGAACACACGCTACGCGATCAACGGCGTGCTCATGAAGCGGCTCGGCAAGCAGCTGGAGATGGTCGCCACCGACGGCCGGCGCCTGGCGCTCTGCAAGGCGAGCCTTCCCGGCACGCCCAAGGGTGACAAGGACGGCCCCGCGGCGAGCTGCATCGTCCCCGCCAAGGCGCTGGGCCTGCTGCAGAAGCTCGCCGGCGATCCGGAGGAGACCGTCGCCGTCGCCGTCACCGACACGCAGGCCGTCTTCGCCATCGGCGGCACGGAGACCGACGGCTCCGGCGCCCGCGCGACGCTCGCTTCCAGCCTCGTCGAGGGCACCTTCCCGCCCTACGAGGATGTCATCCCCAAGGACCAGGACAAGAAGGCGGTCTTCAACCGCGATGTGCTCGGCTCCGCCGTCAAGCGGGCCGCGCTGCTGACCAACGAGGAATCCCGCGGCGTGCGCATGACCTTCCGCGGCGAGGCCAAGCAGCTCGAGCTCGCCAGCCGGGCCCCCGAGGTCGGCGAGGCGACGATCCAGGTCGACCTGCCCAGCTACGACGGCGAGGATGTCGAGATCGGCTTCAACCCGCAGTTCATCGCCGAGGCCCTGCGCGTCATCCCCGAGGGCGAGGTCATCATGGAGATGAAGTCCGGCTCGCGCCCGGGCCTGATCAAGGCCGGCAGCGACTTCCTCTATGTCGTGATGCCGGTGAATCTGCAGTAGAACAACGGACATCGTTGCTGACGAGGCCGAAGCGCGAGCGAGGCTTCTTGCCTCCCTCTCCCCTTGGGGGAGAGGGCCGGGGCGAGGGGGCGGCTGTGCTCCGGTTTCGCTCGTCGCGGATTACGCGTTGAGTCATCACGACGCACCGACCTGAAGGTCGGTGGCACGGATCGGACTGCGCCGGTTCACACAACCACGGCTCGGCTGGGCGTGGGAGCCGCCTATCTCGGCCCCATCGCCAGCTCGTAGCCCGCTGATATCGCGACGACCAGCAGCAGCGCGGCGATCGTGGCGAGGCAGCCGACGATCCAGGGCTTGCGGTCCTCGGGGCGCGTGTCCTGCCACCAGGCCGGGTCGGTCACGAGCGTCAGCACCTTCCAGCTCGCGAGCACCTGCGTGACGAAGAAGACCGCGAGGCCCAGCGGGGCCGCGGCGGGGTGCCAGATGACGCCGACGGTCGCCATCGCGAGCCAGCAGGCGGCGATGACGCCGAGCAGGAGCTGCATGAGCAGCGGGCCGGGGGGGTCGTCGGGGTAGATGAGCTTGCCGGCGTCGATGTGCCAGCCGCACTCCGGGCAGTCGGGCCGGAGCTGGCCGATCAGGTCGAACCGGCATCGCGGGCAGATGGCGTGGCGGTCGCTGATGGCGGCGGCGACCTCCTGGCGGTGCTGCGGGCTGGTGAAGCCCTCGCGCCAGCCGGCGAGCGCCGCGAAGTCGCCGGCGATCGCGCCGAGCGCGGGAACGGGGCTCAGTCTTCCTCGCCGATCGGTCAGGGGATGAGGCGGATGCGCCGCACCGTCCGCGGACAGCGGCGCAGCACCCGGAGCTCCCCGCCGGCGCGCAGCAAACGGTCGGTCGCGAAACGCGCCGAGTTGTCCGCGATGCGGATCGTCAGGGTCCCCCGGCGCAGCCCCACGATCGTGGAGGCCCGGGCCAGCTCCTCCGGGATTGTCTCGTTCCAGGCCCGCTGCACCGGGCCGATCGATTGCTCGCGCTGCTCGAGCTGGCGCCGGAAGGTCTCGAGGGCGGCGCCGAGCGGCTCGGCCCGCTCCCGGGGTGCCCGCAGCGCGCGGAGCCGGTCCAGCCGCGTCGTGGCGGGCGTCGAGGCGTCCCGGCGCGCGCGGCGATCCGGTGTCGGTCCGCTCGGCATCGATCCGCTCCCTGTCGTCGTGTGCGCCCAGATCGCTCCGCATCGCTCCAGCCAGCCGCCTTCTCCCGCGACGGGAGCCCCAGTGTACCGCGCGGGCGCGATGCGTTCGTCGTCGAACGCGCTAACCCGTTGCCATCGCTTCAAATATAGCCCGGCGGACGCTGTCGGTTGTTGGTCGGCCTGCCGCGCGCTGGGTCCGTAAACACAACCGCCCGGCGTCTCGGCCGGGCGGCTGGGAACGAACGAGACGACGCCGAGCGCCGGAGCGCGATCAGCGCTTCGAGAACTGGAAGCGGGCGCGGGCGCCGGGCTGGCCCGGCTTCTTGCGCTCGACGCGTCGATCATCGACGGTCAGGAAGCCGTGGTCGCGCAGCGGCTCCTCGAGGGTCGGGTCGTAGTCGCGCAGCGCCCGGGCGATGCCGAGGCGGATGGCCTGGGCCTGGCCGGTGTGCCCGCCGCCGTGCACACGGATGAAGATGTCCATCTTGCCGAGCGTGTCGGTGACCTTGAGCGGCGCGAGGCAGTCGTTGCGGTCCTGGATCTCGGAGAAGTAGTCGTCGATCTGCTTGAACTGCTTGCGGGTCTTCTGGATCTGGACCGACCCCTCGCCGGCGGCGTTGCGCATGCGGATGCGGGCGACGGCGTTCTTGCGCCGGCCGACGGCCCACCACCAGCCGTGCTTGTCGGCCGGCCTGGCGTCGCGGAGCCGGCGCTCCTCTTGCTGCTGCTGCTCGCCGCCGAGCAGGACATCGCCGAACTTGGCGCCGTCCATGGCCGGGGGAGCACCGGCACCGAGGTTCAGGCCGCCCGCGGCGACCTCCGGTGCGTTGTCGTGCTGGCCGCTGCTGTGCTGTTCGTCGTTCATGCGCTCTGGTCTCGAAGGAGGGGGTTCGTTCGTTCGTGGCTCACACGGTCATGGGCTGGGGCTGGTTGCTCTCGTGCGGGTGCTCGGCGCCCGGGTAGACCTTGAGCTTCTTGAGCATCACGCGGCCGAGCCGGTTCTTCGGGAGCATGCGGCGGACGGCGTCCTCAACGAGGCGCTCGGGCCGGCGGTCGCGCACGGAGCCGAAGGTCTCCGCCTTCAGGCCGCCCGGGTACCCGGTGTAGTGGTACTTGAGCTTGTTCTGCGCCTTGGCGCCGGTCAGTCCCACGCGCGAGGCGTTGACGACAACGACATAGTCGCCGGTGTCGACATGCGGGGTGTACTCGGGGCGGTGCTTGCCCATGAGCACGACCGCGATGTCGGACGCGAGCCGGCCCAGCGGGACATCCGTCGCGTCCACGAGGCGCCAGCTGCGCTCGACCTGGTTCGGCCTGGCGACGAAGGACTCGCGTCGGCGTGCGGAGTTGTGCAGATCGGTGCGCATCGCATCGTTCCTCGGTTGGACCGGACCGTCGCCGCGAGCAGCTCGCGACCGGCGATCGGCATCGTCTCGCCGCCTACCGGGCGGGGCGGGGGGCCGACGCGTCCTGGGCCCCAAGATTGGCACATCCTGTGTCGGCCGGGGGTTCACCGAGCCCACTCGACCGGAAGGCAACAATAGCCGTGGGCCCAGCCCGGTCAACTGTCGGCCGCGGCTGGCGAACCCCCCGCCGGACCGCCGATGACCCTCCCGGACGCGATCCGCCCCGATGCACTCGGTCGCCGACCGGACGCCGACGCCCATGGACGACCGACCCCCACAGTTCTTCGCCGAGTTTCCCGGGCCCGACGGCGGCCCGCCCGCCGATCCGGACCGCCCGGGTCGCATGCCAGACGCGGGCTCACGCCGGGCGGGCCTGATCGCGCTGGTCGTAGCGGTGCCAATCCTCGCGCTCGTGGTCTTCCTCCAGCAGGCGCAGGTTCGGCTCGGGGCCTCGGCGATCCAGGAGCAGGCACGCACCGAGATCGTCCCCCCCTCGCCGGGCGACGGCTTCACCCTCATCAGCCAGATCATGGTCAAGGGCGCGACGCTGCTCGAGTCGATGGGCGCCCCGGGCACGCAGGTGCAGGAGATGCTCGGCTCGGTGGACGACGCCGCCCGGTCGCCCAGCGAGGTGATGCGAGCGGCCATGGTCGCCGGTCAGCTCGCGGGGGACGAGCAGGCGCTGCGCCGGCTCGAGCGGGCCCAGGAACTCATCGAGCGGTCGCTGGCCTCGACGAACGGGCTGACCGACGAGGCGGCCGAAGCGCTGCGTGCGGACATCGAGTCCCTGCGGCGACTCTACACCGGCGCGACACTCACGCCCGACGAACGCGACCGGCTCGCGGCGCACCACGGGTGGTTCGCCCGCCTCGCGCTCATCGACGACGCGACGGACGCGGAGCGGGCGGCGGTGCTCGGCGGCGGTGGCGCGCTGCTCGCGCTGCTCGCCGGGTTTGGCGCGCTCATCGTGCTGGCGTTCCTGCTCGGGTTCGTGGCGCTGCTGGTGCTGGTGGTCAAGGTTGCCTCCGGGCGGCTGCGCACGCAGTTCAGGCCGCCGGCGGTCGGCGGGAGCGTGCACCTCGAGACCTTCGTCGCGTTCGTCACGGGGTTCCTGCTGCTGCAGATGCTCGGCGCCGGACTGGCCGCGGTGCTGTCCGCGGATGCGGCGATGATCGCCGGGCTGCTGCTGCAGTGGTGCCTGCTGCCGCTGGCGCTGTGGCCGGTCTTCCGCGGCGTGCCGATGCGCGTGTGGCGCGAGCAGGTCGGTCTCGTCGCGCCGCGTGGCGTGTGGCGCGAGATCGGGGCCGGCATCGTGATGTATCTCGCGGGCGTGCCGGTCTATGTCGCCGCGGCGCTCGCCACCGTGTTGCTGATACTCCTGCGCGATCTCGTGCTGGGCGGCGCGGCCGGCACCCCCTCCGCGGGCCCGCCGCTGGGGCCGAGCGGGCCGATCAACCCGGTCATCGAGCTGATCGCCGGCAAGGGGCTGACGGGCACGCTCCTGATCGGCTCGCTCGTGGTGCTGTGGGCGCCGCTGGTGGAGGAGCTGGTCTTCCGCGGCGCGCTGTACCGGCACATGCGCGCCCGTCTTCACTGGGTGGCGTCGGCGGTCCTGAGCGCGGCGCTGTTCGGTCTGCTGCACCAGTACGATGTGCTGATGCTGCTGCCCGTGATCACGCTCGGCGCGGTCTTCGCCGCCACGCGCGAGTGGCGCGGCAGCCTGATCGGGTGCGTCACCGGGCACATGCTGCACAACGGCACGATCTTCTGCCTCGTGCTGACGCTCGTCTCGCTGATGGGCTGATGGTCAGCGCAGCCGATCGCGCGGACACTCCGCGTAGCCCCGCATCCACGCGCTGAAGTCCTGCATGTCCAGGATCCCGCTGAAGTCCGCGTCGGCGCGGATATCGCCCCGGATGTACAGCGAGACCCACACCGCGAAGTCCCCCGGCTCGACGAACCCGTTGCCGTTGGTATCCGTCCGGCTGCACGGATCGGTGATAGCGTAGATCTCACCCGTCGAGACGATCGCGACCAGCAGCGCGCCGCCGGGGGTGAAGGTCAGCTCCGCCTCCGGCGCCAGGACCAGGTCCGGATCGGGCTGGGCCGGCGCGAACAGCCCGACGAACAGGCGCTCCTGGGAGCCGTCCGGCATGACCCGGATCAGGTCGCCTGTCGTCATCTCGCAGGCGTACACCGCGCCGGCCCAGCCCGAGTGGTCGGGTCCCTTCGCCACGCCGGCGTAGAACCCCGCGCCCACGCGCGACGCGATCCCGCCGATCGGCGGGACCACCGCCACGCCACCGTCCGCGTCGACCACGAACGCCGTGTCCGACTCGTCCAGCGCGAACTGCAGGATGCCGCGCGCGAAGACCGCCAGCGGCAGCGCCTGCCCGGTGTCCGGGTCGTAGCGGTACAGCGTGCGGTTCGAATAGTCCGCGACGATCAGGCTGCCGTCGGAAGCAAAACGCATGTCCTCCGGGTTCTGCAGCCAGCCGCCGCGCGGGATCGCCTGCGTCACCGCGCCTGAGGGCGCGACGGCGTAGATCCCGTGCACGCCGCCGACCAGGATCGAGCCCGCCGGCCCGATCGCGCCGGCGTCGTCCCACACCGCCGCGTCCGGGTCGGGCACGCTGCGCGAGCCGGCGTCCTGCAGGTCGCCGGTCGCGATGTCCATCGCCCTGGCGCGGTACCACGATCCGGTCCCCGGGCCGACGCGCCCCAGCGCCAGCAGACCCGTCTCCTCGCTCACACTCAGCCGGCCCGGGTAGGGCGCGACACCGACCAGCCGAACCTCGGCCCGGGCGGCAAACGCCGACTCCGGCGCCGGCTCCAACTGCGCACCGACGCACGCCGGGGTCAGCAGCCCCGACGCAACCGCCGAGACGAACACACGAGCCTGCGCTGTTCCCGTGACCATGGCGGCACCTCCGGTCCCTTCCCGCCGAAGCCTCGGAATAAGCCCGTCGCAACGCCAGCGGCGGCGGCTCGCGAACACGCCCGCCCGTTCGGGTTGAACGGGCGGGCGCGTCAAGCGGGGGGAACCGGATGACCTGTGCTGCGCCGAACGGCGCTTATCGGCGACGACGCGCCGCGAGAAGCCCCCCCATCGCGAGCAGCGCGCCGCTCGCCGGCCCCGGCACAACCGACCACACCTCGCCCGTCTCCGGCACGCCCAGGATCATCGAGCCGTCCGGCGCAAACCCGATCTGCGCCAGGGAACGCTGCCCGGGCGTGACCAGCCCGAACGCGACCGGCGTCGGGCCATCGGCTCCGAAGCGCACGAGCGCGCCAGTCGTGTCGTCTACCGCCCAGGCGTCCGTGCCGAAGACGCCGCCCGCGCCGAACGCGACGCCGGAGAGCGCCGAGCCGAGCGCCGCCCCGTCCTCGGTCGACAGCAGCATCGACGCGCGGCCGAACTCGTCCGCCGCGACGATCGCACCCGTCGGCGAGACGGCGACCTGCAGCGCCCGGGCGTCGAGCGTCGAAACGGTGGAGACAGCGCCGGCGGGGTCCAGCCGCTGCACGCGCGACGCGTTGTAGTCCGCGAAGAGCAGCCCGCCGGCCGCGTCGAAGGCGAGCGCTTCCGGGTTCACCAGGTCCTCGCCCGCGGGCAGCACGAGCGTCGAGGCGGTCTCGGCGACGCTGAAGAGCCCGCCGATGCCCCCCACGAGGATCGAGCCGGGCTGGCCGAATCGGCCGTCGACATCCCAGAGCACGGCGTCGGGGTCCTTCACCGCGCCGCCGAAGGTGCGGAGCGAGCCGTCCGCGCCGAGCACGCGCAGCGGGTTGGCGGCGCCGGCCCAGCCCGGGCCGGTCGCGCCGAACGCGATCTCGCCGGTGATGGGGTTGACGGACATGCGGCCCATGTCGGGCACGATGCCGAGGAGTTGGAACTGGAGGTGGTCGGAGACGGGCTGCGCGCCGGCCGTGCCGGCCAGCAGCGCCGCCGCCGTGATGACGGAGCGTCGCATCGATCGTGTCCTCTCTTCTCCGCTCGGTCGGGGGTGGTGTCCCGGCGAGCGCGTCGTCGTGGTGTCAAGTGGCAGGGTGCCGCGCCGTCCGTCGTCGACCAGCGAGCGGCCACCGCGACGCGCAGGCGAGGCGGTGCACACGCTCGGACCTGCCCCGCTGAACCCCGATAAGTGCGGCCCCGGCGCCACCGTCCGCGCAGGCGGCGCAGCACCACCCTGGGCCGGGTGGAAGCCGACCCCCCGGCTCAGGCCGAAACGCCGCGCAGCCGACTCCCACACACACCGGGATTCAGCCGGTGCGCGAGGGGAAGGACGGAGCGATGGTGACGAGCACGGGCTCGCGCGGTGTGCGCGACACGAACCGACGGGACAACGGCCGCATCGCCGTCGGCTCCGTGCGCTCGAGCGCCGGGGTTATCCTCGACGCCTCGGCCGGGGGGCTGCGCGTGCGCGGCAGCCTGCCGAAATCGGCCGCCCCCGGCCAGGTGATGCCCCTGTCCGTCGAGAGCGAAGAGGGAGACCGACGCGTCGACCTGGAGGCAGAGATCCGCTGGATCCAGCGTCACCGATTCCGCGGAGCCACCTTCGGCGTGGCGTTCGTCGCGATCGACGACGAGCAGCGGTCGCAGTTGTTCTCGATCATCCGCACCTCGAAGATCGCGGCGCGGTGCCAGTGGAATCACCCGGCCGCGTAGCGTGCACGCGGCCGGGTGAAAGGGTGTGGTCTGACGGTGCCGTGGACGCCGGTCCCGGCGTGAACCGTGCGCTGCTGGTCAGTTGCTGCGTGTCAGGGCGAAGGCGGTCGCCGCCTCGCGGTGCGCTGCACCGTTGCCGCGTCTGTTGCCTGGAAAGGAGCTCGCCTGGCCGTTCACGCGGTCGCCGTGCTCCGTGTCGGGCTCACCCGCGGCGCACGGCGTCTTGGCCAGATCCGCGACCGTGACGGTCTGATAGACACGCAGGGCGCTCGAGGCGGCCTCGTGCACCACACGCTCCAGCGACTCGAGCGCGTGGTCCTTGGCGACCGGCTCGGCTGAGTCGTCGTCCTGTTTCGGCACGCGGACGACGCTGACGGCGCTGATGACATCAAACAGCGAGATCTCCTCGAGCGGGCGGTTGAGGGTGTAGCCGCCGCCCACACCCCGCCGGCCGCGGATCAGCTCCGCCGCGGCGAGCTGCTGCAGGACCTTGGCGAGGTAGGGCATCGGGACGCCGGCCCGCTCGGCGAGCTCAGCCGTCGGCACGAGCCGCCCGGGGCATGACGCCAAGGAAGCCGTGGCCCGCAACGCGTACTCAGCGGTCTGTGACAACATCATGCTCGGTTCCTTCGTTTGCTGTCGCCCGGTCCCCCAGAGGTCCCGGCGAAGTCCGTCGCCCGACCCGACCGGGCCGCGCAAAGAGCGATGCAGCCGCGGTTTCGCCTCGCCCCGCGAGCCGGATGCAAAGGTCAGCTATGCCCGACGGATCTTTTTGCCCGATATGTCGAGTTGGATAGGGTGATTTCGGCGCATGTCGCTGCTGCGGCACGGCTTGCCGCGGCTCGGCCGGGGCGCTGAACGCCGGATCAGCCCTGGTCGGTGGTCAGGGCCCGGTCCAGGGCCCGCGTGACCGCCGGGGACTCGTCCTCAACGGACACCGACTCCAGCAGGCGGGTGATGACCTCGTCGGTGGTGACCTGGTCGGCCTCGGCGTTGAAGTTGGTCAGCACGCGGTGACGCAGCACGGGACGGGCCGCCTCACGGACATGCTCGATGTCGGCGTGCGTCGCGCCGGTGAGGATCGCCCGGGCCTTGGCGGCGAGGATCAGGTACTCGCTCGCGCGGGGGCCGGCGCCCCACCCGACATAATCGCGAACGACCTGCGGCCGATGGTCGTCGGCGCCGCGCTCCGGCTGCCGGGTGGCGCGCACGAGCCGCAGGGCGTAGCGGATGACATGGTCGGCCGCGGGGGCGTGACGGATCAGCGTCTGCATCCGCGCGATCTCCTCGCCCCCGATCACCGGCGTGATCGCCACCTCGCCCTTGTGCGCGCTGCGGCGGACGATCTCGAGCTCCTCCGCCTCCGTCGGGTACCCGATGCGGATCTGGTACATGAACCGGTCGAGCTGCGCCTCGGGCAGCGGGTAGGTGCCCTCCTGCTCGATCGGGTTCTGCGTCGCGAGCACGAAGAACGGCGAGGGCAGCGCGTGCATGTGCCCGCCGGCGGTGACCTGCCCCTCCTGCATCGCCTCGAGCAGGGCGGCCTGCGTCTTGGGCGGTGTGCGGTTGATCTCGTCGGCGAGGATGACATTGGCGAAGATCGGGCCGCGGATGAACTCGAGCGCGCGGTGCCCGGTCGCCTTGTCCTCCTGGAACACCTCCGTGCCGGTGATGTCGCTGGGCATCAGATCCGGCGTGAACTGGATGCGGCTGAAGTCCAGGCTCAGCGCCCGCGCGATCGTCGAGATCAGCAGCGTCTTGGCCAACCCTGGCACGCCGACCACCAGCGCGTGGCCCCGGCAGAAGATGCAGGTGAGCATCTGCTCGATGACCTCGTCCTGGCCGACGATGATCCGGCCGATCTCGGTCCGGAGCCGGCCGTGCACCTCGCGGATGCGGGCGATGTCCTCGGGGGTCGCGGTGCTCGCGTGGTCTGTCATGGCGCCTCCGTGCCGTGTTCCGATCTCGTCGCTCGATGGTACCGCCGATCGCGGGCGCGGGTGCTGCGCCGCATCGGGCGGGCGCACGAACGGACCCGCCCGGGCGCTCGCGCGCCCCGACGGGTCCGTTCACACACCCTTGCGAATCCGTGGATCGTCGGCCCAGCGGAGGCCGAACGCGTCCAGTCGCGAGGGAAACGAGCGGCCGGGCCTGCGGGAAGCTGGCAGCGGGGAGTCTCGATCCCGCGGGCCCGGCGGCGTGAGCCGACGGCTTGTTGGGCGTCGTCGGCCTGTGGTTTCAGGCGGCCCGGCGTGCGCGCCCCGGCGCTCTATTCGTCAGCTTCGAGCGCGCGGAGCAGGCGGTCCAGCCGCGCCTCCATGGCTTCCAACCGGGCCTCGAGCTCGCGGTTGCGTTCGGCGAGGCCTTCCTCCGCTTCGCGCGCAAGGCGCTCGGCCCACTCGGCGTAGCGCTCCGCCTGCGGACGCAACTCCGCCGCGGCCTCCTCGCCCAGGCGCTCCGCCCGGCGGCGCAGCGGCTCGAACTGACGATGCAGCTCCATCGCCTGCCGGCGCGCCGCCTCGAGCTGCTCGGTCAGCTCGCGGCGCGCCGCGTCGGTGTCCGCCTCGTCGAGGCGCTCGATCAGCCCCCACAGACGCTCGTTCGCCTCGTCGCGGAGCCGGCGGACCTCGTCGGTGCGCTGCCTGAGGCGATTGTCTTCGCCCTCGATCACGATCGCGCGGTCGCCACGCCGGATGAGCAGCTCGTTGAGACGCTGCCCCTCGCGCGCGGCATCGGCGGCTTGCCGCTCAATCAGCCCACGCAGGCGCTCGATCTCCACCGCGGGCGCATCGGGCGCGTCGGGCCGGTTCAGCCCCAACACCCGGACGTCCCGGTTGAGCTTCGCCGCGTCGTACGCGACGAGCTCGAGCTCCAGGCTCTGCGGCACGCCCTTGCGCAGCACCACCATGCCCAGCGTGTCGCCCGGCTCGCGCTGCCGCAGCGCATCGGTCAGCTGCGCCGAGCTTCGGGCCGGCTCGCCGGCGATCTCGATGATGACATCCCCGGCGCGGACGCCCGCCTTCGACGCGGGCAAGTCCTCGACGACACTGATGACGATGAGCCCGACACCCTCCTCGAGGCCCAGGTGCCCGCGGAGCTGGTCGCCCACGCTGGTCTGGCTCAGACCGACCATCGTCTTCGGCGGGTTCGCGGGCGCCCATCGCACGCCGTCCGCATCGAGGAACCCGCCCGGCAAGAGCATCTCGCCCCGAGGAAAGGCCTCGACGCCCATCCCCCGGCCGGGCTCGGCGAACAACCGGATCGCCCTCCTGTCGCGGAGACCGAAGACACGCAGATCGAAGGTGATCTCCCGATCCCCGTCCCGGATGATGACCGCCTCGGGCGTGCGCTCGTAGGCGTCCTGTGCCAGCGCCAGACCGTCGGCGGTCACAGACACGATCTCGTCGTTGCGCATCGAAAGCTCGTACTTCACGCCGTCGACGGTCTGCGAGATCTCCATGCTGAACTCGCCGTCGTCCGATCGCATCGTTGTGATGGTGGAGATGGTCGGTCTCTGCGATCGGTCTTGCGACGCGGCGTGCGACGCGGGCAGCGCGAGCGCGAGCCCGGCTAGCGCAAACAGCAGCGGGCGTGTCCTTCGGATGCGTGTCATGTCGAAACTCCTGTTCGTGTCCACCGTGTGTTCATCGTTCTGCGTGGGGCGCGCGGCTTCGGCGCTCACCACGCGATGGTCGGGGATGCCGGCTCCGGGGTCTTGGGCACAACGAACAGCTCGCCGGTGTCGCCCGTGACCGTCTCGTAGATGTCCTGCACCGTCGTTTTCTCCACGATCTGGCGGAGATACACGACCTCGTACCCCCCGCCGTCGGCCAGCGGTGTGCGATCGAGCACGACGCTCGTCGGCAGCTCGCCGAGCACCTCGCCGGACTCCCGTCCGAGCTCCAGGTACCGCTTGAGCGCGTCGGCGGCGGTGGTGATGGGCGTGGCGATGCCGGCGGTCGGTGTCGCGGGCCTCGGCCGCGCCGACCCGTCCACGGGGCCGGCGGATCCGGTCCCCACACTCCACGCCAGCAGGACGCACGCCGCGGCGAGCCATCCCCCGGCGCTCATCGCCAGCCTGAGACGCTGGCCCGGCGCCGAGGGCGTGCGTTCGCGCGCCGGCAGCTCCACGCGGTCGGCGGTCGCGCCCGCCTCCTCCATCGCGACGCCGATCTCCCGGCAGAGCTCCTGCGTCTCGGCGATCTCCGCCCAGATCGACTGGTCCCTCGCCGCGATGCCCCGGAGCTCGCGCCAGTCCTCGGCGGTCGCGGCGCCATCAACGATGCGCGCCACAAGGATGTCGCGACGGTCCTGCTCGTCGTGTGCGTTGTTCTGTGCTTCGGTCATGGCATCACCGCCTGTGCGCCTCGCTCCTCGGATGCTTGTTCCGCCAGCTCACGCAGCCGGCGCCGACCCCGCGCGATGCGTGTTTCAACCGTGGTTTCGGGCAGGCCGGTTATCTCGGCGATCTGCGCGTGGCTCATGCCGCGGACGCACCGCAGCAGCACGCACTCGCGGTACGCCTCGGGCAGCTCCTGCACCAGCTCGACGAGCCTCCGGGACCGCTCGGCTCGCTCCACAGCGCCCGGGTCGGTCCATGCGCCCGGCGCGGGCTCGCAATCGGGCTCGGCCCGGACCAGACGCAGCAGGCCGCGTCGGCGGGTGCGCTTGCGGCCCGTCGCCCGGGCCGCGTTGACCGCCACCGAGCGGAGCCACCCGCGGAACGCGGCGGGGTCGTCGAGCTGTCCGAGCTTCTCCACCACAGCCAGAGCCACCTCCTGCAGGAGATCCTCGAGATCCGTCCCGACGGGCTTGTGCGCGAGCAGGACGGCCGCCACCCACCGGCGGTTCGCCTGCCAGAGCCGGCCCGCGGCCTCGTGGTCGCCCGCGCACGCCCTGCGAATCAGTGCCGCGTCATCCACGAGCCCGGTCCCCACGCTGCATGCCTGCCCCTCGCCCCTCAGGATGCGCCCCCGGTCCGAGCCCGTCGCCCGGGGGGAGCAAATTCCGCGCTCGCCCGACGCATAACCTGTTTCTCGGCCCCGAGGGGCCGGTCTTGCACCGTCATCCGGCCCGACGACCATGCCCCGAAGCCCCTCCACGCCCTCTTCGACGCGTCCCCGGCTCGATCAGTTCGAAGTCGCGGACGCCGCGATCATGCCCCTGGGGGACCACCTCGAGGAGCTGCGCCGCCGGATCGTGCTCGCCCTCGTCGGCCTCGTGCCGTTCTTCGTCCTGGCCCTGCTGGTCAGCCGGGGGGTGCTCGAGTTCCTGCTCGTGCCGGTGCGGGCGGCGCTGCGCGACGCGGGCCTGCCGCCGGTCATCCAGTCCACCGGGCCGATCGAGGTCTTCGGCAGCTACATGCGCGTCGCGCTCATCCTGACGATCCTGGCCGGGTCGTGGTGGCTGCTCACCCAGCTCTGGCTCTTCGTTCGTCCCGGGCTCTACCACGCCGAGCGGCGATTCGTCTACATCCTGATCCCGATGAGCGTGCTGCTGACAGCGCTCGGCACGGTGTTCATGTACACCGTCATGCTGCCGGTGGTCCTCGCGTTCTTCATCACCTTCGGCTCGACGCTCGGCGTGCCCGAGTATCGGCCCGTGGACCTGCCGGCGGGCGTGGTGCTGCCCGAGGCGCCCGTCCTCCAGGGCGACCCGCCGAACCCGCGGCCGGGTCAGCACTGGATCAACCTGGAGCTGCGCGAGGCGCGGTTCTGCCTGTCCATTGACGATTCGGGCCGACCGCTCGTCGCGGGCACGGCGCTGACCAGCGGCTCGGGCATCCTGCAGCTCTACCGGCTCAGCGAGTATGTGAAGCTGATCCTGATGCTGGCGCTCGGCTTTGCGATCGGGTTCCAGATGCCGGTGGTGGTGCTGCTCTTGGGCTGGGCGGGCGTGGTGGAGCCGCGAGACCTGACGGGGGCTCGCCGGTACATGCTCATGGGCTGCATGGTCGCCGGCGCGTTCCTGACGCCGGCGGACCCGCTCTCGATGCTCCTGCTCGCGGTGCCGCTGTACCTGCTCTACGAGCTGGGGCTGATCCTGCTGCGCGTGCTGCCGGCGTCGCGGATCGCGGGCACCGAGCCGGAGATGCGGCCCGGACAGGGCGACGACTGACGATGCCAAATCATGCCGACGAAGCTGCCGACGCGACGCTGCTGGACGAGGCGATGATGCAGCGCGCCCTCGACCTCGCACACGAGGCGACGCGGCTCGGCGAGGTCCCGGTCGGCGCCGTGGTCTACCGCACCGACACAGGGGAGATCCTGGCCGAGGCCTTCAACCGCCGGGAAACCGACAGCGACCCCAGCGCGCACGCCGAGTTCCTGGCGATCCGGGAGGCCTGCCGGGCCATCGGCGACTGGCGCCTCAACGCGTGCTCGCTGGCGGTGACGCTCGAGCCCTGCCCGATGTGCGCGGGGCTGATCGTCAACGCGCGCGTCGGGCGCGTGATCTACGGCGCGGCCGACCCCAAGGCCGGCGCCTGCCGATCGCTCTACGAGCTCACGACGGACCCCCGCCTAAACCACCGTGTCACGCTGGTACCGGGCGTGATGGCGGCCGAGGCGGGCGAGCTGCTGCGTGCCTTCTTCCGAGATCGTCGCGGAGGGCAGCCGCGTTGAGCGTTCGACACGACGGCCTCGCACCGCCTCGCGCAGAGTCGTCCGATGCCTGAGCTGCCGGAGGTCGAATCGGTTCGCCGGTCGCTGGCCGCGCGCGTGCTGGGCTGCACGGTCACGGGCGTCGTGGTGCGACGGCGCGAAGTCGTCGTCACGCCGGATGACCCACCCGGGGGCTTCTCGAGGCAGCGCTCGCCGCGCTGGGGCCGGCCGCGTCGGGTGCCCAAGCCGGGCCTGCTCGTCGGTGCCGCCATCGCGTCGATCGAGCGCCACGGCAAGCAGCTCGCGATCGTTGGCACGCGCGACGGACAGGACGCCGGCGTGCTGCTCGTCCACCTCGGCATGACGGGTGAGATCATGGCACCCGGGCCGGGCGGGCGGCTGCGCGCCGCCGCCCATGTGCATGTCCTCTGGACACTGCGACGGAGTGACGGCGCGCCGGCCGGCCGGCTCGCCTTCCGCGATCCGCGGCGGTTCGGTGGCATCTGGACGCTCCCCTCGCGCGAGTCGCTCGCCCAGCGCTGGGCCGACCTCGGACCCGATGGCATCAGCATCACAGGCCATGCCCTGCGCTCCCGCCTGCACGGCTCGGCCCGACCGATCAAGGCCGCGCTGCTCGACCAGCGCACCGTGGCCGGCGTCGGGAACATCTACGCCGACGAGGCCCTGTTCCTCGCCCGCCTGCACCCGGCCCGCCGCTGCGACATGATCGATCCCGCGGGGTATGAAGCGCTGGCCGAGGCGATCCGCCGAGTGCTCGCCCGGGCGATCGAACTCGGCGGGTCCACGATCCGCGACTACCGGGACGCTCGCGGCCTTGTCGGGCAGGCCGCACGGGAGCACCGGGTCTACGGCCGGGCCGGGCTGCCGTGCAGCGTGTGCAGCCGAACCCTCGTCGCGGGAACGGTCGCCCAGCGGACCACGGTCTGGTGCCCACGGTGCCAGCCGGCGACCGGGTGATCCGTCAAGCGCCGCGCGAAAGCCAACAGGTTATCCACAAAGTGTTCGACGCCGAACGGCGAACGGTCGCGTGAAGATGGGCACGCCGGCGTTTCATGCTCTTCTAAAAGGAGAGAGAACTCTCATCATCATCATGGTGAGCCCTGTCGGGTTGTGGACGACTCGGGGTGTGCGATTGTAAACCGTTGCGGGGCAACAAAGAACGGCAATCGGTCGATCTGTCCCCGCGCGCGGCTCGCTGTCGGTCCGTGTCGGCAGGAGGGATCGAGTTGTCGGCAGTTGGCAGAAGCACCCGTGCCGTCGTGTCGGCTGAGCGAGCGCAATTGCGCGCGGCCGCGCGCCTGTGCACGAGTTATCCACAAGCGAATGTCGGCAATGTGAGCGTCGTGTTGCCATGATGAACCCACCAGACCAGGCGGGTTGGAGACGGCTGTTCTGGCTTCGCACGGGGGTCATGCAGATCAGCGTCGGGTGTCGTCGCGTTGCGCCGCCCGTTCGGGGCTCTCGCGGAGTTCATGGCCCTCGGTGCCGTCACGGCGGAGCTGATCCGTGTCGCGTCCCGGCGCCCTGCTCTGGCCGGACGGCCGCGCGACACCGAGGCGCTGCTCCAGGGCGATGAGTGCGCTCCGTGCCTGTTCGTTGCTCTTGACGGCATCGGCGATCCGCTTCAGGGCGTGCATGACCGTCGTGTGGTCCCGCCCGCCGAAGAACCCGCCGATCTCCTCGAGCGAGTGCCGGGTGTGCTCCCGCGTGAGGTACATGCCCAACTGGCGGGGGAAGGTGACCGAGCGGGCGCGCTTGCGGCCGAACAGGTCGGCGGGGCGCACGCCGAAGTACTCGGTGACCTGCCGGATGACCTGTTCGACGGTGATCGGGGTCGCGGCGGCGTGTGGCGCGATGCGCTCACCCAGCCCGCCGCGTGCGATCTCCAGCGTGACGACGGGCGCCTCCTCGGTCAGGGCGCAGGCCTGCAGCGTGTTCAGATCCCCCTCGAGCTCGCGGATGTTGGTCTGCTCGCGGGCGGCGATGAATTCCGCGACGCCCTGGTCCAGCTCCATCCCCCAGAGCCGGCACTTCTCCTTGATGATCTCGATGCGCGTCTCGAAGCTCGGCGCCTCGACCTCCGCCACGAGCCCCCACTTGAAGCGGCTGAGCAGCCGGGCTTCGAGGTCCGGGATCTCCTCCGGCGGCGCGTCGGAGCTCAGGATGATCTGCTTGTCCGCCTGGTAGAGCGCGTTGAAGGTGTGGAAGAACTCCTCCTGCGTTCGCTCCCGGCTGGCGAGAAAGTGGATGTCGTCGATCACCAGCGCATCGACATCGCGGAACTGCTTGTGGAACTCCGACATCTTGCCCGCCTTGACGGACTCGATGAAGCGGGAGGTGAAGTCCTCGCAGCAGGTGTAGAAGATGCGCAGCCCCGGTCGGGTCTCGATGAGCTCGAGGCAGATCGCCTGGAGCAGGTGCGACTTGCCCAGCCCCACGCCGCCGTGGACGAAGAACGGGTTGTACGCGCGGCCGGGCCGATCGGCGACGGCTCGGGCGGCGGCGTGCGCCAGGCGGTTGCCCGGCCCGACGACAAAATGCTCGAAGGAGCAGTCCGGCAGCAGCGGGAGCGTGCCGTGGCGAAAGTCGCGCGAGGCGTTCCGCGGCTCGTGCTCGACGGGCGGGCGGAGCTCGAGCCGGCCGCCGCGCTCGGCCTCGAGGGCGCGGATCTCGTCCTCGCCGGTGGGGGCCTGGTCGCGGTCTCGACGCGGAACGGAGGCGGCGGGGCCACGGAAGCGTGCGGTGATCAGCGTGCCGGTCACGCTGCGCAGCGCATCATCGAACGCGTCGGCGCAGCGGGACTCGAGGTACTCGCGCTGCGACTCGGAGGGCGCAGCGATCGAGGCGATCAGCCCGTCGAGCCCGGCGACGGCCAGATCCTCGAACCAGCGGCGGTAGAGGGACGGAGCGTGTTTCCGCAGGTGCGCAAGGACATCGTTCCAGGCTCCTCCATCCGGGTCCGCCATGGTCATCCAACCTCATCGAGCTGTCGGCTTACGCCGGGGCGGCCCGCACAACCTCGGCCGCGTTGCTGTGCGCCCCGAAGGGCGAGTGTCGAAACGGCCCGAAGGCCGTGGTGAAGCGTGTCCACCCGGGCCGCGCCACCGCGTCGCCCGGATCAGGTGTACCGACGATCTGTTCCGAAGACCAGTTCCGAGTGACTCTCTCTCGCTCTTGCCCGCCTCGTCGGGAGCGCCACCACGCGCACCGTCCGACCGGGACCACGACACGACGCTTGGCCGTCCGTGGCGCCCGGCCCGGCGTGGCGGTTGCCGCGTCGGAGCCGGGGAACGGCTCGCTCCTTCGAGCCGGAGACGAGCGTACCGGCGCCCGTCGGCCGAGTCAACACAGCGAGGCGCTGTCGGTTGTCGTTCGCGCGCTACGACACGCCCCGCGCGCGCTCGGCGCGCGCCGCCTCGGCCTCTTGTCGCTCGTAGCGCTCGCGGTTGAACTTGTGGTCCATCAGCACGAGCACCTTGGCGAGCTTGTCCTTGGGCAGCGCCTCGTGCAGGCGCTTGCGCACATAGCCCATGTGCGTGCGGCGCGAGATGTGCCCCAGCACCAGCGCCTCGCACTCGAGCACGCCGAGCCACTCGGCGATGTCGTCGATATGCATGTGCTGCCCGATCTTCGCGCGGTCGCGGTGCCCCGGCTCGAGGAAGGTGCACTCGCTGATGACGACCTGCGCCCGGCGGACATCCTCGCGCAGCAGGAACGCGCCGGGCAGCGTGTCGCCCGTGTACGCGACCAGCGGGATCTCCAGGATGCGCGTGATCTCCTCGCCGCGGTCCTTGAGCTCGCGCAGCTTGTCCTGCGGGAAGTCGGCGTACTCGGGCTTGAGCTTGCTGCGCTTCTCGACGATGGTCCAGCCGAAGCTGGGCGCGGTGTGCTCGGTGGCGAAGCCGCGGAGCACGATCGAGTTCTTGATCTCCAGCTCCTGGCCCTCGTCCATCTCGATGAGCTCGTACTCGGTCTGCTGCCGTTCGAGCGCGTGGAAGCCGCGCATCATCTGCCGGACATCGTCGGCGATGCGCTTGTCGACGACGAACGCGCCGGTGCCCATGCCCTGGAACTTGCGCTGGCTGGCGTAGTAGGCGAGCCCGCCGATGTGGTCCATGTGCCCGTGGCTGACGGCGACGAACCGGCTCGGCAGGGCGCAGCGGAGCGGCGCGCCCATGTCGAAGCAGACATCCAGCTCGGGGACCATGATCGTTGTCGCCTCGCCCGCGACCGAGACGCCCTGCACGCGGTAGGGGGGGCAGTAGAGGAATCCGACCTGGCCCTCACGGGGCGGCGGCTTGGGGATCATCGGCAATGCTCCGGCTCGGGCTCTCGCCCGGTGGGTGCTCCGTGCGCTGTCGTCCGATCCTAGCGGGGTGCTCGCCCGGCGTGCCGCGGCGCTAGGCTCGCCCTATGCGCGACGACGAGCAGCCATCTGATCCGGCCGCCGAGGTGCGGTTCCGCGACTTCGGCCGCGCCGGGCCGCTGGCGATCTTCGCCGCGCTCGCGCCCGCCGCCGGCGGGTTCCTGCTGCTCGGGTTCATGCCCCGCGTCGCGGGCTGGCTCGACGGGCTCGGGCCGGCGGGCATCGCGGTCTACATCGCGGCGTTCGCGGTCACGAGCGGGCTGGCGATCCTGCCGACCTACGCCCAGGCGGCGCTCGGCGGGTTCGCCTTCGGGCTCGCGGGGGGCGTGCCGGCGGCGCTGGCGGGGTTCCTGGGCGGGTCGGTGATCGGGTACGCCGCGGCGCGGCGGACCGCCGGCGACGACGCCAACCGCGTCATCGACCGCCACCCGAAGTGGCGCGCGGTGCGCGATGCGTTCGTCGCGCGCACCGAGAACCCGGAGCGAGCGGGCTTCTGGCGGACGCTGGGGATCGTCACGCTGATCCGCTTCCCGCCGAACTCACCGTTCGCGCTGACGAACCTGGTGATGGCGTCGGTGCGCGTGCCGCGTCTCGTGTTTGCGATCGGGACGCTCGTTGGCATGCTGCCCCGCACGGCTCTGGTCGTCTGGATCGGCTCGCAGATCGCGGGGGAGCTCTCTCGTGATGCGCTGAGCCAGGCGCGCCCGGGCTGGGTGCTGCCGGCTGGGATCGCCGCGGCGGTGCTCGTCCTGATCCTGCTGGCGTGGCTGGGTGACAAGGCGATCAAGAAGGCGGTCGCGTCGGGCGAGCTCCCGGCCGAGTCGCGCGACCCGGACGCCGCGGAGCAGGGGCAGGCCTAGGCGCCCGATCGCATCGCGAACCGTCGTGCCAGGCCCAGCGGGCGGAGCATCGCGCGTTTCTTGGACTGGTGATCCTGCATGCGGCGCAGGATGTCGTCGAGCGTGCGCACGGCTCGGGCGATGTGCGGGCCCTTGTTGAGCATGACGCACTCGGCTCGGCCGGCCATGGCGGCGTCGGTGACCTCGGCGCGCGAGGCGCGGCCCTTCTTGGCGAGCCGTTCGAGCACCTGCGTCGCCCAGATCACCGGGATGTGCGCCGCCTCGCAGAGCCAGAGGATCTCTTCCTGCGCCTCGGCGAGGCGTTCGACGCCGACCTCGACCGCGAGATCGCCGCGCGCGATCATGACCGCGGACGCCGGCCGGGCGAGCTGCGCCAGCAGGATCTCGGGCAGGTTGTCGAAGCCCTCGCGGGTCTCGATCTTGACCGCCAGGGCGACGGACCCGGGCAGGTGCCGCAGGCAGGCGCGGACATCGTCGGCCGACCGGACGAAGGAGAGCCCGACGAGCTCGATGTCGGACCGGGTCGCAACGAAGCGGAGCGCGGCGAGGTCGGCCGGCATGAGCGAGGGCAGGTGCAGCGGCGTATCGGGCAGGTTGATGCCCTTGCCCGGGCCGAGCTTGACGCCCGCCGGGCCGGCGTCGGTCACACGGAGCACGAGCGCACCCGGCGCCGTGCGGTCGACGACGCAGACGATGCGGCCGTCGTCGAAGTAGACGCGGTGGCCTGGCTGCGCGTGGGCGAGGACCTCGGGCAGGGTGCAGACGATCTCATGGTCGTGTGGCGGCGCGTCGGTGCGGTTCGGCTCGGGGCCGCAGAGCAGCACGCGTTCACCCTCGCGGAGCCGCGGCCGTTTGGCGTCGGCTGGCGCGGTGCGCGGGTTCGGGCCGGCGAGGTCGAGGTGGATCCGCGTGGGCGGCCGGTCGAGCTCGCGTTCGGCGGCGCGGAGGTGCTCGATCATGGCCGCCCAGGCGTCGGGTCCGTCGTGGGCGGCGTTGATGCGGGCCAGGTCCATGCCGGCTTCGAGGAGCGTTCGGGCGACGCGAGGATCGTCGGCGGATTCGGCGGGCAGCGTGACCATGATGCGGGTGCGTCGGGCTTCGGGCGCGGGCCCGAGCGAGGCCAGAGCGGAGCTCTCGCGGAGTGCATCGGCCTGGTTGATCGACACCGGGTCGGGCGGGTCGTCGTCGGGCGCTTCGAGCCGGGCCAGGGCCGCCGCCGCTCGGCGTGCCGCGCGGACCGTCGCGAGTGTGCAGCCCTCGGCGCGTCCGAGGCTGGACAGGCCGAGCGTACGGAGCCGATCCTGCAGCGGCCGGGCGTCGGACTCGCGCAGCGCCAGGTAGTGCACGAGGTTGCGGGCCGAAGCGGCGCGGTCGGGGTGAACGCGATTCAGATCGGCGTGCGCCTCGGCCAGGAGCATGCGGCGCTCCAGGTCGGCGAGCGCCGATGCGGCGAACTCGGCCGGCGCGGCATGATCCGGTTCCATCATGGGATGCTATCGCCGGGTTCGCCGGGCCAGCCAGGACGCCGCCCAGGCGTTGGCGCCGGCGCCGAGTGCCGCCGCGAGTGACTCGGCCCCACCAACCGTGCCCAACGCAACCACGGCGAGCAGCACGCCGAAACAGAGCCACGACACCGCGACGCTCGCGGCGCCGGCGCCGTAGCGGTCGTCCGTGGTGTTCAGGGCCCGGCCCATGGCGCGAGACTACCGGGCGGCGGCGATAGACTCAAGGGATGAGCCGCACCGTTCCCGATCCCGAGGTCACGGCCGACGAGGTCCGGCGGCTGGCGCAGCTGGCGCGGCTGGCGCCGGACGAGGCCTCGGTGGAGCGTCTTCGGGCGGACCTGTCGGCGGTGCTGTCGTTCGCTGGCTGCCTGATGCGGGCGGATCTCGATGGCGTCGAGCCCATGACGCGGGCGTGTGAAGAGATCAACAAGCTGGCCGATGACGAGCCGGGCGATCCGCTGCCGATCGAGGCGGTCGAGCGGCTGGCGCCCGCGTTCGAGGACGGGTTTATCCCGGTGCCCAAGGTGCTCGACGGGGGCGGCGGGGCGTGAGCGCGCCGATGACGGCCGTGGAGACGCGCCGCGCGATTGCGGCGGGCGAGCTGAGCGCCGAAGATGCGGCGCGGTCCTCGCTCGCGTCGATCGCGGCGCTCGATCCGGGGCTCAACGCCTTCGTGCAGGTCTTCGAGGAGCGAGCGATCGCTCGGGCCCGGGCGGTGGACGCCCGGCTCGCGGCGGGGGAGCCGATCGACGCGATCGGAGCGCTCGCCGGCGTGCCGATCGCGGTGAAGGACAACATCTGCACGAGCTTCGGGCGGACGACCTGCGCCTCGCGGATGCTCGGGTCGTACGAGTCGCCGTTCGACGCGACGGTGGTCGAGCGTCTCGAGAGGGCCGGGGCGGTGATTGTCGGCAAGACGAACCTCGACGAGTTCGCGATGGGCTCGAGCGGGGAGCACTCGGCGTTCGGGCCGACACGCAACCCGTGGGACCGGTCGCGCGTGCCGGGGGGCAGCTCGTCGGGCTCGGCCGCGGCGGTGGCGGCGGGGATGGTGCCGGCGGCGCTCGGGTCGGACACGGGCGGGTCGATCCGCCAGCCTGCCGCGTTGACCGGGACGGTCGGTCTCAAGCCGACCTACGGCACGGTCTCGCGGTACGGGCTGGTGGCATTCGGCTCGTCGCTCGATCAGGTGGGGCCGATCACGCGGACGGTCGAGGACGCGGCGCTGGTGTTTGATGCGCTGTCCGGCCGGGATGCGCGCGACTCGACCTGCCTGGACCGTGACCCGTCTCGGACGCTGCCCGAGCTGCGCCGTCCGCTGGACGGGCTCCGGCTCGCGCTGCCCTCGCAGGCGCACGGCGAGGGCGTGGACCCGCTGGTCCGGCTGGTCTTCGGGATGGCGTGCAAGACGCTGACCGACCTGGGCGCGGCGTTCGAGGCCGTCGAGCTGCCGTCGTCGGAAGAGATGCTGGCGGCGTACTACACGGTGGCGCCGGCGGAGGCGTCGAGCAACCTGGCGCGGTACGACGGCGTGCGATACGGGCGGCGCGCGGCGATGGCGCCCGGCGAGCCGCTCGAGGCGCTGTACACCCGCTCGCGGACCGAGGGGTTCGGCGCGGAGGTCCAGCGGCGGATCCTGCTCGGGACGCATGTGCTCCGCGCGGGGTACGCCGATCGCTACTACCAGCGGGCGCTGCAGATGCGTCGGCTCATCCGCAGCGACTACGACGCGATCTTCGGCGTGATGGGGTGCGACGCGGTGGTGACGCCGACGGCGCCGGGACCGGCGTTTCGGCTGGGCGAGAAAACCGGCGACCGCGACCCGATGGCGCTGTATCTCGAAGATGTGTTCACGGTCGGGGCGAACCTGGCGGGTCTGCCGGCGATCAGCGTGCCAGCGGGGTGGGTGCCGGTCGAGGGCGTGAGCCTGCCCGTGGGCCTGCAGCTGACGGGGCCGGCGCTCGGTGAGGGGACGCTGCTGCGGATCGCGGCGGCGTTCGAGTCGGCGGCGGGGTTCGCGGGCCGGGTCGCGCCGCCGGACCTAGGCTCTGTTTGACGGCTCATTTTCTGACGAGCCGCGCCCGTGAGGAAGCGATGGGTGTCGCTTCTCTCCGTGCGTCGCTCCCTCACGGTCGCGGCTCGTTGATCCATCAAACAGGGCCTAGAGCAGTCGCAGGGCTGATTCTTCGGGCGTTTGGCGGGCGTGGCGTGGCTGGCGGGCCTCGGGGACGACCCGGCCGGCGTGGTGTCGGGCGGCGACTTCGCCGAGGGGAGCCGGCGCGTGGTTCGGCATCGGGGGGCCTGCCTGCCCCGAGCCGTGGGTGGGCTCGTCGTCGTCGTCGCGGTCCCGCTGATGGGGGTGGCTGAGACTGACGGCTCGGTCCCACGCCCAGGCGCCGAGGGTGATGCCGGGCAGGACGAGCAGGGCGAGGATGCCCACGAAGGCGGCGGTGGGCGTGAGCCGAACGAAGCCCGGGCTGACGGCGACCCAGATCATGGCGACGGCGATGGCCATGCTGGTGGTGGCGAGCAGGGCGAACGCCGCCCGGCGGAGCCTTCGAATCCACACCACTCGATTCGGCACGCTGCTGTCCCTTCATTGCGGCACCGGCGTGGGACACACCATAAATGGGTGGTTCTGTCGGAGATTGCCCAGTGCGGGGGCCACTGGAACCGGGTCTATCGGCGGCGGGTTGCACTCCTCGTGAAGGAATGGCGACCCGGGTGCCGGATTTGGTCGCGCCCGCTGCGGCGGCTATGGTCAGCGTCTTGCAAGGGACGCACTCACGCCTTCGACGCCGATCGGCCCGACGGGGTGCCGCGCGCGCGGGCGTTACCGTGGTGGTGGCGCTGCTGGCGACGGGGCCGGCCTTGGGACAGGCCGAGGGGGCTCCGGGCGCGCCGCGCGACGAGGTGATCCGCGGGACCGGGGCCGAGCTCGAGCCGGAGGGCCCGTTCGACGGCCGGTTCGTGCGGCGCGTGACGGTCCGGGTCCGGGCGGTGGGCTCGGCCGAGTTCGCCGAGCCGGAGCCGGCGCTCGGGCAGCTGATCCGGAACCAGATCCGGACCGGCCGGGGGGCGAGGGAGTATTCGGAGCGTCTGGTGGCCGACGACCTGATCCGGCTGAACCGGCTGGGTCGTTTTTCGAGCGTGCGGCACATCGTGGAAGAGCTCGAGGACGGGTCGCTGGCGGTGACCTACGAGCTGGTGGAGCAGCCGGTGATCCGGGATGTGCAGATCACGGGCAACCGCCGGCTGGGCAGCGCCCGGCTGCGCGACGCGATCACGATGATCCCGGGCACGCCGGTGGACGAGTTCGAGCTGGACCGGGCGGCTCGGCGGATCGAGCAGATCTACCGGGACCGCGGGTTCTACCTGGTCGATGTGCGCGTGAACACCGACGAGCTGGCGGAGACGGGCGTCGTGCTCTTCGAGGTGCGCGAGGGCACGCGTGTGAAGATCACCGACATCCGGTTCGACGGGAACGAGTCGTTCCGGGCGGGGCAGCTGCGCGACGAGATCGAGACGCGCGAGGCGGGGTTCTTCGAGCGCGGGCCGCTGGATCGGCAGCAGCTGCAGGCGGACGCGAACGCGGTGGCGCGGTACTACCAGGACCGCGGGTATCTGGACGCGCGGGTGGACTTCTTCGTGCAGCCGAGCCCGGACGGCCGCGAGGCGATCGTGACCTTCTACATCGTCGAAGGGGAGCTGTACTCGCTGCGCCGGGTGATCGCGCGTCACACCGATGCGCGCGAGGAGGGCCCGGTGATGACGAGCGAGCAGATCATCGGGCTGGTGGGGATCAAGCCGGGCGACACCTTCAGCTCGCGCAAGGTGGACGAGGCGGTGCAGGCGGTACGGGACGCGTACGGCAAGATGGGCTATGTCGATGTCGGCGTGCGCCGGCAGGAGCTGCGCGACACGACGCGGCCGGCGGTCGACCTGCTGCTGACGATCACCGAGGGCGAGCGGTACCGGACGGGCCTGGTGCAGATCACGGGCAACACGCTGACGAAGCACTCGGAGATCCGCAGCAAGCTGAAGGTCCGCCCCGATCGGCCGCTGGACACGACGGCGCTGGACGAGTCGCAGCGGATCGTGGCCGGGTCGCGGCTGTTCGATACCTCGCCGCAGGGCGCGCCGACGACGGCGATCCAGCGGCCGCGCCCCGAGCAGCCGACGCACCGGGATGTGCTCATCGAGGTGAACGAGACGCAGACGGGCCTGCTGTCGATCGGGGCGTCGGTGAACTCGGACGCGGGGCTGCAGGGGCGGGTCTCGTACCAGCAGCGGAACTTCGACATCACGGACTGGCCCGATTCGTTCGGCGACCTGTTCAGCGGTCGGAGCCTGCGCGGCGGCGGGCAGACCCTGACGCTCGCGGCGAGCCCGGGCATCGAGGTCTCGCAGTACGAGCTGTCGCTGGCGGACAACTCGATCAACGACTCGTTCGTGGGCGGTTCGATCGGGGGCGGGTTCAGCAGCCGGGTGTTCAACGAGTTCAGCACGCAGACGCTGTTCTTCCGGACCGGGCTGAGCCGGCGCTTCGGGGACCGGTGGGTCTCGGGGGTGGACCTGCGTTGGCAGTCTGTGCGGCAGTTCGATCTGGACCCGTCGTCGACGACGGACGCGTTCGCCTTCAGCGGGACGAACCAGTTGACGGGCCTTGGCGCCACGCTCCGCCGAACGACCGTTCCGCCGGCGGAGCAGTTCCGGCCGACGCGAGGCTCGATCACGCGGCTGGGGGTCGAGCAGGTCGGCGTGCTGGGGGGCGACTTCGAGTACACGCGGCTGGGCGTGGACCACACGGTGTTCCTGGCGCTGCGCGAGGACTTCGTGGGCAACACGACGGTGCTGCGGCTGTCGACGAGCTCGGACTACATCCCGCAGGGGCAGGACGAGGTGCCGACCTACGAGCGGTACTTCCTGGGCGGGCGGACGATGCGCGGCCTGGACTTCCGGACGGTCTCGCCGAAGGGGGTCCGCGCGGACAACGGGGAGCCCGGGGACTCGGTGGGCGGCACCTTCTCGTTCTTTGCCGGCGCGGAGCTGCAGCAGCCGGTGTTCAGCGAGAACCTGGCGCTGGCGGTGTTCGTGGACTCGGGAACGGTCACGCGGGAGATCGGTCTGTCGGCGTACCGAGTGACGGCGGGCGTGGGGCTGCGTCTGTATGTGCCGCAGCTGAGCCCGGCGCCGCTGGCGTTCGATTTCGGGTTCCCGATCGTGAAGGAAGACCGGGACGAGGACCGGCTGTTCACCTTCTCGATCGACCTGCCGCTGTAGCGCGACCCGCCGCGGGACGGGGCCCGTAGTATGCCGTTCGGGATGGGCGGCGGTGGCCGCCGGGGCGTGCAAGACCAGGGAGGCGACGGATGAAGAGTCGAGGGACGACGCGCACGGGGCGGGTTGGCATGCTGGCGGGGCTGGCGCTGGGCGGGGGCCTGATGCTGGGCGTGGGCGGCGGGCTCGGCGCCGGGCTGGCGAGCCTGGCGGCGGAGCCGACGGCGGTGGCGACGGTCGACATCGAGCGCGTCAGCAACGAGCTGCAGGAGTTCAAGGACCGGGCGGCGGCGCTGGCGCAGAACGAGCAGAGTCGGCTCGAGGAGCTGCGGGCGATCGATCAGCGGATCCAGGACATCGAGACGGAGATCGAGGCGCTGCCCGCCGACGATGTCGAGGAGCGGACGCGGCTGATCATCGAAGCGCAGGCGATGGCGAACGACCTGCGGACGCGCCAGCAGCTCTATTCGCGCGAGGCGGAGATCGGGCAGACCGAGCTGACGCGCGTGCTCTACGACAAGATCGTGGAGGCGACGGCCCAGGTCGCGCAGCGCGAAGGGTACGACATCGTGATCTTCGACGATCGGCAGATCTCGCTGCGCTCGCCGCGGGCGAACGACTTCGAGTCGGTGATGGACACGCTGTTGACGAAGAAGGTGCTGTACTCGTCCGAGTCGGTGGACCTCACCGGCGCGGTGCTGATCCTGATGAACAACGAGTTTGCCGCGGGCGGCAGCGGCCGGTGATGCCGCGGGCGCCTGATGGGTCGTCGCCCGCGCTCTCGATCACGGCGGGCGAGCTAGCGGGCCTTGTCGGCGCGTCGCTGACCGGTGACGCGGGCGTGGTGCTGACCGGCGTGGCCTCGCTGGAGGTGGCGGGCCCGACGGACCTGAGCTTCGTGCGGTCGGACCGGTTTGCCTCGGCGGCGGCTTCATCGAAGGCCGGGGCGCTGCTCGTGACGCGCGGCGTGACACTCGCCGAGGGCGCGCGTGCCGCGGTGCTGACCGTGGACGACGCGGACCGGGCCCTGCAGGCGATCCTGGGTGCCGTGCGTGAGCGCCGCTACGGGCCCGACCCAGTCGGCGTGCACCCCCGCGCGATCGTCGACGAGGGCGCGAGACTGGGCGAGGGCGTGTTCGTCGGGCCCGGCGCGGTGATCGAAGCGGGCGCGACCATCGGCGACGGCACACGCATCCTGGCGGGGTCGATCATCTGCGCGGGCGTCACGATCGGGGCGCGGTGCATCATCGGGCCGAACGCGGTGATCGGGAGCGACGGCTTCGGTCATCTCGCCGATGCGTCAACGGGTCGTCGGACGCTCATCCCGCACGCGGGCGGCGTGCGGCTGGGCGACGAGGTCGAGGTCGGCGCGAACTCGAGCATCGACCGCGGCAAGCTCGCGGACACGGTCATCGGCCGCGGCACGAAGATCGACAACCTCGTGCAGGTCGGGCACAACTGCGTGATCGGCGAGGACTGCGTGCTGTGCGGGCTGGTCGGGCTCGCGGGGTCGGTGCGGCTCGGCGACCGGGTCATCGTCGCGGGGCAGGTCGGTGTCGCGGACAACATCCGCGTGCCGACGGGGACCATCCTGATGGCGCAGGCGGGGGTGTCGCGCAGCATCGAGACACCCGGGGCGTACATCGGTTCTCCGGCCAGGCCGCGGCAGGAGTTTGCGGGCGAGGTCGCCGTGCTGCGCCGGCTCGTTCGGCAGCGCAAGGCCGATCGCAAGCCCACGCGGGATACCGGGGCATGACGCCCGGGCTGGTCAGGCTGCGCGCCGAGGCGTCGCTGGAGGGCCCGGGCCTGTTCACGGGCCGGGCCGCCCGGCTGGCGGTCGCGCCGGCCGCCGCGGGCACGGGGCTGGTGTTCGTCGTGGCGGGGCGCCGGATCCCGGCGAGGATCGAGCACCTCGAGACCGAGCCGGTCGTGCCGGCGTTCGCGTCGGTGCCGGCGCGGCACACGAACCTGTCGGCCGACGGCGCGACCGCGGTGACGGTCGAGCACGCGCTGGCGGCGCTCGCGGGGCTCGGCGTGGCCGATGCGGAGCTTCGGCTCGAGGACCTCGACGACCCATCGCGGACAACGGTGGAGGTGCCCATCGGCGACGGATCGGCGCAGGCGCTCGTCGAAGCCTTGCGACACGCGGGGCTCGAACCGACGGAGCTGGAGACGCCCGTGATCCTCGTGCGCGAGACGATCACGGTGCAGGACGACGCGGGCGGCATGCTCGTGGCCGAGCCGGCGGCGCTCCCCGATTGTTCGTACCTGCTGGACTACGGCGGGACCTCGGCGCCGGTGCCCAAGCAGTCGTCCCGGTGGACGCTGGAGGACGCGGACTCGCGGCGGACCTTCGCCGAGCAGATCGCCCCGGCGCGGACCTTCTCACTGCGGGCCGAGGCGGAGCAGATGCAGAAGCTCGGGCTGTTCGCCTCGTTCACGCCCGCGGATCTGCTCGTGCTGGACGACGACGGGAGCCCGATCGACAACTCGCTGCGTTTCGAGAACGAGCCGGCGCGGCACAAGCTGCTCGACCTGATCGGCGACCTCGCGCTCGCGGGCCGACCGATCCTGGGGCGCGTCTCCGCTTACCGCTCGGGGCACGCGCTGAACCACGAGATGGCGCGCCGGCTCGCTGACCTCTGAACGCGCTCGCGGGGCCGGGGTTCTGTTTGCTGGATCGGTTTGCGGGTGCCACGGCTTGTCCTGCGAGCCGTGCGCAGGGCGACGGGCATCGCACGGGTTGCCCTCCGGGACAACCCGTGGCACCCTTTCTGCGATTCGTCGAACCCGATCTAGTCCTGCGCCCGCAGCAGCGGGAAGAGGATCACATCGCGGATCGTCGGCGAGTTGGTCAGCAGCATGACCAACCGGTCCACACCCAGGCCCATGCCGCCGGCCGGGGGCATGCCGACCTTGAGCGCCTCGATGAAGTCCTCGTCCAGGTTGCGGAAGGTCGATTCCTCGTCGTCGATGCCCGCGAGCTGCTGGCGGAACTTCTCGAGCTGGATGTCCGGGTCGTTCAGCTCCGTGTAGTGCGGCCCGATCTCCATGCCGGCGATGAACAGATCCGCGCGCTCGGCGATACCCCCAGCAAACGATGAGTCGTCGTCGTGCTTCGGCCGCGTCAGCGGGCTGAGCGCGCTGGGATAGTCCATCACCCAGGTCGGCACGCTCGGGTCGAGTGTCTTCTCGGCGACTTCTTCGAACAGCTCGTTGACGATCCAGACATCGTCCAGCGGCGTGCCGTCCTCGGCGGTGGTCTTGATGCGGTGCTTCGGCGCTTCCTCCCGCGCGCGGGCGGTGTCGGTCATGGGGAAGCCCAGCGCGCTCTCGAACAGCTCGGCGTAGGTGACGCGTCGGAAGGGCTGGGCGTAGTCGATGGTCAGCTCGCCGAAGGGCAGCGCGAGCCCCTCTGCGCCAGTCGCCTGCGCGACGACACCCGCGGCGCCGCGGATGATCGCCTCGGACAGCTCCATCACGGTGTGGTAGTCGCCGTAGGCCTCGTACGCCTCGATGGCGGTGAACTCAGGGTTGTGCTGCTTGTCGACGCCCTCGTTGCGGAAGTTGCGGTTGATCTCGAAGACCCGGCGCATGCCGCCGACGAGCAGGCGCTTCAGATAGAGCTCGGGCGCGATGCGCATGTAGAGCGTCATGTCGAGCGCGTTCATGGTGGTGACGAAGGGCCTGGCCGCGGCGCCCCCGGCCATGGGCTGGAGCATGGGCGTCTCGACCTCGACGAAGCCGCGCTCGGTCATCACGCGGCGAGCGGCGGCGACGATCTCCGAGCGCAGGCGGAAGACGCGCATCGAATCGGGGTTGGCGTACAGATCGACATACCGCTTGCGGTAGCGCGTCTCGACATCGCTGAGCCCGGCCCACTTCTCGGGCGGGGGCGCCAGGCTCTTGCTCGCCAGCTCGAGCTGCGTGACCCAGAGCGTGACCTCGCCCTTGCGCGTCTTCATGAGCCGGCCGCGGGCGATGATCAGGTCGCCCAGGTCGAGCGCTTCCTTGGCGAGCGCGAAGCTGCTCTCGTGGCCGTGCGCCTCGCAGTCGGCCTTGCTGACGGCGATCTGGAAGCTCTCGCGCGTGTCGTCGCGCAGGTTCATCCAGACGAGCTTGCCGCTGGGCCGACGGAGCACGACCCGCCCCGCGACGACGATTTCCGGCCGGGTGTCGTCCGCGTCGCCCGTGGTCGCGCCCTCGCGTTCGTTGAAGGCGGCGTCGGCGGCCTCGTCGAAGGCGTCGTGCGCGGCCTGCAGCGGCACGATTGCCGCGGCCAGCTCGGTCCGGCCGCCGTACGGCCGGAAGCCGAGCCTGACGGCCTCGTCGCGGTTCTCGCGTCGCTGCTGCTCGAGGTGGTGGATGGTGGAACTGGTTTCGTCGGCGCTCATGGGGCCAACTGTAGAGCCGGGCCGGCGCGCAGGCGTCGGGGCGGGATCACCAGACGAAGGAGAGGAACCAGCCGCCGACGAGCAGGTGCGACACACTCACCACGCCGCCGACGCCCGCGGCGATGGCCCATTGTGCGACCGGGCGCCGGCGCTGCATGGCCGGCCGGAGGCGAAACATGGCCATGAGGGCGACGGTGAGAACGACTGTGGCGCCGACGAGAAAGCCGTAGGTCGCCCAGACATGAAACGGCACGGAGCCGAGGCGCGGCACGCCGTGGCGGGCGAAGAGCGCCACCACGAGGAGGACCATGACGGCGTCGAAGCCGAGCGCCATCGCGAGGCTGACGACGGACAGGGCCCACGGCGCGACGCGGAGGTCCGGGCTTCTGACCGCCAGTTCCAGCCCCGCGCCGCACTCCGGGCACCGGGGGTGCTGCACGCCTCGGAGCGAGTACCGGCACACGGGGCAGGGCTCATCGGCTTCGCGGAGCCAGTCGATGAGCCGTGCGTCTGGGTTCATGGGCTGGGTTCGTTGGATCCGCCGGACGAGTTCGCGATCGGGGGTGCATCGCAACCAGGGTCCCTGTCGTATTCTACAACCAGAGGGAGGGTGGCATGCGTCGGCCCGGGTTTACGCTGATCGAGCTGTTGGTGGTCATCGCGATCATCGCGCTCTTGATCGGGATCCTGCTGCCGGCGCTGGGCCGGGCCCGGGAGTCGGCCCGGAGCGTCAAGTGCCTGGCGAACCTCAAGGGCATCGGCGTTGGGATGAAGCTCTACTACGAGCAGGGCAATGTGCTGCCCGATGTGCTGCCGCTGACGGATCCGTCGGGCAACGACAACGACCCGGCGTTGCTCGAGGTGCTCGACGAGTTCGTGGACGCTCCGCTGCCCCGCCGCGAGGTCGAGGGGGACCCGGACTCGCCGTGGCTGGTGGAGGATCCGTGGAAGTGCCCGTCGGACACCGAGAGCGCCGACGCGGAGGCGGGGTTCCGGCCCGTGCACGAGACCTTCGGCACGAGCTACGACTACATCGCCGGCCAGCTGATCTTCGCGAGCGAGATCTTCGAGCTGTTCCCGAACCTGGATCGCGGCGCGATCCAGGTCTCGATCACGCGCGGGCTGGAGCGTCGCGATTGGCCGCTGCTTGTTGATGCGGACGACTGGCACCCGGGCGAGGAGCCGCGGAACGCCCTGTTCTTTCCCGACATGCGCGCCGCGGAGAACGAACAGATCAGCGAACGCGAGCTGGCGACCTTCCTGCGGGAGATCACGCCACGCACGACCACGCTGCCCGGCGGCGGCCGGGGGACGGCACGATGAGCGGGGCACCGGGTGACCGCCGGCTGCCGTCGCTGATCGACGGCCTGGCAACGGATCCCGCGGCGGCGCCGGGGAAGACCGGCGCGCAGCGGGGCCGACCCTTGCGCGCGTTCATCGATCGGCAGCTGTCCACGCCGGCGCGGGCCAAACGGTTCCGCGCGATCACGGGCTCGGCGGCGGGGCTGGGCATCGGGGCGGCGCTCGTCTGGGGTCTGCTGGCGCTGATGCCGACGCCCAAGCCGGACTACGAGACGGACCCCTTGGACGATGTGCTCGGGTACACGCTGTTCACGACGGAGTTCAACGCGTTGCCCGTCGAGGAGCGGGTGGACCTGATCGGGCAGGTGGTCAAGCGTGTGGAGGCGCTGTCCGCCGGCGACGGGACGCTGCTGTCGTCGTTCGCCGCGGGGATCATGGGCGAGGCGCGTGAGCAGCTCGAAGAGAACGCCGCCACGCTGGTGATCGACATGTGGGACGAGTACGCGCCGGGGTATGTCGCGATCGATGACCCGGCGGAGCGCGAGGCGTACCTGGCGGACGCGGTCGTCGGCATGACGCGTCTCTTCGAGCGGCTCGATGGCGACCCGACCAACAAGACCGACGAGGAGATCCTGGCCGACGCCCGTCGACAGGCGGAGCGCGACCGCAACGCCTTCCGCGACCCGACCCGCGGCCCATCAACCGGGGGCGTCGCGCGGTTCTTTACCTTCATGCAGCGCGAAGTCGGCGACCGAGCCACGCCGCACCAAAGGGCCCGCATCACCGAGCTGACGCGCGACATGACGCGGTACCTCCGCGGCGAGAAGATCGGCGGGTGAGCCGTCACACTCCCGTGTGCCCCCCGACGAGGCCGAAGCGCCAGCGAGGCATCTTCCTCTCTTTCCCCTCGGGGGAGAGGGCCGGGGTGAGGGGAGTGCTGTCTGTGTGCCACGACCTGGCTCTGATGGGTCGCGCTCACTGTCTGACACAGCATCACCCATCCGAGACGGGTGATAGCACCCTGCGCTCTCCCATCTCCTCCCCGGTCGGCGACGGGTGAGCGGAAAAGAGTGCCTCGCTTGCGCTTCGGCCTCGTCAGAAGCCTGTACCCACTGCCCATTCCCCATCACTCACCACTCACGCCGAGGTCCGCGGTCGTGAACAGCCGTTCAAACCGGTAGCCCGCTTGTGCCATGTTTTCCGTCGCGCCCTCTCCGCGGTCGATGACGGCGATGACCGCGAGGACGGACGCGCCCTGCGCCTCGATCGTTCGGCACGCCTCGATAGCCTGGCCCGCGGTGGTCGCGACATCCTCGAGCAGGACGACCCGGTCGCCGGCGTGCAGCTCGCCCTCGAGCTGCTTCGCTGTGCCGTAGTCCTTCTTCTGGTTGCGGATGAACACCGTCGGCTTGCGGAGGACCAGCCCCGTGGCGGTGACGAGCGGGATGCCGCCGAGCTCGGCGCCGGCGAGGCGGTCGACCGGGCCGGCCTCGTCCTCGATCGCGCGGATCGACTCGGCGAACAGTTCCGCAACCGGGCCGAGCGTTTCCGGACGCGTGCTGAAGCGGTACTTGTCGAGGTAGTACGAGCTCGTGCGGCCGGAGCGGAGGGTGAAGGTCCCGCGGAGCAGGGAGAGCTCGGCGATGCGTCGGGCGAGGGCCGTGCGGTCGATCTCGGTCATGCGGGCAGCGTACGCGGGGGGTCGGCGGAGCGGCTGCAAGAACCGGGCGGTCGCCGCGTTGTGCCGGGGAACACGGGCCGTTTTGGAGGATCGTGCCATGCTCGCCGCCGCCTTTGTTGTGTGTTGTGCCGTGACCCTGCAGCCGGGCAGCGGGGATCCGCCCTCGGAGCCGGGCGTGCTCGGCGGGCCGGCGGTGGAGGCGGCGGCATCGCGGCCGACGCTGGTCGAACGGGACTACGAGGGCAAGCTCCGGCCGCTGGAGGTGCGGGCGGAGTTCGCGGCGGTGGGCCTCTTGGGTCTGACCGACGACGAGCGAGCCGAGGCGGATGAAGTGATCGAGGCGCGCGGGGCGGAGGTCGAGGCCGTCGTCTTTGACAACCTGCTCTTGCTGCAGGAGGTGCAGACCGCCCGCGCATCGGCGCCGGTGGAGGCCGGCTGGCTCGGGGGCGATCCGGCGCTGCGCGGCCGGGTGATGGAGGTGCTGCGGACGCTGACCGAGGGCGAGCCGCTGGTGGACCGGATCGCGGCGTCGCTGCCGGAGGAATCGCGAGCGACCTATCGCGCGCTGGTGGACGAGTGGTACGAGGCGCAGGCGGCCGAGGGGGGCGAACGCGGCCGCGCCGCCGACCGGGGCGAGCGACGGCGCGAGGGCCGGGGACAGGGCCGGCCCGGGGGACGCGGTGCCCAGGGCGGCCCGGCGTTCGGACGACGCATCGCCGAGCTGCAGGCCGTCGGGCTGGAGGTCAAGTCGGCGTACGAGCGCGGCGTCGCGGGACGGATCGCCGACCGCGAATCGTTCATCGCCTCGCTCTCGCTCGAGCCGGAGCAGGAGGCCGAGGTGCGGGCGGTCTTCCAGCGGCTCTTCGAGGAGAGCGAGGGCCAGCCGACCGAGGCCCAGCGGTCCGAGGCCGTGGCCGAGGTCTTCCGCCTGCTCACGCCGGAGCAGCGGCGCGAGGCGATCAGGAATCTGAGACGACAGTAACGATCGCCGCCCATCGGCGGAACCGCTCCGCGGCGCAGGCGTCAGAATGCTCACTGGCACGCCGACGAACCGCGGAGACGACACCGATGCAGAGCCAACCGATCCGGAATGCGACGCCTTTGCAGACCTCTTCGCCGGCACGCTGCCGAGCGTTCACCCTGGTTGACCTGCTGGCGGTGCTCGCGGCGGGCGCGGCGGCGCCCGAGGCCGCCGCCCGGTTCCAGGTCGGCGATCGGCTGCCCTGATCGGCTGCCCAGATCGTCTCCGGGTCCGGTGCGGCCGTGCTGGAATCAGCCCCCTTCGCAGCCGTGGGCCGAGGCGCCGGTCAGAACCGGTCTAGAGTCGGCGGACAGAGCCCCGGGGCCCGGTGGGGAGGCCCCGAGCGGGGCCGTTGGTCCGGCACGGAGAGGTGGCGACGATGCGAGCGAAGCGAGCGACGAACGGTGATGCGGGACGGGCGGCGCCCGCGGTGATCGCGGCCGGCGTGGCAGCCGGTCTGGCGGTGGGCTCGGCCCACGGCCAGCTGGTCACGCCCCCGCCGCCGGCGCGGCCGGTCGAGACCTACACGCCCCCGCCCCCGCCGCCGCCGCCGGAGCCGGTGTTCGACCCGAGCGCGATCGAGTTCACGCCGATCTACACGCGCGACGCGGACGGCAAGATCGTCGGCCCGGACGGCCCGCCGGAGATCGCCTCGCTGCGGAACAACCCGCTGATCCCGGAGGATCTCTGGCCCGTGGTCGAGGCGCTGCTGGAGGAGCGGGCGGCGCGGTACGACCTGCGCGTGGTGCAGAACCCGCGGCTGGCGGTCCGGCTGGCGGCCGGCGAGACCGAGGAGTTCGATGTGTCGGACACCACGACGATCGAGCGGATCTCGGAGCTCGCGCGGGCCCTGGGCCCGGAGGCCGGCCCGGTGCGCGAGATCGCGATGCAGGGCGTGATCACCGAGGACATGTCGCAGATGAGCATGTACATCTGGCGCGACTACAGCCAGGCGCAGATCGCCGAGTTCGTGATGTCCACGCGCGACAGCGAGGACGAGAACGCGGCCCTGAACCTGCAGTCCCGCTTCCTGCTCCGCGTGAGCATGGCCGAGGCGCTCGAGGCGTTCGACCGCGTGGCGCGCCGGGCGCTCGAGGCGGAGGGCAGCGACGAGGCGAAGCGCATCGTGGCGCTCCAGGGCGAGGCGTTCCGCGCCGCGGCGGTCGAGTACCTGGGCGCGATGGACGACGACACGCTGCGCGACACGCTCACCGCCGGCGTGCGGTAGATCCCACCGAGTGCCACGGCCTGACCCGAAGGGCAAGCCGTGATTGTGCGTCGGAACAGGCGAGGGTTGCCGCTGTCGTTGTACGCCTTGGTGCAGCGACGACAGCTCCGAGGGATCGCGAGAGCATGGGCTGGCGTCGTCTTGTGGCAGGCGACGGTCTGCGGACTCGGGGTGCTTGCTATAGCCATGGTGCTTTCGGCGTAGTTGGGTGCCACGGCTTGACCCGAAGGGCAAGCCGTGATTGTGCGTCGGAACCGGCACGGGTTGCCGCTGCGCGGCCAACCCGTGGCACCCGAACTCTCAATCAGCCGCCACGAACCCATCCCCCCACTCCGCGTACAGACCCATATCGGCCCTGCCGATACCCCCTGCGGGGCCGACGCGCTGTCGCCGCCCGAACGGGGGAGGACGCCCATGCTGCCGCTTGCACACAGCCGACGCTCCACCGACCTGCCGCCCGAGCTGCTTGAGCCGATGCTGGCGATCCGCGACAAGGCCGTCGGCTACGGGCTCGATTTCTACGAGACCGTCTTCGAGGTGCTCGACTTCGACACCATGAACCAGATCGCGGCGTACGGCGGGTTCCCCGTCCGCTACCCGCACTGGAAATGGGGCGCGGAATACGACCGCATGAGCAAGCGCGACGCCTACGGCCTCGGGCGCATCTACGAGATGGTCATCAACAACGACCCGTGCTACGCGTATCTCCAGGAATCCAACTCGATCACGGACCAGAAGCTGGTGATGGCGCATGTCTTCGGCCACGCGGACTTCTTCAAGCACAACTTCTGGTTCGGCCGGACGAACCGGAAGATGATCGACGAGATGGCGAACCATGCGACGCGTGTGCGCCGGCACATCGAGAACCAGGGCCACGAGCGGGTCGAGCGGTTCATCGACCGATGCCTGTCGATCGAGCACCTGATCGACCCGCACTCGGTGTTCGTCAAGCGCGAGGGGGGCGCGGCCGAGGCGCCCGGCGCGTTCGAGCCGAGTCGGCTGCCGGCGAAGGACTACATGGACCCGTTCATCAACCCGCGTTCGGCGCTCGACGCCGAGCGCGCGGCGCACGAGGCGCAGCGGGAGGCGTCGCGCGCGAAGTCCCCGGCCGAGCCGACGCGGGATGTGCTGCTCTTCCTGCTGCGGCACGCGCCGCTGGAGGACTGGCAGAACGACATCCTGAGCATCATCCGCGACGAGGCGTACTACTTCGCGCCGCAGGCGCAGACGAAGGTCATGAACGAGGGCTGGGCGACCTACTGGCACAGCAAGCTGATGACGAGCCACTTCCTGGATTCGTCGGAGATCATCCACTACGCCGACCAGCACTCGGGCGTGGTGCACATGGCGCCGGGCGGGTTCAACCCGTACAAGATCGGCGTCGAGCTGTTCAAGGACATCGAGCGCCGCTGGGACCGGGGCCAGCACGGCCACGACTGGGAACGCCTCGACAGCCTGGGCGCGAAGAAGCGGCACGACGACGGCAGCATGGCCGGGCGCGACAAGATCTTCCAGATCCGCACGATCTACAACGATGTCAGCTTCATCGACGAGTTCCTCACGCCCGAGTTCGTCGAGCGGCACCGGATGTACCAGACCGGCCGCGACCCGCGCACGGGCGAACTCAAGATCGTCAGCCGCGACTTCGAGCGCGTGAAGCAGACGCTGCTCTACCGCCTGACCAACATGGGCCAGCCGATGATGTATGTCGTCGACGCGAACTATCTGAACCGGGGCGAGCTGTTCCTGGCGAACAAATGGAACGGGCTGGAGGTGGACATCGCCCGCGCGTTGCCGGTGCTCCAGAACCTGTGCGCGATCTGGGGCCGGCCCGTGCATCTGCAGGCCCGCGTGCAGGACGAGATGTGGCTCTTCAGCTGCACCAGCCCCGAGGGCGAGCCGGCCGCGACCGGCGACGGCCCGATCACCAAGCAGAAGATCAGCGAGGACACGCCGGCGCCGGCGCACATCATCGTGTAGCGCTCGCCGGGCGGCCGTTTCGCCGATTTCTGGTTCGGCCTGTGCGGCTCGTGCGGCCTGGCGCGCGTCCCCGCCGGGATTCGTGACGCCCCGGCCTCGCCAGCGCGCGGTTTGGAATGCACAGTGAAGTGCCGACGCCGGCCCCGTGCCCGCAGCGTCGGAGCCATCACAGCCCCCGCCCGGGGGCGGCCGCTGGAACTCGCGAGGGTCGGCGGCCGCCCCCTCGCCCTTTTCTGGGCCATCCCGGAATGACGCGGGGAACCGGGCGACGGCTCGCGCGTCAGACAGCCCATGGCACGGACACACTCGGTTTCTTTGGGCACCCGGGCGGCCCTCGTCGCGCTCGGACTCATCCTCGGCCCAACGCTCGGTGTCGCCGGACAGGCCTCGGCCCAGACCACCTGGTTCGTCGACGCCGACGCGGCACCGGGCGGCGACGGGCTCACCTGGGCGACCGCGTTCGACGACCTCCAGCCCGCGCTCGAGCTCGCCCTGCCCGGCGACCAGATCTGGGTCGCCGAGGGAACCTACGCGCCCAGCGTCAACGACCCGATCGCCGGCGTCTCGATGCCCTACTTCATCATGCCCGACGGCGTGGCGATCCTCGGCGGATTCGTCGGCACCGAGACCGACGAAGCCCAGCGCGACCCCGACGCGAACGAAACAATCATCTCCGCCGACCTGCTCGGCAACGACATCACCGATGTCGTGATCGATCGCCCCGCGGACGACGACCCAGACCGGCTCGGCCCGGTGCTCGAGAGCAAGCTGGACAACGCCGAGCTGTTCTTCTTCGTCGACCGCACGGGCCCCGGCACGCGGCTCGATGGGCTGACGATGACCGGCCTGCTCAAGCAGGACACCGGCGGCTTCGGGCCGGCGACACGCGGCGGCATCTTCGTTATCGGCGCCGAGTTCGACATGGTCAACTGCAACTATGTCGACAACCTGGGCGGCGACAACGCGGGAATCTACATCACGGAGTGCTCCCAACGAGGCTGGCTCGACGAACGATTCGCCGGTCATCCCTGCGTGACGGGCGAAGCGCCAGAATCGATGTCCGATGTTGGCGTTGATCGAACAGAGTTCATCAACAACATCAACGGGTTCGTTCCAGCACCGCCGTTCAGCGCACAGACATGTATCTTCGCCGATGACTCCAACCTCCGCCTGACCGACTGCCGGTTCGAGATCACCACGCGGTTCCCGACAGCCACCACCTTCAACAGAGCGTTCGGAAACAGCGGCATCGGCGGGGGCGGCAACGCGGGTCTGGTCGAGATTCTCAGGTGCGAGTTCATCAACACCGGCAACAACGGCGCGATCAACTTCAACCTGGACTTTCGGGCCGGTGTGTCACCTTATGCAACAGACATTGTTATGGAGGACACGATCATCCGCGACATCAGCACACTAGACCGTCCCATCATCGGCACGCTCGGCGGAAGTTTCATCATGCGCCGTTGCACTCTCGTGAACAACGAGAGGCGACATCGCAGCACAAGCAGCGGCATCATCCGCCTTGCTGGCGGACCGGGAACGGTCGTACAGATCAGCGACTCAATGTTCGTCGGCAACCGTCATCCGGTCACACTCTCCGTGTTTCCCGAACTGGCAACCATTCGCGGGTGCACATTTGCATCCAACACTGATGACATCAACGATGCGACACCGGCCGTGACGCAGCAGCCATCCATGGCGTTGACGCTATCGGCGGTATCGTCGGTCGCCACCAACCTCATCATTGACGCGACGACAGAGCTGCCAGTCAATGTCACCAACTCTGTCATACCCGGCTTCGCCGAACCCTCGCGCCGCATCATCAATCTCGACCCCCTCTTCATCCGCCCCCCCTCCGACGGCGGCGACGGCTGGGGCGACGACCCAACCACCCCCGACATCGACGAATCGCTCAACGACGACTTCGGCGACCTGCGCCTCCGGCCCGGCTCCCCCGCCATCGACCGCGCCGACGCGTCCTCGATCGAGCCCGGCGCGCTCGACCTCGACGGCAACCCCCGCGCCGCTGACGACGCCGGCATCCCCAACGCGGCCGGCTTCACACTCGACCTCGGCGCGTACGAGTTCCAGGGGACGAGCTGCCTGGCGGATGTCAACGGCGACGGCGTGCTGGACCCGGCGGACTTCACGGCCTGGCGGGCGGAGTACGACGCCGGCGGCGCGCTCGCGGACCAGAACCGCAGCGGCGCGATCGACCCCGGCGACTTCGCCGCCTGGGTCGCCAAATACCGGGCGGGCTGTCCGTGAGACCGGGCGAGCGGTCCTCGGGCGCCTGTACTCGCACCCGCTCGCTGCGTCCGACCTTGTTCTGTAAGTGGTAGCCAAAAAACGAGTTGTGGCGATGGCGCGGGCGACAACGGAAATTCACACCTGTCGGTGTGATTCCTGTATGCTGCCGTTTCTCTGGGAGTCATCGGCCGGGCCGCGTGAGGGGTGCCCGGCCCAGGAGCCACATCATGCTTTCCATCTCTCTCGCAGCGCTGCTCGGCGCGGCCGTGCCGCAGCCCACCTCGGTCGCGATCGATTCGCCGTTTGTTGTTGAGGCCTCGGCTGTGCCGGGGGTGGCGGTGCTGACGGAGCGGCAGGACTGGCACGCGGCGTTGCAGGGCGCGGAATCGGTGGTCATCGCGGAGTTCCCGCTCGGCGTGGAGCTGGGGGTGACGCTCGATCTGGAGCGTCGGCGCGTGCTCGCGGAGGACGCCGACCTCCGGCTGAACGAGGACGGCTCGTTCGCGGCCTCGGACGCGGTCATGTTCGGCGGCACGGTCCCCGGTGAGCCCGGTTCGCTGGCGTTCCTGGCGTTCAGCTCGGAGATGACGCTGGGGTTCATCCAGACGGGCGGGGCGCAGTATGTGATCAGCTCGGGCCCGGTGGGCGCGGGTCGGCCGACGGTGGTGTACGACCTGGCCGAGGTGGCGGGGGAGTCGATCACGCTGGCGGATCTGGCGTGCCAGGTGCTGGATGTGCCGGGTGTGGGTTTCAGTGAGGCGGAGGGGTCGGGCCGACTGGTGATGCGCGGCGAGACCCCCTGCCGGGTCGCGGATGTCGCGATCGAGACCGACACCGAGTTCCGCACGGCGTTGTTCTCGGGCAACGCGACGGCGGCGGCGGATTACGCGACCTTCCTCGTCGGCGCGGTCAGCGAGATCTACGAGCGCGATCTGAATGTGCGGCTGCGGATCAGCTTTCTGCGCATCTGGACGACCACGGACCCCTGGAACCAGAACGGCGGCACGGTGGATCAGCTCTTCCAGTTCCGTGACTACTGGGAGAACAACATGGGCGCCGAGCAGCGGCACGGCGCGCACTTCCTTTCCGGCCGACCGCTGGGCGGCGGCGTGGCGTGGCTGGGCGCGATGTGCAACCCCGGCTTCGACTACGCGCTGTCGGCGAATCTCAACGGCTTCTTCCCGTACCCGCTCGAGGACCGGAACACGCAGAACTGGGACCTGATGGTCACCGCGCACGAGTGGGGCCACAACTTCGGCGCGCCGCACACGCACCAGCAATCGCCGTTTGGCAACATCGACAACTGCGGCAACGGCAGCTGCAGCCAGCTGCCCGGCACGATCATGAGCTACTGCCATCTGTGCGGCAACGGCACGGGCGATGTCGACCTGCGGTTCCACCCGCAGAACATCAGCTCCTGGATGCTCAGCTACCTCGACGGCACCGGGGTCTGGTCGGGCGACGGCGCCCAGTGCGACATGACGGGCGATCCCGACTGCGACACGCCGATCTGCCTGGCCGACACGAACGGGAACGGCGAGCTGGACCCGGGCGACTTCACGGCCTGGGTGACGGCGTACAACGCGGGCGATGTGCCGACGGCCGACCAGAACGGCAACGGCTCGCTCGACCCGGGCGATTTCACGGCCTGGGTGACCAACTACAACGCCGGCTGCTCGTAAGGCGGGCGCGTCCATCCTGGTGGCACACTGGCCGCACGGCCCGGGGGGCGTCCCCGGCCGTGCGTCTTTTCGCGCTTGTTGTATTTTTTCGCATCGGAAGGGTACTTCTGTTGTAGAGCGAGGCTCAAAGCAGAGGCCTCCGTCAGAACAGGAGAACATTGATGGTACGGCATGCGTCCCTCACGGCCGGGTTGCTCCTTCTCGTCAGCTCCGCCGAGTCCCAGCTTGGCACCTATCGCGTGGAGCCGATCGCGCCGTTCTCGACCACGACGGTGCTCACGGGTGCGAGTGAGGCGGGGCATGTCGTGGGCTGGCAGGTGGTCAACGGCGTGCCGCGGGCGTTTGTGGCGCGCGCCGGCGAGGGGATCTCGCTGCTGCCGATGCCGCCCGGGCACCAGAGCTCGTCGGCGATGGATGTCAACAGCAGCGGGACGGTTGTCGGCACGAGCTACGGCGGGAGCTTTCCGCAGGACGGCGGCGGCCCGACCATCTGGGAGCCGGACGGTGCCGGCGGGTACACCCCGATCATTCCGCAGCAGTTCTCGGCGCTGCCAAGCCCACTCGGCACGCTGCCTGTGCAGGGCGGACAGGCGGTTGCGATCAACGAGGCCGGCACCGTCGTGGGATGGTCGCGCTACCAGGGTTTCTCGGGCGGGCCGACAACACTCTTCTCGGTCTCGGATCCTCCGGTGAATCTGCAGGCGCTCGGGTTTCAGGCCACCGTGCGAGACATCAACAACCACGGCGTGATCGTCGGCGACGGGCTGCGCTTCGACCTGGGCACCAACCAGGTCACGGAGCTCGGGGTGCCCGCGCGAGCCGGCGGCGTGAGTTTTACATTCGTCATCGGCTATGCCATCAACGACAGCGAATTCGTCGTGGCGGCGGCGCACCGCGCCACCTCGACCGCGGATCGCTGGCTGACCTACACCAACAGCCCCGGCGACGGCTGGCTCCCGCTGGACCCGACCGATCTGCCGACGCCGAATGTCGGCTTCTATGACCTGAACAACCGCGGCGATGTCTCCGCCACAGGCGGGATTCTCTTTGCGGATGAGGGGCTGCTGGTTCAGAACATCAACGCCCTGCTGCACCCGGACGATGCGCACTGGAGCGTTGCGCTCGGCTTCATCGACGATCAACGCCGCTTCTTCACCACGGCGGTCAACTCGCAGACCAACGAGAGCTTCATCGTTGCGATGGTCCCCCAGTTCGTCTGCCTGGCCGACACGAACGGGAACGGCGAGCTGGACCCGGGCGACTTCACGGCCTGGGTGACGGCGTACAACGCGGGCGATGTGACCACCGCCGACCAGAACGGCAACGGCTCGCTCGACCCGGGCGATTTCACCGCCTGGGTGACCAACTACAACGCCGGCTGCTGAAACCGGCCGGGCTGTGAGGCGCGGCGGGACCGGGCGACGCGTGCCCCGAGAAGGAGGTTCGTATGCGCCCGAGTTCCGCTGCCGTCCTGATCATGTGTCTTGCCCCCGTGGCCGGTGTGTGCGCCCAGCCCAGGGCCGAGACGGGGGCGCTCCTGCCGGGCGACCCGCGGGACACACTCCTGTTCGGGGACAAGGTCGGCCTCGCGGATGGGCTGGCGCTTGTTAGCGGAGAGGGCGTGTGGACCATTCCGCAGCCTGGCGGCGCGTACCTGTTCGATGTCGCGACGCGGACGCAGCTGGCCAAGCTGCCCGTGCCGATCCCCGCGGACAACGACCGGCTCTTCATCGGCAGCGGGATCGGGCCCGGCCGGGCGCTCGTCGCGACGCGGCCATGGAACTTCGACCCCAGCTATGCCAATCGGGTCTGGGTCTACGACATCACCACGCCGAGCGCGCCGACCCTGGTCCGCGAGTTCGTGCCGGACGACGCCCAGTTCGGCGATGAGCTGGGCGAGTCGATCTCGGTGGACGGGACGGTCGCGGCGATCGGCGCGCCGTTCAACCCGGGCAACGGCACGAACTGCGGCGCGGTCTATCTGATGGACACGGCGACGGGCGATCAGATCGGCAAGGTGGTGCCGAGCGACGGCGAGGGCGGGGACCAGTTCGGCTACGCGGTGTCGCTCGACGGCGCGATGCTGCTCGTCGGCGCGCGGTGGGAGGACACCGGCGCGGACCAGGCGGGGGCCGCGTATCTCTTCGATGTCACCGACCCGGCGAACCCGGTCGAGCTGGCGAAGCTCACGCCGCCCGCGCCGGATCCGCAGGACTTCTTCGGCTTCAGCGTCGCGGTCTCGGGCGATGTCGCGCTCGTCGGCGCGATGTTCGACGACGACCTCGGCCTCGACAGCGGCGCGGTCTATGTCTACGACATCTCCACGCCCGCCGCGCCGGTCCTGGCCGAGAAGCTGCTCCCGTCCGACGGCAACGCCACCGATGATTTCGGCTGGTCCGTCGCGATCGACGGGAACGCGGCCGTGGTCGGATCGCGCACCGATGACGACCTCTTTCCGGGCGCGGGCTCGGCGTACCTGTTCGACATGACCGACCCGGCGACCCCGGTCGAGGCCGTGAAGCTCGTGCCGAGTGACACGGCCGCCAACGCGGTCTTCGGCTGGTCCGCCGCGATCGAGGGCGATGTCGCGCTCATCGGCGCGAGTTGTGCCAACGACGGCGCGAACAGATCGGGCAAGGCGTACCTGTTCGATGCCTCGATCGGTGCGCCCTGCCTCGCCGACACCAACGGCAACGGCGTCGCCGATCCGGGCGACTTTACGGCGTGGGTCGCGGCGTACAACGCGAACGAC
>JBQLZJ010000008.1:0-92124 GCA_052168215.1 Phycisphaerales bacterium
GGTTCTCGCGGAACCGGCCCTGCTTGCCCTTGATCATGTCCGTCAGCGACTTCAGGGCCCGGTTGCTCGAGCCGAGCACGGGCCGGCGGCAGCGACCGTTGTCGAACAGCGCATCGACCGCCTGCTGCAGCATCCGCTTCTCGTTCCGGATGATCACATCCGGCGCGTTCAGGTCCATCAGCTTCTTCAGGCGGTTGTTCCGGTTGATGATCCGGCGGTACAGATCGTTCAGGTCGCTCGTCGCGAAGTTGCCGCTCTCGAGCAGCACCAGCGGACGCAGGTCCGGCGGGATCACGGGGATCACATCCATCACCAGCCAGGCCGCGTCGTTCTCGCTCTCGCGGACCAGCTCCACCAGCTTCAGCCGCTTCGACAGGTCCTTCACCTTCTGCTTCGACCGCGTCGTGCCCAGCTCTTCGCGGATCTGCTTGGCGACCGCGTCCAGGTCGAGTGTCTCGAGCAGCTCGCGGATCGCCTCCGCCCCCATGGACGCACGGAACGCGTTGCCGTACTGCTCCACCGCCACGCGGTGCTCGTCCTCGGTCATCACCTGCTGCGGCAGCAGCTCGGTGTCGCCGGCGTCGATCACCACATAGTCCTGGTAGTAGATGACCTTCTCGAGCTCGCTGGTCTTCATGCCGAGCAGCGTCGCCAGCCGGCTGGGCAGGCTCTTGAAGAACCAGATGTGCACGATGGGCGAGGCGAGATTGATGTGCCCCATGCGCTTCCGCCGGACGCGCGAGTGGGTGACCTTCACGCCGCAGCGGTCGCAGATGATGCCCTTGTACTTCGTGCCGCGGTACTTGCCGCAGGAGCACTCGTAGTCGCGCTCCGGGCCGAAGATGCGCTCGCAGAACAGGCCGTCTTTCTCGGGCCGGTAGGTGCGGTAGTTGATCGTCTCGGGCTTCTTGACCTCGCCGTAGCTCCAGGCGCGGATGTCGTTCGGCGACGCGAGCGTCACCTTGACGGCGCTGAAGTCGTTCACCCGGTCGTACACACTCTCAGTCATGCTGCGTCACCTCGATGGGTGTGGAGTTCGTATCTGGTTCCGCCGGTCAGTCCCGCCGCTTCGCCGAGTCACCCGCTAGAGCAGGCTCCCCGCCTCGAGCTGCTTCTTTTCCAGCGTCACATTCAGGCCGAGGCCCTTGAGCTCGTTGCAGAGGACATCGAACGCGACGGGCATGCCCGCCTCGAGCTTGTTCGTGCCCTTGACCATGCTCTCGTAGATCTTCGTCCGGCCCTCGACATCGTCGCTCTTGACCGTCAGAAGCTCCTGGAGGATGTAGCTCGCGCCGTACGCCTCGAGCGCCCACACCTCCATCTCGCCGAAGCGCTGGCCGCCCGTTCTCGCCTTGCCGCCCAGCGGCTGCTGGGTGATGAGCGAGTAGGGCCCGGTCGCGCGGGCGTGGATCTTGTCGTCGACGAGGTGGTGCAGCTTCAGGATGTACATGAAGCCGACCGTGGTCCGCTGGTGGAACCTCTCGCCGGTGCGCCCGTCGTAGAGCTGGATCTTGCCGCCCGCGGGCATCTCCGCCAGGAGCTCACGGGGCGACGCGGGCACGCCGGTCTCCTCGATCTCCTGCTTGCGTCGGCGGACATGCTCGTTGGCTTCTTCGACGGCCGCGTGGATCTCCCGCTCCGTGCACCCGTCGAACACGGGGGTCACGGCCTGGAAGCCCAGCACCTGCGCCGCCCAGCCCAGGTGCGTCTCGAGGATCTGCCCGACATTCATGCGCGACGGCACGCCCAGCGGGTTGAGCATCACATCGACCGGCGTGCCGTCTTCCATGAACGGCATGTCCTCGCTCGGCACGATGCGGGCGATGACGCCCTTGTTGCCGTGCCGGCCCGCCATCTTGTCACCCACGCTCAGCGGGCGCTTGGCGGCGACATACACCTTGACCATCTCGAGCACGCCCTGCGGCAGCTCGTCGCCACGCTTCATGTGCGCGACCTTGCGCTGCTTCTCGGTCTCGATCGCCTCGATACGCGGCCAGTACTGGTCGCGGACGCGCTCCGCCTCGGTGCGGACCTCCGCCGCACCCTTGATCCAGTTCGTCCCGAAGGTCTTGATCTGCTCGAGGATGACCTCGGGAATGTCGCTCGCGCCCACCTTCTGGCGGGTCATCGGGTCGACCATCTCGCTGCCGGTCAGGTCGTTGATCGCGCGCACCATCTCCTGGAAGAGTGCGATCGCCCGCTGGTCCATCTCGGCCTCGTACGCTTCGATGTCCTTCTTGAGCTGCTTCTTCTGCTCCTCGGACAGGTGCATCCGCCGGCTGAACTTCTTCGCGCCGATGACGATGCCCTGCGTCCCAGCCGGCACCTCGAGCGAATCGTTCTTCACATCCTCGCCCGCTCGGCCGAAGATCGCGTGCAGCAGCTTCTCCTCGGGCGTCAGCTCGGTCTTCGCCTTGGGCGACACCTTGCCGACCAGGATGTCCCCGGGACCGACGCGGGCGCCGATGCGGATGATCCCGTTCTCGTCCAGGTTGCGGAGCATCTTCTCGGAGACATTCGGGATGTCCCGCGTGAACTCCTCGCGCCCCAGCTTCGTCTCGCGGATCTCCACATCGTACGAATCGATGTGGATGCTGGTGAAGGTGTCTTCCTTCACGAGCTTCTCGTTGATGACGATCGCGTCCTCAAAGTTGTACCCGTCGAAGGTGTTGAACGCGACGAGCGCGTTCTTGCCGATCGCCAGCTCGCCGAGCTTCGTCGACGCGCCGTCCGCGATCACCTGCCCCGCTTCGACGACATCGCCGGCCTCGACGACGGGGCGCTGGTTGAGGCAGGTCCGCTCGTTCAGGCCGGCGAACTTGCGCAGCTCGTACTCGTCCTGGTTGTTGATGATGATGCGCTCGCTGTCCGCGTAGGTGACCTCGCCGCCGCGCGCCGCCTTCACCACCATGCCCGAGTTCACGCCGATCGACTTCTCGAGGCCCGTCGCCACGCAGGGCGGGTCGACCTTGATCAGGGGCACGGCCTGGCGCTGCATGTTCGAGCCCATGAGCGCCCGGTTCGCGTCGTCGTGCTCGAGGAACGGGATCAGCGCCGCGGAGATGCCCACGATCTGCTTGGGCGAGATGTCCGCGAAGTTGACCTGCGACGAGTGCACCTGGCTCAGCTCGCCGTCGACGCGTGCGATCACATCGCCGTCGGCCAGCTTGCCGTCCGCATCCAGCGCGTCCGCGGGCGCGAGCACCGCCTTCATCTCCTCGTCCGCGCGGAGGTAGACCGTCTCCCCGGTCGCCCTGCCGTTCTTGACGACGCGGTACGGCGTCTGGAGGAAGCCGTACTCGTCGATCTCCGAGTAGATGCCCAGCGAGGCGATCAGACCGATGTTCGTGCCCTCGGGCGTCTCGATCGGGCAGATCCGGCCGTAGTGCGAGATGTGCACATCGCGCACCTCGAAGCCGGCGCGCTTGCGGTTCAGCCCGCCCGGACCGAGCGCCGAGAGCCGGCGCTCGTGCACCAGCGAGCTCAGCGGGTTCGTCTGGTCCACGACCTGGCTCAGCTCGCTTCGGCCGAAGAAGAAGTCGATCGCGCTCGAGATCGACTTCGAGTTGACCAGGTCGCTGACCTTCGCCAGCTCGTCTGGGTCCTTGACGCTCATGCGCTCCTGCACGGTCCGGCGGAGCTTCAGGAAGCCCTTGCGGAGCTCCTCCACCGCCAGCTCGTCGAGCGTGCGGAGCCGGCGGTTGCCCAGGTGATCGATGTCGTCGACATTCGCCGCGGGCCGGCCCGTCTTCGGGTCGATGCGGTTCGACCGCAGGTCGAGCAGGTACTCGATGACCTTGAGGAAGTCCTCGCCCGAGAGGAACTGCTGGTTCTCCTCGGTCTCGAGGCCGAACTTGCGGTTGATGCGGAACCGCCCGACCCGGCCGAGGCGGTAGCGGTTGTCGTCGTAGAACTTCTCGTAGAAGAGCTGCTTGGCCTTCTCGACCTGCGGCGGGTTGCCCGGGCGCAGCCGACCGTAGACCTTCAGCAGCGCCCGCTCGTAGTCGGTGTCCGCTTCGAACGCCTCGAGGTTCTCGTCCGCGACGGTGTTGAGGATCAGCACATCGCCCGGGTTCTGGATCACCCGGACTTTCTTCATGCCGCTGGCCTCGATCGCCTCGGCCGCCTCGCCGATCTGGTGGCCGACATGGACGAGCTCCTCGCCGGTCTCGGTGTCGATGATCGACTCGGCGGCCCAGTGCTCGGGGCGGACCTCCGCGCCCTTGATCTCGGTCACCTGGTAGAACAGACTGAGGATCGCCTCGGTCGTCGAGACGCTCTCGTCGAGGCAGCGCAGGAAGGTCGTCGCCGCAAGCCGGGCCGACTGATCGATCTTCATCGTCAGCCGGTCCTTCTTGTCGACGGACATCTCGATCCACGAGCCGCGTTCGGGGATGATGCGGGCCGAGTGCAGCGGGCGGTCGCCCTCGCTGGACTCGATGCCGAAGTCAACCCCCGGCGAGCGGTGCAGCTGGCTGACGATCACGCGCTCAGCGCCGTTGACGATGAACTCGCCGCCGCCCATCATGATCGGGAACTCGCCGAGGTAGATCTCCTCCTCGGGGATGTCGTCCACGCCGTCACGGATCAGCCGCACACGCAGCCGGAACGGCATGCCGTAGGTCAGCCGGAGCTCGCGGCACTCGTCGGGTGTGTACCGGGGCTCGTCGAGCCCGTACGACACATACTCGAGCCGCATCGTCCCGTCGTAGCTCTCGATCGGGAAGATCTCGTGAAGCAGCGACTCGAGACCGAAGCCGGCGTCGCGGCCGTCCTCGCCCCGTGTCAGCTGCAGGAACCGCTCATACGCTTCGGTCTGAACCCGCGTAAAACTCGGTACGGGAAGCGCGTCGCCACGCTTCGCGAAGTTGCGCACAGTGATATCCGCCATCGTGCTCCTCGATGGTGAAACAGCTACATCGTCCAACTAGACCGGGAAACCGTCCCCACGCCCTGGATCGTGCCGCCTCTCGGTGGTGTCTGCTTGCCGCGCCGAATCTGGAAGTCTACCGCGCCGATTCCGGCGGGTCCACCCTCCCCCACCGGTGACACACCAACATCCAAGCCGCGGTCCCGAAGGCATCGGCCGACCCCTCGGCCAGCCGATGCGGTGGTCTCGATTTCTGGCAGCCCCGGCGGGCCTGGCCCGCTTCGGAAGCCCGCCAGTCGGCGGTCAGGTCAGCTCGACCTCGGCGCCGACCTCCTTGAGCTGCTCGGCCAGCTTGTCCGCCTCCTCCTTCGGGAGGTTCTCCTTGACGGCCTTGCCGCCCGCGTCGACGAGCTCCTTGGCCTCCTTGAGTCCCAGGCCGGTCGCCTCGCGGACGATCTTGATGACCTTGATCTTCTGGTCGCCGGCGGACTTGAGGACGACATTGAACTCGGTCTTCTCCTCGGCCGCCGCGCCACCCTCGCCGGCGCCGGGCGCCGCCGCCATGACCACGCCGCCGCCGGCCGCCGCCTCGATGCCGTAGGCCTCCTTGAGGTAGTCCCCGAGGTCCACGGCCTGCTTCAGCGTCAGCTCGGCCAGCTTGTCGCCGAGGTCCTTGATCGCCGAGTCGAACTCTTTCGTCGCGGTTGCTTCGTCGCTCATCGCTCTACCAAACCTTTCCAATCCACCTCACCCAAGAGGGGCCGAACCATTCGGCTCCTTACCCCGGCCGCCTGAGGCGGTCTTCACCGGGCCAGTTGGGTGCCGATGCCAAACACACTCACTCCGACGGCTGCCGATGCCGAGCACCGGAAGCCGATCATCACACCTTCGCGATCGCTTCGCCCTTCTCGAGCTTCTCCTCGATCGCCTTGACGATGCCCGCCAGCCGTGAGCCGGGGCCCTTGACCTGCGCGGCCAGGTTGCGGCCCGGGCTGAGCACCAGCGTGACCGCCTGCGCAATGGCCTCGTCCCGCGTCGGGAACTTGCTCAGCCGCTTGACGCCCTCTTCGCCCTCGAACAGCTCCCCGTCGAGCACCGCGCCCTTGAGCTCGATGTCCGGGAAGTCCTTGACGAGCTTGATCAGGTCGCGGGCGACTTCAACCACGGACCGCTCGCCGTAGAGCAGCGCGTTCTGGCCCTTGAGCACCGGGCCGAGGGCCTCGAGCTTGGTGCCGGAGAACGCCTTCTTGGCGAGCGAGTTCTTCACCACCGTCAGCCGGACCGACTGCTGACGCAGTCCCGAGCGGATCGTCTCGGTGCCCTCCGCGTCGACGCCGCGGAGCGAGATCACCAGGGCCTCCTCGGCCCCGTCGAGACGCCCGGCGTAGTCGGAGACGATCAGTTCTTTCACAGGCTTGGACATGCCCAGATCACCTTCCCCGGCGGTGCGCCCCGCCGGACACGAGCCCCGTTTACTCCGACTCGACGGTCTCCGCCGACCCGTACCGGATCTTCACCGCCGGCGTCATCGTGCCGCTGATGTGGATCGACTTGACATACTGGTTTTTCAGGCCCTTCGGCTGCGCCTTCTCGATCGTCGAGAGCAGGTGCTCGAAGTTGGCCAGAAGATCCGACTCCGGGAAGCTCATCTTCCCGATCGTCGCGTGCACATTGCCGCTCTTGTCGGCGCGGTATTCGAGCTTGCCGGCCGCGTACTCCTCGACCGCCTGCGCGACATCCTTGGTCACCGTCCCCGCCTTCGGGCTGGGCATCAAGCCCTTGGGACCGAGCACCCGGCCGAGCTTGGAGATCACACGCATCATCTCCGGGCTGGCGACCGCGACATCGAAGTCCATCCAGCCCTTCTCGATCTTCGCGACCAGTTCCTCGCCGCCCGCCTCGACGGCGCCGGCCGCCTTGGCTGCCGCGGCCACATCCGCCTGGCAGAACGCGACGACCCGCTTGGCCTTGCCGATGCCCTTGGGCAGGCTCACCGAGCCACGGATCTGCTGATCCGCCTGCCGCGTGTCGATGGCGAGGTGGAACACGACATCCACACTCTGATCGAACTTGGGACCCGCGAACCGCTTGACCAGCGACATCGCCGTCGCCGCATCCACCGGCTCACGCCGAGCCTGCGACGCATTGGCCCGGGCCCGCTTCGAGGGGCGGTGCCGGAGCTTGCCCTTGCGATGCTTGGGCTCATCCCCGCCGGTCGTCGCCGCCGCCGGGGTCGAGACACTGGCCGCGGGGGCCGACTCATCCCCGGCCCGCTTGGAGAACCCGACCTCGGGCTTGGCGAATTCGCTCTCAGCCATCGATTCAGCCCTCCACCACGATGCCCATCGAGCGGGCCTGGCCTTCGATGATCCGGCACGCCGCGTCGACGCTGGCCGCGTTCAGGTCTTCCTTCTTTTCCTCGGCGATCGCCTCGACCTGCGCCCGGGTGATCGTGCCGACCTTCTTCTTGTTGGGCTCGCCCGACGCCTTGTCGACCCCGGCCGCCTCCTTGATCAGCACCGCCGCCGGGCTCGACTTGATGTCAAACTCGAACGAGCGGTCGCTGAACACGCGCACCACGCAGCCGACGACTTTGCCGTTGAGGGCACCCGTCGCCGCGTTGAACTGCTGGATGAACTGGCCCGGGTTCACACCCTTGGCACCCAGCACGGGACCCAGCGGCGGCGCAGGCGTCGCCTGGCCGCCCGGGGCCATGATCTTGAATGTGTCGATAAGCTCGCGCTTGGCCATCAGTCTCCACCTCCCACGCGGCCCGGGCCTGACTCTCGCCAGACCCCTGTCGACGCCGGCCAAACAGCCCCGACGACCGGGTGGTTCAAACGGTTCCTGTCTGTATGCTGCCCACCCCGAGTCGGGAAAGGCCCCCCGGCTGCCACCACCGGCACCGGCGCGGACGGGAGTCTAGCCTCTCCACAAGCAACAAATCCACCGATCGCCGTCCGGCAACCGATGCTCCATGAACATGTCCTCGTTTGTCCGAGTCAGCCCCCTCCTCCTCGTCGCCGCCATGCTCCTGCTCACCGGCTGCGGCCACTACGCCCGGGTCTCCCTCGCCGCCACGGAGGGCGACGCCGTCCTCCGCCCCGGCTACCAGACCGCCGCCTACACCTTTACCGACGAGAACACGGTCGACCTCTACCTATCCGACCTCACGCCCGACGAGCTTGGGCGTCCCTGGTCCGATCAGGGCCGGCCCGTGGGCCAGATCACGCACATCCACATGTTCATCCGCCCCCGTCCGGGCCGGACCCCGATCGACCCGAACGCCTCCAACGCCACCATCCGACACCTCATCCTCGCCCCGGAGGGCGCGACCGGCATCTACGCCGGAGGCGGGTTCCTCCTGCCCAGCTCCTCCGCCGCGTCCGGCACCTTCAAGGGCTCGATCAAGTCCGGCACCCTCGCCCTCGACGCCGCCAGCCTCAACTTCACCGACGCCCTCGGGGCCGCCCGCTTCCGGGCCAGCCTCAAGGTTCGTCGGGACGACGAGCTCGCCAGGACCATCGCCCTGCGCCTCGCCGAGGCCGCCCGAACCGTCCGCTGACGCCGGCCGCGTCAGTGCTCGTCGTACCACCGCTCGACCAACGACTCGCACGCCCCGGCGTAGAGGGTCGCGAGGTCATTGCCCGCCAGCCCACAGCCGCGCAGCCTGGGCGCGCTCATCGCATCGAACTGTTCCGGGGCCACCTTCATCAGGTCCGGGTCCGCGATCGGGCTCTCGCCGTCGTAGTCGGTCTCGAACAGCGTCCGCAGGGCCCAGTATCGGCTCGCGTACAGCTCGAAGGCCTCGTCGGCGTTGCTCGCCTGATTCGCCGCGAACGCGGTGCTCTCGGTGGTCTCCAGGTGCTCGTCCCGCGTCACGATGTCGCTCCCGAAGAGCACCCGGCCGCGCCATTTGGTCAGAAACGCCCGCAGCGTCCCGGGCTCGTGCCGGCTCAGCTCGCGCACCTGCCACTTGCACGCGCTCGTGTCGATGTGCAGGTTCGCGTGCCGTTCCAGCAAGCCATCGAGAAAGCCCAGGTCCTCGGGCGTGCCCGCCATGTGGGCCGCGACCCACGGGATGTCCGCGTAGTCCGTCAGCATCCGCTCCAGCGGCTCGTACTGCTGCCGCTTCGTGCCGTAGCGCTCGGCGTCCGCGTACGCGGTCTGGAACCATGTGTCCGGGTCGGCGACATGGGTCATGATCATCATGCCCAGCTCGCGAGCCAGATCCGCGGCCCGGCGCTTCCAGACGCCGTCGAGCTTGATGTCCTCGTAGACATCCCCCGCCATGTCCTTGAGCCGGGGCGCGACCCAGAACTTGACCATCCTGGCACCGTACTCGCCGTGCCACCACCGCATCTGCTCGAGAAAGCCGTCGGTGAACGCGTGCCGCTTGTCTTTCGCCATGAAATCCGGCACAGCCAGGAACCGGGCCCGATCGCCCAGGACATCCCGCACCGCGGCGGCCTCGGTCGGCAGAGACTGGGTGTAGACCCGCCGTACGCCGAAGACCGCCGCCGCCTCCGCGTAGATCTCGCTCGCACGCCGGCCGTTGATGTGGGCGTGGACATCGACGATCGGCACGACCGGATCGCCCAAGAGCTCCGCCTCGGCGCGGTAGTCGAGCCCGAGACGGTTCGCCGACCACACCCCAACACTGCCAAACGCGTCACTCATGCCGGGATCATTGACCCCACCGGGGCGTCAAGAGCCGGGCGGACCCAGGAGGGGATTCAGCGGTCCTGCGCCGTCGGGTTGCACCGGCGACACACAAGCCCGCCAGCGGCACCGCGCCGCCTGGGCTCGGACTCGCTAAGGCAAGGCTGAGACCCGCGAAGACGACAGTCGCTCAGATGCCCCAAACCCCGTGCCACTGACCCAGAGGATCAGTGGCACGCACGCTGAGAGGTCGGTTTCGCCCCGCGTAGCCGATCGGGTCTCTCCTGGTCCACGCCCCAACATCCGGCAGGTAGTCCCGGAACCGGGCGTGCCACAGCTCGCCGCCCTCGCCCACGCTGATCCGGTACCCAGCGTATCCGATCTCGTTGTCGAGATACACCGACAGCGAACCTTCGCCGCCCGTCGTCAGCGGCAGCGTGTCGTTGTACTGCGCCGTCCACGCCGTGACATCAAGGCCGGGGTCTTCATCTGATCAGTCCATGGGCTCGTTCCGCCGACCGCTTCGGGCCAATCATGCCCGCGTGGCACGGCCGCACATCATTCTGGCCCACGACTGGCTCGTCGCGCGGCGCGGCGGCGAGGCGGTGCTCGAAGCCATCGCCAAGGCGCTGGCGCCGACCTGCGATATCTCGCGCATCCTGACGATGTTCGACGGCGGAACCGCGATCGCGCGGCACATCGACGACATCCCGAAGACCGCGAGTTCGCTCATCGCCCTGCCCCCCCGCTTCCGCCGACACCTGCTGCCGGCCTACCCGTTCGCGGTTGCGCAGCTCAGCCGGGCCCTGAAGCGGTCGCACGCGAAGCGCCCGATCGATCTGCTGATCTCGAGCCATTCCGCGGCGATCAAGGCGCTCCGGCCGCCGGGGGGCGTGCCGCACCTGTGCTATTGCCACACGCCGGCGCGGTACATCTGGTCGCAGACCGACCAGTACGGTCTAGCCTCGCTGCCGCTGGCGGCGGTGCGCCCGTTCTACAAGCTGTGGGACCGCGCGACCGCGAAGCGCGTGACACACTTCATCGCCAACAGCTCGCACACGCAGGCCGAGATCCGCCGGTGCTACGGTCGAAAGTCGGACATCATTCATCCACCGGTGCGCACGGGGTATTTCACGCCGGATGCTCGCACGCCGAGGGGCGAAGGCTGGCTTGCCGTGGGCGCGCTCGTGCCGTACAAGCGGTTCGACCTGGCGATCGAGGCGGCGAATCGGGCGCAGCACCCGCTGACGATCGTGGGCGACGGCCCGGAGCGCGATCGGCTGCGAAGGCGTGCGGGGCCGACGGTCTCGTTCGTCCACGACGCGACCGACGCGCAGCTGCGTGAGCACTACCGACGGGCCAGGCTGCTGATCTATCCGCAGCAGGAGGACTTCGGCATCAGCGCACCCGAGGCGCTCGCCTGCGGCACACCAGTTGTTGCGTTCGACGCCGGCGGGGCGCGGGACACGGTCACCGACGGTGTCACGGGCGCGCTCTTCCCGGAGCAGACGGTCGAGGCCCTGCTCGTGGCGATCCGCCGATGCCCGTCGAACCGGGCGTTGGTCTGCCGGGAGCACGCCGAGCGGTTCGCGCCGGAGCGGTTCGAGTCCGCCATCCTGATCGCAGCCCGCGCGCTGTTCCGCTCGGGGGTCGATGTTTCAGCCGGGTGAGATCGTCCGCGCCTCGCGCACCTGGCCGATGAACATCTCGCTGTCAGCCTCAAGATCAAGGTGGCGGACGACCTCGCAGTCGATCGCGGCGAGCGCCCGCTTGAGCACGGGCGAGCCCGTGGTCCAGGACTCGACCGCCAGCGACTCGAACGCGTCGGTCAGCTCGTCCGGCGCGGCGCGGCCGTCGAACTTGCGCAGCAGCAGGCGGTCCGTCTCACTGACGAGGTTGAGCGCAAAGCCACGGCTGTCGCGGATCAGCGGCTCGAGCGAGTGGCACTTCTTGATCGCCACGCTGACGAGCATGGGCTCGTCCGCGCACCGCTGCACCCAGCGCACCAGGGCACCGGCACGCTGGTCTTCATAGGCCGAGGTCATGATCCAGACGGACCACGGCACACGCTCCAGCACAGCCGAGCGCTGATCCGCACGCGATTCCACCGCCATTGATCCGCTCCCTGCGACCCCGTCCCGAGATCCCTGCCGAGTGGCCGGGTCTTCAAGCTACCGCAAGACCGGTTTCCGTGCACCGGGCTCCCTGACAAAGATCGAGCAGACCGCTCGTGTCGCGCAGAATCGGCATGCTGGTCGGCGGTTTTTTTCGCAATCGCCCAGATTTCGCCCACCTCGGGTTGCGATGTGGGGCGATGTGTGCCAATATCCCGCGCATGCCCAAGGGGGATCGGCACACGCCATGCTCTTCACCGGCTCCAGCGAGCTCAACATCGACGCGAAGGGGCGTCTGTCGATCCCCAGCCGGTATCGGTCGCAGCTCAAGGAGAGCGAGAACCTTGTGTGGATCTCGCTGCCGTGGCCGGACGGCTCGATCCGACTGTACACCGAACACACCTTCGAGGAGCTCGCCAGCTCATGGAACGCATCGCTGACGCTCACCGAGGACCAGGCCGCGTTGCGGCGCACGATCTTCGCCGCCTCGGAGAGGATCGAGCCCGATTCGGCCGGCCGGATCCGCGTGCCGCAGCGGCACCTGGAGCTGGCCGAGATTGGGTCGGAGGTCGTGCTGCTCGGCGCCGGCGCGATGCTCGAGATCCGGGATCGCGCGGCGTGGCAGGCCGACGAGCTGAGGCGCTTCAGAGAGCTCCCGAGCCTCGTCGCCCGCACAACCCGCTCCTCATCCTGACACGCGGCGACTGCCGGGGCCGATTCGGGCGGGGCGACACAGCGCGAACGCGGGAGCACGAACGACTGCAGCAGGCGCGGCACCTCGCAGGGACGCGACCGCCGGCCTGAACTCGGGCCGGTGACCGGTGCACGGAGGCGCCGGTCACCGATGCCACGACGACCGTCGCGAACGGACGAGATCAGTGCTGCGCGGGGCCCACGACGGCCTGCGCGGCGCTTTCCAGACCGCCCGCCCGGGGCTCGACCGGCTTGCCCGGCGCAGACACACGGACGCCCGTAGCCGGGCGCCCGTGCTGTGAGCGAGTCATCGAGCGGGCGGAGCGAGAGCCCCTTGTCAGCCCATGGCCTTCTCGAGCCGACCGCTGAGGTCGTCCTTGCTCGAGAGCCCAACGCGCATGTCAACGACCTGGCCGCCCTTGAAGATCGCGACGGTGGGGATCGACTGGATGCCGTAGTTCATCGCGGTCTGCTGGGCCTGATCGACATCGACCTTGACGACCTTGGCCTTGCCGGCGTACTCATCGGCGAGCTCGTCGATCGTCGGCGCGAGGGCCCGGCACGGGGCGCACCACTCGGCCCAGAAGTCGACCAGCACCGGTTTGTCGCTCTGGAGCACCTCCGCCTCGAAGGAGTCGTCGGTGACATTCAGCGTGTTCGCTCCCATCCGTTGCTTCCTTCCATGCTGTGGTCGGCTCGGCCGTCCGGAGAGCCTCTTGTTGGGCGGGCCCGCGGCCCCTGCACCTCGGAAAAAGCCGAAATCGGCCGCCGACAGCTCAAGAACAACTCAAGCCCGCCCACCTATTCCCCGAACAAAAAGAAGGTGAACGATATGCAACTTCACAAGCCCTTGGTGCGGAGGTACACTGTAGCCTTCCGTCAGCTGCAGCGGTGGCTGTATACCCAGCCAATGGTTGACGGCGTTCGACACACCCGTTCTGGTGAGACGCAAATCATGAAGAGGAATCGCGCTTTTACGCTCATTGAGCTGCTGGTTGTCATCGCGATCATCGCGCTCCTGATCGGCATCCTTCTGCCGGCTCTGGCGCAGGCCCGCATCTCGGCGCAGAAGCTGCTGGGGGCGACGAACCAGCGGAGCATCGCGCAGGGCATCAGCATCTACGCCGACCAGTACGACGATCGCATGCCCGCGGGCCACAGCGCCCGGCCGATCAACAACTGGATCTTCACCTGGCCCGCCCAGATTCGAACCGCTCTTGGCGGTCCCGAGTCGGGCTTCATGGAGTCGGTGATCAACCCCGCCGCAGGCCGTGACTTCGACATCGAGTGGGAGTTCTTCCAGAACGAGACGAGCCGCTACGCGGTGAACGATGGCGATGTGAGCGGCGCGATCGAGTTCGGGTACCTCGAGAACGAGCTCCCCATCATCAACTACAACCGGCCGAACAACATCCCCGACAAGGAAACCGAGGCGATGGTGGCCTTCAGCATCGGCTGGAACGAGAACGGCACCGCCGGCGTCGGCGGCGACCGGACGGATCTGCAGCGCTTCCCCGAGGGCCGCAACCTCGGCCTCGGTGAGCACAGCTGGCCCGCGGCGGCTTTCGACATCCAGTCGCTGGCTGCCCAGGCGCGTTCCGAGACCGGCCGTCGGCTCAGCACGATTGCCGATCCGGCGAACATGATCGCTCTCGCCGACTCGTTCATCGATCTGCGGGACGACCCGTGGGTCTCGCCCCGCCGGCAGAACACCTCGTTCCACCCGGGCGCGTACGGCAACAACAACGCCAACTTCGCGTTCGTGGACGGCCATGTCGAGCCGCTGCCCGTCGAGGACTACATCCTCCAGGAGGACAGCGATCCCGAGGACCCGGCTGTCCTCGCCCGCATCCGCCGCTGGAACAACACCGGCAGCCCCGAGGTCCAGACCTGGAGCGCCGGCCAGAACGGCTGATCAGGCCTACGATCTGGTGTGAAGAAGAACGCTGCACTGCAACTCGCCGCCGCGGCCGTCATCACGGGCGCGGCGGTCTTTTTCTTGATCGGCTACTTCACGAAGAGCGATGACGCCGACAAGTCCGTCCTCTTCATCTGTCTGCACGACGCGACGCCCCACGAGTTCTCCTACACGATCCGCGAGATCGAGGCGATCACCAAAGGCGGAGGCGGCATCCTCTGCCCGATCCATCAATCGGAAGAGATCAACAACGCCACGCGCTGCCCGTCGTGCCAGGCGCCCGTCGTCGAAGGGCCCCACGGCATCACGCCGGAGTTCTGCTGGAAGTGCGAGGCCAGGCTGCCCAACGGCGGCGCGGACCTGTTCCACGCCGGTGTGCACTGAACGCAGCGTCGGTCGAGCTCACGGGACGGCGGCTGCGTCCCCCCGGCCGAGTTGCATCACGAGCACGCCCGCGACGAGCAGCCCAACGCCGAGCACACGAGGCCATGTCACGGAGATCCGAGGAAAGCCCACGGCCCCGAGGTGGTCGATCACGATCGACCCGATGAGCTGCCCCGTGACGATGCCGGCAACCAGCACCGCGGCACCGAGCTTGGGTGCGAGGATCAGCGACACGGTCACGAACATCGCGCCGATCAAGCCGCCGAAGTAGGCCCACCAGGGTGCGGTCGTTACCCATGTGCGGACCGGGGGCAGCTCGGGCTGCTGCACCAGCCGGACCCAGAGGACGAGCGCAGCGAGGAGCAGGGTCCCGCCCGCGAAGCTGACGAGGGCCGCGGTCAGGGCGCTGCCGGCATGCAGGCGAAGCTCCGCGTTGATGCCCGGCTGCAGCGGGATGAACATCCCGGTGATCACGGCGACCAGCACCAAGAGCCACTGTCCTGTCGTCATGGGGTGCTCACTCCTCGAGAGCGTGTTCTCGGACCGGCACCGCGGTCACGCCGCAGGAAGCATCCGAACTGGGTACTCGACCTCAAACCGGGTCCGATGACCGACGATATCCGTCAGGTTGCAGGAGCGATCGACGATGTCCAAGGGCTATCCCTATCCCCAGCCAAAGCTCAGCCTGCTGGTCCGCGAGCCCGCGGGCACACCGCGGAAGATCACCGCCCGCGGCGAGGAGATCTCGCCCGCGAGCATCACGGTGCACTGCGATGCGTACATCCACCCCACGACCGTGGGCCGGATCGCGCTGCCCACCCGCTCCGGATCGCCCCGCATTGTCGGCGGCGAGGTGATGGCGTGCCGGCATGTTCGCGGGCGGGACCACCAGGTCATCTTCCGCTTCAGCGAAGCGGTTGCGCTCGACGACATCCTCAGCCCGCAGGAGGCCAAGGCCTATCTGGCCGAGGTCAAGAGCCAGGTGGCTCGCAACGAGGAAGCCCCTTCCATCGCGGTGCTGCTGCTCGACGACCACGACGCCGACCGTCGCCTGCTGGTGACCCGGCTCGGCGGCACGAACATCGACCTGCACCCCGTGGCGCACCTGGGGGCGGCGATGGACGCCGTGGAGACGCGGGACTTCGACCTCGTGCTCTGCGACTACTTCCTCGAAGCACCGCACACGGCTCACGATCTGCTGCACCAGTTCCGCGAGCGTGGCATCACCGTACCGGTCGCGGTGTTGACCAGCGACATCGACCCGGACCGCGCCATCGACATCGCGACACAGGGCGCCGTCGCCGTGCTGAACAAGCCGGTCGACCATGCGACGCTGGCGCAAACGCTGACCTGCATCGCGAAGGGGGGCACAGCGGGCGGGGCATCGCTTCCACCCAACGAGGCAACCGTCGCGTTCATCGGCACGCTCGCGGAACGCAAGTCGTTGCTGAAGCGTGCCATCACTCGGCGTGACCTCGATGGCGTGATCGCGATCTGCCGGGATCTTGCCGGGGCGAGCCCGGGGTACGGGCTGATCGCGCTGGGGCGATCAGCGGACCGCGCGATCGGGGCTATCGAGGGCGCTGGCGCTGTCGATCTGGCGGGCAAACCGCTGGATGACCTGGTCACGCAGCTCGATCGCCTCGCGATCGCATCCGCTGCCTGATCTCGCCGGCAGGCCGTTCCGAGCCTCGTCGGCTCCATCGGCGTGCGAGCCAGACCGATACGCGGATGTTGATCGCCATGACCACGATGCCCGCGAGCACGAGGCCGATCATGGGCAGCGCCGATTCGTTCGCGTCGAACGCAGCCGTGACGCCCTCGAAGAACTCCGCCCAGGCGGAGGCTCCGTCGGTGATCTGGCCGAGTGCGTGTGTCGCGCCTTTCCCCACGGAACCGGTATCGACGCATTCCGCCGGCTGCTCTTCCCCGGCCGTCCTACCGGGTTTGGGGGTGGGCCGTTACATGCCGTAGACTTGTCGCATGCTCACACGATGCATCGGGTTCGCCGCCGCGGTTCTTGCATCGCCGTTCGTCTCGGCAGCGCAGCCGGAGGTGCCTCCTCTCGCCGGACCGAGCGTGGATCCTGGGCGCACGCAGACCCTGATCAACGAGTCGATGCGGTCCGGCTTCCAGCGGCTGGAAACTCGGCCCGAGATCGCTGTCGTCGATCTGCTCGATGTCGACGAAACAACACGGCTCGCGGTGCGCGAGCTCGGCCAGCAGCGCATCGTGGACCTGGCGGCGTTCCTGGTCGACCACATCGACGAGCTGCGTGCGATCACGGATGACCTCACCGCGGGCCGCCAAGATGCGGCGAGGGCGAAGACCCGCGCGCTCTGGACCACCTTCGATCCCTCCCACAGCGTGACGCCGATGCTCAACGCCGTGCACGACATGCTGCCCGACGAGCAAACGGACCGGGCGGCGGCGCTCGTCGGCGAGTATCTCGACGCATGGACCGAGGCGGAGCAGCGTAACGACGAGACCGCCGAACAGACTCGCGAGCGTCTGGCGTTCCAGCTCTTCCAGGAGGAGCTGCGATCGGCGTATGACATCTCGCTACAGAACACCCGGCAGGCGCTGGACGCGATCTACTCGGCCGTCGAGCCGACGCCGGAGCAGCGCGAGCGCATCCGCTCGATCGTGATCGAGCACATCAAGCGCACCCGGCTGGAAGCGACGCCGGCCGAGCGACGGGCTGTGATGCGCACGATCTACGACAGCCTGGATGAGGAGCGGCGCGGCCGACTGTTCGACTACGCGATGCGCGTCGTCCTGCCCGAAGGCTGACGAGCGGGCACCGCTAGTCGTCGGCTGCCAGCTCCCAGGTCCATCGCTCGGTCATCGGCTCCGTGCCGGGCATCGCGACGATGCGCTCGTACACCGTTCGTGAGATCAGCCCCGCGTCCGAGTCGTACTCCCACGCCATCAGGTCGTCGATGCGCATCGAGAGCATCTCCTCCCGGGTGTCGGCCGGCACAGCCGCGCCGAGGCGATCCATGTACGCCTGCAGGAAGACCGCGACGGATGCGGGATCGAGGCGCTGCTGCGAGCCGTACTCGACCACCCCCTCGGTCGCTGGATCGTCGTCGAGGCGCGTCGTGTTGACGGCGAGGATGGGCTCGCCGCCGATCGGATTGGGCAGCTCGACCTGATACTCGATCTCGTCACCCTCGGCGAGTTGCCACCCATAGCCGAACAGATAGGGATACAGGCGTTTGCCATACATCTGCACCACGCCCTGCTCGGTGGCGGTCATGTCACGGACCATCTCCCGGGCCCGGCGGGCGGTATCGGCATCGAACTGCCGGGCCCGGACCATGGCCCCGATCAGCCTCGTCGTCATGGATCGGGTCTCGTCGCGGAGCGCCTCCCAGTTGCGGAGGCCGACGATGTTGTACTCGGCATCCACGAGGAACTCCGCGTCGGATCGGACATCGTCCGGCGACAGGCCGAGCATCGCCATCTGGTCGTCCGTGAGCGTCTGCTCACCCAGTTCGATGGTGGCGATCACCAGCGATCCGCCCTCGCCCGTGATCGCGGTCACATCCTCGCTGCTCAGCACCAGCACGAGCAGGCCGTGCGCATCTCGCGACACCGTCCCGCCCTGCTCGCGGAACTGGTGGACACGGAAGGTGTAAGCAACCTCCGGCTCCATACCACACGCGGCGTGGAAGACTTCGGGCTCGCTCGTGGGAAAGGCGGGTCGCTCAGCCCTGACCGCACCGGCGGCGGTCATCACAGCCGCTGTGAGGAGGACCAACCGGATTGTGTGATCGCGCATCATCAAGCAGCCCTTCCGTGGAACCGTCGGTACGGTGTGCGATCGGCAGCATACCGACACAGGGCGATCGAGCACGCGGCGCGTCGGGCAACGCATCTGCACAACGAATGCGGCCGCCCGGGATGAACCGGGCGGCCGCCGAATTGACGGAACGTTCAGGGCGGAACGCCCCGGGGTTACCTGCGGCGACGCGCCGCTGCCAGACCGCCGAGGCCGAGCAGTGCCGCGGTGCCGGGGGTCGGGATCCGGTAGCTCAGGGCGCTGGTGTTCAGGCCCGTGAGGATGCCGGCGGCGGTCAGCGCGCCGTTCGATGTGTCGACCAGGAACAGGTCGTCACCCGAGCTGAGCAGCAGCGTGCCGTCGGGTGCGAAGTCCATGCCGCCGATGGAGCCGAGCGTCAGCCCGCTGCTGCCGATGAGCGTGGGCAGACCCGTCGCTGTGTCGATGGTGTACAGCGCCTCGGTCGAGCTGTCGTAGCCGTACATGAGCCCGTCGACCGGGTTGACGGCGAGGCCGATGAGCTGCGTGAGGCCGATCTCGCCGATCTCGGTGAAGGTCGGCGTGCCGCCCAGGTTCGTCCAGGCGTACAGCGAGTCGCCGCTGGTGGCGTCCTGATCGTCGACGGCGACATAGAAGGTGCCGTTGCTCGGGTCGAAGGTCGCGTCGCCGTCGCCGGCGTCGTTGAAGCCGATGGTCGCGAGCTGGGTGTTGGCGCCGTTGTCGAAGAACCACAGGCCGCGATCGCCGGGCTGGTTCAGCGCATCGGTGCTGACGAAGTAGTAGAAGCTGTTCTCCGTCACGAAGTCCATGCCGCGGTTGAAGTTGCCGTCCACGAACCCGAGCGTGGACTGTGAGCCGCCCGGATCGGCCAGATCGAAGACGGTCACGGGATCGGGATCGCCCGCTGTAGAGATGACGCCCCAGTTCTGCTGCGCGTGCGCAGCACCGGCGCTCGCCATGAGGGCGATAGCCAACGAATTCCGAATCATGTCTTGTCTCCTCCCAAGGAGATGCGTCCGCGGCTCCTGATCGGAGCGCGGACTGGTCCACTAACTACGCGAGCGCAGCGTACCAAACAGACTCGGCCGATGGAAGCAGAATCTGCTCAGCCCGTCCGCCGGCGACGGACCGCGCCGAGCCCGGCGAGGGCGAGCAGGGACCCGGCACCCGGGGCGGGAATGAACTCGATATCGGCCAGACCGCCGAAGCCCGTGGGGGCACCGTCGAGGCCGGTGGCACCGACGAGGGTGAGCAGACCGGTGGTCAGGTCCGCGGTGTAGAGGTTGTTGGTGCCCAGGAAGTCGCCGTCGGCGATGTAGAGCTCACCCGTGTTCGGGTCGAAGTCCATGCCGCCGGTGGTCCCGAGCGCGACGCTCAGCGGGATGCTCTCGAGGATCGAGGCGTCGGCCGTGCTGATGCGGCGGAGGGTGCTGGCCCGCGTGGCCGGGTCGAAGTCCGTGCCCGTGTCGAGCACCCACAGGTTGCCGGCGTTGTCGAACGCCATGCCCGAGAAATCGGTGCCGGGGATCTGCGGGATGCCGACCTCGGTGTTCGCGCCGGTGGCGGGGTCGATCGTGAAGAGCAGGCTGACGCCCTGGTTGCTGGTCACGCCGAAGAGCTCGCCGGTGATGGGGTTGAAGTCGATGTCCCCCTCGGAGGCGACCGCTCCGGAGGGGAAGGGGCTGACATTGCCGACGAGGCTTGTGGCGCCGGTCGAGAGATCGATCGTCACAAGCCCGCCGTCGACCGGGACGCCGTTCACCTCGGCGAACTCGTCGGTCCAGCCGAAGAGCGTGCCGTCCGGCGCGAGGGCGATGCCGCTGATCGCGTCGGTGCCGAGGAATCGGCCGTTGCTCGCGGCCCCGGTGGCCGCGTCGAGGTCGTGCAGCTGGGTGTTGCCCGAGAAGCTCGGGTCGCGGAACGCGACACCCACGAGCTGCTGGCTGAACGCAGCGGGGGCAACGGCAAGCCCGGCCGCGACGACGGCGATGACGGTACGCATGGTCTTACTCTCTCCGATCGTGCCGCCGGATTCCCACAACCGCGACGGCGTCCACGAGGGGCCCCGGGTCGGGCCGCGAGGGTCCAGCGTACCGCGAGCCGACCGTCGTGGGAAGCCCTCTGCGGCCATCGGGACCCCCGGCGCCCGAATCAGAAGGCCTCGATGTCCTCGATCAGCTTGATGACATCGAAGTAGTCGACCGCCCCGTCGCCGTTGTAATCCGGGCTCGGGGCGGTGCCCGTCAGCACGAACGACGCGGGCAGCGTGACCCGCTGATCGCTGAAGGTGGTCAGCACGCAGTCGTACACGCCCAGGTTCGCCGGGTCGGCATCGACCGTCAGCGTCGGCGAGTTCGCGCCCACGATGCCGGGGCCGTCGACGATATCCGCCCCGTCCTTCCGCCACTGGTAGTCGATCACGGGCACATCGGTCACGGTGTCCGCGAGGACATCGAAGCCGACCGTCGGCGTGCCGAAGGGAACAATCGCCGTCTGCGGGTGGGCGACGATCTCGATCTCGCCCGACACGATCGTCGCCACCTCGGCCGTGCTGCCGACGCTGTAGAACGACGCAAAGGTCATGTCGGTCGATGTCGTGAATCGGCCGTCGTCGATGGTGCGCGGGTCGAAGGACTTGAGCAGGTCGCCGAGCGTCGGCTCGCACGGAACCTGGAATGTCGTGTCGTCGAGGGCGACCACGGTGAGCCCGGTCGTCTGGAGCGATGTGGGCGCACCGAACGGCGGCAACGCGAGACCATCGAAGGACACGGCGTTCGCAGGGATGACGAAGCTGTCAGGCAACCCATTGCCCGGATCACGGTCAAAGATCCGCAGCGACTGCGGCCTGGGGCTCGCGACCACATCAGGCCCGCCGTTGGTCCGCTCGGATATGGTCAGCACCCGCTGCACCTCGAAGCGGTACTCCGCGCCGCTGCCGAACGGGTTCGTGGCGGCCGGCAGCTGCGACGAGTCGCCGATGATCCGCTCGGTGATGAGCGCGCCGGCGAGCCCCTCGTCGATCAGCACCTGGTTCGCGCCCGCCGTGCCGATGCGGTACTCGAGCACGATCTCGAAGGGCTGGGCGCTCGCCGCTCCGGTGGCCAGGCTCACGACGGCCGCCGCTGCCCATCGAATAGGGTTCATCATCGTTCGCTCCTCTGTATCGCGACACCGTATCACGCGACGCGTCCCGCGACAGCGCCTCACGCGACAACACGGCCGAGATGGTGCCCGGGTGGTCGCGATCGCGAGGGAGGCTTCGGTCTTGTATCGCCACGCCGGTTCCGATAGCCTGTGAAGGGGAAGGAGACAGCGATGCTGACGATGCGTGCTCAGTCCGCCGGACTGCCGGTCGGTCTGATGGCAAGTCTGTTGATCGCGGCGGGAGCAGCTTCCGCGCAGCCGGTCTACGACAACGGCGTTGGCGGTCCCGCGGGGCTGGTATCGAGCCTTGTCGCCGACAGCAGCGTGCCGCAGACCGTCGCCGACGGCGTGCGGTTCGCCGCCGATCAGCCCGTCACCGCGATCGAATGGACGGGCGCCTACGCCGGGGGTGACGGCGTGCCCCCGGCGGCGGACAACTTCGTCATCCTTGTCCGGGCGGACGCCGCTGGTTCGCCCGGGTCCGTGATCGCCTCGTTCCCGGTCGGCGCCGCCGTCGCGCGCACCGCCGTGCCCCCGGGCACGAGCGTGCTCACGAATATCTACACCTACCGCGCCTCGATCGGCTTCACCTTCCTCGCCGGCGTCGACTACTGGATCGAGATCGAGAACGACAACGGCAACCGCGACGACGACCGCTGGGCCTGGGGCACCGGCAGCACCGGCACCGGCGGCTCGGCGTGGTTCTCGGCCAACCTCGGCGCCACCTGGTTCGACAGCACCTTCCCGGGCACCGACTTCCGCCTCTTCAACGAGACCGAGGATTGCCCCGCCGACACCAACACCAACGGCGTGCTCGACCCGGGCGACTTCACCGCCTGGGTCGCCGCCTACAACCAGCAGGGCCCGGAGTGCGACCAGAACGGCGACGGGCGGTGCGACCCCGCCGACTTCACGGCCTGGGTCGCCAACTACAACGCGGGCTGCCCATAGCGCCACGCACGCGGCATCTCACGAGGCCAGCCTCAGGGCGTGTCGCCGCGCCATCATGCAGATTCACCCGGCAGAGCCGGCGCGAAACCCTTGGAGCGATCGACGCCCGCCGGTAGACTGCCGCCTGATCTGTGCCAGATCGAGGAGAGACATGATGCGGCCCGCTATCAGTTTCGTCGCGCGCCGGCTCGGCGTGCTCGCTATCGCTTCCGGGTGCGTGCCCGCCGCCGCGCAGACGATCGACTTCGAGACGCTGCCCGACTCGTCGCCGACGGCGGACACGCAGTTCATCAGCGATCAGTACCTCGCGGCGTTCGGCGTGCGGTTCGACCTGGTGGACCCGGTGACGCTGGCGCCCGTGGGCGAGCCGCGGATCGCGAAGGTCGGTGCGCCCGAGACGGCGTTCGCCGGCTGCGGGGCGGACACGCCGCTGTCGGACCAGGGCGCGGGAGCGTCGTTCCTGACGGACAATCTGTCGGTCACGAACGATGCCGGTACGCTGCTGGTGACCTATGCCCAGCCCGTGGCGGCGGCGTCGGGGGTGATCCTTGATGTCGATCGCCGGTCGAACGGCACCTTCGAGCAGTGGACGATCGAGGCGCTCGACTCGTCGATGGGCGTGCTCGACACATTCGTCATCACCGCGCCCACCGGGGCCGATGTGTGCACCACCGGGGGTGGCCCGGGCGACGCGCGGGCGGCTGGGTTCGCCTTCTCGAGGCCCACGGCCGACATCGCGTTCCTGGTGCTCCGCTACACGGGCAACGCGGGCTCGATCGGCCTGGCGTTCGACAACTTCTCGCCTTCAACACTGCCGGACCCGGTGCAGGTGAGCCTGGCCGCGCCGCCGCAGGCGTGCGAGGCGGACCCGGTGACGCTCTCGGCGATGGTGAGCGACGGCGTGCCGCTGTTCGAGTATCAGTGGCAGGCGGACACGGGCTCGGGGTTCGTGGATCTCGCGGGCGAGACCGGGCCGACGCTGACGATCGTGGCGGCGGGCGCCGGCGACTACCGCGTGCGCGTGACCGATGCGCTCGGTGACATGGACATGAGCAACGCCGTCACGATCGACCCGTCGCCCTTGCTGGGATATCTGGTCGAGGCGGAGGACGCGCCGGGCAGCGGGGCGTACACCCAGATCACCGGCTCGCTCAGCCCGTTCCAGTCGGCGGGCACCATCGCGGACTACTACGGGTACAACTCGACCGACGCGATCTTCCTCGGCCCCGCGCCCGCCCTCGAGGCGGAACGGGCGCACCTGTTCCTCGTCGAGGGCTCGGACGGTATAGGTGCGTACATGGTCTACGACTCGACCGCGTCGGCGACGAGCGGGCGGGCCGAGGCGGCCGTGCGGTTCACCGGCTACACCCCCGAGCTGCTGCTGCAGGACGATCCGTCTGACGCCAACAACGGCTCGGGCACGGGCCAGATCAACATCCTCAACTCGTGGAGCGCCGGGTTCACCGACGGGTTCGTCGTCGGGCCCCTGTCCAGCATCGGCCACGCGGAGATCGCCTTCGAGGATGTCTTCGGCGGCTCGCCCACGATCTCGGGCCTGACGGACTACGCGCTCTACGACAGCGGCGGGGCGTCGTTCGCGCTGCCGCTGGCGGCCAACCAGCGCGTCCGCCTCACCGCCCAGTGCCGATGCCCGGCCGACATGAACAACAACGGCGTACCAGACCCCGGCGACTTCACGGCGTGGATCGCCGCGTACAACGCCGGCGATCTCGCCGCGGACCAGAACGCCAACGGCCTGCTCGATCCGGGCGACTTCACCGCCTGGGTCGCCAACTACAACGCGGGCTGCTGACCGCCAACGCCCGACGGCTCCGCGACGCGGGGCCGATCCGAGCGCGGAACCGCGCGACGGGCGATCGCTGCGCGTTGCCCGTCCGGCGCACCAATCGACCGGTCCAGCGGCGAGACGAACCGCCCATCCGCGACTGATCAGCGAGGGGACGAGCCCGTTCCCGCCGAGCCGGGCGGTCCAGCGCCGTATCGCACGATCTGGCACGCCCAGGTCAGCCCCGCGCCGAAGGCCAGCAGCATGATGTGCTGTCCCTCGTGGAAGATCCCGGCCGCGCGGGCGCGGTCCAGCGCGATCGGCACGCTCGCCGCCGAGGTGTTGCCCGTCTCCGCCACATCGATGACGACCTTGGGCACGGCGATGCCCAGCTGCTCCCCCACCGCCGTGAGGATCCGCGCGTTCGCCTGGTGGGGGATGACCCACGCGATGTCGTCCGCGGTCAGGCCCGTGGCCTCGAGCGCCTCGTGCCCCGCCTGCACCATGCGCCGAACCGCCTGCTTGAACACCCGCCCGCCGTCGAGCCGGAGGTAGTGCTGCCCCGCCGCCACCGTCAGCGCCGAGGCGGGCGAACGGCTGCCCCCCGACACGATGCTGATCAGGTCGGCCTGCGACCCGTCGCTCCCGATCGCCGAGTGCAGCACGCGCATCCGCCCCTCGCGCGCGACCACGCACGCGCCGCCCCCGTCGCCGAACAGGATGCAGGTCGTGCGATCGTTGTAGTCGGTGATCCGCGTGAGCGTCTCCGCCCCGATCAGCAGCACCCGCTCCGACGCGCCGGACCGAACCAGCGCACCGGCGGTGTGCAGCCCGTAGAGAAAGCCCGAGCACCCGGCGTTCAGATCCATCGCGCCGGCCCTGGTCGCCCCGAGCGCGTCCTGCACGATGCTGGCCGTCGCCGGCACGGGCGAGTCCGGCGTCGCCGTCGCGACCAGGATCACATCGATCGATGACGCCTCGACCCGCGCGTCGGCCAACGCCCGCCGCGCCGCCTCGATCGCCAGATCGCTCGTGGCCTGCGTCACCGAGGCGCGGTGGCGGCTCGAGATCCCCGTCCGCGAGGTGATCCAGTTGTCGCTCGTCTCGACCATCGACTCGAGGTCGGCGTTCGAGATGGTCTCCGTCGGCAGGTAGTGCCCCAGCCCGGCGATGCACGCCCACGGGCCATCGCTCCGGGTCCGTGTCGGGTCCATCGCGTCTGCCATCGTGAGACCGCCCCCTTTCGAACGGCCGGGATCGCGCACGATAGGAAGCGCCGAGCCTCCGGATCGCACCATCGGCGGGGCGCGCCTGTGCACGGGCGTGCCGTCGGCCGGGGGGTCGCTGGGAGGAGCGACTCAGGGGCACCCCAGGGTGTAGCCGGCGACCCAGGCGGTGAAGTCGCCCGGGTCGAGCATCCCGTTGAAGTTCTGATCCGCCGGGCAGTCGTTGCGAAGAGCGAGAATCGCGGGCTCGCTCACCGCCGCGCCGCCGGGGCCAATCAGCTCAACATCGAGCAGCCCCTCCACCCGGCTGCCGGCCGCAACCGTGAGCGTGTCCGTCTGCGCGCCCGAGAACACCGCGTCGTCGCTCAGCGGCGAGCCGTCCAGGCGCCACTGGAAGCCGGTGGCAGCGGACGAGCCGACGGCGAAGACCGCGGCGGGATCGAAGACCGAGCGCAGCACGCTCGCCGGCTGCGCGACCACTCTCGGGACGAACGGGCCGCACTGGTTCGCGAAGATCTCGATGCTCGGCGGCGGAGAGTCTGCCAGCAGCAGGTCCGGGTCGGTATCCCCGTCGATGTCGACGAAGGCGAACGCTCTCGAATCCGGAAAGCCCACGAACGCCAACGCCCCGAACTCGCCCACGCCGTTGTTCAGACGCACGGTGAGATTGGTGGGCGTTCGCACCACCAGGTCGTCGTCGCCGTCGCCGTCGAGGTCGACGGCCACCACTTGCTGGCCGATCCCCCCGCCGAGGTCATACGGCGTCGGGTCCGCGAGCGTGCCGTCGCCGAGGCCGAGCAGGACCGCCGCCTCCCCCGAGTTCAGCGAGATCGCCACATCCACGCGCCCGTCACCGTTGAAGTCCGCCGAGTCGATGCCGGTCGGCCCGCTCGCCCCCGGGAAGGCCACGGGCGTGGCGATCGGCGTCCGGAATGTGCCGTCGCCGTTGCCCAGCAGCACGCTCACCGTGTCGTCGAAGGCGTCGCAGGTCAGGATGTCGAGCGTCCCGTCGCCGTCCATGTCGTCGGCGGCGATGAAGCTCGTCGCCACGCTCGAGCTCGACAGCAGCGGCGCGCCGAAGGTGCCGTCCCCGTTGTTCAGCCGCACCTCGATCGACGGGCTGACCTGCGAGTTGAAGACCAGGTCCGTGTCGCCGTCGCCGTCGACATCGTCCAGCACGAACCGGGGCGATTCGGCGAGCGTCGGCGTGATCAGGCTCGGCGGCCCGAGCGCCCCCGCGCCGTCGTTCAGCAGCACGGCGTAGGTGTTCGCAGCGAAGCCGTACACGACGACATCCGGGGCTCCGTCGCCATCGAGATCGGCGACCCCGCCATCGAAACCGGTCTCGCCGGCGATCGCGGGGTAGGCCGTCGCCGGGCCGAACACGCCCGGCCCCGTCGCCAGCGCGACCTGCACCACGCCGGCGTTGAAGTCGCCGACGACGAGATCGATCAGCCCGTCGCCGTTCATGTCGGCGGGCTTGACATAGACCGGGGTGTTGAGGATGTCCTCGCCGAGGTCCACGGTGCCCGCCGGGGCGTACAGCGACGCCGCGTCGCACGGCTGCGCCCGGGCGGGCACGGAAGGAACCGCCACGGCAGCGAGGGCCGCCACAGCAATCGGGAACGGCATCAGGGAACGCATCCGGATCTCCTTGGGCATCAGATTGGGCATCAGGCTCCGTGACAGACGCGTCGCCCCGTCCTCCGGCGCCTCACCGGCCCGCGGTTCCGCGTCCGGGGGGGTCGGCGGGTCAGACCACCAACGCCCGCCGGCCGCCGCGCGCCCATCTTGGAGGGAGGGAGGGACACCGCCCACCTTCGGACACGGAATCGGTTGTGGCGTGGCAGCCTTTCAGATAGCATGCAACACAAGCTGAGTTGCTCAGCGGGAGGAGGGACGAACATGTCTGTATCACGCCGGATGGCCGCCGCCGTGCTGGTTTCGACAGTTTCTGCCATCTCCGCAGCCGGGCAGTGCTTCCGGAACGGCGAGATCCTGATGTACGCGACCCAGATTCCCGATGGCACGCCTTTGGGGTTGCAGGGCATCGTGGGCCTCGACCCGGAAACGTACTCGACCCGCGTGATCTACAGCACCACGCAGAACTTCCAGCAACGCATCGCCTATGAACCGTCTCTGAATGTTGCCGTGCTGAAGCCGGGCAGTGTGAACGAGTTGCATCTGATCAACGCGTTCGGCGAGCTCGCTACGATCTCCGTCGACCCACCGAACATGAACTATGTTGCGACGTCACCTTTCGGGTTGTTCTATGTCACCGCGGGCGCTCCCGGCGACTCAATCGAGGCCGTCGACTACATGGGCAACAGACTTCCGATCACCGACGCATTCGGTGCGCCCCTCATTGTCTTCGGCTCGCGCACGATTCAGCACCTGTTCTACCACGCGCCGTCAAGCAGCCTGTACTACATCTCCGACGACAACTCCGCCGGGTTCCAGCAGACCTTTCTGTCCCGGGTCGAGATGGTCAACGCGACGACGTCGGACGCTACATTCGTCGATGACATCACGCAGTTCCCGCTCAGCAACGGCGAGGAGACCAAGAACATCTCCCACGGGCGGACGGACAACGAGATCTACATCCACCGCGATGTGAACGACAACGACCTGCACACCCGGGCCTCGGTGATCGACACGACGTTTACCCCCTTCTTGTCGCTCACGCCGTACTTCGAGTCCGGGTTCTTCCGGGCGGCCGCCACCGATGTGAGCATCTACAGCCCCGTCACCGATTCGGCCATCACCTGGAGCGTAGATGGCTACCGCGAGTACGAGTTCGGCGATGTCGATGTCGTCGGGGCTCCCTTGGCGGCGCCGCCGTCCGCGTTCGCCGTCTTCGATATGGCGAACACGCCCGGGCGCCCGTGCCTGGCGGATACCAACGGCAACGGCGTGGCCGACCCCGGCGACTTCACGGCGTGGCTCGTGGCGTACAACGACGACTCGTGCGTGGCCGACCAGAACGAGGACGGGGTTATCTCGGCCGCCGACTTTACCGCCTGGACCGTCAACTACAACGCCGGCTGCTGAGCAACCACCAAGACCAACGCCCGCCGGCCGCCGCTCCTCCGTGAGCGGGCGAACGGCGGGCGATGGTCTCGTGTTCGTTGGGCCGTGGGCCGTGGGCCGTGGGCCGTGGGCCGTGGGCCGTGGGCAGTAGGCAGTGGGCAATGGGCAGTGGGTGCGAGTTGCCCGTCGTTCCCCATTGCCTATTGCCCATTGCCCATTGCCCATTGCCCATTGCCCATTCCCCATTGCCCATTCCCCATTCCCCATCGCCTCACGCCGCGATGCGCAGCTCGCCGCCCTCCCCCGACGGCGCGGCGGTGCCGAAGAGCACCACGATCGGCTCGGTCGGCTCGCTCCGCCCGCCGGGGCGTTCGGCGGTCACGCGGTACTGCGCGCTCTCGAGGCCAGTGGGCACGGCCTCGTCGAGGAACGACTTGGCCACGCTCGTGCCGATGAGCGACCACGCGCCCGCGGGCTCGCCCTGGCGTGTCAGCCGGCGCTCGATCACGAAGCCGGTCCTGCCGCGCGACGAGGCGGCCCAGCGCAGCCGGATCCCCCCGCTGTTGGTCAGCTCCGCGGTCAGGTTCGTCGGGGTCGGCGCCGGGCCGAGCGGCGTCTTGGGGCGCGGCGCGGGGATCTGGGCGGCGGCGAAGACGGCCGGGTCATCGGTCGTCTGCGCGAACGCGCGGATGGTCTTGACGAGGTCCCCGCCGAGCCCGGCCATCGCGGCGACGGCGTCGTTCTGCGCCTGCGTGGCGGCGCGGGCGGCGGCCCGCGCGGTGATCGCCGCGTTGTAGGCGTTGCGGGCGGCCACGGTCAGGGCCGTCAGCTCGGCGATCTGCGCCGCGCTCAGGCCGATCGCCGGCGCGTCGGCGGCCCACACGGGCAGGCGGGTCTCGAAGAAGCTGATCTTCTCGGGGGTTCCGGCGGGGACGACGGCCATGGCTGGGTTCCTTTCTCAGTCCCGGCCGTCCGGCCGGGAGGGTGTGTCCCGTCCCGGGCCTTCCCCGGGAGGGCGGCCCCCACGCCCCGCGTGCCCGTGCACAGCGGCGGCTGGTGGCGGCTGGTGGCGGCTGGAGGCGATGCCCGTGGCTATCGACCCCCCGGTGGTCGGGGTGAAGCCGCACAGCCGTCACAGAGCAAAAAATCTGCACGCGGCTCGCCGGGTCCGTGGCGGACGTCCCCAACGATTCCCAATCTTCGGGAGCGCGGTGATCCGTGCGGTCCGGTACCGGACATGACCCGAAATGCACTCAGAATCGGCCCTGAGGGCCCGGAAAGGCCGATCTACCCGGTGCTCTGGCCGGCGCTCCGGCGACCGAAGATCGATGTTTGGTGACCGAGCGTCGATGTTTGGTCGCTGACGATCGATCTTCAGCGGCTGACGATCGATGGTTGATGACCGAACATCGACGGTTGATCGCTGACGATCGACGGTTGGTCGGGGACCGTCGATGGCCGGCCGCTGATGAGGCTTCATCCGCGGCGGATCGACGCCGGCCGACGGCCGGTGTGCCGGCATCGGCCGTCCACGAGCGATCGCCGGCGGGTGGTGAGCCCCCACGAACCCCCACACGGCCCCCACGAGCCCCGCTCGGCCGCGGGGCGGCCGTGGCACTGACCTTGGCTCGGCAAGGTCAGTGGGGTGGGGGAGAGCACTGACCTGCTTTGCAGGTCAGTGGCACGGGGTCCGGGCCACCCGCCCACGAGGTTGCGGCCACCTGCCGGGGCCATTCCCGCGGCCCGAGGGGTACGCCTGCTATCAGACGGTTGGTGCCTCGTTCGAGAAGACCGTGCTCGCCGTGACCGCGCCGGTTGAACACGATCACCACAGCGGCGGCGACGGCCGGACCAACGACTTCAGTGCGGGCTGCTCGCGGGGCCGCTGGAATCGGATAGCCCGGGCCGGACCCGATCAGTCGCCGACATCGGCCCTGAGAGCCCGTGAGATTGGTTTGCGAGGTCAGGTTTGCTCCGATCGAGGCCTCGATTGGAGCACTGCAGGCCTCGATCGCTCTGCGCGAGGCCTGGTTTGGAGCAAACGAGGTGTCATCTGTTGTCGATGAGGCCTCGTTTGTCGTTGATGATGCGTCATCAGCCGCTGATGAGGCCTCATCGGTCACCGATCACGCACGACGGGCCGTCGATGAGGCCTCTCGGGCACCCCGGTACCGGTGGTTGGTGCCGGCTCGGCGATGTGCCGCGGCCGGATCATGCTCGTGGGGGGAGAGCATGATGCAGATCGGCCGGGCGGATGCAAGGGGGAGTGGGGGGATGGCGCGAAAGTGTGGGATGTTGGACCGTCTTCTTCACAAATGAGACTGTTGCACGCGGTATGGGTGCTCGGTATGCTCTTGGCTGAGGGAGAGAGACAGACACCCGTTCGCAGCGGGATCGAACCCTCAACAACCGAGACAAGCGTTGACTGGGCCGCGTGGGGCTGCCCGGGGAGCTGTTGTTGTTGACCGAACAGAAGAGAGAGACATGACGATGATTCGTTCCGCCGCCACCGCCGCGCTGGCACTGGCCACATCCGCTGCTAGCGCTCAGATCACATCGGAAGACGACGCGATCTTCGGCGTCGATTCCATCACCCGCGATGCCGCGCAGCAGCTTGATTTTCTTGATCTGACGCTGAGCACGAATATCTCGTACAACGAAATGATCACGCAGTTCGGAACCGGTGGCGATTTCGAGGGTTGGCGGCATGCGACCTCGAACGAGGTCATCACACTCATCAATAATGCGGGCTTTGACCCGTTCCTTCAGCCGGATGATGGGACTTTTGAGGTAAACGCCATATTTGGCACACCGGGCGTTGACAGCATGAGCACGCTGGTTGATCTCGTCGGCGAGCTTTTCGACCAAGGCTCGTTTCGTATGACGGAAGGGATCACCGCAACATCGCTTGACTTTGGCTTTGGCCCACGCCAGCGGGTTGTGAATATCCAAGATACGGTCAACCCGGCCAGCGGAGAGACTGTACGGCTGCTGGCGACGGCACCCACGAGTGCAAGCGACTTTACCGGACACTGGCTCGTCCGCCCTGTTCCGGCCCCCTCAACCGCCGCCCTGCTCGGCGTCGCGGGTCTGGCCGCGACCCGTCGTCGCCGCTAATTGCGAGCAGCATTGCCTAGCAACGAAAGAGCGGGGCCTGATGGCCCCGCTTTCTATTTACCGTCATCGTGAGACTTGAGTCACCCCATGTGCTTCACAATCGCCTCGCCGAACTCCGAGCACTTGAGGAGGGTGGCGCCCTCCATGAGCCGCTCGAAGTCGTAGGTGACCGTCTTCGCCGAGATCGCGCCCTCGATGCCCTTCACAATGAGATCCGCGGCCTCCTGCCAGCCCATGTGCTCGAGCATCAGCACGCCCGACAGGATCACGCTGCCGGGGTTGACCTTGTCCTGGCCGGCGTACTTGGGGGCGGTGCCGTGCGTGGCCTCGAAGATCGCGTGGCCGGTGTCGTAGTTGATGTTGGCTCCGGGGGCGATGCCGATGCCGCCGACGCAGGCGGCGAGGGCGTCGCTGATGTAGTCGCCGTTGAGGTTCATGGTGGCGATGACCGAGTACTCGGCCGGGCGGGTGAGGATCTGCTGGAGGAAGGCGTCGGCGATGACATCCTTGATGATGATGTCATGGGGCAATGGGGAATGGGTGGTGGGCAATTGGGTGCCCTTCTTGATGATGTGCCAGGGCCCGCCGTCGAGCGGCTCGGCGCCGAAGTGCTCCACGGCGACCTGGTAGCCCCACTTCATGAAGGCGCCCTCGGTGAACTTCATGATGTTGCCCTTGTGCACGAGCGTGACCGAGGGCTTGTTGTGGTCGATGGCGTACTGGATGGCGGCCTTGACGAGCCGCTCGGTGCCCTTCTGGCTGATGGGCTTGATGCCGAAGCCCGAGGTCTTGGGGAAGCGGACCTTGTCGTAGCGCGTCTCGAAGTGCTTCTTGAGCAGGTGGCGGAACTCCTCGGCGTCGTCGGTGCCGGCCTCGAACTCGATGCCGGCGTAGATGTCCTCGGAGTTCTCGCGGAAGATCACCATGTCGGTGTCCTCGGGGCGCTTGACGGGGCTGGGCACGCCCGCGAAGTAGCGGACGGGCCTCAGGCAGGTGTAGAGGTCGAGGATCTGCCGGAGCGCGACATTGAGCGAGCGGATGCCGCCGCCGGTGGGCGTGGTCAGCGGGCCCTTGATGCCGACGAGGTACTTTTTGAAGTCATCGAGCGTGGCCTGGGGGAGCCAGTCGCCGGTGGCGTTGTAGGACTTCTCGCCGGCCATGACCTCGTGCCAGTGGATCCTGCGTTCGCCCTTGTAGGCCTTCTCGACGGCGGCATCGAAGACGAGCTGGCTGGCGCGCCAGATGTCGGGCCCGGTGCCGTCGCCCTCGATGAAGGGGATGATGGGGTCGTTCGGGACATTCAGGCCGGCGTCGGTCATGGTGATGGCGGTCGGCATCGGCGGAGGCTCCACGGATCGATCGCGACGGAGGACGCGTCGCGGGTTGAGATGCTGGGGAAACGAGCCCAAGCCTAGGACGCCCGGCCCGGCGGTTCGCCGGACCCGGTACCCTCCGGGCATGACGCGACGCCGCCCGACGGCTCTTGTATACACCGCCGCGGCCTGTGCGGCGCTCATCGGCGCGGCCGCCGCGAGCGGTCAGCAGCCGGAGCCGCCGACGCCGGAACCGGCATCACGCGAGGAACTCCACGAACGGCTCGACAACGAGCTGGCCCGGCTCATGAGCGAGTTCAGGGACGGGCTGGATGCCATCCCCCAGGCCGAGCTCAACCTGCTGACACTCCAGTGGGAGAACGACAGCATCCTGCATGTCTTCGTCGGCCCCGACATCGACCGCGGCTACACCAACGGGCTCAGCGGCGAGCTCTCGCTCACGCCCAACGACGCCTTCTACGACACGCTGATCGAGCCGTTCGATGTCTTCGACGAGTTCAACCGGCCGGAGGACGGCGCGCCCGGAGCGGTGCCGCGGTCCGCCGTCGGCGGGATGCTCCGCCACGCGATCTACACACCGGAGGACATCACGACGACGCTGCCCCAGCCCAACGACACGCCGTACGGCGGGCTGCTGACGCTCGGCGTGTTCGTCCAGCGCACCAACGGGCTCGTGTTCGACCACACGCAGCTCGACATCGGCTACATCGGCCAGAACTCGGGCGCGCAGGCGCTCCAGGAATGGGTCCACGCCTGGCTGCCGAACCAGGGCGACCCGTCCTGGGTGAACCAGACGGCGTCGGGCCTGGCCGTGGTCGGCACCTACCAACGGCGGTGGAAGCTGCGATGGCAGGAAGACGAGTCGGGCCGTGTCGCGCTCGCGACCAGCGCGCAGCTCAGCGCCGAGTCGGTCGAGCCGCCCTCCGGCTTCGAGCTCATCCCCTACGCCGGCGTCCGCGTCGGCAATGTCCACGACGATCTCGCGTTCGGCACGCTCGCCCGCTGGGGCTGGCCGCTGCCCGATGACTTCGGGCCGTCGCGCGTCGCCGAGTTTACCGACCACACCCGACGCGGCCGGGAAGGTGTCGGCTTCAGCGTCTTCGCCCGCGGCGGGGCGAGGCTCGTCGCGCGGAACGCGCTGTACGAGGGCAACATCCTCGGCGGCGACCGGCGGCTCGAACCCAAGCCGCTCGTCGGCGAGCTCCAGCTCGGCGTGCAGCTCGAATGGAACGGCTGCCTGCTGAGCTACACCCAGGCGATCACCACCGACGAGTTCGAGGGCCAGCAGGCGCCGGCCCGCGTCGGCACCTTCGCGTTCACCTATAACTTCGCACACTGAATCGGTACCGGGCCACGCTCGCCCTCAGACGGAACGGACACCCCATGACACGCCGCCTTCTCACCCTTGTTGTGGCCTGCTTCGCCTGTGCAACAGCCCCGGCGTCGGCCGGCCAGAACGACCGCGACACACCGCACGATATCGTGGCCCACCCGGCCGAGCCCGCGATCACCTATCACACCGCGACGATCGACGGCGAAACGGTGCACTATCAGGCAACGGCCGGCACGATCACGCTCGCGACGGACACGCTCGACCCCGAGCCCAGGGCGCGGATGTTCTACATCGCCTATCGCCGCACACTGCTCGCGCCCGGCGACATCGAAGAACGCCTCGACGAACTGCGTACACAAGCACTCGAGGAAGACGAGGACGCGGACCTCGACGGTATCGAGATCCCCGGCGACGAGCTCTTCCCGCCGGCGCACGAGCGGACGCTGTCATTCAGCTTCAACGGCGGGCCGGGCTCGAGCTCGGTCTGGCTGCACCTGGGCGTCTTCGGCCCGAAGCGCACCGCCTACACCGACGAGGCCGGCAACCCGGGCCCGCCCCCCTACCGCGTCGTCCCCAACGAGCACTCGCTGCTGCATGTCTCCGATTTCGTGTTCATCGATCCCATCTCAACCGGCTTCAGCCGGCCCGAGGCGGAGACGAGCGCCAAGGAATTCCACGGGCTCGAGCAGGACATCGCCTCGGTCGCCGAGTTCATCAAACGCTACATCACCCGGACCGAGCGCTGGTCGTCGCCGATCTTTGTCGCCGGTGAGTCCTACGGCACGACGCGCGCCGCCGCGCTCAGCGAGCATCTGCACAACAGCCACGGCATCAGCGTGAACGGCGTGATCCTGGTCTCGACGGTGCTCGATTTCGCGACGATCCGCTTCAACAGCGGGCACGACCTGCCCTACATCTCGTTCCTGCCGACCTACGCCGCCACGGCGCAGCATCACGGCGTGCTCTCGGATGAGCTGCAGGCGCTCACGCCCGACGAGCTCTACGCCGAGGCGAGGGACTTCGCGCTCGGCGAGTACGCCTCGGCGTTGATGATGGGCACAGCACTCGACGACGAGACGCTCAACCGTGTCGCGGCGCGGATGAGCGAGCTGACGGGGCTGAGCCAGGACTACATCCGCCGAGCCAATCTCCGCGTTTCCCAGGGCCGATTCAGCAAGGAGCTCCTGCGGGATCGAGGCCTGACCGTCGGGCGGTTCGATTCACGGTTCACGGGCCGGGATATCGACGGCGTCGGCGAGGTGTACGAGTACGACCCGTCCTACGCGGCGATCCGGGCCAACTTCACCGCCAGCTTCAACGCCTACATCCGCGAGGAGCTCGGGTTCGAGAGCGATCTGAGTTACGAGATCCTGACCAATGTCTGGCCCTGGGACTTCGGCTCGGCGGGCAACGGGCGGTTCGTGAATGTGGCCGAGCGTCTCCGGAAGGTCATGCACCAGCAGCCGCACATCCTGGTCTTCAACGCCGCGGGCTACCACGATCTGGCGACGCCTCCGCTGGGAGCCGACTACACCCTCGACCACATGCAGCTGGCACCCGAGCTTCGTGGCAACATCACCCGAACCTATTACTACGGCGGGCACATGATGTATCTCATGGAAGACTCGCTCGCGAAGATGCAGGAGGATCTGGTCGCCTTCTACCGTGCCGCCACACCGCGGTAGCTGCCGAGGCGGCACCCTGGAGTTGGCCCGATCACCCTCTCGGGTGTGGAACTGGCCGGGCGGGCAGAAACCGGCCGATATCCCCGTTCATGTCGGTGCCGGTCTGGATCCTCCAACGCTACGAGTCCCGATACAGCCTGCTGGGCGCGATGGCCCGCGAGCTGGCGGACGCGTTCGCCGAGCAGGGCTTCCCGGTAGAAGACGGCCTACCCGACGGGTCACGGCCGGGCATCTTCATCTTCTTCAACATGCCGCGGGCGATCGAAGCGCTGCCCGCCGCGGTCCGCCGACCGGGCGCCCGTGTCGCGGCGGTCCAGATCCTGGTCGATCATCCGCTCGCGCTCTCAACACCCATTATGGACGCGACGAGCCGCCTGCCGAACTTCCGTCTCGTGCTGCCCTCGATTGACGGGCTGCACCTGCTCCGGCTGCGGTGGCCGACGCTCCGCCACGGACACATGCCGCACGGCGTCCCACGCACGGCGTTGATCGACCAGGCCGATCTCAGCCGCGAACACCACCGGCGCCGCCCCGAGGAGGTTGTCGTCGCCGGCTCGATCCACGCCGAGCACGAGCTCGACGGGCTCCGCGCGGGCCTGCCCGGCCAGGCGCAGCCCTGGGCAGACGAGATCGTCGAGCTGATGGCCGCCGAGCCCCACATGCCCTTCGAGCAGGCGATCGACCTGGTGATGGGCGCACGATCGGTGGTCACCGGTAACTGGACGACGATGGCCGCGATGTGGCGCCTCACCTCGGCGCTGCTGAACCGGCGACGGCGACTCAAGATGGTGACGGAGCTGCAGGGCCTGCGCGTCGCGGTCTACGGCGGATCGGCGTGGGAACCACACTGCACCGGCACGATCCGCTACGCGGGCGAGGTCGGCTACGCGGACCTCCCGCGCGCGCTCGCGACCGGCCGAACCTGCCTGGCGTGGGGGCCGACGCAGTTCGAGCACACCTTCAGCGAGCGGCTGCTGCTCTCGATGGCCGCCGGGTGCGCCAGCGTCGCGGACGACCGCTACATGATCGGCCGTCACTTCGCCTTCGACGGGCCCGACCAGGCCGTGCAGGTCTTCGAGGCTCGTCGTCCCGGCGCTGTGCGTGATGCGTTCGACGCGCTGCTCGCCGATGACGCCCGGCTCCTCGCGGTCGCCGCCGCCGGACGGCGCGCCGTCGAACGCGCCCACCTCTGGCAGCACCGTGTCGACACGATCGTGCGGATCGCCGCGGAAGCCGTCACGCCGCAGCCGGCTGGTCATGCCGTCCGTCAGTCCGCCTGACCCGCCGCCTCGTACAGCCGGCCGAGATCAGCCCAGTAGCCCGGGTAGGTCTTCGCGACGCAGCCGGGATCTCGCACCGCCACGCCCGGACGACGAAGGCCCACGAGCGAGAGGCTCATCGCCATGCGGTGGTCGTCGTAGGTGTCGAACTCGACCGGCTCGGCCGCGGCGAGGCCACCCTTGGGCGGGGTGATCGTGATCGCGTCGTCGCCCTGCACATCCACGCGAACGCCGAGTTTCGACAGCTCACGCTCCAACGCCGCGATCCGGTCGGTCTCCTTGACACGCAGGGTGCGGAGCCCGCGCAGCACGCTCGTCCCGTGCGCGAAGCAGCACACGACCGCCAGGTTCATCGCGGTGTCCGGCATCGCCGACAGATCCGCCAGCACCGGCTCGAGGCGCGTCGGGCCGCGGACGGTCAGGCTCGGCTCCCCTCCATCGCTCAGAATCTCGACCTCGGCGCCCATCCGCTCGAGAACACGAACGAACCGCGCATCCCCCTGCACAGAGCCGAAACCAAGCCCGGGAACGGTCACCGCGCACCCCGGCAGCAGCGCAGCCGCCGACCAGAAGGTCGTCGCGCCCGAGGCGTCGGGCTCGATGTCGAGCTCGAAGCCCGCAAGACCCGGCACACTCGCCGCCGGCGCGCAGCGGAGCACGGCCAGGTCCGCCGTCGAGGACACCTCGGCCCCAACACGATCGAGCAGGTCGAGCGTCATCGCGAGGTAGGGCGCACTGGTCACTTCGCCCTCGATGCGGATCGTCACGCCGCCGGGGATCCAGGGCCCGAGCATGAGCAACGCGGAGACGAACTGACTCGAATCGGGACGCCGGACCACCAGCTCGCGCCCGCGCGCCGGGCCACCCGCGGGGGGCGTGACCGTCAGCGGGGGGCAGCCGTCGCGCTCGTGGAACTCGACCGTGCCTCCGAGTTCGTGCAACGCGCCGGCGAGCTGCCCGATCGGCCGCTGCCGCATCCGCTCGTTGCCGGTGACCGTCACCGGCCCGTCGGCGAGCAGCGCGGACGCGGCGAGGAACCGCGTTGCTGTCCCCGCGTTCTGCAAATCGACCGTCGCGCCGGCGTGGCCGACGCGCCAGCGCCCGCCGACGCCCTCGATCGTGATCGTCGTCCCACCGAGCGAAGCCGAAGCGCCGAGCGCCCGCACGGCGTCCAGCGCGCGTTCCGCATCATCAGCGCCGACGAGCGCACCCCGAAGCACGCTCCGCCCAGATGCGAGACCCGCCAGAATGATCGCCCGGTTCGTCTCGCTCTTGGAGCCCGGTGTGCGAAGGGTCAGGCCGAACCGGCGCGACACCTTCAGCACGGGCACCGGGAGCGGATCCGGCAGCGCCTCCAACGCACCCTCGAAGAGCCGGCCGCTCACCTCAGTCGCCCGAGCCTTCGCGGCGGAACACCGCCACCACATCCTCGATCGGGATGACGAACAGCCGGTTGTCGCCCTCCAGATCCACCGGGATCGCGTGCTTCGGGTTGAACAGCACGCGGTCGTACTTCGCCACCGGGTAGTCCGTGTCGTTGGCGACCTGCGCCGACACCGCGACGACCCGGCCCGTGATCGTCGGGATCTCGATCTTGTCCGGCAGGTGGATGCCCGTCTTGGTCTGCTTCTTGTCCTCGTCCTTGCGGATGAGCACGCGAGCCCCGATCGGCTCAACCGTCTCCAGCACCGCCTCGTTCGCTCTCTTCCCGGTCGCCATGCATCGCTCCAACACGAACCCCGTGCCGCATCCTACGCACCCGTTGCCACCTCCCACAATCAAGGGGCAGCATTCCCTCTCCCGCCCGGTCCTGCCGACACCGCCCACCTTCACGCCGACGGCAACGCGTGATCTTCTCTGAGAAACGACAACGATAGTACTTTCTGCGGATGCGAATTCGATTGCATGCAATATAGATTGCCGGTACGCTCTGCGGAGATCGACAACGCAGAGGGCAGCGGGAAGGGCACACCATGAAGTCTTTCGCGATCTGGTTCGGCGCAGCGCTCGCGATCGCCGGGACCACCTCCGCACAGGAGCAATGCGACCATGCAGCACAGCTCCAAGAACTTGGGGGGTACACCTCGGCGATGGTGGTCGAGCGACAGGCTGCACAGATCAAGTTTGACATCGAAGCCATCGGCGAGAAGACGGTGCGAAAGTTGCCGAGCCTGTTCTACAAACATGTTGGCCCCTGCGAAGTGGTGATTGTTCCGCAGGACATGCCTGAGTGTCCCCCGCTGGCTGACCTGGAACGCTTCTACTCCGAGACCACTGGATTCGAATGGGCGTTTTCAACGAGCGTTGAGGGCGAGGTGAGCACTTCGCTGGTCGTCAAGCTTCTTGTAAAGCTCGAGCTCGAAGGCGCTGTCGGCCTGCGGCTCGTCGGCTCGAACACGACGACCGAATCGATCGCCTTGCGGTTCTCGGAACGCCAATGCTGGGACCAGGAATGGCAGATGATCGAAACAACATATGATTATCGGGGGAGTGCGCAGGAGATCGGCGAAACGCTCACCTGGATTATCAGCTTCGGTCCGAACGAAGCGACCCTGCGCACGACCACGAAATGCGATGACGAAACCGCGAAGGGCGCCGCCAAACAGCACGGCGGAATCTCGATTGAGCCGGATCACCGTCCGTGTTGCGAAGGTCCCGGGCCCGACGGCTCCGGGTGCTGTGGATGCGTCCTACCGAACTGATCAAACTCCAGTACAAGGATTCTCGGCCGTGTACACACAACTGATGACCGCTGGACTGGCGGCAGCCATCGCAGTTGTTGCCGTCGGTGCTCGCGCACAAACCTTGGAGCAAACCGCACTCGATGAAAATCGAGCTGGGGTTCGCGCGTACTACCAAGGTGATTCCGAAGGTGCCCTGATCCGATTCGCGACCGCATACCAAACAGCTCAAACTCCCCTCGTCCGCATCACCGCGAGAGTGAATTCCGTTGCTGCATTGACCGATGCCGGGCAAGTCGGTGACGCGATCGCGTTGGCAGCGTCCATACTCGATGATCCCGAATCCGGCCTCGTCGAGGTGCAGCACATCATGCCCGACCTCTATCGCCATCTCGGCGACGCCTACCGCTCAATCGGAGATCACGATACAGCTATAACGATCCGGGCCGCCGGCATAGATGCGCTCTCAACGAAGATCCACCAGAGCAGCGTCGCCGTAAAGCTGGCCCCGCTCTACTTCGAGAACGCCCAAGACGCCAGAGCGGTTGGCGACACATCGCTTGTCAAGCACTGGTATGACCGCCTGTTTGCTGAGCACCCCGACTTTGGCTACGAAGCCAACGAAGAACGCGAGAGCTATCGTTCCCGCGCACTCACGCTTTCTGGCCTCGATGACGACTCCCCCGAGTACGCCGCCCGGGCACGCGAGCTCGCCGACATGCCGGGCCTCTACCCGGGACGGGCCACCCCCTGGCTGCTCTCGATGGTCAACTGGCAGCATGTCCAGGACCGAAACCGCCAGGGCCAGCGCGACATCGCCGCCGAGGTGTTCGCCGGTTCGATCGCGCACGGCTGGCACCAGAAGCACGACGAGTACCGATTCCCATCGCTCTTAAGCGAGTGGCGTACAACCAAGACGCGCGAAGAGGTCGCCAGCCTGCTCGTCAACGCCGCCACCATGCGGCCCGAAACCACCGAAGAAGTCGACGAGAACTACCTCTACGCCCTGTTCATCCTCCAGGAGCTCGGCGACCTCGCCTATGTCAAACAGTTCAAGGCCCAGCTCACGCAGATCACCCGGACCTACGAGCTCCACCTCGGCGACGGCAACCCCCTCGGTCCCGGCTGAATCGGCACGGCCCGCACCGCGTATGCTCCCGGCGACGGCGGCCGAGCCCGGCCGAGCCCCCGCTGCCCGGAGCCACGCATGGACCAGCTCAGCGCACTCATCCGCGATGTCCCCGACTACCCGAAGCCCGGCGTCGTCTTCAAGGACTTCACCCCGCTGCTCGCCAACCCCTCGGCCTTGGCGCTGGCCGTCGAGCTCATGGCCAACCCGTATCGCGGCAAGGGCGTCGAGATCGTTGTCGGCGCCGAGAGCCGGGGCTTCATCTTCGGCACCGCCGTGGCGCAGTCGCTCTCCGCGGGGTTTGTCCCCATCCGAAAGCCCGGCAAGCTGCCCCGCGATGTCCACGGGACCGACTACCAGCTCGAGTACGGCAACGACCGCCTCGAGATGCACACCGATGCCCTCAAGCCCGGCACCCGCGTCCTGCTCGTCGACGATCTGCTCGCCACCGGCGGCACGCTCAAGGCGTGCGGCCGACTCCTCCGCGACCACGCCCGGGCCACGATTGTCGGCATCACCGTGCTCATCGAGCTCGTCCACCTCCGGGGCTCGCAGGGGCTCGAGGACTTCGGCGAGCTGCACGCCGTGCTCCGCATCGGCGCCGACAACCCCTGACACCCCCGCACCCGGCTGAGGCGCTTGGTCGCCAAGAAGCTATCTGGTACGCTGCCCCGATGCGCACGCTGCTCGCGATCCTGCTGATCGGTCTCGCTGCTCTGTCCACCCCCGCCCAGTCGGCCGACATCGTCGTCTTCGGTGACTCCTGGGCGAACCGGCTCAGCGCTCCGCTGCAGCAGACGATCATCGACGAAGGCGCGACCGGTGTGATCCTGCTCAACGCGGCGGTCGAGGGCGAGCGGGCCGACAACCTCGCCTCCTCCAATCCGGCCTCCGGACTTCCCTACATCGAGGCCACGCTCACGGCCAACCCGGGCGCCAGACTGGTCCATCTCTCCATCGGCGGAAACGATCTCTTCGACGGCATCCTGTTCATCAACATCGATTTTCTCGTCGATGCACTCCTCGACCGCATCGTCGGCGACACCGAGACCATCGTGCAGGAGATCCTGCGCGTCAGGCCGGACGCGGAGATCTACCACTCCGGCTACGACTTCCTCCGACCCATCCCGCTGACGACGCCCTCCCGCGTCAACGAGGTCATGCTCGATCTCGACGGCCGACTCGCCGCCCTCGCCGCCGCCATCCCCGGCTACACCTACGAGGGCTACTACGGCTTCGCGCAGGTCACCTTCGGCATCCCGGAACTCGGCATCCCGCCGGGCGACCCCTCCCTGCCGCGGATCGATCTGCCGAGCCCCGCGTCGACCTTCGTCGACGAGATCCACTACACGCCCGCGGTCTACGGCGTGTTCGCCGACGAGCTCTTCGAACGCTTCTATCGCGCCCGCCTCCTCCCGCCCTGCGTCGCCGATGTCAACGGCGACGGCCTGCTGACCCCCGGCGACTTCACCGCGTGGGTGGCGGCGTACAACGCGGGCGACCCCGCCGCCGACCAGAACGCCGACGGTCTCATCCAGCCCGACGACTTCGCGGCGTGGATCAGCAACTACAACGCCGGCTGCTGAAGCGACCCACTACCGAGCGCAGCCAATCCGACGAAGAAGACGCCCGGAAACCCTTGCATCCGTGTGGGATTTCGTGCAGACTGAAGATGGGCCGAAGCGGTTCGGCCCGCATCGGGCGCAGCGGTTGCGCCCGGTTCGAAGTGGGATTCTGAAGCGGGTGTGGGCCCGCGGAGGAGACGAGACATGCAGAAATTCGTGATTGCGTGCGCGATCGGTGCGTACGCCGGGCTGTCCGCCGCCCAGGTGACGGTCTTCACCGACCGCACCGCGTGGGAAGCGGCCGTCGGCGGCGGCATCTTTACCGAGGACTTCAACGCGCAGGTGCCAGGCGTCATCGCCGACGGCGCCACGCTCGACACCGGGCTTGTGCAGATCACCCGTGACGGCAGCCCCAACGGCGGCGACGGGCTGCTCGAGATCGAGCCCGGCGGCAACTTCGGCAACATCGACGGCACGACCTTCCTCAGCGGCGAGACCGGAGCCGAGCCCCACGAAGTCGTCAACATCGGCTTCAACGGCCAGAGCGTCTTCGCCTTCGGCGCCGACTGGTTCAGCCCCTTCTCCGGCGACGGCATCGCCCTCCAGGTCGGCAGCGAGACCATCCTGCTCGACTCCATCACCGGCTTCAACACCGGCTTCGTCGGCTTCGTCAGCAACGGCGCCACCTTCAGCACCGTCTCCATCGTCGGCACAGCCGACCCGATCTCCTTCCAGGAGCTCTGGTCAGCCGACAACTTCAGCTACGCCATCCCGGCACCCGCCTCGGCGGCCCTGCTCGGCCTCGGCGGGCTCGCGGCGACCCGTCGCCGGCGCTAAACACAACTTCACCATCAACGCTCTCCCGCCGCCCGGTGCATGCCGGGCGGCGTTTGTTCTGCCATCGATCACCATTTCCCGGAATCTCTTCACGCCGAGAACCGCCGAGCGCTAGCGTCACGCGGAAAAGCACCCCGTGTTCCTTGTCGCTCCGCGAGCGACGCACTGGGTTGGCTCGGCAGCGGAACGCCCCGGGGCTTCCGCCGAGTGAAACTGGCCCCGGGGCTTGCGATTGGATAGTCAGTTGAAGATGTATGTAGGGAACCTCTCATTCGATACCACCGAGTCAGAGGTTCGTGCCCTCTTCGAGGAGCACGGCACGGTTCAGAGTGTGAACCTCATCATGGACCGCGAAACCGGTCGTCCCCGCGGATTCGGCTTCGTCGAGATGAACGACGACGAGGCCAACGCCGCCATGGCAAAGCTCAACGGTCAGGAGTTCGGCGGCCGTGCGCTCAACATCAACGAAGCCCGCGCCCGTGAGGGGGGCGGGGGCGGCGGTCGCGGAGGCTTCGGCGGCGGCGGTGGTCGCGGCGGATTCGGCGGTGGCCGTGGCGGCGGCGGCCGCGGCGGCTGGTAAACACCGGCCCGCTCTGCGGGCCTGACCGCACTCAACACACAAACCTTGATCCATCCACCCCCGCCCCGGCGGGGTTTTTTCTTGGACCACACCCCACAGACCACTCGCCGTGAGGCACGCGCCTGATCACACCGACCACGCACGCCGATACACCACCGGAGGACCGCCATGCTCGACCTCTCCTTCGGTGTCATCCTGTCCGGGCTCGTCCTCGGCGGGGCCGGCTTCGCGCTCTTCCTCATCGGCAAACGCAACGGCGAGCCCACCACCATCCTTGGCGGGCTCGCGCTCTCCGTCCTGCCCATGTTCGTCCACGCTCTCGTGACGCTCTGGCTCCTCAGCGCAGCCGTCATCGGCGCGATGGTCCTGCTCCGCCGAACCGCCGGCACCGGCGCGCCCCTCGCCTGAAGCCCATCCGTCTCTCACCCGCGGTTGGCGATCCGCCCCTGTGCCGCGGCCTCGGTGGTCCTGGCGATCCGCTCCGCACGCGTCGCCGAACGCTTCGCCGACTTGATCCACCACAAGAGCCCCTTCCGCGCGCTCGGCGCGAACGACTCGTACCCCGCACGCGCCCCCGGCGTCGCGTCCAACGCCTCGGCGAGATCCTCGGGCACCGTCAGCCTCTCGATCTCGTCGTACACCGTCCACGAGCCGTCACGCTTCGCCGCGTCGATCTTCGCCTGCCCCGCCGGCTGGATCAGCCCCGCCCTGGCGAGCGACCGAACACGCCGCTTATTCAGCGCCGACCACGGCGAGCCGGCCTTCCGCGGGCTCACGAGCAGCATCGTCCGCGCGTCATCGAGCGCCCGCGGCAGGCTATCAATCCAGCCGAAACAGAGCGCCTCCTCGACGATGTCGCCGTAGGGCACATGCCGCGCCGCGTCGGCCTTCTTGAAGGTGACGAGCCAGATGCTCTCGGCCTGCCCGTGGTGCTTCGCCAGCCAGCGTCGCCACTGGGCCCGCGAGGTGACCTGCACGCGTTCGAGATCGTCGAGCCGAGGCATGGGGGATTGTTGGGGGCAGGAGCGGCTAGCGGTAGCCGTCTCGCTTCGGATCCCAGGCTTCGTGGGCGTGGATGTCGTCAGCGAAGCCGGCGGCGACGAGCAGGTCACGCCAATCGGTGTTGCACAGGTCGATCGCCTGGGCAAGCAGATCCAGCTCGCCGCGGCTGCACTTCAGCAGCGCGGCGAAGATGCGGTCGTGCTCGAGATAGCTTGGCTCAACGAGTTCCAAGAGCTCGGCCGCGGTCGCCCGGTCGTTCGGAGCAAAGACGGCTTCGAGCAGGTCATCGCGCATGGGCAATGGTAGAACTCGGCGGCATCGCACTGGCCTGCGGGGTAGGTCAGTGGCACGGGTTGCGGTTACCCTGGCTACTTCGTGACCTCGCGGCGAGACTCAAAGCCAAGAAGTGTTCGTAATCGCGAGGCCGCAGACGCGCACCGAGCGTAGTCTGATTCAAAGTCGAGCAGAAGTAGCGGAACCTGCATGGATGTCAACTCCACTTCGAGTAAATAGCGCTCGGAAACACTAGCGGAGAACGGCGAAGATTGTCTCGAACGGTTTGATGCTGCATGTGAGTGCATCGCGATCGCGCCGGCAACGGCACCATCACCACCAAACAAGAGACCACCCAATGCCGCACCAACCAGAACTGGAAGCGAATCATGATCGGTCCCCTCCATCTCTCCAACGAACACTTTATCAGTTCGTACCAACGATACATCACGAACCTTCTTTGCATGCATGAACAAGACATTGCGATTCGCAAGATCATACAGCAAAATACCAATAGAGCCAGCATAAACAATGACTTTGCCGATAGCCGCAATCATCTGCATATCATACGACTGATTGGACATATATTTTTCAATTGCAGCATAGTAAATCGGCATGTCTGATTCAATTGACATCTTCAGATCGTACTTCGCACTCAAGATATCCAATTGGTATTGTTGCTCGCCAATTGCTCTCTTCGCAAATTTGTACTTAAATTCGATGATCGAGCTGATCAAAACACCTATTCCGACAGCCGTCATTGAAGTTACCCAAAACCACATACTGGTATCGAGTGATACATTCACCTGTATTGCGGCCATCACGCCAAAGCAGATCAAACCAAGAATCACCCAGGTCACTATCTGAGACATCCCACGATTGTTCTCCAAGGCCACTAGTCGCTCGCGCATCTCGGCAGTGTCACGAACCCATCGGTTGCGAGCCTCAAGCGCCTCGCGTGGGAAGTGTGCGCCGAGGAATGATTCAAGGCTTTTGGTTAGGTTCTCATCCTGTCTCACAGCACCCCCATGAAAAAGCCCTCGCGTACAGGGTACACGAGGGCTGGCGTCGCCATCCACAAATGTCAATCAGTAATCAAAATCCTCATCCATGCCGCCGCCGCTCTTGGCCTTCTTGTCCTTGAGCTCGACGATGGCGGCCTCGGTGGTCAGCAGCAGGCCCGCGATCGACGCGGCGTTCTGGAGGGCGATCCGCTCGACCTTGGTGGGGACGATGACGCCCATCTTGACGAGGTCGCCGTACTCGTGGGTGACGGCGTTGTAGCCGAAGTTGGTGTCGGTGGCTTCCTCGATCTTGGAGGCGATGACGGAGCCGTCGAGGCCGCAGTTGGCCGCGATCTGCTTGACGGGGGCGGAGAGGGCGCGGTGGACGATGTCGATGCCGACGCGCTGGTCGCCGGTGGCCTTCTTGCGGAGGGTGTCCAGGGCCTTGCGTGCCCGGAGGACGGCGACGCCGCCGCCGGCGACGATGCCCTCCTCGGCCGCGGCGCGGCAGGCGTGGAGCGCATCCTCGACGCGGTCCTTCTTCTCCTTCATCTCGACCTCGGTGGCAGCGCCGACATTGATCTGGGCGACGCCGCCGGCGAGCTTGGCGAGGCGCTCCTCGAGCTTCTCGCGGTCGTAGTCGGAGGTGCTGGCCTCGATCTGGTGGCGGATCTGCTCGACGCGGCCCTTGATGTTGGCGGAGGAGCCGGCGCCCTCGATGATGGTGGTGTTGTCCTTGTCGATGACGACCTTCTTGGCGCGGCCGAGGTCGGCGAGCTCGACCTTCTCGATGTCGATGCCGAGCTCGTCCATGATGGCCTGGCCGCCGGTGAGGATGGCGATGTCCTCGAGCATGGCCTTGCGGCGGTCGCCGAAGCCGGGCGCCTTGACGGCGGCGACCTTGAGGATGCCGCGGAGGCGGTTGACGACGAGGGTGGCGAGGGCCTCGCCCTCGATGTCCTCGGCGATGATCAGGAGGGACGCGCCGGACTCGGCGACCTTGCCGAGGATCGGCAGGATGTCCTTCGCCGACGAGATCTTCTTCTCGTGGATGAGGATGTAGGGCTTCTCGAGCTCGCACTCCATGGCGGCGGGGTTGGTGACGAAGTGGGGCGAGAGGTAGCCCTTGTCGAACTGCATGCCCTCGACGAGCTCGACCTCGGTCTCGAGGCCCTTGCCCTCCTCGATGGTGATGACGCCGTCCTTGCCGACCTTGTCCATCGCGTTGGCGATGATCTGGCCGATGGTCTCGTCCTGGTTGGCGGAGCAGGTGCCGACCTGGGCGATCTCCTTGGAGTTGGCGACGGGCTTGGAGAGCTTGTCGAGCTCGGCAACGACAGCGGCGACGGCCTTGTCGATGCCGATCTTGACCTGGTTGGGGTTGGCGCCAGCGGTGATGTTCTTCAGGCCCTCGGTGTAGATGGCCTCGGCGTAGATGGTGGCGGTGGTGGTGCCGTCGCCGGCGTCCTTCGAGGACTTGCTGGCGACCTCCTTGACCATCTGGGCGCCCATGTTCTCGAAGGCGTCGTCGAGCTCGATCTCCTTGGCGACCGAGACACCGTCCTTGGTCACGGTGGGTGCGCCGAAGGATTTCTCGAGGACGACGACCCGGCCCGAGGGGCCGAGGGTGACCTTGACGGCGTTGGCGAGCTTCTGCACGCCGCGGAGGATGCGCTCGCGGGCGTCGGTGTTGTATGCGATCTGCTTGGCGGGCATGATGTGATTCCTTGCTTTCTCGAACACGGGCCCGACGCCCGTGCTGTGGTCTGGTGGATGAACTAATGACTGGCGATAGCCGGCGCCTCGGCGCCGATGCGGACCCAGGCGACGGCGGCGGCTTCGATGACATACTCGCTGCGGCCGTCGGTGAGCTTGATCAGGTCGTCCCCTTCGTCCGGGATGAGCATGGCGTTGTTGATCGTGAGGAGCGAGGCCGCCCCGTCGAGGTTCGTGAACGCGATGAGCACATCGCGTCGCCCGGTGAGGTCGGTCAGGGCCTGTCGGAGCTGGTGGTTGGTCATCGGTGGTGTGGCCCTAGCTGATGAAGACAGCGTCGACGGACTGGGGATCGATGATGAGGCAGCCGGGGATCTCGGTCGATCCGCCGGAGATCACGCCGCCAACGAGGATCAGCGAGCCGCGCGGGGCGGCGTCGGCGATACCGAGCCACTTGTCCCACTTCGATTCGTGCTCCTCGCGGGTGACATTGTGCCCCGTGGCCCGGACGGCCTGCAGGTGGGCGACGGTGAAGGGGTGCCCCTGGATGACGACATGCACGGTCGCCTTGTTCTTCAGGGCGGTCTCGAACAGGTCGCCGAGGTCTGGTTTGTTCATCATGTGAACTCCTTCGTGCTTCGGCGGCCCGGGGTCCCCCCCTGCTACTCACGCCTGGGTGTGACAGGGATCAGTCGACGACCGCGAGAACATCGGACTCCGACATGATCAGGTACTCGTCGTCGCCGAGCTTCACCTCGGTGCCGGCGTAGCTGGTGAACAGGATCTTGTCGCCGGCCTTGATCGACAGCGGGATGCGCTCGCCCGTGTCGGTGTTCAGGGCGCCGTCGCCGACCGCGATGACCGTGCCCGACTTCGGCCGCTCTTTGCCGGACTCGGGCAGGATGATGCCGGCGGCGGTCATCGTCTCTGGCTCGTCGCGCTCGACGATGATCTTGTCGTGGAGGGGCTTGATGTTGACCTTGGTCTTCGTCTTGGTGGGCATCGTGTGTCTCCAGTGCAGTGTGTGACGGTGTGCGATGCGTCGGCGGACCCGACGCGGGAACAACAGCGGTGATCAGCCGGGCCAGCGGCCCCGGTAGTGACGGGCGATGCAGCGGCGGAGAACCTCGAGCAGCGTTTCCATGTCACGGGTTGACCGCGGCCGATCGACCACGGCGAACGCGCCCAGCCGGAGCGCGGCGGCGAGCTCCCGGGCCTCGTCCCGACGCGTACGGGCCTGCTTGACGGCGACCGTCGGCGGACGATGGGACAGCCGGGCGAGCACTTCGAGCAGACGCCAGCCGGCGCTCGGCGCCGGGGCGTCCGGGGAGGCCGCGTGGTCCAACGGCAGGCCCAGATCGACGACGGCGACATGGATCGTGGTGGTTGACAGCAGCTCGGTCGCTTGCCGCCCGGAGGCCGCCACATGGGACCGAACGCCCATCGGCTCGAGCAGCGTGGGCAGCCGTTCCGCCCAAGACTGCTCGCTCCCCGACGAGTCGGACAGCAGGATGTTCAGCCGTCCACCTGCCGGCGCAGCCGAGGGCTCGACCTGGGACATGTCCCACGGACCTCCAGCGGCGTGATGGCGGTAGAGAGACCTCATCTCGCCGGAACAGGGCAAAGCCCGTGCCTGAGCCGCGACCGGCCCGGGCGGGGCGAACGGGTGCCCGGTGGCTGTCGCGCGTGCCTGCGGCGACGCCACGGGTGTCAGATTGGCAGCGTCAGCGCGCCGGCGAGTCGGAACGGGCGCTCGTGAAGACGGGGGTACACTTTTCCCATGGAACTCGTCCTCGGGGTACTGGGTCTGGTGGTGTTCGGGCTGGCCGGGGCCACAGTGTGGCTGGGCCTCCGACTGAGCCGGGCCACCGGGGAGGCCGCCGGTGCCCGCGCCGCGGCCGCTGCGGCGCTCGCCGAGGCCGACCGGCTGCGGGGAGCCCTCGACGACGAGCGGTCGGCCCGGGACGACAGCGGCCGACGGGTCATCGACCTGACCGAGTCGCTCGCCGAGGCACGAGCGAAGGTCGCTGAGCTGACGGATCGACTCGGCGAACGCGACGCCGTCGAGGCCCGGTTCCGGGAGGCGTTCGAGAGCCTGACCGCGGCGGCGCTCAAGTCGGGCCGGGACGAGTTCCTCGCGCAGGCGAAGCCCGTCTTCGACGCGGCGCACAAGGCGCAGTCCGACCTGGTCCGACCGATCGACGAGGTGCTCCGGGCGACGCGCGAGAAGCTCGAAGCGATCGAGAAGGCGCGGGCCGAGAGCTTCGCCGCCCTCCACGAGCGGATGGAGCTCGTCACGCTCGCGGGACGCGACCTCCGCGACGAGACCAACCGCCTGACGAGGGCGCTCAGCCGACCGGAGGTGCGCGGGCAGTACGGCGAGATCCAGCTCCGCCGCGTCGCCGAGCTGGCCGGGATGACCAGCTACTGCGATTTCAGCGAGCAGGCCAGCGTGCGCGACGACGAGGACCGCCTCAAGCGGCCGGACATGGTGGTCACGCTGCCCAACGATCGCGTGATCGCGGTCGACGCAAAAACCAACACCTACGCGTACATCGAGGCGGTCAACGCGGCGGATGACGCCGAACGGGAGGCACACCTCGACCGCTTCGCCAAGCATGTGGCGGACCAGACCAAGAAGCTCGCCGACAAATCGTACTGGTCTGCGTTCGAGAGCTCGCCCGAGTTTGTGGTCATGTTTGTGCCGGGAGATCACTTCATCGACGCAGCGCTGACCCGCCGGCCCGGGCTGCTCGACGAGGCGGCGCAGCGCGGCGTGATCCTCGCCAGCCCGAGCACGCTCATCGGCCTGCTGCGTGCCGTCGCCGTCGGCTGGCGCGAGCATACCCTCGCCGAAGAAGCCGAGGCCCTGCTCGCACTCGGGCGCGAGCTCCACGACCGGGCGGCGGTCGTGTTCGAGCACGCCGGCAAGCTCGGCCGAACGCTCAACCAGAGCGTCGGACACTACAACAGCCTCGTCGGCTCGATGGACAGCCGGCTCGTGCCGACGCTCCGCAAGTTCGAGGAGGCCGGCGCCAAGAGCGGCAAGACGCTGGCCGAGCCCAAGCAGGTCGAGTCCCAGCCCAGGCTGCTGGAATCGAGCGGCGCGTAGGAACGCCGAGACGCCCCCTGTCCGCGCGGATCAGGGCAGCTCGTGGCGGTTCGGATGCAGGAACAGATAATCGCGCTCGGCGGGATCGTGCGCATCGAGCGCACGAGCGGTGTGCGTCCGCTCGTTGAACGCAAACAGGCGATAGCCCATCCCAAGCAGCGGCTCGATCATGTCCGAGGGTGATCGGCCGAGATTCCCGCAGCGGTCGGAGATCTCGCTGTAGATCGCCGGCGTGTGACGCGCGATCGTCTCCCGACCGCCCGCGACGACGAGCGACTCCGCGCCCTCGACATCGATCTTCATGAAATCGACGCGGCCGAGCCGCTCTCGATGTGCGACGGCGTCGAGGGTGTCGGTCTCGATGAGGAGCTCGGCGACGGTCGGCGCGGTCGATGTGCCAAACGACTCCGCGTGCGCGGTGTCGCCCATGTGCGCCGCGCCGGGGCTGATGCGCCGCGACGGGCGGACCGGAATGTAGATCGAGACCCGACCGGCCGCGTCCGAGAGCGCGAAGCGATGCACCGTGACATTCCGCAGGCCGCGCGTCACCGCCGTCAGCAGCGAGTGGTTGTAGGGCACGGGCTCGAAGGCGTGGACCGTGACGCCCGGGAGCTTGGCCAACGGACGGGTCATCTTGCCGTGGTTCGCGCCGATGTCGAGAATCGTCGCATCAGCCGGGATCCACCGGCTCAAGGCGCGGACGAGCGGGCCGAACCGGTTGCGGAACCGAGCCTGGTAGAAATGATCGAGCCGGGCGACACGCTGAGAGAGGCTCTTCAGGTTGACGGCGTCGATCGGCTCGATGTTGGTGACAGCTGGCATCGGCTAAGTGTATCGGTGCAGCCGACGGCTCGAGGAGCTCACCCGGAGGCGCGCCGCCGAGCTCCAGCCACCAGGCACATCGTCCCCGCGAGATAGAAGATCGGTCCGAGCAGCTCGACGCCCTCTTCGATGAGATGGCCGAGCTGAAGATCGATGCGGTTGCGGAGCAGGTCGTCCACAGCGAAGCCGGCAGCGAGAGCGGCCGCCGATGCGACGAAGCACCAGAACGCCGCCGGGCGGGCACGAACCATGTCAAGGACCGCACGACGGCCCAGCCACGCGGGTGCCAGCAGCGCGGCCAGAATGGCAACGGCCACGATCGCCCAACCGAGCTTCAACCCGAGGCTCACCGAACCATCGAGCCACCAATCGATGCGGTACCTCACGCCGAGGTCGCCCAGCGTCTCTGGGTTGAGGTAGATGTGCGCATCGAACTCGCGAGCCGCCGCCGCGAGCGAGAGCACCGCCAACAACGCGAGAAGCCCACGCACGCCCCGACCCAGCGGTGCACCGAGCGACAGCAGCGCGGCTGTGACCGCCGCCGCAGTCCAGAGCGCGATCTGCGCCCGCTCGACCGGTCCACCCTCCTCCACCAGCGGCACGCCGAGACCTGTCAGCGCTCCCGCGATACCGAACACCAGCACGATGCCGACAAACGCCAGGCGCCAGCGCGCCGACTGGTCTGGTCGGTCCGTCGTGTCGGCAAGGTTGGCGAGAGTCGGCACGGGCGTCCTCGACCACGCACCCTCCGAGGGCGCGCATCGCTTCTGATCGATCGGCTCTATCGTAAGCAATCGATCAAGAACGAGTTCAGGATTGATAAAAAGAGCCCGAGGGAACGCTCAGGCCGGGTTCGGCATCGCCCCCGGCGGCAGGTCCGCCTCGGGGTCGCCCGAGGCGCCCGGCTTCGCCCGCGGCGCGGTGCGGGCCGCCTCGGACTTGAGCAGGTGCGAGACCGAAGGCCGGCTGAGCGGCTCGCCCCGCATGATCTGCCGGACCTCCTCACCCGAGAGTGTCTCATACCGGAGCAGCGCGCTCGCCAGCGCCTCGACATGCTCCCAGTTCTCATCGAGCAGCCGGGCCGCGTCGCCGTACGCCTCGTCAACAATCCGGCGGATCTCCTCGTCGATCGCGTGAGCGGTCGCCTCGGAGTACTCGCGCTCGGGCACGAACGACTCGCGTGTATCCGAGCCGGCGTACCGGATGAAACCGAGACGCGGCGACATGCCCCATTCGAGCACCATGGACCGCGCCATGTTCGTCACCTGCGCGATGTCGGAGACCGCGCCGGACGAGACATCGCTCATCGCTTTCTCTTCGGCGATGCGACCGCCGCAGGCCATACGCATCGTCGCATTGAGCCACTTCAGGCTCACGCCCATGCGGTCTCTCTCGGGCAGGCTGAAGGTTGCGCCGCCCATCTGGCCGCGAGGGATGATGGTGACCTTGTGGAGCGGGTCCGCGTCCTTGAGCAGCACCTGCAGGATCGCGTGGCCGGCCTCGTGGTAGGCGGTGAGCTTGTTCTCGTCCGCCTCGCGCACCCGAGACTTCTTCGCACGCCCGAACTTCACCTTGTCGCGCGCCTCCTCGAGATCCTCGTGCTCGATGAACTCCTTCTGTGCCATCGTGGCGCTGATCGCCGCCTCGTTGATGATCGCGGCCAGATCGGCGCCGGAGAACATCGGTGTCATCCGGGCGACGCGCTCCAGATCGACATCCGGCCCCAGCGCGACCTTCTTCGCGTGCACCTTCAGGATCTCGAGCCGCCCCTTGACATCGGGCAGCGGGACGACGATCTGGCGGTCGAACCGGCCGGGGCGGATCAGGGCGGGGTCGAGCACATCGGCGCGGTTGGTGGCGGCGACGACGATCACGCCATCGCCCGAGCCGAAGCCGTCCATCTCGACCAGGATCGCGTTGAGTGTCTGCTCGCGCTCGTCGTGCCCGCCGGTGGTGAAGCCACCGCCGCGACGACGCCCGACGGCGTCGATCTCGTCCAGGAAGATGATGCAGGGCGACGAGTCCTTGGCCTGCTTGAAGAGGTCGCGGACCCGCGACGCGCCGACACCGACGAACATCTCGACGAAGTCCGAGCCGGAGATCGAGAAGAACGGAACATCCGCCTCACCCGCGATCGCCTTGGCGAGCAGCGTCTTGCCGCAGCCCGGCTCGCCGATGAGCAGCACGCCGCGTGGGATCCGTCCGCCGAGCTTCGTGAACCGCTTGGGGTTCTTCAGGAACTCGATGATCTCGGTGACCTCCTCCTTCGCTTCCTCGATGCCGGCGACATCGGCGAAGGTGACGCCGGTCATCTCCTTCGAGAGCGTCTTGTGCCGGCTCTTGCCGAAGTTGCCGAGCATGCCCCCGCCCCCCGCCGCCGAGCGCAGCCCACGCGACAGGATGAACCAGAAGAAGAGAATGATCAGCAGGAACGGCAGGAAGAACAGCAACGCCCCGATCCAGCCCGGCGTCGGACGCTCCTTGTATCGGCCGTTGGTGAGCTCGTCGAGCTGCTGGATGTGGAAGCGGCTGTTGGCGGCATTGAACTTGAACTGGACCATGCGCCGCTGATCGGCGGGGGCGCCCAGCGCGCCATCCTTCGCCTGCGCCACGATCATGGTGTCTTTGACGACGACGCTGTCCTCGACGATGTCGCCCTGGCGATACGCGTTAGAGAATTCCTGCCAGGTCAGATCCTCGCCGCGCTGGGACGAGGTGAAGAGCATGAACAGCAGCAGGACCAGCGACAGCGCCGCGACCACCCCGAAGAAGCCCCGGCCGGGCCCGCCCGGCCTCGGCGGTGCTCCCCCCGGCTTGCCGGGATCGCCCCCTGGCCCCTTGCGCTCCGGGCGGTCGGCCTGCTGATCGGCGAACTGGAGCGTGGTGTCGCGGGAGAGATCCGGCATGCGTGCCCTCTGCGTCATAGGCCGGGGCATTCGGTCGCCCCATCGGTCCAACCGGGCACCGACGCCCAGAGCATGTTCGGTCTCGGCTGGTATCGGTTTCTGTACGCGGGAACTGGCGGCCTGGTGCGGCCGATCCCCGAGAACGCTAGGCCCAAGGCGGTTGCAGGGCCGCCGACCGGCCTCACCAGGCGTTCCCGAGCTCGTCGACCAGATCCGTCGCCAGAGCCTCCGCGGCCTCGCGGTAGCCCACAGATAAACGCTCTGAGGTCGGCGCCGCCGGCACGAACGAGGCCAGAGCCGCGAACCCGCGCCGGCTGACCAACGCCCCGCCCTGCCGGTTGTCGATCAGCTCGAACGACACGACGATCTGCACCGCCTGCTCCTGCACCAGCCCAACGCCCGTCTGGTTCGACAGCCGAACGAGCCGGACACCGCCGATCGCTCCTTCGAGCACCACATCGGCCGTGTCCAGATCCGTCACACGCCACGGCGTCTGTTGCTGGATCCGGCGGATGATCGCCTCGGTGACCATCGTCTCGACGCCCGCGTGCTGCGTCGCGTTCCCGAAGATCGGGACGGCGATGGTCGTGATCTGGGCGTCGTACGGCGACGCGAAGCTGTACCCGCGGGACGGACGCTCAGCGCACCCGACCACCGCGACGAGGAGCACGCCGAGCACACTTGCGGCCCATCGGCGCATCACGGCGCGGACTCCGAGACGGCCGTGTCCTCCTCGTGCGTCATCTCCGGTTCCAGCCACCCGTGCTGCTCGAGGATCTGCAGCCCGCGCGCGGCCGCGACGGTGCCCGGATGCTCCCGCAGCAGCCGACGGATCGTGTACACCGCCGAGGCGGGATCATCGTTGCTCAGGTACCACCGGGCCGTGACCAGCTGCTGCGCCGCGGCGGACTCGTCGATGCGCGCCAGCAGCGCGTCGGTCACCAGCAGCCGGTCCGCGTCCGCCGGGTAGTCGCGGACGAACTGCTCGATCAGCAGCTTGGCCTCGAGCAGGCCCAGCCCGTCGTACGCCGGCCCCTTGAAGGTGGCGATCGTGGCGTACACGCGGTTGAGCATCGACCGCTTCCGATAGGGCGAGTCCGGATAGTTCCGCAAAAAGATGTCGTACATCTCCGTCGCCAGCGGCAGGTCGCGCGTCCGGTAGTAATAGTCCGCCAAGATGATCGCGGCTCGCTCCGCCAGACGCGAGCCCGGCATGCGCTCCTGCGCCCGGATCAGCAGCTCCTCACCCGTCGACTTCGCCGATTCGATCCGGAGCCCGAGGAACGGCTTGGACAGCCCGTTCAGATAGAGCACGGCGATGTCGATCTCGCGTTCGACCGCGATCGGAAACTCAGCCGACCCGGGGAACTCACGGATCACGCGCTCGTAGTCGAACAACGCACGGAACTCGTTGCCATCGGCCAGCCTCGCGTCGCCACGCAGCCGCAGAGCCTCGGCGAGATCGGGTGCGCCGGTGAGCTCGTTGCGATCGATCCAGTCGTCGAGCAGGTGCCTGGCCCGATCCGGCTCGCCCTCGGCGATCAGCCGGCGGGCGATGTCGAGCAGCTCACGATCCACCGTGTCCGCGGGTCGCTCGAGCTGCTGCCAGCCCTCCTCCAGATTGAGCTCGAGCCGCTGCGATTGCGCGGACACGCTCGCGGCGAGCAGAGCGGCGGCGATCGCGGAAGCGGAACGGACGACGGCGTGCATCCGCCGATGGTACCCGGTCCGCACCAGGATGGGAAAAACAGCCGCCAGCGCGTCCGGTCGAAGCCGGAGCGCGCTGGCGGTTAGTGGGCAGATGAGTTGTCGTCAGGCGCGACGGCGCCGGACCGCGAGCCCTCCAGCACCGACCAGCATCGCGAACGACGCCGGCGCCGGCACAGGGATGTAATCGTATGTGACTTCGATTCGGTTCGTCGTGGCGTCCAGCGTGAAGATATTCCCCGGCACCGCGTCCGTTCCGTCCCAGTTCGGGTTCAGCGTGAACCCGTAGTGGATCGAGTTCTGGACGATGTCGCCCTGGAAGAACACGGCGGTCGCCTGAACAAGGGTGACACTCGTGATGGTCGGCTTGAAGGTAATCGGATCGGCAAACGCCTGATCCGCCGGATCGAGGTGATCGCCGATCTCCCACTGGATGAACCGGAAGCCGTTGTTGAAGTCCTGCTGCGACACAAACGGCGAGCCGTCGGAAGTCGCGAAATCGAAGCGGATCCGTGAGGCCACGCCCTGGCCCGGCGAGGCGTTGTCAAAGAACTCGTCCCAGCCGACATCGATCGAATAGTTGCCGGCGGTGCTCTGCCCCGCGGTGATCTGGCTGTTGAGCGTGCCGAGCGGCACGGACGCCGGATCGCCGATGAACGCGTCCTGTTTCTGACCGGTCTCGTTGGCGACGACCAGGTTGAACGAGGCGCGGTCATTGGGTCGGACGATGAAGTCGTCGAACAGATCATCCTGCGGGTCGGCCGCCGCGGTCCCCGCGAGGGTGGCCAGAACCAGATATCTAGGTGCCCGAAGGTGCATCGGTGATCTCTCCAACACGCCCGCGTCGCCCCGGCCAACCTGTGACGGCCGAGATCGACGCGCTGCCTGGCGTGCGTCTGTGCCGTCCGGCGTTACCCCGGTCGGTGTCTCACGCCGACGGGCACCGGAAGGCGGTGTTTCTGCTTCTCCAGAGGCAATGTGCGCCGATTTTGCGGGTTGGCCAGTTCTTGCGGACAAAAAAGGGGAGAGCACGCCTCCCCGGGCTCGGCGGGGGCGGACGGTGTAGCGTGTGCGGATGACGCCAAGCGGTGCCGTGGTCGTGAGCGGGATGGGAGCGGTCAGCCCGATCGGGGTGGGCATCGCCGATTACACCGCCGGCCTGCGATCCGGGACCTCCGGCGTCGGGCTGCTCACCTTCGAGCACGATCTGATGCGCTCGAGCGTGGCGGCGGCGTGCGACGGGTTCGACCCCGCCGAGGTCATGGACGAGGCAGACCGGGCGCGACTCCCCCGGCTCGTACCGATGGCGCTCGCCGCGTGCCGGGAGGCCTGGACCATGGCCGGGCTCGGCCCACTCGAGGATGAGCCGCTGCGACGCACCGGGCTCATCCTCGGCACGGGCGCGGGAGGCATCGACTTCACGCTCGACCAGGCCAAGACGGCGTACATCGACCGACGCCGCCCCTCCCTCTGGACCATCACCAACGCCACGCACGGCAACCTCGCCGGCGAGCTGTCCATCCGGCTCGGGCTCAAGGGGCCGAGCTGGTGCGTCAGCACGGGGTGCGGCTCATCCAGCGATGCGATCGGCCAGGCGCTGCTGCTGATCCGCTCGGGGATGTGCGATCGCGTCGTCGTGTGCGGCGCCGATGCGCACATCCGCTCCGAGACGCTCATCGGCATGGAACTGTTGAAGGTGATCTCGACCCGGGATTGGCGCGGCAATCCCGAGGGGGCTCGAACAGCGAGCCGGCCGTTCGACCGCTCACGCGACGGGTTCGTGCTGGGCGAGGGGGCGTGGGCGCTGGTGCTGTCGCGCGCCGGCCTGGACGACGACGCCCGGATCGGCACGGTCGCCGGGTACGGCGCGACCTGCGATGCGTACCACCGCGTCCGGCCCGACCCATCGATGGCCGAGTCCGCCCGCGCGATGCTCGAAGCGCTCCGCGACGCGGGACTGCGGCCCGAAGAAGTGGGCGTGGTGCACTACCACGGGACGGCGACGGCGGTCAACGACGAGGCGGAGACCCGGGCGGTGCGCGCCGCCTTCGGTGCGCACGCCGAGCGGCTCGCCGGGCATTCGGTCAAGAGCCAGATCGGTCACCCCCAGGGCGCGTGCGGCGCGGCGAGCATCGTCGCAACGCTCGCATCGCTGGCCGGTCTCGACGGCAAGGGCCCGTTCATCCCCCCGACGATCAACCTGCGCGAGCCTGACCCGGCGTGCGACCTCGATTACACACCAAACGAACCCCGGTCTTGGAAAGGGCCGTCGATCGCACTGGTGAACTGCCTGGCATTCGGGGCGAAGAACTCGGCCCTCGTCGTTCGTGTCTGACGGCCCAAGCCGAGCACGAGTGCAACGATGCCGTCGTGGAGTTGACAGCGCTCAGACAGTTCGTGGCGATCGCGGAGATGGGGCACCTGACGCGGGCGGCGGAGCGGCTGGGCGTGACGCAGCCTGCGCTCAGCGCCATGCTGAAGAAGCTTGAATCGGAGGTCGGCGCGCCGCTGCTGGACCGGACGGGCCGGGGCGTCGCGCTGACAGCGGCCGGCGCGGTGTTTCTTGAGCACGCCGAGGCCGCGGTGCGCCGTGCGGACGAGGCCGTCGCCTCTGTTCGATCGTTGGTGGGGCTCGAAGCGGGCTCCATCCGAGTCGGGGGCGGGGCCACGGCGGTCGCCCACCTCCTGCCGAGCGTCGTGCGCGAGGTCCGGCTGGCGCACCCGGCGCTGCGGTTTTATGTCCGCGAGGCGGGCAGCCGAGCGGTGGCGGCCGCGGTGATCTCGGGGGAGCTGGATCTGGGCATCGTCACCACTCCGGTCGAGGGCGTCGGGGCCGGAGAACTCATGACGGTGGGTTCGCTGATGGACGAACTCCGGTTGATCGTGCCGGCCGGGCACCCGCTCGCCGGTCGCAAGAGCTTCCGGTGGTCAGAGCTGGACGGCGAGGGCGTCGTCGCGTTCGAAGCCGGCTCGGCCGTGCGCAGCGTGATCGACGAGGCCTCCGCCGGGGCGGGCGTGGGCCTCAAAGTTGTCATGGAAGTGCGGTCCCTGGAGACGATAGAGCGGATGGTCGAGGCGGGCGTCGGGGTCGGCTTCGTCAGCCGGCTTGCGTTCGGTTCGGCCGGAGAGACAACGAAGGGTCTGACATGCAGAGATGGTCGCCTCGTTCGAGAGCTGGCGGTGGTGCGCCGTCGCGATCGGGTGCCGAGCCCGGCAGCGGGCGTCTTCGAGCGGGTGCTGCTCTCGCAGCTGGGCTTGCGGTAGCGGGCGCAGCCTCGGGCCAGGACGCCGAGCAGACGGCCCGCTGGGCGGAGCTGCTCGCCGATGCGCAGACGCGGACCAGCCTGCTCGGCGCGGCCGAGGATGACGATCGGCCGCCGGTGAAGCTGAACGGGCTGGTGCAGTCCCGTTTCAACGCGAATTTTCTGGATCAGGACGCTGCGCAGACGGTGGACGACTTCGAGTCTGGCTTCGAGATGCGACGCGTGCGGATCAAGGCGTCTGGCGAGCTCGATGCGGGCGACACCGAAGCGACACTGCCGTGGGAGATCGAGGTGGACACCTCGCGCAGCTCGGGCTCGGTGTTCCTGCTCGATGTGTATGTTGGGTACGAGGACGGGCCGTGGCGATTCCGCGTGGGGCAGTTCGTTCCGCCGCTGACGCGCGAGCAGCTCGTCTCCAACACGCGACGGATGGCCGTTGAGGTGTCACCGGTGACCGCGGCGTTCTCGACCAGCGGCGCAGGCGGCCGGACGCAGGGCGTCGAAGCCCGGTACCGTGAGGGAGACTGGCAGGCGACGGTGATGCTGGCCGATGGCGACCGGGGCGGGAACCGGTCCTACGCGGCCGACGAGGGTGACTTCGGGCTCTACGGACGCCTCGAGCGCAAGATCGACGGCGACTGGGGCCGGTTCCGCGACCTCACGAGCAAGCGAGGCTCCGAGCTCGCGTGGCTCTTCGGCGCCGCCGGTCTGGCGACCGTCGGCGAGACCGACGCGGACGGCGACGGGCAGCAGCTCGAGTCGTTCGTGGAGTTCATCGGATCGGCGGACATCTCGATCGAGGGCAACGGCTGGAACGCGTTCGCCGCGACGAACATCCGGCACCGATCGGCGCAGGCCGTCGACGATGTGAACCAGTTCGGCGCATCGGGGCATGTCGCCGCGTATGTCACCGACGATGTCGAGCTGTTCACGCAGTACTCGTGGCTGACCGGGGAAGACGCCGACGGCGACCTGTCCGTGCTTGTTGCGGGCTTCAACAAGTACTTTGCGGGCCACTCGCTGAAGCTGACCGCGGACGCCGGCATCTCGTTCGAGCCCATCACGGATGCCTACGCCAGCGGCAGCCGCGCACTGCTCGAGGATGCGCTGGGGCAGGACGGCCAGATCTTCATCCGCGCGCAGCTCCAGATGGAGTTCTGAGCTTCCCGTTCGATCGTCAAGCCGCGTCACCGGATCGTCGGTAACCGCTTCGCGCGCACGCCAACATCCGGGTTATCCGTGAACAGTCCCTCGACCCGGTGCTCGTGCAAGAAGCGTTCCATGGCATCCTGCTCATTCTTGAAGGTGTACGGGTAGAGCGCAAGGCTACGGCTTCGAGCCCGCTCGATGAGCGGCTTGGGGTTGCCGGCGTCGTCCTCGAGGAGGCGGCGGTTGGGCCCGAGGCCGTGAGCGACGGCGGCGGCTCTGTCGAGCTGCTCGTCGGTGGGGTCCTCGCTGGTCAGCCAGATGAGCGGGAGGTCGGAAAGCGTGGCGAGGTGCTCGATGGTGTCGAGGTCGAAGCACTGGATCATGACGAGATCGTCAAGTTCTGGCAGCACATACATATTGATGCGCAGCTCTTCCGTCAGAGCGGATGCCGAATCGAAGCCGGATGCATGCTGCTTGTAGAATCCTGGCTTCTTGAGCTCCGGAACGATGCCAACCGGGCCTTTGCTCGCGCCGAGGATGTAGGGCCGGACCAGCATCCGCCGGAAGTGTTCTGCCTGGACTGTATCGATGAGCTCTCGGAGCGTGACGACACGGTACGGGCCGTTCTCCCCAGCGAGTGCTTCAGCCGACCGACCATGCTTGTTGAGCGTTTTGACCTCAGACAGGTCGAAGTCGATCCAGTACCAGGAGCCATCGGGGCGGGCTCGGTCGGGGAACCGCTGCTCGACATCCGTGGTCTGCTCCATCGTGAGATCGTGCGCGCAGATGGCTACCAGGTCACGCGTGAACACGATGTCCGGCTCGATGTAGTCCGCGCCCATATCGAGTGCAAGCCGGTACGCCTGCATGGTGTGCTCGGGCTCGTAGGCCGAAGCGCCGCGATGGGCGATCACGATCGGGTCTCGCTCGGTAGCGCGATGCTTCGCGCAGCCGACAACGGAGACGAGCAAGAGCAGGGCCAGGACGAGCTTCAAGGGCGTGCTCCGGTGAAGAGGTTGGCCTGTTCGAGTTCGAGCAGTGCGCGCTTGCGGTCGAGGCCGCCGCCGTAGCCGTGGAGGTGGCCGCTGGCGTCGATGACTCGGTGGCACGGGATGACCATCGCGATTCTGTTGGCGCCGTTGGCGGCGCCGACGGCACGCTGGGCGCCGGGTCGGCCCAGCGCGTCGGCGATGGAGCCATAGGTTGTGGTCGTGCCGTGCGGGATGCGCAGCAGGTGCCGCCAGACGGCCTGTTGAAACTCTGTACCCGGCGCATGGATGGGCAGGTCGAAGGCGGTGCGGTCGCCGGCGAGATACGCGCGGAGTTGCTGCTCCGTCTCGTCGAGCAGCCTGGCTTCGGGGGTGCCCGGCGTGGTCCGTGCAGCTGTCTCGACCGGGCCGACGAACCGTTCGAGGTCAGCGTGAGCGCGCGAGAGGCGCGACGGCGCAGCGAACTCGACCAGACATAGCGCGGGCGCTTCGGTCACGCCGAGCGTGAGCCGGCCGAGCGGGGTGTCGATGATCCGCGTCACGACGCGTGTGTGGATGGGCACGCCGCAAGCCTACCACGGCGGCGATCTGCGCAACGCGTCAGGAGACGGACCGACCCTTCAGGGCTCGCACGACCATCGAGAGGACGAAGAGACCGAAGAAGATCACGAGACAGACCCACGCGAGCCACGACAGGCTGCCGGCGAGCCCGCCGAGGCCGAAGATCGCGGCGATGATGGCGAGAATGAAGAAGGTGATCGCGAGGCCGAGCATGTCGGCTCCTCTCAGAAAGCCCGCCGGAGCAGACTGCGGGGAGCCGTGGCGGGCGACGGCTGCCCGTCGCGAGCGTTCGGACCACGAGGGATGCGGATGCCGCCGAGTTGTGAAAATGGGCAATATTGTCCGCGATGGCCCGTGAGCGGCCTGTCCGCGCGGATATTCATAATTGTTGGTGATGATACTTGTAATTCTCATTGACTGGATTCATGTCATGGAGATGGCGATGCTGTGGGCGTGACCACGGAAAGGAGCACCCCATGGCGAGCAACGCGTTCAACTCGAAGGCCACCCTCAGCATCAACGGCGAGACCTACACCTATCACCGCTTGCGGGCTGTCGAGGAGGCCGGCCTCGGCACCATCGACACGATGCCCTACTCGGTGCGCGTGCTGCTGGAGGCGCAGCTCCGCAACCTCGACGGCTTCGTCGTGACGAACGACGACATCGCCGGGCTGGCGTCGTACGACGCGGCGAATGTGAACAAGGTCGAGATGCCGTTCATGCCGGGGCGTGTGGTGCTGCAGGACTTCACGGGTGTGCCGTGTGTTGTCGATCTCGCAGCGATGCGCGACGCGATGAAGGCGCTCGGCGGGGATCCGGAGCTGATCAACCCGGAGGTCCAGTGCGACCTTGTGATCGATCACTCCGTGCAGGTGGACGACTTCGCCACGCGCGTGGCGCTGACGGTCAACGCGGAGAAGGAATTCGAGCGGAACAACGAGCGGTACAGGTTCCTGAAGTGGGGCCAGGAGAGCCTGAGCAACTTCAGCGTGGTGCCCCCGGCGACGGGCATCGTGCACCAGGTGAACCTGGAATACCTGGCGCGGGGTGTGCTCACGAAGACGATCGACGGCTCCCCCACGGTCTACCCGGACTCGCTGGTCGGCACGGACAGCCACACGACGATGATCAACGCGCTGGGCGTGCTCGGCTGGGGCGTGGGCGGCATCGAGGCGGAGGCGGTCATGCTCGGCCAGCCGGTGTACATGCTGACGCCGGAGGTCGTGGGCTTCAAGCTTGTCGGGAAGCTTCCCGAGGGATCGACCGCGACGGACCTGGTGCTGACCGTGACGCAGATGCTGCGGGCGCACGGCGTGGTGGAGAAATTCGTCGAGTTCTTCGGGCCAGGTCTGGCCGAGCTCAGCCTGCCGGACCGCGCCACGATCGCGAACATGGCGCCGGAGTACGGCGCGACCTGCGGGTTCTTCCCCATCGATTCGGTCACGCTCGACTACCTGCGGCTCACGGCTCGAACGGACGACGAGATCGCGCTGACGGAAGCGTACGCGAAGGCGAACGACCTGTGGTGGGAGCCCGGCAAGGCGGACCCGACCTTCTCGAGCGTGGTCGAGCTCGATCTGGCGACGGTTGTGCCGAGCCTGGCGGGACCGAAGCGTCCGCAGGACCGGATCGAGCTGACGAACATGAAGCCGCAGTGGCACAAGGACCTGGTGGACAGCTTCGGCAAGCGTGTGCCGAACGAGTCGATCAATGTCGGCCGCTGGGCCGCCGAGGGCGGGCAGACGGCCGGGAACGACATCAACGCTGAGCAGGCGTCGGGCAGCGGCAACGGTGACTCGGTGGAGGTGGAACTGACGGCCGCGAGCCATCCGTCGACGCCCGGGCAGAAGGTCACGCTGACGCACGGCGATGTGGTCATCGCGGCGATCACGAGCTGCACGAACACGAGCAACCCGGATGTCATGCTGGCCGCCGGCCTGGTCGCGAAGAAGGCCCGCGCGCTCGGCCTGACGCGCCGGCCCTGGGTCAAGACCAGCCTCGCGCCCGGGTCGAAGGTGGTCACCGAGTACTACGAGAGGGCAGGGCTGACCGAGGACCTCGAAGCGCTCGGGTTCCACACCGTGGGCTACGGCTGCACGACCTGCATCGGCAACTCCGGTCCGCTGCCTCCGGAGATCGAGGACGGCATCAAGCGGGGCGACCTGGCCGTCGCGAGCGTGCTCTCCGGCAACCGCAACTTCGAGGGCCGCGTCCATCCCCGCGTCAAGGCCAACTTCCTGGCGAGCCCGCCGCTCGTCGTGGCGTACGCGATCGCCGGGACGGTGGACATCGACCTGGCCAACGAGGCGATCGCCAAGACGCCCGACGGCCGGGATGTGTATCTCAAGGACATCTGGCCGACACAGGCCGAGATCCGTGCCCTCCGCGAGCGCTGCATCAGCGCCGATCAGTTCCGCGACAAGTACGGCGATGTGTTCACCGGCAACGAAACCTGGAACAAGGTGCCGGTCTCCAAGAGCGAGCTGTACGGCTGGGACGACGACTCGACCTACATCCAGAACCCGCCGTTCTTCGAGGGGATGCGGCCCGAGGCGCCGGGGTTCGGCTCGATCGAGGGCGCCCGGGCGCTGGCGGTGCTGGGGGACAGCGTGACGACGGATCACATCTCGCCCGCCGGGCGGATCGAGCCCGAGACGCCCGCGGGACAGTATCTGCAGAGCAAGGGCGTGACGCCGGCGCAGTTCAACAGCTACGGCAGCCGCCGCGGCAACGACCGGGTCATGACACGCGGCACCTTCGCGAATGTGCGCGTGCGGAACAGCCTAGCGAAGAAGAACGACGGATCGATCCCCGAAGGGGGCTGGACCCGCGACTTTACACGAGGCAGCGGCTGGGAGGCGCCCGTGGCGTACATCTACGACGCGGCGATGAACTACAAGGCCGCGGGCACGCCGCTGGTCGTGCTCGCGGGCAAGGACTACGGCATGGGCTCCTCGCGCGACTGGGCCGCCAAGGGGACGCTGCTGCTGGGTGTGCGGGCCGTGATCGCCGAGAGCTTCGAGCGCATCCACCGCAGCAACCTCGTCTTCATGGGCGTGCTGCCGCTGGTCTTCAAGGAGGGACAGAACGCGGCGAGCCTCGGGCTCGATGGCACGGAAACCTACGACATCGACCTGCCATCGAGCCTCGAGCCGGGTGCGGATGTGACCGTCCGGGCGACCAAGACCGACGGCGGCCGCGTGGAGTTCGTGTGCAAGAGCCGGATCGACACGGCCGTGGAGATCGAGTACTACCGCAACGGCGGGATCCTGAACACGGTGATCCGGAAGAAGCTGGACACGGCGGGCGTCTCGGCGTGACCGCGGATCGGTGATCGCGATGTCCCGACACATGATCGGACCCCGTCGGCGCGCCCGGCGGGGTCCGTCTGTGCGCTCTGGGACACACGGGCGGGGTCGGCAGGCTCCGTCGGGTTGGGAAGTCGGGCCGCCTGATGCAGCGGGCCCCCCGGACCGGCGATACGGGAGAGATGCAGGACGGCCCCTCGTACAAGCCGGTGCAGCCGATCGAGGGCGTGTTCTGCCGGGCGATGGCGGTGTGCCTGATCGCGAGCGCCGCGGCCTTGGTGCTGCGCGTCATGGACCTCAAGCTCCTCGACAGCCTCGCCCCCGAGGCGCTGCTCAGCCAGGCCTACCTCGGGCTGACGGACCTGGCCTGGACGGTGCTGAATGTCGCGTACTCGGCGGCGCAGGTGCTGGGTGTCGTGATGCTCTCGGTCTGGGTGGCGCGCATGGTGCGCAACACCGAGGCCCTCGCGGGCGCGAGGATCCGCTCGGCGTCGTGGGGCTGGGTCTGGTTCTGGGTGCCGGGGCCCAACCTGTACCGCCCGATCGACACCGTGAGCGAGCTGTGGGTCATCAACCGGATCGGACGCGACCGCGTGCGGGGCCAGAGCTTTACACGGAAGAAGGTCGACCGCGCGGCGTTGCTGTCGTGGAAGCCCGGGCTGGTGATCGCGTGGTGGCTGTGCGTGATCGCCTGGGTGCTCTTCGAGCGCGTGGGCGAGGCGATGATCATCTACGACCTCGGCAGCGGGCTCGGCCTGCCCGAGAACCTCGGCGTGTACGCCGCCATGGTGGGCAATGCGCTCGGGATCGCGGCGACGATCATGGGCATCGAGGTCGTGCGCCGCATCGGCACGCTGCAGCGCGAGTGGGAGGAGCGCATCCCCAAGCGTGAGGGCAGCGGGGACCGCGACCGCTCGCTGCGCGTCTCGCCGCTGCGCAGCGAATCGGCGGCGTGAGCACCACCCGTTTCTGATGCAGCCTCAGCCGCCGGGCCACATGCTCGCGAGGATCGCGCCCGTCGCGACGCTGTAGACCGCACCGTCGATCGCGTCCGTGAGAAAGAAACGCGGGCTCTTGCCGAACCAGATGCCGTTGAGCGTGCCGCCGAGCACATGGCAGAGCGCCGCGGCGGTCGTCGCGATCTGGAACACGCGGAGCCAATCCGAACCCGGCGAGCAGGCCTGCGCCGTCAGGTACCCGACGAACACCGCGATCACCCCGAGCGAGACGAAGGTGAGCCCGATGTTCCGTCCCATGTTCGGCGCGGCGGGGTAGATGTTGATCGTGCCCCACGGGCCCGACTTGAGGCGTGGACCGGGCTCCTTCGGTGTGCCGTAGGACGGGAAGAAGTAGCAGCCCGGAGAAACGCCGCTGTCGCCGACCTGATCGGCAAGCTCGTCTGCCTTCGGGTGCTCACGAAGATCGGGCTTGTGATGCGGCAGGGCGGTCCAGGCGAGCGTGCTCAGGACCATCGTGGCGATCGTGACCAGGAGAATGGGCAGCCAGACGGCGGAGAGAGCGGTCTCGGCGGCTTCGGGCATGGGTTCTGCTCCTGCGGGCGGAAAAATCAGTGTACCGCAAGGTCCGATTCGACGCGCCGGGGGTGTTCAGCGGGGAGGAACGCCTTTAGAGTAGTGCTCGGCTCGTGGACGCCAAGTGGAGGAGATGCGTGATGCGGATGAGCGTGAGAGCGTTGGGTGTGCTGGCGGCGTGTGCCTGCGGGATGGCCGCGGGGCAGGTGACCCAGCAGAGCTTCGTGACCGGCATCGATCGCCCGGTCTTCCTGACCTACGCCCCGGGCGAGCCGGACAAATTGTTCGTGCTCGAGCAGGAGGGCGCGATCCGCATCATCGAGAACGGCGTGCTGCTGCCGACCCCGTTCATGGACATCGACGGCACCGTCATCGGCGGCGACTCGGGCGGCAGCGAGCAGGGTCTGCTGGGCCTGGCGTTTGCGCCGGACTATGAGACCAGCGGCCGGTTCTTCGTCCACTATGTCGGCACCAGCCCGACGCTCGGGACGGTGACCGCGATCGCCGAGTACCGCCGCGACGACACCGATCCGACGGGGCGCACCGCCGATGTGACCAGCGGCCAGGTCCTGCTCGAGATCGACCAGCCGTTCAGCAACCACAACGGCGGGTGGCTGGGCTTCGGGCCGGACGGGTACCTGTACGCGGCGACCGGCGACGGCGGCAGCGGCAACGACCCGCAGAACAACGCCTCGCGGCTCGTGAACCTGCTCGGCAAGATGCTCCGCATCGATGTCTCCACACCCGGTACCTACACCGTCCCGGCGGACAACCCGTTCACGCAGGTCTTCGGCGCCCAGCCCGAGATCTGGTCGTACGGCCTCCGGAACCCGTGGCGCTCGAGCTTCGACACGCTGACCGGTGACCTCTGGATCGCCGATGTCGGTCAGGGCGCGCGCGAGGAGATCAACCTCCAGCCGGCGAGCTCGACCGGCGGAGAGCACTACGGCTGGCGCTGCCGCGAGGGCTCGATCGAGAACCCGGCGTTCTCGGGCTGCACCCCGACGCCGCCGACGGGTTTTACCGAGCCGATCTACGACTATGTCAGCGTCGGACGCTGCTCCGTCGTCGGCGGGTATGTGTACCGGGGCTGCGCGATCCCCGAGCTCGAGGGGCTCTACATCTGGGGCGACTACTGCACGGGTGAAGTGATCGCCATCGATCCGAACGCGGCCACGATCACCGAGATCCCGCTCTTCAACTTCGGGTTCGGCCTGAGCTCCTTCGGCATGGATCAGCAGGGCGAGCTCTATGTCATGGATGTCCAGGCCGGCTTCATCAACAAGCTCGTGCCCACGAACCCGATCGACGACAACGGCAACGGCATCCCCGACGGGTGCGAGGAAGTGCCCTGCCTCGCGGATGTCAACGGCAACGGCGAGACCGACCCGGGCGACTTCACCGCCTGGGTGACGGCGTACAACTCCGGCGACCTCGCCGCTGACCAGAACCAGAACGGCGAGCTCGACCCGGGCGACTTCACCGCCTGGGTGACCAACTACAACGCCGGCTGCTGAGCAACGCCGCCGACCGCCACTTCTACGCGCCCCGGTCTCGCTCGAGACCGGGGCGTTCTGCTGCGCCGGTCGAGCGATCAGCCCGCGAAGCGATCCACCGCAAGCCCCGCGACGCCCGGCTCGATCCGGAAGACATCGCCCGACCTCGGCGAAGTGTCGAGCTGCTTCGGCGTGAGGCCGATGCGAGCGGTCGTGATGAACAGCGTGCCAAGCCCATCCCCACCGAAGCAGCAGCTCGTGACATGCGGCGCATCGACCTCGATGCGCTCCACGATCTCGCCCGTTGCCGCATCGATCCGCAGCACCGCGCCGCCGCCCCACATCGCGACCCAGAGCGCGCCGTCAGCGTCGATCGTCATCCCGTCGGGGTGGCCGAGGCCTGGATCGAGCTCGACGAGCGGCTCCGGCCGGGTGAGCTCGCCCGTGACGGCCTCCCAGCGGTAGCGATCGATCCGCTGCGTGGGCGTGTCGATGTAGTACATCGCGCCGCGGTCGGCGTCCCACGCGAGGCCGTTCGAGATCGTTACCCGGTCGCGCACGCGCCGCACCGACAGGTCGGTGTCGACGCGATACAGCGCGCCGGCGGGCTCATCACACGAGAGCTTCAGTGTGCCCGCGTAGAGACGGCCTGCGGGGTCGGCCTTTCCGTCGTTGAAGCGGTTGTCGGGCCGGTCCGGCTCGGGGTCGTGGACGATCACCGGTGCAGCGGACCCAGGCCTCCACCGGGCGAGCCCGTTCTGGAGTCCCGCGATCCAGTCGCCCCGGATCGTCGGCACAGCGAAGCCGATGCGTTGCCCGGCGTCGTGCGTCGTCGGCGTGCCGTCCGCGTCGACCCGGATCAGGGCGTGACGCTCGATATCCACCAGCCAGAGCGCGCCGTCGACCCACACCGGTCCTTCGCCGAGCGTGCACCGCGTTGGAGCGAACGGCTCTGCTCGTCGCGTGCGCACGGCGTCAGGGCTGCGCGGGGGTGAACTCGGGGTGCGCCAGACCGATCACGCCGAGCGCGATCCGCCCGCCGGCGCCCCCCCACGGCTGTGCCCCGACATCCTCGTCTTCGTGGATGATGACCGACCGACCCAGGATCGCGGTCACACCCTGCGTCAGCGTGATCGTCTCATCGATGAAATCGAGCGTCGCCTGGCCATCCGCGTCGGTCTCGAGATTCGGGAATGCGCCCGCATGGCGGTGCGTGGCGGGCGGGAGCGCGTGCTCGTGATCGAACGGGTTGAAGTGGACGCCCGCTGATGCACCGGCATCGAGGTCGGTGGCGTCACCGAAGGCGTGGATGTGGCAGCCGTGCTTCGCGTTGGGCTCAAGGCCGGTGATCTCGGCGACAACGCGCACGCCCGCGTCGGCCGGGTAGAAGCGGAACACGCCCGAGACGCCCGACCCCCCGACGGGCGAGAGCACCGCGACGAGCGGGCTGGTCGCGGTGATGGGCACCACGCCGCGTTCGATGTTGGGCGCCGGTTGATCCTGCAGCGAGCGGTGCTCGCCGTGCTGCGGCTGGAAGGCCGCACAGCCGAGGGCCACGGCGGCGGCGCAGGGGATCGTCAGGGCTCGCATCATGGTCACCTCCGTCTGGCTGGTCTTCGCGGAAGCGGTGCGGGAGGGATTCGAACCCCCGGGACCCTTTCGGGCCCGCACGATTTCAAGTCGTGTGCCTTCAACCGCTCGGCCACCGCACCTCGTGTCCCCGATGGTAGAGGCCCCGGCGGGACCGCGGGCCGGCGGGCTAGGCTGTCCCCGGAGATGAGCGGACACAACGCACACGGACGGTCGGCGATCGTGCTGCTCTCGGGCGGGCTGGACAGCGCGACCGTGCTGGCGATGGCCGTCGCCGAGCGGGTCGCCTGCCACACCGTCGCCTTCGACTACGGGCAGCGCCATCGCCACGAGCTGAGGGCGGCGGCGGAAGTGGCCGACGCCTTCGGAGCGCTCAGCCACCGCGTGATCGGGCTCGATCTTCGCGCGATCGGCGGCTCGGCGCTGACCGACGACATCGCCGTGCCCAAGGACCGGGCCGAGGACGCAATCGCGGCTGACATCCCCGTGACCTATGTGCCGGCTCGGAACCTGGTGTTTCTGTCGCTCGCGGCGGGTCTGGCGGAGGTCGTGGGCGCCCAGGAAGTCCACATCGGCGTCAACGCGGTGGACTACTCGGGCTACCCGGACTGCCGTCGGGCGTTCATCGATGCGTTCGAGTCGGCCGCGAACCTGGCGACCAGAGCCGGCGTCGAGGGGGCGCCGATCCGCGTTGTCACGCCCCTGGTCGAGCTCACCAAGGCGGAGATCATCCGCCGCGGCGTGGCCCTCGGCGTGGACTACGGGATGACGCACTCCTGCTACGACCCCGGCGACTCGGGGCTGGCGTGCGGCCGATGCGATTCCTGCGCGCTGCGTCGGCGGGGATTCGCCGAGGCCGGCGTCGCGGACCCGACCCGATACGCGCCACGGTGAGCGGCCTGCTGTTTGCAGCGTGTGCGGGTCCGGATGAGCGGTATCTCGTTTCCGATGGCCAATCTGCACTTCCGAGTGCACTATCGCTCCGGTAGACTCGTTGGGCCGGTCGTGCCGCCCGGGAAGGCACGGCTCTCGGCTTGGGGTGTGAGGAAGGGACAGCTGCGATGGTGAAGGGAGCGACGGGTCGCGGGGCGCGGTGTCTGACAGCGGTGTGCGGGGTCTTGTGGTGCGTGTCGGCGGTGGGCCAGACGCTGCCGCCCGTGCCCGTGCCGCCGGAGAACCCGATCACCGAAGAGAAGCGCGTCCTCGGCAAGATCCTGTTCTGGGACGAGCAGCTCTCGAGCAACAACACCATGGCGTGCGGGACCTGCCACATCCCCTCGGCCGGCGGCGCCGACCCGCGGGTCTCGCGCAACCCCGGGATCGATCTGACCTTCAACACGCCGGACGATGTCTTCGGCTCGCGCGGCGTGCCGCGCACGACCGCCGCGGGCGAGTACGAAGTGGATGCGTCGTTCGGCACGGGCGTGCAGGTGACGGGACGCGCCGCGAACCCGAACATCAACGCGGCGTACTTCGCCGAGCTGTTCTGGGACGGCCGGGCGACCTCGGAGTTCCGCGACCCGGTGACGGACGCCGTGATCATCCCCGCTGGCGGGGCGCTCGAGAGCCAGGCCGTCGGCCCGCCCCTGTCGTCGGTCGAGATGGCGCACCCCGACCGGGACTGGGCTGCGATCTCGACGAAGCTCGAGTCGGCCAGGCCGCTCGCGCTGGCGACAAATATCCCTGCGGACATGCAGGCCGCGATCGACGCGGACCCCGACTACCCCGCGTTGTTTGCGGCGGCCTTCGGCGACCCGGAGATCAACCCGGTGCGGATCGCGTTCGCGTTGGCGACCTACCAGCGCACCCTGGTGTCGGACCAGTCGCCGTGGGACCTGTACATGCTCGGCGACACGGGCGCGATGACACCGCTCCAGGAGCAGGGCTGGCTCGCGTTCCAGCAGTCGAACTGCGCGGTCTGCCACATCCCGCCGCTGTTTACCGATGGGTCGTTCCGGAATGTCGGCATGCGTCCGAACAACCAGGACACCGGCCGCTTCGGCGTGACGGGCGATCCGAACGACATGGGCCGGTTCAAGACCCCGACGCTGCGCAACCTGGGTCTGCGCTCGACCTTCATGCACACGGGACATGTGCAGAGCATGCAGCTGGTGCTGAACCTGTACCGCGCGCCGCTCAACTTCGCGAATCTCGATCCGCTCCTGCCGGTGACCGTGCCGCCGCCCCAGGAGCCCGCGGTCATCGAGTTCCTGCTCCATGGGCTGACGGACCCGCGCGTGGCGAACGAGGAATTCCCGTTCGATCGCCCGACGCTTCGGTCGGAGCTGCCGCGGAACCCGGAGATCATCGGCGTCGGCACGCCGGACCCGGGGACGGGCATCACGCCTCGCATGGTCTCGCACGCCCCGCCGCTGGGCGGTTCCGGGGACTTCTCGCTGGGCGTGGTGGATGTTCCCGAGGGCGCCACGGTTCGCCTGCTGGTGTCCGACCTGCCGCCGGTGAACGGCGTCCTGAGCCCGACCGAGGAGGTCGGCCCGCTGACGGCGACCGCGGGCGCGGGTGCGGCCCCGGTCGCCACGGCGTTCTGGCCCGTGCCGGACGACTCGCTGCTGGACGGTACGGATATCTACTTCCAGTGGGTCGTCGACGCGTCCGGCGCACGCTCGCACACCGCACGCGCGACCATCGTCTGCGGCACAGGCGGATGCACCGTCGTCTGCCCCGCCGATGTCAACGGCAACGGTGTGCTGGACCCCGGCGATTTCACGGCGTGGGTCTCGGCGTACAACAACGGCGACCCGGCCGCGGACCAGAACAACAACGGTGCGCTCGATCCGGGTGACTTCACCGCGTGGGTCTCGAACTACAACAACGGGTGCTGATCGCCAGCCTCGCCGCGACGGTGGCCGAGTTCCGACCTGAACCGCGCCGGTGTCGCGCCGAACAACTGCGAGAACGCTCGGCCGAAGTGGCTCTGATCGCAGAACCCCGCGGCCAGCGCGATCGACGAGATGGGATCGTCGCTCTCGATCAAGCGCGCGGCCGCGGTCTGCAAACGGCACCGGCGTGCAAACGAACCCACGGAGCAGCCGAACCGCTGACGGAACGCGCGAGCCAGGTGCGAGGGGTGCAGCTGTTCCTCGTCGGCGAGCTCACTCAGCGAGAGCGACCGGTCGGGCTCGCTCGCGATGCGGTCCCGGACGCGGTCGAGCCACCTCGGCATCACGGCCGATGAGCGAGGCCTCACCGGCGTCACGGACGCTTCGAGCTCTTCGCACCACGCCTCGGCTTCCAGCAGCGAACTCGTATCGCCGGCTGTGACCGCCCGGAGCACGCGGAGCAGCGGTGTCTGAGCCGGCTCGGCGAGCGGCTCCGTTCTGGGCTGCGGGCCTCCCGTGCGCAAGGCGTGCAGCACCACCGCCCCGCGCGGGCCGAACTCGGTCTTGTGATCGACATCAGCGCCGTAGTACTGCGTCGTCCCTGGCCGCTTGGACCGGTCGTAGCGCCAGTACCGCTCGGCGCTGGTGCCTCGGAGGGTCAGGTGGAACGACGCGTGCGGGTGGGCGTGGGTGCCGAGCTGCTCACCGGGCGGGTAGCGGGCGACGATCACACGCCAGAGGCCGAGCTGATCCGCCCAGAGCGTGGTCGTCCCCGGTGGGTTCAGGACCGTCTGTTGTGTGAGCGAGCCCGTCCGGAGCATCCGCTCAGCCTATCCGACGCCGGCTTCGGGTTCGAGCGCGCACATCCGGTTCTATCGCCGGCCGCGACATCCGAGCAGACTGAAGCCCAGTCGATTCCAGGGACAGTTATCGGAGAATCATCGATGGACCGAACCACGACAACAGTGCGACTGACGGCGGCTGGCTTGGCGACTCTTGTGGCGGGTTGGGGCTGCGGGCAGACCTGCGCACTCCTGGACATCAACGGCACAGGAGTCATCAACGACGCGCAGCTGGATTCCATGATTCAAACTGTGGTCGCCGGCGTGCCGAACGGTCTCGGACGGGGCGACTTGAACAGCGACGGCGCTATTGATGGCGTGGACCTGGCGTTCTTCGTCGCCAACTTCGCCGGCTGCGCAGCCGACTCGTCTGTAACGACAAGGACATCGCTGCCGGAGCCGGGCGACGCGTCGATCGTCGTGCGCGATGTCACCACGCCCGAGCAGCTGGCGACGGCTGGCGTGCGGATGTTCGAGGTGCTCGTGGCGCTCGACGACCCGGCCGATGAGGTCATCAGCGTCACGCACGGCTTGCTGACGACAGCGACCGGCGCGCCGGTCGGTGTGCAGTTCTTCGAGGATACCGCCGCCGTGTGCGGAGCCGCGAACCAGGCGCTTCCGCTGTCGGCAGCGTGCGTCGACGCGGAGGGAGTCATCTTCGACACGCATCTGGCGATCGGTGACCGGACCGGCGAACTCGCGCCCGTGCAGCCGTTCGCGCCGGTGCTTGATCTGCCCGCCTATGAGTCGAGAGACTCGATCGAGGCGCCGCTCGGCTGGTTCGGCGATGTGCAGAACTCGGGATCGTCGGGAGTCTCGGGCGCGGGGGGTGCGGAAGGCAATGTCGACAACGAGGTGCTCGTGCTGACGGTGGCGTGCGTGTTCGACGCGAGGCTGGAGCTGAGTGTGGCCGTCGCAACGGCGGACGGACGGCTTCGGATCACCGAGACGGTTCGCAGACTCACGAATCGGTGCCGCGCCGACACCAACCTCGAAGGCATCGTGAACCCGAACGACTTCACGGCCTGGGTGCAGTCGTACTTCGCGCAGAGCTATGTCTGCGATCAGAACGGGGACGACGCGTGCGCGCCCGACGATTTCATCGGATGGATCGTCAACTACAACAACGGGTGCTGACAGGAGAGCCGGGCGGGCACTGGACATTCACGCCGTGTTCGTGCAGACAATGTGCGAACACGGCGTTCTTGTGTTCTGAACCAAGGCTGTGCTGTTGGTTTTCTCCGCTAAGACGATATCATTATGCAGATACGCCTTGCGGCCCCGATGGGTGCGCTCGGGGCCGGGTTCCAGAAAGGAGCGGCTCCGATGACCGGCAAGACTCGCACAACCGGATGGATCACGCCCGAAGCACTGTGGCTGGCGGGGCTGGCGGTGCCGGCGGCGGCCGTCGGCGCGGCTGCACTCATGATGCAGCCCGTGCCCACAACGCTGGAGGACTTCTTCGGCCCGGGCACGCAGCCGCTGGGCCTCATCGACCCGATCGAGAGCGTGAATCGTTGTGATTCGTGCCACGGCGGGTACGACGCGGTGCACGAGCCGCTCGTCTATGCGGCGAGCATGATGGCGCAGGCGTCTCGCGACCCGCTGTTCCGGGCGGCCTTGACTGTTGCGAACCAGGATGCGGCCTTCGCGGGCGATCTGTGCCTGCGGTGCCACACACCCAACGGATGGCTCGCCGGTCGCTCGACGCCGACGGACGGTTCGCTGATGTCGGGGATCGATCTGGAAGGGCTCAACTGCAACTTCTGCCACCGGATGGTGGATCCGGTGCACACGCCCGGGGTCGATCCGGCGGTTGATGTGCAGATCCTGGCGGATCTGGACGAGGTGCCGCAATGGCCGCACTCTGGTCACTTTGTTGTCGACCCGCTCGATCGTCGCCGCGGGCCGTTCGACCTGGGCTCGTTCAACCGGCACGAATGGCTGGAGTCGCCGTTCCACTCGTCGAGCCAGATGTGCGCGACCTGCCACGATGTCTCGAACCCGGTGTTCGAGCGGCAGCCCGACGGCTCGTACATGCCCGGGACGCTGGGCGCGCGGGCGTCGAGCGACAACCCGTACGACCAGTTCCCTGTGGAGCGGACCTACTCGGAGTGGCTGGCCAGCGCGTTCGCGCAGGGTCCGATCGACATGGGCGGCCGATTCGGCGGCAATCTGTCCGCGGTCAGCTCCTGCCAGGACTGCCACATGCCCGATGGGAGCGGGCGCGGCGCACGCCAGGGTGAGTTCCGCACCAACCTCCCGACGCACTTCTTCCACGGCGGGAGCACCTGGGTGCTGCAGGCGGTCCGCAATCTCTACCCGGACAGCGACACCAAGCTCAGCGACCAGATGGTCGCCGATGCGCTCGCCCGGACCGAGGCGTTCCTGGCCGCGGCGTCGGAGACGACGCTGACGCAGGACAACACCGATCTCGTCGTGCGGGTGACCAACTACACGGGTCACAAGCTCCCGACGGGGTACCCCGAAGGACGGCGGATGTGGCTCCATGTCGAGTTCTACGACGATCAGAACAACGAGCTCGCCGAGTTCGGTGCCTACGACGAGTCCACCGCCACGCTCAACACCGCCGACACGAAGGTCTACGAGGCGAAGCTCGGCATCTCGGCCGCGCTCGCCCCGATTGTCGGTAAGCCGGCCGGCGAGAGCTTCCACTTCGCGCTGAACAACGAGTGGCTCAAGGACAACCGCATCCCGCCGATGGGGTTCGAGAACTCAGCGTTCGAAGCGGTGCAGGCCGCGCCGGTGGGTGCCGTGTACGCGGACGGCCAGCACTGGGACGACACGCGGTACACGATCCCCCCGGGCGCCGGGCGAGCGGAGGTGACGCTGTACTACCAGAGCGCGAGCCGCGAGTACATCGAGTTCCTGCGTGACGCGAACACCACCGATGACGCCGGCGATGTTCTGCACACCCAGTGGATTGCCACGGGGATGGGCGCACCGATCGCGATGAACTCGGCGTCGCTGACGCTCGAACCCGTGGTCGAGCCGTGCCTGGCCGACCTGAACGGCAACGGCGTGCTGGATCCGGGTGACTTCACGGCGTGGGTGTCGGCGTTCAACGCCGGCGATCCTGCCGCGGACCAGAATGCCAACGGCGCGTTGGATCCCGGCGACTTCACGGCCTGGGTCTCCAACTACAACGCCGGCTGCTGAGCTGTGAGCCCGTGGCGCAATGTGGAACGACAACGGCCCACCCGCGAGGATGGGCCGTTGCTGTCGCAGCGTGTGCGCGAACGGTTCAGCCGCCGCCGGTGGCGTCCTCGATCGCCTGACCAGCGTCTTCGGCCGCATCCTCGACGGCATCGGCGGCATCCTCGGCCGCGCCCTGGACCGCCTCGCCGGCGTCCTCGGCCGCGTCCTGCGCCTGGTCCATCGCGTCCTGCGCGGTGTTCTGGTTCGGCTCGTCGGCGGCCTGCTCGCAGCCGACCAGCGCGAACGAACTCACAAACAGGGCGGCGGACAGCAGCGCCGCCGGCTTCAGAATCGTGTCCTTGTCGAGCATGGTCGTCTCCTTTGGTATCCCGCTTCGTGTCCAGATCCGAGTAAAAGCCTACAGCGCCCGCGTGCCAGAGTCACGCGATGATCGCCGACTGGCTGCACCCTATGTCCGAGAACCCATTCAAGCCGGATTGGCAGCCGTCTTCCCGCTCTCAGCGAAGAATCACCCACAACGCGTGCAGCAGTCCGGGGAGATAGAACAGCAGCGTCAGGATGATGTTGAGCACCAAGGCGAGGCCGATCCCCGCCTTGAGCCCCACGGCCAGCGGTGGGATCAGGATCGCGATGATCACCAGCAGCAGCGTGTTTGTGTCGTTCGTCGCTGACATGCCCGCAGTTTACTGCGATTCACTCTGGTCTGCCGGCGCGGGCTCGGCGGGACGGGAATAGACGATCCGCTCGCCGAGCAGCTGATCGAGAATCGGCTCGCTCTGTCCCAGATGCTCCTCAGCGGTTCGGATCGCCATATCCGGCGACATGCCCTTGCGATCGATCATGTAGGCGGTCCACAGCAGCCGAGCCCGGCCGCCGCTGGCGCAGTGCATGTAGACGGGAGCATCCCCTTGGTCGAGCACGGCGGCGAGCGCTGCGACCTGCTCCGGGTTGTAGCCGTGGTCGCGACCCATCGGGATGTGGATGTAGTTGAGCCCGAGGGCCTCGGCGGCGGCACGCTCGTCGAAATCCAGGCCGGCCATCTCCTCGTCGGAACGCAGGTTGATCACGGTGGTCACGCCGAGCGACGCGGCAACGGCCAGATCCGCCGGCGAGGGCTGCGCCGAGACCAGGTACCGCTCGTGCTGGTAGATCGTGACAGGCTCGGGCTCGGCGGGGGCTTGGGCGACGGGCACGGAGGCACAGCCGCCGAGGGCTGTCGCGAGCAGCATGATCGCGGTGAGATCAGTGCGAAGCTTCATAACCGAGTTCTCCTGAACGCTGTGTCGGGGACGATCACCCCACCGCCTTGACGACCTTCTCGGCGGCGTCCTTCAGATCGGTGGCGGCCTGCAGGGTGGGCAGGGTGCCGGCGGCGTCGTGGAGGATCTTTCGGCCGGCGTCGACATTGGTGCCTTCGAGGCGGACGACGAGGGGGACGGTGAAGCCGATCTCCTTCGCCGCGTTGACGATGCCCTGGGCGATGACGGCGCAGTCCATGATGCCGCCAAAGATGTTGACCAGCACACCCTTGACCTTGTCGTCGCTGAGGATGATGCGGAAGGCCTCGGTGACCGCTTCTTCGCTGGCGCCGCCGCCGACATCGAGGAAGTTGGCGGGGTCACCGCCGTGGAGCTTGATGGTGTCCATGGTGGCCATGGCGAGTCCGGCGCCGTTGACGAGGCAGCCGATTGTGCCGTCGAGGGCGATGTAGGACAGGCCCATGCGTCCGGCGCGAAGCTCGAGCGGGTTCTCCTCGGTGGGGTCGAAGAGGGCCTGGATGTCCTTGTGGCGGAAGAGGCCGTTGTCGTCGAAGTTGAACTTGGCGTCGATGGCGAGGACCTGGCCGTCGGGGTGCGCGTCCGTCGGCGGCGTGACGACCAGCGGGTTGATCTCCGCGATCGTGCAGTCCTTCTCCTCGAAGAGCTTGGCGAGGTTGAGCATGACCTTGACGGCCTGGTTGACCTGCTTGCCCTTGAAGCCGAGCTTGAAGGCCACGCGGCGGGCCTGGTGGCCCTGGAGGCCGAGGGTCGGGTGCAGCGGCTCGGTGATGATGGCGTCTGGGGTCTCGGCGGCGACCTTCTCGATCTCGACGCCGCCCTCGCTCGAGGCGATCAGGACATTGCGCCGGGTCTGGCGGTCGGTCGTGATCGCGAGGTAGTACTCCTTGGCGATATCGACGCCCGCGGCGACGAGGAGCTTCTTGACCTCGAGGCCCTCGGGCCCGGTCTGGGCGCTGACCATCTTGTTGGACAGCATGAAGCGAGCCGCTTCGGTGGCCTCGTCGGGCGAGTTGACGAGCTTGACGAACCCGGCCTTGCCCCGGCCGCCCGCGTGGACCTGGGCCTTGATGACCGCGAGCTGGGTGCCGGCGTCGGCGGTCACCGCCTTGTACGCCCCCGCTGCTTCTTCGATGGACTCGAGCACCTGGCCGCCCGGAACGGGGACGCCGGCGTTGTGGAGCAGCTCGCGGGCCTGGTATTCGTGGATCTTCATCGACGGTGACTCCCCTGGCATCGGCTCGGCCGGGACCCGGTCGGGCCCGCGTCGCCGGCAGTGTAGATCGAGCGTTCCCGATGGGTTTGCGGACCGTCCTCACGCGCCGGCGAGGCCGGCTCGTGCCAGCCAATCACCGCCAGAAAGTCGCAGAGTTTGGCGGCTCGGTGGGCTGTGCGAGGGTTCGGGGGACTCGGCAAAAGGAAGTGTTCGCGTGGGTGACCCCGGCTTGTGGGGTCGGGCCCGGCCGCCGAAACCGGGGCCATGAACACTGCTCACGCTCACGCGGGGGGAGCGTCGACTGGGGGCCGCATGCCTGCGAGGGCGGGCGGCTTCACCCTGATCGAGCTTCTCGTCACCATCTCCATCATCGCGATCCTCATGGCGATCATCGTGCCCGCAGCGGCCGGGGCCCGAGAGACCGCCCAGCAGACGCTCTGCCAGAGCAACCTGCGGCAGCTCGGGCTGTCCTGGTCCATGTACTTGGACGAGTTCCGAGCGTTTCCGCTCGCCGAGGATGATCGGACCGCGGGCGACAGCTGGGCCCGGTCGCGGGTGCGGTGGTCCTGGGGCGGAACGGGCGTGGACGAGCGGGCCTCCGACGCCGCTCGGCAGATCACGCGGCCGATGAACGCGTACCTCGAGGGGGGCTCGGGCGTAGCCGGCGATGTTCCTGGGGAGTCGGGCGGGATGATCGGCGAGGTGACGCGGTCGCCCCGCGACCGGGGGATCGCCTCGGTGTACGACGCCGGGGTGTCGCCCTGGGGTGTGTTCGGGCTCGGCCGGGAGCGCGTGCCGCTGGAGCTCGATCGACCCGTCGCGGAGGTGGTGGGCACGAGCTACTTCGCCAACGAGTGGCAGTACTGCCTGCCGGGCGCAGAGATCGGGTTCGTCACGCGGGACTCGCGCGGGCGGGACGCGTTCAAGCCGGGGCTGGGGCTTCGGCATGTCTCGGCGGAGCCGTGGCAGCTCGTGACGCTCGCCCCGGCGGGGTGGTCGGACGCCGCGCGGTACACGCTGGAGGAGCGACAGCAGGAGCGGTACACGGTCTGGGAGGGGTACTGGTACGGCCCGACGCAGACACACTTCGCCTTCGCCGACGGCTCGGTCCGCGTCGAAGACCTCGAAGGACAGGCGAGCACCTCAACCGCGACGGTCTACCTCGCCCCCACCCGGCACCGCATGGAAGGCGGCTGGAAGCGGGCGGACCGCCCCTGAGGCGTTGCTGAAACGATCGGCCCGGGTCGGCCATCAACGCAGGAGGCGTTGACGGGTAGACCACGGACATGGGCGATCACTACACGGGACTCTTCGCGGCCTACGGCACGCTGGTGCTGCTCACACTCGCGCTGGTCGGCCGGCAGCGTCGAGGGGACGGGACGCGTCGGGGGCTCTGGCCCGCGTGCGAGCGGGTGGACCTGCCTCGGCCTTGGCTGGATGTGGGACTGTTTTTCGTCGCGGCGATCGGGGTCATCACGGTTGGACAGTTGTACATGGCTGGTTGGCTGCTGCCGACGGCGGGCCCGCTCGGCTGGCTGGCAGAGGCCGCGAACCAGGCGCTGATCTTCGCGTCGATCCCCCTGCTGCTTATCCTGCGCAGACAGGGACCCTCGACAGCGCTGCTGAGCGGGCAAAAGCTCGGAAGGCGGGCGCTGGCGGGCGTGCTGCTCGCCGCCGCTGCGATCGGGGCGTACATCGCGGCGGCGCCGGCGACGGCCGGTGATGTGGCGGACGCGGCACGGGCGGAGCTCGCCGATGGTCGTCTGCTGGCGCACGCGGTCCAGGTCTTCATGGAAGACCTCGCCGTCGCCGTCCTGCTGGTCCGGCTGGCCGCGGCGCTGCGCAGCGAATGGGCGGCCGGTGTGGGGGTCGCCCTGCTGTTCGCCGGGGCGCACATCCCGGCGATGCTCGCCGGTGGGGACCTCGTGGAGCCGGTGGCGTACCTGCACCGCGGGCTGGACGCGACGATCGGCGTCGTGGTCATGGTCGGGCTGCTCAAGACCCGGGATCTGCTCTGGCTGTTCCCGACGCACCTGGCGCTGGATCTGACCCAGTTCGCGGCCTGAGCCGGTCGCGGATCGGACGCCGTCCGGCGCTGCTCGGACCGCCCCGGGCGCGGCGACCGGGCCTATCCTCTCCTCCCGCCCGCGTGGGGCGGTCTCACCGACTCAAGACGAGGATTCCCACCCATGGCGCAGGGCACCAAGGGCACCATCACCCAGGTCATCGGCTCCACCTTCGACGCGCAGTTCCCCGAGGACCAGCTGCCGGAGATCTACAACGCGATTGTCACGGAGTGGACCGACGAAGGCGGGACGATGCGGCTCGTCGGTGAGGTGCAGCAGCATCTGGGCGGCGGTGTGGTACGGGCGGTGGCCCTCGGCTCGACCGACGGCATGAAGCGCGGGATGGAGACGGTCGACCAGGGCGGGCCGGTGACCGTGCCCGTCGGCGAGAGCGTCCTCGGCCGAGTCTTCAACCTGCTCGGCAACCCGATCGACAACAAGCCCTCGCTCGAGGGCACCAAGCGCATGCCCATCCACCGCGCCCCGCCCGAGTTCGACCAGCTCAACCCCAAGACCGAGATCCTCGTCACGGGCATCAAGGTCGTCGACCTGCTCTGCCCGTTCGTCCGAGGCGGCAAGATCGGCCTGTTCGGTGGCGCGGGCGTCGGCAAGACCGTGATCATCCAGGAGATGATCGCCCGTGTCGCCCGTGAGTTCGGCGGCTACTCCGTGTTCTGCGGCGTCGGCGAGCGCACCCGCGAGGGCAACGACCTCTGGCTCGAAATGCAGGAGGCCGAGTACACCGACGAGAACGGCAACACAGCCCATGTCATCGACAAGGTGGCGATGGTCTTCGGCCAGATGAACGAGCCCCCCGGGTCGCGGCTGCGTGTCGCCCTGTCGGGCCTGACGATGGCCGAGGAGTTCCGCGATGCCTCCGGCAAGGAGACGATGATCTTCGTGGACAACATCTTCCGCTTTACCCAGGCGGGCTCGGAAGTGTCCGCGCTGCTGGGCCGGATGCCGAGCGCGGTGGGCTACCAGCCGACGCTCTCGACCGAGATGGGCGAGCTGCAGGAGCGGATCACCTCGACGGCCAAGGGCGCCATCACCTCGGTGCAGGCCATCTATGTGCCCGCGGACGACCTGACCGACCCGGCCCCCGCCACGGCCTTCGCCCACCTCGACGCGTTCGTCGTTCTGGCGCGTGGCATCGCCGAGAAGGGCATCTTCCCCGCGGTCGATCCGCTGGCCTCGACCTCGACCATTCTGGACCCCGGCGTGCTCGGGGCCCGGCATTACAATGTCGCGAGCCAGGTGCAGCGGATCCTGCAGCGGTACAAGGACCTGCAGGACATCATCGCGATCCTCGGCGTCGACGAGCTCTCGGAAGAGGACAAGCTGATCGTGGCTCGGGCGCGCCGGATCGAGCGGTTCCTCTCGCAGCCGTTCTATGTCGCCGAGGTCTTCACCGGCTTCCCGGGCATCTACACGAGCCTCGAAGACACGATCGACAGCTTCGAGCGGCTCTGCAACGGTGAGGGCGACGATCTGCCCGAGTCCGCGTTCATGTATGTCGGCACGCTCGACGACGCCCGGGCCAAGGCGGAGAAGGCCGCGGCGAACGCCTGATCGTCTCGTGACATCGCACGCTTTTCCAGCCCCGCCCGGACGCTCGGCGGGGCTGTTTGTTGGCACGGGAGAATGACCGATGATGGGCGTGCTGTTCGCGGTGCTCGCGGGGGTGTGCTGGGGTGTCGGCGAGGTCTTCACCAAGAGCGTGCTGCACTCGAAGCAGGTGGGTCCGCTGGCGGCGATCGCGGTGCGGTCGGCGGTGGCGCTGCCGGTGCTCTGGGGCGTCTGGGCGCTGCTCTGGCGTCGGCTTGAGCCCGTGCCCTTCTGGCGCGCCGACGGCGCGGTGCTGTGGAAGCTGGCGCTGGGGTCCGGCCTGATCGCTGGGGCGGGGGGGATGGCGTGCTTCTACCTGGCGCTGCACTTCGGCGAGGTCAGCCGGGTCAAGCCGATCGCGTTCGCGCTGGCGCCGACGGTCGCGGTCGTTGTCGCGGTCGCGGTTCTTGGCGAACCGTTGTCCGCGCGGCGAGTGGTCGCGGTGGCGCTGATCGTCGCCGGCGTGGTGCTGCTGGCCTCGTCGCGAGGGTCGGCGTCGCCCGGCTGAAGGGGCTGAACCGGCTATTCCCCCCCGACCGGCGCGTCCTGCTCGTCGTCCTGGGGCAGGGCAACCGCGAGCTCACGGAGCGTCTCGCACCGCTGATTGAGCTCCTCGTGGATCTCCACGGTGCCCCGGGCGGTGACGAACAGGTTGATCAGGTTGTTGAACTCACGGCCGATGGGGTCGATGCCGTTGCTCGCATCCACGACGCGCATGGCCCAATCGGTGAAGATCCGCGAGACATCGCGCTGGATCGCTTCGATACGCAGGGCCGAGGCGCGCTCATCGGCGCTGATGAGCCAGAGCAGGTCGAAGACGCTGCCGGGTTTTCCCTCGAGCACCTGCACGAACCGGCGGTTGCCGTAGAGCAGAATACCGGAGACCCCGAGGCTCGCGTTGCGCCGGGTGGCGGCCGTCTGGATGCTCGCGAGATCCTGCGCGGCGATGTGCCGGGTGGCGTGGCAGGAGTAGACCAGTCGGTGCATCATGTGCTGACCCCGGCGACCGCGGCCCGCTCTACCGGCGCGCGTTCGAGACAGCATAGCCCGGTGCTGCCGAGTCTTTGGGTGATTCTCCTATAAGATCCCCGTGTTTCGGGTGTTTCATGACAGCCGCACGGGCTCGAGATCCCTCACCCACTTGGACGGAGCTTCCAGGCCGTGGGCGCCGGCTGTTCGGTTGCTGTCTGCTCACGAAAGAGGCGGAGCAGCTGCATTGCCCGTTCGCCACGCTCCTTCTCGGTGAGTTCCCCGTCGCGGACCGCCTGGACATGCTCGGTCAGGGCGGCCCGATCGATACGGGCGACATCCTCGAGGTTGATCACGCCCATCGACCGGCTGGGAAAGACCCGCTCGGTGACCCGCTCGCGGATGATGAGCTCGATGCTCCGGTGCCGGGGATCATCGACGATCCGGGCATAGGTGAGCGGCAGGAGCTTGATGGGCCCCTCGATGAGCTGGATGAAGCTCATGGAGCCGTAGAGCAGCAGGCCGGTGACCGCGCTGCGGGCGTTGTGGAAGTTGGCGGTCGTGGCGATGTCGCGCAGGTCCTCGGGCAGCATGGGCCGGCGGGCGGTGCTGACATAGACATAGCGCAGGAGCATGGGTGGGAGATCGGCACGCTCCCGTGCCGGGGTGAGCGCCCGAACCGCCTCGGGGGCCAGATTCGGGCTCAGTCAGGACCGGATCGACCCGGCGGAGCGGTGTTCGGGCACCCGTTCAGCACATGGTCATGCCGCCGTCGACGGTGATGACCTGCCCGGTGAGGAAGCCGGCGTCCTCGCTGGTGACATAGGCGACGGCGGCGGCGATGTCGTCGGGCGAGCCGAGCCGACCGACCTGGATCATGGTGTCGAGCTGGGCACGGACCTCGTCGGGCAGGTCCTTGGTCATGTCGGTTTCGATGAACCCGGGGGCGATGACATTGGCGGTGATGCCCTTGCCGCCGAGCTCGCGTGCGACGGATCGCGTGGCGCCGACGAGGCCGGCTTTGGCCGCGGCGTAGTTGGTCTGGCCGGCGTTGCCGACGAGCCCGCTGGTGGAGGCGATGTTGACGATGCGCCCCCACTTGCCCTTCATCATGGGCCTGGCCGCGGCCTTCATGGCGACAAAGGCGCTGGTGAGGTTCGTGTCGATGACGGAATCCCATTCGTCGTCGCTCATGCGCATCAGCAGGTTGTCGCGGGTGATGCCGGCGTTGTTCACGAGGATGTCGAACCGGCCGAACGACTTGGCGACCCCGGTGATCGCGTCGGCGAACGCCGCACGATCGGCGACATCCACCGCGCAGACGGTGGCCTGCCCCCCCGCTTCCTCGATCTGCGACTTCACTTCTGAGAGCGGTCCTTCCGAGCGGCTGGCGAGGACGACATGCCGGCCGTCGCACGCGAGCCGGAGGGCGATGGCCTTGCCGATGCCGCGGCTGGCGCCGGTGACGAAGGCGATACGGTGTTCGGTGGTCATGCTCAGCCTCCGAGCCGGGTGCGGATGTCGTCCTCGCTCACGGCGAGGACCTTCGCCATAGCGGCGATGATCTGATCACCGGAGATGCTCATCTGGCCGTTGGTCATGCGAGCGACCTCGGCGAACTGGGACTCGAAGACGCGGAAGATGACGCGCAGTTCATCGTTGCTGACGGTCTCACCGGCGGCGACCGCCTGCTTGCCGGCCTCGTAGTTGGCGCGGGTCTGCTCGATCTGGTCACTGTCTTCGAAAGCGGCGGCCTGGGCGAGGATCTGATCGACGGTCATGGGCATGCCGACCGCGTCCTGCAGGACGACGACGGAAGTCTCCAGCGCGACATAGACCGCGACCGGGGAGGCGTCATCGGGCAGTTCCATGACGCCGCCGGGACCGCCGGCACCGAGATCGGCGTCATCCGGAGCGGCGGCGAAGTCGCCCGCCCGGCCGAGGGTCTCGTCGGGCGTCCAGACGGGGCTGAAGACGAAGCCGCCGTCGGGCCCCGGGATGGCGCTCCAGGCGAGGGTGTAGGCCTCGGCGGGGTTCTGGAGGGTGAGCGTGAGGCTGCCGCCGGCCCCGCCGCCGAACTCGGCGAGGTCGAGGACGCGGATCTCCTCGAACTCGGCGGTGGCGTCGTACCAGCCGCCGGTGACCAGGAGCCGTTCGAGTGTGGCCTTGCCGGTGGCGTCGAGGAGTGGGCGAAGGGCCTGGTCATCGCCGCGCACGATGGCGTCGCCGAAGGTGATGACGGCCCGGGCGAGCGCCTCGTCGATGGGTGCCTGCTCCTGGGGGAAGCGCAGGCGCGGGTCCGCGTTGAGCGATTCGAGCAAGGGCGTGATCTCGACCGGCTCCGGGGCCGGGGGCGGGGGCGGCGGAGGCGGAGGAGGAGGGGGTGGCGGCTCCTCCTTCTTGCAGCCGACCAAGATCGCCAGGGCGGTCATCACGGTGAGAGCGACGCGGGTCTTCATCGTCGGGGGCTCCCGTCGGGGGGCGTGAGGTTAGAGCTCGGGCGCGTCGTGGCTAGTGACGGCGACGGACTTGTCGATGCGGCGCGCCATGCCGGCGAGCGTCCTGCCGGGCGCGACCTCGTGGAAGGACGCGCCGCCGAACCGCCGAGTCATGGACGCAAAGCAGTCCGCCCAGCGGACTGGGCTGGTGAGCTGGTCGACGAGCCGGGCCTTGATCGATCCGGGGTCCGGCTCGTGCGGCTGGGCGGTGACATTCGACCAGACGGGGATGCGGGGCGCGTGCAGCTCCGCGGCGGCGAGCGCTTGCGTCAGTCGCTCCGCGGCGGGCTGCATCAGCGGGGAATGGAACGCGCCGGCGACGGCGAGGGGGGTGGCGCGCACCTTGTGGGCCTTGGCGACTTCCTGCACGCGCGCGCAGGCGTCCGCATCGCCGGAGAGCACCACCTGGCCCGGGGCGTTGAAGTTGGCGCAGACGAGGACGCCGTCGCCGCGCGCGGCGTCCGCGATCTGCTCGGCCTGGTCCTCGTCGACGCCGATGAGCGCCACCATGCCGCTGGGCGTGGCGGTGGCGGCGTCCTGCATGGCTCGCCCTCGGAGGGCGACGAGGCGGAGGCCGTCGGCGAAGGAGCAGGCGCCGGCGATGTGCAGCGCGGTGTACTCACCCAGGCTCAGACCCGCGGCGGCGGCGAGCGGGGCCTCGCCCTCGGCATAGCCCTGAGCGGCGCACAGCCCCCGCCAGCACGCGACGCCGGCCGTGTAGAGCGCCGGCTGGCTGACATCGGTCTGGTTGAGCCGGTCTTCGGGACCCTCGAAGCAGAGGGCGCTGACCGCGGCGCCGAGCTCGTCACCCAGCACCGCGTCGGCCTCGTCGAAGACGGCGCGGGCCTCGGGCGAGGCCTCGGCCCAGGCGCGGCCCATGCCGAGGGCTTGGGCGCCCTGGCCCGGGCAGAGGATCAGCATGGGGGTCGTCATGGCGTGATGGTACGCGGCCGGTGGGTCGCCGCGACAGGCGTCGGCGAACCGCACTCCGGGCACAGGGCCAGCGTCGGCTGATCGCCGGCGTGGCTGGCCATGTCGTAGCGGCAGCCGATGCAGCGCCGGGCCGCAGCGTGGCGGCGGGCGGATCGCCTGGCCAGCAGGTCGGGGACACGGTCGGCCAGGATGAAGAACGGCGTAGCGATGCCCGCGCACGCCAGAATGATCAGGATCAAGGCGATCCCTTCGACCGTGGTCATGTCGCTGCGGCGCTGATCCGCGAAGAGTTCAATGAACAGCACCGAGCCCGCGATGCCCACGAGTGTTGGCAGGACGATGCCCGTGATGCCGAGGACAAGCACGCCCGCGGAGGACCGGGCCGACTGACGGTCGCGGATCGTCCTGGCGACGCGGGCCGCGGTCTTGGAGCTTCCGAACCGGCTGAGGTAGGCGATGGTTCGAGGCACATCGTCGTCGGAGCCGCTGGATGCCCGGAGTCTGAACGGCACGGCACGCTCCGCAGCCTAGATCTGCCAGAGGCTGGTGCCCCAGGTCAGCCCGCCGCCGAAGCCGACGAACATGATGCGTTGGCCCTTCTTAACGCGTCCGGCGTCGACGAGGTCCTTGAACACGAGCGGGACGCTGGCGGCGACGGTGTTGGCGTACTCGGAGATGTTGATGTGGAAGCGCGATTCCTCGAGGCCGAACCGCTCGCGGGCGGCATCGAGGATGCGTCGGTTGGACTGGTGGCAGACATAATGATCGACCTCGCTGGCCTGGAGCCCCGCGCGCTCCAGTGTCTGCTCGATGACCTTGGGGAAGGTGCCGACGGCGAACTTGAAGACGGACTGGCCGTTCATGACGAGCTTGCCGAGCTGCCACTCGTCGAACTCGTCGCCCTCGGCGAAGTCGTGCTGGGTCTTGGGGATGTAGAGGTCGGCCCAGCGATCGCCGTTGGAGTGCATCGCCTGGGCAATCAGGCCCTTGGCGGGGTCGTCGGTCTTCTTGAGGATGACGGCGCCGGCGGCGTCGCCGAAGATGATGGCGGCGTTGCGTCCCTTGGTGGAGAACTCGACGGAGTTGGTCAGGGTGTCGGCGCCGATCAGGGCGACATTGCGGTACTGCCCGGTCTGCATGAGGCCGTACGCGGTGTTGAGGCCGAAGACGAAGCCGCAGCAGGCGGCGTTGAGGTCGAACGCGCCGGCGTTCTGCGTCCCGATCTCGTTGGCGATGCGGCAGGAGGTCGGCGGACAGGTCATCTCCGCGGACATGGTGCTCATGAGGACGAGGTCGAGCTCGGCCGCGTCCATGCCGGCGTGCTCAAGGGCTCGCTCGACGGCGGCCCTGGCGAGGTGCTTGACGCTCTCGCCCTGATCGGCACGGATGCGACGGCGGCGCTCGATGCCGGTCCGCTGACGGATCCATTCATCCGAGGTGTCCATGACCTTTTCGAGGTCGGTGTTCGTCACGACCTGGTCGGGGACAGCGGTGCCGACGCCGGCGATCTCGACGCCAACGGGTCCGGTCAGCAGCTCGGTCATGGATCCGCCTCGGTGCACGGTGCTTGGGCCGCCCGGCCCGGCGTGCGCCGCGCGGCGGGTCAGGTCGAGGTCGGGGTGGGGTGCACAGCCGCCTCGACCTCAGCGATCCTGGCCACGATGGCCTCGTTGACCCCCGCCTTGACATAGTCGCGGCAGCTGCGGATCGCGTTGGCGATGGTACGCGGCTCGCTGGAGCCGTGGGCGATGAACAGGCAGCCGTTGACTCCCAGCAGCGGAGCCCCACCGTACTCGTGATAGTCGTTCTTCGCCCAGATCGACTTGGCCACGGGCTCGAAGCGGGCCATCAGGTCCGGATCCAGCTCGAGGATCTCGTGCGCGATCGCCCGGAAAAGGCTCTTGGCCAGACCCTCGGCGGTCTTGAGCATGGTGTTGCCCATCAGGCCGTCGGTGATCACGACATCGGCGACATCGTCGAAGAAGTCCCGACCCTCGATGAACCCGATGTAGTTGATGCCGGGGGTGGCCTTGATCAGGTCGCGGGCGGTCTTGATCGTGTCCGTGCCCTTGCCATCTTCCGTGCCGATGTTCATCAGCGCAACGCGGGGGTTCTGGATGCCCAGGAGCTGCCGGGCGAGCACATCGCTCATGACGGCGTACTGCCAGAGATGCTGGGCCGTGGGCTCCGGGTTGGCGCCCGCGTCGCAGAGCACGACCGGGCCGTGCATGCTGGGCATGGCGACCGCGATGCCCGGGCGGTGGATGCCGCGGAGCCGCTTCATGTGCATGATGCCGGCTGAAACGCACGCTCCGGTGTTGCCGGCGCTCAGCACCGCGTCGCACCGGGACAGGGCGTCTTCCTTGTGGGACGCTATCCGAGCCATGCGCACGATGGAAGAATCGGGTTTTCCGCGGACTGCCTTGGCGGGCGACTCGCCCATCTCGATCACTTCGGAGCACGGCTCGATGATGAGCCGGTCATCCGTGATGCCGAGCTCCGCGAGGACCTCGCGTGCATCGCTCTCCCGGCCGAGCAGGACGAGCCGATCATCGGGGGACAGAAACTCCAAGCCCTTGACGCACCCCTTGAGGATGGCGTCGGGGGCATGGTCGCCACCCATCACATCGATGCCGAGGCGCACGAGTCAGGCTCGTTCGGTGCCGATGCCCAGCTTGGGGACCTTGATGGTCAGCCCCGCTCGGACATACCCGGACTGCTGGCAGACACGGTGGTGACGCTTGGGCATCCCGCTGACGGGGCAGATGCCCGGCTTGATCATGTCGAGCGCGTCGTGGGCACGACGACGGCGGGTGCGGCCGCGGGACTGGCGTTGAGCTGGAAGCACGGCACGATCTCCTGCTGTCGAGTGGCTGAGGCAGCATCGGCAACATCGGCCGAGGCTCCCGAACGGGACAGCAAGGTTAGCGCAACCGGCTCTGACGGTCAACGGAACCGCACCCCGGCCCCATCGAGGCGGAGGAAGACCAACGCCCCACAGCGTGCCCCCGGTGCTCCACCGGGCGCAGCACCCGTCCGGGACCCACGCGTCTGCCGCCCGGGATCACGCCAACCCGCTCCCACCGCTTGAGGCCGCGGGTCCACCGGGCTAAGGTGAAGGTCTCGCGGCACCAGCCGTGCGCCTCCCTAGCTCAATCGGTAGAGCAGCTGACTCTTAATCAGCGGGTTGAAGGTTCGAGTCCTTCGGGGGGTACTTTCTGTTTGGCCTGTGCAAGGCGGCGCATCCTCGTGCGAGTCGATGCAGAACCTGTTGCCATTCAGCCACTTAGTGAGATCTTGGCCGGCCTCGGGGATGGTCCTCTCCGGGGTGGTCGTTGTGCGAAGCGATGCGGCCGAATGCGTTCCCGGGCGCTCAGGGCACTTACGGATTTGCTTACGCGCAGGTGATTCGGGCTCGGTCTCGGGCTCTGAAGCGTGGCCGTTCTGAGCCGGCACCGCAGGCTTCGGTTCGATGGTGTCCGAGGTCGTGCCGCCGAACGCGGCGGCGATCGCGGCCCGGCGGTCGGCGTCGTTGGCGTGGTCGTACGCCTTCAGCGTGAGCTTGGGGTCGGAGTGCCGTGCGAGGCTCATCGCGGTCGCGAGGGGCGTGCCGGCGCGGTTGAGGCGGGTGATGAAGGTGTGGCGAAAGCTGTGATAGTCGGCGTACTCGCCGCGGGCGTCTTGGTACTCGACGCCGGCGGCTTCGAGGTCCTTCTGCAGCCACGCCCGGCAGGCGTTGTGCGGCGTCCGCCAGAGCGGCTTGCCGGGCTTCTTGGACGCGAGCCAGAGGCGAAGGTGGTTGGCGAGGTCGGCCGGCATGGGTTGGAAGACGGGCTTGCGGTTCTTGGAGAATGCGGGTGACACGCGGACGCCGGGCCCGGTGGCGTGGTCGAGCTCGAACGACTCGGGGGTCAGGCTCATGGCCTCGGAGAATCGGAGGCCGGTGCTGCGTGCAAGGGCTGCGGAGGCACGGACCTATCCGGCCAGTGGGGGAAGTACGGCTACTACTGGAAGTGCCAGAGCTGCGGGACGAACACATCGATGCCGACGATCTGCTCAGCGTGCGGGACTGAAGGGCACCGCGGCAAGGTCGTTCGGATTCGTAAGGATGGCCCGAAGTACTTCCGGGCGTGCGAGCAGTGCGGAATCGAGGAGCGGA
>JBQLZJ010000009.1:0-87664 GCA_052168215.1 Phycisphaerales bacterium
TCGGTGGTCTGCCTGGCGGTCGGTCTCACGGCGTCGCCGGCTATCTCGGCGGCGCCGCAGCCCGCTGCCGACCGTTCGGGTCAGGCGGCGCAGCGCGACGAGTCGTTCGGCGTCAAGGCGGTGACCCGGCCCAGCAAGGACGCGACGATGGGGTTCCGCTTCCCGACGGAGATCCTGGAGGTGATGGTGCGCGACGGGTCGGCCGTGTCCGCGGGGCAGCCGCTCGTGCGGGCGGACGATGCGGAGGTGACCGCGTCGCACGCGATCGCCAAGCTCCGCGCCGAGAGCACGCTGGACATCGACATCCAGCGGGCGGCGCTGGAGCTGGCGGAGGTCGAGTTCGCCGCGACGCAGCGGGCCTTCGAAGGCGGCGGCGGGTCGTCGATCGAGCTGGACCGCTCCCGCCTGCAGCGTGACACCGCGGTGATCCAGCTCGAGGCGGCCCACCAGCGGGATATCGAGGCGGACAACCAGCTCGCCCAGATCACCGCGCGGCTCGAGGATCACACGCTGGTCGCGCCGTTCGACGGGACGGTGGACGCGGTCCTGATGGATGTGGGGGACTCGGTTCGCGAGACGGACCCGGTGCTTCGGCTGGTCTCGGTGGATCCGCTGCTGATCGATGCGGCGACGCCGACGGAGCGGACGCTCGGGCTCCGGCCGGGGGATCCGGCCTGGGCCCTGGTGCGGATCGGCGAGGAGCGGTGGGTGCTCGAGGCTACCATTGTGGGTGTCAGCCCGGTGGCCGACTCGGTCACGGGTGCCCGGCGGGTGCGCGTGGAGGCGGCGAACCCGGACGGATTGCCGGCAGGACTGACGGCGTATGTCCGGTTCGATGAGCCGGGCGGTGCGTGGGCGGAGCTCGTGGCCCCCGACGGAGCGACCGGGGTGAGCGGCACGGGCGGCTGAGCGAGCCCGCTCGCCGCGGCGTGCCCTTCGCGGCGTGGAGTGCGGTTCGTTGAGCAGAGTGAACCAGATCAAGACGCCCGGCTGGCCGGCGATCGTCGCGGAGCTGTCGGCGGCGGCGGGCGACGAGCGGGCGTTCCCCTCGGTGCTGCTCGCGGCGATGGGCCGGGTGACCGGGGCGCGGCAGGCCGCGCTGCTGGCGCCCGCCCCGCCGGGGGAGTCGACAGGACCGGGTGAGGTGCGCGCCACGCTGGTCTGGCCCGCGGTCGATGGCGAGGCGGCGGACGAGGCGCTGCAGGAGCCGGATGTCATCCGTATCGCCGCGGCGGGTGTCTTGGCGTCGGGTGAGTCCAAGGTCATGGCGATCGGGGGCGCGTCGGATGCGCTGTACGGGGGCGAGGCGGGGGGCGGCTTTGTTCTGTGCGTGCCCGTCGGCCGGCTTGAAGACGACGACCGCCCACGACCGGCGGCGGCGGCGGTCCTGCTCCTCGATGGCCGAAGCCAGCAGGCTCTGCAGACCACCATGGCGCTGGCCGAGCTGCTCGCCGGGTATGCCCATCTCGGCGCGGCGAGGCAGCAGCTCGCACGCACCCGTGCCTCGGCGTCGGCGCTGGATCTCGCCACCCGGCTGATCGGCTCCATCAACAGCGCGCGCGGATTCCGCGGCGCGGCGCTGCAACTCGTGAACGATCTCTGCCGGGCGCTCAAAGCGGACCGCGTGGCGCTCGGCTGGCGTGGCGGGCGAGCCGGGGCGAACGCCACGGGTGACGGCGTGGTCGCCGAGCGCGACGCGACGCCCGTGCGTGTCGTGGCGCTCAGCGACACAGAGCAGGTGGACCGGCGGATGGCGATGGTTCGCAAGCTCGCGGCCGCGATGGACGAGTGCGTGGATCAGGAGCAGGCGGTGGCGTACCCGCTTCCCGATGCGCCGCGTGGCGAGGAGCCGGATCCGGTGCTCGCCCGCGCCGTGACCCAGGCGCACCGGGAGCTGACCGCCGGCAACGCGCATCTGAAAGTGATCTCGGTGCCCGTGCGCGACGGCGACGAGACGATCGGTGTCGTCACGATCGAGTCGGCGGCGCCGGGGCAGTCGATCGATCCGCGGACGGTGGAGCTGCTGCAAGCGACGCTGGACCTCGTCGGTCCGGTGCTTCGGGTCCGTCGCAGCGATGATCGGCCGATCCCGGCGCGCGCCGCCGACGCCGTGCGCGCGGCCGGCGCGTGGGCGGTCGGCCCGAGGCACACCTGGTGGAAGCTGGCGGCGTTGGCGGTGCTGGCGTTGTCGGCGGTGGTGGTGTTCGTCCGTGTGCCGTACCGGATCGAGGCGCCGGTGTCGCTCAAGCCGATGGAGCGACGGGTCATCGCGGCACCGTTCGACGGCACGGTGCGATCGGTGTCGGCTCGGGCGAAAGCCGGCGAGTCGGTCGAGGCCGGCGAGGTGCTCGTCCGGCTCGACACGAGTGAGCTGGAGCTGAGCGCGGCCGAGGCGCGCGGTCAGCTCCGCCAGGCGCAGGCCCAGGCGGATGAGGCGATGCGTCGGGGTCAGGGCGGCGAACGGCAGCAGGCCGAGGCGCGGGCGGAGCAGGCGAGGGCGCGGCTCGAGCTCTTCGAGCGACGCATCGAGCAGGCGGAGATCCGGGCACCGATGGCCGGCACGATCATCACGGGCGACCTTTCGGAGCGCGTCGGCGCGACGCTGACGCGGGGCGATCCGTTGTTCGAGATCGCGCCGCTGGACACGATGCGTGTGGTCGCACGCGTGGACGACCGCGACATCGGGCTGATCATGACCCGCATCGCGGAGATGCGCGAGGAAGACGAAGCGGGGGCGATGGTCGGCTCGGTGGCGACCCGTGCGTACCCGGATCGGCGGTTCCCGCTGCGCGTGGAGCGGGTCGTGCCACTGGCGCGCGCCGAAGGCGGTCTCAACGCGTTCGAGGTGCACGCGGCGCTCGAGCACGGGGCCGCGTGGATGCGCCCCGGGATGGAGGGCCTGGCCAAGCTGGAGGTGGGCGACCGGACGCTCTTGTGGATCGGGTCGCGCCGGATCGTGGACACGCTCCGGCTCTGGCTGTGGTGGTAGCGGCGTGGAGCGTCCGACCTTCAGCCCGCACTGGCACCGCGTCCGGGCGACGAAGCCCCGCCTCCGGCCGCATGTGCAGATCACACGCCAGCGGTACCGCGGCCGGCGATGGCATGTCGCGCACGATCCGGCGTCCAACCGCTTCTTCCGGCTCAGCCCCGTCGCCCACGAGCTGGTCGCGCTGCTCGACGGCGTGCGCACCGTCGAGGACGCGTGGCTGCTCGTCGGCGAACGCCACGGCGAGGGCGCACCGACCCAGCCCGAGGTCATCGAGCTCGTCTCGCAGCTCTACAACGCGAACCTGCTGAGCGTCGAGGCCAGCCCCGAGACCGAGCAGCTGCTCACACGCACGCGCGACCGCATCCGCAAGAAGGTGCAGAGCCAGGCGCTCGGCATCATGTACTTCCGCTTCAAGCTGTTCAACCCGGACGGGATCATCTCCGCCGTCGAGCCGGTGCTCCGCCCGCTGCTGAACCGCTGGGGCCTCGTGGTCTGGGCGGCGTTCGTGGTGTACGCGCTGGTGAGGCTGGTGCCCGAGTGGTCGTCCCTCGCCGCGGGGTTCGAGGACGCGATCGCGCCGAGCAACTGGCTCTGGCTGATCGCGGTGTATGTCGTCGCCAAGACGCTGCACGAGCTGGGGCACGGCGTGATCTGCAAGCGGTTCGGCGGGCAGGTGCCCGAGTTCGGCGCGCTGCTGCTGGTGCTCGTGCCGAGCCCCTATGTCGACGCCTCCGCGTGCTGGGCCTTCCCGAGCCGATGGCAGCGGATGGCGGTCGGCGCCGGGGGCATGATCTTCGAGCTGACGCTGGCGGCGGTCGCGGCGCTGGTCTGGCTCAACGGCTCGCCGGGCGAGCTGACGACGCAGCTGGCGTACAACGCGATGCTGACAGCCGGCGTCTCCACGCTGCTGTTCAACGCCAACCCGCTGATGCGCTTCGACGGCTACTACATCCTCTCCGACCTGCTCGAGATCCCGAACATGATGCAGCGGTCGTTCCGCATGCTGCAGTACCAGTTCCAGACCGCGGTGTACCGGCTCGACCGGGCCGAGGCGCCAACCTCCGACCCGGCCGAGGGGCTGATCCTGACGCTGTACGGGCTGGCCGCGGTGGCGTACCGGATCTTCCTGTTCATCACCATCACGCTGTTCGTGATGGGCAAGATGTTCGCGATCGGGCTGGTGCTGGCGGTGTGGACGGCGGCGGTGTGGTTCATCATGCCTGTCGGCAAGTTTGTGCACTGGCTGAGCACGGGGCCGAAGCTCGCCGAGCACAGGGCGCGCACGATCGGGATCACGGTGGCACTCGTCGCCGTCGGATGCGTGCTGATCGGGCTGGTGCCGGCACCGGATGTGCGCCGCGGTGTGGGTGTGGTCGAGTCGGAGCGGCGCTCGGGCGTGTTCGCGGGGGTGGACGGCTTCCTGGAGACCATCGCGGCCCGGCCCGGCGATCGCGTGCGCGCGGGGCAGACGATCGCCGTGATCCGCAACGACGAGCTGCTGCAGCGGCTGACGCTGGCGCGGGCGACGCTGGCGGAGTTCGAGAGCCTGGAGCGGCAGACCACGGCCGAGGAGCCCAGCGCCGTCGACATCGCGCGCGACCGCGTCGCGGCGCAGCGGCAGGTCGTCGAGTTCCTCAACCGACGCGTGGAGCAGCTCGTCGTCACCGCCCCGCACGACGGGGTGCTGGTCGGCCCGGACCTGGCGGACCGCATCGGTGCCTCGGTGGCGGAAGGCGACGGGCTCGGCGAGGTGATCGAGGTTGCGTCGCTGCGTGTCGCGGCGGCGCTGAGCCAGCTCGAGTCCGCGTGGCTGTTCGATGCGTCGGAGTCGTTCGGCGTTCGGCTCAAGCCGATCTCCAGGCCGACCCTTGAGCTGGCCGGGATCGAGACACGCGCGGTCGACGCGGGACAGCAGGTCCTGCCTCACGCGGGCCTCGGTTTCGAAGGCGGCGGGACGATCGCGACCGACACGCGGCAGGGGCAGGGCCGGCTCACCGACACGCCGATGTTCATCGTCCGCGTCACCCCGGAGCCGACGGAGAGGTGGACGCCCACGCCCGGCGAGCGCGTACACCTGCGGTTTGACCTCAAACCCAAGCCCCTGCTCGTGCAGTGGGTCGATCGGCTGCACAAGCTCGCGCAGGGGCGGGTGAAGCTGTGAGCGCCGTGGGGATGGGCCTTGCGTCGTACGGCGCGCTGTACGAGTCCGTCCGGTCGCGCCGTCGTGCCGCACGGGTGCTGCGCGGCGCGGACCAGACGGCGGCGATCGCGGCGCTCCGGCTGCGGCACCGGCGCTCACGCCTTGACACGCTGCTGCGCTGGGCGGACGAGATCGACGCGATGGCGCCCGAAGTGCGGCCCCTGTCGGACCGCCGGCTCGACGAGGAGCTGGCATCGGCGCGGGCTCTGTTCATGCTCGGGCGGGCGGACGACGCCGCCGTCCGGCGCGCGCTGGGGCTCGTTCGTGAGGCGGCGTCGCGTGAGACCGGGGAAGAGGCCTATCGCGTCCAGCTGGCGGGCGCGCTGGCGCTGGTCTACAGCCGAATCGCAGAGATGGTGACCGGCGAGGGGAAGACGCTCACCGGCTCGCTGGCGGTCCCGCTGATCGCGTGGCGGTGGAAGCATGTGCATGTGCTGACGGTCAACGACTATCTGGCGCAGCGCGACGCCGAGAGCCGGGCGTCGATCTACCGCCGGTGCGGGCTGTCGGTCGGCGCGATCGTGCAGGAGACGCCGCCGGAGCGGCGCGCGGAGGTCTACCACCGATCCGTGGTCTACGGCACGCCGAAACAGATCGCGGCGGACTATCTGCGCGATCAGATCCGGCTCGGGCGTGTCGACTCGGCGTGGTCGGGGTGGCAGGTGCTCGGGCGGGGCGGCCCGATCGTGCCCGGTCTGCAGGCGTGCGTGGTGGACGAGGCGGACGCCGTGTTGATCGACGAGGGCGTCACGCCGCTGATCATCGCCAGGCCGCGCGAGGCGGACCGGATGGCGGACGCGTACGAGCGCGCGTGCTCGATCGCGGGAGAGCTCGAGAGCGAACGGCACTACCGGATCGATGAGCTCCGCCGGCGCGCAACGCTGACCGCCGCGGGTCGGGCTCGCGTGCGAGAACGCGCCCGGGAGCTCGAAGGCCCCGAGTGGCGGCTCGCACGCCGGGCCGAGGAGCTCGTCCGGCAGGCGCTGGTCGCCCGGCACTGCTACCTGCGCGGCCGGCAGTACGAGGTGGTCGACGGACAGGTCGTGATCGTCGACGAGTACACGGGGCGGTTCCTGCCGGACCGATCGTGGGAGCACGGCCTGCACCAGGCGGTCGAAGCCAAGGAAGGGCTCGAGGTCACCGCCGATCGCGAGACGCTCGCGCGGATCAGCTTCCAGCGCTTCTTCCGCAGCTACCGGTTCCTCTGCGGCATGACCGGGACCGCGGCCGACGCCTCGACCGAGATGGAGGCGGTGTACAGCCGGCCCGTGACCGTGATCCCGACGAACCGGCCCGTGGCGCGCGTGCAGCGACCGACGCGGGTCTTCCGGACCGCTTCCGCGAAGTGGCGTGCCATCGTTGAGTCGATCGAAGAGGAGATCCGGCGCCGACGGCCGGTGCTCGTCGGGACGCGGTCGGTCGAAGCGTCGCAGCTTCTCAGCGGCATGCTGGCCGACCGGGGACTGGGCCACGCGCTGCTCAACGCGCACCACCACGCGGAGGAGGCGCAGACCATCGCGCACGCGGGCGAGCCCGGCGCGCTGACGGTCGCGACGAATATGGCGGGCCGGGGCACGGATATCAAGCTCACCACCGACAGCCGCGCCGCGGGCGGTCTGCATGTGATCCTGACGGAGCTGCACGGCGCGCGGCGTGTGGATCGGCAGTTCATCGGGCGGGCCGGTCGGCAGGGCGACCCGGGCAGCGCCCAGCTCTTCGCGAGCCTCGAGGACGAGCTGCCCGTGCAGTTCGCGCCGTACCTCGCCGAGATCGCGTCTCGACAGGCGGAGGAGGAGCTCACCGGCTCCCGGCTGGCGCACGCGGTGCTGTCGGTCGCGCAGTCCCGCAGCGAAGCCAGGGACCGCCGGAGCCGACGGGCTGTGCTGCGCCAGGACGACTGGCTCGAGCGCTACATGCCGGGCTGACGCGGCGCTTCGCTACTTGAGCAGCCGCTCGAGGTAGTGGATGTCCACGCCGCCGCGGGCGAAGTCCGCGTTCTCCATGAGCCGGATGTGCAGCGGCGTGGTGGTGGAGATCGGCTCGACCCGCAGCTCGCGCAGGGCGCGCTTCATGCGTGTGATGCACTGGTCACGGTCGTCGGCGTGGACGATCAGCTTGCCGATCATGCTGTCGTAGTTCGGCGGCACGCGGTACCCGGGGACGACATGCGTGTCCATGCGTACACCCGGGCCGCCCGGCAGGTGAAGCGTGTCGATCGTGCCGGCGCTGGGCATGAAGTTCTTGTCGGGGTTCTCGGCGTTGATCCGGCACTCCATCGCGTGGCCGTGCACCTGGATGTCCTTCTGCTTGAAGGGCAGCGGCTCGCCTGCGGCGACGAGGATCGAGGTCTTGACGATGTCCACGCCGGTGATCATCTCCGTCACCGGGTGCTCGACCTGCACGCGCGTGTTCACCTCGAGCATGTAGAAGTTCTGCTGCTCGTCCATCAGGAACTCGACGGTGGCGGCGCCGGCGTACTCGGCGTTTCGGACCAGCTTGGCCGCATTCTCGGCGACGGCCTGAATCTTCTTGCGCTCGATGCCAGGGCCGGGCGCCTCCTCGATGATCTTCTGGTGCCGACGCTGCATGGAGCAGTCGCGTTCCCAGAGATGGACGGCGTGGCCGTGCTTGTCGCCCAGCACCTGGATCTCGACATGCCGGGCCTTCTCGAGGAACTTCTCGATGAAGACGGCGCCGTTGCCGAAGGCGGCCTGCGCCTCCTGCTGCGCCTTCTTGATGTTGGTGCGGAGCGTGGCCTCGTTGTGGCAGACGCGCATGCCGCGCCCGCCTCCGCCAGCCGCCGCCTTGATGATCACCGGGTAGCCGATCTCGTCGGCGACCTCGACGGCTTCCTCTTCGTTGTCGATCGCGCCCTCCGACCCAGGGAAGACCGGGACCTTGGCGGCCTTGGCGTAGCGCTTCGCTTCGACCTTGTCGCCCAGCTTGCCCATCGCCTCGGGGCTCGGGCCGATGAACTCGATCTTGCAGTCGCGGCAGATCGCGGCGAAATCGGCTCGCTCGGCGAGGAAGCCGTATCCGGGGTGGATCGCGTCGACATCGGCGATCTCCGCCGCGGCGATCAGCCTGGGGATGTTGAGGTAGCTGTCCTTCGCCGGGCCGGACCCGATGCAGATCGCTCGGTCGGCCAGCTGGAGATAGGGCGCCTCGCGGTCCGCTTCGGAGTAGACGCAGACCGTCTCGACCCCGAGCTCTTGGCAGGCCCGCATGATGCGGAGGGCGATCTCGCCGCGGTTGGCAATCAGAACTCGTCGGAACATGGCGACCCGGGCGCTGGGCATTAGGCACTGGGCACTAGGCTGGGGGACGGGAACACTAGTGCCTGATGCCTAGTGCCTAGTGCCTCGGACTCAGTTCGGCTTGATCATGAACAGCGGCTGACCGAACTCGACGGCCTGCCCGTTCTCGACGAGGCACCGCGCCACGGTGCCGGTCGTCTCCGCCTTGATCTCGTTGAAGACCTTCATCGCTTCAACGAGGCACACGACGGTGTCCGAGGAGACGCTGTCGCCCACCTTCACGAAAGCGGGGCTCTCCGGGTTGGGCGAGGCATAAAAAGTGCCGACCATCGGCGACTCAACGGGGATCAGCCCCGCGGTATCGCCGGCGTCGCCCTGGTCGGCGGAGGTGTCGTCGTCGATCGAGCTTCCGGGTGCGGCGTACGGATGCATCGCCGGGGCGGCGCCCACCATCGGCTGCTGCCAGACAACCGGCCCGCCCGCCCCGCCGCGCTTCAGCGAGACCGTCTCCTCCTGGTCCTGGAGATCGAGCTCGGTCAGGTCGTTCTCGACCATCAGGCGGACGAGTTCCTTGAGCTTTCGGATATCGATCATGCGTGCATCCCGTGGCCCGAGGGGCTGGTCTGCGGGACGGACAACCGCGCCCCGATGAGACGCTAGCCTAGCACGCCATCGCGCACGACGCCCGAACCGGCGGTGCCACCAGCCGCGGGCTAGAGCTTGAGATCGCCCAGCCCCATGCCGCCGAATCGCTCGAGGTCCAAGCCGCCGCGGCCCTTGTCGGCCTTGTTGCGCTCGGCTTGCGCCTTCTCCCGCATCCGCCGCAGCGCCGGGGTCTCCTTGAGGATCTCGTCCGGCGAGCGGTCGTCGCGCTCGCCCCGGCCGCGTCCCTTGCCCCCGGCGCGGCGCTGCCCGCCGCTGCCGGCGTCACGCTTGGGTGCTTCCTTGGTCTGCTTGATCGACAGCGAGATCCGGCGGCTGTCCGGATCCACCCGCAGCACCTTCACCGACACCACCTCGTCGATCGAGACCGCGTCGGCGACATTCGCCACCCGCTTGTAGTCCAGCTCGGAGATGTGGACGAGCCCCTCCAGCCCGCCCGGCAGCTCGACGAACGCGCCGAACTCGGTGATCGTCTTGACCTTGCCCGTGACGACGGCACCCTCGGCGATCTCCTCCATCGCGGCCGCGAACGGATCGTCCATCAGCTGCTTCAGGCCCAGCCCGATCCGGTTGCTCTCCCAGTCGAGCTTGAGGATCTGCACCTGCAGCTCCTGGCCCTCCTGTACATACTTGGCGACATTCTTTTCGCCCATATTGACACGGTCGTGCGACAGATCGCTGACATGGACGAGCCCGTCGACGCCGCCGATGTCCACAAACGCACCGAACGGCATGATCTTCTTGACCTTGCCGCGGACGGTCTGGCCTTCCTGCAGGCTGCTGCGCAGCTCCTGGGCCAGCTTTTCGCGCTCGGCCTGCAGGATCTCGCGCCGGCTGAGGACGATGTTGCCCGCGCCTCGGCGGTCGATCCGCTGGACCTTGCAGTTCAGCTTCTCGCCATGAAAGATCGACAGGTCGGGGATGCGATCGAGCGAGACCTGGCTCGCGGGCATGAAGGCGCGATGGCCCGCGACCTCCATCTCCAGCCCGCCCTTGTTCGAGCCGGTGACGCGGGCCTCGACGACCTGCCCGGGTTCGAGCATCTCCCAGGCCGCCTTCTGCACCGCGCCCGGGCGTGAGCACACATACAGGCTCTCGGTGGCCTCGTAGCGATCGATGACGACCTCGATGCGGTCGCCCGGGCTGGGCACCTCGCCCTCGGGCCACTGCGTGCGGTCGCACACGCCGAGCTCCTTGGGACCAAACTCGACGAACAGGTCGCTCGGACCGACGCTGACGACGGTGCCGGTGCGGTGCTCGCGGCCGGCCTGGACGACGCGCGGGCCTCGCAGCCCGGGCTGGCGCGGCGATTGCTCGGCGGCCTGCTTGGCCGCCTGCACCTCGGCGGGGCTGTGCGCGGCGTGACCGCTCGGCGCGTTCGCCTCGTTGATCGCGTCGAGCTCGGCCATGGCGGCATCGAGCTCGCCCTGGATCTCGGCGTCCAGCTCGCCCGGCACGGGCGGCTGGGTCGGCTCCGGCGCCGGCGCGGGGGTGTGGTTCGAGGGGTCGTTGGGCAAATCGGTGCTCATAACGCGTCCGGCGAAGAAGCGATCCCCGCCGGGCGGAGGCGAACACCACCGTTCGTCTCAACCGTCCCGCCTGGCGGAGCTGTCAGTCTACCGCCCGCGCCTCGGCGATGCGCCGGATGATTCGTGGGGATTCCTCACCCGGATCGACGGACGGCGTGCGATCACGCGTTCTGGGGCGTCGGCAGGCTCTCGCGGATCGCCTCGACGATCCGCTGCGCCGTCCGCACATTGGCCAGCCCCGCCCGGGCGTCGATGTCGGGCCGGGCCCCCGAACGCACGGCGTCCAGGAACGCCTCGATCTCCATCACGATCGGCTCACCATCGTCCACCTCGAGCTGCTCGACATTGACCAGGTCGTCCCAGGTCAGGCTGGAGAGGTCCATGCCGTGGCGGAGCAGGTCGCGGACCTCCTGGAGCTGGGCCTCGTTGGCGGTCCGGCGGATGAGCGTGCCGGTCTTCTTCTGGTAGTCGATCTTGATGTAGGCGTCCTCGGCGGTGATGCGCGTGACGCGTTCGGTCTTGAGCGCGAGCCGGCTGAAGGTCATGTTGGCGACGCACACGCCGCCGCCCCGGTCCTCTGGCATGGTCCAGGTCAGGCGGGCGTTGCAGAGGTCCTCGTGCTCGGTCACGACCGGCACGCCCGTGGCCTCGACCCGGTCCGGTTCCTGCCCGCCCATCAGCATGATGACGACATCCAGGTCGTGGATGCCCATGTCCATGACCACGCCGATGTCGACCGAGCGGAAGGTCATCGGGCTGACGCGGTGCACCTCGATGAAGCGGGGCGTGAGGTCGAGCCCCTCGGCCGCCTTGCGCCGCAGCGCCCGCATGATCGGGTTGAAGCGTTCGATGTGGCCGACCATGAGCACGCTCCCGGAGCGTTCCGCGGCGTGCTTGATCGCCTCGGCCTCGTCGGGATCCTGCGCCAGCGGCTTCTCGATCAGGCACGCCACGCCCGCCTCGAGCAGCGGCTCGGCCGTCTCGCGGTGGTAGACCGTGGGGCAGGCGATGCTGACCGCGTCCGGCCGGGCCGCGATCACCGCGTCGATCGAGGGCAGCACCGGGCACCCGTGCTTCTGGGCGATCTCGGCGGCGCGCTCCGGGTTCGCGTCGTACACACCGACGAGCTCGACGCCCTCCATCTGTGCGTACACCCGGGCGTGGTGCTGCCCCATCCGACCCACGCCCACCGCGGCGCACCGCAGCGTGCCGGGCTTGGCGTTCGGCTTGACTTCCATCATGCGGGCCCCGTCGTTGGTCATGGCGAACATGCTCTCTGGAAAGGAGTGCTGAGGCGTCTCGGCGGCGGCGGTCGTCAGCCCGCGGCGCCGCTCCGGGCCGCGTCCGATGCGGCCAACGCCCGATCGATCGATACCGCGAGCTTCTCGAATGAGGTCAGCCCGATGAAGCGCTGCACGGGCGACCCGTCCTGAAAGATGATGACCGTCGGCACCGCGTTGACCTCGAAGCGACGCGCCGTGTCGCGGTGACGATCGGTGTCGACCTGCCCCACGACGATGCGCGGGCCGTAGTTCGATGCGATCTCACGGATCACCGGTTCGAGCATCCGGCACGGCATGCACCACGAGGCCCAGAATTCGACCATCGCCACGCCCGGCGTGGTCTCGATCGTCTCGGCGAAGCTGTCGTCGGTGAGCTCGTTCAGCGGTGGGCTTGTGGACATCCGTGTTTCCCCTGAGCCATCGCTCGTCGCGGCGCAGCGACCCGGTCCCCGGGTGCATCCGGCCACGAGTGAGATTGTACGCCGCCGGGTGGTGCGCCGGGTGGTCGTGTTCGGCAACGCCGCATTCCGAGGTTATCAGCCGCTTGTCCCCGCTTCGGAGCCCGCCAGAGCCCACCAGAGCCGTAACGCCTGCGTGTGCTCCCGGACATCGTGCACGCGGAACAGCCTGGCGCCGGACGAGGCATGCAGCACGCTCGCCGCGATCGACGCACCGAGCCGTTCGCCCGGGTCGCTGTCCCGCTGAAGCCCGATCCGTCCCAAGAAGCTCTTGCGGCTCGTCCCGCTGAGCACAGGTCGCCCGAGCGTCAGGAGCTCGCCCGTGCGCCGCATCAGCGCCAGGTTCTGCTCGACGGTCTTCCCGAATCCCAGGCCCGGGTCGAGCACGACCGCGTCCGTCCGCACGCCGGCCGCCTCGGCCGCCTCGAGCCGTCGCCTGAGCGCGCGGCGAACACGCGTGACCGCGTCGCCCGTGATCGGCGGCGTCTCGTACCGGTCCGAATACGCATCACGCTCGGGCGGCCGCTCGCGGTGCATCAGAATGCAGCCGGTGCCCAGGCGCGCGATCACCGGAAGCATGTCCTCGTCGTCGAGCCCGCCGGAGACATCGTTGACGATCGCGGCGCCGGCCAGCGCCGCCGCCTCCGCCACGGCGGCGCGTGTCGTATCCACGCTGATCAGCGCGTCGGGACGCTGGCGCATCACGCCCTCGATCACGGGCAGCACACGCCGGATCTGTTCCACCCCGGGGACGCGCTGCGCGCCGGGCCGTGTGGATTCGCCGCCGATGTCCAGCAGCGCAGCGCCCTCGTCCAGACACCGCAGGGCGGCGTCGATCGCATCCTGGGCGTCTGTGAACCGACCGCCGTCACTGAAGCTGTCCGGCGTGGCGTTGATGATCGCCATCACGGTGGGCTCGGCGAGATCGATCGTCCGCCCGCCACCCACCGTCCATGTGCTTTGCTGGTCCATGGCCGAGCGTATCCCGCGCCGTGCGCATGAAAACGGGCCGACTCTCTCGGCGTCGGCCCGTGTCGCATCAGATGCGGTTCGTTGTATGGGTGATCAGCGCACGGGCGATCAGAACTGCGGGGCCTCGTCCTCGTCGTCCATGCCGCCGCCGTCCATGTCCTGGAAGGCCATGGCGACATCGGTGATCATGGTGATGACATCGGCGGGCACAGCCGTTCGGAAGCCCATGCTGCCGCCATCGGCGGACATGCTGAAGGCGACGGGCGTGACGGCGTCGGGGATCTGGACATCGACCTGGCCGATGAACATCGCGGCCATCGGCAGCGCCATGCGGACGATGGAGCCGACATCGACATAGCCGACCATGACGGCGTCGGTGTGCAGCAGCTCGGCCTGCTTGGCGACGAGCGCGTTGCCGGCGAAGCCGCCGCCGTCGCGAGCCGCCGCCAGGCCCGACGACAGCGCGGCCTGGCTCGTGCTGTAGGTCATCACCACGGTGTCATCGTCCGCGGCGGCGAGATACCCGCTCGGCCCGCCCGACGGGCCGAAGAGCATCGGCATCATCATCTGCATCTGCTGGGCGTTGGGGTTGTCGAGATCGGGCGTCATCTTCATGGACCAGCGGTAGGCGTCGGTGCCGCCGACCTGCTCCGGCGTGGCCGCGAAGTTGGTTGTAAACGACATGCCCTGCGCCTCCTGTCCGTTCATGTCGGACAGCGCATCGGCATAGGTCTTGATGAAGTCGCCGGCGTTGTTGACCTCCATGACCGCGGTGGTGTTCACGAACAGACCGCCCATCAGGCCCCCGGGGCTGACGCCGATGACCTGGGCGAACCCGTTGCTCGAATCGACGAACTGCGCGGGGTTGATGCCCGGGATCTGCCCCCCGGGGTTCATCTCGGCCGAGTTCTTCAGCAGGGTGCGGATGCCCTCGCCCGTGAAGTCGGCGGCAAACGCGGCGATGTACGCCCCACCGGGCAGCATCGAGGTCAGCGACGCGGCGCTGCCCGTCTGGTTGAAGAAGCCGGCGAGCTCGGAGCCCTCCTTGAACGAGGCCGCAAGCTCGACGGTGATGCCGTTGGCGCCACCCGAAACACCCAGCATGCCCCGGCGGCCGTCGCGGGCGAAAGTCTCGACGATCGTGTTCATCATCGCGACCTGCTGCTGGATCTGCTCACCCTGGCCCGCCATCTGGCCGAACATCGCCATCTGCTGCGAGGCCTCGGCCCAGCCCTGCTTCATGGTGTCGGCAAAGGCGGCGACATCGGCGATGAGCACGAAGGTGTGCTCGCCGGTCAGCGTCTGGCCGGCCTGGCCGATCGCGGCCAGGTGCGCGGCCGAGGCGTCTTCCACCGGGGTGAACCTGTCGACCAGCGCCTGCTTCGGCGCGATCGCCGCAAACCCGCCCCCGATGTCCTTGATGTAAACATCCTCGCCCTCGATCTCCAGCAGCTCCGTGCCGGCGCCGGTCCCGCCAAGGTTCGTCACCATCTGGCGGTAGTCGGTGACGGGCACGAGCGCGACCATCGGCGGGCCGTCCATCTCCTCGAAGCCGTCGAGCGTGTTGAAGACGATGGCCGCCGAGCCCGAGGTGTCGACGCCCGGCATGGCCATGATGTCCACAAACTCGTCGAGCCCGTCCTCGGCGTCCTCGAGGCCGAGCGCGTTGATGAACCCGCGCGCCTCCTCCACGAAGCCGCCGATGCTGGAGATCGAGATCACCAGCGGCGCATCGGCCGAGACGCGAGCCATCGCGGGCGGGATGTCCGCCAGCGAGACGCCGCAGGGAAGGCCAGCGAGCATCGCGGCCGCCAGAGTCCGAGTCAGAGCCAGCTTCATCGTTGCAGCTTCCTTTCGTGCTGTGTTGGTCCTGCCCGCGTCCGCGGGTCTGCCGGCGCCCAGGCCCGGCGTGGGCGCAGTCGGATCGCCGGTACACCCCTCTCATTCTTGGGTGAGCACCCGGACCGGTTGCAGCGCAGGGTAGCCCCCCGCGGACCCGCCGGTCCGCTGCCCGGCGTCCTCGCGGCGGTCAGGCGCCCCGGCGGACGCGGGCGGGACGGTCCTCCGCGTCCGGCTCGGGTTCGTCCTCGTCCTCATCGATGAGCTCGTACTCGTCCGCCTCGTCAGGATCGATCTCGTTGCCGTCCTCATCGACGAGCACATACTCGTACTCCTCGTCGTCTTCCGCGGCCTCGTCGAGTTCGTCGTCCTCGTCCTCAAGCTCGTCCTCAAGCTCGTCCTCGGGCTCGTCTTCGGTCGTGTCTTCCTCGTCGATCTCGTCGATCTCGTCGGTCTCGAAGGGCGGCGCCTCCGCCGAGTCGTGGGGCTCGGCCGACCGACCCGTCGTGCCCTGCAGCGCGCGATAGTTCGCCTTCGCCCGCTCCTGGTCGGCGGCGTACTCGTCGTCGGAGCGGTCGTCCCCATCGGCCTGGCGCATCATCCGCTCGTTGTACGCCTTCATCGCCTCCCACTCCTCGAGCGAGATCGCCACCTCGCGCGCGACCGAGCCCTTGTGCTCGCCGATGATGCCGGCGATGCCCATGAGGTCGATCAGTCGGCTCGCGCGCGTGTACCCGATCGCCAGCCGGCGCTGCAGCAGCGACACGGACCCGCGCTTGGTCTCGAGCACGATCTCCACGGCGCGGTCGAACAGCGGGTCCTCCTGCGCCGCGGCGAGGCTCGCGGAGGAGTTGTTCTCGCTCTCGATGAGTCGCTGCTCGTCCCCGTCTCCCGATCGAAGCTGGACGAGCTGCCGCTCGTAGGTCGGACCCGCGACATCGCGCATGAAGCGCACGACCTTGCGGATCTCGTGGTCGTCCACCAGCGTGCCCTGCGCGCGGTGCAGCTTGTGGCTGCGAGGGCTCAGATAGAGCATGTCGCCCTGGCCCAGCAAGAGCTCGCCGCCCTTCTGGTCGAGCACGATCCGTGAGTCCATGCCGCTGGCGACCTTGAACGCCACCCGGCAGGGCATGTTCGACTTGATCAGGCCCGTGACGACATTCGCCTGCGGCCGCTGCGTCGCCAGGATCAGGTGGATGCCCACCGCCCGCGCCTTCTGCGCGATGCGGATGATCGAGCCCTCCACCTCCTTGTTCGTCATCATCAGGTCGGCCAGCTCGTCGATGATGAAGACCATGTAGGGCAATCGGCGAGGGATCCGGGCCTTCTCCTCCTCGCTCTGCACGCCCATGCGCTCGCACAGCTCGTCGAACGCCAGCTCGTTGTATCCAGAGATGTCCCGGCAGCCCGCTTCGGCGAGCAGCTCGTACCGCTCGTCCATCTTCTTGACGGCCCACTCGAGGATCGCCGCGGCCTTGCCCATCTCCGTCACCACCGGGCACATCAGGTGCGGGATGTCCTTGAACTGGCTCATCTCGACCATCTTCGGGTCGACCAGCACCAGCTTCAGCTCGTTCGGCTTCTTCGTGTAGAGGAAGCTCATGATGATCGTGTTCATGCACACCGACTTGCCCGAGCCGGTCGTGCCCGCGATCAGCATGTGCGGCATCTTCGTCAGGTCTTCGATCAGCGGCTCGCCCGACGCGTCCTTGCCCAGGAACATCGGCAGCTTCATCTTCTGGAAGCGCTCGCGGCTGGACATCAGCTCCTTGAGCCGGACCTTCTCCTTGGTCGGGTTGGGCACCTCGACGCCGACGGTGTCGCGCCCCACCTGATTCGCCACGATGCGGATGTTCACCGCCTTGAGCGCGCGGGCCAGGTCGCTCTGGATGCTCGTCAGCTTGCTGACCTTCGTGCCGGGCGCGAGCTTGACATCGTACAGCGTGATCACCGGGCCCGATTCGATGCCCACGACCTCGCCGTCGATCTTGTACTGCTGCAGCGCGGCCTCGAGGTTCTCCGCCTGCTCGCGCACCAGTTCTTCCAGCGTCTCGCTGAAGCTCTCATCGGGCTCCTCGAGCAGGTCGAGCCCCGGGAAGCGGTAGCCCTCCAGCTCCGCGACATTCTGCAGGTCGCGCAGGTCCTCCTCGGTCGCCGTCGTCCGGTTCGCGCCGGCGAAGCGCAGCGGCAGCTTGGCGACCTTGTCACGGATCGCCTCCTCGCTGAAGACCTGCGGCGCACCGGGCAGGCCGTCTTCGTCGTCCTCTTCTTCGTCGTCCTCGTCGTCGTCCTCGTCGTCGTCCTCGTCGTCGTCCTCGTCGTCGTCCTCGTCCTCGTCCTCGTACTCGTACTCGTCTTCCTCGTACTCGTCCTCGGTCTGGTCTTCCTCGTAGTCCTCGTCCTCGAGCTCCTCGGCGGCGCCCAACCCGCCGGCCGTTTCCTTGACGCGGACCGATGTCGCCTTCCGCTTCCGCTCGGTGGCGCGCCGCTTGCGTCGTGCCTCGGTGAACTCGGCCTCCTGATCGTCATCGAGATCGTCGAGCCGAACCCGTCGGGCACGCAGGCGCTGGGTCCTGTCCCACGCGCCACCCATCACGCGCGCCACGAACCGCCCGAGCAGCCCCGATCCCGCGCGGACCGTGCCCGACCGCTCCAGCGCCCACGCCGGCACCAGGAGCAGCCAGCGGTCCAGCGAAACCACCAGCCCGAGCAGAGCCGCCATCGCGAACGCCAGCGTCGTGCCCAGCCCGCCGAATCGGCTGCCAAGCTCGGCCGAGGTCACCAGCCCGACCGTCCCGCCCGGCAACCCCGCGATCGGCCCCGTCGCGGGCAGCAGGTGCCCTTGCAGCCCCGCCAGCCCGCCCGCGGCGAACACCAGCCCGGCGAGCCGCACCAGCGGGTGATCCACCCGGCCGCCCCGGACCGGCACGACCAGCAGCGCCGCCGACCCGAGCAGCAACGCCCACACGGACAACCCGAAGGTCTGGTACCCCCAGTGCGCCACCGCCGCCCCGGCCGGTCCGCACCAGTTCATCGTCGGGTCGTTCGGCGGCCAGACCGCGTGGGACGGAGCGTCCGCCCCGTCGTAGCTTGCCAGCGAGGCGGCCGCGAAGATCCAGACCGCCCAGGCCACCACGAGCGCCCCCTTCGACAGGGGGCTCAAGGGCTCGATCTCCGGCTCGGACCGGCGCGCGCGACCGCTCTGTCGTGTGGTACTCATACGGCTCATTCATCGGGCCGCCGGAGCTTCGAGGATTCGATTTGCCCACCCGCCCCGCACCCTCGCCGAGCCGGCCGTGTGTTTGTATAGTGTCAGGATGCTTGCCCGTGTTCAGTCCGCGTTGCTCCAGGGCATCGACGCCCTGCCCTGCGAGGTCGAGGTCGACCACGACGAGGTCGGTCTGGATCGCGCCACGATCGTGGGCCTGCCGGACACGGCGGTGCGCGAGTCGCTCGAGCGCGTCCGCTCGGCGCTGGCGAACGGCGGGTACGCCTTTCCGGCAGGCCGCACGCTGATCAACCTCGCCCCGGCGGATCAGCGCAAGGAGGGCCCGCTGTACGACCTGCCGATCGCAGTGGGACTCCTGCTGTCGCAGCGGCTCGTGCCGCCGGCGTCCTCGGGGCTCGATCATCGGCGGTACCTGTTCGCGGGGGAGCTGGCGCTCGACGGCCGGGTGCGCCCTGTGCCGGGCTGCCTCGCGATGGCGGCCCTCGCCGCCGAACTCGGCTTCGAGGGCGTGGTCGTGCCGGCGGACAACGCGCGGGAGGCGGCCGTGGTCGCGGGCTCGCTGCCCGCCGCCGGGCCGGAGTTCCGCGTGCTGGGCGTGCGCACGCTGACGGAGGTCGCGTGCCTGCTGACGGGGGCGATCGAGCCGGACCCGGTCGCGCCGGTGGATGTCGAGGGTCTGCTTGCCAGCGGGTCTGCCGCGGTCGATTTCGCGGATATCAAAGGGCAGGAGCCCGTCAAACGCGCGGCGGTCATCGCCGCGGCGGGAGGGCACAATCTGCTCATGCTCGGCCCCGCGGGCACCGGCAAGACGATGATCGCCCGTGCCCTGCCGGGCATCCTCCCGCCGATGACGCCCGCCCAGGCGATCGAGGTGACACGGATCTATTCCGCGGCCGGACGACTCCCGCCGGGCGTCGGGCTCATCGGCGCCCGTCCGGTGCGCACGCCGCACCACACGGCGTCCTCACCGGCCATCGTCGGCGGCGGCGCGGTGCCGAAGCCCGGGGAAATCTCGCTGGCGCACCACGGCGTGCTCTTCCTCGACGAGCTGCCGGAGTTCCAGCGCACCGTCCTCGAGACCCTCCGCCAGCCCACCGAGGACCATGTCGTCACGATCGCGCGGGCTTCGGGCTCGGTCCGATTCCCCGCGGACTTCATCCTCGTCGCCGCGATGAACCCGACGCCGGGCGGCGATCTCGCGCCCGGCGAGCAGGGCCGTCGCGACATGCAGCGGTATCTCTCTCGGATCTCCGGACCGATGCTCGACCGGATCGACATCCACATCGAAGCGCCGCGCGTTCCCTGGGAGCAGCTGGCCGAGGCCCCGCGCGGCACGGACTCGGCGAGGATGCGCCGGCAGGTCGACCTCGCGCGCGAGCGTCAGTGCGCGAGGCAGGGCCCGGAGCTGACCAACGCCCGCCTCTCGGGCCGTCAGCTCGACGAGCTGGCGCCGATGACCGATGCCGGGGTGTCGCTGCTGCGCCAGGCGATGACGGAGCTGGGGCTTTCCGCACGGGCGTACGACAAGATCCGCCGGGTGGCTCGCACGATCGCCGACATCGACGCCGCGGAACGGATCGACGCCCCGCAGATCGCCGAGGCGATCCAGTATCGCCTGCTGGACCGTCGTCTGTAGCGGCCGGCGGCGGTAGGCTCCCGTGTTCACCCCGAGGAGACCCCCGGCATGCTTCGAATTCCGGTGATGTTCGCGTCGTTCGTGGCGGCCTCGGCTTCGGTCTCGGCTTGGGCGCAGGCACCGGGCCGACCCGCGCCGGAGTCCATCTTCGAACCGCTGGACTGGCCGAGCCACGATCCGAACCGGCTCGCGTCGGGCGCACCGGGGCCGGCGTACTGGCAGCAGCGTGCGGACTACCGCATCGCCGTGACGCTGGACACGGAGGCGCGGGCGCTCTCGGGGCGTCTGGCGTGCGTGTACACGAACAACAGCCCGCACGAGCTGCGGTACTTGTGGCTGAACCTGGATCAGAACGCGTTTCGGCCCGATTCGATCGGGGCGAGGGCCTTGCCGCCGGACATGTGGTGGCGCGTCCCCTCGGACTTTGTGGGCGGGTTCGAGCTGTCGGAGGCGTCGGTGGATGGCGCGCCGGTCGAGGTGCAGGTGTACGACTCGATGGGCAAGGTGCCGCTGCCCGGGCCGCTTGCGCCGGGCGCGTCGGTCACGCTGGAGCTGTCGTTCTCGATGAACATCCCGCCGCGTGGCCGGCTGGGCGTGTACGAGGGAAAGGCCGGCGAGGTCTTCCAGCTCGCGCACTGGTTCCCGAATGTCGCGGTCTACGACGACACGCACGGTTGGAATGTCTACCCCCACCAGGGCGACGGCGAGTTCTACACGAACTTCGGGCGCTACGAGCTCGAGATCACCGTGCCGAGCGATCACATCGTCGCGGCGACGGGCGTGCTGGCCAACGCGGAGGAGGTGCTGACCGACGCGCAGCGCGCCCGGCTCGCCGAGGCGCAGCAGTCGACCGAGCCGGTGATCGTTCGCGGGTTCGACGAGATCCCCGACGAGCGGGCGTCGGACCAGCGCACCTGGCGGTTTGTTGCGGACGATGTGCGCACCGTCGCATGGGCGTCGAGCCGGGCGTTCCGCTGGGACGCGGCGATCGCCGACACAGACCGCCCGGTGCTCTGCCAGGCGTTCTACCCGCCCGAGGGGTTGGGCACCGACGAGCAACCCGGCTGGGAGCGAGCGGTCGAGTACGGTCGCCACGCGATCAATTACTACAGCGAGTGGCTGATGGAGTACCCGTACCCGACGGCGACGAACATCGGCGGCGTTGTCGGCGGGATGGAGTACCCGATGATCGTGTTCTGCTCGCTCGGCCGCTCGCCGCAGAGTCTGTTCGGCGTGACGGACCACGAGTTCGGGCACATGTGGTACCCGATGATCGTCAACACGGACGAGCGTCGCCACGCCTGGATGGACGAGGGGTTCAACACCTTCATCAACCATTCGAGCTACAGCGACTACTGGGGTGAGGGCCGGCGGATCAGCGACGCCGAGTTCATCGTCGAGAGGCGTCGCAACGGCCCGGTGCAGCCGATCGTGACCATCCCGGATCAGGTGCACAGCGGCGATCTGGGCTATCTGGCGTACGCCAAGCCGGGGTACGCGATGCGCGTGCTGCGCGAGGTCGTGCTCGGCGAAGATCGGTTCGACGATGCGTTCCGCGAGTACACCCGTCGCTGGGCGTTCAAGAGCCCGCGGCCCGAGGACTTCTTCCGGACGATGGAGGACGCGGCGGGCGCTGACCTGTCGTGGTTCTGGCGCGGCTGGTTCTACGAGTCGGCGTCGCTCGACCAGGCGGTGGCGGCGGTGCAGCCCACGGCGCAGCGCGGGCGGCTCACGGTGACGCTGGCGAACCTCGACCGCATGGTGATGCCGGCGGATGTGCTGATCACCTACGCCGATGGGTCCGAGGAGGAGCGGCGGCTGCCGGTGGAGGCATGGGCCCGCGCTGCGAGCTTCCCGATGTCGTGGGACGCCGAGGGACGGGAGATCGTTCGCGTCGAGGTCGATCCGCGGCACCGGCTTCCGGACATGGACCGCAGGAACAATGTGTGGGAAGCGCCGGCGCCGGCGGCCGCGGAGACCGACGGCGTTGGTGATGCCGACGAGTCGCGCGTCATGCCGACGAAGAAGAGGTAGGGGGTCGTTCAGAGCGCGATCGCCGCGCAGGCGTGCACGAGCAGCGCCGCGTACAACCCGGCGAGCAGGTCGTCCACCAGCACGCCCCAGCCGGCGGGCCATTTTTGTAAGCCATTGGCAGGCCATGGCTTGACGATGTCCATCGCGCGGAAGCACAGGAAGCAGAGCACAAGCGTGAAGGCGGCGAGCAGGGGGGTGGCCAGGGCGGCCGCGGGCAGGACCATGAGCGTCACGCACTGGCCGGCGGTCTCGTCGGCGACGACATTGCCGTGGTCCTTCTTGCCGAAGACGGCCTCGGCCATGTCGCCCTGGGCGATGCAGGCGGCGGAGAAGAAGAGCATGATCGCGGCGAGGACGAGCAGGTAGACCGCCGGCGCGTCCTGCGGCCCCAGGCCGAGCGCGATCAGAACTCCCGCGACGACGACCGGGGGCATCGAGCCCCATGTGCCCGGCGCGGGGCGGATGCGGCCGAGCCCGAAGACGGTCAGGAATGGAAGTCGTGGCGTGTGCACGGGTTACGGTTCTCTCCGGCCGGTGCGAGCCGCGGCGAGGATGTAGGGAAGACCGCTGAGCACGGTCACGATCGTGGTGGACCAGGCGACCGCGGCGTTGAGCGATCGGCCGGTGGACGGCCCTGGCAGGATGAGGTCGTCGAACGGGTCGAGGCCGGTGAGGATGAGCACCGCCGGGATCGCGATCGATTGGACGACCATCTTGATTTTTCCGGCGGACCGGGCGGAGAAGTCCGCCCCGCCGGCTTCGATGAGTCCTCGGAGGCTGGTGATCAGCAGCTCCCGGCTGAGGATGACCACGACCATCCAGCCGGCGAATCCGGTCGCGGGCTGCAGGCTGAAGCCGACGAAGCCGGGACCGGCGAGCAGGACGAACGAGCCGAGGACAAGGATCTTGTCGGCGAAGGGGTCCATGACTCGTCCGAAGCGGGTGACGGCGTTCCAGCGTCGGGCGAGGATGCCGTCGAGCGCATCGGTGGCGGCGGCGATGACGAAGAGCCCCGCGGCGAGGAGGAGCCGGTCGCCGCGATCATGGGTCAGATCGTGCGTGGCGAGGAGCCAGAACACGGCAACCGACAGCGCGAGCCGGACGCCGACGAGCGCATTGGGCGTGTGCAGCTTCCATCCGGCTGCGCGTGGTGGTTCGGCGATCGGTCCGGTCACGGGGCGATGGTACCGATCCGGCGCGGCTCGGCGCGGTTGAAGGGGTGGTGGGGCGGTTCTATCCTCAGCGGCGCTCGTGGGGGGTGGCCCGGTCAGGTCGCTGAGCCCCGGCCGAGCGCGGATCGGCCCGTCCATCAGGGCCCAGAAGAGCGGGGCCAGACGCCTTGGATTCCGTGATCAGCCCGGTCATCCTCTACGCACTGGCGGCGCTCGGCGGGCTGGGTGTGCTTCTGGCGATGCCGCGTCGCCGGTTCAGCCTGGCGCTGCCGGGCTATCTGGTCGGCACGGTCGCGGGTGGGCTGGCGATGCTGGCGCTCGCCGCGGCGGGTCGTCAGACACCCGAGGGCGTGTCGGTCACGACGCCCAATGTGTACTTCTACATCTTCGCGCTGCTGGGTTTGGCGAGCGCGCTGCGTGTGATCACGCACCCGAAGCCGGTCTACTCGGCCCTGTATTTCATCCTGACGATCCTGGCGACGAGCGGGCTGTTCCTGATCCTGTCGGCGGAGTTCATGGCCTTCGCGCTCATCATCATCTACGCGGGCGCGATCCTGATCACCTACCTGTTTGTGATCATGCTGGCGACGCAGGCGCCGAGCGAAGAGCTGGTCGAGAACCAGCCCGAGTACGACCGCGTGGCGAGGGAGCCGGTGATGGCGACGGTCGCCGGGTTCGTGCTGCTGGCGGCGGTGTCGACGATGCTGGCCCGCGGCGTGCCGATGCTGACGCCGGACCCCGCGGCGTACCGTGGCGATGAGCTCCTGGCCGGGTTCCCCAAGCGGATCGAGCGGGCGCTGCGGGAGCAGCACCTGCTCGACGAGGGCGTCGGCATGCGGCCGGGCGAGCGTCTGGCGCGGGGCCTGTCCGAGTCGGGCGGACTCGGGCCGATCCTGGTCGACCACGAGTCGCGGACGGTGGTGGTGGAAGTGGCGACGGCGTCGGGCGACGGCGCGCGACGGACGGTGCCCTGGCCGGAGGACCTGCGGCTGTCGAACAGCGAGGGTGTGGGCTGGGAGCTGATCAAGGCGCACCCGGGCGCGATCGAGATCGCGGGTGTGATCCTGCTGATGGCGATGCTCGGGGCGACGATCCTGGCGCGGAAGCAGATCCAGATCGACGAGGACGCCAAGCGCGACATGGCGCTGGCGACGGCGCGGCGTCGCGGCGCGGGCGATGCGTCCTGGGCCGGCGGGTCGGAGGAGGTCGAGTGATGCTCGAGGCGCTTCCCACGCTCGCGCAGGCCGGGTTCCCCGAGCCGATGCACGCGATCACGCTGTACCACTACCTGCTGGTCTCGGCGATCATGTTTGCGCTGGGGCTGATCGGGTTCGCGACCCGTCGGAACCTGATCATCATGTTCCTGTGCACGGAGATGATGTTCCAGGCGTCGGGCATCGCGCTGGTCGCGTTCGGCCGGTTCTATCTGGACTTCACGGGTCAGGTGTTCGTGATCTTCGTGCTGACGGTGGCGGCGGCCGAGGCGGCGCTGGCGTTGGCGCTGGTGGTCCTGCTGTTCCGGCGGAAGGAATCGCTCGACGGCACGGTGTGGTCCGCCCTGCGGGGCTAGGTGTGGCAAAGGAGCCCTGCGGGTGCTGACGCTGCTGGACTCGGTACAACTCGCTCCCGCCGTCGCGCCGCTGCTGTCGCTCGGCGCCGTGGCGGAGGGCGCCGGCGGCGCGGTGCTGGAGGCCGTCGGGCGAGCGCCGGGCTGGGTCATCCTGATCCCGCTGCTGCCGCTGCTCGCGTCGGTCCTGTGCACCGCGTGCGCGGCGGCCGGCGTGAAGACCAAGCTGCCGGCGGTGCTGACGATCGGTTCGCTCGCCGGCAGCTTCGTACTGACGGTGCTCGCGTACATGACGCTCTCGGGCGAGACCTCGACGGTCTCGGCCTGGAGCTGGTTCGAGCTCAGCTGGGGCAGCGGGCCCGGCCAGTCGCTCACCGCGGACTTCGGCTTCTACATCGACAACCTCACGCTGCTCTGGATGCTCTTCGTCACCGGGCTGGCGACGCTGATCGCGACCTACGCCAGCGAGTACATGGAGCACGATGTCGGCCAGGGCTACAACCGCTTCTTCTTCGCGTTCAGCCTCTTTGTGTTCAGCATGGCCTGCCTGGTCATGGGCGACAACCTGTTCATGCTCTACCTCGGCTGGGAGGGCGTGGGCCTGTGCTCGTACCTGCTGATCGGGTACTTCTACAAGAAGCCCGAGGCTGTGGCGGCGGCGAAGAAGGCGTTCATCGTCAACCGCATCGGTGACCTCGGGCTCGCGATCGGCGTGTTCCTGACCTTTGTGCACTTCGGCACGGTCGAGTACGCGGAGCTGTTCTCCTCGGCGCAGCTGCAGGGGTACATCGACGCCGTGAAGGCCGGGAACGCGGCGGATGTCCCGCTGATGGCCCAGCTGATCCCGGTGTTCCTGATGATCGGGGCGTTCGGCAAGAGCGCGCAGTTCCCGCTCTATGTCTGGCTGCCGGACGCCATGGAGGGCCCGACGCCGGTGTCGGCGCTGATCCACGCCGCGACGATGGTGACCGCGGGCGTGTACCTGATCGCCCGGATGTACCCGGTGTTTCTGGTGAGCGAGTGGGCCCTGCCGGTGGTGGCATGGATCGGCACGATCACGGCGTTGCTGGCGGCGACGATCGGGATGGCCCAGTTCGACATCAAGCGGATCATGGCGTATTCGACGGTGTCCCAGCTCGGCTACATGTTCGCCGGTCTCGCGGTGCTCACACCGACGGGCGGGGTGTTCCATGTGCTGACGCACGCGTTCTTCAAGGCGCTGCTGTTCCTCTGCTGCGGCGCGGTGATGCACGGCTTCGCCGGCCAGCTCGACCTGCGGAAGCTCAGCGGCCTGTGGCATGTGCCGGGCTGGCGGATCGTGGCGGTGGGCATGCTGATCGGCTGTCTCAACCTCGCCGGTGTTCCCTTCACGGCGGGGTACTTCAGCAAGGACATGATCCTGGCCGAGGCGTTCGTGACGCCGGGGCCCGGCTACGCGCTGATCGGGTGGGTCCTGCTGATCACGGCGGGGCTGACGGCGTACTACACCTTCCGCGTCTTCTTCCGCGTCTTCGTGGGGCCGGTGCGCTACGAGCCGGGCGACGATCATCACGACGCCGAGGCCGAGGCGATGCTCGAGGAAGAGGCCGAGCACCAGCATGCCACGGGCGACCATGACTTCCACCCGCACGCGCCGCGGCTGGCGATCAACGGCGTGCTGGCCACGCTCAGCGTGCTGGCGGTGCTCGCCGCGGGGCTCTACTTCGTCAAGCCGGCGGACAAGGGCTGGGTCGGCTCGATGCTCAAATCGACGACGGCGGTCAACGCGTACGGCGCTGAGCACGACGGGCACAAGGCGCCGACGGCGTTGTTCCTGATCGACGAGCACGCCGGTGGCGATGCGCACGACCATCCCCACCCAGTGGACGCGCACACCCACGCGGAGGGGGACGAGGCGCACGCGCACGATCACGCCCACGCCAGTGGGCATCCCGCGGCACACGGCTCATTCCTCGGCTTCGATCCGCACAAGGTCATGTACTATGTCTCGGCCGTGGTCGGTGCGCTCGGCATCGGGTTCGCGGCGTGGGCGCACGGCCCGCGGGGGGCGGCGAGCGGGTTCATCGGCGACCGCACCGAGGCCGGCCGGACGCGCATGGACGCGGTGGCGTCGTCGTTCGGCCCGATCCCGAAGTGGGCCGAGCACAAGTGGTATGTCGATGAGTTCTACCACTTCATCCTCCGGGCCCCGCTCTGGGTGATCAGCCATGTGCTGCACCAGATCGACCGGCTGCTGGTCGACGGCGTGGTCAACGGGCTGGGCCTGCTGCCCAGGCTCCTCGGAAAGGCGGCGCAGCCGGGCCAGTCCGGTGTGCTGCACGGGTACGCGTTGTCGATGGCCGGGGGCGTGGCGATGATCCTCTTTGTCGTGATGCTGGTGACGCTCTGATGCTGCTGCTCCTGCTCATCGTGGTGCCGCTGATCTGCGCGGGGCTGATCGTGTTCAACCCGCGTGAGCTGGCGAAGTACATCGCCACCGGCGCCACGCTCGTTTCGGTCGCGATCGCGGCGGCGGCGCTGATCCAGTTCGACTTCGGCCGGGCCGCGGAGGCGCAGCTCGCGGTGAGCGTGCCGTGGCTCCCGGCGATGGGGCTCGAGTTCTCATTGGCGACGGACTCGGTCTCGCTGCTGCTGATCGCGCTGACGGTGCTGCTCGGGCCGATCTGCGTGATCGGCTCGTTCACGGCCGTCAAGGCGGACATCAAGACCTACTACGCCTGGCTGCTGATCCTGCAGTCCGCGATGGTCGGCGTCTTCGCGGCGCAGGACCTCGTCCTGTTCTACATCTGCTTCGAGTTCACGCTGATCCCGATGTACATCCTGATCAGCCTCTACGGCTCATCCAACCGCAAGCGGGCGGCGACGAAGTTCTTCCTGTACACCTTCACCGGCTCGGTGATCGCGCTGGCCGGGTTCATGTTCGTCGCGTGGCACCACCAGCAGCTGTTCGGCGCGTGGACCTTCTCGATGCCGGCGCTCGCGGAGAGCGCCCGCCTGATGTCCCCCGGGCAGCAGGCCTGGGTGCTCGCGGCGTTGCTCGCCGGCTTTGCGGTGAAGGTGCCGCTCTTCCCGGTGCACACCTGGCTCCCGCTGGCGCACACCGAAGCGCCCACGGCCGGCTCGGTGATCCTGGCGGGCGTGCTGCTGAAGCTGGGGACCTACGGCATCTACAAGTTCGTCCTGCCCTATGCGCCGGACGCGGTCGTGCAGCACGCGCCGCTCATCGGTGTGCTCGCGGTCATCGGCATCGTCTACGCGGGCCTGATCTGCTGGGTGCAGACGGATGTCAAGAAGCTGGTGGCCTATTCCTCCGTCAGCCACCTCGGGTTCTGCGTGCTCGGGCTGTTTGCGATCAACTCTGTCGGTGTCACTGGCAGCGTGCTGTACATGATCAGCCACGGGTTCTCGACCGGTGCGCTCTTCCTGATGATCGGCATGATGTACGAGCGGTATCACACGCGGTCGATGCGTGAAGTCGGCGGGCTCGGTTCGAAGATGCCGATCTGGTCGAGCTTCATGGTCTTCTTCGTGATGGCGTCGGTGGGGCTGCCGGGGCTGAACGGGTTCGTCAGCGAGATCATGACGCTGATGGGCACCTTCCAGGCGCACCAATGGACGGGCGAGGGCGGTGCCCACCCGGGCGGCACGCCCGGCACGCTCGGGCCGTGGTACGCGTTTTTTGCGGGCACGGGGATGATCGTCGCCGCGATGTACCTGCTGATCATGACCGGCAAGATGGTCTGGGGCGCCTACCGCGAGCCGGAGGGCCATCACGCCCACGACGAGCTGCCGACGGATCTGAACGCGCGTGAGATCGGGCTGCTGCTCCCGCTGGCGGCGGGCTGCCTGATCTTCGGTCTGTATCCGAAGCCGCTGATGCAGGCTGTGGAAGCGCCGGTGAACGAGGTGGTGGCGCTCTACGAGGGCATCGTGCCGCCCGCGGACATGCCCGAGCCGTCGCTCACGCCCGTCAACCACGACGCGGAGCATTCCGGGGGAGCCCACTGAGCCATGTTGGAGAAGCTCGCCTCACTCTGGCCCGAGATGACGCTGTTCGCGGCGACCTGCGTCGTGATGGTGCTCGGTCTGTCGCCGAGCGCCGCGGTCCGCCGGCTGTGCCCGTTGCTGACGGGCCTCGCCCTGGCGGCCGCGGGGATCCTGGCGCTCGGCACCTCGCCGGTGATGACCGAGGCCCAGAGCGTGACCCCGGGGCTGATGCCGTACGCGAAGGCGGTCATCGCCCTCGTGGGCATCCTGCTGACGCTGCTGCTGCAGGGCGTGGTTGACCGGTTCGAAGAGGCCGACATCGAGGCGGGCCGTCGGCGGTTCGATCCGCTTCGTCTCACGCGCGGCGAGTTCTACGCCTTCTTCCTGTTCTCGATGACGGGGCTGATGCTGACGGTCTCGGCGGACAGCCTGATCTGGCTCTTCCTGGCGCTCGAGCTGACGAGCCTGCCGACCTATGTCATGGTGACGATGTCCTCGCCGCGGATGCGCGCGAAGGAGGCGGGGGTCAAGTACTTCTTCCTGGGGGCGCTTGGGGCGGCGGTCTTCCTGTACGGGTTCGCGCTGCTCTACGGCGGGACGGGCTCGGTGCACCTGACAGCGATCCGCGACGCGCTCGCGACGCAGGCCGCGGGCGAGGGCATCAACCCGGTGGCGATGACGGGGCTGATCATCGCGCTGCTCGGCGTGGGGTTCAAGGTCGCCGCCGTGCCGATGCACTTCTACACGGCCGATGTCTACCAGGGGGCGGCGGCGCCGGTCTCGGCGATGCTCGCGTTCGTGCCCAAGACCGCGGGCTTCGTCACGATCATCATGCTCGCCGCCCTGCCCGGCTGGACGCACGGCGACACGGGCGGACAACTGCCCGAGCTCGTCCGCGTGACGCTCTGGATCATGGCGGCGCTGACGATGTTCGTCGGGAATGTACTGGCGATCCTGCAGAGCTCCGTCAAGCGGATGCTGGCGTACTCGTCGGTCGCTCACTCGGGGTACATGCTCGTCGGCGTCATCGCCGGCCCGGGCGACAGCTTCTCGCAGAGCGGCATCGCCGCGGTGCTCTTCTACCTGCTGGCGTACGGCATCATGAACACCGGGGCGTTCGCTGTCATCGCCTCGCTCGAGACCCGGCACGCCTCGACGACGGACCTCGGCGAGCGCGTGCACGATGAAGCCGACCATCTGGACGCCTACCGCGGGCTCTGCCGGTCGAACCCGGTGCTCGGCTGGTCGATGGTGGTCTGCGCCCTGAGCCTGCTCGGCTTCCCGCTGACGCTCGGGTTCTTCGGCAAGCTGCCGCTGTTCACCGCGGGCATCGGCGCCGGCGAGATCCCGCTGGTGATCGTGCTGGGGATCAACTCGGCGATCGCGGCGTTCTACTACCTGCGTCTTGTGGCGCTGCCGATGTTCGAGCAGCCGGGCGATGAGGCCGAGGACTTCCGCGAGAGCTTCGCGCCGACGCGAAAGATCGCAGGTGTGATCGCCGCGGGCGGCGTGCTGGTGCTGACGGTGCTGGCCGGTCCGCTCATGGACGCCGCCTTCGCCGCCACGCGGGCGGATGAGCCGCGTCTCGAAGTCGGCACGAACCCCGGCGAGGCTCCCGATGCCCGCGTGTTGACCGTCTCCGGGGCGATCGTCACCGCCGAGTAACCGCCGTCGCGCGGCGATCGTCGTCAGGACCAGTCGTCGCCGTCTTCGTCATCGCGGTCGCGCCGACGCCGTCGGCCGGCGGTCTGCTTGCGTCGGCGGGACTGCTCCTCGTCCCAGTCACGCTCGCCTCGATCGCCCTTGCGATCGCGTTCCTTCAGCCCGACGGTCTGCACCAGCAGGCCCGTGAGCGAGACGACGAGCCAGATGGCCGTCCACTGCGCGGCGGAGCGTTCGAGCAAGGCCTTGCCGGGCAGATCGAGCGCCTGACTGAGCAGATAGACGGCCGGCAGCCAGAGGCCCGCGCCGGCGAACGCCGTCACCATTGCGGTCGATTTCTTCGGGAAGAAGACGCTGGCGGCGAGCCCGAGCAGCAGGCCCACGAAGGCGGCGGCCGCGAGGAGCGTGCGGTCCCGGACCGACAGCGGGTCCCACACATCCGCCTTGATCCCCACGAAGAGGTCGCGGGCGAAGGTGCCGGGGTCGCTGGCGGCCTCGCGGGCCTCGTCGAGGGTGATCTCGCCGAAGCGGTCCGAGAGGCCCGGCTGCGGTTCAGCGGGGTCGGGCGCCGGGGCGATCTCGCCCGCGAGCGTGTCGCCGGACGGCTCGGCCGGCGGCGCGGGGTTCATCTGGATGATGACGGCCGCGGCGAGCACGCCCAGCCCCGCCATCACCCCCGAGGCCAGAACGCCGATCGCCAGGCGAAAGATGAGGATCGCGGCGAGGGCACCGACCGCGCCGCCGCCGGCGGCTCCGACGACCCCGCCGGGCAGACCGAACAGCTCGTCGAACCCGAGCCCCGGGACGGCCGCGTTGCCGAGGAACCCGCCGAGCAGGGCGCCGATGACCGCGAAGGCCGGCTTGAGCACCCGTCGGCCGCTGGCCCAGAGCATCACGCCGGTGACGATGGCGATGAGCAGCCCGGTGTGCGCCCACAGGGGGTGATCGCGCAGCGCTTCGACGAGCTGGTGCACCTGGTCGAGCTGGTCTGGATTCATCGCGGCTCCGAGCGCTGGGTCTGGATCACTGTATCGCGCCGTCGCCGGGTTCCTTGGGATTTCTCGCCCCGCAGTCTCGGCCGGGCGTGGAACATCGGTCGCGGAGGACCGATACCCTCCCCGCCGGAGACACACGCCCCATGGCCCGCCGATCCAAGACGAATTCGAAGAAGTCTGCCCCGAGCCGCCGAGCCCCGAAGCCCTCGGGTGCTGCATCGTCTCGCCCGAAGCAGGCCCCCCCATCGACAGGGTCACCCGAATCGGGGACGGAGGCGGCGGGTGATCCGCGGCAGCGCGCTCGGCTGGATCGGCTGCGCGCGAAGATCGATGAGGTGGACTCGGAGCTGGTCCGGCTGCTCAACGAGCGGGCCAAAGCGGTCAAGCAGGTCGGCACGCTGAAGCGGGCGAGCGGGATCCCGATCTACGCACCGCACCGGGAGAGCGAGGTCCTAGCCAAGGCGATCAGCCGGAACCGCGGCCCGCTGCCGGACCGGACGGTGGAAGGGATCTACCGGGAGCTGATGTCGGGGAGCTTCGCGATCGAGCGGCCGCTGCGGATCGGGTACCTGGGGCCGCGCGGGTCATTCAGCCATCTGGCGTCGGTGAAACACTTCGGATCGAGCGTGGACTTCGAGGACCTGCGGACGATCGACGGTGTGTTCACCGAGATCCGGCGGGGGCATGTCGACTACGGGCTGGTGCCGATCGAGAACTCGATCGGCGGGGGGATCGTGGAGACGCTCGATGCGTTCGCGGAGCATGCGGGGCACCTACGGGTGTACGCCGAGGCGCAGATCGAGATCCATCACGCGCTGCTGGCCAACTGCGAGCCGTCGAACATCCGTCGGATCCACTCGAAGCCGGAGATCTTCAGCCAATGCCGAACCTGGCTGGCGACGCAGTACCCGGAGGCGGAGCTGGTGCCGGCGGCGTCGAGCAGCCGGGCGGCGCAGACCGCGGCCGAGGAGGTCGAGACCGCCCTGGCGATCGGGACCACGCCGGTGGCCGCGGCGATCGGCAACTCGCTCGCTGGATCGATCTACGGCCTGAACACGCTGTTCGAGAACATCGAGGATCGGCCGGGCAATGTCACCCGGTTCCTCGTGTTGAGCCGTGAACGAGCCCGCCGGAGCGGCGACGACAAGACCTCGATCATGTTCAACACGCAGGACAAGCCCGGCGCGCTGGTGGCGGTGCTGCAGGACTTCCACGAGGCCGGGGTCAACCTGACCCACATCGACAAGCGGCCGAGCGGGCGGGAGAACTGGCAGTACACCTTTTTCATCGACGCCGAGGGCCACCAAGACGATCGCATTCTGTCAGGTGTGCTGAAGCGAGCGGCTCATCACTGTCGCGAGCTGACTGTGCTCGGCAGCTACCCGCGTTCGCGACGGCTGCTCTGACGGGGTCGGCCGCTGTCCTCGGGACGACGGCCGATGGACGAAGGGCCACCGTGTCCGAACTGAAGTCGCAGAATCCCGCTGCCCGGACCGCTGGAATATGGTCCGAGGGGGTTTCTGCGTGCTGAAGGGCGGATCCGCTGCTGGCGGCGCGAGCGCAAGGCATGGATAATGCCGGAGCGTTCCCGGGCCGGGGAGGTCGGGGGGCGCGTGGGCTGGCGCCGGTGCGTCGGCCCGGGGGGCGGGCGGGCAAGGAGCCCGCAAACGGTCCGCGTCGGCTTGAGAGTCGGCCTTTGGTCCGGTAGCCTCCTCGACACACGCGGGAGAGCGGCTGCGGAACGGATGCGCCCGCTCGAACCCGAAGGCAGGTCCCGAACCGGCGTCGCACGCTCGGCGGCGGGGAGTGGGGGCTCTCGCTTGAGAGTCCGGGACCAGACATTGCGTGCGACGGGCCGCCACGGATGTGCGCTCGCCGCGACGCGAACACCGCGGGACAGGAAACCAGATATGAGCCGTTCGTCTGACGCGCGTCGTCGCTATGTCCGCTCCGCTGATTCCATCGTCCGTCGGGCGAAGCAGAGCGGTCTGACCGCGGATGGTCTGACCTCCGCCGCGGGGCACGCGGGGGGCATCGAGCGTGCCCGCGTGGAGCAGCTCGAGCCGCGCAAGCTGCTGTTCAGCGTGACCGTTGACGACAGCTTCATCGATCCGGTGACGGGGCTTGGGCTGGCCGAGGGGTTCTTCGGGTACTTCATCCCGCTGCTGCAGACCTCCGAGGATGTGACCATCGAGCCCGACGAGCTCGTGACGGAGGACTTCAACGACGAGGATCTGGGCGCCGTCTTCTCGGGCGATGTGTTCGATCAGAGCGATGTGCTCTTCCTTCGCGGCGGTGCGGTGACCAGCCGGATCGTGCAGCCCGTGCCGGATGTCGACGAGCAGCGGCTCGATCTGCGGATCACGAACCCGGGCTCGTTCTTCTCGTTCGCGACGCTGTCGGACTCCGAGAACGCGAACGGGCCGCGGAATGTCAACACCGCCGTCACCTTCAGCGTCGGAAGCGGCGGCAACGCGTTCCGGCTGCTCAACGGCCAGATCGAGGTCGAGCTGCTGTTCGAGGGCCAGGTGGTCGACACCTTCGACCAGGCGGACCTGACCGCGATCGGCCAGAATGTCGGCGCCGAGACGAACTACACACTGTTCAGCCGGAACCAGGGCGTGTTCGGCGGTGTGTTCGATGAGGTGCGGTTCGTCCAGCGCGCGCCCACGGGCGGCAACCCGGAGCAGGCCGGCGACTTCTTCATCGACGACCTGAACTTCCTCCAGCCGGCGGGGAACTTCGCCGATGTGATCGGCCCCCGCGCCTTCGGCGTGTCGTTCAGCATCCTGGCGCCCGTCGGCGCCACGGTCCAGTTCCTCGACATCTACGGCCGGGACATGATCCAGACCATCCGCGTCGGCGGGTCGGCGGGCAACACGAATGTCGTGCGGGGCGACTTCGACGATGACGGCGTGCCCGACTTCAACGACGGCATCGGCCGGATCATCATGACCGGCTTCGACAGCACCAGTTCCTTCAAGCTGACGGGCGGCACGATCGAGTTCTTCGACGGCCCGGCGCCGGACGGAGCCGACTTTACCGAGGGGGGCGACGCGGCGTTCTTCTACGCGGAAACGCTCAGCCTGTACGACGACTTCGAGGAAGCGGGCTTCGGCTTCTTCATCTCGGGCGAGGACAGCACGGTCTCCGGCCTGCCGGATGACGGCCCCGGCACGGTCATCATCGGCTCGCAGTTCGTCCGGCCGCTGAACGACTACGACCCGCTCGAGGCTGCTTCGCTCGACTTCGATTTCAGCCGGGACGACCAGGGCATCTTCCTGAACGACGGCTCGTCCATCGGGCAGGTTACGACGAACGCGATCCTGTTCGGCTCGAGCAACTTCAACGGCTCGGTCGGTCAGTTCTCGTCGGGCTACTTCCTCGGGTCGCTGGCGGTCGCGGGCGACCTCGGCGGGTTCTACGCGGGCACGGACGCCGGCGCGTACCAGATCGACCCCGACGCCGTTGACGATGACGATGTGATCGTCGACTTCCCGCTGACGAACTCGCAGGTGGTCGTCGGGCGGACGCTGGGCGACTTCGCGGTCGCCGGCCGGAGCTTCGTCGACATCACCGTCGAGGGCGACCTGAGCTCGCTGGATGTCGAGCCGGACGATGTGCTGGTGTACGACGAGCGCGAGCTCGTCTTCGGCATCAGCCTGGACGCGGACCCCGCGGCGGTGATCACCGCGCAGGCCGAGTATCTCAACGGCGGGTTCCAGGTGCTGCCGCAGATCTTCACGAGCTCCGCGATTGGCACGATTCCCGGGACGATCGTCAACGCGACGGCGTTCGGCGATACCTACTACCGCAACGACTCGATCCTCAACGCCGAGTTCGTCGGCGGCGCAGCGTCGGCGGTGGTGGTCCGCGGCTCGCTGGGCGGGCAGGACCCGATCAACACGGGCCAGGACGCGAGCGATGTGTACGCCTTCGCCGTCGACGGTTCGACCGAGGTGGTCATCGAGACGCTCTCCTTCACGGGCGTCGGGTTCCGCGTGGTCGATGTCGACGGGCGAACCGTCGCGGCGACCTCGGGCGACTTCGACACGGCGTTCGGGCAGGTCGTCCGGTTCAACCCGGACACGCCCGGCGTGTACTACCTCGTGCTCCACAACCCGACCGGTCAGGATGTCGACGAAGAGATCGACGCGGTCTACAGCGTTCTGATCTCCGGCATGGCGCCGACGACGCTCGGGTCGTACCGCACGGGCCTCGGCGGCGGCAGCACGCAGGACACCCGCGACAACGCGCCGGACGGGTTCCAGGAGCGCGCCTCGATCACCGTGCTCTCCGGCAGCGTCGGCTCGGTGCGCATCGGTACCGGCTATGTCTCCGGCGCCGGCACGGAGGAGAGCACCGTTGACTTCATCAATGTCTTCGGCGAGGAAGACGACGAGCAGCTCAACGCGAACGGCCTGAGCCTGTCGACGCCGGGCAGCCTGTACAGCTTCGTCAGCGGCGGCGACATCAACTCCGCAGACGGCCGCGCCAGCGCCCCCGTGTCGCTCTCGATCGGACGCGATCTCGGCACCTTCCACACCGGGCGTTCGCCCATCGCCGGCATCGGCGACGCGGGCCTGGTTCGGCTGGATGTCGGCGGCCGGATCGGCCTGATCGACATCAACGGCAGCATCGCCGCCGACACCGAGAACGCCGACGGATTCCTCAACCGATTCCCCGGCGATACCTTCATCGTTCGGACCGGGCTCGACCCGGATCTCGACGGCGACATCGGGCTCATCATCGTGGGCCAGCAGGTCACCGGCGACGCACTGACGATCGACACCAGCGCCTCACCCGGCGCGGTGGTCGGCGGGCTCCTGATCTCGCAGCGGACCGAGGACTTCGGCCGGGGTGGAGACTTCGGCGACGACCTGGGCATCTTCGACTCGATCAACGGTGTGAACCTGGTGCTCGGGCAGGACAGCGACATCCGCTTTGTGGACACACCGCGCATCGACCTGCTCGAAGGGCAGAACAGCGCGCTGCCGCTCATCATTGGTCAGCCCTTGGAGCTGGTCGATGACGCCGGCGGGCGGGTGGAGATCGTGGTCTCGCAGGACGGCATCATCGGCCAGGTCGTCGCGGGCCGCGTGATCGTCGTCCCGGTCGACGACGGCGAGGGCGTGGCGATCGCGCGGATCGAGATCGACCTGACCGGCACCGGCACGATCGCCGGCGGTCGGACGCTGACGATCCGCGGCCTGGCGGGGCAGGATGTCAACGATGTCATCTCGATCGGACGCATCCTCGTGACCGCGTCGGACGCGAACTCGCGCATCCAGATCACCGGCAACGCGCAGATCGATGTCTGGCGCATCGATGCGCCGGAGGGCCTCGACCGAATCGAGAACTTCACGCCGCGCGGCGACATCGTCGCGATCGACACCCTGAGCCTCGACACGCTGCGCATCACCGGCGGCGATCTCGGCCGGACGCAGGTGCCGGAGTACGGCCCGCGGCTGATCGGCCCGGTGCTCGGTCTGACGCCGGGCCTCAACGGCACGGTCGGCGGAGCGCTCGGGTTCACGCAGGGCGAGATCACCGATCAGGACTGGAACGGCCAGATCTACCGGCCGACCACGGACACGAGCTTCGCCGCCGGCAACGCGTACCTCGACGACATCGGCTCGCCGTTCGACGATGCGCTCAACGGCCTGGCGGTGCGGACGGGCAGCGTGACCCTCGTGGAGTCGAACCGCTCGATCGGCGATGTGATCCTGCAGGACGCCGCCGGCGACCTGACCACGGTCCGCGCCAACGCGGATCGCATCACGCCGAACGGTGAGTTCGAGGGGATCATCGGCTCGATCTTCGCGGGCCAGGACATCGATCTGGTGGACATCGGCGACGGCATCATCAGGACCGAGACGGGCACGAACACGCCCTTCGCCGAGACGGGCATCTACGCCGAGCGGTTCATCCGCCGTGTGCAGTCGACGATCGACGGCGCGTTCATCAGCTCCAACATCATCGCGGCGTTCCGCGACGCCGGCACCGGCGTTGTCAGCCCGTTCGGCACCGAGGGCATCGACTCGATCAGCCTCACCGGGGGTGACATCCGCGACGCGTTCATCGGCTCGACCGATCTCGACCAGTTCTACCGGAGCCGGGACTACGGCAACGAGGGCCGGTTCCGCGGCGATCTCCGGCAGATCACGCTCACCAACGGCGACCTGTTCGGCTCGGTCGTGACCTTCCGCGATGTCGAAACGATCACCATCACCAACGGCTTCTTCGACGCGACCGACCTGAGCGTGCTCGGCGAGCTCAGCGGTTCGATCACCGCCGACGGCTTCCGCAACACCACGCTGGAGGGCGACACGCTCGAGTTCCGTCTGAGCCGCATCGCCGTCGGCGAGGATCTGGAGCAGCTGACCGCGCGGCAGGGCGGGACGATCTCGGATACGACGATCTCCGTGCTCGGCGACATCGAGAACGGGCTGACCGCCGGCAACCTCGTTCGGACGAACCTGCAGGTCGCCAACACGATCCGCTCGCTCATCGTGTCCGACAGCATCCTGGCGAGCTCCATCACCGCGGGTCAGCTCGTCGCGGTGACGGTCACGGACACCGTGCAGCTCAGCTCCTTCTCGATCGCGGGCCCGATCGTCAACTTCCGTGTGCAGAACGAGATCGTGCGGTCGCAGATCTCGGTGACCGGCCCCGACGGCCGGATCGATCGCCTGTCGGCCGCCAACGATCTGGACGCGGACATCTCGTCCTCCGGCCGGATCGGCACGATCGAGTCGCAGAACGGCTCGATCGCGGGCTCGATCGTCACGACGACCGATCGCGGCGACATCAACATGATCAGCGCCGCGGTCGACCTGGCCGCCAGCACCGACATCGGCGGCGACCTGAACATGCTCGAGGTCGGGCGGAACATCGGCAGCGCCGACGCGCCGAGCGTCGTGCTCGTCCGCGGCGATGTGACCGAGCTCGATGTCTCGGGTGGGCGGATCATCTCCGACCTGCGAGTCGGCGGCCGGGTGACGCAGGGCATCACCGTCGGCGGCGTGACGAACCTGCCCACCAACGCCAAGGCCGCCGACGGCGACATCACCGTCTTCGGCCGCATCGCCGAGGTCTCGATCACCGGCGACTACGACGGCCTGATCACCAGCGAGTCCGGCGGCATCGGCACCGTCACGATCCTCAACGGCTCGCTCCTCGCCGGCGGCGGCGTGATCGCCAACGACGGTGGCATCGGCACGGTCTCCATCATCGCCGGCCATCTCCTCGGCAACATCTACGCCGACCAGACCATCAACCTGATCTCCGTGCAGTCCTCTGCGGACGGGTCGTTCGGCGACATCGGCATCAACAACCAGCTCTCCTCGGGCACCGCGTCCTCGGACAGCGCCCGCAACCAGCTGCCGCCGGGCGTCGTCGCGACCGGGGGCAACGACGGCCCCGTCATCGCGTCCGGCCGGGCGATCAACAGCATCATCGTCTCGGGTGGCGACATCATCGAGGCGCTGATCTACGCCCGCACCTCGATCGGCACGATCGCCGTCAACGGCTCGATCCGGAACAACCAGAGCTCGTCGACGCAGGATCAGACCACGGTCATCGCCGCGGGCGATCTGGTTCGAGAAGTGCTGGTGACAGGCGCGGCCACCGATGTGCTCTTCCTGGCCGGTGTGACGAGCTTCGGCGACGACCCGATCTTCACCATCGCCGACCCGCTCTACAACGACCGCGCCGGCGGCACGGGGGCTGACGCGGACACGATCAAGTCCGGGCGGATCCAGACCGTGACCATCGGCGGGAACGCGACGGATGTCGCCTTCTCCGCCGGCATGACCGCCGGCAACGACGGCGAGTACAACACGGGCGACGCCGGCGAGGGCCATGTCGTCGGCCTGAGCATCGTCGATCAGATCACGATCCTGGGCACGCAGACCAATGTCACGGTCAACGCCGACCGGGCCGCCGCGTTCGTCAACGGCACGAATGTCCGCGCCAGCAACTTCGGCGGGCGTGCCCCGAACGCCGACGGCCTGCTCGCGCCGCTCACCGACGCGTTCGTTGGCGGCTCGATCGACCTGAGCCAGCTCGGCACGCTGGTGCCGCGCAACGGCTCGCAGGTGTTCACCTGGAACGGGACATCGTTCCGCGTGAACTGGAACGCGCCCGCGCCGACCTCCGCCGCCGAGGCCGCGGGACAGGGCGTCGTCTGGGACGCCAGCACGGGCACGCTGATCCTCGCCAACACCCGTATCACGCACGATGTCACGATCACCGTGCTCGACAACGACGCCAACGCGGGCACCGCGCTGCCCTCGCTGATCGACTTCAACATCCGGTCCAACGACGAGGCGTCCATCGGCACGCTGCGCATCACGGGCGAGAACGGCACGGCGACGGTCGCCGGCAACTCGAGCATCGTGATCGACAACTACGCCAGCACGATCGCGCTGGGCAACTTCAACAGCTCGGGCCGGATCGTCGTCGGGGCCGACATCGGCACGCTGACCGCGACGCGCATCGCCGGCGCATCCGTCCAGGCGAACTTCGTCAGGACCACCAACATCACGGGCAGCGTCGTGACGCTCAGCGGCCAGGCGCCGCGCTTCGATTACAGCGGCGCGGGCTCGTTCACCGTGACGGGCAACGCCACGGCCGAGTTCAATGTCGATCGCTCGATCAACACGCTGCGGGTGAACGGGTCGGCGAACGGCCTGCTCTTCCGCGCCGGCGGCTCGCTGACCGCCTTCGAGGCCGGCAGCGTCTCCCGCTCGCGCCTGAGCGTGGCGAACACGATCGGCTCGATCGATGTCGTCGGCGATGTCTTCGATACCTCGTTCATCGCGGGCGGCGACCTCGGCACCGACCTGCGCGACGGCGACGGCTCAAGGTCCTCCGACATCGACCGCGTCACCAGCGGCATCATCAACGAGGTCGACATCGGCGGCAGCTTCGCCGAGTCCGACATCGTCGCGGGCTTCCTCCGCGGGGCCGACGGGTTCTTCGGCAGCGCCGACGATGCCGCGGCCGCGGGCATCTCCTCGATCGGCACGGTGACGATCGACGGCACGAGAACCGGCTCGAATGTCAACTCCGAGTCGTACGCGATCCTCGCCGCCGGCACGATCAACGAGGCCACCATCGGCGGTCAGGACGCGGAGTCGCGCGGCAACCTTGTCGTCGGCCCGGTCACCTCGGTGCCGCTGCCGATCCGCGTTGATGGGTTCCGAGTCCTGCAGGACGCGCGGAGCTACACCGCCTTCTTTACTTTCAACCAGAACATCGACGAGTCCTCCTTCCTCGATGCGCTCCGCATCCGGGAGGCACGCAACGAGGACGATGCCCAGCAGCCCTGGGACCCGGCCGATCCGCTGAGCCTGCAGGTGCCCACGCCGGGCGTGCCGGGTTCGGGCGACTACTCGATCACCTACGACGAGGCAACCTTCACCTTCGCCGTCACCATCGATCGCGCGATCACCGATCGCGATCTGGTCGACAACGGCGACGGGACCTTCAGCCTGCCCAGCGCGCCGGCGCCGGGCGTGTACCGGTTTGAGCTCTCGTCCGCGGTGCTCCGCGCCCTCAACGCGGGCGCACGGCTTGACGGGGACGGGGACGGGTTCTCGATCGTCGGCGACGACTTCTCGGCTGACGCGGTCGTCGGCGACGCCGGCGATGTCGCCGGTCCGCGCCCCATCGAGCGCGTGACGGTCATGGGTGACAACGGCGACGCGACCATCAACTTCTACGGTGCGGTCAATCTCGACCTGCTGCTCGATTCCAACCGCACGCCGGACGGCCTGCCGGAGACCAACACCGTCGTCCGGATCAACGGCGCCCTGGGCGATCACCCGGACCGCGATCTCAACCTGTTCGGCTTCGGCGGCGACAAGGACCTGTACGCGGTCACGCTGCAGGCGGGCCAGATCCTCCGCCTCGGCGAGGTGACCGGTCCCGCGAACCAGCTGATCCGCTCCGTGTACTTCCAGCCCGTCGACGGGAGCGAGCCGCTGCTCGTCAGCACGGCGTCGGGTGGTTTCGAGTCCACCAACGAGACGGCCCAGGCCGTCGTCCTGCCCAGCTCGACGCCCGAGCTCACGGACATCGGCACCGACACCGCGCTGCTCATCAAGCAGACCGGGACCTACTACATCGTCGCCGAGTCCGCCTCGGTCAGCGAAGCGCCGTTCACCCAGGGCGCGGTGCCGAACCAGGACCCGCAGCCCAACCAGATCGGCAACTACGCCTTCGACATCGAGGTCTTCGACGACGGCAACTCGGGCTTCAACGCCGGCACCGACGCGGGCAACGGCACGAACATCGTCTACGCCCCGCCGCCCGCCGCCTTTACGCAGCCCGGCCAGATCATCACCATCGGCGACTTCTCGTTCACGCTCGAGAACGGCGTGGTGCGGGGTCAGAACAGCGACGGCTCGATCGTGTCGACCCGGAACGGCACACGGCTCGAGAGCGTCATCACCTCCTCGATCGGTTCGCCCGGGTTGGCCGGGGCGCCGGGCGAGATCCAGGCCGATGTCGACATCTTCCACCTCAACAACTTCCAGCCCGTGCAGGCCGGCTCGCTCGTCACGATCACGGTCGGCCTGAGCGACACCGGCGCGGATCTCGGCTCGACGATCCGCGACGAGGCCGACGCCATCGTCACCGGGTTCCAGTCGCTGACGAACCAGTCACGGAATGTGCAGTTCGCGCTCTTCGAGACCACGAACTCCAGCGACGCCGAGAGCGCCGACCTGGTGTTCAGCCCGACCGACTTCCAGTCGCGGGCCGGCACGCCCGACACGATTCTCGCCAGCAACGGCGCGACGCGATACGGCTATGACAGCAACGGCGATTTCTTCATCTCGTTCGTTGTTCCTCCCTCGTTCGACGGCGGTAACGGCACCTTCGCGGTCTATCTCCAGGGCGCGTTCCGGGCCGACTACGAGCTGCGCGTTGTCACCCAGGGCACCGCGAGCTACACCCCCCGCACGCAGAATGTCCTCATCGAGGCCAACGGCGGGACCATCGACTGGCTCGGTATCCAGGACGAGGTATCGTTCGGCGGCTTCGACGCCGGCACGCTGGGCTTTGCGGGCCTGGTCAGCAATGTCAGCGTCGAGAGCTTCATCCTCGCCGAGGTCACGCAGCGGCTGAACGGCTTCTTCGACGCCATCGGGCTGGATGTGAACTTCTCCACCAACCCGGCCGAGTTCGAGTTCGAGCCCTTCTCAACGGTCTTCCTCACCAGCGACGCCAACCCGGTCGGCCTGCTGACGCTGTCGGACTACGGCGTCAGCGAGCGGTCCGACCCGTTCAACACCGATCTCGAGGACGAGGCCGTCGTCTTCGCCCCGGCGTACGCCACGCTCGGCTTCTCGCCCAGCCCGACGGACCTGGAGAACTTCATCGACTCCATCGCCGCGGGCATCGGCCGCCGCGTCGGCGAGCTCGTCGGCCTCCGGCTCACCGTGTCGAACCCGCTCGCTGATGTCGGCGGCAACATCGATATCCAGAGCGAGGAGTCGATCGCCTTCCCGAGGCTGGACCCGCAGTCCAGCTATGTCTTCTCGCCCGACAGCCGCGAGCTGGTCGGCTTCGACAACTTCATCGACGACACCGCCTTCTTCCTGGGCGACCAGCGGGCCGTCTCGCTGCTCGACACCATCCTGGCCGACGACTGATCCTCGGCCGCAAGCCCACCCTCCCGACCACCGACGCCCCCGGGGACCCTCGCCCGGGGGCGTTTCGTGTTCCAAGCGCCGCGGCCGCCGGACGCCGGCCGCTCCAACAAGATGGCGCTGCCCTCTGGACAACGACCCATCGCGGCATCACAATGCAGGACCCGGGCCCGTTCCGTCGGCTCGGCGTGTGATCCGTCGCCATCCTCCGAAGGGCACCTCGAGTGCGCACGCAGAGCGATACAACCACTCCCCGTCCTCTCCATCACACCCGGCCCAGGCCGATCACCAAGGGACGGTTCACCGCCGCCCTGATCGCGATCACGCTCCTCGCGGCGGGGCTGCGCCTGTACGAGCTCGGATCGCCCGGCTTGTGGAACGACGAGCTCTACACCGTCCGCTCGGCGCTCGATCTGGCGAACACGCGCCCCGACAAGACGCTCGGCTATGTCCCGACATGGCTCATGCTCCAGGCGATCGGCGCGGGGGATCTGAACCCGCACGACTCCTCGAACTGGCAGGAATCGGGTCTGACACCGTTCATGATCCGGCTGCCCACGGCGATCGTCGGCATCCTCACGATCCCGGCGGTCATGCTGCTCGGCCGCGCCGCGATCTCGCCGCGGTTCGGCATCGCGCTCGCGTTCATGTTCGCGGTCTGCCCGTGGCACATCTACTGGTCGCAGGGCGCTCGGTTCTATACCCCGCAGATGCTCTTTATGTCCGTGAGCATGCTGGCGTACTGGGCCGGGATCCGGCACCGCTCGACCCGGTGGCAGATCGTTGCGGCCGCATCCTTCGGTCTCGGCGTGCTGTCCCAACCGAACGCGGTCATCCTGGCCGTGGTGCCCGTCGTCGATCTCGCGTGGACGCTCCTTCGCCGCAAGCCGCTCCGGATCGGCCTCGCGGGCATGGCGGCGTGGGCGGTCGCGGGCATCGTCACGGCAAGCATCCTCGCCTTCGGGGTCTATTCCGGCTGGGACGACTACCAGCAGTTCCTCGGCGCACAGAAGCCATCGGGCATCGCGGGGGCGTTCTCGCTACCGCTTGGCGTGGCGTTCATGCTCACACCCGTGGTCGCGCTCGCGGTGGTGCTCGGGTGGTTCGAGCTGTACCGGCATGCGCCACGCGCCGCCGTCTTCTTCGGCGTCGCGGCGGCGGCGCCCGTGGTCGGCTACAGCCTCTGGGCGCTCGGGAACAATGTCGGCCTGCGCTACCTTGTCGTGTCGATCCTGGGGCTGCTGGCGCTCGGTGCCTATCTTCTGATGCGCATGACCTTCGTGCTCGCCCGCCGACGCGGCGCGCTCTACGCCCCCATTCCCGCGATCGTCGTCCTTGCGTCCGTCAGCTCCCTGCTCGCCAGCTACTTCACGACGGGCTACGGCTTCCGCCCCCGCTGGGCGGAGGTGTACGAGGAGCTCGATCGGCTCAAGCAGCCGGGCGACCGCATCGTCGATCGTCACCCGATCGTTGCGTCGTACTACCTCCGCCGCCCGGTGGACCTGTTCCCGCCGAACGCCCAGGCCTTCGACGAGACCAACCAGCCCGTCATCTTCGCCATGGAGACCGATCTGCCCGTCGGCTGGATGCTCCGCCGAGGCGAGCTGCTTGCCACCCGGGACATCCGGGCACTCCGGCCGCTCGCCGAGGTGCATGTCCTCCGGCTCGCCCCGGCCACGCCCGCGCGGTCGGTCGCGGACCAGACCGTCGCTCCCGAGGGCTGACGCGGGCCCGCTGCGATCCCGTCTCGGCAGACTTCTCGGGCGTGCTCACCGCGGTCAGCCTTCCCGGAAGAGGGTGCGACCCGCGTCGCCCTGACGCCCCGTCGCACGCCCGGATCGCCGTCCGGCTCAGGAGCGGCTCGGGCTAACCGCGGGGGGACCCTGCCCAATCCTCCCAAACGACACGGCCGGCACAACCAACGGGCGACGCTCCGAGAGAACCCTGTCCGTCGCGCCGATTGGTGGCATGGTGCCCGTGCCATGAACAGATCCGGTCGAAACATCCTGTCGCTGAACACGCTGATGCGGGCCGACGATTCGTCCGAGCGGAGCGACGCCCGCCGTCACGGCCGTGTCCGCATCGAGCTGATGAGCTGCTCCCTGGGCACCGTGCTGGACCTGTCCCGCTCGGGGATGCGCGTGCTGGCCCGTCGTCGGCGCGAGCTGGTTGCCAACATGAAGCACCAGATCGTCCTGGAGGCGTTCGATCAGCGCGTCGAGCTGCCCTGCCGCATCGCCTGGATCGAGAAACGCGGCCTGTTCAAGTCGGAGATCGGTATCGAGTTTGGCGAACTGACCGATGACCAGGCGGCGGTGCTGTGCAGCATCGCGCGGACCGCGGCCTCGAACGCGCAGCTGGGCTCGTTCTCCACACGCCGCGCGTCCTGATCCGGCCTCAACCGTTCTCCACGGGGCATACGCTCTTCTGGTCGCCCGTGTCGGGCGCAGGAGAACGCCATGCCAACCGTCGCTGTTGTGTATCACTCCGGTTTCGGCCATACAAAGGTGATGGCCGAGCATGTCCTCGCCGGCGTCAGATCGGTCAAGGGCGTTGAGGGCATCATCATCTCCGCCGACGAGCTGCCCGACCCCGATGCCGATCGCAAGCTCGGCGGGCGCTGGGACGAGCTGAACAGCGCCGACGCCATCGTCTTCGGCGCACCGACCTACATGGGCTCGCTCTCCGCCGGCATGAAGCGAGTCTTCGAGGTCGCCAGCGGGCTGTGGTTCAAGCAGGTGTGGAAGGACAAGCTCGCCGCCGGCTTCACCAACGGCGGCAGCTACTCGGGCGACAAGGTCAACACGCTCCAGGACATCTGGCACAACTGCATGCAGCACAGCATGATCTGGGTCTCCACCGGCTTCCTGAGCGAGGGCAACACCCCCGAGAGCATCAACCGCATGGGCAGCTTCGCCGGCGCCATGGCCCAGTCAGACAACGCCTCGCCCGAGGTGACGCCCCCGGTGGGCGACCGCAAGACCGCCGAGAAGTTCGGCGTCCGCATAGCGGAGGCTGTGATACGCTGGACGGCATGATCAGCCAGCTTCGACTGACCCTCGCCGTTTTCGCCATCCTGTTCGCTCGCGCAGCCTTCGCCGGGTCGGAGGAGGATGTCGACGCGCTGCTGAGCCGCATGCACGAGGCGTCGAAGAACGCGGATGTGGCGTACTTCGACCTGTTCGCGGATGATGCCGTGTTCTTCGGGACCGACCTGTGGGAACGCTGGACGAAGAGCCAGTTCGAGGCGTTGTACCGGCCGTACATGGAGTCGGGCCGAGGCTGGGAGTTGCAGGTGCGGTCGCGGATCATCGCGGTGCAGCCGTGCGATACCATGGCGCTGTTCGACGAGGTCCTGTTCAGCGAGAGCTTCGGGCTATGCCGAGCAACAGGCGCGGCGAGGCTCGATGATGGCGCGTGGACCATCGTGCGGTATCACCTGGATATCACGATACCGAATCCGGTCGTCGACGAGGTGGTACCCATCGCGCAGCGTTCAATCGACTCCACGATCCGCTACGCGAGCATCGACGCGACGGGCTTGGAAGCGGACCAGATCGCCTCGTTCCTTGGAGCTGCGAAGCCCGATCTTGTCTATATCACCAACATGGAGACGCAGGTTTGGCTGCCGCTGAACCGACTCATTGACACCCGTACCTTTGGCTCAGGATACGCCCACCTGAGCGATCCCTGGAGCACGCGGCACCTGCTTGCCAGAGACTCAGCCTTCGACGATTCCGTTGGCACAGGCGAAACGCGTGTTGGCGGGCATATGCTCGCCAGCGTTGAGCGGTGCTGCGATTTCGACGACTTCCACATCGTAATAGTGAACCCGGACGCCGATGAGGCTGACGAAGCCGAGCTCCGCATGATCCGAGATCGGCTCGGCCGCGTCCTGATGCTCCGCAATGACACATTCGAACCCGACGAAGCGACCTTCTCGATCGAACTCGAACCACGCGAAATCGCCGGGATTTCTGTTCTTTCAGGCGAGATCAGGTTTGTCAGTGGGCAGAGTCCGAAGCCGCCCGCCGAATAGCTCCGCCCGCCCGCTCGATCGCCGCATCATCGATGTGCAGATGCACCACCGCCCGCACGCTCTGCGGCCCCTCATCGAGCATCAGCGCCTCGCCCTTCACTCGCTCGCAGAACTCGCCCGCGGTGCCGAGTGACGGGTCCACATCGAAGTAGACCATGTTCGTCTGCACGCGCTCGCGGTCGACCGTGATGCCTGGGGCGTCCGCGATCAGGTCGCACAGCGTCTGCGCGCGGGCGTGGTCGTCGGTCATGCGCTGCCGGTGATGATCGAGCGCATAGTTCGCGGCCGCAGCGAGCATGCCGGATTGCCGCATCGCGCCGCCGAGCTGCTTGCGCAGGTGCCGGGCACGCTTGATCGTTTCACGGTCAGCCACGAGCGCCGAGCCGACCGGGCAGCCGAGGCCCTTGCTGAAGCACACGCTGACCGTGTCGGCGTGCAGCCCGTACTCGGCGGGTGATGCGCCGGTCGCGGCGCACGCGTTCCACAGCCGGGCGCCGTCCATGTGGACGCGCAGGCCCCGTTCGTGCGCTCGATCTGAGACACGCGCGAGCTGATCGACCGGCCAGGGGATCCCGCCGCCCCGGTTGTGCGTGTTCTCGACCGCGAGCAGCTTCGGCGTGGGAAAGTGGGGGTCGTCCCAGAGGCGGACGAGCGGCTCGAAGTCGTCAGCGGTGAAGAGTCCGCGATTGCCGTGGGTGTAGCGGACGGAGAGCCCCGCGACCGCGGCGTAGCCGCCGGTTTCGTAGTAGACGATGTGGCACTCGTGGTCGCAGATCATCTCGTCGCCGTGCGACGTTTGGCTGCGGAGCGCGAGCAGGTTGGCCATGGTGCCGCTGGGGACAAACAGCGCGTCGTCCTTGCCGAGCAGCGCGGCGACTTTGGCTTCGAGCTCGCGGACGGTCGGGTCGCCCTCGAGGACATCGTCGCCGAGCGGGGCGGTGGCCATCGCCTCACGCATCGCGGGCGTGGGCTGGGTGACGGTATCGGAACGGAGGTCAACGGGAGCGGTGTCGGGTCGGGGCATGCCCCGATGATGTCACCGTCGACGGCGGAGGGCAAGCAGGGAGAGCGGCGCGATCGCGAGCGTTGCCGGTGCGGGGATGATCGCGACGGTCACGCTCCACTCGACACTCGCAAAGCCGAGCGGCTCGCCGACACCGCCCGAGAAATGGTCGGAGTGGAACTGGAAGAACTGGGGGGAGCCACCGGCGGAAGTGCCCTCGAGGTCGACGGCGTCGAACGAATCGGCCGGATCGCCCAGCGGGTCGGCGAGCAGGCCGGCGAACCCCGCTCCGACAAACGAGCCGTTCAGCAGCACCGGGCTGCCGTTCGCGGGAAACCGCAGCGGATCGTGCGTCAGCGTCCCGGTGATCCGCAGCGGAACATCCGCCGGGAGCGTGACGGCGACGATGCCGAAGGTGTTGTGCCCTTGCGACGCGAACTGCGGCACGGCACCGACGCCGCCCGGCGTCTCGAACGCGCGGATCGAGCCGGTGAATGTCACCGAGTCACCGGCCGCGATCACCGAGTAGCGCTGCTCCAAGCGGATGCTCCGTCCGAGAATATCCGTGCTCTCGAGCACGCGGGTGATGTCGAAATCGCCCGTGCCGGACTCGTTGAGCTCCTGGAACACCGAGCCGCCGGCTCCTGTGAGATCGGAGACGCTGGCCGAGCCACCGATCGAGTAATCACCGACCACGATCTGGCCGGCCGCGGCGCTGCCAATGCAGAGAGGGATCAGCGAGAACAGGCTTCTCTGTATGAGCTTCTTTCGCATGAGAAGAGCATACCAGATCGATGCAAGGGGAAGAAGACTCAGCGGGTGATCTTTGCGGTATCTATATTGAGTCTCGTGTCCTCGTCGGAGATCGTCGTCGTTGGGATGCAAGGACCATGCCAGCGGCCAGCACGCCGAGCCCGCCCGGCGCGGGCACGACCCTGACGCTGATATCCCACGACAGATCGAGGCTGGTCAGCGCGCTGCCGGGTTCGCCGATGCCGGTGCTGAACGAGTCCCACGCGATGAAGTGCGTGCCCGCTGGGAAGACAGCCTGGGCGAAGACCTCGACGAACGGATCGTTGGGGCTCGGACCCGCGGCAAACTCGACGGCGAAGGGCCCGAGATTGAACAGCACGCCCGTTCCGTTGAGCAGGTCAATCGAACCGGTGTCCAGCAGGCCGTTGTCGTGGCGGATGAACCCCTCGATGCGCACGAGCGAGCGCTCGCTGAGTGAGAAGATGATGTCGGACGAGAGGCGGTGCTGCTGCTGGTAGAACGGGAACGCGGGCTCGGTCGAGATCACTTCGCCCCAGAAGCGAAAGCCGCGAGCCAGCTGTTCCGAACGCATCGCGCCGGAGAAGGCGGCCGAGAAGTCGTTGGACTCATCGATGAGCACGGTCGGGGTGAACTCGATCGAATACGGCGCGGTCAGCGGCCCGGTGTCGAACGCATCCGCGACGGAGCCCCTCGCCGCCGACGCCGAGTACTGCCCGAAGGCGGTGTACGACTGGACCTGCAACTGGCTCGCGGCAGATCCGCAGCCGAACGCCACGGAGAGGGCGGCGGGAACGCGGAGGTCGTGCCGGTGCAGGCGCATTGGATGAAGGTACCACGCCGACCGTGATCGGAGCAAGAGCAGGGTTGAGATCAGCTCTCCGCCCGGACAACCGGCGCGGGTCCGCGAGTCTTCGAATCGGCCGGGGCACGGTTCTCAACCGGGGTCAGGTCCATCGTGCGGTCCATCCAGACGAACCCGACCGCGCCGAGGAGCACCAGCACGAGGCACAGGCCGATCGCCCAGGGCTCGGTGCCGGGGTGGTGCTCGGCGAGCCAGTTGTAGAGCGACACCGAGGCGGCCGGTCCGATCAGCCCTCGCACGCCGGTGAGCGTGACATGCACACCCATGTACTCGCTCGCCCGGCTGGTGGGCGCGAAGTCGTGGTGCCCGAGTTGCCACGCCAGCATGCCCCCGGCCAGCGCGAAGCCCTTCAGACCCGCCGCGACGAACAGCAGCCACTCGATGTGCCCGAGCACAGCGACGAGCAGGAGCGCCATCGTGACCACGAACATCCAGCTGTGGACCGCGCGGAACCGGACGATGTGCGCGCGGTCCAGCAGCCGTGCCCACACGGGCACCGCGATCGGCGTCAGCAGCATGCCGAGCGATCCCGAGAGCAGCAGCACCTTGAAGTAGCCCGCGTCGAACCGCTCCCGCAGGATGATCGGGATCAGCGGGAAGAGCATCAGGTTGCCGATGCCCATCAGGAACTGGTTGACCTGGTACGCGCCGTAGCGGCGATCCTCGAGAAGAAGGCCCACCACGCCCCAGGGGTTCAGTGTCGGGCCGGTGTTATCGGCGCTGGACTCGCGCTCCGCCTGCAGCATGCGCTTGTGCTGACGCACGCGGATCGTCGAGATCACGGCGGTCCCGGCGCCGGCGCAGCACGCCGCAACGATCAGAAACCCCTTGAAGACCTGCCAGGGCTCGATGCCAAGTTGATTCAGCGAGAGCGCCGGGTGGAGTGGCTGCAGCTTGTCGCCCATGAGCGCGCCGAGCAGGATCCCGAGCGATCCGATCGTCAGCGTCTGGACGGTCGAGAGCTTGCCGGCGACGCGCGCCCGAAGGCTCCGCGCGTAATTGGCCCGCCAGATCGTCGACCGCACCGCGATGTACCCGGACCAGCACACCCAGGCACCGAACGCGCACGCGACCTGGCCCACGAGCCCGGCCGGCGTGGGGGGCATGAGCGCCAGCATCACGACGAACAGCGCCATGGCTGTCTGCACCGCGACGATGAAGCGCGTCTTGTTGACGCCGTGTGCGACACGCGTCCAGATGAAGTTGAAGATGTTCGCGGCCGCGGGCACCGTGGCGAAGGCGGCCACGGCGTAGTTGAGCGGGGTCGGATCGACGACGCCGTCGTACGCCACCCTCGCCACGCCCGCGAGCACCGAGCCCTCGAAGGCCGCCCGGCCGACGGAGAGGAATGCCGTCCCCGTCAGCTCCCTGGCGTAATTCCGCTGGATGGGTGCCGGCATCGCCCGCGGATGGAACGACCCGGCCGCCCGTCGGGCCAGACCGACGGGGCCATTGCTCTGGCGGGATGATGACGCAGGCCGCACGAGGATTGGTAGGCTCACCCACGCCCCGGTGGAGATCCCCTCTGCCAGACCGGCGTGTCCGGAGAGTCGTCGCGAGGCGCGGAGGACCGACCGCCGTCGGGGTGTTCGATCCGTCGTCGGCGTACGATCCTCCGCCCATGAACATCCGCAACTTTTCCATCATCGCCCACATCGACCACGGCAAGAGCACCCTCGCCGATCGGCTGCTGCAGGCCACCAAGGCCGTTTCCGATCGCGAGGCCAAGGCCCAGCTCCTCGACTCGATGGACCTCGAACGCGAACGCGGCATCACCATCAAGGCCTCCGCCGTCACCGTCACCCACCAGCACACCTTCCCGGACGGCCGAACCGAGCCCTTCATGCTCAACTTCATCGACACGCCCGGGCATGTCGACTTCGGCTACGAGGTCAGCCGGGCCCTGAAGGCCTGTGAGGGGGCGTTGCTCGTCGTCGACGCGGCCCAGGGCGTCGAGGCCCAGACCGTCGTCAACGCCTATCTCGCCGTCGAGCAGGACCTGGAGATCATCCCCGTCCTCAACAAGATCGATCTGCCGGGTGCCCGGCCCGACGAGATCGCGATGGAAGTCGAGCAGGTCCTGGGCTTTGCCGCCGAGGACTGCATCCCGGTCTCCGCCAAGACGGGCCAGGGCATCCCCGAGCTGCTCGCCGCGATCTGCGACCGCTTCCCGGGCCCCCGTGCCCCGCAGACCACGAAGACCCGCGCCCTGATCTTCGACGCGGTCTACGACGATTACCGCGGCGTGATCGTCTACTGCCGCGTGTTCGACGGCACGCTCAAGGTCGGCGACAAGATCCGCATGATGGGCCTCGGCCGCACCTTCTCCGTCACCGAACTCGGCAAGTACACGCCGAAGCCCGTGAAGGTCAAATCCGTCTCCGCCGGCGAGACCTGCTACCTCGTCGCCGCGATCAAGACCCTCGGCGATGTCCGGGTCGGCGACACCATCACCATCGAGCACGACCCGGCCGAGACCGCCCTCACCGGCTACGAACCGCCACGCCAGATGGTCTTCTGCGACTTCTACCCCGCCACCAACAGCGAGAAGAAGGGCAACGACTTCGAGGCTCTCCGCGAGGCCATGGAGAAGCTCAGCCTCAACGACGCCAGCTTCACCTTCCAGACCGTCCACTCCGAGGCGCTCGGGTTCGGCTACCGCTGCGGCTTCCTGGGTCTGCTCCACATGGACATCATCCAGGAACGCCTCGAACGCGAGGGCGATGTCGAGATCGTCCAGACCGCGCCCACCGTCTCCTACAAGGTCGAGATCCGCGGCAAAGAGGGCCAGACCGAGGAGATCGAGGTCCACAACCCGGCCGACCTGCCCGACATGGCCGTGGTCACCCAGATCAAGGAACCCATCGCCCGCGTCGAGGTCATGGTCCCCAAGACCTATGTCGGCGATGTCATGAAGCTCGCCATGGACCGGCGGGGCATCTTCAAGAACCAGATGTTCGTCAGCGATGTCCGCGAGATGCTCACCTTCGAGATCCCCCTCGCCGAGCTGATTTACGACTTCTACGACAAGCTCAAGGGCATGACCGCCGGCTACGGCACCATGGATTACGAGATCGTCGATTACCGGGCCGACCGGCTCGCCAAGGTCGATGTGCTCATCAACGGCGACCCGGTCGAGGCGCTCAGCGTCATCGTGCACAAGGACCGCGCCGAGCAGCGAGGCCGATCGCTCCTCGTCCGCCTCAAGAAGCAGATCCCACGCCACAACTTCGAGATCCCCCTCCAGTGCGCCATCGGCGGCAAGATCATCGCCCGCGAGACCATCAAGGGCTTCCGCAAGAATGTCACCGCCAAGTGCTACGGCGGCGATGTCACCCGCAAGCGCAAGCTGCTCGAGAAGCAGAAGAAGGGCAAGGAGCGGATGAAGGCCATCGGCTCCGTCACGATCCCGCAAGAAGCCTTCATGGCGGTGCTGGAGCAGGGGGAGGAGTGATGACTCAGGCGGAAACTAACTCGCAGAGTGGCCAGACGCAGCAATCCGACGACAAGTGGGATCCCAAGGCGATCGAGGCTGCGCTGCGCAAGGCCGCACAGGCGGCGGCTCGGCGCAAGGCTGCTGGGTGACACTCCTGCAGAAAGCCTTCATGGCGGTACCGGAGCAGGGGAAGGAGTAGATTCGTGTCAGATCCGGCGAGATCTACTACCGACGTAGCGTTCCCCGACTGGTTTAAAGAACATGCAAAGACCTGGGACCGACTTCGAGACGCCGTAGACGACCACACGGTCGTCGTCATCGGCGGCGCTCGTTTAGATGAAGCACTCGACCAAGCGATCCGTGCCCAACTTGTACGACTGCCAGACACCCAGGATGAATTGCTGCTTCCGAGCAAGCCGCTAGGCTCGTTTTCCGCCAAGATTGACATGGCGCTGATGCTGGGACTGATTTCTGTCCACATGCACAAAGAACTCCACCGTTTGCGCAGAATACGAAACAGGGTCGCCCATCTTTCAAGTGAAGCCGACTTGTCCAAAGACGAGCTGCGCGATATGTGTATGTCTTTGCGCTCGACCAACGATTTGCCTGATCATCTGCGAGATCAGATGTACCCGACTCCTCGCCATCGATTTGAACACGCGGTCTCGACATTTGAAGTAGTAATAAAGGGCGTCGCTGAGCGAGTCGTTCAGTTGAAGCTACCACTCTTGGATGGTCGCGACTTCGCGATGATGGATACAGAGGAACGCGAGGAGCGGTTCGCAAACCGCACAAGCGAGGGCTACCTGTGCTTGGATGGTCGTTTGTATGATCTGAATTGCACGCAGCGCAAGACGACATCGTGAATCAATGTATAGCGATTGCCATCCTGCACCTTCACTCAACGGGGACCCCACCATGCCATCGATGACCGAAACCGCCCGGAAGCTGTTTGACGCCTGTGAGTCCGGGAAGGGCTGGGAGGCGTGCCGCGAGTTCTGTCATGCGGACGCGACATTCAACGCCCAGACGGACGCGTTGGCCGAGGTGACCACGGTCGAGGCGTACACAGACTTCATGGCCAGCATCTACCACATCATGCCAGACGCCCGGTACGAGGTTCACGCGTTCGCGGGTGACGAGAGCACGAACCGCGTGATGGGCTTCGGCATGTTCTTCGCCACGCACACCGAGGAGGGCGGGCCCGTGCCGCCGACGGGCAAGTCCCTCGAGGCGGAGTATGTCTACATCTTCACCTTCGACGGCGACAAAGTCCGTCGTATGACCAAGGTCTGGAACGATGTGCACAGCTTCAAGCAGGTCGGCTGGGCCTGATTTGCGGCAAATCAGGTGATTTCACGCGATTCCGTGCCGATCTGCCGCGAAAGTGGATCGATCGTCCCGGTTTCCCTAGGGTCTCTCAATCCGGTGGCGCGTCGTCGCCGCGTTTCGCACGCGACCCGAGCAACAGGGGATTCCACATGTCGTCATCAGCCGTTCCGAGCGTTCTCGCTCCGTCGCTCCGTGCGCTGGCCGAGGCCGCGCCGCCCGTCGCCGTGCCCGCGGAGGGCGGGACCATCGATCAGGACAGCGAGTGGTTCCTGGTGAAGTACGAGGGCGCGTGGCGCGAGCTTCGGCTGCACGATTACCCGGACATCTACTCGATCGAGGGGCTCTACGAGAAGGTCGTGTACGACCTGCTGCGGTGCCGATCGCCCGAGGTGATCCGCGACGAGCTGGTGTCGGCCGTGAAGAAGGCCGGCGGGGACCCGTCGGGACTGACGGTGCTCGATCTTGGCGCGGGCAACGGGATCATGGCAGAACGGCTCAAAGAGGCTGGTATCGCCGAGGGTGAGGATGGGGCGTTCATCGGCGCGGACCTGATCCCGGAGGCGGCGGAGGCGGCCGAGCGCGATCGGCCGGGTATCTATGACGAGTATGTCGTCGGCGACATCACCGATCTGCCAGCGCAGGAGCAGGCGAAGCTGGCGTCCGTCGAGCCGGATGTGCTCACCTGCGTCGCGGCGCTCGGGTTCGGCGACATCCCGCCCGAGGCGTTCATCGCCGGCTTCGAGAAGGTGCGCGTCGGCGGCTGGGTCGCGTTCTGCATCCGGGACCGATTCGTCGATGCCGACGACGGGTCCGGCTTTTCCAGGTTGATCGATCACCTGATCCGTGACGGCGTGATCGAGGTCGTCTCGACACGGCGGTATGTCCACCGCGTCGCCTTCAGCGGCGAGCCGATCGAGTATGTGGCGTACATCGCGCGCAAGTGCGATGAGCAGCGCCGGTTCTGAGCCCCGCGTCTGGCGCTAGGCGTCCGCGTCGCGCTTGAGGACGAAGGTCATCTGCCCGGCCACCTCACCCTCCTTGTCGAAGGTGGTCCAGATCTGCTCGACGGTGTCGTCGTCGACGAAGACAAGTGTCAGGCCGCCCATGTAGTGGTCCTGCCCCTCGGTGAAGTTGCTGACGGTGTCGACAGCAAACTCGATCGATGGGCCTCGGTCGGTCTCTTCGATGCCCTCGGCGACCATGCGCGGCTGGTTGCCCACGGCGCAGTAATGCGTGCAGACGACGCGGTCGCCGTCCATGTGGTACAGGTTGGTCATCTCGTGCGGCTCGCCGACCATCATGACTTCGCGGACGACGGAGCCGGCGCTCGAGGGTGTGAAGACCGAGACCTCTTTGCTGAGCGAACCGTCTTCCTGCACCAGGCGCCACTGTCCTTCAAGCGAGGTGAGCAGTTCCATCACCTTGGCCTTGTGCGCCGCGTCCTGGGCAACCGGGGCGATCGCGGCCCCTTCGGGCTGCACCGGGGCAAGGCCGAGGCTCAGGGCGAGAACGGGGGCGGCGAACAGTGCGGCGTGACGCATGGCAAGGACCTCCTCAGGTTTCGTTTCGGACTGCAGTTTACCGGACAGCGAAGTGGGGATTGATGGTGCAGAGAGAAACCTGCGCGGGCTTGATTTCAACAATCAATAAGCCTAGAGAAATATCGGCTATTGCTCGGCTTCGGGCGAGCCCGGCCGGGCGCAACTGGAGGTCCAGCCATGCGTTGCGTTGCTCTTGGCGTCTTGTTCCTGCTGGTGGGCTGCCAGCGTAGTGGCGTTCTTGAACCCGTCGGAGAAGCCCCTTCGATGGAGCAGCGGTCTGTTGCATCCGCCGAGGCTCCGGTCCCGACAGAGCTCGCGGTGATCCAGCGGGCCTTGGACGAGGCGCTCGAGGACGAGCGCCGTTCGGAGGCGCTGTACGAGGCCGTCATGGAGCGGGTCGGCGAGCGCCGGCCGTTCGCGACCATCGTGCACGCCGAGCGCCGCCATCAGGCGATGCTCCTGGCGCAGTACGAGCGGTTGGGCTTGATTCCGCCGGATGAGCACGCCTTCGAGTTCGAGGTGCCGGACGACTTCGTATCGGCGTGCGTCATGGCGGCCGACGCGGAGCGCGAGAACATCGCGATCTACGACCGTGTGCTCTCGCAGGTGACCGAAGCCGGCGTGGTTGCGGCGTTTGAGCGGCTGCGCGCTGTGTCGCTGAACTGCCACCTTCGCGCGTTCGAACGCCACGCCTCGGGTGATCACGCGGGACATGCAGAGGGCGGGGCCGGGGGCTGCGCCGGAGCTGGAGCCTGTGGTGGAGGGGGCGGCTGCGGCAACGGAGCCGGTGCGGGCGGCTGTGGGGGCGGCTGCGGTGGGGGCCCGGGCGGCGGGCATTCGCACGGCGGCTGACTATGTGCCTGGACCGGTTCTCCTAGCATCGTCGCATGACCCAAGGCTCCGTCTTCACGCTGGCCGGGAAACGCATCGCACCCGGCACTTCCCGTGATGTCGAGGTGCCGGTGGGGGAGTCCGCCACGGGTCGGGAGGTGACGGTGCCGACGCGCGTCTGGCGCGGTTCGGAGGCCGGGCCGACGGTCGCGATCACCGCGGCGGTGCACGGCGATGAGATCATCGGTATGGGCATCGTGCGGCAGCTCTTGATCGACCCGCCGTTCGAGCTGCGGCGCGGCACACTCGTGCTCGTTCCGGTGATGAACATCCTCGGCTTCGAACGGCAGTCGCGGTACATGCCCGATCGCCGCGATCTGAACCGCAGTTTTCCCGGCTCGGCGACCGGAAGCCTGACGGCGCGGTTCGCCCACGCGGTGTTCGATCAGATCGTGCGCCGGGCGGATTGGCTGATCGACCTGCACGCGGCGGCGGCGAAACGCACGAACTACCCGAATGTCCGGGCCGACCTCAACGACCCCCGATGCGCTGAGCTGGCGCACCACTTCGCGGCAAGCCTGACGGTCCACGGCCGAGGTCCGGAGGGATCGCTGCGCCGGGCCGCGGTAGACGCGGGTGTACCGGCGATCATCCTCGAGGCCGGTGAGGTCTGGAAGTTCGAGCCGCGTCTGACGGAGGCCGGGGTCCGCGGCATCGTCAATGCGCTGCACGGGCTCGGCATGATCGAGGGAGGGCCCGTGGAGCCGAGCTTTCGCGCGGTCTGCCGGAAGACCGAGTGGCTGCGCGCGGATCAGGGCGGCATCCTGCGCTTCCATGTCGGCCCGGGCGAAGATGTCGACCGCGATCAGCCCGTCGCCACGGTGACCACGGTGCTCGGCCGGGATCTGGGCGTGATCACGGCGCCGGGCGACGGCATCGTGCTGGGCATGACAACCATGCCCTCCGTTGTCCCGGGCGATCCGGTGTGCCACCTCGCGACAGTCGAGGGGGGGATCGACGCGATCCGCCGGGCGCGGCGGCGGTCCCGCGGAGAGACCCTCGACGAACGCGTTCGCGATGACCTGGCGACCAACCTCTCGCTGGAAGAGCACGACGGATCCGACGCGCCAGACGCCCCACAGCCGGCCGAGGGCTGATGCCCGCTATCGCAGGTCGGCGCCCTTCTTGGTGTAGTACGGACCGAGGTGCGGACGCTTCGGCTCGGTGTACGCGCCCGCCCGCTGCACGCTCCAGGGCACGGGGTCCGCGACGCCACGCTCACGCAAATATTCGATGTAGGCCGCGTCGTACGAATCGAGGTGATCGAGCACAGCCTCGTCCGCCGGGTATCGCTCTTCGAACAGCACCGCCTCCACCGGCAGGCGGGGGCGCGCCCCGGGCGACTCCGCCGGGATCCCGACGCACAGCCCGAACAGCGGGTACACGCCCTCGGGCAGCTCGAGCAGCCGGTCCACCTCGTCGATGTGGTTGCGCAGCCCGCCGATGTAGCAGATCCCGTAGCCCATGGCTTCCAGCGCGATCACGGTCTTTTCCGCGAAGAGGCTCGCGTCGATCGCGGCGACAAGGAACGACTCGAGCCGCTGGTCGTACGCGTTCCCATCGCGAACCGCGGCGAGGCGGTGCCGACGCGTATCGCCGCAGATCACCAGGAACGCTCCGCTCTGGGCGACCTTCTCCTGCGGTCCGCACAGGTCGGCGACGCGGTCCCGCGTCTGCTCGTCGCGCACGCGGATCGCGCAGTACGCCTGCACCGCGGAGCTGGTCGAGGCCATCTGGCCCGCGGCGACGGCAGTCCTGAGGTCCTCGTCAGGCACCGGGTCCGGGGCGAACCGCCGGATGGAGCGGTGCGCCATGAGCAGATCCAGCACGGTCCGGGCGGAGTCCTGGGTGTGGGGCATGCACAAAAGGTAGACCACGGTTGCGCAGCCCGCCGGGTAGAGTGCCCGCGATGCCCGCCGCCGCTGCCAGCTTGCCGGTCGCTCGAGACGATCGCCACGATGCGTTCGTTGCATTCGTGCTGCTCGCGGGCGCGGTGGTGCTGCTGACGCTGCATCCGCTGCGGTTCGTCGAGGATGCGGACGCCTATCTCCGAGGCCTGCGCGGGCTTGTCCGTCACCCGGCGGACGCCATGACTCCCCTGCACATGCTCCCCGCGGCTGCGTTGACGCTGCTGGGCTGTCGGGCCGCGCCGCTCGCTCGGCCGCTGCGCATCGGGCTCGGCATCGCGGGCTGGCTCCTGCTGCTGGAGCTGATCCAGCCGATCGTGCAGTATCGGCACGCGCGTGCCGGCGATCTGCTGGCGCAGTGGCTCGGCGTCTGGCTCGGGCTGCACGCCGCAGGCCGCGCCCGGCGCTGGCGATCGCTCCCGTGGCGTGCGGTGTGGCTCGGGGCGCTCCTGACCTGTGCGGCGGCGGTGCTGTCGATCGGGCTGCGGGCGCAGGTCGGGCACCGCATCGGGCCGCTGGATCCGTCGTACCGCATCACGATCGGCAGCGAGGTCGGCGACGAACGGCCCTGGCTGGGGGTGATTCACCATGCCGCGTTGTACGCCGACGCGGCGACACCCGCGCAGGCGTCGCAGCTCGCCAACACCCCGCCCGATGTCGCCACGGCGTTCGTTCGCCGCGCGCTGCCCGGTGCGGTGCTGTACGACTTCGTCAACACGGGCGCGACCGTGGGAGGTGTGGTGCAGGTGCCGGCGGTGATTGGTGAGGCGCCGACGCTGTTCCGTCGCGGAGCTGTGCTCACCTCGGACGGGCTCGACACAAGCGCTGGCCCGCCCGTCGCCAGCAGGGAGAACCTCGGCGAGTTCTGCCGCGCTGCGGAGCAGGCGGGAGCGGTGTCGATCGAGGCGTCGGTCACGCCCGCCCGCGCCGAGCAGGTCGGGCCCGCACGGATTCTGACGATCTCCAACGGCGTCGGGGTCCGGAACCTGACGCTCGCGCAGGCGGGCGACGCCGTCGAGGTCCGGGTCCGCACGCGGCGGACCGGGCTGAACGCGAGCCGCGTGACGGCCACTTTCCCGGGGGTGTTCCGCGAGGGTCGGCGTGTGCACCTGCTGGCTGTCAGCACCGGTGACCGTGTATCGCTGTTCGTCAATGGGATGCCGGCCGGCGAGCGCGTGCTGCTGGTCGGCCCGGGCGAGTGGCTTGGGTTCGTGCCGGCGTGGGGCGATCTCGTCGGGGCGGTGGCGTTGTTCCTGCCCATCGGCGTCGCGGCAGCCGGTGTGATTCGCAGGCCCGTCGCGGGAGCGTTGCTCGGCGCCGGCGTCGCCGGTGGTGCGGCGGGCGTGGTGCTCGTGGCCTCGGCGGCGCTCGGCCGACCCGCATCGCTCCCCCTCATGCTGATGGCCTGCTCGATCGCGGTGCTCGGGGCGGTGCTGGCCTCTCCCAGGCCAACCGCCGCACACAGCTGATGGATCCTTGCGACCCGGGCTGGCGACGCCCGTCCGGCGAGACGACAATCATCCCGGAAGCGCACCGCCCAGGAGCCCCATCAGCGTGCCGTCACCCATCGCGCATGGTTCCATGGTCATGCTGGCGCAGCCCGCGCTCGGGGCCGCGTGGCGTGACTCCACCACGACCCAGCGGGTGCTCATCTCGCTGATGGCCCTGTTCGTCTGCGGCATGCCCGATCTGGACATCTTCATCGGTCTGGCTCGGACGGGCGACGCCTTCGCCGACCACGGCTACCAGACGCACTCGCTGCTGATCGCGCCGATTGTGGGCGTGGGTTTCGCGCTCCTCGCCGGGGCAATGGCCCCCCGCTTCCGCAAGCGGCGGGTTCGCTTTCGCGCGTTCTGCGTCGGGACGGCTCTCTACGCGTTGCATGTCGTCATGGACTATCTCACCCACGACTCCCGTGGCGTCGGGCTGCTCTGGCCGATCGTGCAGCAGCGTTTCGCTTCGCCGGTGGCGCTGTTCGTGGGCGTCGAGCACAGCGAGTGGTGGCTCTGGCGCGAGCATGTGCTGACCGTGACGACCGAGCTGGCGTTCGCAGGTCTGGTTTGGTTCATGGCTCGTCGGATGCGCCGCGCACGCGGGTCCCTTGACGACACACGATGGGGAAGCCGGTGACCGAGGTCGGCAGGGTCACGATCGTCGATGGCCATGTGCACCTGCGTCCGCGGTTCGATCCGTCGGCGCTGCTCTCGTCGGCGCTGGCCAACGCGGACAGTCACGCCGCTCGGCTGGGGGCATCCTCGCACGACACGGTGCTCATGCTCGCCGAGGCCATGGGGGAGGACGCTTTCGATCGCCTCGCCGCCGCGACGGGACCGGTTGGGCGGTGGCGGTTCGAGAGCACGGCCGAGACGGGGGTCCTGCGGGCCGAGCGCGACGACGGCCGATCGCTGCTCCTCATCCAGGGCCGGCAGTGGGCCTGCCGGGAACGGCTCGAGGTCCTGACGCTCGCCAGCGGCGCTCGAGAAGACGCCGGGCTCGCCGACGGGCTGCCGATCCGTGAGGTCATCCGGCTCGGGCTGGAGGCGGGGGCCTTGGTGACGCTGCCGTGGGGCTTCGGCAAATGGACCGGGGATCGTCGCCGGCTGATGCTCGAGCTGCTCGAGGCGTTCGGGTCGTCGGTGGTGGTGGGCGATTCGGCCGCCCGGCCTCGCGGGACGGTTGACCCCGTCATCCAGGCCGCCGATTCCCGGGGGATCCCGATCCTGCCCGGCACCGATCCGCTGCCGGTGCCGGCGCACCGTGCGCGGATCGCCCGGTTCGGCCTGTGGCTCGACGGGTTCGCACCCGGAGCCGGGGTGGTTCCGTGGCTCACGGCGAGGATCCGGTCAAGTCGGCCCCGCCACGCGACGATCGGCCAACGGGACGGCCCGATCACGGCGCTGGCGACGCAGCTGCGCCTGCGGCTCTCGGCCTCCTAAACTCGACCCGCTTGCGCGCCGGGGTCGTGACCGTCAGGCCAGGGAAAGGGGGGGCGGACATGCGGATCCTCGTCATCGCGCCGCACCCGTTCTACATCGACCGCGGCACGCCGATCGATGTCGATATCCTGGTTCGCGCTCTGTGCGAGCAGGGGCACGAGGTCCACCTCGCCACGCTGCACGCCGGCGAGGACCGCGGCTACGAGAACCTGACGATCCATCGGATCAAGCCCCCCCGCGGCGTGGGGATGCTCTCGCCCGGCTTCAGCCCGGACAAGCTGCGCTGCGACGCGAAGCTCGCGGCCATGGCCTGGAAGCTGACCAAGCAGCTCAAGCCCGATGTGATCCACGCCGGCGAGGAGGCGGTCTTCATCGCCAAGGCGCTCAAGGCCCGGTTCGGCGTGCCGTATGTCTACGACATGGACTCGTCGATCGCGCAGCAGATGGTCGAGCAGATGGGCCGGCTCGCGCCGCTGGCCGGGGTGTTCAACTGGTTCGAGGGCTGGGCGGTGCGCGGGGCGGTGGCCTGCGCCCCGGTCTGCAACGCCCTGTCGGACCTCGCCCGCGAGCAGGGGGCGAAGCAGCTCGTCACGCTGCACGACATCAGCCAGCTCGATGTCGGCTCGCTCCGGCAGACCGGCTGGCTCCGGCGTCGGCTCAAGATCGAATCGGGCCTGGTGCTGGTCTACTGCGGCAACCTGCAGGTCTACCAGGGTGTGGACCTGCTGATCGAGGGCCTGAAGGTCGCCGCCGACGCCGACGCGGATGTCCACGCCGTCATCGCGGGCGGCGAGGAGGAGCAGATCGCCGAGTACGAGGCGAAGGCGAGCCGCATCGGCATCGCCCACCGGGTCCACCTCATCGGCAAGTGGCCGGCGGCCCGGCTGGGGGAGCTGCTGATCGAGGGGGACATCCTGACGGCCCCGAGGACGAAGGGCGTGAACACGCCGCAGAAGGTTTTTCCGTATCTGCACACGGGCAAGCCGGTGCTGGTCACCGACCTGCCGACGCATTCGCAGATCTTGGACCAGTCCGTCTGCCGGCTGGCCCCGGCCGACCCGGTCGGGTTCGGGGAGGCGATCCAGGAGCTCGCGGCCGATGAGGCGCTCCGGCGTCGTCTCGGCGAAGCGGGCCGGGCGTTCGCCGAGGCGCAGCACACCTATCCTGCACACGCACGGCGGGTCTCGGAGCTCTACGCCCTCGTCGCGGAAGCCGTTCAGAGCAACCGGGCCGAGACCTCTCCGACCGTGCAGTAGCAGTCACCCCGACTCCGAGAGAAGTCAGACATGAAGGTTCTCGTGACAGGCGGCACCGGGTTCACCGGCAGTCATCTCGTGCGCCGGCTCATCCGCAAGGGCGATGAGGTAGTCGTGCTCGACAACCAGCCCGGGTTGTTCCACGACGAGCTGCGCGACCTGGGCGCGACGATCCACATCGGGAGCGTCACCGATCGCGAGATCGTGAACAAGGCGACCGAGGGCTGCGAGGTGGTGCAGCACACCGCCGCCGCCTTCCGCAAGCTCAATGTCCCGGACCGCCACTACTGGGATGTGAATGTCGAGGGCACGCGCAATGTCTGCAACGCGTGCAAGACCTTCGGCGTGCGCAAGCTCGTCTACTGCTCCACGCAGGGCGTGCACGGCCACATCGCCACGGGCACCGGCAGCGAGGAGAGCCCCATCGCGCCGGCGGACTACTACCAGGAGACGAAGTACAACGGCGAAGAGGTCGTCATGCAGTTCGTGCACGAGGGGCTCGATGCCACGATCGTCCGGCCCACCGCGATCTACGGCCCCGGCGACCCGGGCCGGTTCCTCATGCTCTACAAGCTCTGCAAGACCGGCACCTTCCACATGTTCGGCGACGGCACGACGCACTACCACCCGGTGCACATCGAGAACCTGTGCGATGTGTTCGAGCTCGCCGCGTCGGCGCCGGGTGTGACCGGCGAGGCGTTCATCGCGGGCGACGATCACTCCGTGGAGCTCAACGAGCTGGTCCGAGAAGTCGGGCGGGCGATGGATATCGATGTCAAGATCCGGTATTGGCCCTTCGCCCCTCTTCGGGCGGCGGCCGTGGTCTGTGAGGGGGTTTGTAAGCCGCTGCGCATCACGCCGCCCCTGTTTCCGCGCCGCGTGGATTGGTACAGGCAGCACCGCTCGTTTACGATCGACAAGGCCCGAACGAAACTGGGCTACAACCCGCGGGTCGATCTGCCGATGGGCTTGAAGCAGACCGGCGACTGGTACCGGCAGTTCGGCTACCTGGACGGACGACCCGCGAGCACCGTGCGCCTCCCCGAGCCGATCGACCCGTAGCGCGTCGGCGGTGGGGGGCGGGAGACCCTCACCAGCCATGCGAGTGCTTGTCACCGGCGCAACCGGGTTCACCGGCGGACGGCTCGTGGAGATGTGTCGCGAGCGCGGCCGCACGGTGGTGGCCCTCGCGCGCCCCAGCGCCGACACCGCGCGCATCGAGAGCGCTGGCGCGGAGATCCATCGCGGGGATGTGACCGATGCGGAGAGCGTGCTCGCCGCCGCCCGAGGCTGCGAGGAGATCTACCACATCGCTGCGCTCTACCGCTCCGCGAAGCACGCCGACAGCGTGTATCACGATGTCAACGTCGGCGGCACCGCGCATGTGCTCGAGGCGGCGCGCCGCCTCGGCGTCCGGCGCGTCGTGCACTGCTCGACCGTCGGCGTGCACGGCAAGGTCGCCAGCCTGCCCGTCGATGAGAACGCGCCGTTTGCGCCGGGTGACATCTACCAGCGCACCAAGCTCGAGGGAGAGCGGCTGGCGCAGCGGGCGATCCGCGACGGGTTGCCGGTGGTCATCGCGCGGCCGGCGGGCATCTACGGTCCCGGCGACCTGCGGTTCCTCAAGCTCTTCCGCGCGATCCAGTCGCGCAGCTTCCGCATGATCGGCTCCGGTCGGGTGGTGTACCACTTCACCTACATCGACGACCTCTGCCGGGGCTTCATGGACTGCGCCAAGCACCCCAACGCGGTCGGCGGCACCTTCATCCTGTGCGGCGACGGGTACCACCCGATCAGCGAGGTGGCGTCGATCGTGGCCGAGGCGGTCGGTCAGCCGCTGCGCCCCGGGCGCGTGCCGGTCGCGCCGGTGATGCTCGCCGCGACGCTGTGCGAGGCGCTCTGCAAGCCGCTGGGCATCGAGCCGCCGCTGTTCCGGCGCCGGCTGGACTTCTTCGTGAAGAACCGGGCGTTCACGAACGCCCACGCGAGGGCGACCATCGGGTTCCGGCCCAGGGTCGGTCTTCGCGACGGGCTCTTCCGAACGGCCGCGTGGTACTACCAGCAAGGGCTGCTCGCGGGACCGGCGCCGGAGGCGCTCGCCGCCGAGTGCCCCAGCGAACCCGGGGTGCTCTGATCCGAAGCTATCGGTCGCGGTCGGCACCCCCGGTTCCAGCGGCATGGTGACGGAGCTGCGCCAGCCCGGCCCGTCGCCGGTGGCACGACCGTCACGCGGGTCCAGTTCGATCCGGATCCGCCCGACGCAGATGGTGTGACCGTGGCGCCACCGAAGATGAGCTGGCTCACCGCCCGGTGGACGCGACCGGTCCTCATCGGCGCGGTACTGGCCGCGCAGACGGCCGTCATCGCCGGGGCGTGGCTCTTGGGGCTGCGCGACATCGTGTCGGGCGTCGCGCGTGATTCCGCCGCCCGTGTGGAGGTCGCCTCCGAGGGCACGGCTCTGGGGATCGCGCTGGCGATCGTCAAGGCCGAGATCGCATCGCTCGAGCGGGGGTCCGCGGACTGGACCCGCGCGCAGGAGCTGCTCGCGAGCCTGGGCCTGCCCGATGGCGTCTCGGTGGCGCTGGTAGGCGACGACGGCCGCGTGCTGTGCGACCCGGCGATGTCACCGCTGCCGGGCTTCGACGCCTCGGGCCGCGTGCTGGCCGGGGCCGCGGTGACGGCGTCGGCGCCGATCCCGGGGCTCGACGCCGCGGTCGTGATCCATGAGCCGGCTCGGCCGGGCCTCGGTGCCGACCGAGCCGAGACCACCGCGGCTGTCCAGACCGCCATCGCCGGCGTCGTGATCCTCACCCTGACCGGCATCGGCGCCGCGGCGCTCATCTCGATCCACGGCCGGCGGCTCGAACGGCAGAATCGGCTGCTCACCGAGCGCATGACGGAGCAGTCGGCGCAGGTGCTCCGCATCCGCGAGGCGATGATCCTCGGGCTCGCCAAGCTGGCCGACTACAGGGACTCGGACACCGGCCGGCACCTCGACCGCATCTGCTCGTATGTCGTGCTGCTCGCCGAGGCGCTGCGGGATCGCTTCGCCGAGATCGACGACGAGTACATCCGCGATCTGCGCCTCGCCGCGTCGCTGCACGATATCGGGAAGGTCGGCGTGCCGGACGCTGTGCTGCTCAAGCGGGGCCGGCTCACCGAGGACGAAATGGCCGTGATCCGGATGCACCCGGGCATCGGCGCGGCGACGCTCGAGGCGATCCGCGATCGGGTCGGCGCCGACGACCCGCTGCTGTCCATGTCCATCGACATCGCGCTCCGGCACCACGAGCGGTGGGACGGGTCGGGCTACCCCGGCGGACTTGTTCGGGACGAGACGCCCCTGTCGGCTCGGCTGCTGGCGGTCGCGGATGTGTACGACGCGCTGACCTCCGCGCGGGTCTACAAGGACGCCATGCCGCACGACGACGCCGTCCGCATCATCCGCGACAGCAGCGGCTCGCACCTCGACCCGGCCGTGGTCGAGGCGTTCGTAGCCGTGGCGGACCGGTTTGACGGCGTTCGCCGCGTGCTCCAGCAGCCCACGGACGCGTCCGATTGCCCCCGTCACCTCGGGGCGGCCGCGGCCGCTTCCGTGGCGTGACGGGCGTCACCGCACCTTGAGCACCACGAGCGTGCGGTCGTCGTCCGCCGGCCTGCCCGCGGTGAACGCCTCGAGCGCCTGCAGCACGGAGCGGATCAGCGCCTCGGCGTCGATGCCGCAGTTGGCGAGCACCCCGTCGAGCCGCTCGACCTCGAAGATCTCGTCGCTGTCGTTGAACGCCTCGGTGATGCCGTCGGTGTAGAGCACGACCTGGTCCCCCGGGACGAGCTCGACGCGGGCCTCTGGATAGTCGATGTGTTCGGCGATGCCGAGCGGGAGCGCCTGCGCGCCGTCGAGGATGAACATGGATCCGTCGCTGCAGCGTTTGACGCGCGGCGGGTTGTGCCCGGCGCTGGAGTAGACGAACGATCGGTCGGCGGGGTCGAAGATCCCGTAGAACGCGGTGACGAAGGTACCCTGCGAGGTGTATCGCGCCGCCAGCCGGTCGTTGACATACTCAAGGAGCTTGCCGGGCGGAAGGGTGTCGCTCGGCGCGGTGTGGGCGAGCGCGTGCATGATGGCCATGAGCACCGCCGCCGGCGTGCCGTGGCCGCAGACATCCGCGATGAGGAAGCCCCATCGCCCGCCGGCGAGGGGGAAGATGTCGTAGTAGTCGCCCCCGGCTCTGGCGCTGGTCTCGTAGTGCGCCGCAACGCCGAGGGAGTCGATCTCGGGGATCGTTGCCGGCAGCAGCGATCGCTGGATGTCCGCGACGGTCTTGAGCTCGGCATCGACGCGCTGGTACGCCTTGTCCAGCTCGCGTCGGAGCACGAGGTTGTGGGTCGCTCGGCCGAAGAGATTGGTGCGCCAGACCATGTCCGGCAGCTCGGTCGGGTTGAACGCGGCGCGGCCCCGGCGGGCCATCACGACCATGTTCTTGGCGATGCCCTCGTCGAAGGCGGGGATCGCCACGGCCGAGCCCATGCCCGCGATGTACGCCGAAGCCGGGTCATCGTCCGCCAGGCGGAGCTCATCGATGACCGCGGCCTCGCCGGCGTAGAGCAGATCGTGCAGCACGCCCCGGTCATAGATCGGCAGCCGATCCGGGTTCAGCCAGGGGTCGACCTCCTGCTCCCAGGCCGAGGCCCGGGTCACCTTGAACAGCGGCGGCTCGAGTGACCGCCGGCTGATCGAGACGAAGGCATCGACCGGGTACATCTGCGAGATGCGAGACCGGTACGAGCGGACCATCTCCTGCGGCTCGCTCTGCTCGGAGAGCTCGCGCATCATGGCGGTCACCTCGGTGAGCCGCCGCCGCCAGTCCGTCGATCTGTCTCCGTCCAGCCGCTCCACCACCGTTGGTCTCCAGAGCTCTTGTCGTCCGAGGTTGCGAACCACGCGCCACCCGGCGATAGTACCGCCATGCACCACACGCCCAGAGACACCGCTCGACGCCCGCTGTACTCGTGCTCCTCCTCGCGAACCGCACCGTGGACGGGCTTGTTCCGCGTCGTGTGGCTCGCGCTGCCTCTGATGCTCTCGGGCTGCGGGCTGTTCGGTGGCGGTGATTCGGAGCCGGCTCGGCGGGCGGTGGTCCCCTCGGCCGTCCCCGCGACGCCGCCGATGACCATCGCTCTCGACGGTCGCATCGACGACTGGCCCACGGAGTCGGCCGCCGTCGCGGACCGCGACTACCTCTATCTGCGTTTCAAGGCCGATCGGCCGACTTCGCTGCAGTCGAACGGCGAGGCGCTGATGGTCCAGCTCGATGTCGACGCCGACCCGTTGACGGGTCGCCGGGACGGGCCCCTGGGCATCGATCTGGCGATCACCTTCTCCCCCCCTGGTGATGAGGGCGAGCTGAAGGGCGGCACACGCGTCGAAGTCATCTCGCCGGAGGGTGAGAAGTCGATCGTGCCCGCCGCGGCGCTCGACATTGCCTTCGCTCCGACGCACGCTTCCGAGTGGTTCGAGCTGCGCATCGGGCGGCGCTTCGCCGTGGAAGGTCTGCTCCCCAACCGGGGGCTGCTCGGCTCGGGGAGCGTGGCGGGGAGGATCGTGCTCTACAGCGCGCTCGGCCGACCGATCGCCGCGGCCGACCGGTTCGAGCTCGAACTCGTACCCGCCTCGGGTCGACCCAACCGTGACGCGATTCTGGTGCCGGAGCGTTCGCTGGGGTCCGTGCGGATCGTCGCGTTCAATGTGCTCAACAGCTCGCCCGACAAGACGCCCGAGCCGTTCACGCGTCTGCTGCGTGCGCTCGAGCCGGATGTGGTGCTGGTGCAGGAGTGGTACGACCAGACGCCCGAGTCGCTCGCGGCGTGGTTCAACCGGGAGCTGCCGATCGCGACGAGCTGGCAGGCCGTGACCTCCGAGGGCCGCGGCGTCGCGGTGGTCAGCCGGCTCGATCTCCAGCCGCTCGGCCCGCCCGCGGTGGTGATCCGGCCGGAGGGCGAGGACCGGACGGTCCGCGTGGCGGCCGCGCTGGTGGATTCCCCCGCGGGCCCGCTCGCGGTGGCGAGCGTCCACCTGAAGTGCTGCGGGTCGCTGGGCGGTCGGGAGGACTTGCTCCGCAGCGCCGAGGCGTCGGCCATCACCGCCATGCTGCGCGAGGCGCTCGCGGACGCTGGTCCGCACGGCCTCGTGATCGCGGGGGACTACAACCTCGTCGGCGGCACCGAGCCGCTCGCGATCATGAGCGAGGGGATGGACCTCGACGGGTCCGAGCTGCTCGTCGTCGAGCCGTTCGTCCTGGGCGATCCCGCGGTGTACACCTGGTCCGACCCGCGGAGCGCGTTCCTGCCCGGTCGTCTGGACTACGCCGCGGTCTCCGACAGCGTGCTGGAGGTCGAGCGGGCCTTCGTATTTGATGCCGAGCGTCTGGACCCGATCGCGCTCGAGGCGATGAACCTCGATCCGCTCGACAGCCGGGCGAGCGACCACCGCCCGCTGGTCATCGATGTCCGCTCACGCTGAGGCCGTCGGCTCGGTGGCGTCGGCCCGCTGCCGGGCGATGCGGATGGTCCCGTCGGCCTCGTGCTCGACCAGGCCGAGCGCATCGAGGGCGCGCAGCGCGGCCCGCTGCTCCGCCTGCTTCTTGCTCGCGCCCTCACCCGGCTCGTAGAGCTCGCCGGCGATCTCCACGCACACGACGAAGGTCTTGGCGTGATCCGGGCCGGACTGCGACACCACCCGGTAGCAGGGCGTGGACTGCAGCGACCGCTGCACATGCTGCTGCAGGACTGACTTGTAGTTCTGCTGGTGGCCGCTCTCGGCGGCGTCGAGGATGTGCGGCTCCAGGAGCGGGCCGAGCCACGCGCGCACCGGGTCGAGGCCGCCGTCGAGGTACACCGCCGCGATCGTCGATTCCAGCGACGCCGCCGCGAGCGAGTGCGGCAGCGAGCCCTTCTGGTCCCGGATCCCTTTGCCTAGGCGGATCAGCGGCTCGAGACCGATACGCTGCGCGATCTTCGCGCACACGCGCCGGCTGACCGCGACGGACTTGATCTTCGTCATCTCGCCTTCGAGCAGATCCGGGAAGACGCGGTAGATGGCCTCGCACGCCACCAGCCCGAGCACCGCGTCGCCCAGGAACTCGAGCCGTTCGTTCGATTCCAGCCGGCCGTCCGACACCGACGCGTGCGTGAGCGCGCGGACGATGAGGTCCGGGTTGGCGAACCGGTACCCGACGATCGACTCGACCTCTTCCACCAGATCCCGGCTGTCCATGCGAAGCGCGCCTGTTGACCGGTCGCCGACTCGTGGTCGGCACCGCACCCACGCCCGCGTGCGCCGGGCGTGCAGGTGGTGTCCATCGGTCCGATGCCCGGAGACACCGGAAGGGTGTCGGCCCGCTCGCCTGACCGCCGACCGGACGCGCGGGCGTCCGGCGAGCAGAGGGGCGAAAGCGCCGATCGCGGAACGCGCCCGCCCGCACGCGGCGGACGCCGTTCCTCCGGTCTGTTCTATCGTCGCCGACCCCGGCACGCCAGAGCGCAACACAGAATTTGGGCCGTGTTCAGGTCCCAGAGCGCGCGGCGGCAGGCCCGCGGGGCTGGACCCGACGCGGGAGGGACCCTACAAATGCTCCCCGAAGGCCGTGGTGGGCCCTCGGACGCCGCAACCGGAGCCCTCTCATGGCCATGCACTACCCCCGCCGGATCAGCAAGCTGAAGAAGAAGCGTGGCCAGGGCTTCCGCGCTCGGATGAAGACCAAGGGTGGGCGGAAGATCATCAATCGCCGCCGCCGCATCGGCCGCCACCTCAAGTTCGCCTGAGGCAGCGCTGCCCTGTTAGGGCGCTACGACATAGACCTGCTGCAGCGGGAAGCGGTGACGCAGGTCCGGCGATAGATTCGCATAGCTCGACAAGAACAGATCCACAAAGCGATCCGCATCGATCAGGATGAGGTTTGCGTCGTTCTGCTCGGTGTGCTTGGCATCGCTTGAGAACCCGCCCAAGCTGATCAGCACGCCCTTTTCCCCCGGATTGAGCACGCCGCGGAGTTGCTTGACCGCCGGTGCTCCGATGGTTGAGGTGCCGCTCTTGGCTTGGATCTTGAGCAGGGGGGGCGTGACCCCGAGCGGGTCCATGTGCGCGATGACATCGACGCCCAGGTCACGGGTGCCCTGCTGCGTGACCGCGGTGTACCCGAGCGCCCGAAACACGCCGGCGACGACCTCCTCAAAGTCCTGGGCTGTGCGGATCCAGCGGCGGATGAGGTAGTCCTTGGTCGCTTGGACCACCTCGTCGGCGGCGAAGGCCGCATCGTCCTCGCTCTGCTCTGCCTCGGCGTCTTGGCTGAGTTCGACGGGCTTGGCTGCGGGCTCGTGTTGCGCCAGCTGTCCGCGGAGCACCGCCCGAACCTCATCGAGGTGGTCGTCCGCTGTTGACACGGACGAGAAGCTGCCGAAGCTGCGCAGAGCGGCCTGACTGAACCGAACGCGGGGCACCTTCGAGATCCACTCGACGGGCCGGACATTGCAGTAATCGTGCTCTCGCAGGTCGCTGTCAGCGGACCAACTGTAGTCGCCGGCGATACGCCCGATCAGCACATCACGCGACGCCTTGATCGGATACACAACCGGATCGCCGACCTGCATCTCATGAGCGAAGCGGTAGACCTGGCCGTACGACGAACGGACGGATGCGGCCGATTTACCTGGAAACGCGGCTTCATACGCCGCCTTGAGCTTCTCGGGCGTGTCGTACGGCGAGAGGTTGCCGATCCGGGTCCAGCCGATGCAGACAAAGCCCTCGGCCTGCGCTCGCTGAGCGATCCGCTTGTGGTTCGAGATGTGCACGACCCACAGCCGCTCTGCAGACTCGAACATCGCTGCGGTTCCCCCCTCCGAACGGTGAGACCGGACTTCGCTACCGTCCCGGCAGGCCCAGCCCGACCGGCTGGGGCTTCGGCGAGTGGCTGGGCTGGATGGCGATGCCCAGGCCGACGCGTTCGCCGTCCGGGCCGCGCGGCGGGATGCCGTCCTCGTCGATGATCCGCTGGATCGCCATGCACCCTTCGAGCAGCTGCTCGGGCCGGGGGGGGCAGCCGGGGACATAGACATCGACGGGGATGAACTGGTCGACGCCCTGGACGACGGCGTAGGTGTCGAACACGCCGCCGGTGGAGGCGCAAGCGCCCATGGAGATGACCCACTTGGGCTCGTTCATCTGGCGATAGATCCGCTGGAGCACGGGCATCATCTTGATGCCGATGCGGCCGGCGACGATCATCAGGTCGGCCTGACGGGGGCTGAAGCTCATCTTTTCCATGCCGAAGCGGGCGATGTCGTACCGGCTGGACGCCGTCGCCATCAGCTCGATCCCGCAGCACGCGGTGGCGAAGGGCATGGGCCACAGCGAACTCCGGCGTGCCCAGTTGATCACCCGGCGCAGCTGCGTAGTCAGGACCAGATCGTTCGGGAGCGCGGCTTCGATGCCCATCGGTTCGTCCTTTCGGTCATCGATGGTATTCGGCGTTCCGCGACGGGTCGATCCACCGCCCGACGGCTCCGGAGCGGGGAAAGTCCGATCAGTCGTCGCGGCTCGTGGGGGGCTCGGCCGCGGGGCCGAGCAGGCTCTCGCGCTTGATGCGGCGTTCCGGCACGCGCGGGTCGCGGGCGGCGGCCTGGCGGAGCTCCTCGCTGTCCGCGGCCAGGCCCCGGCCCGACACGACCTTTCGGTAGCAGCCTGGCGCCAGGGCCGCGTACGCCGCCAGCATCCCGAGACCCAGCATGATGGACATTCTGATCCGCCTCTTCACTGCTGCGCCTCCGCTGTTGGCTCTCCGTCCGTGTGATCCGCGTCCTGGCCGATCAGGGTCGCGAGTGTGACGCCCTGGAGTGCTTGTCGCTCGGCTTCGCGCAGGCGTTCGACCGCGCCGCTCCACGCCTGCCCGTTGCGTCGCACGCCGTTGGCCATCGCCAGGATCGCTTCGAGCGCCGTCCACGCCTGGATCGTGTCCGCCGGGGCAGCGAGCGAGTAGCGGTCGTCCCCGCCGTCGAGCTCGTGCAGCACGCCGATCTCCGCAAGCCGCTCGAGCATGGCGCCCGCGACGGCGGCGGGGATGCCCAGCTCGTCCGCGAGGGTGTCCCGCGCGGTCGGCTTGCCCCGCGCGAAGCGTGTCCCGATGTGCGCCAGCAGCGCGAGCGAGGCGGCCGGGTCCACCAGCGCATCGTCGTCGTCGTGGTCCTGCCGGTGGTCGGTCGCCTTCGAAAAGTGCTGGAGACCGTAGCTGACCTGCAGGCCGAACAGCACGATCAGCCAGGTGAAGTAGATCCAGAGCATGAACAGGGGGAGCACGCCGATGGAGCCGTAGAGCTTGGCGTAGCTGACCGAGTACTCGACATACTGCCGGAACGCGGACTTGGCGATCTCCCAGAGGATCGCCGCGATGAGTGCGCCCACGGCCGCGGTCCGGACATGCACCCGCGTGTTGGGGATCGTCGTGTACCCCAGCAGCAGCAGCACGGCGCTGATGGCGACGCTGACCACCGGCGCCAGCGTCCCGGCCCCGAAGCCGCGGAACTGCTCCGAGGCGTAGAACGCCGAGAACAGCAGCAGCGAGCCGAGCGTCAGCACGCTCCAGTACTGCGTGATCCGTCGGCCCCAGGACCGGCCGATCTTCGCCCGGTACACTTGGTTGAACGCCCGCTCGATCTCGGTCAGCATGGAGATTGCCGCGTACACCAGCGTCAGCAGACCCACAGCGCCGATGGCGCGGAACGGGATCGCCAGCAGGCGATCCACCAGCCCGTTGAGCAGCTCTTCGAGGCGGATCTCCGTCTCGTCTTCGGATGCCGGGGTTGTCGGGGACTCGTCCCGGTCGGCCGGCCTCTCGCCGGCCGTGTCACGCGCAGGCTGCGGTTCGTCGAACGCGTCGTCGATGGAGCCGGCCGCGTCGGCACCGGCGCGCTCCGCCTGTTCGTCCGTGTCGAACTCTGACACGCGGATGTCCGCAACGCCCGAGCTCTCGAGCGCTCGGTCCATCACCTGTTTCACCTGCTCCGCGTCGGCGAACGCGCCGACGATCGCGACCGAGATCACCAGCATCGGGATCAGCGCGAACAGCGTGCGGAAGGTCAGCGCGCTGGCCATCTGCGGCAGGCGTGACGCGAACAGCCCGCGCACCGCCAGCCGCGTGACGCGGATGGTCTCCCGCAGGCCCGGCGATCGCTCGGTCCGGCGGCGGCTCATCGCTCGCCCCGATCACGCCGAGGACGCGGGCGAAGATCCGGATCGCGACCCGCGTCGGCGATCGCGCGGCGCACCCGGCGGCGGTCCAGCGTTGGGGTCTCCTCGTCGGTCCTCGTGGGCCCGCCTCGCTTGCCCTTGGCGGCGCCGAAACGGCGCGCCGGGCCGGCAGCGGTGGGGCGGTCGGCCGACTTGCCCCGGCGCACCGCTCGGCGGAGCGCTTCGATCTCGCCTCGGCTCAGCTCGCGCCAGGCGCCGCGCGGCAGGCCGCTCAGACGGACCGGCCCCATCGCCACCCGCTCGAGCTTCTTCACCGGGCAGCCGACCGCCGCCAGCATCCGCCGGACCTGCCGGTTGCGACCCTCGGTCAGCCGGAGCTCGAGCACGGTGCGTTCGCGGTCGCGCTTGAACACCGAGACCTCGACCCGAGCGGTCCGCGCTGCGCCCACGGTCTGCCCGGCCCGCCGCTCGGCGAGATAGATCCCTCGCTCGAGCTCCCTGGCGTCCTCGTCGGTCAGCGAACCCTTCACGACCGCGCGGTAGGTCTTCGTCACGCCGAAGCGCGGGTGCGTCAGCCGGTTCGCCAGCTCGCCGTCGTTGGTCAGCAGCAGCAGCCCCGTCGTGTCGAAGTCGAGCCGGCCGACCGGGAACAGGCGGTCGGCTGCGGGATGATCGACCAGGTCCAGCACGGTTCGTCGGTCAAGCTCCGGCTCGTCGGAGGTCGTGGTGACGGTCCGCGCCGGCTTGTTGAGCATGACATAGACCCGCCGCGACCGTCGGCCGATCGGTCGGCCCTCCACGGTGATCCGGTCGCGGTCGGGGTCGGCAAAGGCGGGCAGGAAATCGACCACCGTGCCGTTGACCTCGACGGCGCCCTGCTCGATAAGCTCCTCGCAGACGCGTCGGGCCGCGACGCCGGCGTCCGCGAGGGTGCGCTGCAGGCGGGGGCCGCGCGACTTGTCGCCGTAGACCCGCCGCGCCTCCCGGGGGTCGAGCCGGCCGGGGCTGGGCGATCGATCTCTGGGCGGGGTGGGCATCGCGGGAGTCTAGGTGCGGGCCGGATTTCTGGGCCCCCGGGTCCGCCGCTGCCGATGAGCCGGTCAGGCGCGGTCGTTCTGCCCGGATGGAGCCGGGTCCGCGCGCCGCACGCCCCAGCCCCGACGAGGAGCCGTCGTGGAGCCCGCGATCCGAGCCAACCCGCACGCCGAGCCCAAGCCACGCGCCGAGGGTGCGCTCGCCGCCGCGTCGGATCCCTTCCTGACACCCCGGGTGATCGATCGGCTGGCGTTCGAGGAGTACGGCCGGCTGCTCCGAGGGGAGATCGAACGCGCCACCAAAGAGAGCGAGCTGCTGGCCCGCCGCGCCGAGGCCGCGGCGGTCGTGCTCGACCAGCTCGAGTCGTTCATCGGCGGGAACGCGGACGCGATCGAGCGAGCCGCGGAGATCCTCACCGGCATCGACGACCGAGCGGCCCGCACGCGTGAGCTGCTGCAGGAGATCGACCGCCGCGCCGACGCGCTGTCGCGCGCAGCCGATCGCTTCGAGAGCGAGGCCGACGCCCGCACCGAGCAGTTCGAGCATCGGCTCAGGAACCTGGTCGACACCGCGATGGACCGATTCGAGGAGACCGAGGACCAGCTCGTTGCCCGTGCCGCGTCCATGCGTCGGAGCCTGATCGATCGGCTCGAGGAGATCCGGTCCAAGGGGGAGAGCGCGCTCGAACGGCTCGAACAGCGTGGCGCCTCACTCGTCGCCTCGGCCGAACAGGACCTTGAGCGGCTCGAGCAGCGGAGCAAGGCGGAACGCCTGGCCGGCGAGGAGCTGTCGGCCCGACTCGCGGGGCTGTCAGCCCAGCACGAGGAGCGCACGAGTGCGCTGCTCGTTTCAGTCGAGACATCGCTCTCCACCGCGGAGCGGCGGATCGACGAACGCGCCGCGAGCGCCGAGCAGAGGTTCGTGGATCACGCCGGTCGTGCCGACGCCGCTGCCCGCCGCGCCGACGATCTGACCGCCACGCTCGAGCAGCTGCTCGGGCATGTCGAACGCCAGGCGGCGAAGATCGAGGTCGAAACGAAGAATGCGGCGTCCACGATCGATGCGCACCGAGAGCAGACGCTCCGATCGGTCGCCGAACGCCTCGACGCCGCCGCCACCGAACGGCTCGCGCAGCTGACCGACGCCCTGGACCGTCAGGCCGGCGACCGGGCAGCGAGCATCGAACACATCCTCGAACGGCTCGAAGCCGCGGGTCGGTCCGCCGAGCAGGTGCTCACCTCGTCGAAGCTCCGCAGCCTGCTCACCCGGTGCGAGCGCGCCGAGGACGCCGCGGCCACCGCCGCGATGCGTTTCGAGCAGCTCGCGGACCAGACCGGCGTCGCCGCCAAGACGCTCGGCGAGACGCTGCTTGCGGCTGCCTCGCGGGTGGACGAGCTGGATGCACACGCCGCCACGCTGCTCGAGCGTGCGCAGGGACCGATCGAAGCGCTCGCGCCCGTGGTCGAGCGTGCCCAGAGGCTCGCGGAGCAGCTCCAGCCGTGGGTCGAACTGCTCGGACCTCGCTCGGCTGGTCGGGCGCCGGCGCCCATCGCCGATCTGCTCGATGAGGTGCGATCCGCTGCCGCGTCGGCGCCAACGGCGAGGGACGAAGAGCTGCGCGCCGAGGTGCAGGGGCTCTCGGAGATGGTGCTCGCGCTGAGCACGCAGCTCGCCGCGATGGAGAAGAAACTCCAGCCGCCCAAGCCCGCCAAAACTCCTGGCACGAAGCGTGGGGCGAACCAGGCCGCCGAGCCCGCGGCCGCGGGCGTCGAGTCCAAGCCCCGTACGCGGTCCAAGGCGTCCCCAAAGAAAAAAGCCGCCGCCCCGAAGCGCGCCGGTTAGCCCGCATGCCGGTCTGGGACCGCAGCGCACGCCCCCGCGCCGTGGGCGCGGGGGCGTCGCTGCGGTCCGTGAGAGAGAGGTCCGTGGTTACGGCGTGCAGGTCGGGCCCGCGGTTCCCTGGTTGTACGCCGCCACCCAGGCACTGAAGTCCGAGCCCTCGACGGAGCCGTTCTGGTTCGTGTCGGCGATCGGGTCGCCCTGGTTGAACGCGGCGACCCACGCCGTGAAGTCGCCGGGCTCGATCGAGCCATTGTTGTTGCTGTCCGCGCAGAGCCGTGACCCGCCGTCGACGATGAGGTCGAGCCGCAGGTCACCGGTGGCGCTGGGGCCGAACGCCAGGGTCGTCGCGAAGAGCTGGTACGACCGCCCGGCGACCAGCTCGAACTCGGCTTCTCCCGAATCGGGACGCGCATCATCCAGCGGGAGCGCAAAGACCGCGTCCTGCGTCAGCTCGTCGACGACGACCAGGACATCGACCTGGGCGGTGCCGATCGGCGGCCTCGGCGCATCCCAGGTCACCCGGGCGAGGCTCGTCTCGGTAACGCGGAAGGCGGCGCTCACGCCCGCATCGGCGACCGAGCCGGGGGAGACCGTGTACATGGAGACGAAGGCGGTCGTCGGCGTGAGGCCGGCCGTCGCCCCCGCTTGGCTGTAGGCGACCTCCACCGTTTCGATGTCGCCGGTCAGAGAGCCGATCTGCCCGGACAGGTAGTCGTAGGCGTACGCGCTCGTCTCGTAGCCCGCGGGGTCATCGACCCACTCGAACGCGGGCTGGCCGAGGGTTTGGCCCCCGGCGAACAACGCCCCACCAAAGAGGCACGCCTTCCAGGTCGTCTGTGTCATGATGGTCTCCGGTTGCTATCAGGCAAAATTCTTTCAAAGAGACTTTAGCATCATTTCGCAACCCGGTTCCACACCCACTCGGATTACTTCTCGGCTGGCTCTTCACGCACGGAGGACTGCAGGAGGACTGCCGGAGGCTGGCGGTCGCGGAGGATCCGGTACGATCCCCGCATGCACGGCGGCGAGCCGACGATGACCCTGAGACCGGTGGCCGCTTTCGGTTCGAGCGAGCCCGTGCCGCCCGCCGTGCTGCCCGTGGACCGCCCGTTCTTGATCGGGCGGTCCGCCGAGGCCGACTGGCACATCCCGGACCCGTGCGTCTCCCGCCGGCACGCGACGATCGGGCGGCAGGGCGGCTCGTGGTTCATCACCGATCTCTCGTCCCGCCACGGCACCTCGATCAATGATCGTCGGCTCGAGCCCGGCGATCCGACGCCGATCCAGCCCGGCGATGTGATCGCGTTCGGGACCTGGCGGTGCCGATGCTCGTCGGCCGAGGCGAACCCGCACAACACGACGCGGTTCACTCCCACCGGCCACGGCGGCGGGAGCGTCACCGCGATTCCAAGGCATCAGCTCGGCGGCGTGGCGCAGCGCGGGCTGGATGTGCTCATGGCGCTCACCGCGGCGCTCGACGGGGCCAAGTCCCGCCAGCAGGTCGCCCAGGCGGTCGTCGATGCCGTTCGAGAAGCCACCGGCTGCCGGCGCGTGGTGCTGATCGAGCCCGAGGACGGTCAGGATCTGGCCGTGCTCGCTTCCACCACCGAAGGCACACCACGCGTCTCGCGATCGCTTATCGAACAGGCCGCGCGCCAGGGCCTTGTGCAGCTCAACGCCGCGGACGACCGGGTGCACCACGGGCAGTCGATCATGGATCTGGGCATCCGATCGGCGATCTGTGCGCCCGTGCTGGTGGACGGGTCCCCGGTCGCGTTCATGATGCTCGACACGCGCGACGCCGAGGGTGATGTACCGGCGGACGCCGCGGCATTCTGCGAGTCCGTTGCCAGGCTCGCCGGGCTCTCGTTTCAGCGGGTCAGCGCGGCCCTCATGGCCGAACGCCACCGCCAGCTGGAGTCGGACCTGGAGGCCGCCCGCCGCGCGCAGGAGATGCTCTCCCCGCCCACCCGTGGCACGCGTGGCGGCGTCGCCTACCGCTTCGAGTCCATCCCCGGTCGGGTCGTTGCGGGTGATCTGTTCGACATCTTCCAGCTCGACCCGTCCCGCACCGCGTTCTTTCTCGGCGATGTCTCGGGCAAGGGGGTCGGCGCTGCCATGCTGATGGCGGCGTGCCAGTCACAGCTGCGGACGCAGCTGCTGTCGGGTGCGCACCTCGCCGACGCCGTCGCCGCCGTCAACGCGGACCTCCATCAGCGCACCGAGGCATCGAAGTTCATCACGCTCGTCGCCGGGATCATCGATGCCGCCAGCCGACAGGCGAGCCTGGTCGACGCGGGACACGGCCTGTGTGTCATCACCGCGCCAGAGCGATCACCCGAACGGCTGGTCGCCAACTCCGGCATCCCGCTCGGCATCATGGAACACGCGGACTTCGGCGTCCTCGCCGTCGACCTCCCGCCGGGCGCTGCGCTGCTCCTGTTCTCCGACGGCGCCATCGAGCAGCCAGACGGCAACGGCGAGCATCACGGTCTGGCCGGCGTGCTGGGCTCGCTCGCGTGCGTCATCGATCCGGGCGACGCCGTCTCCGCGGTGACCGAGAGCGTCCGTCGGCACGCCGCCGGCCCGCTCGCCGACGACCTGACTGTTGCCTCGCTCTGGATCACCGACGGCGATTGACCCAGTCGGCCGCGCCACGGCGAACTCGAACTTCAACGGCGTCGTGGACCGCGGCAACTTCGCGGCGTGGACCGGTCCATACCTGAGTCAGCGAACGGACAGCAGCGGGGTGTACAGCCAGTTGCGACCGGATCCGGAGTCACCTCCGGGAGCACCCCGTTCGGAGAGACCCGATCACGACGGCACAGGGAATGTCCCGAACGAGCATCGCATCAACTCGCACGAGGACGCGCCGCCTTGCACAGGCCAAACAGAAAGTACCCCCCGAAGGACTCGAACCTTCAACCCGCTGATTAAGAGTCAGCCGGAAATCGGCCTTGGCGATGTCGGGAAGGGCGATTCTGGCGAGCGCGTAAGTGAATCTGTGAGAACGCTGCCCGACGATAGCACGAGTTCTGATCCACGCGGGTTCATAGCTTCTCTGTCTCCGGCCCAACTCAGTGCCCTTATGGGGTTCGCCAGAGCATTCCTCGCGGACTCATCCTGCTGCGGTGAGCGAGCCACCCGCTCTACGGACGACTGAGAAGGCTCGTCCAGTTGAGGATGACCGAGATCGGGGTTTCGCCTTCACTGCTGCTGTCGACGAAGTGAAAGTGGTTCCCGCCGCCCACGCGGTTCGGGGTCGCAGCGAAGGATCGGCCGACATCCCATGGCGATCTGAAGAGCACGCGAGGCGATGAGAACACGAACGACTCGCCGGTCGTGTCGACATCAACCGCCAGCAAGTCCGCGTTCTGGTCGACGAAGAACAGCTCATCGCCCGCCGTGTCCCAGCGGGGTTGGTTGCCGGTGTCCTCCGAGATGACCCACTGTCGCTCGCGGAGGTGCTCGGGCCACGCCGGTGCGAATGGGATGACACGCAATTCCCATCTGCCGTCCTCGATCCGCGTGTACGCGAGCCATCGACCGTCCATGGAAACTCTTCCCCCGACATCGACTCCGGGGTCGGTCACGAGCGGGATCCGTTCGCCGCCATCGAGCGGCACGGCCCAGATGTCGTTGTACTCACTTATGAGGAGCGTTCCTGAGACCACGATCAGGTACTTCCCGTCCATCGTCCAGTCCACGGGGTGGTCGTCGCCGCCCACGTTGTCGTACACAAGGGTGACGCTGCCTTCGCCGATGCGTTTGCGGTAGATCCCGCGCGGCCGGGATTCGTCCCCGTCCCACCGGAACGCGATCTCAGTGCCATCAGGCGACCAGGTCGGCGCGGCTTCGACACCCGGCAGCGACGTAAACCGTCGCGGCCGCGGGTCAAAGGAAGCCGCCTTGCCGGGATCGACGTTGTCGAGATCAACCACGAACCGGGTTGGGTGCAACCACAGGTCGATGAACCCGTCATCGCCGATCTGTTCTACCGCGAGCATCTCGCCCGACCGGTTCTGCGCCATGTACCGGATCGGTGTGTCGATGGCGTACGCGGTGGTTTCTCGGCCGTCGTAGTCAAATGCGGTGACACGGTCTCCGGCCATCTCGAAGGAGTAACTCTGATCAACCGATGAATCGCTACGGGATGCGGGGAGTATCGCGCCGTACACGATGACGCCAGCGGGGCTGACCGAGAACTGGCCGTGCCAGGTCGAGATATCGGGGTGGACATCGCGAGCAAGAAGCGATGAATCCCCGGCAAAGCTGCCCGACACCGGATCGAATGGCCGTGCGAGCAGGGCACCGTCGCGCACAAACAACAGATGCCCGTTTGCATATGCAGCGCCGTAGTCGCCTGTCATGACGCGCACCGAGTTCTTGGGATCACTTAGGCTCGCGAGGTAAACCCCGTTGTTATCCTTCTCGTTGGGGCGAGCCGAGACGGCGAGGTAGAGAAACTTGTCGGTCCCTGGGATCACGACCGGCCAGCGGTGGCTCGTGTGCAATTTTTCGTCGAGAACCGTGAACGGCTGGGAGTCTCCACCTTCCGCATTGACCACGAACAAACCGCCGCGAAAGCGCGGGGCGAAGACGATCCGCCCATCCTCCGTCCATGCCGCACCCCGCCCGTGACCGCCGCCGGTGATCCGTGATGTCGTGCCGCTGACTGTGTCATGTCTCTTAAGCCCGGTTGGCGTAAAGAACCCGATGTGACGACCATCCGGGCTCCAAAAGGGGAATATGGCCTGATCAGTGCCCTCGAGTTCGACCGCCTCGGCCGTCCCGAGATCCCGTAGCCAGACCCGGCGTGAATCACCCTCACGCATCGCTACAAATGCAACGCGAGTGCCGTCGTGTGAGACGACCGCGGGCCCGCCGAGATCGCCCGAGAGTCGGAGACTGGTCTCGTGGGGCGTTGCGATCGTAAGCCGCATCGCAGACTCCTCGGGAGGTGAGGCGCTGCGGCTGAACGACCAGATGCTGAGTCCGGCAAGCGCCACGATCATCGCGGCTGCGAAGAGGAGAAGTATGCTCAACCGACCACGCTCGGTGGCATCAGCTGGCTCACTGATTGGTGTCGGATCGGCCGTCAGCAGTTCAACCCTGACATCGCCGATATCCCGGTAGCGCAGGTTGCGGTCGCGCACGAGGCACCGTGCGAGCACGCGGCGGACGTTGGCGGGCGTGGCCGAAGGGAGCCGGTCGAGGTCGAGGTCCTTGTGGAGCACGGCGCCTATCGAGTCCGTTGCCGTCTCACCGTGGAACGGGCTTGCGCCGATCAGCATCTCGTAGAGCAACACCCCAAACGACCAGATGTCGGTGCGCTTGTCGACACGCCGCCCGCGCGCCTGCTCGGGCGACATGTACGCCGCCGTGCCGAGGATCGCGCCGGCGATCGTCGGCGAATGCTGCGGCTGGGGGGTCGTCATCGTCGGGCTGTCGAGTGCGCCGCTCGACGACTGGCCGCCGTCGTCCGTCCGCGCGAGACCAAAGTCCAGCACCTTCGCCTGGCCATCGGGCGTCACGATGATGTTCGCCGGTTTCAGATCCCGGTGGATCACACCCGCCTCGTGCGCCGCCTCGACACCCGCAGCGATCTGAACGGCATACTCAATCGCTTCGTCGATCGGAAGCGGCCCGCGGTCGAGCCGATCGGCAAGCGTCTCGCCCTCGACAAACTCCAGCACGAGGTATTTAGCCCCGTCCTGCTCCTCGACGCCGTAGATCCCGGCGAGGTTGGGATGGTTGAGTTGCGCGAGCGTCTTGGCTTCGCGTTCGAAACGCTCGAGACGCGCAGGATCCGACGCGAGTTCGGCGGGCAGGGCCTTGATGGCCACCGCTCGCTCAAGCCGAGTATCGGTGGCGAGGTAGACCACGCCCATGCCGCCCCGCCCGAGCTCTCGGACGATCGTGTACGGGCCGATTCGTTCGGGCGGCGGGGTCAACGGCCGCCGCCTTCGAGCGTGCGCGCCCAGTTCTGGATCAGGCGGATGCGATCCGGGAAGAACGCGTCGATCGCCTCCCGGACCGCATCACCGGTCGCGTGGCGCGCCATCAGGAATCGGCCGTCCGGCCCCATATCCCACGAGCGGAGCGGGACGAGGCGGACATAGTCCTCCGCGGAGAACAGCCGCTGCGGGCGTCCCATGTCGAGGCCGGATTCCGTGACCGTCACCGAGGCCGCCATGACCCAGTGATCCCTCTCGCCCGAATCGGCTCCGCCCGGCCTCGTCCCGGGCACCTGCTCGGTCGAGAGGTAGTAGAGCTCCGTGCTGTCATGCGACCAGAGCGGCGCCGAACTGTCGGTCGTCGAGACCTGGATCGCGGGTCCGTCACGAAGAAACGGCCTGACATACACCCACGATGCGCCGCCGGCCTCGCGAGCGACATAAGCAATCCACCGGCCATCCGGCGAAAGGTTCGGCCAGATCTCATTGATCCCGGGCGAGTTCGTCAGGTTCACCCACCCATCGGTCTGGCTCCACGCAAACAGGTCCACGTTGTCGTCCCACCTGCCGGACTGACAGATCAGGTGCTGCCCGTCCGGCGACCATCCATCGGTCATGAAGAACGTCGAGCCCGGCGGGAGTTCGGGCATGAACGGCTCACTGGTGCCGCCGATGGTCGCCCAACCCACCCGGAACACCCCATCGAGATCCAGATGAAACGTGTAGTCGTTCGGCCCGGGACCCCAAGCGACCCAGCTGCCATCGCCTTGCCGCACGCGACTCGTCACGCCCCGAACGGTGTCGTGCATCCAGATCGCGTTGCTCGCGTCGTAGAACACCGGCAGCAGGATCCGCCGTCCATTCGGATCGACCCGAGGCGCGATGTAGGCTCCCGGCTCGACTTCGATGGTCTCCTCATCGCCCTCACGTGTCACCCACACCAGTGCTGACGGCAGCTCGGGCCAGATCGTTCCCTGTGCGTATGCCAGGTCTCCCTTGTCCGACACCGCGAACTGGGCCGCGCCGTTACGGAACCATGAGTTGGGTGCTTCGCGCGACTGGATCACGCTCATCCCCAGTGGCCGGGGTTCGCCGCGCAGCGTCAGGGTCTCGAGATCGAATGTCACGGCGTGGATGGTGTGTTCGCGCGCAAAGATGAGATGGTCCTGTGTATACCGGGCGTTGCTCGCATCAGTCAGCAGTTCACGGCTTTCTCCGGTGGCCGTATCGAGCACGCGAATGGCGGTCAACGTCTGCTCGCCGTCAAACGAAACGGTGTAGAGGATGCCCCTGCCGCCGGGGAGCGCGTCGGGAAAGGCGTGCAAGTCCTCGGTGCCGTCGTCAGGCATACTGGTGAGGTCTGTGACCGGGCCGCCGCCCTCGGGGATGCTCCGCAGCCCTTCGCCGGTTCCGAAGATGATGCGCCCGTCGTCGGTCCAGTCGATCCCCGCGACCCCAAAGCTATCTGTGGTCATGGGCGTCGGTCGCCCACCCGTCACCGCGATCGTTTCGATCTGGCCGCCGAACCGGTTGCCGCGCCTGACATAGGCGATTCGAGAGCCGTCGGGCGAGAACGCCGGCTGCCAGGCGTCATCGGCCCCAGCCACGGGTACCGCGTCGGCTTCGCCAAGGCGACGGATGTAGAGCCCGCCCCGGAAGTAGGCATAGTCGTCGTTGATCCCGGCATCCGAGTACGCGCTCCCCGCCGAGAACGCGAGCGTCCGCCCGTCGCCCGACATCGCGATCCCCGGCATGAACGAGTGCGCGAGCCGCAAGTCATTCGGTAGCGCGATGTCCGCCTGCACTACCGTGGGCAGCGCTACCTGCGGGGTGGGCTTGGCGAACCACACGCCCGCCGCCACCGCGACCATCGCCAGCACAGCGACGGGGACAAGCCACATGGGCAGCGACCCCGTTTCCATCAGGCCGTCGGACATACCAACATCGCCGCGCAGCAGTTCGACCCGGACATCACCGATGTCTCGATACCGAAGGTTGCGATCACGAACCAGGCAGCGCTCAAGCACACGCCGCACGTTCGCCGGTGTACCCGGCGGCAGCCTGCCGAGATCCAGAACCTTGTGCAGCACCGCACCGATCGAGTCCGTCGCCGTCTCGCCGTGGAACGGGCTCGCGCCGATCAACATCTCGTAGAGCAGGACTCCAAACGACCAGATATCCGTGCGCTTGTCGACACGACGCCCACGCGCCTGCTCAGGGCTCATGTACGCCGCGGTCCCCAGGATCGCACCCGCGATCGTCGGTGAGTGCTGCGGCTGGGGGGTCGTCATCGTCGGGCTGTCGAGTGCTCCCGTTGACGACTGACCGCCGTCGTCCGTCCGCGCGAGACCGAAGTCCAGCACCTTCGCCTGCCCGTCCGGTGTGACGATGATGTTCGCGGGCTTCAGGTCTCGATGGATCACTCCGGCCTCGTGCGCCGCCTCGACACCGGCCGCGATCTGCACGGCGTACTCGATCGCCTCGTCGATCGGAAGCGGACCGCGGTCGAGCACATCGGCCAGCGTCTCACCCTCGACAAACTCCAGCACGAGGTACTTGGCCCCGTCCTGCTCCTCGACGCCGTGGATACCGGCGAGGTTCGGGTGGTTCAGGCTCGCGAGCGTCCTCGCCTCGCGCTCGAAGCGTTCCAGCCGAGCCGGGTCCGATGCCAGCTCGGCCGGCAGTGCCTTGATGGCCACCTGCCGATCCAGACGGGTATCAGTGGCGAGGTACACCACGCCCATGCCGCCCCGGCCGAGCTCGCGTTGTATTTGGTAGGGGCCGAGGCTCTCGATCATGACGGCAGGATAGTGCCGAATCGCCCGCCATGATCCCACAGCAACGGTACTCGTCGTATCATCTGTTCTTGAGATCCGGTGCCGTCAATCTCAGCCTGCGACCGGTCTCTTCGGCCGACTCCGGAGAATCGGTCCGCGCCGTGAGCCTGCCGCCCGACGGCCCGTTCCTCATCGGCCGATCCGCAGACGCCGACTGGCCGATACCCGACCAATCCGTGTCGCGTCGGCACGCCTCGATCGTTCGCAAGGGCGAGACCTGGCTGCTCAGCGATCTGAACTCGAGACACGGCACCTCGATCAATGATCAGCGGATTGAACCCGCCACCCCGACGCCCATTCAGGACGGTGATGTCATCGCGTTCGGTTCGTGGGCGTGCCGATGCAGCTCCGGCAGCGCCAGGCCCGGTGTCACAACCCCATTCGCGCCAGCCCCGGGCCCCGCGGCGAGCGTCAGCGCCATCCCGGCTCAGCAACTCGGCGGTGTGGCTCAGCGCGGGCTCGATGCCCTCATGGAGTTGACGGCGGCGATCGGTGCACTCAACACGCGTGAAGCCGTGGCGCAGGCCGCGGTTGACGCGATTCGCAACGCCACGCGGTGCCGCCGGGTCGTCGTGGTCGAGATCGAATCGGAAACAGAACTTACCTTGCTCGGCTCCACTGCTGGAGACACCCCGAAGGTGTCGCGTTCTCTGATCGAGCAGGCATCGCGGCAGGGCCTCGTACAGTTGACGATTGCCGATGGCCAGGCCGATCAAGCCCAGTCGATCATGGAACTTGGTATCCGTTCCGCGATCTGCGCCCCAGTCCTTGTAGAAGGCTCGCCATCAGCGTTCATCACCATCGATACACGCGACGCCGAAGGCGTCGTCCCACCAGACGCCGCAGCCTTCTGCCAGTCGGTTGCGAGAATGACTGGCTTGGCATTCCAGCGCATCAGCGCAGCATTGATGGCCGATCGCCACCGTCAGCTTCAAGAAGATCTGAGTGCCGCCCGACGGGCTCAGGAGCTTTTATCGCCACCCAAGCAGGGCAAGTGCGGAGCTGTGACATACCGCTTCGAATCCATCCCCGGCCGCGTTGTTGCGGGCGATCTGTTCGACATCTTCCCGCTCGATGACACCAGAACGGCCTTCTTTCTCGGTGATGTCTCGGGCAAGGGTGTCGGCGCCGCCATGCTCATGGCCGCTTGCCAGTCACAGCTCCGCACGCAGTTGCTCTCGGGAATGCCACTCGCGACGGCGATGGCCCGAGTGAACACCGACCTGCATCAGCGTTCCGAAGCCTCGAAGTTTGTCACGCTCATTGCCGGTGTGGTCGACACCGCCCGCCGAGTAAGCCATGTTGCGGATGCCGGGCACGGACTGTCCGTCTACGCTCCGGGTGACAGGACACCAAGTCGTATCGAGACCGAACCGGGCTTCCCTCTCGGCGTTGTGGAGTCGGCCGACTACGAAGTGTTGCAACTCAGTCTGGAGCCGGGCTCGTCGCTCGTGCTATTCTCCGATGGCGCGGTCGAGCAGACAAACCCGCAAGGAGTTCAATTCGGTCTACGCGGCACACTCGATTGTCTGGCCGCCGCTCGAAGCCGAGAAGCGTTGGTCGAAGGGCTCCTGGCCGGAGTACGCGACTACGCGGCGGGCCCGCTCGCCGACGACCTGACCGTCGCGGCCGTGTGGATCGAATC
>JBQLZJ010000010.1:0-70847 GCA_052168215.1 Phycisphaerales bacterium
CGATCCCTCCAGAAGTCCGCGCCCGCTGCCTGCACGCAGGCCGGCAGGTTCCGGTCGCTCCTCGGTCCGCGCCGCTGCGTTTCACGCCGACACCCGAAGCGAGGCCCGCTGCGCCCGTGCTGGCGGGCTCGCTCGGCTGGCTGGCGGCCGCGGCCTGCCTCGCGCTCGCGGTTGTCGCGTGGTGGCCATCCGGCGGGTCGCAGGTCGAGCCCATCGTCGAGTCGGTCGCTGCGCCTGAAGTGCTCCGGGAGCGTCTGGTGCGGGAGGCGGCCGATCTCGTCTCGTGGCGATGGCAGGCGTGGGGCGACGAGTACGCCGGCGTGACGGGTGATGTCGTCTGGAGCGAGGAGCGGCAGGAGGGGTACATGCTCCTGGCCGGTTTGCCCGTCAACGATCCCAAGGCGAGCCAGTACCAGCTCTGGATCGTGGAATCGTCGCGCGGCGTCCCCCTGGAGACCGAGCCCGTCGACGGCGGGCTGTTCAATGTCACGGACGAGGGCGAGATCGTGGTGCCGATCCGCGCGAAGCTGCCCTGCCGGGGCGTCGCCGCCTTCGCGGTGACGCTGGAGCCCCCCGGCGGCGTGGTCGTTTCCGATCAATCGCGCAAGGTCGTGCTGGCGGCCCCTCCGCCTGAACCCGCCGAGGGTTGATCCCACTGCTGGTCATCGGCCTATACTGGCCGCTCCGGGCGATTGGCGCAGTTGGCTAGCGCGCCTCGTTGACATCGAGGAGGTCACTGGTTCAAGTCCAGTATCGCCCATTGGAACGCCCTGCAGCGGATCTCGCCGCCGCGGGGCGTTGTCTTTTGACGCGAGCGGCCACGGACGCCGATGGTCACGATGCGATGTTCACCCGGCGTCTTGCCCCGGGCGTGCGCCGGGGGATGCCTCCGAGCGCCGCTTGAGGACGGTGTGACAGCCGAGGCGACGGCATCGGGAGCAACGGGCGACAATGCACTTGCCCCGGGAGGCCGCGCCGAGCCGGATGCCGATCTTCCCGAGAGGCCGGCTGGAGCCGCAGCGTGTGCACCGAATGGTCCAGCCGGGTGCTCGCACTTCGGCGGCCGAGTGTCGACCGGGGTCGCTGTCGTTCGCCATGACCCGGCTCCCTTCGCCCGAGGGCGACGAACGGTTCAGTGATACAGCGGGGTAAACGGCAGGATGATCGAGACGGCGATGAGCACGATGATCACCCACTCGAGGACCTCGAGCCGCTTGGTCGAGGTCGAGTCGGACATCTTCTGGTACAGGCTCTCGGTCGCGTCGAGCTTCCGCTGCACGCTCGCCTGCCAGGCGGGCAGGTCGAGACGGTCCGCGGTGAGCCGGTACAGGCGGGCGAGGTACTGGTTGCCGAGCAGCTTGATCGCGTTGTTGACGCCCTCGAACATGACCGCGGCATCGGTCTGCACGGACGCGAACCGCCGCAGCATCCCGCTGGAGGCGAACGCCGGCCAGAACCGAGACCGTGTTAGCGCCGCCAGAGTCTCATCGGCGTGGTCGAGGATCGAATCGAGCTCATGGTCGAGGACGCGGAGCTCGAGCAGCTCGACATTCGCGTGCTGGAGCACGGCGATGACATCGTCGGGCTCGGCGTCGAAGAGCACGGCGGCGTTCCAGTCGATGATGGAGAGGTCGCTGCTCGCGTAGGCCATGCTCGCGCCGACGGTTCTGGCGATCTGCTCTTCGGAGAGCTCGACGCTCTCGGCCTCGATGGCCTGAGCGATCGTCGCGCGGTGGGCGTGCAGCAGTTCCTCCGCCGAGCCGCCCTCCCACGAGGTGATCGCGAAGACGGCGTAGTCCTCGCTCGCGTCGGACAGGCGGGGGCGTTCCACAGCGGGGCTGATGGCGTCGAGCACCTCGGCCATCCGGCGGCGGGCTTCGGCGCCCAGACCGATGTGCTCGTAGAGCTCCCGGCCGAGCGCCGGCAGCCCGGAGAGGGTGGCCGGCAGCGGCAGCCGATAGGTCAGCAGGGCCGCGCCGAAGTCGTAGATGAGCGCCTCGACACCGCCAACGGTCGACCGGTCACCGACGGGGATCGGATCGCTGTCGATCTGGAGCCTCAGGGGTGGAGGGCTGTAGTCGAACCAGATCGGGGCCGGTCGCCTGGCGCGGACCAGCCGGTGCCGGGTCGCCTGACTGACCAGCGGCTCGGCCGTGTCGAGATCGACCTGGAAACCGATGTCGAACGCGAAGAGCACGAACGCCTGGCCTGCGATACTGACATCGGGTATGCGACCGGTCCCCTGCATGACCGGGATCTCCTAAGCCAAGGACCTGGCGGAGAGCCGGCCGACAGTCCGGCCGCTCCAGCGTTCTTGCATGCTACCGACGCTTCGCATCTCGCACCAGCTGCAGCCCCGGTGCTAGGCTCCGCTCGCCGCAGCGAGCCGATCGTGCCGGCTGCGCCCTGAGGGTCCCATGAACCGAGCCCGCGTTGCCGCCTTGCAGTACTTCGTCCGCCCGATCCGCGACTTTTCTGAGTTCCGCGAGCAGGTCGCGGGACTGGTGCACACAGCAGCAGACTATGACTGCGATCTCCTCGTCTTTCCGGAGTACTTCACGGTCCAGCTGCTGACGCTCGGCGACATCCGCCGGCCGATGGACGAGCAGGTCCGTGATCTGGCCCGACGCGTCCCCGACTACCTTGCGGTGTTCGAGACGCTCTCGCGGAGTTGCGGCATCTCGATCGTCGCGGGCACGATCGCCACGGCTGACGCGCACGAGACGGGACGGGTCTTCAACGACTGTTTTTTCTTTGCGCCCGATGGCACGCACGCCACCCAGGGCAAGATGAACATGACCCGGTTCGAGAAGGAGGTCTGGCGGGTCAGCGCGCGTGACACGCTGCGGGTCTTCGAGACGCCGTTCGGACGGATTGCGATCGCGATCTGCTACGATGTCGAGTTCCCGGAGGTCTGCCGGGTGGCGGCACACGCCGGGGCGGTGATGCTGGTGGTGCCCAGCTACACCGACGACCGCCAGGGCTTCATCCGGGTGCGGTACTGCGCCCAGGCACGAGCCATCGAGAACCAGATGTTCGTGATCAACGCGGCGACGGTCGGCTCGCTGCCCATGGTGCCGGCGGTGTCGCTGAACTATGGCCAGGCGTCCATCCTGACACCGAGCGACTTCCCGTTCGCTCGGGACGGCATCCTGGCGGAGGGGATCCCGAACCAGGAGACGATGGTCATCGGTGAGGTTGCCTTGGATGTCCTTCAGCGGAACCGGGCGCACGGGACGGTGCGCCCCCTCCGCGACAGCCGGTCGCTGCGGGCGCCGCGGGTAGAACGCGTCCGGCTGCCCGTCGCGGGCGAGAGTCGCCCGAGCGGGGCGGTGCGTCGGCCTCGGCGCCGGATCGTGATCCGCAACACCGCACCGGAGCATTTCGCGGGCATCGCCGAGATCGCGAGCCTGCTCTACCCCGACATCACGCCGTGGAGCGACGCGTATCTCGAGTCGCACCTGGCTGTCTTCCCACAGGGGCAGTTCGTGGCGGTCGAGCAGGGGTCGGGGTTGGTCGTCGGCGTCTGCTCGGGGCTAGTGATCGACTGGGATCGGCAGCCCGACACCAGCTCGTGGGACGCCCTGACCGCCAAGGGGTTCTACACGAATCATGACCCGGTGCACGGCAGCACGCTGTTCGCGGCGGATGTCATGGTTCGGCCAGGCTACCAGGGCCAGGGCATCGGCCGACGGCTGTACCAGCGGGGTCGGTTCGACCTGGCGCGTCAGCTCGGTCTGTGGCGTGTGGTCGCCGGGTCGCGCCTGCGGGGGTACCACCGCTACGCCGATCGGCTGTCGCCGGAGGAGTACACGGTCGAGGTGGTGCGGGGTCGCCTGAACGATCCGACGCTGTCGTTCCAGCTGCACCTCGGGTTCCGGGTTACCACGGTGATTGCGGACTACTTCCGGGGCGACCCGGAAAGCCGGGGATACGCGGCGATCATCGAGTGGCTGAACGACGAGGTCGCCGACCCGGAGGACCGGGAAGCGGGCGACCCTCGCTTCGCGAAGCCGCAGTAAATTTTGCAGCTCGGCTTGATTCTTTCGCCGATCGACTATGATCTCGCTTCGACGACCGGTGCCCCGCCCCGACTCGCGCCCCGGCCACCGTGGCCAACCTTGGCGGGCTCCGACCTTGGGCCGAAGGCGTCGACGCAGGGCTTCCGCCCGATGATGCACCCCCATACTGCTCTTCGCTTCATGAGCGAGGAGATCGGCCACGGCGTTGTTGCGACCCGCGACATTCCGGCGGGCACGATCACCTGGGTCCAGGACGAGCTCGATCGTGTGCTCACGCCGGACCGCGTCGCCGAACTCGGTGAGCTGCACGCCCCGACGCTCGATAAGTACTGCTTTCGGAACCATCGGGGCGAGTGGGTCCTTTGCTGGGACCATGCCCGGTTTGTCAATCACTCGTTTCGGTCCAACTGCCTGACGACGCCGTTCAACTTCGAGATCGCGGTGCGGGATATCGCCGAAGGCGAGGAGCTGACGGATGACTACGGCTACCTGAATGTCATGCAACCTTTCGAGGCGATCGACGAGGGCGTCGGGCGGACCGTCGTCTACCCCGACGACCTGACCCGCTACCACGCGACCTGGGACCGCCAGCTGCTCGCCGCATGGCCCCGGCTTCCCGCGGTGGATCAGGCGCTGCGTCCGCTGCTCAAGCCGAGCCTGTGGCGCCGCGTGCTCGATATCGCGCGTGGTCGATCGGCGATGCCTTCGATTCGCGGCTGTTACTATCAGCCGCCCACGCCGGCTCCAGAGAGCTCGACCCGTCGTCCCGAATCTTCAGCTCGCCTGAGCCGAGAGCCGGTGGGTCGCTAGCCCATCTCACGAGGTGCTCCGATGGTCGAACCGGGTCCGGCGCCGCAGGGACGCCGACCAGCCGAGTTTGGCAGCGTTCCCGGGCGGTCCCGCCAGGAAGTCCTGCCGGTTCACATCCTCCCGCAGCCCAATGACGAAACCTGTGGTCCGACCTGTCTGCACGCGGTGTACCGGTACTGGGGCGAGCGGGTCAGCCTCGACGCGGTCATCCGTTCCGCCCGGTCGCTCAATGTCGCTGGCGCGGGGCGTGGCACCCTGGCGGTCATGCTCGGAACCGATGCGCTCGCACGCGGGTATGACGCCACCCTCTACACCTTCAACTTAGCCGCCTTTGATCCGACCTGGTTCGATCGGACAGGCGAGGCGTCATCGGCGTTGCTGGCCGACAAGCTCCGGGCGCAGGCCGAGGCCAAGAGTGTTGCCGATCCGAGATTCCGAGTGGCGACCGAGTCCTACCTCGAGTTTCTTAGGCTCGGCGGGAAGATCCGCTTCCGAGATCTGACCAGCCGACTGATCTCGGGCTTCGTCCGCGACGGCCTGCCCGTGCTGACGGGTCTGAGCGCAACCTATCTCTACCGCTGCGCCCGTGAGTTCGGCCCGAACGACGACTACGATGATGTACGCGGCGAACCGACCGGTCATTTCGTTGTGCTGCACGGCTATGACCGAAAGACCCGCCGGGTCACCGTCGCCGATCCGCTCGAGAACAACCCGGGGTTCGAGAGCCAGCGGTACACCGTCTCGATGGGCAGGCTGGTGCCGGCCATCATGCTCGGCGTGCTCACCTACGATGCGAACCTGCTCGTCATCCAGCCAAAGGCCTGAGGAGGACGGCCGATGATGCCGCTGCTCGTCGTCGATGCCCCCAAGCGTTGGCCGCTCCAAATCCCCGGGACAGAGCTGGTCTCCTCGTACGCGTACCTCTCGGATCCGTCGCTCGCGGAAGGGCCCGGGCGGAAGGTGTTCAACCTCTGCCGATCGTTCCGGTATCAGGCGGCCGGGTATTATGTCTCGCTGCTCGCCGAGGCCCGGGGCCATCGACCGCTTCCCTCGCTCAGCGCGATCCAGGACCTGCGTCTCGCTCCGGTCGTCAAGCTCGTCTCGCAGGAGCTCGAGGATCTGATGCAGTCGAACCTGCGACGCATCAAGTCCGATGAGTTTGAGCTGAGCATCTACTTCGGCCACAACCTCGCCGAGGGACACGACCGTCTCGCGGGGTCGATCTTCAACGCGTTCCCGGCGCCGCTGCTTCGCGCTCGGTTCGAGCACAACGGTGTCTGGCGCCTGGCATCGGTCCGCGTCATCGGTCTGGGCGAGGTGCCGGACTCGCACCGGGATTTCGTTGTCGACCAGGCGAAGCGGTACCTCCGGCGCGCTCCCCGACGCGGGAAGTCGGCTCCGCCGACACGCTTCGACCTGGCGATCCTGCACGACCCCGACGATCCGATGCCGCCGTCCGGCGCGGAGGCGCTCAAGCGGTTCGTCGCTGCAGGCGAGGCGACCGGCATCGCGTGCGAGCTGGTTCGCAAGGATGCGTACGGCCGGATCGCGGAGTTCGACGCGCTGTTCATCCGCGAGACCACCTATGTGAACCACCACACCTACCGCATCGCTCGGCGGGCCGAGGCCGAGGGCATGGTGGTCATCGACGATCCGCGTTCGATCATGCGGTGCACCAACAAGGTCTTTCTCGCCGAGACGCTCGCGCGGCACAGGATCGCCACCCCGCGGACGATGGTCCTCTCCAAGGAGAACGCCCTCGCCGGTCTGCAGTCGCTTGGCTTCCCGTGCGTGTTGAAGCGGCCCGACAGCTCGTTCTCCAGCGGTGTGGATCGGTGCGATCGGCTGGAGGACGCCGAGGCCATGCTCGCTTCGTTCTTCGAGAGCAGCGACCTGCTCGTGGCCCAGGAATATGTGCCCACCAGCTTCGACTGGCGCGTCGGCGTGCTGGGAGGCGAGCCGCTCTTTGCGTGCCGGTACGGCATGGCTCCGGAGCATTGGCAGATCGTCAAGCGCGATGCGCAGGGTGTGCACGAGGGCGACGCCGAAACCCTGCCCGTCGAAGACGCCCCGGGCGATGTCGTCAAGCTGGCGACGCGAGCGGCCAAGCTCATGGGTGACGGGCTCTACGGCGTGGACCTCAAGGTGGTGCGAGGCCGACCGGTGGTCATCGAGATCAACGACAACCCCAATATCGATGCCGGCGTCGAGGATGCCGCGATCGGCGACGAGCTCTACCGACGCATCATGCAGCACTTCTTCTGGAAGCTGGAATCGCGATGATCGATCCGACGGCAGGCGACTGGTCGTACCCGCTTGGTCTGTTCGACGCCTATGGGATCGAGCTGGAGTACATGATCGTCGATCGTGAGACGCTCGATGTCCGTCCAATCTGCGATGAGCTGTTCCGCGCAGCGACCGGCGAGGAGACGGCTGATGTCGAACCGGACGGGCCCGGCGGCGTGGTCGCATGGTCCAACGAGCTCGCGTTGCATGTGGTCGAACTGAAGACGCAGCGACCGGTGGCATCCCTCGATGGGCTTGCTGACATCTTCCAGACGCATGTGCGGCGCATCAATGCGTTGCTTCAGCCGATGAATGCGATGCTGCTGCCGACCGCGATGCACCCGTGGATGGATCCCAACGCACAGACCCGGCTCTGGCCGCACGAGAACAACGAGATCTATCGCACCTACGACCGCATCTTCGGGTGCCGCGGTCATGGCTGGGGCAACCTGCAGAGCACGCACATCAACCTGCCTTTCGCCAGCGACGAGGAGTTCGGTCGGCTGCACGCCGCCCTGCGTCTGGTGCTCCCGCTGCTCCCGGCGATCGCGGCGAGTTCGCCGATTGTGGACGGCGGCTGGTCCGCTGTCTCGTGCAACCGCATGGAGGTGTATCGGACCAACTCGAAGCGCGTCCCCATGATGACGGGTCTGGTGGTGCCCGAGCCCGTGTTCACGCGCGCCGGATACGAGCGAGAGATTCTCGGCCGGCTGTACGACGAGCTCCTCCCTCTCGATCCCGAGGGAATTCTCCGCCACGAGTTCGCCAACGCACGGGGCGCGATGGCACGGTTTGACCGCGGTGCCATCGAGATTCGCGTTCTCGATATCCAGGAGTGTCCCAAGGCCGACCTGGCGATCGCGGCCCTTATCGTCGAGCTCGTCCGAGCGATCGTTGCCGAGCGGTGGACCAGCTACGAAGACCAGCAGCGAGTGAGCACCGAGGCCCTCCACGGGGTGCTGCTCGATACCATCCGCTACGCGGATCGGACCCGCATCCGTGACCGAGCCCTGCTCGAGTCGCTCGGCGTCAGGCAGCGCTTGGTGTGGGGGGCTGATCTCTGGTCGGAGCTGCTCGGCCAGGTCATGCCTGATCACCCCGTGTGGACTCCGATGCTCCGAAGAATGCTCGCCACGGGGACGCTCGCGAATCGCATCAGCGGGCTCGTGCGTCGGTTCCCGACACGCACCGAGCTTCGATCGTTGTACGCCGAGCTGGCCGACTGCCTCCAGCAGGGTGAGCTGTTCCGTGTTCCGTGACGAGGACTCGCCGGCGAAGCCATACCTTCTGCTGACCTGCGAGCACGGCGGGCGTGAGGTTCCGGCGCCGTATCGCCGCGTGTTTGCGGGGCAGCAGGAGCTGCTCCGGACCCACCGCGGCTCCGACATCGGGGCGCTCGGCGTGGGGCTGCGGATGGCGGCGAGGCTTTCCACGCCGATCGTCTTCTCCACAGTCACCCGGCTGCTGGTGGATCTCAACCGCTCGGAAGACCATCCGGAGGTCTTCAGTGAGTTGTCCCGCCACCTCTGTGAACAGGAACGGCAGCGTGTGCTCGAGGTGTTCTATCGGCCGTACCGGCGCTGTGTGCTCGACACCATCGCCGCTGCGATCCATGCCGGCCACCGAGTGGTCCACCTCGGGGTGCACACCTGCACGGATGTGCTCGCGGGCGTCCGTCGCGAACTCGATATCGCCCTGCTCTTCGATGAGGCTCGCCCCCACGAGGCCGGCTTCTGCGAAGCGTACCGGTCGGCCATCTTGCGCCAGGAGGGTGACCTGCGATGCCCTTTCAACCAGCCGTACCGTGGCGCGGACGATGGGCTGACCACAGCTCTCCGAGCCCAATTCGCGCCGGAGGAGTATCTGGGTATCGAGATCGAGATCCGGCAGGGCATGGTCGGTCGGGCTGCACACCAGCAACGAGTGGGGGACCTCCTGAGCGAGGCGGTCTCCTGTGTCTGGGCAACGACGCCGGCGCCATGATCGGGACGCCATGGTCCGATTCCTGAGGGATATCTCACGCGGGAGTCGGAGATATCCCGTACTCTCCCCGCATGATCAACTTCACGGCGTTGTTCGGGCCCGCTGCTCGGGATCGTGTCAGCGGTCCCCCGAAGCTGGCTTGCTCCGTTTCGTCGCTCGCACGGATTGTGGGCGTCGTGGGTGTGCTCGCGTCGCTGGCAGCCAACGCGAGCGCCGAGCCCCTCCGGCAGGAACCCGGGCAGTTGCTCGCTGGTGAGGTGCTCGCGGTGTGCTACTCGGGCTTCCGCTCGGGGCAGCATCCCGATCGTGGCGAGGGGGCTGTCAATCCGTCCGATCAGGAGATCCTCGAAGACCTGCGCCTGCTGGTGCGCGACACGCCGTTCCGACTGATCCGCCTCTATGACAGCCGGGAGAACTCCGAGGCCGTGCTTCGGCTGATTGAGCAGCATGACCTGCCGATCAAGGTCATGCTGGGTGCGTGGCTGAGCGCGGAGGTCAGCAACCCCGGGTGCCCGTGGATGCCCGAGCCCTACCCGGACGAAGTGCTCGCCGCGAACACGGTCGGCAACGCCGAGGAGGTAGAGCGCGCCATCCGCCTCGCGAACGAGCACGCTGACACGGTCATGGCGGTGGCCGTCGGCAACGAGGCGCTGGTCGAATGGACGGACCACATGGTGCCGGTTGAGCAGGTCATTTCGTATGTTCGTCGCGTGAAATCGGCGATCGACCAGCCCGTCACGGTCGCGGACAACTACGACTGGTGGGCGAAGCACGGGCACGATCTTGCAGCGGAGCTGGACTTCGTGTCGGTGCACATCTACCCGATCTGGGAGAACCGGGACATCGATGAGGGGTTGTCGTACGGCATCGAGAACATGAGGCGTGTTCGCGAGGCGTTGCCCGAGGCCACGCTGGTGATTACCGAGGCGGGGTGGGCAACCACCGCGAGTGAGTTCGGGGATCGAGCGTCCGAAGCGAAGCAGCTGCGATACTTTGAAGAGTTGTACGACTGGGCCGAGCAGATGCGCATCACGACCTTCTTCTTCGCAGCGTTCGATGAGAGCTGGAAGGGCGATCCGAACAACCCGATGGGTGCCGAGAAGCACTGGGGGATCTACTTCGAGGATCGGTCGCCGAAGCTGCTTGCCAGAAGGCTCCGCGAAGCACAGCCCTGAGCCAGAGTTGATCACTTTGTGCGTGCGTCACCTTCTGTGTGCGCACGCTGCACGGGATCGTCGGCACGCTCCAGCTCGATGACCACACCCTCGAAGCCGGCCGAGAGCCGGTCCGCGACGGGCTGTCCTCCCACACACGCAGCACTCGCGAGCGCATCGGCGAGCCATGCTTCGGGCGCAACGACCGATGCCGCAATCCGCCCACGCAGGCCGATGCCTGTCGCCGGATCGAGAATGTGGCTGTACCGCACGCCGTCGACCTCGATGAATTGCTCGAGATCGCCCGAGGTCGCAACGGCGGCGCGACGGAGCGTGATCGTTCGGTCGGATCCGCCGCCAGATCGCACCGTGACGCGCCAGCCATCGGGGTCTCCCGGTGAGGGATCTCCCGCGAGGACATCGCCGCCAAAATCGATCAAGAATCGAGTGATGCCCCACTCGCGGAGGCTCTCTCCCGCATGATCGCATGCCAGGCCCTTGCCGATACCGCCGAAGTCCAGCCGCATGCCGGCCGACCCCAGCCGGACGCGTCTGCCGCGGTTGTCGAGTTCAATGAGGTGCCATCCGATACGGGTCAAGGCCTCGGACACATCCGTGTCGGACGGCAGGCTCCCTTGCTTCCTTGCGTCGCGCCACAGCCTGGTCGCCGGTCCGATGGTTGGATCGAAGGCGCCGGACGAGAGGGCATGAACCCGATCAGACTTCGAGAGCGCCTCGAACAGGATGGGTGACACGCTGTGCCATGCACCAGGAGGCGATGCTGCGAGCCGAGAGGCTTCAGACTTCGGGTTGTAGTCGCTGAGAGTCGAGTCGATCTCAGCGATCCGCTCGAAGGCCGCTCGGCAAGCGGCAACCGCCAGCGACTCGTCGTGCGAGTACACGACGATTCGGCACCGCGTCCCCATCAGCACCCTTGCGAACTCGTAGCGGGAGGCGGTAGTCTGGGCCTCACCATCGACCGATCGGGAGGCAACGCATCCGGCGGGTATCCACGCGACCAGGGCCGCGATCCAGAGCATGAGCCAGGTTCTTCGCAGCATCTCGGCCTCGATCGTCCTCGTTGTGGTCATCGCTGCGCCGTTAGTGGGGCAGGCGACGGATCACGCATCCGTGCAGCCTGCGGACATTCGCGAGATCACGGTACCCGGCACAACGGTCAGCATACGGATGGTGCTGTGCCCTGGTGATGACGGGGCAGGCATCGGTCCGCTCTGGGTGCTCGAGACCGAAGTGCCGTGGGAGCTCTACGACATCTTCGTGTACGCGCTCGATGAACCGGCGAGTGATAGAGACTCAGATGCTGACGCGGTGTCTCGTCCGAGCAAGCCGTATGTCCCGCCTGATCGCGGCTTCGGCCACGCAGGCTACCCGGCCATGGGCATGACTCGACGGGCGGCGATCGGGTTCTGCGAGTGGCTGTCCGCGTGCATCGATGAGACGGTTCGGCTTCCGACGGCGTCGGAGTGGACCCACCTCGCCAGAGCGGGCGGTATACCAACGGCGCAGGAAGCGAGCGCGTGGACCGCCGAGAACAGCGACCGCAGCACCCACCCCGTCGCGCAGAAGCTGCCAAATGCATTCGGCTTGTTTGATACGCTTGGGAATGTCGCCGAATGGGTGGAAGACGACAGCCGACGACCCGTGGCGATGGGCGGCAGCTATCTCGACCCGCGCGACGCCTGTACGCCGACGGCGAGACAGACGCAAGAACGCTCATGGAACGCGAGCGATCCCCAGATCCCGAAGAGTGAATGGTGGCTCGCGGATTGCAGCTGGGTGGGGTTCCGTTTCGTGATCGATGCCGAGCTGCGCAGCGACGAGGAGTGAGGGCCATGGCATGCTGACCCGCCGAACATTCAACATCGCCGGTCTGGCCTTGGGTGCTGGCGCGGCGCTGGGTTTTGCACCGCGATCGCTGCACCTGCGCGAGGAGCGCTCCCCGCTGCGCGTCGGCGTGGTTGGGTGCGGCGGCCGAGGCACGGGTGCGGCGGTTCAGGCGCTATTCGCCGACAATGACAGTGTGCTCTGGGCGGTGGGTGATCTGTACCCCGAGAGGATCCAGCCCTGCCTGGACGCCGTTCGCTCGGAACTGGTGGAGTACGCCGCCGATCCCGAGTCGGTCGTCTCGAAGAAGATCAGCGTTGACGAGACGCGCACCTATACCGGATTTGGCTGCATCGACGGCGTGCTGGCCGCGGGTGTCGATGTCGTGCTGCTGACCACACCGCCGTGCTTCCGTCCCGATCATTTGCGTCGCTGTGTTGACGCGGGCGTGCATGTGTTCTGCGAGAAGCCGGTCGCCGTCGATGGTGCAGGGGTGCGATCGGTGCTCGAGTCGGCTCGACGGGCACGCGAGGCCGGGCTCTCGCTCATGTCGGGGTTCTGCTGGCGATACCAGGATCAGGTCGTCGAGACGATGGCACGGATCCGATCCGGCGGGATCGGGGAGCTTCGCGCTCTGCAGACAACCTACAACACGACGGGCTGGATCAAGCCGAAGCCGCGGCAGCCCCAGTGGTCAGACGCCGAGTTCATGACACGGAACTGGCACTACTTTCACACGATCTCCGGCGATCACATCGTGGAGCAAGCGGTCCACGCGATCGACTGGCAGGCGTGGGCGATGGGCGATCGGCCCCCCGTGCGATGCTGGGCTATCGGCGGCCGACAGGTTCGTCCCGACCTGCCCGAGACCGGCAATGTCTTTGATCACTTCGGAGTGACCTACGAGTATGCCGACGGTGTCCGTGCGTATCACATGTGCAGGCACTGGGAGAACACGCCGTCTGATAACTCGGCGCTCTTCATCGGCAGCAGCGGCGTGTGCACCATGCAGCCGTGGCAGCAGGTGCACAGGATCGACGGGATCGATCCGTGGACAGGCTCGGCGCAGGCGAATGATATGTACCAGCGCGAGCACGATGTGCTCTTCCGGTCGATCCGTGAGGGCCAGCCTGTGAACGATGGTGAATTCATGGCGCATTCCACGCTGCTCGCTGTCATGGCCCGAACAGCCGCGTACACCGGTCGCGTGGTGACATGGACGGAGGCGATGCATGACGATCCACCCGTGGATCCCGTGCCGTGGTCGTTCGGAGATCGTCTGATTCCGAAGGTTGCACGCCCCGGGCGGAAGGTCGTCCCGTGACCCCGCTCACCCGCCGCGAAGCGATCGGGCTCGGTGTGGCCGGACTTGGACTTGGCGTCACTGTGGCCCCTTCGGTCCTGGCGCGGCCTGCGAGTGCTCCAGTGTGGATCCGCAAGGCATTGAAGATCGGCATGATCCATTCTGGAAAGACGCTGGTTGAGAAGCTTGAAGCCGCTCGGGCCGCCGGATTCGAGGGGGTCGAACTGGACAGCCCCGGGCTGTACGCCGCGGATGAAGTCGCGGCCGCTCGGGCGGAAGTCGGCATCGAGATTCCCGGTGTCGTGCTGTCGACGCACTGGGCCAAGCCGTTCAATCACCCGGATCCGTCTGTTCGCGAGGAAGCGGAACGCTCGCTCGAACAGGCGATCCGGGACTGCCACGCGTTCGGTGGGACAAGCGTGCTGGTCGTGCCGGCCGTGGTGAACCAGGAGATGCCATACGACCGAGCGTACAGGCGCTCTCAGGAGGCGATGCGTCGGGCCGCTCCTCTTGCGATGGAGCTCGGCATCACAATCGCGTTCGAGAATGTGTGGAACGGGTTCTTGCTCAGCCCGCTCGAGGCTGCACGCTACAGCGATGAATTGAACGAGGGGCTCGGCGATCCGGTGTTCGGGTGGCACTTCGATATCGGCAACATCGTGAACATCGGCTGGCCCGAGCAGTGGATCCGCGTGCTCGGCTCGCGCATCGTCCGGCTCGATGTCAAGGATTTCAGTCGCTCGAAGCGCGACGCCGAGGGTCTATGGCGTGGGTTTGCTGTAGAGATCGGCGAAGGTGAGGCCGGCTGGGGCCGCGTATGTGCCGCGTTGCGAGAGATCGGATACACGGGATGGGCCGCGGCCGAGGTTGCTGGCGGCGATGGTGAACGCTTATCCGACATCGCGAGACGCATGGATACAGTGTTTGATCAGATCTGATCATGCGGAAACGAGCAACGATAGACGATTCGACTTGGCGCAAGTCGGAACGGGCCTTCATCGATGCGGAACGGGCGGGTCATATCGACCGGTCACTGCAAGGTTCGCGGATTCGGTGTACGCGGGCGAGGTAGGCAGGCGATGATGCGGCGCTGTTCCACACACGGGCTGTAGACAGGCGATCGGCGGCGTTGCTCGTCAGCCGTCGCCGTCCTGATCGATCCAGGCCGCAGCCTGCTCGGGTCGATTCCAATCGGAGTAGATCCGGGCCATCATGCTTCGGCCGATGCGAGTGTAATGGTGATCCGGTCCGAGCACGGATTGCAGCAGTTCCATGCCACGCAGGCCCAGGGCTTCCGCTTCCTCGAAGCGCCGCATCCGGCCGAGCACCTGCGCCGTGGTCATCATCGACACCATCGTGTCCGAGTGCTGCTCTCCCAGCGTTGCGAGCCGGATATCAAGGATCTCCCTGAACAGCTCCAGGGCATCATCGTACGAGCCGGTGCCGGAAAGAAAGAGCGCGTAGTTGTTCCGGATGGTCAATGTGTAGGGATGTTCGGCACCCAGCGCTCGCGTGTGCCCGGCGATCGATCGTGCGTGCAGCGATCTGGACTCATCGAGACGATCGATCCTCTGGAAGATGAGCGCAAGCGAGCTGACACCGGCGAGGGTTTCGATGTAGTCGGGGCCGTAGTGGGCCGTGGAGCGTTCGACCATCGCCTCGTAATACGGCACGGAGCCTTCGATATCTCCGGTCTTGTAGGTCAGCGCACCGGTGTTGCCGAGAATCGTGATGGCGTTGTCCTCGTCGATCGTGCCGCGTGTCTCGGCGAGCGGCAGCTGCCGATCAATGATCGCCCGCGCTGCGTCGAAGTCCCCGAGGTCCATGAGCGTCAGCACGAGCGAGTTGAGGTGATCCTGTGTCGTGGAGTGCGTGAAACCGATCGTGTCCTCGAGGACAGCCGTCGAGCGTTCGAGCAGGGACCTGGACTCCTCGTACTGACCGTTCTCACCCAGCAACAACCCGAGCGTGGCCTGGGCCTCGGCGGTTTCGACGGAGCGGTCGCCCGTGGCGGCGGCGAACAACCCCGAGGCTCGACGGAGCTGGCGCTCGGACGATTCGTGCCGACCGAGATTCATGAGGATTCGGCCGGCCGCGAGCCGCACGGCGGCTTCGGTCTCGGGGTCGTCGTCGAATCTGCCGTCGAGTCCTGCCACAGCGTTCTCGAGTGCATCGACGACGGTTAGATTCGGATCCGCGTCGCTCCACGGGTCGGCCGCCGCCAGGACATCGTCGTTGAAGAACGCCGTGACGGCTTGAGCGGTCCGGGTCTTTCGCTCCGCGAGCTGCTTCTGCTGGACAGCGATGCCGAGCGCGATCGAAACGGCAGCCACAGCAACGATGACCGTCGTGCTGATCGCGGCGATCGCACCCGTCGCGAGCTTGTGACGCCGGGCCAGCTTGCTGAGCTGGTACATCGCGCTCGCGGGGCGGGCCGCGATGGTCTGCCCTTCCAGATATCGCCGGATGTCATCGGCAAGGGCGGCAGCGGTCTGATAGCGACGCGTCGGCTCCTTCGCGAGCGCGGTTCGGACAATCGTCTCAATATCGCCGCGCAGTTTCGGGCTGATGCTGCTCAACCGGGTCGGTTCGGCATCACGGATTCGCGCGGCTGCGTCGAGCAGGTGCACGCCGGACAGATCGATCGGAAGCCGCCCTGTCAGCACTTGGAAGAGCACCACACCCAGCGCGTACACATCTGAGCGGATATCGACCGAGCCGTACTCACCACTGATCTGCTCGGGGCTCATGTACGGCAGGGTGCCGACGAGCTCGCCCGTCGAGGTGGCGAGCGTCTCGTTCGGGTGATCCGCGTCAATCGCACGGGCGATGCCGAAGTCAAGCACCTTCGGTAGGCCCTCATCAGTAATGAGGATGTTTGACGGCTTGAGGTCGCGGTGCATCACCCCTTGGGCGTGGGCGTGCTGGACGGCGTCGCAGATCGTTCCCATCATGCGCAGCTGCTCTCGCACGGATCGTCCGGATGCCCACCTGTCGAGCGGCCGACCCCGCACCAGTTCCATGGCAAAGTACGGTCTGGGTCCAGCCGGGGTGTCGGCGACACCGGCCTCAAAGATCTGCGAAATCGAGGGATGTCGCAGCCGAGCGAGCGCGTCGGCCTCGAACTCGAATCGTCGGACCATGGACGGCGAAGACAGGCCGGGACGCAGCACCTTGAGCGCAACGGACCGCCGGGGCGATTCCTGTTCCGCCTCGTACACGACACCCATGCCGCCTGCGCCGAGCCGTCGGATGATGGAGTAGCCCGCGATGGCCTGGGGATCGTGCTCGCCGGCGTCGAGCGCATCGGTGAGCATCGACTCCATGACCTTCGGATCGAGCCTGCTGGATTCGCGGGCGCGCGCCTCGGCGCCGAGGAGTTCGAGGACTTCGGATCGAAGCGTGGCATCGTCCGGCGAAAGCTCGCGCAGCCGGGCTTCGATCTCGCCTTCCGGAAGGTCGCAGACCTCCTGAAACAACCGATCGAGCCGCCTGAATCGATCATGGTCCGTCATGACTCGTCCATCTGCTCGAGTTCACGCAGCAGCCAGGAGCGTGCCATGCGCCATTCCCGCGATGCGGTCGCTCGGGAGACGCCCACCGCCGTGGCCGCTGCCGATTCATCCAGCCCGCCGAAGAACCGGAGTTCAACGATCTTCGCCTTCCGTTCGTCCATGTCCGCCAGCCTCTGCAGCGCCTCATCGAGCCGTTCGAGATCGAGTGAGTCATCCGGTTCACTCGGCATCGCGAGCTGGGTCGCTTCGAGTGCAACGCGTCGCGCACCGCCGCCGCGCTTCAACCGGTTGCGAGCCCGAGCATGATCCACGAGCACCCGTCGCATGATCGTGGCGGCGAGTCCCATGAACGCGGACCGGTCCCCCTCATCGATCTGGCGTTGATCGATCAGCCTGACAAACGCCTCGTGGACGAGTGCGGTCGGCTGCAGGGTGTGCCCGGCCCGCTCTTCGCTGAGCAACGATCCGGCCAGTCGGCGAAGCTGGTCGTAGACCAGTGGGGTCAGTTCCGCCGCGGCGTGTTGATCCCCCGAGCGCGACCGGAGGAGCAACTGGGTCGTTTGGGCGATGGCAGGATCCACAGCCGAAGTCTACCGGTGTGCATGAGGCGTTGGAACAGGCATCCAGACGACTCCGTCTCAGACACGAGTTCTCAGACCCGGCCTGAGGGCTGGTTCGGTGTTCAGGGTGCAAAGGCCATACGGATGTACGCCGCGGCATCGGTCGCGTCGACCTGGCCGAACGGCGCTGCCAGGTCCGCATCCGGATCGCCGGCGTCGACCAGTCGGAGGAACTCGATCACATCCGAGTAATCGATCGCGCCGTCGGCGTTCACATCCGGCCGGAGGAGGAACTCGGCGAACTGAACGCCGGGTATCGTTCTGAAGTCCGGCGCGTTCCCGGGCCAGGTGTTGCCCGACGAAGGCAGCGTCTGGTTCGTGATCGCGCCCCACGGCTTGACCACCATCGCCAAGACACGAACCCGACCGAAACGGCCCTCGCCGGGGCCGACGACGGAAGTGGGAAAGAACATCTCAAAACCAGAGCCTGCGGCGTGCCCGGCCGATCCCAATGCGATCTCGATGCCGAGGCTGTCGGTTCCTTCGCTGAGTGCACCGCTGCCCGAACCAACGAATTGTCTGCCAAGATAGACCTTGCTTGCGTTCCCGTTCTGTTCGAGCGTGACCCAGTCGCAGAAGACCGAGCCGTCGAACGCGTTGGCAAAGAGCATCCGTTCGGGTTCAAACCCTTGCTCGAGACGGGTCCCAGTCAGATCGCTCAGGCCGCCGGGCGGCGGGGGCAGGCTCGAGGTGCTGAGCATGGACTGCCCGCCGGGACCAGCATCGATCAGCAGTGCCACCGCGGTCCCGTCGATCGCGAGTTCACCCTCGATGCCCACGGCGATGCCGCCGGACCGACCGGCCGCGTAGAGCGCGCGAAGCTGCGAGATCTCGGCAAACCGATCGCTCTCGTTCGTCGCGAGCCGTGATGCACTCCCGAACGCCTCTCCCAGAAGCCGTCCGTCAAGGATCGCTGGATCGGGCTGCTGATCCGGCGTTGGAGTCGGCGTCTGGAAACGGAAGGGCAGCGAACCGGTGGTGCCGCCGAACTGAATCTCATCGCCACCGCCGAGCAGGACACGCGCCACGATCGGCCGATCAAGGAAGGCGAGCGTCCCCTGCACACCCACGAGATCAACCTCGACGGTATCGCCGATTCGAGTTGCGACGAACTGCGCGAGCGCATATTCGCCCTGTGCGTATTCGAACCCGTCTCCCGCGTCTTCGTAGAACTGGCCGAGCGCAGAACCCGACTCATCGAGGGCGATGATGAGCTCAATCGGCTCATCGCGCTGCGGCGTCAGCTCTCGCGAATGCTGTACGAGGTTGTTTGCGACGACGATGTGACCGCCGAGCACATAGAGGTTCGGCAGATCCGGGTCGAGCGTGTCGGCGAGCGCGCCCGGTGCGTCCGACTCCGGGAAGCCGAGCCGGTAGATCGGCGTACGCATGGGAGGGGGCTGCGGCACGGCGCCGGGCGTCGTCGCACCAACAACGAGGAGCCCCGGACCGACGAGGAACCCGTCGTCCCAGAAGCGGAGGTCCGGGTTGTCCGGCTCTACAAAAAAGAGCGGACGGCAGACCGGCAGGCCCGTCGTGTGCGCTGTGTAGAACTGTGTGTAGAAGTAGTTGAGCAGGCGGTAGCGACGATTCAGCGCACGCCGGATCGTGGCCTCGGTCTGGGCTCCGTACGACCACGGCTCGCGGTCCCGGCTGGCGAAGCCGTAATGCCCCCGTGCGAAGGGCATCATGGCGCCGAGTCCCATCCAGCGTGCGTACATCGCCGCCCCGGAATCCCCGTTGAAGCCGCCGATATCCGGCCCGTTGTTGGGCTGGCCTGAGAGGCCGATGTTGATGACATTCTGCAGCGAGACATCAACATGGTACCAGTTCGCGATGTTGTCGCCGGTCCACATCGCCGCGTATCGCTGGCCGCCGATGTACCCGGCGCGTGTCAGCACGAAGGGCCGCCTGTCGGGGAATGCCTGCAGCATGCCCTGTCGAGTCGCCCTGGACATCTGCATTCCATAGATGTTGTGGTACTTCAGGTGCGGCCCCGGTCCGCCCAGGTCGGCGTCGGCGCGGTGATGGTTGTCGTCGGGCATCGTCTTGCTCTGAACATTGAACACCGCGGGCTCGTTCATGTCGTTCCAGATGCCGTCGACGCCGATCGACGCGAACGAAGCGATCCGACCCGCCCACCAGTCACGGGTGGACTGCATCGTGAAGTCAGGCCAGACCGACAGACCGGGCCACACATCCGCGCGGTACTCCGACCGATCCGCTCGCTGCACTGCCAGTCCCTGCGCGCTGATCTGCTGATAGGCGTCGTACCCTCCATCGACCTTGATCCCGCAGTTGGCCATCCACACGGCCTGAAAGCCGATCGAGTCAAGCTGGCTGTTGAGCTGCGACGGGTCCGGGAAGGTCTGCGGATTGAAGGTGAAGTTTCGAAAGCCGTCCATGTAATCGATGTCGAGCCAGATCACCTCGGCCGGGATCTGCCGATTGCGAAACTCCTGCGCAATCTGGAGGGCGTACCCCTGCGGCGTGTACGAGTACTTGCTCTGGTGGTAGCCCACGGACCACATCGGCGGCATGAACGGCATGCCCGTCAGGTCGGCAAGCCGCATCACGACCGTCTGCGGAGAATCGGCGTCAATCGTGACGACGCGGGGCGACGGCCCCGTGGTCTGAAAGACGATGCCGTCGCTCGTGGGGCGTTCGAGGTCCAGCGAACTGGACCAGGTCGAGTCGAACAGGACGCCGAACGCGGTCCCGTCGGCACGCAGGCCGAGCACCCACGGGTGCGTCTGATAGTTCCGGTTGGACGAGTCGTTCCACGCAAAGTTGTCGAGGTTGTAGTATTCGACCCGGCGCCCGGATCGCTCCATCGGACCCGACTGTGAGCCGGTCGCGTAGAGGTTCGTGCCTGGTTCGACCGAGACGGTGACCGTCTGCAGGCCGTCCACGACCGAGAAGACCGGTAGCGGACCGAAGCCGACGGGTGGGAGCCCGAGCGCGGGCGGATCGCTCACCAGCGCGACCGATGGCTCGGCGTTCTGTTGCGAAGCCGGCGAAGCGAACGAACGAACGACGCCTTCGCCGATCCGTTCATGCACCACTTGTGCCTCGACCGGCAACACCCGGGTAAACAGGCAGAACGCCAGAAATGCCAGCGTTCCATGTGCATAGTGGGTTGCAACTCTCGGCATGTCTCGCTCTTTCCTGCACACTGCCGAACGATCGGCCCGTACCGCGTGTCTACGCATGCTATCCGCGTCCGCTCGCCACGCCGGTCGATCGGCGTGGCTACGGAACCGACTGCAGCTCGCCCCGTTCGAGCCGTCGCATGAGGTCGTCATCGCTGAGCACTTGGTCGACGACGCCGACCGACATGGCCATGACGGGGATGGTCTGCGAGAACGAGGCCGAGCCGAGCAGCGCGGTCGGGGCCGACCACAGGTGGTTCGTCCCGATCCACCCGCTGCTGATCCGGTTCCCGTTGTGCCAGACATCGGCGGCGAATCCCGTGCTGTCGTAGCGGATGCTGACCTTCAGGTCGTCCTGCCGCTGGAGGCCGATGTCGGTGTCGAGTAGCTGCGTGGTTGTGCCCTGCCCCGGCTCGGCCCACTTCACATACAGAAAGTTCCCGTTGGTCCATCCGACCTCGATCGAGTTCTGTGCATCCTGTACGACGGACAGCAGGGCGTGATCGGCTGAGATCCCCAGGTTGTTGAGCGGCCGGTAATACTCCATGTCGACGCCGTGAGGATCGTTCACCGTGTGGTACGCAACGGTGCCGGCAGGACCAAGGGGAGAGATGGACTGCCGCTCGTTCGGCAGCGTCCGCGCGCCGACGATGACCGGGTTCGCGGGTGAGGTTGTCGCTGTGTGCGGCGGTCCGTGATACCCCATGGGATAGGTCCCTGCGATCCCGGCGGTCACCCCGAGAATCTGCAGGTAGAACCGCACCGGCACCTGCCCGGAGGCGACGCTGTTCGAGGCGCTCACACGCAGCGAGAGCGATGTGATGTCCGGGTCGCGCCAGAAGAGCCGGAAGACAGACCAGTCGCTCCCTTCAACGGTGAGGTTGTTGTAATCAAGCCCCGGCACGCCGGGGTTCCCGCTGCCGATGTCACCGAACGACAGACGGAGCGGCGTGAGTCTCGGCAGGCCCTCCGTAACGGGGAGGATCGCGAAGAGCACCTCGGCCTGACCGTCGATCGGATCGAAGCTCGCGCCGATGTCGTCGTCGAAGAGGCGAGTGAGCTCGGCGCGGACCGGCAGCGTGCGGAAGCCGTCGGCGGACAGATAGAACGGCTCGATCGCGTCCTCGGTGTAGTCCACGAAGTACACAGGACCCAGGCCGGGGAGCGTGTACCCGAGATCGTGAAGCGCTGCCAGATCGGCGTCGGTGGCGAAGCGGGCCGTCACGCCGAACCGCCACTCCAGATCGAACAGCTCGGCGTTCTTGATCTGATCAACGCCCGCCTCCTCCTCGGGCATCAGCGGCGACGGACCCGCGGCGTAGAGCGGCTGGAACTGGCGGAATCCCGAGCCGAGCAGCCTCGGCCGAACGATCTCCGGATCGCTCGCCAGGTCGATGCGCGCGGAACCGAACCGGCCGCCGGTGAAGATCGTCCGTCCATCGGCGGACATGCCGAACGACTGCGCCGGCAGATCCTGCGCCAGCTTGCCGAAGAGCACGCGATGATCCGCCGTCGCCCGGCCGATCATGATCGACTCGGGAGTCCGGCTGCCCTCCTGATTCGTATGGCTGATGTCGGCGACATACCACTCCGGCGCATCCGGTGTGGGCGTGAAGATCCGGAAGGTCATCAGCCCGCTCTGCCCGTTGTCACCGACGGCGACGCCGAACTGGCTCGCGTTGCCCCAACGCTGCCAGACCTCGGGATACGGCGACTCAGTCTCCGGATCGAACGAATCGACATCGTAGGCGAAGACCGCGTGGCTGTTGGTCCGGTCCGCGCCGAGCAGCAGCTGGGAGCGTTTCGGTCCGGGCGCGCAGCCGATCAGTTGCGGTGCCCCCCACGGCAGGATGCTCTCGGGCGTGTCCTCGTCGCGCCGACCAAAAATGTTGCGCTCCTCACCCCAGAACGACGCACCGGCTCGCAGCTCGTAGCGGGAGAGACCCGTGAAGAACGAGTCGGGGGCAGGCGAGTCGGCAAACGCGATCTCGAGTGGCGCGTCGCCGTAGGTGTAGGTGGCGAACAGCTCGTCGTACCGCGACGGCTCGCGGATCGTGCGGATGTACATCGCTTGGTCGTCGATGACATCGCCGGTGGAGGCAAACTGCGTCAACGCTCCCGGATTCACCCCCGCGGCGGACTGCACGGCGCTGCCCATGTGGTGGAAATGATCAACCAGGTTGTCATCGGTCTTCGAGAACACCACGCATGGCCGACCGAATGACCACGGCAGCCCCGGCGCGGTGCGTGTCGCGCGGATCATGATCGCCCAGCTCTGATTGTCTGCGCCGCCGGTGTAGTCGACGACATTGAACACCACCTCGTTCTCGCCGATCACGAAGACCAGAACCGACCACTCGCGCAGGTGGTTCTGCGAACCGACGCGCGCATCGATATCTGCGAAGACGGCGTCCAGCCGGTCGCCCGTGCCCGCGTTGCCGCTCAGCCCATTGGCGGGCGTGTAGTTGCCCACACTGATCATCACGCCGGATCGGTCGGGCGTGCCGGTGCGCAGAATAGACGAGGCAACGACATACGCATCCTGGAAATAGGCTCCAGAGTCGGGCGTGATGAAGTCCGTGGTGACCGGGCGGTTCAGCAGATCGTCTGGAGCCGGCGGGCCGACCATGCGTTGGCGGTACCGCCTCGCGTTCGCCGGGGGCGGCTGCGTCGGGTCGCCCGTGACATCGAGACCGTGCGTGGCCTGGATGACCGAGGCGCTCGATGCCTGATCACGCAGCCTGTTGAACTGGACGAGTTCGCCGCTTGATGAATAGCCCGCTCCCAGATGGAGCGAGCTCAGGTCGGCGTTGGTGAAGAGGGGGGAGATCGAAGGCAGCGGGACCCGGAGCACCTCCTCGCCGAAGCGGGGCTGGTTGGGCGCGACATCGGCGCCGTCGGGCTGCCGCGCCGGGATCGCTCGCGAGAAGCTCGTGCCGAGGCCGACAGTGCCGCCGCCCTGCCAGAGCTCGACGATGCCGGCTTCCGGGCACGGCGAGTTGTAGTTGGCGACCCAAGCCGTGAAGTCGGACGGGTCGATCAGGCCGTCAAGATTCTGATCCGCCGCTGGTTGGTGGAGGTTGTACGCCGCCACCCACGCGGAGAAGTCCGACGGGTCGACCAGGCCGTCCGCATTCACATCGGCCAGGCACTGCCCGGTCGCTCGCGATGCCACACCTGGGAGGGCGAGCAGCAGGCAGGAGGCCAGGGTCAGCAGCAAGCGGGGCGGCTTGGTCACGGCGTGGTCCTCTGCGGAATGGGCCTCGGACGGCGCGCGGACCCGCCGCGGGACCGACATCGCTCATCATGAGAGGTACACCGAAACCGTGGGCATGGCAAGCAAAACCCGCACACGAAGCGGGTTCCGGTTCGGATGCCGACCCCGAGCTCAGAACGGACCGGTTTCAGGACTTGATCCGCCCGATCAGCGAGCCCGACTTGATCGTGACCCCCTTGAGCAGGCTTGAGAGCTGTTCCCGGTTCGGGGCGTAGTCCATCGCCGTGTGCAGATCCACCATCTCCGACTCCACGAGTTCGGCGAGCGACATGGTGAAGTTCCGCATGCCATCCGCAGCGCTCGACGCGATGACCTGCGGCAGGTCGCTGTCCCGCTCGTCGCGGATGAGCTCGCGCACCGTGGAGTTCACACGGAGCACCTCGGTCGCGGGGACCACGCCGCGACCGGTGCCCTCGGCCGCGGGTAGCAGCCGCTGGGCGCAGATCGCCTTGAGACTCGTTGACAGGCTGTTGCGGATGAACTGGCGTTCCTCCGGCGGAAAGAACTCCAGGATCCGGCCGAACGCCTGCTGCGTGTCGGCGGTGTGCAGCGTCGCGAAGACGAGATGTCCCGTCTCCGCCGCTTGGATCGCGGCCAGCAGTGTGTCCCGGTCGCGCATCTCCCCAATGAAGATGACATCCGGATCCTGGCGAACGACATACCGCATCGCCGTCGCGAAATCCGCCACATCGATGCCGATCTCACGCTGACTGATGATCGACTTCGCGGGCGTGAACCGGAACTCCACGGGATCCTCGACCGTGATGATGTTCACGCCACGGGTTCGGTTCACCTGCTCGACCATCGCGGCCAGCGTCGTGGATTTTCCCGACCCGGTCACGCCGCAGACGATGATCATGCCTTCGTGGGTCTCGGCGACGAGCTTGGAGTAGATCGGCGGCAATCGCAGCGACTCGTAGGTCGGGATCTCGGCCTTGACCCGGCGGATGGCGGCGTGCGTGTGCCCGCCGGACCGGAACATGTTCACACGGAACCGATCGCCGTCCGGAAGATGGGTCGCGAAATCCAGGTTCCCCTGCGCTTCGAACGTGGCGCGCAGCGTCTCGGGCACGATGGGATCGAGCAGGTGGTCCGCCTCCTGCTCGCTCAGCGGGTCGCCCTCGAGGTGCTTGAGCCGGCCTCCCACCCGATAGGTCGGCGGCAGACCGACCTTGATGTGCAGGTCGGAGGCGTCGAGCCGTTTCATGGCGGCGATCAGGCGGTGGATCGAATAACTGGCGGTCATGGGCATGGCTCCGGTGCGGCTCACACTCTACCAAGGCCCGTCCCGCGTGTGGCCCGCCCGACCGGGGCCGTCGATCGTCGTCTCGGACCTTGCCCAATGTGAAGAATGCGCAAACAGCCCCCTCTGTTCGAGTTATGCACGGACGCTGCAGGCTCCTGCACGGGGATGAAGCGTGAACAGCAGGCATTTTCTGCGCGCTCCACGAGTGCCTCTGGATACCCTTCTTCACACGCCGGAGCGCGTGCCTGAGACCAATCGTTCGTTCCGCCCCGAAGCCCGTCGGCCGAGGGGACCCGGCCGGCGGCGTGGAAACCGCCCGGCCCGAAACCACAGAGGGAGTTGCCAGTGAATCGGAATCGTGTGATCATGATGCTGGCCGCGGCCGGCACCTGCGTTGCCGCCTCGGGTCAGGACAGCGTCGCGTCGTCGGGTTTCACCGATGCGCTGAGCGCGTACAGCACCGCCACCCAGGTCGTTCAGTACACCGTCGATGTTGACACCTTCATCTCGTCGAAGGGCAAGTCCTACAGCATCGCGCCGGTCGTCAAGTCCACGCTCGATGAGGGCGGCGTGTTCCCCAACCTGCTCATCTCGGGCAACGGCCTGAGCCGTCTGAGCGGCAACGCCTCGTCCTTCGGCGGGCAGTACAGCACCTGGTCGACCCCCGGCGCCGGTGTGAACCCGAGCGCCAACAGCGGCTCGACCTCGCTCGTCAGCGCCCCGGGCGACTCGGTCTACCTCGGCCTCGGCTTCGGTGACTTCACCGGCCGGGCGAACAACATCATCGCCACCGAGGTCGGCTACAGCGCCGCCAACCCCAACCGCCTGTATGTCACCCGCGCCGTCGCGGCCGTCAACAGCAGCACCGGGGGCGTCACCGACTCGGCGCAGTTCGGCTTCGGCACGATCGACGAAGCCATGAATGTCCACTTCCGCGCCGATGGCTTTGGCTCGACCGGCTCGAACATCATCACCGGGAACAACATCTTCCGCGTGGATGCGGGTGCCCGGAACGCGGCGACCACCAACCTGATCAGTCAGCTCGGCGGCTCGGACGCCGGCGCGACAACGGGCGTTGTCCGCGGCAGCGGAACGACCCACAGCATCCCGAGCGCCGTCCCCGCGGCCGTCGGCGGCCCGGCCTACATCGGACCAAATTTCGCGACCGCGCTCGTCTACGAGGTCTCGCCCGGCACGACCGCGACGACCGTCGCCCACCGCGGCGCCGCCCCCGATCACCGCGGCGGTATCGGCGTCCTTCCCGCGCCGTTCGTGAACGCGGGTGACGCCATCACCGGGGCCATCCTTTCGAAGGACGCCGTCGACGCGACCAGCGCGATCAGCGTCTGGGGTGCTGGCGCGAACGGCTTGCCCTCGGCGACCGGCATCCGCTACCTGACCCCGGACACCATCGTCGACCCTCTCGAGGGCGTCTCGATCTTCCCCGACGCATTCATCCACAACGGCGGCTCGACGGCCTTCCGCGGCAGCGCGCAGGCCGCCATCGGCACCTCGCCCAACGGCGACCTGCTCATCGCCGGCACGATGAACACGCGGTTCGACCCGACCGATCCCCGCGGTGTGCAGAGTCAGACCGTGGTGAACAACGCGATCGTCGTCGGCCGGATCGCCACCCCCGGTGGCGCAGCCGAGTGGTCGCTCGCCGGCTGGCTCGATGTCAACGGCATCACCCAGTTCGGCAAGCAGCTGACCGACGCCCAGGGCAATGTCTTCGGCGAGCTCGCTGACCTCGCTTCGATCCCCGGCGCCCCGGTCGGCGTCTCGATGACCTCGCCGTCGTTCGATTCCCAGGGCAACATCTACTTCGTCGCCCCGGTCCGTGACTACGGCCCGGACGGCCAGGCCTTCACCGCCGACGACTTCGTCTCGACCTCGGTGATCCGCGGCAACTACATCGACGACATCAACGGCTCCTTCGGCTACGACCTCGAGGTTCTCTTCGAGTTCGGTGACACCTTTGCCTCCGCCGGCACGGGCCTCAACTACCGCATCACCTTCCTCGGGTTCGCCTCCGGCATGACCGGCGCCATCCAGTCGGGTGCCTTCTTTGCCAACAGCGCCACGCTCGCCCCCGTCGCCGGCGCCGTCGTCAACTCCTCCGAGGATGCGGCGACGCTCGGCGGCCTCGTCGTCGCGGCGGAGATCACCTACGATGTCGACGGCGACGGGATCTTCGTCGACGGCGACCCGCTCAACCCCGACCAGGACTACCAGGTCATGCTCTTCGCGATGGGGCAGGCCGGCGGCGGCATCACCGACTGCAATGGCAACGGCGTCGATGACGCGACCGATATCGCCAACGGCACCTCGCAGGATGTCAACGGCGACGGCACCCCCGACGAGTGCCAGCTCACCCGCCTCTGCGCCGATGTCAACAACAACGGCTCGGCCGAGCCCGGCGACTTCACGGCCTGGGTCGCGGCGTACAACGGCAACAGCTACCTGGCGGACCAGAACAGCAACGGTGCCGTCGAGCCGGGCGACTTCACCGCCTGGGTCGCGAACTACAACCTGGGCGCCAACGGCCCGCTCTGCGTGGAGTAAGGCCGGCCCAGCTGCCGTAAGTGCTGTATGCAGGCAGGGTAGCGAGTCGAAAGGCTCCCACAAGCCCGCCTGATCGGCTACACTCAACGGCCGCGTTCGTCCCATCCGGGCGAGCGCGGCCTTTCTCGTGAACAGTCCCTCGGAGACACCACTCATGGCCCGTTTCAGCCGCGCTCTGTGCGTCGCCTGCCTGCTCCTGACGGCTCCCGTGGCCGGCGCACAGTTCGATCCCGCCGCCGGCGAGTGGGGCAAGGACGATCCGGCGGATATCCGCGTCATGACCTGGAATGTGCGCGACGCGATCTGCCGCACGGCCAACAAGGCCAACGAGGACAACAACTGGGCCGCCGTGGCACGCATCATCGCGGCCATGCAGCCGGACATCCTGCTGCTCCAAGAAACGGGTGATAACTCGGGCAACGGCACCGGTGGCTCGGGCGACTCACAGGCCCAGTTGCTGACCACCGTTCAGCTGCTCTTCGAGGGCGGTTCCGATCCGTTCAACGGCGGGCAGACCGTCACGCAGTATGTGCAGGCCTTCGCACCCGGGTACACGCTGCCGCACATCTATGCCAGCGAAAGCTCCGACGGGTTCAATCGCAATGTGATCGTCAGCCGCTGGCCCTTCGTGGATCTCAACGGGGACGGCAAGGCGACCGTGCCCTCGTTCACCACGGCGTTCGGAACAAGCGGCATCCGCGGCATCCAGGTCGCCGAGATCAACCTGCCCAGCGAGACCTACGCGGGCGATCTTGTCGTCAGCAACGCGCACCTCAAGGCCTTCAACGATTCGGACAGCCGCCAGCAGCGGGTCGAGGCCGCCGAAGCCCTGGCGACCTACATCTGGAATCTCTACGAAGGAGCCGGCACCGGCACGGTCGACCCGAACAGCCTCGTCTCGGACTTCCCGCCGGCGAGCGCGGTGCTCGGGCCGAACACCGCCATCGTGTGGGGGGGGGACTACAACGAAGACGAGGCGACCAACGGCCGTGATGGTCCGGTGCAGATCTCGATCCAGAACATGAACGCCGGCGGCACGAGCGATGGAACGGACAAGGACGGGACCGACGCCGCCGCCGACACCGCGACCGAGCCGTTCTCGGGCTCGCGATCCACGCAGTCGAGCAGCAAGCTGGACTGGCTCATGTGGCAGGACAGCGTCGCCACCCCCAGGAACCAGTTCATCTTCAATTCGACCCAGGTCCCGTCGGCCCTCGTACCGCCGGAACTCCTCGGGTTCGGTGTTTTTCCGCCCTTCGACGGCCGAACCGCCAGCACCTCGGCTTCGGATCACAGACCCGTGATCGTTGATCTGATCGTACCGCTCGGCGAGTCGCCCGATCTGCCGCAGCCCTTCGCCCTGCTCGCCCCGGCCGATGGAGCCACGGGCGTCTCGGACAGCTTCGTGTCGCTCCAGTGGCAGGCCTCGACCAATGCCACGGCGTACGACCTTATCATCGCCAACGACCCCGGACTCACAGATGTCGTCATCGAGCAGCTCAATCTGCCCTCGCCCTCTGCGTTCTTTGTACTCGGCGAGCCGTGCAGCACCTACTACTGGTCGGTCACCGCCAACAACTTCGCGGGTTCCCGTGTGTCGACGCCGGCCGTCGCGAGCTTCAGCACGGTGAATCCCGCTGACCAGAACGGCGATGGACTCGTCGACCCCTCGGACTTTACCGCTTGGGTCACCAACTACAACGCGGGCAGTCTTGTGGCGGATGTCAACGGCGACGGGTTGGTTGATCCGTCCGACTTCACCGCCTGGGTCGTCGCGTACAACGGGGACTGCTGATGCTCAAGCCCAACTGCTCGCGGAGCGCGACGATGCGCAACTCCATGGCGAACCGATCCGCACCAGCACTCCGTCGTGTCTGCGGGGTTGCGCTGATCGCCGGCTGGCCGATCACCTCGGCCGCCCAGGAGCCGCTCCACTTCACCTACCTCTGGCACATGGAGCAGCCGATCTACTGGCCGGACCAGAACCGGTCCGGCACGGCGGATCGATACGAACTCGCCTGGGAATCGATCCAGCGGACCGATGCCGGCGCCGCCCACCCCGAGAACAACCTGCGCGAGATCTTCGGCAAGGACGATCGAGTCGCGGCGTACCAGTACCGGGTTCGGGACTCGATCAACGACATCCGCTGGGCACCCGAGGCGGGGGTGCAAGTCAGCTACTCCGGCGGCCTGATCCGGAACATCGAGTCCCTCGGCAACGCCGGGCAGCTCGGCTACGGCTCGAACTGGAACGGTCCGTACCGCGAGGCGCGCGGCTGGCGCACCAGCGGAGCCCAGAAGCCGCGGCTCGATGTTGTGCTCTTCCCGTTCCACCACGCGCTCATGCCGCTCGTGGATGAGAGCACGCAGCGCAAGGAGATCCAGGCGTACAAGCATGTGTACCAGTCCACCTGGGGCACAGCGGCGCCCGTCTCGCGGGGGTTCTTCCCGAGCGAGATGGCCTTCTCCACCCGGCTGATCACCGTGCTCGATCAGGAGGGCATCGACTGGTCGATTGTCAGCGCCGAGAAGATCAGTCGAGCGACGCAGGATTTCCCGGTCGTGCTCGGCTCGGGCGGTGTGAACTGCGATCCACCGAACCGTGCCGACATGCTCAACCCGCCCGCGGGCAACTACTACCGCGTGCAGATCTCCCGGGGCTGCGCCCCGGCAGAGGCCGTTCCCTTCAGCCTGACCCCGCACCGCGTTCAGGCCGTTGACCCGAACGACGACCCGGCGAGCCCGACGGTCTATGAGATCATCGCCATCCCCGCGTCGCAGTCGGTCTCATGGGAGGACGGATACAACCCGCTCGGCACGCAGCACTTCGACGCGCTGCAGGCATTCAACGACCCGGACCGGCCGATGCTCGTCACGCTGGCTCACGACGGCGACAACGCTTTCGGCGGGGGCTACAGCTACTACCGGGAGGCCACGCCCAACCTCGTCTCCGCCTCGCAGGCGCGCGGCTACCACGCCACCGTCGTCGAGGAGTACCTGGCGGACCATCCCGTCCCGACGGACGCGGTCGTGCATGTCGAGGACGGCGCCTGGGTGAACGCCGATGGCGACTTCGGCTCGCCACAGTTCTGGAACTGGAACTACCCGCCCGTCGACGCGCAGGGCCAGGTCGATATCGAGAACGGCTGGGCGGAGGACATCCGCAACTGGGCCGTCATCACCGCTGCGCAGAACCATGTCGATACTGCCGAGCAGATCGCCGAAGACGCGGGCCAGCCCGTGCGCATCGCGCAGATCGTCGATCCCTCCACCTCGGCGACGCCAGCCGAGCGCGCCTGGCACTTCTTTCTCGGGGCGCTCAACTCGGGCTACATGTACTACGGCACCGCCCTCGATATGGAGGTCAAGCCGACCATCGCCTGCAATGAGGCGCTCCATCACGCGAACGCGATGACCGCCTCGGGGGCTGACCGGACCAGCCCGACCATCTGGCTCCCGCAGCGGTGGCCCTGGAATCCCGGCGAGCTGAACTTCGGCTCGCCCTACGGCTATCAGCCAACGGTGATGGGCACGGGCTTTCATGTCTGGACCTTTGCCTACGACCTCTCCGGCTTGACCCAGGTCACGCTCCGCTACCGGATCGACGACGACGGGATCAACCCGCTCGGCGACTGGCACAACGAGACCTACGCCGGCAGCGTGGGCGTCGGCGCATGGCAGTCCGTCCCGATGACCTCCCGCGCGTTCCCGGCGGGCAATGTCTTCAACGACGGGGGCATCAACTTCTTCGAGATGCCCGAGGTGATCGCCGACCAGTACTACGCCGTTCTCGAAGGACATCAGGATGTCCTGATCGACTACTACATCGAGGCGACCGACACACTCGGCAACACCAAGCGATCGCCGATTCAGCATGTCTGGGTGGGCGACGGCGAAGGTGCGGTCAACCCCAGCGGCGATCGAGTCATCCTGACACCGGAAGAGCCCCTCGCCGGCGAGCCGGTGACCATCGCGTACGACCCCGCGGGAGGACCGCTCGCCTCGTCTCCAAGCGTCTTTCTGCACTGGGGGACCAACGGCTGGTCGTTCGTGGCCTCGCCTGATCCCGCGATGACCTACGACGCGACCGAGCAAGTCTGGCGCACCACGGTCGTGGTTCCCGAGTCGGCGACCCAGATCAACATGGTCTTCAACAACGCCGCGGGCACCTGGGACAACAACAACGGCCAGGATTGGAGCTTCTCCGTCGAAGGAGGGGGCTCCAACCCGACGCCGTTCGTCGTTGACGGCCAGCTCGACGACGGCTACACGCTGCTCGGGCAGTCGGACGGATTGTCGCTTTATGCGGGCTACAGCGGGACGACGCTCTACCTCGCCGCGACTCCCGCGCCGGGCACGGGCCGGGATCACTTCCTGTTTGTGCATGACACTCCTGGCGCGCCCGTGCCCTCGCCCTGGGCCAAAGCGGGCACCGTCGCGGGCTGGCGAGCGTTCGTCGGCAACGAGACGAGCAACGGCTTTCACGGCTGGTTCGACGCGCAGGCGCCCACGGCGTCGGCGCTCGGGAGCGTCCTCGAGGCCTCGATCGATCTCGCCGCCGAGTTCGGCTCAACACCAACCGCCGTGAGTCTTGCCATGGCGGCCTATGCCAACCCTGACGGCGGTGAACTCCTCGCGCAGCTGCCGACCGGTGACGGCGACGGGGCGATCGAGACCCCGGAGTGGTTCAGCGTCGTGCTCGACGATATCACGCCGGGCGAGCCCTGCCTGGCCGATGTCAACGGCGACGGCATCGCCGATCCGTCGGACTTCACGGCATGGGTGGCGGCCTACAACCTAGGCGACAGCCGCGCGGACCAGAACGGCGATGGGCTCGTCTCCCCGGCCGATTTCAGCGCCTGGGTGGCCAACTTCAACGCCGGATGCGACTGACCAGAGCGGGCGAACGGACTCGAACCGTCAACATTCAGCTTGGAAGGCTGACGCTCTACCATTGAGCTACGCCCGCGGACCAGCGATTATACCGGCTCCGGGTGCAACGCGTTCGACCGGAGCCCGACCAGCCACTTGCACCAGATCGAGAGCACCAGCAGCATGTAGAGCCGCTGCGAGTGGTCCCGCCCGTGCCAGGGGTTGATCGCTCGCTCGCCGGCGGCGTCGTGCTCGCGGAGCATCTGCTTGACGAAGCTCATGCTGATCTCGACACCCGCGTCGGCAAGGCCCGGGAACGGGTCCGCCGACTCGAGGTGGTCGTAGAGCAGCGTGCGCATAGAGCCGAAGTCGCTGCGGAACCACTCGCCGACGGGGATCGCGAAGCCCCGCTTGGGTCGGTTGACGATGTGCTCGGGCAGGTACTGCCGGGCGACCTGCTTGAGCAGGCCCTTGCGTTCGCCGCCCGGCATGAGCACATCGAGCGGGCAGGCGTGGCACGCCCGGATCAGAGCTCGGCTCAGCAGCGGCGAGCGGAGTTCGAGCGGCGCGTCCATCGAGGCCGTGTCCGACTTCCGGAGCAGGTCGTAGGGCAGATAGTCGCGGAAGTCTCGGCGGGGGGCATCACAGGACAGACGCGAGCGCCCGATGCGCGTGGCAAGGTGGTCGCGGAGCTTCTCGTAATCAGACGATGGGAAGATCGCAAGCAGGTCGTCGTATCCAGCGCGCCGGGCCGCGACGCCGAGCCTGGCGAGCTTGGACCAGCGAGACCCCGGGTCGCGCCGGTCGAGGCAGCCAGAAGGGATGCAGGCGAAGACCGGACGCCAGATCGCCGGCAGGCTCGCGATCCGGTGCCGCTCATAGCCCGCGAACAACTCGTCCCCGCCGTCTCCCCCGAGCAGGACCTTGCACGACTCCGTCGCGGCTCGGCACGCCCAGGCCGTCGGGAGCAGCGAGCTGTCGCCGAAGGGCAGGCCCAGCATCGGGATCAGCCTGAGCAGGTCCTCGGCGGCGTTCGGTTCGCACTCGACCACTCTGTGACGGAGTCCGAGTGTCCGTGCGGTCTCGGCGGCGTCCTCCGATTCGTCGTAGCCCGAAATCGGCATCCGCACGGTTACGGCCATCGTATCGGGCGCACGCTTTGCGAGATGCGCACCGATGAGCGCCGAATCGAGACCGCCAGAGAGCAGCAGGCCTAGGGGCACATCGGCGTCGAGACGCGAAACCACCGCTTCCGCGATGAGTTCGTCGAGTCGTTCCGGGGACAGGCCGGTGTCCGCGCTGCGATTGGGAACGGCTTCCGATACCTCGAACGCAGATGGGCTCTCGAGTTCGGTCGTGTCAATCGGATCCCACTGCACGCTCCAGACGACCGGTCGTGCAGTGCTGTCGATGGCGAGGCGGTGGATGTCCCCAGGAGGTACTTCTTCACCGAACCAGTCCGGGATGCCCTCGGCGTAGCCCGCGCTGATCCATCGCGCGATCTCTCGGTGTTCGAGCGGGCAACACACCGCTCCGTACATCCCGTCGAGCCGGAACAGGCCCGGCGCGCTAGAGGCGGCCGCGAACAGGCGATCGTGTGAACCCTCGATATCGCGCGTGTAGAGCGGCTTTTCGCCCGCTAGGTCTCGCGAGGCGGAGAATCCGGCCGTGTTGCGATTCCAGAGCAGTGCGGCGTGCATCGATTCGGTGCGGGCGAAGAAGGCGTCACGCCACGCCCGCCACCCGTGCACCAGCACCTCGGTATCCGAGTGGTCCGTCTCGAACCGGTGCCCCAGTGATTCCAGCTCCGCCCGCAACTCGCGGTGGTTGTAGATGCAGCCGTTGAAGGCCACCGCGACCAGCGGCCTGTTGGGCTCGAGCTCGTGGGCCAGTTTCGGCGTCTCACCCGGTCCGTAGGTCAGGTCGGGGCGCAGGCGCTCGCCGTCGTGGACCATGGGCTGGTGGCCGCCGGCGTGGTCGATGACGCTCAGGCGGCGGTGGACGAGGGCGACATCGACGACGAGGCCGTCGTCACGCGTGGCTCGGTCGCGGAATCGGCCCGCGCCGTCGGGGCCTCGGTGCTTGATGGACTCGTCGAGCGTGTCGAGCCATGCCTCGGGAATGGACTCGAGGTGCGGCGGCGGAGTGCCGTCCGTCGGGTCATGGATTCGGAGGATGCCCGCGATGCCGCACATGGGGGCAGGGTATCAACGCGAGGCGCCAGTGAGGAAGCGGATTGCCATCCCCCGTTCCTTCACGGGCGCGGCGCGTTGATGGGTCAACTCAGGCGGCGTCGGTGGTGTTGCGATTGTTGTCGATCGGGCAGGTTGTGGATGAGGTTCCATTGTCGCGACGGTGGTGATCCGTGTAGCTGCCCGACTTGATGCCCCAGATCGTGTGGATCGTGCGTGTCACAGCGAGTCCGGCGGGGTAGGCGATCGCCACCGCCCACGCCGGGTGCATGCCGTGCTGCTGGAGCGCCTCCGTTCCGGCGATCGCCATGATGTAGTACAGCGGACTGATGACGGCTCGCTCGAACTGAAGCTGTGTCGCGTCGACCACCGGGTTCGGCCGCGGTGCGTGCAACTCGGCCTGCTCCCGTTCCGTTCGCCCATTCAGCGGGCGCCAATGGTTCGCGACCCAGTGGAGCCATGCGAACAAGCCGACATCGAGCACCAGATCCGCCACAGCCGAGAACGCTGTGTACCCCCAGGTCGGCCAGCTCGTGCCGACCACGCTCTTGAGGAACCAGAGCAGACCCATGACCATCAGCGTCGAGAGAAGACCGCTGGCAACGATATTGGCGTTGATGTTGATGATGCGTCGGCGCTGATAAAACCGGAACAGTCGATCGGGCACGCCGGCACCTCCCGCAGATGAAAGCGACGCACTTAGCTCGGCAGGACAGGCTGACGACCGACGGAGTAGTAGTGGAAGCCGTGCTCGCCCATGTGCTGTCGGCGGTAGAGGTTCCGGCCGTCGAAGATCACACGCTGCTTCATCAGCTCACCGAGCTTCGCGAAGTCCGGGCTCTTGAACTCGTCCCAGTCCGTCGCGATGATCAGGGCGTCGGCGCCTTCAACAGCCTCGTAGATGTCGTCGTGCAGCGAGATGGTCTCGCCCATCTCCGCCTTGACATTCTCCATCGCCACCGGGTCGAATCCACGGCAGGTGATGCCGTATCCGAGCGCCTTGCGCACCAGGGTGAGCGCCGGCGCCTCGCGGATGTCGTCCGTCCGCGGCTTGAACGCGAGCCCCCAGAACGCGAAGGTTAGCCCGTTGAGCGCCTGCTCACCGCCGAAGTGCCGCACGATCTTCTTGAAGAAGAGGTTCCGCTGACGCTGGTTCGTGCCGTGGACGGCGTTGGAGAGCTGCGTTGTCACGCCGGCCTTGTCGCCCATCATGATGCACGCAAGCGTGTCCTTGGGAAAGCACGAACCGCCGTAGCCCAGCCCTGGATACAGGAAGTGGTGCCCCACGCGTTTGTCCGAGCACATGCCTTCTCGCACGCGGTTGATGTCCGCGCCGTACGCCTCGCACAGGTTCGCCATCTCGTTGATAAAGCTGATCTTGGTGGCAAGGAAGTTGTTGGCGGCATACTTGACCATCTCTGCGGAGGGGATGTCCATGATGAAGATGGGGTGGCCGTTGCGCACGAACGGGTCGTACAGATCCTTGAACAGCTCGCCGGTCGCCTGATCCTCGACACCGACCACCACCCGGTCCGGCTTCATGAAGTCGATGATTGCATCGCCTTCCTTCAGAAACTCGGGATTGTCCGCGACGCGGAAGGGGATGTCGGGGCCGACGCGCTCGCGGATGCGGTCGCGCACATAGAAGGTCGTCCCGACGGGCACCGTCGATTTGACGACGACGACCTTCGGCTTCTGGTTTGGGCCGAGTGACTTGATGACATCCGCGATGTCGTCCGCGGCCGAATCGATGTACCGCAGGTCGGTGTGCCCCTTCTCGTCGGAAGGGGTGCCGACGCAGATGAAGATCATCTCGGCGTCGCGGTAGGCCCGTTCCTTGTCGAGGGTGTAGTCCAGACGGCCCGCCTTGTGGTTCCGCTCCATCATCTCGGTCAGGCCGGGTTCGTAGATCGGGCAGATGTTCTGCTTGAGCTTCTCGATCTTCTGGGGATCCACATCGAGACAGGTCACATCGTTGCCCGTTTCGGCGAAGCAGACCCCGGTGACCAGGCCCACATACCCCGTTCCCACCATCGTGAGCTTCATGCTCGGCTCCTGCTGCACGCATCGGCCACGGGCCGACACGGATCGATCCCCGATGATCGCGACGGGGCACCCGGCTTCGGCACCCCCTCCCTGTTCGAGTATAGATCGGACACGGGGCCCCCAGCCTGCACCCGCTCTCGCCCCTTGGACGACGGCCGCAGAGTCTACACGGGCGGTCCTACACTTGAAGCCATGCCAACCAAGACCAAGTCCAAGGGCAAACGCCGGAAGCAGCAGAAGACCCGCGAGCACCGCTACACCGCGGCCACCGCCGACCGTCACGAGCTGTATCAGCTGTCCGTCCAGAATGTTGAGGCCGAGATCGACTTCGTCGACGAGACCTTCGCCGCCCTGCGGGGCCGTCACGCCGCGAGGCTCCGAGAGGATTTCGCCGGCACCGCCAACAGCGCGTGCGAATGGGTCCGCCGACGGCCGACCAACGCGGCCGTCGCGGTCGATCTTGACGCGCCGACACTCGATTGGGGCCGAACCCATAACCTCGCATCGCTGGACGAGGACCAGAAGCGTCGCATCAGCCTCGTTCGGGCGGATGTCCGCGATCCGGGCCCCGAGGGTCGGGGCGTCGAGATTGTCCTTGCGATGAATTTCAGCTACTGGATCTTCGAGACCCGGGACGAGCTCCGGCGTTACTTCCGGAGCGTGTACGAATCCCTCGACGAGCAGGGGATCTTCTTCTTGGACTTCTACGGCGGTTCCGACGCATTCTCCGAAATCGAGGAGAAGCGCAAGGTCAACCGTCATTTCACCTACATCTGGGACCAACACCGCTACGACCCGATCTCCGGGCGCATGCAGTGTCGCATCCACTTCCGGTTCCCCGATGGCACCACGATGAAGAACGCCTTCGAGTACCAGTGGCGTCTGTGGACCCTCCCCGAGATCCGCGAGCTCCTCGCCGAGGCAGGGTTCGAGGATGTCCAGGTCTACTGGGAAGGCACGGATCCCGACGACGAGGAAGAGGGAAACGGAGAGTTCTCGCCCGTGCGCGAGGGCGACGCTGACCCGGCCTTCATCACCTATCTCGTTGCCCAGAAGCGGGCCCTCGGAAGCGTCGAGCTGCTGGATCGACCGGCGTGAAGGGTGTGTTCTCTGTTCCCGCGGAGCTGGAGCCCCTGCAGGCCTGGGTCTTCGAGGGTCTCCAAGCGGTCAGCGACCGCATCGACGCGGCCCTGAGGTCCGACCTGCCCGTCGTCGAGGCGCTCTGCGGTCATGTCGAGCGGTACCGGGGCAAGATGCTGCGCCCGACGCTCACGCTGCTGGCCGGGGCAGCGGTGGGGGCGCCGACCGACCATCCCGCCGATACTGAGCTGGTCGGCGTCGCCGCCGTCGTCGAGATGGTCCACATGGCGACGCTCGTGCACGACGATGTGCTCGACGAGGCCAGCGTCCGACGCGGCGGCGAGACCATCAACCACCGCAAGGGCAACGAAACGGCCGTGATCCTCGGCGACTATCTCATTGCGGCCGCGTTCCACCTCTGCTCATCGCTCAAGGACCGCGAGCCGGCGAGACTGATCGGTCGCGTGGCGATGGAGCTGTGCGCCGGTGAGCTGCTTCAGCTCGATAACCGCGACAACCATTCGCTGGACGAGGCAACCTACTTCGAGATCCTGGAGGGCAAGACCGCGGCCCTCGTCGGCGCGTGCGGAAGGCTCGGGGCTCGGGCCGCCGGCGCACAGGGCGCCCTGACCGAAGCTCTCGACCGCTACGGCCGACGCATGGGCGTCGCCTTCCAGATCCAGGACGATACCCTCGATCTCCTCGGCGACGAAGCCGTCGTCGGCAAGTCGCTCGGGCGCGATCTCCACAAGGGCAAGCTCACGCTGCCCATCATCCACCATCTCGCAGCCGTTCAACAGAACCGACGCGGCGAGAGCTTGGATACGATCATCCGGGCATCCGAGTCTGGCGCTGCCGATCCCGATTCGCTCCGCGGCATCCTCTCCATGGTCCGTTCCACGGAATCGATCGGGTACTCCTCGAGCATCGCGAAGGACCTGGTCGAACAGGCCAAGGCCTCCCTCGAGCCGCTCGACGAGTCCCCTGCTCGCCGGACGCTCGAGCTGCTCGCCGACGCGGTGCTGAATCGGGACCGCTGACCGGTGGGGGGCGCGCTGCGTCTGATCGTTGTGACGGCCTTCGGCCTCGAGTCGGTCGTCAAGCACGAGCTCGCCGCCCTTGGCTACCTAGCGGCGGTCACCGAACCGGGCCGCCTCGAGTTCCACGCCGATCCCTCCGCTGTCGCGAGAACCAACATCTGGCTCCGTGCCGCCAGCCGCGTGCTCGTGCATGTGGCGGAGTTCCCGGCCGAGGACTTCGACGCCCTGTACGAGGGTGTCCGAGGCGTGGCATGGTCGGAGATCATCGATCGGCCCATGGCAATCGGCGTGCGCGCACGAACCGCCAGGTCCGCGATCAACAGCCCCCGGTCGACACAGTCCATCGTCAAGCGGGCCGTGGTCGATGCGATCGCCGGTCGGACGGGTCGCCTCGATGAGGCCGGCCCGCCGATCTCGATCGACGCCGCCGTTGTGCGGGACAGAGTCACGCTGGCGATCGATACGACCGGTCCCGGTCTCCACCGTCGGGGCTACCGCCCGAACTCCGGTCCCGGACAGCTCAAGGAGACCCTCGCCGCCGGCATCGTCCAGCTCACCCGCTGGCAGCCGGACCGGCCGCTGATCGATCCGTTCTGCGGCCAGGGGACGATCGTCATCGAGGCGGCGCTCCTCGGGGCCGGTCTCGCGCCGGGCGCCAGCCGGTCGTTCGCCGCGGAGCAGTTCGGCTGGATCGACGCCGAGCATTGGGCCACAACCAGGGTGGACGCAGCGAAGGTCGAGCTACCGGGCCATTTCGCACCCATTCTGGGGCGCGACATCAGCAGCCGGGCCGTCGCCGAGGCACGCCGGGCCGCGGATCGTGCGGGCGTCAAGGGGCTCGTCGGGTTCCGCACAGGCGACTACCACGACATCACACGCGCCGCGGAACGGGGGTGGATCGTCACGAACCCGCCGTACGGGCTGCGCGTGCTCGACAAGCCCGAGGCACGCACCATCCACGCCGAACTGCCGGGCGTGCTCGCACAGCTGCCGGGCTGGTCCCACGCGATTCTCACCGCCTTTCCCGACTTCGAGGCCTTCATCCGGCAGGACGCGACTCGTCGCCGCAAGCTCTACAACGGGTCCATCCAGTGCGGGCTCTACTTCTTTCTTCCACGGCGCGACGCGGAGCTTAAATCAACCGAACGCGTCAGCTTGCGACCCGCGTTCGGCGATACCTCGGACCGGGACGATGTCGTGGCATCCTTTGAGGCAGCGCTCCGTCGACGGGTGCGACACCTCAGGCGTTGGCCCGTACGCCTCGGGACCGATGCGTTCCGGCTGTATGACGGCCAGACGCCCGGTGCCGGCATCGCCGTAGACCGGCTCGGCCCGTGGCTCCGGATCACGGACCTGCGTCGGCCCAGCGACCGCCCGGTCGGGGAGCGACGCGTCTGGCTCGAACGACTCGTCGCCGCCGTCGAGCGGATCACCGAGTGTCCCAGAGAACGGATCGCCGTCGTCTCGCCGAGCCACAAAACCAGCACGGAGGAGGTCCAGGTCCGCGAGCATCACGAGGCGATGCTCGTCAGACCGGGAGAGCCCGGCTGGGGACCTCCGCTCGACGGCCGGCTCATCCGCGAGCGCATCGCCGAAGCCTCCAGGGGCAAACGCGTGCTCCACCTGGGGGCGGCCGACCCCGGGGCCATCGTCGCTTCCGTGCGATCAGGCGCGGCTGAGGTCGCCGTGCAGACCGATCATCCTCACGGCGAGGAGGCCATGGCATACGCGATACGGATCGCGGCGCACGCACGGCCCCGATTGCGACCCTGGGCCGATGCAACGGATGCGACGGGTACTCACGCTGAGAAGGCATGGGACCTCGTCATCTGGCATCTGCAGGCGGATCCCGCACCCGGACACGGCCAACGCCGAGCCGGCCGGGCTTCTGTCGGGCTGGATCGTCCGCTGCGGATCGCCAGAGAACTGCTCGCGGCCGGCGGTCAGGCCGTGCTTGTCGCCCGCGGCCTCCGCGTGTCGGCGGCCAGGGAGACCGACGGGAACGCGTCGCTGCGTGAGATCACGAACCGGACGGTTCCCGAAGACTACAGTCACTCCAAGCCGCACCGGAGTTGGCTGGTTCGTTCCCACGGCTGACCAACCATCGAGAGGGCATTGTGTGGACGGACCGGTTGCACTCCTCGTTGCCGCGCCGATCCTCTTCCTCGCCTCCTGGGTGGGGGGAAGGCTCCAGCCCGTGCTCGCCGGGACGCACCTGCGTGCCCAGACGATGCTGAGCTTCGTCGGCGGGCTGATGCTCGGCATGGGTGTGCTGCACCTCCTGCCGCATGCCGTTCTGGAACTGGGCAACCTTGACCGGGCGGTCTGGGCCATGCTCGCCGGCGTCCTGACCATCTTCCTCCTGATGCGATTCCTTCATGTCCACAGCCACGATCCCGGCGTTGCGACCGTGGAAACACCGATTGACCGGCACGAGCACGGTCATCACCATCACGAAGCCCAGTGCAGCCACAGCGAGCAGAACGCCGCGCCCCTGCGATGGTGGACGCTGCTCTCCGGCCTGACGCTGCACAGCATCGTGGATGGCATGGCGGTTGCGGCGGCGATGCAGGTCGAAGCTGGGCACGGCTTTCTGCCCGGTCTCGCGGTGCTCGTGGTCGTTCTGTTCCACAAGCCGATCGACGCCATGGCCCTCGCTTCGACCGTGGCCTCCTGTGGCGAATCGGCCGATCTGCGCAGGCTGATCAACGCAGGCTTCGCGCTCATCACGCCGATAGCAGCCGTCGCCGCGTTCTTCGGCCTCAGCGTGCTCGGCCAGGGCAACGCGTCCGCTCCGATCGCCGGATATGTGCTGGCCTTCTCGGCCGGAGCGTTTGTCTGCGTCGCGTTGGCAGATCTGATGCCCGAGGTGCAGTTTCATACGCACCACAGGGCAAGGCTGACCGCGGCCTTGCTGGTGGGTGTCGGCGTCTCCGTGCTCCTTGGCGTTGCCGAGGGCTCAGGCCACGGTCATGCCAGCGGTGGTCCCGGCCACTCCCACGCCCACTGACCGGATCCGGTCACACGCGGATAAAGACACCCCGCCGATCCAGCCAGAAGACGAACCCGAAGCAGCCGCCGAGCCAGACCAGCGCGAATGCCCATCCTCCGATCGCCAGATCGATGGTGCTGGTGGGTGCCCAATCGCGTCGAAGCAGGTGGTAGAGGGCCCCTGTCATCGGCCGTTCGGGGTCGAGAAGGGGCAGTGTCCACTTGCTGAACACCATCTTGAACAGCATCTCATTGACGAAATAGAGCGCGATGGCGTTCATGCCAAAGGCGCGGAAGAAGACGACGCCGGGTCGGCTCAGCAGCATCATCGCGATTGCGCCCCCGACGAGCGTCCCGATCGACCACTCAGCCCAGACAGACCGGAGTCCACCTCCGACGATCACCGACGCCGTCGCGACAGCGCCGACAGCGAGCGCTGAGCCAGCCGCCACAAGGCGGAACCGCCACTCCGTGTCAAGCAGCAGATAGAAGACGCCCAGCACGGCTGTGCCGGTGCCGACCGCGAGCAGCGCGTACGACGCGGTGAAGAAGTCCTTGCTCCACGCGTGATGCAGGTTCCATAGCCAACTCAGGAACCAGCAGGCCACGCCGACGCCGATCAATCGGAGACCGAGCGCCGGTACACCGACGCCCACGGCGAGCACCCAGCGTCCTATCCACGACCCCATCACAGCCACGCAGATCGCCGGCAGCAGGTTGAAGATGTTGGTCAGCCAGTTCAGCAGCGGGCTGTACGAAACGGTGCCAGAGAACGGCAGCCACGAAGCCCACCCCAGCATCGCCGACTTGAACACCTGTTCCCCGTTGATCGGCACGGCGCCCGCGGCGTACCGATCCGCCACTTCGACCCCGTCCACCGCGAAGAACCACACGGAACGCCCGAAATCGGGATGGTGGTAGACGCTCAGGATCCACCACTTCACGGCCAGCACGGCGACGACGAAACCCACCTGCAGCCATCGCGGCAGCATCGCGATGCACACAGCAAAGAAATAGGCGCCGGCGATGAGCTGCAAGATGTTCCACTTGAAGAACACGAAACGACCGGAGCTCGCCGCATCCAGCAGCAGACCGAGCAGGTAGATCACCATCGCACGCCGTAACGCAATGAGTACGCGCTCCGCCGCCGTGTGCCCCCTGCCACGCCCGCTCCGCATGGAAAAGGGAATCGCTACACCGGCGATGAAGATGAACCACGGGAAGACCAGGTCGGTCAGCGTCACGCCCTGCGCACCACCGTTCCAGCCGACATGGAACATCTGCCACGGCAGCGTCGCACGATCCCAGGTCATGTTGACCAGAATCATCGCGGCGATATCGAAGCCACGGAACACATCGAGCGACAGCAGCCTCCGTCGCGGGACAAGCTCCGGCGAGGCGGTTGGTAGTTCCGCGTGCTCATTCATGGCGTGGAGCCCGGGTTGATGAGAATCGCGTCCGCCACATATGCGGCGATGTCAGCCATCACCGGGTCCGCGAGCGACTCATACTCGTACCGATTGTCATTCAGTATCGCGTTGTCATTGGTATAGATCGTCACGCCGAGGAATACGCCACGGCCTGTGGCCTCGTCTTCGATGTACGCGACATCCGTGCTCGTGCCGTACGCGCGGCCGATCTTGTTGTAAACCTTGACCCGCTCGGGAGGCAGCACGCGGCGCACGCCCGGAAGAAAGAGCTTGCCCCATCCATCCGGGTACTCCGCCTCGGCATAGCGAGGATTCGAAGACTCGCGCGGAAGCTCTCCCATCGCCTGCCTCAGGAACGCTCGATCGTGTTCGTGGAGCCCCAGCCGGTCCCCGCCCTCAAGATCGGGTCGGACGATCGACTGCACCACGACGAGCAGATCCATCAAGCTCATGCGGTTGTTGTCAGCAAATTCCATCGGCTCGGGAACAATCTCCCCCCGAGCCGCATACCCGCGGCCGAGCGGGATCGAGTCAGGTGACAGCAGCCGAGCATCGTACCGGTACTCGCTCGTGCGTTCCCCGATGATGATGACGCGGCCGGGTGTGCGGAAACGGATCACGGGTGAACGCCGATTCTGCTCCGCCGTTCGGTACTCCGACAGGCGATGTGTCAGCATGGTGCTTGTCAGGCCGGCCGCGTCGTGCAGTGCTTCATTGATGCGCTGATGTCCGACGAGTTCGTAGAGCCGATTGAACGCAGCATTATCCGACACAAGCATGATCTTGCGGATGTCGTGGCCGACTGTAATTGCCCCTCCTTCGAGGTTTGTCGGGTCCTCGGCTTCGATTGTTTCGCCTTCAAAGAGCGGATCGAAGGCGAGAGGTGTGTCCACCGTCAGCGTCGCGTCGTGCTCGATGCTCAGCCGGCGCAGTTCATTGAGAGCCAGAGCCGCCACGGGCAGCTTGACGGTGCTCGCCGGGTAGAAATACTCCGCGTCTCCTCGATAGATGCGCCATCTAATCGTTGCGTCGTCCTCATCGATTTCTCCGACGATAATCTGCAGGCGGTACCGGCACGGCTCTGCCGCGACACCACGAAGCGTGGCACTGCTCGAGAGCATGGCCCGGAAGAACGACTCATCGTCATGGGGCTCAGCTCCACGGCAACTCAACGCGAGCACACACAGGAACAGGCTTCCGATCGCTCGAATCATGGCTGACCCCTCCGGCTGCTGACGGGCGGGATGGTCAGCATCGTGTGCAGGCCGGGTGCCGCTCGTTCGAGGCTGGCAATGGCGTTGAGCGTGATGGCGCATGTGGCGATATCGCCGTGAACACCCCCCGGGCATTCCACCGTCAGCGGCGGGTCTCCTTCGATCGATACGCGGTCGAGCGGGTCTTCAGCACCGATCGCGGCGACGAACTCAAGCTCGAGTTCACGCCCGTCCGCGGTCTGGCCCGATGCAACCTGCCGAACACCCGCGGCGGAGCCCGGCTCGATGGCGCCGAGATCGCACTCGAGTGTCCTCGTGGCGAGAACTGGCTCGATGGATTCTGACCAGGAGGCGATCGTCCAGCCGAGCCCGTCGGCTAGAAGATGCAGCGATTCGCCGAGCCCGACATGTCGCAGCGTACCCGCGGCGATGCGCTCATCGAACGCATCGGTCGTCAGCCCCGCGCCGATCTTGATCTGAAACGGACGGCGGCGCGACGATGCATCCTGCCGGCGAAGCACCCGGATACGGCGCACCTCACGACAGACTCCCGTGGCAACGGCTGGAAGTGTGTCCATAAGAAAACCGGGGTTCACCCCCGTGCCGAGCAGGCGACCGCCGTGACGCCGCGCAAGCTCGTTCAACTCCATGGACAGATCGGGGTGCCGGAGTGTCGGCCAGAGCAACTCCTCACAGGTGCTCACCACCGTCAAACCGGCTCCGAGCAGCACGCGAAAGGTCTCCGCACACCGCGAAAGATCGGACGAGGTCGTCACCACCGCCACCGACGCTCCGGTCCGGAGCGCCGAACGCAGCTCGCTCGAGACCCGAAGATCCTCGGCGTTTGTGATGCCAAGATCCGACAGCGTACGCCCTTCAAGCTCCGGCGAGATATCGACGGCTGCGATGAGCGTGCCGAGTCTTCGCGTGACGAGGTCCGCCGCGATCCGGCACCCGAGCGGACCGAGCCCGACATGGATCACCCGTCGATCAGCCAGCGTCATCCGCAGCCTCCTCCTCAAGGGCTCGATCGAGCCTCCCCTTGTGCAGCCTGAGCCGCTGCCTGGCCTCCTCGGCGGACAACCCGGCCCGCTGCAGGAGGATCGCCGTCTTCACTTCGCCGCCAGCGCGGTCGAGTGTACGGAACGCTTGGTCGCGTGACAGCCCTGTAGCCATGGAGATCATTCGTGCAGCACGGTCCCGGAGCTTCGAGTTCGTTGCACGCATGTCGACCATCAGGTTCTCGAACACCCGACCCTCGCGGATCATCAGCGTGGTGGAGATCATGTTCAGCACCATCTTGGTTGCGGTGCCCGCTTTCATGCGTGTCGAGCCGGTGACGACCTCCGGTCCGGTGTCGACCACCACGAGATGGTCGCACGCTGACGGCTGTTGGACCGATGCACAGCACAGCAGCGCCGTCACCGACCGGGGCGCCAGTCGTTTTGCGATTGCCAACGCACCCAGGGCGTACGGCGTGGTCCCCCCGGCCGCGATGGCGATCACCGTGTCACGATCGGTCAGGCCGAGCGCCCGAAGATCGGGCTCGGACCCGTTCGGATCGTCTTCCTTCGACTCGCTCGATACCCGCAACGCCGAGTCACCGCCCGCGATGATCCCAACGACCCGACCAGGATCGACGCAGAAGGTCGGCGGGGCCTCCGACGCATCGAGCACCCCCAGCCTCCCGGAAGTCCCAGCCCCGACATAGACGAGCCGTCCACCCGCGACAAAACCGGGCTCGGCAGCACACACCAGCGCTTCGATCGCCGGCAAGGCGGCGCCTACAGCATGCGCTACGCCTACATCGTCCCTGTTGATCACCGAGAGCAGCTCACCGACCGACCTCGTATGCAAGTCGCGTGTCAGCGTGTGACGCTGCTCGGTCGCGATGTGGCCCCGATCGGGCGGAAGCGTGCTCATGGTCGGATCCAGGCTCCTGCGGAAAGCGTATCCCGTGCACCGGTAACCGATGGAAGATGAATCGGAACACCGTCCATCGCGAGTGCGCCGAGCACGGCCAGGCACATGGACTCCCGGCTCTGAGTCGGCACGCCAAGCTCATCGCTCAGCACCACGCGCACGCCACATCGATCGCGGATCTCAGCGACAAGTCGGGCGTGACGAACCGAGCCGCCGGCGAGCACGACCTCGTCTGCACCCTCTGCCGCTTTCGTGATGCAGCGGGCAATCGCGGAAGCGGCCGTGGCGCACGCGTCCATCGGTGGAAGGGATGCTGTCTCGACGAGCACCAGCCGGGAGCACTCATCATCCGTTCCGAGGGAACGGCCGGTCGTCTCGCGGATCGCTTCGGTGAGCCGAGCGGCGATCGTCTCCACGACGGCTCCGCGGAGCGCCGCGGAGCCGCCATCATCGAACGGCGAACCGAGACGCTCCCTGGCGAGCGAATCCAGCAGATGGTTGCATGGGCACACATCCCACCCTTTTACAGCATCGACCGCCATGCCACGCGGCAGGTGTGTGATGTTGACAAAACCGCCCAGGTTGACCACCGCGCGGTTCCGATCCGTGTCCTTGAACAGCACGGCATCCGCGATCGGCGTGATCGGTGCGCCCTGTCCTCCGCGCGCCAGATCGGCCCCGCGCAGGTCGAACAGCAGGGGCGCCCTGTACGCCGCCGCCACGGGCCATGGGTCGAGGAGCTGCCACGACATCGGCGGCCGATGAAACACGGTCTGACCGTGCACGACGATCAGATCGGGTACCGCCCCCATCCGCAATCCTTCGAGCGCGGCGAGTACAGACGCTGACACGGACGCTCGTGCCTCGAGCACCTCCGCCGCTGTGACCGGGTGGCCGTCTGCGAGTCGACGGAGCAGGTCCACCTTCTGTAACGGCGCCGACGCCGTGTTCTCAAGTGCGACGGTGAGATCCAGCCCCGTGCCCCACACGCTCACCAGCGCGGCGTCGACGCCGTCCATGCTCGTCCCGGACATGCATCCCACAATGCGCCGCTGCTCACTCACAGCATGGCCCCACGTGGCGCACGCCGGATCTGCTCGAACCATGCACAACTGGAGTCGAGCCCTCCGGGCCGAGATCGCTTCAGCCAGAGCCGTCGGTGTCGTTCCTCGAGATCATCAGTCTTGTCAACGAGTGATTCGACGGGACGCCCGCCGCAGCGTTCCATGGCGAGCTCCGCAGCCAGCATCGCCATGTCGACCGACCACCGCACTTCTGCGGCGAGATGGCGATCATCCGACTTCGGCACGCGGGTGAGCCCGTTCAGTCGGTCGTGGACGGCGCACCAGTCGGCGAGGTCGGCCGACGGTCGGAAGCCCGGCCGCGCGGGGTGTAGCACCTCGAAGAGGGCACCGGCGTTGAGGATCGGCTGCGGTTGTCCGTCGCGAGGCACGCCGCCGCGGGCCCGGATGTCCGCGTCGACATCGCCGAGGTCGGCCAGCCAGTCACCGAGCCCCGATGAGCCGAACGCCACATTCGCCGCCTGTCCGCTGGAAGACACAGCATCTCGGCCATTCCACGCGACCTGCGCAGCATCAGCGAGCGCAAAGGCGGTGATCGGCCACTGCTGCCGATGACCCAGGTCCCCCCACGCGGTGACGAGCATGCCCTCGGCATCACCCTCGCACGCCGCAGCGGCACGCAACGCGCCTCGTCGCTCAGCGGTCCGGCCGATGAAGCTGCGCCAGCAGCTCGTGCCCGGGCACACCCAGAACCGCCGGCCCGCATCCGTCAGCACGCTCGACCAGCGGCTGTACGGCGAGGTCGGTTCATATCCCCACGCCAGCGCCAGCAACTCCGGCGGCAACATCTCCAGGATCGACCGATCCTCGAGCGCGATATCGCCCCAGAACAGAGGTGAGAGCCCGAGGCCGAGCGCATCCTCCGCCACCCGGCGCACGAAGTCCCCGTACACGCGAGAACGGCCGCGTTCTTGCACCGCGTCGCGTGATCGGCCGGAGCCGATGTCCGCGGTCTCGTCGCACCCGATGTTCACAAGCCGCGAAGAGAACCAGCACGCGAGGTTCGTGAGCCACTCTCGCACCAGCGCAGCGCTCCTCGGATCGATCGGGCACAGACTGAACGGTCCATCGCGAAGCGTCCCGTAGAACTCGTACGGGCCGTGCGTCTCCGCCAGATCCGCATAGCGTGCGTGACGCAACCACCCAGATAGATGGCCGAAGCAGTTCTGGTTGGCTGCCAGTTCGATCCCGGCCGATCGGCACCATCCGTCGAGCGTGGCGAGCTGCTCGCCGGTCAACGGATCAAGACCGGCGCACACGGCCTCGTGCCCCGGGTACTCGATCGTGTGCTCGACATACAGCTGCAGGTGATTCATCCGCAGGTCACTCAGCAGTGTCACAATCTCACGCAGATGCTCCATCGTTGGGATCCGGTCCCGCGAGACATCGAGCATGAAGCCACGCACACGGAACGCCGGCCAGTCACGGATGCGAAGCGATGGGATGCCCGCGACGCCCGACTGGATGAGTTGCCGAAGCGTCGAGCGAGCGGAGAAGACGCCATCCTCGTCGTGCGCCCACGCGTCGACCGAACCATCCGGCCGAACGATGATCTCGTAGCCACCGGGTTGCGGACAGCGGTCTGGATCGGATCTGACTTTGGAAGAGCAGGACAGCGCAGCGTTCACGATACCGCCCACGGGCTCGACGCTGCGCGGCGTTGGGTAGAGCACGGGCATGCTCATCCCGAGTCCCCTCGTCCGGCTGAGATCGCCTGCCGGAGCCCTTGGAGCAGCCGATCGACATCTGCCGGTGTGTGATCGGCGCACACACTCAGGCGAATCACGGGGGGGCTCCCGTGGTCCGGATACGACACAGCGGGCGCAAAGAGCCCTTGAGCCCGCAGCGCGCGGCTCGTCTCGATGACATCGATCGAGGGGGCCTGCAGCACCTGCACAGGCGTCAGTCCCTCATGGGCGCGGATCCCGATCCCGCGCAAGCCGTCTCGCAGCTGCGCTGACCGCTCCTGAAGCAGCCGGATCTTGGGCGAGCTTCTCACGACGGCAAGCGAGGCAGCGAGCCCGTTCGCGAACGCTTCACCGATCGCTGTGGAGCAGCGCGCTGCGATGCTCCGCTCCAGCATCGTGCGTACAACGCTCGTGGGTCCGCACACAAAGCCCACAGGAACGCCCAGTGCCTTGGATCCGGTGCCGGTGACGATGAGCCGTTCGTGCGGTGCCAGACCCTCGCACGCCCCGCACCCGAATCGGCCGACGACGCCGATGCCGTGGCAGTCATCGATCAGGACCGGGCGCTCGCCCGCTGAGACGAGCAGGGCAGCGATGTCCGCCACCTCGCCTTCCGCGGGCAGCGTTCCGTCCGCGGCAAAGGCGTCAGCCTCCGTTTGGTGTGTTCGCTCGAGCCCAGCCGCCCGGGCCGCGAGCGAAATCGAGGGATGGGAACGGGGATCGATCCAGATCCTCGAGACGCCCATCGCGGCGAGCGCTTCCATCGCCGCGATGTTGGCCAGCGTCCCCCCCGGCAGAAGCATCGCCGATTCTGCAGAAACGAACTCGGAAAGTGATGCTTCGGCCCGAAGCAGCGCGGGAGAGCACCCCGTCGTGATCCTGGACGCCCCCGGACTCACCCCGGAGGTCTCGACCCATCGCGTGACGGCGTGGCGGACAGCTGGCTCGAAGCTCATGCCCAGGTAGTCGCAGCCGGTGAACGCCAGCAGCGTCTCCCCCTGCTCCGTTCGGATGCGCGTGCTGCTGACGCGGGAGATCTGTTCGACCTGCAACGCGGATCGGATCATGGACGATGCCCGCCCTTCGGCGCAGCCGCGATCACGAAGCACACCCCAGAGGCGAGTGTGAGCTTCCAGGCAAACGCGATGGACGCCAGCCACGCGATGGCGCTCCCGACACCGCCGATCTCGGCGCCGGCATCCAGCGCAGCGATCTCGTCCTTCCAGAACGCGGGCTGCAGCAGAAGGATGATCAGGAACCCGGCGATCAGAGCGGCGATCACCGATGCGCTCGTGCCGCGTCTGGTCAGGAGCGCCGTGAAAAACACGCCGATGAGCCCCGAGTACGCGAAGGTCATCACGCTGAGCGCGAAGGTCAGGAGTGTGCCGCCGGTTTCCGCGTCGCGAGACTGCCAGAAGACGCACACCGCTGCAAACAGGCCCAGAAGCAGTCCGAACGCGAGCACGAACAGCCGACCGACCATGACATAGTGCCGATCTGGTCGCCCCGGCCGCCAGCGCAAGTAGAAGTCGTTGATCGCGGCGCTGCTCATCGCGTTGATCGCGCTGTTCAGGCTGCTGAGCCCAGCCGCGAACAGCCCCGCCAGCATCAGCCCCGGCACGCCCGGAGGCAGCTCCATCAGGATGAAGCTGAGGAAAACATCCCGGTCGCCGGCCGGTGCCTCCGACGGTGCAGCGCCGATCAGATCCGGGCGTTGGTAGAACACCCAGAGCAGCAGGCCGACCACCAGAAAGACCGCAACGGACGGTATCCCGAGCAGGATACCGAAGATGACCGAGCGAGCGCCGCGCGACGAGTCCTTGCAGGTCAGCATCCGCTGCACCAGGTCCTGGTCGGTCCCGTACGACCCGATGCCCATGAAAGTGAACCCGATGATCGCCGCCGCCAGGCCGAACGGAGCTGTCGGATCCAGGCTGAGGTCGAGCAATTGCAACTTCGACCCGCCCTCGGGCCCGCCGGTCGACAGCGCCTGCCACACCTCGCCGAACGGCGCGTCGATCCTCGCCACGATGATGCCGATCGCGATCGCCGCCGCCGACAGCAGCACGGCCATCTGGATCACATCCGTCCAGATGACGCTGGCGATCCCGCCGACGAAGGTGTACCCGATGCCCACAGCGGTCATCACCGCGATCGCTGCGAGCAGGTTCTGCACTTCCATGGCACCGTCGACACCAAAGATCACGAATGAGACCGGGATGGCGCCGGCAAAGATCCGGGCCCCGCTCGCAAACACCCGGCCCACCAAGAACGCCAGGCTGGCCGCCTGCATCGCCCGCGGGCCGAATCGCGTGTGCAGCAACGCGTAGATCGAGCCCACGCCCTCCCGATAGAACGCCGGGATGAACACCGTCGCCACAACGATCGCCGCCAGAATCATCCCGAGGTTGGTCGCCAGGTAGGTGAGGTTCCCGGTGTAGCTGCCGCCGGGCACGCCGATGAAGGACACAGCCGACATGCTCGTGGCGACGATCGAGACCGCCACCGCCCAGACCGGCATCCTCCGCCCGGCGAGAAAGTAGTCCGTGGTGTCGCGCTGTTCCTTCCGACTGAACAGATACCCGGTCGCCGCGAGCATGGCGAAATACAACCCGATCATGGCCCAGTCGGGCACGGTCAGGCTGGCCAGAAGCACGGGTGGCATCGCGGTCTCCGGATCCTCGTGGGCCGTCGGATGCAGCCGTCGGCGTCATTGTTCTATAAGCTACCACGATCGCGGGCCAGAGGGGCCCAGGAGGCCGGCTGTGAACAAGAAACCACCCGACCAGCGAGCGGTGATCCATCTTCTGGCGTGCCTGATCATCTCGATATCAGGGTGCCAGGCCGGCCCGCGGGGGACGCCCGTCGCTGACGCCGCCGCGGCACCAGCCGTCGGAACGCAGGCCGCGCGGATCGGCGACGAGATCGTGGCTGCCGGCGTCCGCTTCCATACCGGGGCGCCGGTTGTGCTCTGGACGGATCCGGGCGGCTATGACGCCTATCGGGTCCACAGGCGTTTCGTCAGGCCGGATGACCTCGATCAGGAGCACGAGCTCGACGGCAGGCCCCGATTCGGCGTCCGCCGAGCGCCAGGTGACGAGTCGCTGCTCCCCGCTCGGCGATCCGGCGATTGGACGCTCGAGGAGCTCCGCGAGGTCGTCGACCAGTTCGTCCTTCACTACGATGTGTGCGGCACCAGCCGAACCTGTTTCCGCGTGCTGCACGACGCCCGGGGCCTAAGCGTGCACTTTCTGCTCGATGTCGATGGCACGATCTACCAGACCCTCGACCTCGAGGAACGGGCGTGGCACGCGACAAAGGCCAACGACCGGTCCATCGGCATCGAGATCGCCAACATCGGCGCGTACAGCATCGATGATCCCGCGACCCTCGACGACTGGTACGCATCAGATCGGAACGGTGCCACCGTCATGACCCTGCCGGAGCGATTCGGCGACGGTGGCATCCGAACGCCCGGGTTCCGGGCCCGCCCGATCCGGTCCGAGCGGATCCGCGGCACCATCAACGGTCGGGATCTCGTCATGTACGATCTCACCGCGGAGCAGTACGACTCCCTCGCCAAGCTCACCGCGACGCTCAACGCCATCTTCCCGAAGATCGAGCTCGATGCCCCGCGAGACACGCAGGGTGCGATTCTGACCGGCACACTCAGCGACCCGGCCTTCGACGAGTTTGCGGGGGTGCTCGGGCATTTCCATGTCCAGGACAACAAGGTCGACCCTGGCCCCGCGTTCCAGTGGGACCGGGTGCTCGACGAGGCCCGCGTGCTCCGCGGCTCGGAGTCCAGCACCCAATGAGCCTCAGCCATATCGAGTTTCAGCTCAAGCGATTCGAAGCGTTCGAACGAGGGGTGATCGCCCCGGCGGTCTTTCGCACCGTTGCACCGCTGCGGGTCGAGGCGGCCAGGACGGATCAAGATCTGAAACCGTCCCAGACCGCCTCGCTCTCCTTCGCCGGGGTTGATCTCGGTTTTCGCTGGGGTCCAAAGTGGCAGCGCGTGTGGTTCCGTCTCTCCGTTGGCGCCGGCCTGCAGCGATCCGAGCGCACCGTCGTCCGCTTCTCCAGCGGGACCGAGGCGTTGCTGTTCAGCGGAGACACGCCGTGGCACGGGTTCGACGACAACCGCGACGCGGCGCCCCTGCCTCCCGGCGTAGCCCACGGATCAGGCAGCATCGAGCTGCTCATCGAGGCCGAGTGCATGCACCCCTGGGGGGTCGCGGCGTTTTCGTGGGATTCGTCCGAGACGCACCGGCGGTGGGGGAGCAGCGACCCGGGGCACCTGACGCTGGCCGAGCTGGCTGAGCGCGACGACCGCGTCTGGGAGCTTCTGTGCGCCTACCGATTCGGCCGACAGCTCTTGCGGGAGTCCCCGAGAGAAAGCTCGCTCGCACGCCTGCTTCTTGCAGCGATGGACCGCGCAACACGCGTGATCGATGACTCGGCTGTGCCAACCTCGGTGGACGAGGCGATGACGGCCCTGCGGGAAGCGCTCGCCGCGGGTTCCGACGCCGGCGCCAGCCGAGTCACCGCGGTGGGGCATGCTCACATCGACACAGCGTGGCTCTGGACCCTCGACCAGACGCGCCGCAAGGTCCAACGCTCCTGGGCAAACGCCGCCCGTCTGTGCGAACGATTCCCGGCGTTCCGCTTCCTCGCGAGCCAGCCCTACCAGTACACCATGCTGGAACAGGATGCGCCGCAGCTCAGCCAAACGATCGATACACTCGTCGCTACGGGCCGCTGGGAGCCGTTCGGGGCGATGTGGGTCGAGCCCGACGCCAGCGTCCCCGGCCTCGAGTCGCTGATCCGCCAGATCACCGAGGGAACGCGGTACTTCGAGGCGCGTTTCGGCGAGCACGGCAGGCAACGATGCGTCTTCCTGCCCGACACCTTCGGCTTTCCAGCGTCGCTCCCGACGATCATGCGCGCCTGCGGACTCGACACCTTCATCACGAACAAGATGAGCTGGAACCAGACCAACCCCATGCCCTCCACCTCCTTCATATGGCGGGGCATCGATGGGTCGGAGGTCATCGCGCACCTCACGCCCGGTGGGGATTACAACGCCTCGAACACGCCCGCTGAACTCCTGCGAGGCGAACGGCGGGCCGCGATCACACCCCCGAGCGATCGCTGGCTCCAGCCCTTCGGCTTCGGTGACGGCGGCGGCGGACCGGTCGATTGGCAGATCGAGAACGCAAGCCTTGCCGGGGCGTGCCCGGGTCTGCCCACCGTCCATCACGGCACAGCAAGCGAATTTCTCCGCGAACTCCACGATGACGCCCAACGAGACCGCCAACGCGGCCGCCCCTGGCCCGTCTGGGACGGGGAGCTCTATCTCGAGCTCCACCGCGGCACGCTCACCACCCAGGCCCGGCTCAAGCAGCTCAACCGCGAGTGCGAGCTCAGACTCCGGGAGGCGGAGGTCGTGCTCGCCGAGCGCCCGGCCGATCCACTTGATGACGAGTTGGATGATCTCTGGCGCGAATTGCTGCTCCACCAGTTCCACGACATCCTCCCCGGCTCCTCCATCCAAGCGGTCAATCGGCAGGCGGTGGATCGGCTGTCCCGTGTCCTCGCCCGCGCTATCGAGATCCGCGACGGTCGGCTTGATTGCGGCCACGAACCTGCCGTCTTCAACCCGTCGAGCGCCCACGCCTCTGGCGTCATCAAACTCGCCGACGACCTTGTCTTTGTCCGAGAGATACCGCCCCTGGCCTGCGCTCCGGCTCGGCCCAGCCAGGCATCTCCCGTGAGCTGCCACGCCGGCGTGCTCGACAACGGCGTCATTCGCGCTTCGATCGGCCAGCACGGCCGGATCGACTCGTTGGTTCTGCTCAGCACGGGACAGGAACTCGCCATCGCGGGACTGCCCCTGCACACCCTCCGTCTCTACAGAGATCGGCCCCACATGTGGGACGCATGGGACATCGATCCGGACTACGAGCTCGACGAGCTGGACGCCCCACGCGCAACCGGGATAAGGCCCGGCAGACAGCATGCGATGCGGTCGTCGATCGTTGCACAGTTCGCGATCGGCGAGCGTTCGTCGGCCGAGATCGAGTACACGCTCGATGCCGAATCGCCCATGCTCGTCATCGATACACGCATCACCTGGGCGGAGAGCCACCGGATCCTCCGAGCCGAGTACCCCGCAGCCGTTCGCGCGAACACCGCGACCTTCGAGATCCAGGGCGGCGTCATTCAGCGGCCCACGCATCGAAACACCCCATGGGATCGCGCCCGCTTCGAGGTCCCGGTGCACCGATGGATGGACATCGCCCAGCCCGGTGCCGGCCTCGCGGTGCTCAACACCAGCAAGTATGGCGCCGCCGCCTGGGGCTCGACGCTTTCGCTGTCACTGCTCAGGTCACCGACCCACCCCGATCCCGATGCGGACCGGGGATCGCACAGCATCCGGACGGCGCTGCTGCCGCACGCCGGCGATTGGCGGTCGGCCGGGGTCGCCAACCGGGCCGAGCAGCTCAACGCGCCGCTGCTTCCCGCATCGGCTCCGGCCGGAGCGAGAGCGCCGGTGTTCACACTCACCGGTTCGGCGCGCGTCGAGGTGACAGCGTTCAAACGAGGTGTCGACCGATCGAGGCGCATCCTCCGGTTCGTCGAGACACACGGCGGGACCGGCCGCCTCCGTCTCAACGCTCCGCACGAGCTGCGGCTTTGCAACGCCGCGGAGCGCGAAACCGGCGAGATGGTGCCTCCGGGCCAGCCCATGGATATCAGGCCGTTTCAGATCCTCACGCTCGCGTTCTGATCGATGGCTCATTCATCCCAGGGCCAGCAAGTCGGTGCCCCGCGGAGAGAGAGCCGGCGACGAAGCTCCTGCGCGCGAGCCGCGCTGCACACCGCATGAGCGTCGATACCTGCCTCGACACACAGCGCCGCGGCCATCCCCGCTGCCTCGCCGACGGCCCACTCGACAGCGTGTGTCCGCGTCGCCCCGTTCGTGATATGCGTGACACCAAGACACTTCCCTGCTGCCAGCACATTGCGCACCCGCACCGGCACGAGCGACCGCAGCGGAATCTGGAACGGGCAGGCCTCGACATACACGCTGTTGCGGCCCGTCGGCGTCGGGTGCAGATCGATGTGGTAGTGACCGATCGCCACCGAATCAGCGAACGAGACGCAGCGACCTTCCGGCGGGACGCCGTTCTCGCCCGCTCCGGGGTGACCCCGCTGGTCCGAGCCCACATCGTACTCGCTCAGCATGTGCAGCGCCTCAAGCCGCATCGGCTCCCGGATGTACGGCGCCATGGCGAAGCCGTCCTCGGTGCCGAGCTCATCGCCCCGAAGGCGCAGTCCCGGGTACCCCGTGCCGCCATCGTGCCGCGGCGCCTCGGTTTGCATCCAGTACAGCAGGCACGCTGACAGCTGCCTCGCCCGCGCAAAGACCGCCGGCCGCGCAGATCGCGGGACCGTCAGCGTCGGCTGACGCCAGTCGTCCATCTGCACCCAGTTCACCAAGCAGACATCCGGCCGGCCGTCGGTGTGCGCCGCCGCCTCCACGATCCGTCGGTACCGCCACAGTTCCCACTCGCCGCCGGGCGGCTCGTCGGGCCATGGGACCATGTGGAGTTCCCGTGACCGAGCCTCGCCGTGCGTCGGGATTGTCCAGGCGAACAGCGGGCCGGGCCAGGGGCGATCATGCATGATCGGCACCCACGATCGGAGCGAGTCGTAGCCCTCGGGTCGGGAAATCCGATGGTCTTCACCCGGTCGATGCTCGAGCGCGAAGCACCAGCTCGGCGGCTGCTGGCACCGCCGATCCGCCTCGGGCAGCCCGTGCAGCTCGCCGTGCTCCGACACCGCCTCCGCCCCGATCCTGTGCTCGATCGACGCCAGCTCGAGCAGGTCGCCCGTTTCGCTCGCTTCGAGGAAGAGTGCGGCTGATACCGAGTGGATCTCACCGTCGGCCGAGCGATACCTCACCGAGACCACGGTGTCGCCCGCGGTGTCGCACCCAAGCAGCGTGACTCCCGCCTGAACGGTCACAAGACCGCTCGTTTCGTACGGCGCGAGCATCGAACGAAGCACCCCATGGGCCACACGCGGCGCACAGCACAGCCGGCTCACCCATCCGCCGCCCGGGTTGAGTGGCCCCGCATGCGTCAACGACGGATGAAGCGACTCCCTTTCCCGATACCATGAGCGAATACCATCGCGCATCGCTGCGTACGAGCGTGTGGCGCCGAAGCTCTCGATCCACCGGTTCTCATCGAACGGCACGGCCTGGCTGGTGGCCTGCCCACCGATCCACGCGGTCGGTTCCAGCACGAGGCACGCTATTCCCGATTCACCCAGCGCGAGCGCGGATGCCACCCCGCCGAGACCCCCGCCGACGATCACAACGCGGGGCGGCCGCCCCGGGCCCACGCTCATCCCTTGACCGCCCCGGCAAACATGTTCGGCTTCAACCACCGCTGCGCGGCGATAAAGAACACCACGATCGGGACGAGCGCCATCACGCTCGCCGCGTACGCCAGCCGGACATTCGTCGCGTACTGACCCAACAGCTCGTTGATCTTGATCGGCAGCGTGAAGTTCTCCTCGCTCTTCAGGACAACCAGCGGCCAGAGGAGATCGGACCAGGCACCGATCACGCTGAACACGCCGAGTGTGGCCAGCGTCGGGGCAGCGAGCGGCAGCATCACCGACCACCAGATCCGCAGCGAGGATGCGCCGTCGATGAGCGCGGCTTCCTCGACATCTCTTGGGATCGCCGCGAACGCCTGCCGACAGAGGTACACCCCGAACGCGGTGACGCTGAAAGGCACCACCAACGCCGTCAGCGTGTCGTAGAGGCCGAGCCCGACCACGATGCGAAACATCGGCACGACGATCACCTGCTCCGGCACCATCATCGTCGCAAGGATCAGCACGAAGATCGTTTCGCGGAAACGGAACCGCATCCGCGCGAGCGGGTAGGCCGCCAACGCCGCGAGCAGCACATTCAGACCCGCCCGAAAGAAGGTCACAACTGTGCTGTTGACGAGCGCGCCGAGGATGCCCTCGCCCTGCCAGACGCTCAGAAAGTTGTCCAGCGTGAGGCGCGTGGGCACGGAACCGAGGTCTTCTGTTGCGGGGCTGATGGCGCCCAGGACGAGCCACAATGCCGGACCAACCCCAAGAATCACCAGCACCGCGGCTGCGGCGTACAGCACGATCCGAACGGCCCGATCCCCACGCGAGCGGATCACGACCCAGCCCCCCGGGACAGCCGAAGATTGACCAGGCTGAACACCAGGATCACGGCAAACAGCAGCATGCCGACCGCGCACGCCAGGCCGAACTCGCCCTGCACAAACGCCGTCTCGTACACCAGCGGTACCGCGGTCATGTGATCCACCGGAACCCCTCGGACCGTGACGAATAACTCATCGAACACTTTCAATGCCGAGATCGAGCTGATGATCGTCACGAGCACCAGCAGCGGGGCAATCGAGGGCAGCACGACATGCCGCGCCACCGCGGCGCGCCCGGCGCCGTCCAGCGCAGCGGCCTCGTGCAGCTCACGCGGCACGGAGAGCAGCCCCGCCAGAAAGATCATCATGTAGAACCCAAACCCCTTCCACAGCGTCACCAGCATCGGGCTGATCAGTGTCCAGGGCCGCTCGGTGAGCCACTCCACCGGGCCAAGACCAACCACGGCGAGCACCGCGTTGATCAGCCCGTCGTCCTCGCGCAGCAACGCGCGCCACGCGATCGCCGCCACGATCGTCGGTGTGATCACCGGCAGGAACAGGAGCAAACGAAGCAAGCGCTCGCCGCGAAGGTTGGCATGCACGACCGTCGCCGCCAGCAGTGACAGTGCAATCAGCGCGGGCGTCACGAACAGGTAGAGGAAGCTGTTGAGCATCCCCATCCAGAACCAGCCGCTCGCGATAAGCCGACGGTAGTTACCGAGACCCACCCATTCCGGATCGGCGAAGACTGTGTACTCGGTCAGCGAGTAGTACGCCACCTGCACCGTCGGGACCAGAAAGAACACACCCAGCACCGCGACAGCGGGCAGCGTGTACAGGTACGGCGCAAGACCCGGACGGATCGTCGCCTGGCTCATCCCTCGGCTCCATCCGCCGCCGGATGCTGGATCGGACCCGGCGTCGGGATCGCGTCGAGCGAGCCACCACCCGTCGCGATCAGCAAACGGTTCCACTCGCGCTCCACTTCGTTCACAGCACGATCGAGCTGCATCGAACCGAGCAGCACGCGCGTGTAGCGGTCCTCGAACACACGACGCATGTCGGGCCACGCCGCGAGCGCCGGCGTGAACGCCGCAGCATCACGGAGCGAGCGGGCCGTCATCACCCGGGACTGAACGATCAACGAATCGGGATCGTCCTCGGACGGCAACCGGGTGAACAGCGGGTCGTCCAGCGAGGCGGGGGTGCTCGGCAGGATGTTGACCTCCCGGCAGAACGCGAGCTGGCTCTCGGGGCTCGTCATGAACCAGGTGAGCTCCGCGGCCAGCTCGGGGTGCTTCGAGCGGCGCATGACCCCGAGAACCATGACCGAGATATGCGTTCGGCCCAACGCCCCGGTGACCGCCGGGCGGACCACGGTGCGGTCATACACACTCCGAGCGACATCGCGGATCCGTCCCAGGAAGTTGGGGCCGGTGTTGATGAGCGCCAGCCCGCCCCGTTGGTAGCCGTCGATCAGATGGGCATGGCCGGCCGTCGCCGCCTCTCGCGGAACATCGCCCTCTCGGAAGAGGTCCGCCCATCGCGAAAGAAACACGCGGATGTCAGACCGATCCAACGAGACACGGAGCGCATCGCCGTCCAGAACAAACGGCGACAGCCCCTCCGCCAGCATCATCGGCGGCAGCTGTGATTCGTTCCCGAGCGGGTGCGAGAACAACGGGACACCCGCCCGGCGACGGAACGCCGGCGCGATCTCGAGCAACTCCGACCAGCGATCCGGGATGGCATCCGGCGAGATCCCGCCACGCTCCAGCAGCTCCGTGTTCGCGAGCACCGCCTGTGTCGTCAGATACCACGGCACCGCGAGCAGCTCCCCGCCGATCCGGCACATCCCGAGCGCACCCGGCAGGTACCGCTCTTCCGCCGGCGTCGGCTGCAGTCCCTCCAGCGACCGGAACGCGCCGAGCGATGCGAATCGCGCAAAGGTCAGATCCGCCATGTTCACGACATCAGGGGACTGGCCAGCCGCCGTCGCCGCGACCAGCTTCCGCTCGACGGCATCGTACGGCACATCGACCCATTCCACACGCACACCCGGGTGCACCGCCTCGAACGCTGCGATGCGTTCGCGGATGTACGACTCGAACGGTGTTAGCGATAGCGTCCAGAACTCAAGCGTCACGCGCCCCTCGGACCGATCCCGAGGCACGCATCCAGCCAGTGACAACACAGCCGCCGCCTGCAGCACCGATCGCCGGCTCCAGAGGAACGCGTCTCGATCTGGTTGATCGGGTCGGTTCAATCTCGCTCGACCTGATCATCCTCGGCCGTCCACCGCACGGTGTACAGGCTGTTCTCGGTCTGCAGATCAATCAGGTCGGTGACATTGATCACATCGGCGTGCCCGTCGGCGAACCCGAAGCACGCCGAGCCCTCGAGCTTGAACTGCTCGGAACGCCGACCCGGGTACCGGTAGTAAGGCACATAGCTGTTCGGCTCGCCCACCGGCTCAAGCTCGGGCGACCGACCAACGCCGCCGCGACCCCCGCCCGTCCAGTTGCCCGGGAAGTCCCGCACGCCCGCTCCGGCGCCGAACATCTGCCCCGGCCCCACGCTGCCCGCGGCGCCCATCGCGGAGTTCGTGAACCACACCACATCGCCCTCGTCGGTCTCGACGCCGTTCGGCGCCCACGCATCGGCGATCAGGAACATGCTCGAACCGTACACAGCCGTGCTATCGAATCCCCGCATCTGGACGCCGTTGACCGTCTTGACGGGCCCGATCGGACGCCCGCCGGCGTTCACATTCACCGCCGAGCTGGCGAAATAGTTCATCGTGTACGAGCGACCCGCGTCCGGATGGTTCGGCGAGATCATCACGCCGCCGCCGACCGTCTCGCTGATCGTGCTGCCAGGCCCCCCGTCGTTATCCTGCTGCTGGGGGAGGTACTGGCCGATCCGAGGCAACTCGTACCAGTAGATGCCCGGGTTGCCGTTCTCGTCGGCGATGCTGTTGATGTTGGGCGGGTAATCGCCGTCGTAGTCATTCGCGTAGGTCGAGAGGGCCACGGTGATCTGCCGGACATTGCTCAGCGAGAGCATCGTCTTGGCCGAGGCCCTCGCCCGCCCGAGTGCCGGCAGCAAGATGCCGATCAGCAGCGCGATGATCGCGATGACAACCAGCAGCTCGATCAGCGTAAAACCGCCCCGCCGATCCCTCCGAAGCCCGGTTGGAAGCCCGATTGGAAGCCCTGTGCTGTCCATGACATGGGTCCTTTGTCTCGGCGGGCCCCCGCTCCGCCCTGTGGTGCTACGCGGGCCTTCGGCTGCCTGTTCGCATCGCCGAAGAGGCCCGCACTCTCAATGTCGGCGGGAGTGTCCGACGAATCGGCTCCCCGCCATCGGTCATTCGCACGATCTCGCGAACCGCTTCCCGTCCGACCTCGATCAGCGGCTGCGCGACCGTGGTCAGCGCTGGCGACAGATACTCCGCGCTCGGCGGGTCATCCACGCCCACCAACGCGATGTCCCGGCCCAGCTCAAGTCCCACGGCCGATGCCGCCCGGTACACACCGAGCGCGAAGTAGTACCCCGCCGCAAAGATCGCCGTCGGTCGGCGGTCCTGCCGGAGCATCTCGCACAGCCGCTCGGCGTGCGCATCGTCCAGCCGCCAGTCGCTGGGCCTGATCGAATCGCGCTGCTCATCAAACGCCAGCCCGAACCCCCGGCACGACTCACGGAATCCCACCCAGCGGTCCACGCTGTTGCTCAGCTCCGAACCATCGCCGACATACATCACCCGCGCCGGATGGGTCGAAGCAAGATGCGACGCCGCGATTCGGCCGATCTCCAGGTTGTCCGTGTCGATGTACCCCACGCCGGGACGATCCGTCCGAGCGCCCAGCACCAGGATCGGGTCCGACGACGAGCCGTTGCTCCGTGACGACGAGCTGAACCGCGGCGGGCTGTCCAGCTGCGTCGGCAGCGGATTCACGAACAGATAGCCGCTGCACTCGCTCCGCCAGTCCTCGCCGAACCGCAGCAGCACCAGATCGATCCCGAGGTCGGTCGCCTCCTGACGCACGCCCTCAAAAATCTGACCATGGAACGAGTCGGCGAGCGAGCACTCCGCGTGGAACACCACCCCCAGGCGCGTGCCATGGTGCGGATGCCGCCGTTCGTCGTACCGCTCATGCACGAAGGTGCCCCGGCCCTGTCCCCGGCGCAGCACGCCCGAGCCAACCAGCTCCTGCAGCGCACGGTGCACGGTCACCAACGACACGCCCAGCGAATCGCTCAGCGCCTTCGTGCTCGGCAGCTGCTCGCCCGGCAGGATCAGCCCGCGGTCCACCGCCTCACGGATCGCTTCCCGGGCCTGCGCGTAGAGCGGCTGACCCGGTTCGGCTGAGATCGGCTTGAGCTCCTGCAGCGGCATGAAGCCGTTCACGGGCCTTCCGACCCGGGAACGGCGAAGTCGAATCAATCAGCGACGGCGACGCGCCGCGGCCAGGCCACCGAGGCCGAGCAGCGCAGCCGAGGCCGGCGCCGGAACGGCAAAGATGTACACCTGGTTGTTCAGGAAGTCGGCCACCGCCAGCGTCTGGCTCGCCGAGTCGTAGCTAAAGTCGTAGTACCCGTTGCCCGTCGCGGCATCGCCGAACGCGTCGATGAAATCGAAGCTGATCGACACGGCGTTGCCCGAAGAGTCGATCGCCTGGATCACATCGCCGAAGTTCTGGCCCGTCGCGGTGCCCAGACGCTCGGTGTAGATGATCAGGTCATCGCCGAAGCCCTCGATGATCTCGAGGTTCTGGCCGTTCACATTGGTCGAGTTGCTCGCCTTGAGCTCGATCGGGCCGCCGAAGGTGGTAGCACCGGTGCGATCGATGCGATGGATGGCATTCTGCTGCCGGTAATACAGGTTGCCATCGCTATCGAACTCGGAATCACGGTTTGTGCTGCTGATCGTGAAGAGCAGCGGGCCCGTGGTGGCATCCCAGTTCGAGAAGGTCGAGCCGTCGTCGTTGAACCCGTGCAGCCGGCCCGAGCCGAGCACCGCGCCCGCTGCCACGCCGTTGATCGGGTCGAAGTCGACGCCGTTGCCGCGGACATTGAAGTTGCTGTCGGTGATCAGGTTGCCGTTCGTGTCGAACAGGCGGTAGCCGAAGGTTGCGCCGGCGCCATTGTCGGTCGCCACGGCCAGCCGGCCGTCAGCGCTGATTGCCAGGTCCTGGATGCCGCGGGTGGCAGCCGTCGCCTGGAACCCGAAGTTGCCAGACAGCTCAAACAGGCCGCTGGTCGTGCCCATCTGGGGCGTCACCTTCGCGATCGCGCTGCCGGCGCTGTTGAACGACTGCCCGCCCACATACAGGCTCGTGCCGTCCCAGGCCACGGCGGCAACATTCCGGCCGATGAACCAGTTGTTGCCCTCACCCGTCGCGGCGCTGATGCTCGTCCGCATGATCTCCGTGAACTGAACCTGGCCCGCGGCCGTCGCCGAGGTGCCCGCGATCAACGCGATTGCAAGTGCCTTCTTCATCTCTGTCTCTCCCTGAAACTGGATCCAAGCCCCGCACACACAGGGCCCACATGTGTCTCTCTCAGCCGGCCTCCTCAGCCGACTCCTCTGACAAAAGCTCGATCCCCAGCGACACCGCGACCGGTCGGAACACGCCGTCGCTCGGACGATTCACGACTTTCTCTCCACCGACGAACGACACGAACGAGGACGAGCCGCCGCCGTCCAGGTTCACCGCATCGTCGGCTCCCATCCCGGCGAGCAGCTCCGCGAGCTCGGGCAGCGTCACCCCGACGCTCCAGCCCTCCTGCCGACCGTCGATGACGACCAGGTACAGCGTGCGTCCATCTTCGGAGACGCCCGCGGCCGTCCGCGGGTGCCGCGCCTCGGGCTGCACGCGCGCGGTCGTGCCCATCGCCTCGCCATCGCGAACCAGCAGCGTTCCCCGCACCTCAGATGTTGGCGACCCGCCAACACCCGCCACGGCTGTCCGGACCGACGAGCGAGACTCCTCCGGCGTCCCGGACGAGACAACGGCAGATCCATCAGCAAGGACGAGCAGCACCGGATCGCTCACGCCCTCATAGCAGCGGGGGGGCGAGACCTCGACGCCATCGACCACGCACAACCCGACGATGTCCGCCGAACCGTCGCTCTTCGCGCTGAAGTAGTTCGCGTTGATCGCCACCGCGACCCCCGCGGACTCCGCCCAGGTCGGCGTCTCGACCAGTGCGACTCGTCCGGCCGACCCGGACGCCGATTCACGGCATCCGACGCGAACGAGGACTTGGGGCGAGCGAAGATCGACCTCAGCCGACCACCCCCGGGCCTCGCCCGCCGGTGTGTCGAGCAAGATCGGCGACACCACGATCTGCGACTCGGCCACCGCAACCAGGGTAAACCCGGCCCAAGCAGCCACGAGATGGAGCGCTCTGGAAGCCATGTCTCGCTCAGACCTCTGTGACAGGTCTTCTATAAGCTTCGCAGAATCGCGCCCCGTCCGCAACCCCCTGCATGCGCCTGTCCACAGGTTTTTCGATGTCCGGGGAGAACATGGTCGCAACCTGTCAGGGAATCGTCGGCACCGGGACCCAGGCGCCGTCCTTCGCGATCGACTGGTTGCCAGCGGCCATCACGGCCACATTCTCCACGATATCGCGCAGCGACGCGGGCGCATCCCCGCCCTCGAAGAACCGGGCCATGCCCTCGACCAGCCGGGTGTACACGGGGCCGAAGTCCACCGTGAACTGGTGCGTCTTCCTCTCGCCCTGGATCGTCGCCCCGAAGTCGTAGCACGCCCGCCGATCCAGACGCAGCCGCGCATACCGCCCGTCGTGGTACTCCAGGTCCACGAGGTGCCGGTCCGGCATCTCCACTGCGCTGACGCGAGCCACGCCCGGCCCCCAGATCGCATCCACCATCTCGATCGTGTGGACCCCGTAGTGGAACAGCCCTGGCATCGTGTGGTTCAGCTCGCCCGGGCCGAACGCATCGATCGCCACCAGCGCCCCCATCTCCTCCCGCGGAATGGCAGCCAGCTCCGTCGCGAACCGCAGGCTCGATGCCGAGTAGCACCGAGCGCTCGACGCCCGCGCCAACTCGAGCATCCGCTTGGCTTGGTCCAGGTCGCAGGTCAGCGGCTTGTCCACATAAGTCGGCAACCCCCGCTCGAGCGCAGGCTTCGCGAGCTCGAGGTGCCGGTTCCCATCGATCGCCAGCACCATCACGGCATCGACGCGGTCCAGCAAGTCGTCCATGGCGCTTACCGCCTCAACACCGAATGACGATGCCGTCTCGATCCAGCTCGAGACCTGCTCCGGATCGGGCCACCCGTGCTCGCCCACATCCAGCACGCTCGTCACGCGACCCCCGAAGGTGCCGGCGTCGTTCATCTCAGCCAGACGACGGGTGAACTCCGGCAGATGGCTCGTGTCCACACCGATCGCACCGATCTTGATCATGGCGGTCTTCCTTCGTGCTTCCCGGGTCGTCCCCGCCGCTCGGCGGAGTCGGATGCTATTCCAGTCCGTCGTGTCGCACGGCCACCGTCTCGCCCCGCTCCAGCGAGTCACGCTCGGCCTCGACGATCCGCAGACCTCGGACAGCCTCGGCGACGCCCACGGGTGACTGGCGGCCTGCTCGCACCGCCCGCAGCATCGCCGCCGCCTGATGGTCATACCCCGTCGAGCCAGAAACATCGATCGGCGTGGTGCCGTCCTCGTCGGCGTAGACCGTCACCGACGGGTCGCTGGCCAGATCGAACGCCATCACCCCGTGTTCAAACTCGACCACGAACCGCATCGTGAACGGCGTGGCTGATGATCGAAGCCAGCCGCCCTCCGCCACGACCAGCCCGGGCCCGTCACGGAACCGGTACTGCGTCGAGACATGCGACGCCGAGCCCACGCTCGTGACCGCATCGGGCGCGCCGAAACACCGAAGGATGAAGTCGACATCGTGGATGTGCAGATCGAGCATGGCACCACCCGATTTCGATTCATCGGCGTAGAACGCCGACCAGGCCGGGGGAGCGCCCGTCCGTGTGAATGACGCCGCGAGCGTTCGGCCGAGTGTTCGGGCATGGACCGTGCTGATCAGCTGCGACCATCCCGGCCAGAACCGCATGCACATCGCCGGCATACAGACGCGATCGCTCTGCTTCGATGCCTCAACGAGCCTCATGGCGTCGTCGGAAGTCACCGCAACAGGCTTTTCCACCAGAACATGCTTGCCCGCCTCCAACGCCTCGATCGCCAGGTCCACATGCGTGTCCGTCGGCGTGCAGATGCTCACCAGGTCGATCGCCGGGTCGTCCAGCAGTACGCGGTGATCCGTGACGACCCGTGTGCGATCGGCGTCAAGCCCGTGTGCAGCGTCGCCGAGATTCCCGCCGGACGATTCGAACGCCGACGAGCCCCGCCTGTCGGCAACGCACAGCACCTCCGCTGGGCCGCAGCCGCCGTGATGTGCTGCCCAGCGGTAGGCCCCCGCGTGCGTTCGGCCCATGAAGCCGAAACCGATGATCCCGATCCCGATGCGATCACCCATGAAATGCCTCGCGGTACGGATCGAGCATCGATAACGCCGCGATGCCCTGGCAGATGTCCGGCACGCGTTGGTCGCCCGCCTCGCGCTCGAAGACGACCGGGACGATCGCTGGCAGCGACCGCAGGTGACGCCCGAACGACTCCCAGTCCACGGCACCCGAGCCCACGGGCACTTCCGATCCCCACTCTCCGGGCTCGATCGTCGGCATCGCGTCCTTGAGGTGGGCCTGCACGATCCACGGCGCCAGTGTCTCCACAGCCGTCACGGGGTCCCCCATGCCGTAGAGGATCATGTTCGCCGGGTCGAAGTTGATCCCGATCGATTCGCGCTCGAGTGTCGGCATCATCGCCGCAAGCGTCTCGGCGGTCTCCTGCCCGGTTTCGAGCGCAATACGCACACCCCGTCCCGCGAAGATATCCGCGATGCGTCGCACGCGGTCGATCAGAGCGGCACGCTCCGCGTCCTGCTGATCATGCGGGATGAACCCCGCATGAAAAGTGACGAGCTCGAGCTCGATCGCTGACGCGATCTCCGCGCACGCCTCGGCGCGCGCGAGGTTCTCTTCCCAGGTCTCGTCAGGGCGCAGCCCGCCCGTTCGACGGATGCTCTCCAGCGATGAATAGTCCTCGAGAGCCGGCTCGAACATGCCGCTCATCACCTCGATCGCGGCCCCGGCAAGCGATTCCACGGTCTCGTCAAGCGACCACGAGCGGGATCGAATCGGCTCCAATGCCAGCTGCACCCGGCCGAGCCCGCACGCCCGCACGCTCGCAACGAGGTCCGATGGACCAGATGCCCGAAGCGACCACGAGCAGACCCCGACGGGGCCGATCACGCGCCGGCTCCGACCTGAGCGGCAGCCGGCTTCGTTTCGACCAGCGCCTGGTCCGCCTCGCTCGGTGTCCAGTGCACGAAGCCCTCGATCGCCTGGTACTCCGGCAGGCCGAGCGCGTCGTACAGCTTGGCCGTGTTCGCGTTCCTGTCCTCGGCCCGCTGCCAGAACTCGCGCGTGTCGTACGGACCCGGGAACAGCGCCCGGTCCTTCTGGCTCTGGTGCTTGAAGATCGCCATGCGCTTCCGCTCGACCTCGCTCGGGCTCAGCGGCACGGCCATCTCGATCTCGTGGGGCGCCCACTCCTGCCAGGCGCCCCGGTAGAGCCACACATCGCACTCATCCATCCACTTCTCGCTCGCCAGCCGGTGCAATGCCGTCGTCACCACCGCCAGACAAGTCCGGTGCGTCCCGTGCGGGTCGGAGAGATCGCCGGCGGCGAAGATCAGGTGCGGCTTGATTCGGCGGAGCAAGTCCATCGTGATCTCGATGTCACGCTCGCCGATCGGCGCCTTCTTCACCTTGCCGGTCTCGTAGAACGGCAGGTCCAGGAAGTGGCAGTTTTCGGCCGGAACACCGCTGAACTTTGCCCCCGCCCTGGCCTCGGTCCGGCGGATCAGCGCCTTGATCGCCTGGATCTCCCGGCTGTCGATCTGGCCCGGCGTCTTGCTGCGGATGAAGCCCTGGATGTCGTGAAAGACCTTCGCCGCCTTCGAGGCGCCCTCGCCGAAGTCCAGCTCTTCCGACACCTCGTGCAGGAAGTCCGCGAGCATCTCCACATGGTCATCGAACACCGCGATGTTGCCCGAGGTCTGGTACGCGACATGCACCTCGTGCCCTTGATCACACAGCCGGATCAGCGTGCCGCCCATGGAGATCACATCGTCGTCCGGGTGCGGGCTGAAAATGACCGCACGCTTCGGGAAGATGTCCTCGCCGTTCGCCGAGTCCACGCCCTTGCCCGGGATAAACCGCGGCCGGCCTTCCTTGCCGCCGGGCCAGCCCGTGATGGTCTTTTGCATCGACTTGAACACGCGGATGTTGAGCTGATACGACCCGCCGGCCTCGGTCAGCAGGTCCTGCAGGCCGTGCTCCGCGTAATCCTCATCGGTGAGCTTCAGGATCGGCTTGCGCAGCGTCTCCGCGAGCCAGAGCACCGCCTTTTTGACCAACGCCTCGTCCCATTGGTATCCGAAGCGCGCGATGGATCCGAGCAGCCAGGGCGTCTTGAACCGCGTGAGGTGCGCCGCCGCAGCGGGGTCCAGCATGAAGGTCGCATTCGGGTGGTTCTGCAGGAAGCTCGCCGAGACGGACTGGCTGATCTCGCCCTCGATCGCCCGAGCGGTAATGGGGGCCTTGTGCTCGCCGAAGGCCAGCAGGATCACGCGACGCGCATCCATGATCGAGCCGACGCCCATCGTGATCGCGGTGCGGGGCACATTCCACTCACCGAAGAAATCGCTCGCGGCGTCCATCCTCGTAACTTTGTCCAGCGTGATCAGCCGGGTTCGGCTGTCCACCGGTGAACCGGGCTCGTTGAACCCGATGTGCCCGGTGCGCCCGATGCCCAGGATCTGCAGGTCGATGCCGCCGACAGAGCGGATCTCCGACTCGTACCGCTCGCAGAACCCCGCCACTTCGTCCCGACACAGCGTGCCATCCGGGATGTGGATGTTCTCCTCAGCGATGTCGACATGATCGAACAGGTGCTCCCGCATGAACCGGACATAGCTCTGCAGGTCGTCCGGCTGCATCGGGTAGTACTCGTCGAGGTTGAAGGTCACGACATTCGCAAAGCTCAGGCCCTCCTCCCGGTGCAAGCGGATCAGCTCGTCGTAGACGCCCTGCGGGGTCGAGCCCGTCGCCAGGCCCAGCACCGCCCGCCTTCCTTCTGCAGCGCGGGACCGGATCAGCTCAGCGATCTCGGCGGCGACCGCCCGACTGGTCTGCGCGCTCGAGGCGTAGACGCGAGTCGTGACCCGCTCGACCTCCGGCGCCGGAGCCGAGATCACCTCGGGAGTCTCAGAGGATGCCATGGCGATGTTCTCCGAACAGAGCCAAAACTAGCTCGTGTGGACGGGGTCGTGTCGGTTCTGGCCCACCGTCCTCCGGAAGATTATATAATCATCACCGATGGTTCAAGCGCAGACCGCTCATCGCTTCATCACCGCCGGACCGGACGGCTCATCGACCGGACTGGTACAGCGCATCGACGGCCTCGGCGACCCGGAGCCCGTCTTGCGCTGTCGCCAGATTCGGGTCTCGCCCTTCGCCGGCCACGGCTGCCACGAACGCCGCCATCTGGCGATCGAACCGGACCTCGTGTGTCTCGACCTCGATCGACTTCAGGGTCCCGGCGACGGACTTGCGGGTCAGCACCGTCGGCTGCTCGTAGTCGTAGCTGACCAACGCCTCTTCGCCCACCAGAGTTACCACGAACCGCGCGGGCTCGAGCCAGCCGTTGTTGATCGTGCCCGCGACGCCGGTCGACGCGGCCCGGACCAGGCTCGTCGCGCCAGACTCGCCCCGGCCCGGCCACAGCCGATCGAGCACGCAGCCGACCGGCTCCATGTCGCCGCACATGTACCGGAACAGGTCCAGGCTGTGGCACCCGGTGTCGATCAGCGATCCGCCGCCGGACACGCCGGTGTCCGACATCCAGCGGCCGCCCATATCGGGGATCGAGCACGCAAAGGTGTTCTCCCACCGCACGACCCGGCCCAGATCACCGTCCGAGGCCATCTGCACCATCGTCCGGATCGCCGGCGTGAACCGGTGGCAATAGGCGCACGCCACCGTTGTCTGCGGGTGGGTCGCCGCGAGCTTCGCGATCGACCGGGCGTCCTCGAGCGTGTGGGCGAGCGGCTTCTCGATCAGCACCGCGATGCCTCGCTCCAGTGCCGCGCGCACCACGCCCACCCGAAC
>JBQLZJ010000011.1:0-55325 GCA_052168215.1 Phycisphaerales bacterium
TACACGGTGCGTCGGCTGAACACGGACGAGTACCGCCTGACGATGCGGGACCTGCTGGGGATCGACCCGGCTGAGCACGATCTGGGCGTGGGTCTGCCGGCGGATGACCTGGGGTACGGGTTCGACACGATCGGCGATCTGCTGACGACCTCGACGCTGCATCTGGAGGCGTACTTCGAGGCAGCGGAGCGGGCGCTGGAGCTGGCGTTGGGGCCGGTGGCGGATGTATCGACCGAGCCGCGTCGGCCTCGCCTGCGTGTGGGCGGCGGAGGGCGCGAGACCGATCGCGGCGGGGTGTTTCTGTATTCGAACGGTGCGGCGGTCGCGGAGCTTGGCGACCTGCCGCCTGGGGACTACCGCGTGCGCGTGTCGGCGCGTGGCGATCGGGGCGGGCCGGACCTGCCGAGGCTCAGCCTTCGGCTCGGCGGCGCGACGCTGATCGATGCGGAGATCACAGCGGAGCTCGAGGGCGAGCCGCAGGTGCTCCGGGCCGATGTGTCGCTGGGTGCCGGCGAGACCGAGCTGGCGGCGCATTTCACGAACGACTTCTATGTCCGCGGCGAGGCGGACCGGAACCTGCTGATCGAGTGGATCGAGCTGACGGGGCCGGTGGCGGTACCGGCGTCGGCGCGGGGGCCGGCGTACGCCGCGGTGATCACCCAGGAGCCGGCGACGGAGGCGGAATCCCGCCGAGTCGCGGAGCGCGTGCTCGATGCGTTCGCGGCGAGGGCGTACCGGCGGCCGCTGACGGATCGCGAGTCGGCGTCGCTGCTTGGGGTGTACGACCGTGCGCGGTTCGAGGGCGACGGGCACGAGCGGGCGCTGCGGACGGCGCTGCTGGGGTGTCTGGTCGCGCCGCAGTTCCTGTACCGCGGGCCGGCAAACCCGTACCCGGACGACCCGTCGCGGGTGCACCGCCTGGGCGGATACGAGCTGGCGAGTCGGCTGTCGTACTTCCTGTGGTCGAGCATGCCCGACGGCGAGCTGCTGCGTCTGGCGGCGCTCGATCTGCTGGGCGATGAACGCGTGCTCCGTTCGCAGGTCGCGCGCATGCTCGCCGACCCGAAGTCGGAGGCGTTCGTGGAGCGGTTCGCGGGGCAGTGGCTGCTGCTGCGGCAGCTCGAGACGCTGCCGGTGGACCGGACGACCTTCCCGTCGTTCGATGACGAGCTGCGCGAGGCGATGGTTCGCGAGGCGACGCTCACCTTTGCGGATGTGCTTCGGCGGAACGGGCCGGTGGCGGAGCTGATCGACGCGGGCGAGGTGTTCGTGAACGGACGGCTCGCGGAGCACTACGGCATCGAGGGTGTCGCGGGTCCCTCGTTCCGACGGGTCCGGCTGGAGGCGGGCTCGCCCCGTGGCGGCGTCCTGACGACGGCGGCCGTGCTGACGCTGACGAGCAACCCGTCGCGTACGAGCCCGGTGAAGCGTGGCCTGTTCGTGCTGGATCAGCTGCTGGGGACGCCGCCCCCGCCCCCGCCGCCGGACATCGCGCCGCTGGAGCAGGCCAGGTCCCGGCTCGGCCCGGACGCGACGCTTCGTGAGCAACTCCGGGCGCACGCGGAAGACGCGTCGTGCGCGGCGTGCCATGTGCAGATGGACCCGATCGGGCTGGCGATGGAGCCGTTCGACGGTATCGGGCGTTGGCGTGAGGAGGCGTACGGGCGTCCGATCGACGCGACGGGATCCCTGCCGAGCGGGGAGTCGTTCGACGGACCGGTGGAGCTAAAGCGGCTGCTGGTCAGGCGCGAGCCGCAGATCCGCCGGAGCCTCGCCGAGCGCCTGCTGATCTACGCGACCGGACGGGGGCTCGAGCCTTTCGATCGGGCGACGCTGGACGAGATCATCCGCCGAGCCGATGCCTCGGGCGGCGGGGTGGTGGATCTGATCGAAGCGGTTGTGCTGTCCGAGGCCTTCCGCGCCTGCCGAGCGAGGGAGACCGAATGACACGCCGAACACCGCTTTCTCGACGGACCGTGCTCCGTGGCCTTGGCGTCAGCCTGGCGTTGCCGTGGCTGGACGCGATGGCGACCGGATCGGCTGCGGCCTCCGCGCTCGGCGGACGCGCCGCGGGCGCGCCGCTCCGGCTGGCGTTCGTGTTTGCTCCGAACGGTGTGCACTACGACTCGTGGGCACCGACGCGCACGGCCGACGGTGTGCGTTTCTCCGAGGCCCTCGCGCCGCTGGAGCGTGTCCGAGATCGGGTCAACATCCTGACCGGGCTGACGCTGGACAAGGCGAGGCCCAACGGCGACGGGCCCGGCGACCACGCGCGGTCGTCCGCCTCGTTCCTGACGGGCATGCAGGCACGCAAGACCGCGGGCAACGACATCCGCATCGGCGTGAGCGTCGACCAGCTCGCCGCGGCGCAGATCGGTCGGAGGACGCGGCTGCCCTCGATCGAGCTGGGGTGCGAGCCCGGGCGACGGGCGGGCAACTGCGACTCGGGGTACTCCTGCGCGTACTCGAGCAACATCTCCTGGCGGGATGAGGACACGCCCGTGCCGAAGATCGTCGATCCCGCCGCGGCATTCGATCGGCTGTTCGGTGACGGGGTGGGCCTGCACGCCGCCGATCGGGCGCGCCGACGCCGGAGCGTGCTCGATTTCGTCGCCGACGAGGCACGATCGCTTGAGCGGGCGCTGGGTGTCGTTGACCGCCGTCGGCTCGATGAGTTCCAGACCGCGGTGCGAGACATCGAACAGCGCGTGGAGCGCACTCTGTCGGAGGACATCGCCCCGCCGATCGGTACGCAGGAGCCCGAGGGCATCCCCGAACGGATCAGCGAGCACATCGACCTGATGTACGACATGCTGGTGCTCGCCTTCCAGACCGATACGACCCGGATTGCCTCGTACATGCTCGGCACGGGCGGCAGCAACAGGATCTTCCCCGAGATCGGGATCAACGAGGGGCACCATCATCTCTCGCATCACCGTGGCGAAGCGGGCATGATCGAGAAGATCCGTCTGATCGACCGGTTCTACACCGAACGGTTTGCGCGGTTCGTCGAGCGGCTCGGGGCGATCCCCGAGGGCGAGGGCACCCTGCTCGACAACTGCCTGATCCTGCACGGCAGCGGCATCTCCGACGGCAACCGGCACAACCACGAGGATCTTCCGGTCGTGATGGCTGGCCGCGGCGGCGGTCGGGTGTCCACCGGTCGGCTGATCGAGCATGAGCGCGACACGCCGCTCTCCGGGCTGTACATCGACCTGCTGCGGCGGGCGGGGTGCGATGTGGACCGGTTCGGCGACGCCGTGGCCCCGGTGACCTCACTCGGCTAGCGCGCCCGGCTGAGCGCCCCTGCCGACGGGCGCGGCGCGTACCCTTCCGCCAGCATGCTCCAGGTCCGCGCCGTCAGCAAGGTCGTCAGCTTCCGGACGCTGTTCCGTGACATCTCACTGACGGTGCAGCCGGGCGATCGCCTGGGGATCGTGGGCCCGAACGGCGCGGGCAAGAGCACGCTGCTGCGCCTGCTGGCGGGTCTCGATGAGCCCGACGAGGGGGAGATCGCGGTCGATCCCTTGATCCGGCGCGTCATGGTGGATCAGCAGGACGCGTTCGACGAGCACGAAACCGCGAGATCGGTCGTCGCCCAGGCGGGCATCGACGGCGCCCTCGATCGCGGCGAGGCGGTCGAGCCGCACGAGGCGGAGGTGCGCGGCGATGTGATCCTCGGCAAGGTGGGGTTTCCTTCCGAGTTGGCGGATCAGGCGGCACGCACGCTCTCGGGCGGGTGGCGGAAGCGTCTCTCGATCGCCCGGGCGCTGGCTCGGACGCGTGACGAGCCGGAGCTGCTGCTGCTCGATGAGCCGACGAACCACCTGGATCTCGCCGGCATCCGCTGGCTGGAGGATCTGGTGACGCGGCTGGCCAACCGGGGGACCCGGGCCGCGGTGATCTTCATCACGCACGACCGCGAGTTTCTGGAGCGCGTGGCGACGCGCGTGGCGGAGCTGAGCCCGGCGTACGCCGACGGACTGCTCGCGGTGGACGGCAACTATTCCGCGTTTCTGCGTCGCAAGCGTGAGCACCTCGACGCGCAGGGGCAGCGGATGCGTTCGGTGGCGAACCAGGTGCGGAAGGACCTCGACTGGCTGTCGCGCGGACCGCAGGGCCGGGGAACGAAGGCGAAGGGCCGGATCGACCGCAGCCACGACCGCATCGCCGAGCTCGCGGAGCTGCGCGGACGCTCCACCGCGGCGGAGCGGGGAGGATCGGCGGTTGAGTTCCATGCGGGTGGACGCAAGACCCGGCGGCTGCTTGCAACGAGCGATGTCGCCGCCTCGGTCGGCGGACGCACGCTCTTCCGGGGTGTCTCGTTCCGGCTCGGCGCGGGCGATCGGCTCGGGCTGCTCGGACCGAACGGCAGCGGCAAGACCACGCTCATCCGTGTCATCACCGGCGCGCATCCGAACGATCACGGCGCGGTCACGCTCGCCGAGCCGAAGCCAAGCATCTCGGTCTTCAGCCAGCACCGCAAGGACTTCCCGCCCGAGACCAGGCTGCGCGATGCGCTCTGCCCAACGGGTGATCTCCTGACCTTCCGCGGACAGACCGTGCATGTTTCAGGCTGGGCGCGGCGGTTTCTGTTCAAGGAGCAGCAGCTCGAGCAGCCCGTTCGCTCGCTGAGCGGTGGTGAGGTGGCTCGGATCCACATCGCGAGGATCATGCTCGAGCCGAGCGACATTCTCATCCTCGATGAGCCGACCAACGATCTGGACATCCCGACGCTCGAGACGATGGAGGAAGCACTCGAGGACTTTCCGGGCGCGCTCGTGCTGGTCACACACGATCGGGCGATGATCGAACGGCTGGCGACGCAGGTGCTGCTGCTCGACGGCTCGGGCGGTGCGCATCTGCACGCGAATCTGGGCCAGGCGCTCGCTGCCGACGACGCCCGGCGGCTCGCACGGGAGAACGAGTCGCGCCCCGCGGCGATGGCTCGTCCCGCGCGCCAACGCCGGGTCAAGCTGAGCTACAACGAGCAGCGCGAGTACGACCGCATCGAGCGGGACATCGAGCACGCGGAGCAAGCCGCGGCCGACGCCGAGGGCCGGCTGGCGGCGCCCGACATCATCCGCGACCACGCGGCGATGGCACAGGCCTGCCGGGCGCTCGAGGCCGCCCAGGCGCGAGTGGCCGATCTGTACGATCGCTGGGACCAGCTCGAACGAAAACAGCGCGGTGAAGCGTGACGCCCAAGCCGGGGTTCAGCGGCCTTTCTTGACATGCACCTCGGCGCTGACTCGGTTGGCCTCGGGGATGCCCGCGGCGCCCTCTCGCAGGAACCCGGCGATGTTCCGCACCGTCGTCGCCGCGATGGCGTCGACGGCTTCGCGGGTAAAGAAGGCCTGATGGCTCGTCACGAGCACATTCGGGAAGGTCAGCAGCCGAGCGAGCACATCGTCCTGCAGCACGCGGTCCGAAAGATCCTGGAAGAACAGGTCGCCTTCTTCCTCGTAGACATCCAGGCCGAGCGATCCGAGCCGACCCGACTTGAGCCCGCGGATCGCGGCGTTGGTGTCGATCAGGGCGCCGCGGCTGGTGTTGATGAGCATCGCGCCGGGCCTCATCGACGAGACGGCGTCATCGTCGATCATGTGGAAGGTTTCGGGCGTAAGCGGGCAGTGGAGGCTGACGATGTCGCTCCGGCGAAGCAGCTCGTCGAGATCAACACGCTGCACGCTTTCGATGCCGTCCGCCTCCGGCGCCGGATCGAAGGCGAGCACCGTGCAACCGAAGCCGACCATGATTCGCGCGAAGCATCGCCCGATCTTGCCGAGGCCGACGACGCCGACGGTTCGGCCGGCGAGATCAAAGCCCATCAGCCCGTCGATGCTGAAGTTGCCCTCTCGTACTCGGAGGTACGCCTTGTGGATCTTGCGGTTGAGCGAGAGGAGCAGGGCCGCGGCGTGCTCGGCGACGCCGTGCGGCGAGTACGCCGGTACGCGGGCGATGACCATGCCGGCTCGTGTAGCGGCGTCAAGGTCGACATGGTTGAACCCCGCGGAGCGGAGCGCGAGCAGCTCGACGCCCCCGGCCGCGAGCGCCCCGATCGCCTCGGCGTCGGCCACATCGTTCACGAACAGGCATGCGACGCGACGGCCCTCCGCCAGGACGGCGGTCTCGGCCGTCAGCCGATGCTCGAGGAACTGCAGCGTCAGATTCGCGTGTGAGGCAGCCGACGCGAGTGATTCACGGTCGAAACGCTTCGTGGAATAGACGATGGCATCCATGCCGGAGTGTAGATGGGGGATGGGACCTCAAGCGAATCGTGCAGCACGCCGTCTGCGGCGCCCCGTAGAACGCCGGGTATCGTGAGGCCTCAGGACGGCGGTACAGTGGAGGGCACACGGACCGGCGGTCCGGTCTGTACCGATCGGGCGGAATGGTCGTGCGAGGCGCTCGTCGGCGGCGAGGCCCGGCTCTGCAGAGCCGCGTACAACGCCTCGAGTTCCTTGGCGTGTCGCGAGATCGAGGTCGGGGGCAGGATTCTTCGAGGCCAACGCGCCCCATCGGACGCCGATGCGATGGCCCGGTGGAGCGTCTGCCGGAGCGCACCGGGGTTGTTGGCCTGAAAGGTGAATCCGTTCTCGCCGTCGGTCACGACCTCGGGGATTCCGCCGGCGCGTGCGCCGATGACAGGAACGCCGAAGGCATGCGCCTCGAGAACGGTCTGGGGAAGCGGGTCCCACCAGGTGCTGCCGACATAGCACAGATCGTGTCCTCGCATCAGTCTCGGGAGATCGCTGGAGCGGTAGCCGTCGATCACATGGAGCTCGGCGAGCGGTGGGTGAAGCGCACGAAACGCTGGACCGATGTCGCGGATGCCGCGGGCGCAGAGCGTCAGTCCGATCGATCGGAGTGATTCACCCGGCATCTCCCGCATCGCGGCGAGCAGCAGCGGGATGCCCTTGTTGAAGTGGTTGAAGCCGATCGCGAGCACACGGATCGGCCCGCCGGCCGGCGGAGGCACCGCTGGCATCGGCGACTCCGCGGCGATCGTGCCGATGCGCCTTGTTTCGATGATTGATGGCTCGACGCCCTCGGCGATGTACTTGTCACGAACGAAGTCTGAGACGCCGAGAACACGGTCGCAGCGGTTGAGCGCGGCGATCATGTGCGCCCGGCGCGAGGCGTAGGCGTTGCGGGTCCGCCCGCTCGTTGGATCACCGGCGGGGTCGTTGCTGAGGGGCGGACCGCCCCGCTGCTGGTACTCCGCATCGGTCGTGTGTGCAGTGAGGGAGACGAAGGTGGGGCTCGGGGCGCGTTCGGCGGGCGCCGGCTCCCGGGCGATCGCGAGCTGCTCGGCGTCGGTCGTCGACGATCCGGGAAGGACGACGGGTTCGACCCGCGCCTCGGCATCGCGCAGCCGCCGGCTCGCGGACCATGCGTGCCGGGCGGCTCGTGCGGCGCGGACGGGCCACGCGAGTTCGTGCCTGACCTGCCGGATGTGGTCGGCGAAGCGGCGTCTGGCGTCCTCTTGCTTCGCCGAGGCCGCCGCATGAAACTCGGCGACGCGGCGATGGCGTTCCGAGGTGGGGTCGGGGGCGTCGATGCAGGTCACGCACGACACGCCGCCGTGGAAGTTTGTGCACGGCCGGCGGTGTCCTCTGCTGAGCGTGACCTGCGAGCAGAGTGTGTGGTAGTTGTGAAGGCTGAACACGGTTCTCGCGCCGGCATGGCGGCAGACATCGATGCAGCCGACCGAGAAGCCTTCGAGGTTGTGCCAGTGGCAGACATCCGGCTTGAGCATGTCGAGCAGACGGCCGAACTCGGCCTCGAGCCGTGGCGCCGAGATCTCCGCCAGGGGCTCGCGGAACTGCGCAGCGGAGGGCGCGAGCACCGGCGAGTTGATGATCTCGAGCACTCGCACGCCGTGGAAGTCGTCGTGCCGCCGCGTGAAGGGGTCACCATCGGCGGATGTGTAGAGCAAGCCGCTGAAGATCGAGGTGACCTCGTGCCCCCGGGCGACCAACGCGGGCGCGAGGCTGTGCAAGTAGCCGTTGACGCCCCCGCCCTGCTCGGCTCCTTTCCAGATCGGAGCCCAGTTCATGAACACAACTCTCATGATGCACTCCGATCTCGCCTCGATGTGCAGAGGCACGGCGTTGAATCAGCAGCCGGCGTTGTAGTTGTTGAGCCACGCGGTAAAGTCGTCGGGTGAGCACAGGCCGTCGTCGTTCTGGTCGCACGCGGACGCGCCGGCGTTGAACGCGCTGACCCACGCGTTGAAGTCCGACGGCGAGAGCTTGCCGTCGCCGTTGGTGTCGGCGGTGCAGTCCGTGAGCGTGAACCGGACGGCTATGTTCGCGAGCGTCGCGCCCTCGAGCTTGCCGACGGCATAGATCCGGCCCGCGGCGTCAACCCCTGCGTGGCGTAACGCCTCGCGGTTGATCTGCGTGCCATTCGAGGTGTCGAGAAGGGTCGCGCTTTCGATGACTCCCGTCGCCTGATCGAGCCGGAGTAGCAGGCCGTCTTCCTCGAGCGGATCGCCAACGATCGAGTCGGAGGAGGTGGAGCCGATTACCCAGACCGAGCCGGCGCTGTCCGGATACACTCGGTTGCCCTCTTCGCCGTTGCCGGTGCCGGGGTCGCCGAAGTCCTGTTCCCAGATCAGCGCGCCGCTCGATCCGTCAACAGCGATGACGCTGAGCTGCGCGTCGCCGCTGATGGTCGTGGTCGGATCGAAGAGCCCGGTTGCGTAGACGGTGCCGTCGGCACCGACGGCGAGGTGGCGGGCTCGCTGCGAGACGCCCCGGGCGTAGATCGTTGACCACCGTTCGGCGCCGGTGCTGCCGTCGTAGCAGGCGAGCACCCACCGGGGGCCGCTGGTCAGGCTGTCGATGCCGAGCACGACGACATCACCGTTCGGGAGAAATCCGAGACCTTCGGCGGCGTCGTTGTTGAAGCCGGCGTAGCTTGACTGCCAGATCTCATTGCCGGTCGCTCCGTCGTACTTCACAGTAACGATGTCGGAGTCGCTGCCGGACATCGCGTTGCCGGTCACGACCACATCGCCGCTGGCGTCGACGGCGACGAACTCGGCGTCGTCATTCTCGAACAGGAATGGTCCGAATCCGGTGAAATAGCTCGTCCAAAGCAGATTGCCGGCGGCGTCGAGGCGGGCGGTGCCGAAGTCGCGCTGCTCGTTCGGCGTGTCCATCCCCCCGGTGACGACGCATCCTCCATCGGGCGTCGCGGCGATGTCGGTTGGCCGATCAATGCCCTGGTCGCCGCCGTCGAGGTAGATCACCCAGGTCTGCAAACCTGTCGCCGCGTCGTACTTGACCACGGCGTAGTCGGCGGAGGACACCGGCCGGGAACTGCTGGCGAGCAGATAGACGCTCGACTCGTCATCCGAGAGCGCGAGGGCGCGTGCTTCGTCCTGCGCGGAGACGCCGAACATCTGTGTCCAGGCGACCGAGCCGTCTGCGTCGAGCCGCGTCAAATTGATCGAGGAGAAGTTGATGGTTGAGGCGACGAAGGTTGTCCCATCGGAGGCGGTGACTGCATCGAAGAGGGTCGATGCGACTGACAGTTCAAATGTCGTCGTCCAGTCGATGGTCGCCTGTGCGTGGGCCACCCCGGCGGATGAGGCGAGCGTGAGGATGAAGGCGATGCGGGCATGGCCGGGCATGGCGGGTCTCCGGGTGTCTGGACATGATCAGAGCGGGGCTCGAGTGAGTCCGCAGAGCAGGAGACGCCCCGCAGAGGTCCAGATACAGACGGGTCTGTGTTTTATCGAGGGCAGACCGGCAGGCAGCCCTCGCGGTTTGCTAGGCTGGGCCGAGGAGCGTCCCCGTGACGGACGCGACCGCTCCCCGCGAGCGAGCCAAATTTCCATGAGCACCACCGAGCACCAACAGCTGGTTGACGCCTGCCTTCGCGGTGGAGACGACGCCTGGCGGGCGTTCGTCGACGAGTTTTCTCGGCTCGTGTACTCGATCCCTCGTCGGTACGGGTTCGACGACGCCGCGTGCGACGACATCTTCCAGGATGTGTTTCTCGCGGCGTATCGGAAGCTCGACACGCTCCGGGATGCACAGTCGGTGCCGAAGTGGCTGATCACGACCACGGTCCGGGCGTGCGGGCGGCACGCGAAACGCACGACGCTCCCCGTGCCCCCGCCGAAGCCCGAGGCGGTCGGCGAGGACGAGATCCTGCGTCAGGAGCGGCTGCAGCGGCTGCACCGAGGTCTGGACGAGGTCGGCGGTCGGTGCCGGGAGCTGCTGCTGATGCTGCACGGCTCTCACGAGCTCAGCTACGACACGGTGAGTGAGGCTCTGGGCATCCCTCGGGGCAGCATCGGGCCGACGCGGCAGCGCTGCCTCGAGAAACTGGCTCGAGCGATGGGCCGACGCTTCACGGAAGGGATCTGAGAGGGGCCGGGTTTTTCCGGTCAGGCGTATCCATCGGCAACAGCCCGGCTCCTGCTGGCAAGCCTCAGGACAAGGACCCCGTATGATTCCCGAAAACAGGTTCATCGAGCTTCTCGCCCGGCAGGCTTCGGGCGAGGCCTCACGGGAGGACCTCGCCACACTGGACAGGGCGTGCGAGGCATCAGCGGCGCTTCGGACGCAGCGGGAGGGGTTTCTCGCTGCGCTTGCGGCGGCACGGTCGGACGACACAGCGGATGCGCCCGGTCCCGTGCTCCTGCGGGCGTACGCGATCCCGACGCTTCGGGCAGCGGCCGATGCGGACCGGCCGTCGCGCGTGTCGCTCTTGCGCGTGGTGTTCGACAGCTTGCGGCCGGCGGCGGGTCTGCGGAGCGGCGCGACAGCGGATCGCCAGCTGATGCTCGAAGCCGACGGGATCACCGCGGATGTGTTCGTCCGAGGCTCCGGCCCGATCCGAGAGCTCCGTGTGCTGCTCGAGGGCGATGATGCGGCTCACGCGACGGTGCATCTCATCCATGACACTGGATCGGCTGCGTTTGATCTCGATGGGGATGCGTGGACGGCCCGAGCGCCCATGGGCCGGGCGCGGATCGAGATACGCGTGCGCGGCCGAGCCTTGGTGACGGATGAGCTGGCTCTTGGCTGAATCCGGGATCGAAGCGGCCGATCTGCTTGGCCTCGATCCGCGGGAGCGGGCGGGGCTGCTCCGGCGTTCGCCCGATCCGGCGGCGCAGCTGGACGCGTGGATCGACGCCTGTCGGGGGATGACGCTCGAAGAGCCGGAGCGAGGCGCAGCCGTATCTGCCGTGCTGGTGGAGCTGGCGGCTGAGTACGAGGACCCCCGTCTGCGGGCCCGGGCCCTGAGCGCGCGGTGCCACGCGATGTCCTACGCGGGCCGGATGCATGAGGCGTCGGCCGTTGCCGCCGAAGCGATCGAGGTCGCGGAGCGCTCCAGCGACGAGCGGGTGTTGGGCGAGGCGTGCCTGACGGCGGTGCAGTCGCACAATGTGCTCGGCCTGCGGAACGATGCGCTCGCGCTTGCATCACGCGCCGGAGAGCTGTTTCGTCGGATCGGCGACGGCACGCGCGCCGGCACGGCCGAGATGCTCGCCGGCGTCGTGCTGCGGATGCTCGATCGACCGAACGAGGCGATCGAGCGGTTCGATGCGGCTTCGTGTCTGCTCGCCGATTCGCCGAGCCTGATGGCCCAACTGGCGAGCAATCGCGCGGAAGCGCTGCTGGATCTCGGGGCATTCGGGGAGGCGAGGCAGTCCTTCGAAGCGGCGCTCGCTGGGTTCGAGTCGGCCGGGCAGTCGTTCGGCGTGGCCATTGTCCTGGGGAACCTCGCGGACCTTGCGAGCCGGCGCGGGGAGCTCCGGGAGGGGCTTGATCTGTTTCTTCGGGCGAGCGAGCGGTTCCTCGGCATGGAGGACGAGCCCGAGGCTGCGCGGCTGGAGGCGGAAGCCGCGGAACTGCTGCTCGCGATCGGGGATCATCGCGAGGCCGTGCGCCGGCTCGAGGCCGCCATCGGTCCCCTGGACAAGGCTGGCATGCAGACCGAAGCATCGCGGGCGCGGATGGCGCTCGGCGTGGCGCTCGGCATCGGCGGCCGAGTTGACCGCGCGATCGGGGAGCTCGAATCGGCCCGGTCGGCGGCGTTGGAGCACAACCAGGCGCGGTCGGCCGCCAAGGCGCGGGCGCTCGTCGGGCGGGTGCTGCTGCGAGCGGGCAGGGTCGCCGAAGCGGTTGAGGCGCTCCGGTCGGCGTGCGAGAGTGAGCCGGCGGCGGTCGATCGAGTGCGGACCGAACTCGATCTGGCACGGGCGCTCGTTGAAGCCGGGGCGACCGTCGAGGCGATGGGGCTGCTGGCGTCTGCCGAACGCGCTTGTGAAGCGATGGGGTTGGTCGGTCTGGAGCCGGAGCAGCTCGGCATCCGGGCGGCGATCGCTCACGCGGAGTCGCGCCTGAATGACGCGGCTGCGGACGCACGCCGGGCGATGCGGAGCCTGGACAGCGTGCGAGCAACACTCGGAGCAGACCGCCTGCGCGCCTCGGTCACCGGCGGCGGCTCGCTCGTGTACGAGCGGGCGGTCTCGATCGCGATGGACGCAGGCGACGCGGGGCTCGCGTTCGAAGCGGTCGAACGCTCCGCCGCTCGAAGCCTGCGCGAGCGTTCATCGGAGACGGGACGCAGGCGCGACGAGACAACGGCGCGGCTTGAGGGCGACCTTGCGGCGCTGTGCTCGCAGCTCGAGCTCGCGCAGCACTCGATACGGAGCGAGACGCACATCGAGGTACTCCGCTCGCGCGTCCGCGCGACGGAGGCCGAGCTCGCACGCCGTGACCTCGCGGCGAGGCATACCCCTCGCGGCGCCGATGCGCCGAGCAGCCTCGACGCGGTCCGTGCGAGACTCAGCGACCGTTCGGTGTTGCTGTGCATCGCCTCCATGGGTGAAGCGCTGGCCACCGTCGCTGTTCGGCGAGAGGGCGTTGAACTGCTGCCGGCCTCGCTCGGAGCACGGGAGGCACGATCGAAGCTCGCGGCCCTCCAGGAGCTGATCGACCGATCGCTGGTTCGGCTGGCCACGGGACGATCTCCTTCGGTGTCCATGCGCGAGTCCATCAACGGGCTGCTGGATGAACTGGGAGACGGCATCCTCGGCGACGCGGCGGCATGGCTGACCGACCGGGTTGGTGTGTGCCTGCCGACCGACCTGTCGATGCTGCCGATTGCGGCGCTGCGTGTGGGACGCAGGGCGGTGGTGTCGCGCTGCACGCCGGTGCATGTTCCAAGCCCGTCGTGGGTTCGCACGGTGCCGTCGGCTGATCGGTCGGGCCTGCTCGTGGCGGGTGCGTCGGACACGCTCGCGCCGGGGATCGAGCGCGAGCTGGACGCGATCGAGCAGGATCGTCCCGATGCGCTCGTGCTTCGCGGCGAACGAGCCACGATCTCGGCGATCGCCGATGCGGCTGCCTCGGTGTCCTCGGTCCATCTCGCGTGTCACGCTGCGTACACGCCGGTGGATCCGATGGGATCGCGGGTGCGCCTGGCGGACGGCTGGCATTCCGCTCGACGGATCGCCGAGCTCGACCTGCGGGGCGCCGAGGTCGTCCTCGGCGGGTGCGAGAGCGGCGCGGTGGATGCGGTTGCCGCGGGTGAGCAGTTCGGCCTGGTCCGTGCCGCGCTGCTGGCCGGCGCTCGAACGGTCCTGGCGAGCCGCTGGCGATTGCACGACCAGGCGGCGGCCGAGCTGCTGCCGGCGATCCATTCGGCAGAGGGATCGATGGAGGAGCGGCTGGCGAGACTGCAGGCCGAAGCCGCCGAGGAAGACCAGGATCCAGCTTTGTGGGGTGGGATGTTCGCGATAGGATGTGTCGAATGAGACAGTCCTCCTCTCACATCCGTGCCCGGCTGCTTCCTCTTGCAGCGTGTGTGTCTGTGTCGCTCCCGGTCCAGTCGGCGGCTGCCAGCGGGGACGAACCGATCTCTGACGAGGTGATCGTTCAGTTCCTGCCAAGCGGATCCGTCGATGTGTTCAACGCGGCCTACGGCACGAGCACGCTTGACCGGATCGAGGGACGGCCGATCTACCTGCTGCAGCTCCCGGCGAGCATGACGCGCGACCAGTTCGAGCTGCTTGTGCTCGGTGATCCCACGCTCGACTGGCACGAGCTGAATGTGACCGCGAGCGACCCGGGCGGCGATACTCGGAGCTTCTACGGCAGCATGGCCGTGGGCTCCTACACGCAGCAGGTCGGGCAGCACAGGCTGCATCTCGCGCCGGCACACGCGATCACGACCGGCGCGGGCGTGCGGGTCGCTGTGCTGGATACCGGCCTCAACGCCGACCACCCGGTCCTCGCCGTGGGCATCCTGCCCGGCTGGAACTTCGTGACCGACTCGGCCGACACGGCTGACATCGCGCGCGGCACCGATTCTGATGGCGACGGCGCGGTTGACGAGTTCGTCGGTCACGGCACGATGGTCGCCGGGATGGTTCGGCTCGTGGCGCCGCACGCGGAGATCCTGCCGATCGTGGTGCTCGATAGCGATGGGCGATCGACCTCCTGGCGAGTCGCCGAAGGGATCTACCACGCGATCGATGCTCGCGTCGATGTGATCAACCTCAGCCTCGGGACGGCGTTCGACACGCGCGTCCTGCTCGATGCGGTTGATGAAGCCCGTCAGCATTGGATCCCCGTTGTCGCCGCGGCGGGGAACAACGGTCCGGCGACTCCCCCACGGTTCCCGGCGGCCATGCAGGACAACCGCACGATCGCGGTCACAGCCACCGATTGGACCGGGGCCCTTCCGGCGTTTTCGAGTCTCGGTGACCATGTGACGGTCGCCGCGCCGGGTGTCGATGTTGTCGGGCCGTTCACCGACGGCGGCTACCAGGTCGCCGAGGGAACAAGCTTCTCCACCGCGTGGGTCACGGGTGCCGTGGCCTTGCTGAAGTCGCGCGGGTGGGACACATCGCCCGGAAATCTCTCGCGGCTGATCGAGCGCAGCGCCGTCGACATCGATGCCGTGAACCCGGGTATGGAGGGCCTCTTCGGCGGCGGGATGCTCGACATCGGGCAGGCGTTGCTGGACCACCTGGCCGAGCCGGGCTGCCCGGCGGACATGAACGATGATGATCTGCTGACAGCGGACGATTTCACCGCGTGGATCGATGCGTACAACACCGGTGATTTCAGCGCCGATCAGAACCGTGACCGGCGCATAACGCCCGACGATTTCACGGCCTGGATCCGCAACTTCAATCGCGGCTGCTAGGCGTTCCCCTGTCGAGCCGCGACTTGCGGCACCGGCTCCGCGTACTTTCGAAGGCGTTCGGCGGTGTCGGCGCGCGATGCTCGAAGCCGTGCGTGCTTGGCGCAATAGGAACGACCCGCGCCGCGGGGCGTGCGCGAGCCGTCCGGGGGTGCATGCCAACGCGAGTGGCTAGCAGCCCGCGTTGTAGTTGCGGATCCAGGCCGTGAAATCGTCGGGCGTGCAGGCGTCGTCGCCGTTCTGATCACACTCGGGGCTCTGGGTGTTGTACGCAACGACCCAGCCGGTGAAATCCGCCGGCGAGAGAACGCCATCGCCGTTGGTGTCTGCGATGCACTCGGTGGGCAGAGCCTGCTCGCCGTCGTAGACCCCGATGTGGTCGACCAGCAGCCGGGTGGCCACCTCGATCCGGCCCTCGGGCATCGAGGTGGAAGTCACGAAGGTGAGGATCATCCCGCCGGTCGGCCCCGAGGCGAAATCGGGGGCATCGTTTCCGACGCCCGGGTTGAGATCGGTGAACGCGGCGAGGGGGATGTTGTAGATGTTCAGGCCGGGCATGACATCGAGTGGATCGGATTCCCATTCGTCGTCGGAGCCCGGATCGGTCACGCCGTCGGCGTTGTCGTCGTCGCGCAGGATCACCTCCAGCTCCAATCCACCAGGGAGCGGGTTCGGCGCGAGGATGGCGATAGAGAAGGTGTCGGCGTTCGGATCGACCCGGAAGCCCGACCCAACATCGAGCACGCCGATACCGGCGGTCGAGAAGTTGAAGAAGCCGCCCGGCACGAACCCGATGTCGACCTGCATCGAGCCCTGCGCGTACACGGGCTGGCTCGACGCCGAGACCTGCAGCGAGGCCACACCGCCGACCGTGAAGAGTCGATCGAGCAGCCGGCCCGGTTCATCGAATTCGGCGGGGATGGTCGGCTGGGCGAGTGCGGTTCCCGCGGTCGTCGCGAGCAACGCGGACAGCAGGACGGTGCGGCGCGTGCGCATGGCGTGGTCTCCGATTGTTCTGCCTGGCGGTCGCCCCATCAAGGAGGCTTCAAAATCGTCGACGACGGGGCGCGCCCGCCGACGACGGTGAGAACCGGATCGATGTGCCGTCGTGGGGATCGGCACGACCCCGGCCTGGTTTCCGCCACTGGAGAGGATGGCGGCGGTGTGGTTTACCGCGCTCGGAAGGTTCCCTTGAGCGAGCCGACGGTGATCGTGTCACCGGGCTGCACACGCGGGAAGTCGGTGTCGATGGGCGTGCCGTCGTCCGGGTCGTCGATGAACGCGGCCGTGCGGAGCTGGATCTCGCCGGTGCCGAGCTTATTGACGAAGATCGTGCCGACGAACGCGCCGTTGAGGGTCACCGCGACCTCGGATCCCGGGGTGTGATCCTCGACCTCGACGCTGAAGCGCTGCTCGAGGAGATTGCCTCGCAGCCGATCACGGTACTTGGCCTTGGCCTGCGCCTGATCGTTGCCAGCCTCCATGCGGGCCTCGACCCGGATGGGCTCGAATGCGCCGGCGATGGCGGGCGCGGCAGCGGCGATGACAGCCGCGGACGAGAGAAGCGTTGCAAACTTGCCGATCATGTGAGTCTCCCCGGCGCATCTGCGCGCCCAAGGCCCCGCCGCGTCCCGGGCGTGCGATCCGATGGGCTGCCGGGACACGGCCGATCGGTTGGTTGGTGTTCCATCTGCATCACCCCAGCACACGGAACAGCAACAGGAGCGACACGCCGCTGATGGGATACGCCGAGTCACGATTTCTTTCGGTGCCGCCGCGCGCCGGGCTCTCGATCGACCGCCGACCACAACAAAACGGGCTCATGCTCGCCGCGGGTGCGAACATGCGGGCTTCCATGTCCGGCCGCAGCAGCGGGAGGACGGCGGGGGTTTCGTCGTGTCCGGCGTGAAGGGCTCAGGCCGCGACGAGGCCAAGGCGTTCAGGGTGGTGTCCCCCACCCTCACCATCACCGAGGCGGCGCGGCTGGATACAACCCCGATGAACCTACGGCACCTGATCCATCCCGGTGAGTGCCTAGGGCTGCACCACCTGGGCGCTCTGTCACTGAGGAATCGGCGTTGGGTGAGATTCTGGAGGTGCTAACGCACCGCCGGGCTTCGGTAGAATGCGCACGAACTCGGAGGTGCCCCCGTGACACGCGACGACATTCAGCGGATCATGCATGGAGTTCCCGACCTGAACGACTTCGGCATCACCGTCACGGTGCAAGGGGAATGAGGCAGAGGCGCGGCGCAGTCAAGCGGCCTGAGGCCGAGTTTGTGACGCCGCTGTGGCCCGCCAAAGAAAAACGGCCCTCGAACAGGGCCGTTTCAAGCGAGGCGGACGGGACTCGAACCCGCAACCACCGGATCGACAGTCCGGGACTCTAACCAATTGAGCTACCGCCCCAAGTTGTCAGCTCCATCGGCGGGCAAACCGCCACGGAGAACGCAAATGTAGTCGCGAAATCGCCTGAGTCAAGCCGATCGGAGCCTCCTCGGAGCCCCGGCGACGGCCGAGAACCGCGAAAAAACGCGGGCTAGACCGGCCTGAGTGCGCTACTGCGGCAGGCGGACCGCGGAGCCCTCGTCCTGCAGCGCGAACGGGTTCCCGGCGTCCGGGCTGACCTTCGTCGCGGCGAGGTACATCAGCGCCACGGCCGTCCCGAGCGCCAGCACGGACAGACAGAGCAGGCCCGTGTAGACATCGACCCCGCTGCGCTTCGCCCGCCGGCCGCCCGGCATGCTCATCCCAAACTGGCTCATCGCTTCACTCCTGTTCGGGACCGATCAGCCGCTCAGGCTGCTCAGGACGACATCACCGACCTGCACCTCGACGCCCTGCCGACCCAGCGTGTCCACACGCCCGACGGCGGACTGGATATCCGTCTGCACGATGACCAGGTCCGCGAGCCAGCGGTCGTCCTGGGTGATGAACAGCTTGTGGTTCTCGCGGACGCCGTCGCGCGACCCGAGGTCGATCTCGACGAGCAGCTGGCCGTTGATCTCGCGGACCGCGCGGACCTGGCCCATGACGAGCGGGCCGGACATGGCCGCGGCTGGCGCGGCGGTGCCACCCGTGGGTGTGGCCACACGGGGACCGCCGTCGAGCTGCGCCTGCAGGTCCGCGATGGTCACCTGCAGCGCCCGGTTGGTCTGCGTCAGCACATCGTTCTCGCTCTCGAGGTCGTTGAGGCGGGCGAGCAGATCGATGTTCTGATTCTTGATCGTCAGGCCCTCGTCGCGCAGCGCCCGGACCTCGGCGGTCAGGGTCTGCACGATGGTCGCCTGTGTGTCGGCGGTCTTGCCAAGGTCGCCGATCTGCCGTTCGACGCGGGCCGCACCGTCCTGCGCCTGCTTGGCGGCGATGCGGAGCGTGGTCAGCTCGCTCTCGAGCTGGGACCGGGCGTTGCGCAGGTCGTTGATCAGCTCGTCCTTCGCGGCGAGCTGGGCCTGCAGGTCGGCCCGCTCGTCGGCGAACTGGCTGCTCTGCAGCTCGTAGTTCGACTTCGCGGCGCGGGCCTCGGCCTCCTTGTCCTGGAGCGCGCTCACCACGCGGTCCGCGTTCAACGCGTACACCGAGGTCAACGCGGCGAGCCCGAGCGAGCACGCCGCGGCGAACACGACCAAGATCTTCGTAATGATGTGCACTGCTGACTCCGCTACCACGCCGCGGCTTCGCGGCTCCCCCCAGGAACTCTCGTCGCAACAGGACCGGCGGACCGATCCGCTTCTCGGCTTGGCAACCGCCCCGGCTCGTCCCGCACACCGGTCCCGGACGCCTTGCCCTGCCGTGGGCGGCCGATCGCATCGGCGCCGCCGCCCCGACCGTCCGGTCGGCCCACCCTGGCCGCGCCGACGGTCCCGCTGTCTCCGGGCAGCGTCCAGCTCCCGGTCCGCAGTGTAGCGTGGATGGATCCCGCTGTCCCGTCAGCCGCGGCGCGGCCTCGACGCTATCGGGCCCGGGCCGACACCGCCAGATTCCGCAGCACGCCGGCCGCCGCGGCGACCCGAACGATCCCCACCCGGTCCGACAGCATCACCTGCAGCCTCGCCAGGTCCTCCTCGCGGCCGCACAGCCCGTAGACCGAGGCCGCGTCGGACCGGAGCACGAACCGGTCGGACTCCCAGTTGGCGTCGGCGACGAAGCTGCCCGCTCGGTCCCCCAGCTTGGCCATCGAGATGGCGATGGCGAGCTGGATCTCCGCCGGCATGGGTTCGCCGGTCGGGCCGCGGAGGTCCGCCAGCTGCGCGAGCCTGCCCCGCATCGCCCGGTCCTGGACCTCGCCGACGATCTGCACCGCCAGGGCCGTCGCCTCCAGGTCGCTCGCCGACGACGGATACAGCGCCGCGCGGATCGGGCCGAGCTGGTCTTCGTCGCCCAGCTTGACCATGGCCTCACTGATCTGCAGGTCAACGAGGCGTCGCTCCGAGGACGATGCGCGGGGCATGCGCCGTCGGGCTGCCTCCTTGAGTTGGGGCAGCAGCGCCCGATCGCCCAGCTCGCCCGCGAGAAAGACCGCGTGGCCGCGCACGCCGGGCGTTTCTCCTTCGAGCATGGCCGAAACAAGCAGGGATCGGTCGTCGAGCAGCCCCAGCCGACCGAGCGCGAACGCGGCCGAGGCTCGCACATACGCCGACTCGTCCACGAGCATTGCGCGGAGCGTGTCGGCCTGTCCGGTCAGCCCCGCACGGCCCGCGGCGACCGCCGCGATGCTCCGTACACCCACATTCGCATCGACCAGCCCTCGTCCGACCACCTCGGCGAGCACATCCGGGGCCAGCTCGAGAGCCTCGAAGGCGTTGGCGCGCATCTGGGGGTCACCCGCCTGCGTCGCGGAGCGAAGCAGGTCGATGGCCGAGGCTCGCAGCGCCTCGCGCCGCTCCGGCTCGCTGAACAGCTCGCGCCGGCGCTCGGGGCGCATGTCCGCGAGTCGTCGCGCCTCGGCCGGTTGCACGGAGACCACGCCCTGCCGCTCGTCCGGCGTGTCGATCCCCGAGCCGCTGCAGCCGAGGAGCCCCACCGTCCAGGCCAGGAGCACCGCCGAGAGTCTTGTTCGATCACGCGTGCGCATCTGTCTCGCCCTCGCTGCTCGCTCGTCGGCCGCGTCCGGCCCGCCAGCCCCACGCCGTCAGCACCGTGCCGAGCGCCAGGCAGGACCAGCCGACCAGATCCCCATGGGATGTATAAACGGTCTCGCCGCCGCCGATGGCGACCGGCTCGACCAGCGTACCCGCCGTACGAACGGGAAGCGCGGCACGCACCCGCCCGTCCCGGTCGATCACCGCCGTCACACCCGTGTTCGCGCTGCGAACCATCGGCAGCGCCGCTTCCACGCACCGCCAACGGGCCTGGAGCAGGTGCATCGCCCGTCCCGCGTCGAATCGGCCGAACCAGCCGTCGTTGGTCATCACCACCAGCAGCTCCGCGCCGTCGCCCGCCCGAGCCAGGCGACGGACCACCCCGGGCATCGAGGATTCGAAGCAGATCGGCGTGGCGGCGCGCACCTCGCCGCTGGGCGTGGGCACCGGCAGCACGACGGCCCGCGTTCCCGGGTCGAGCCCGAAGTCCATGCCGCTCGCGCCAAGCCCGACCCGGAGGATGAACTCCCGCAGCCACGACACGCCGTGGACCCACGGCAGCGTCTCGCCGAAGGGGGTCGGACGAAGCTTGTCGTACCGCTCGGGCAGCACCTCGCCGCGCCAGACGAGGTACGCGCTGTTGTGCACGGCGCTCTGTGTCAACCGGGCGCCTTGTTCGGTCTCCTCGATCGCCAGCCCGTCCCGCGTGATGGCGCCGACGAGCATCGCCCGGCCGAGGTCTCGCTGGGTCTCCAGCAGGGCATCCCGGAAGCCGTTGACATCGGGGCCGATCGCCCTGCTTGCGGTCTGTGCGCCCTGGGCGTCGAGGGCCAGCCCCGGGAAGACGGTCTCCGGGAGCACGATCAGCTCCGCGCCGGACTCCTTGGCCTGCCGAGTGAGGCGGAGCAGGTCCACAAAATCAGCCGTCACCTGCTCGGGTGTCGGCATCAGCTTGTTGTTCTGGGGGACATCGGTCTGCACCAACCCGACCACGATCGTGCGGCCCGATCCTCCGCCCGGTACGACGACAAGCCCCGACCCTACGGCGGCGAGGACGATCGCCGAGACAGCCCAAGCGCACCGGCGTCCTGCTCGCGAGCCGTACCGCGCCGCCAACGCGATGCCCGCCGGCGCGACGACCAGCCACGACACGAGGTAGACGCCCCCCGCGGCGGACGCACGGGCCAGCGGGAGGAACTCGATCAGGGGGTGACCGGCGAGGAACCACGCGTAGCCGCCGAGGATCAGTTCACCGCGCAGAAACTCCAGCCCGACCCAGACCGTGGGCACGATGCACGCGGGCCCGAGCACCGGGGCCGAACGGCGTGCCATCGACACCACAAGCACGAACAGCGCGGGCCAGGCCGCGAGGTAGCCGATCAGCGGGAAGACGCCGGCGAAGGAGACATCCGAGACCCACCAGTGGTGCGCGATCCAGAGCGGAAGCGAGCCGAGCCCCACGCCGGCCGCGCATCGCCATCGACGGTTCGTCACCCAACCGGCCCAGGCCACGGCGGCCGGGGCCAGGAACGCGGCGGGCCAGAACAGCGCCGACGGCGCCGGTCCGCCCGCCGACCCTGAGAACGCCCAGGGCAAGGCCAGCAGCGATAGCGCCGCGTAGATCAGTCCGGCGGCCAGACCCCAGCGAAAGCCCACACCGCGCTGCGGAGCGGTCTCGCGCACCGCGCTCACCGGCCGGCAAAGTCGACCAGGCGGGCCAGCTCGGTGCGGAGCTCGGCGCGGTGCACGACCCGATCGACCATGCCGCACTCGCGCAGGAACTCCGAACGCTGGAAGCCCGGGGGGAGCTCCTGGCGGATGGTCTGCTGGATGACGCGCGGCCCCGCGAAGCCGATCAGGGCCTTGGGCTCGGCAAGGATCACATCGCCGAGCATCGCGAAGCTCGCCGTCACGCCGCCGGTGGTCGGATCCGTCAGCACGCTGATGAAGACACCGCCGGCGTCATCAAAGCGTGCGAGCGCGGCGCTGGTCTTGGCCATCTGCATGAGCGACAGCCCGGACTCCTGCATGCGCGCGCCGCCGGAGCAGCTGACGATGACCAGCGGGAGGTTCCGCTCGGTCGCTGTCTCGATGGTCCGGGTCAGGACCTCGCCGACGACCGAGCCCATCGAGCCCATCATGAAAGTCAGGTCGAGGCAGGCGAGCGCGATCTGTCGGCCGCGGACGAAGCCCACGCCGGCGACGACGGCGTCGGCTTGTCCCGTCTTGATCTGCTCGGCGAGCAGCCTGTCGCGGTAGGACTTGAGATCCTCGAACTTCAGCGGGTCGGACGAGGAGAGATTGGCGTGCAGCCGCTCGAAGGTGCCGGGGTCGATCAGCTGTTCAACGCGCGTGAGCGCACCGATGCGGAAGTGGTGGTCGCACTCGGGGCAGACGGACAGGTTGGCTTCCATCTGCTTGCGGTAGATCATCCCGCCGCAGCCCGGGCATCGGAGCCAGAGCCCCTCCGGGATGACCGACTTGCGTGCGGGCTGCGTCATCGCGGCCCATCCCTTCGTTGCGGTTTGCGTCATGCATCACCCCCCGCGCCGGGCCGCGTCCCCGCGTTCCCGGCCGGCACCATCCGTCTGCCGATCACCCGCCCGTGCCGACGCCCTCGCGGGCGCCGCGCAGGCGGTCCCGGGAGAGCTCGTGCCACTCGTAGCTCGGGGCGTCAGCCATTGACCAGAGCTGCGAGATCGGTACACCCGAGAGCCAGCAACGAACCAATCCATAGGCCATCGGTCGAAGCACGATCCCGACACCAGGATCCGGGCTGCGCAGCTTCTCGAGCGAACGGCCCATCGCCGCCACCAGGCGGTGCTGCGCCTCGGCGATCGGCTCCCCTTCAGGCACCATCACCTCGCTCGGCTCGTCCTCCCACCGGCGGAAGGCCTTGGGGAACTTCTCCTCCAGGTCGGACCGCAGCATGCCCTCCCAGAGCCCGAGATCGACATCCGCGAGGTCGTCCACCTCCCGCAGCTTCGCACCGGTCACGCGGGAGTAGGCCTCGGCCGTCCCGATCGAGCACTGGTCCGGCCCGTGCATGATCACGCTCAGATTCGCGCCGTCCAGCGCGACGGAGGCCGATGCCACGCCCGCGAGACCGGCCTCCCCAAGGGGCAGATCAGCCTGCCCGACAAGCCGACCGCAGAGGTCCCAGTCGCTCAACCCGGATCGGATCAGCACGATGTTGAAGTGTGTCCGCTTCGGCATGGCACTCGGCCCCTCGACCGAACTCCTCGGCTCGGGGGCCCTCTTCCTTCACACGCACCCCGGATGGGCCTCCGCCCCCGGGCAGGCAGCAAGTCTAGCAACGGCGAATGCGACGCTCGCACGCCCGAAAACTGATCCTATCAAAATCCTATCTTCCTGCCGCTCCGGCGATCGAATCGAGCAGCGCCGGCCAGGTGGCCCTGGGCTTGCCAAAGACCGCCGACCCGGCAACGAGCACATCGCACCCCGCCTCGCGCACCGCGTGCGCGTTGGCGGGCCCGATCCCGCCGTCCATCTCGATCCAGCATGACCCGCCGACAGCCGCGGCCGTGCTCGTCTTGGCGAGTGTCCGCTCGATGAACGCCTGTCCGCCGAAACCGGGGTGCACGCTCATCACCAGCAGCATGTCAAACGCATCGAGCCACCCGAGGATGGGCTCCACGGCCGTCTCGGGGTTGATCGCCAGCCCCACCGTGCAGCCGAGCCCGCGAACCCTCGCCGCGAGCTGACGCGCGGCGGCCTCATCCACGACCTCGGCGTGGAAGGTGATGTGATCGGCGCCGGCGTCCGCGAAGGGGTCGATGAAGCTCGCGGGGTCCGTGATCATCAGATGGACATCCAGGCACGCCCCCGGGAGGGCCCGACGCAGGCTGCCGCACACAGCCGGGCCCATGGTGAGATTCGGGACGAAGTGCCCGTCCATCACATCCACATGCAGCAGGTCGGCGCCGGCGTCGAGCGCGGCGGCGCACTCGTCGGCGAGCCGGGAGAAGTCCGCCGCGAGGATCGACGGTGCAGCGAGCGCCCGGCCTGCGGGCCCTTGCCGCAGCACATCCCGCCCGGTGGACCCGTTCGATGCGCTCATTTCGGACTCTAGTGGGTCCGATCGCCCGGCGTGGCTCGTAGGATCCCCCACTTCACGCCGAACCGAACCCGATGACTTGCCAGGGAGACCCGACATGCCCTCGATGGACGAGCTGCGCGAGATGCTCGACGCCCACGGCCAGGCTCACCTGCTCGCCTTCGCCGATGACTTGTCGGCCGAGGCGCGACAGGCCCTGGTCGAGCAGATCCGGGCGATCGACTTTGATCGGCTGCCGGACCTGGTCCGCGAGTATGTCGCGGGCACGCCCGAATTCTCGCTGCCGAAGGATATCGAGCCGGCGCCCTACTACCCCGCCGACCCCTCGAGCCCGATCCGGGCGTACGACGCGGACGCGTACCGAGCCACCGGTGAGGCGCTGCTGAGCGATGGCAAAATCGCCTGCTTCACCGTCGCCGGCGGACAGGGGTCCCGCCTCGGCTACGACGGGCCCAAGGGCTGCTACCCCGCCGGCGCCGTGACCAAGAAGCCGCTGTTCCAGATCTTCGCCGAGGGTGTGCTCGCAACGCAGAGGAAGTACGGCGCGGCCGTGCCGTGGTACATCATGACCAGCCCGCTCAACCACGAGGCCACCGTCGCGTTCTTCGAAGAGCACGGCTTCTTCGGCCTCGATCCCGCGGATGTCTCCTTCTTCCCGCAGGGCACGATGCCCAGCTTCGACATGCAAACCGCCAAGATCCTGCTCGCGAGCAAGGGCGAGATCGCGACCAACCCCGACGGCCACGGCGGGTCGCTCACGGCGCTGCACGCCTCGGGAGCGCTCGGCGACATGACCGAGCGCGGCATCGAGCACATCAGCTACTTCCAGGTCGACAACACCAATGTGAAGGTCGCCGACCCGCTCTTCCTGGGCCTGCACGCCGCCGCGCCGGACTCGTCGGGCGAGATGTCGAGCAAGATGCTGCCCAAGGCCTACGCCGAGGAAAAACTCGGCCTGTTCGCGCGCAGCGGCGGACGCGTCTGCGTCATCGAGTACTCCGACATGCCCATGGCACTCCAGAAGGAAACCCTGCCGGACGGTCGGCTGCGCTTCCTCGCCGGCAGCCCGGCGATCCACGCCTTCGGCGTGCCGTTCGTGCAGAAGGTCACGACGGATCGGGACTTCGACCTGCCCTACCACCGCGCCGAGAAGAAAGTCCCGTTCGTCGACCCGGCGACGGGCAAGCGCGTCGAGCCGACGAGCCCGAACGGCGTGAAACTCGAGCGGTTCGTCTTCGATGCGCTGCCGATGGCGGCGAAGTCGATCATCCTGGAGACCAGCCGGGTCGAGGAGTTCGCGCCGATCAAGAACGCCGAGGGCATCGACAGCCCGCAGTCGAGCGCCGAGCTGCAGACGCAACGGGCCGCGAACTGGCTGGAGGCCGCGGGCGTCGCGGTGCCGAAGAAGCCCGACGGCACGCCGGACTGCGTGCTGGAGATCAGCCCGCTGACGGCGCTGGAGCCGGGGGATCTTCGGCACGCAGATCTGCCGAAGAAGATCGAACGGGGGGCATCGCTGTCGCTGTGATCCTGACATAGCCTTCCTGACCGGCGCACGCTGCCGGGCCGGAGTCCCTCGTGGACATGCTTCTTCTCGTGGTCGGCCTGGGCGTCGTCACGCTGGGTGCGGAGCTGCTGGTACGCGGGGCCTCCCGGCTTGCGCTGCGGCTGGGCTTCTCGGAGCTGTTCGTCGGGCTGACGATCGTCGGGGCCGGGACCTCGAGCCCGGAGCTGGCGGCTTCGGTCTCTGCGTCGGTCAAGGGGCTGAACGACATCGCGGTCGGCAATGTCATCGGCTCGAACATCTTCAATATCCTGATCATCATCGGCGCAGCGGCGTTGCTGGCGCCGATCTCGATCGCGTGGACGCGTGTGCGGCTGGAATCGCGATGGATGGTGCTGGCGGGGCTCACGCCGTTCGCGGTGCTGCTGACCGGCGGCGTGATCGGGCCGGTGTTCGGCGCGGTGCTGGTGGTGCTGCTGGGGGTGTACCTGGCGCACATGCTCCGGGTCTCGCGGGCGCTGGTGGCGGCGGATCTGGCCCAACAGGTGACGCCGCAGGAGACGCACGCTCGGCCGGCCGTCCTGCCCAACGCGGGCTGGGTGGTGCTGGGCCTTGGTCTGCTGGTCCTCGGCTCGGTGCTGTTCGTGGATTCGGCGGCGACCATCGGCCGGGGGCTGGGCATCTCCGAGCGGGTGATCGGGCTGACGATTGTCGCGGCTGGGACCTCGATGCCGGAGCTGGCGACCTCGGTGGTCGCGGCGTACCGGAAGCGTCCCGAGATCGCGGTGGGCAACATCCTCGGGTCGAATGTGTTCAATGTGTTCGGCATCCTGGGGGTCTCGGCGCTGGTGGAGCCGCAGACACTGGGCACGAGCGTGCTCGCGGTGGATGCGCCGGTGATGCTGGGCGCTTCGGTGGCCCTCACGCTGCTGCTGGCTCGTGTCCGACCGATCGGGCGGTGGGCCGGTGCTGCGTTGCTGGCGGGGTACGGGCTCTATCTGTCTGCCCTGCTGTGGGCGTGAGATATCCCGAGCGGTTCCGCGGTGACTATCTGCGGCGCTCATGGCACTACACTGCGATGCCATGACCGACTCCCCCGACCACCGGTACACCGCTGAGCTGGCCAACGAGATCGAGCCGCGATGGCAGGCGGTCTGGGCGGAGCGGGGCGACTACCGCGTGCCGAACCCGGGCGAGGCCGGTTTCGATCCAAACAGGCCCAAGTACTACGCGCTCGACATGTTCCCGTACCCCAGCGGCAGCGGGCTGCATGTGGGCCACCCCGAGGGGTACACGGCGACAGACATCGTCAGCCGGTACAAGCGGATGCGTGGGTATCAGGTGCTGCACCCGATGGGGTTCGACGCGTTCGGCCTGCCGGCGGAGCAGCACGCGATCAACACGGGCGAGCACCCGGCGTCGTTTACGCGCAAGACGATCGATACTTTCCGCAGGCAGCTGCAGCGGTTCGGGTTCAGCTACGACTGGTCGCGCGAGTTCGCGACGATCGACGAGGACTACTACCGCTGGACGCAGTGGATCTTCCTGCAGATCTACAACAGCTGGTTCGACCGGGAAAGCCAGCGGGCCCGGCCGATAAGCGAGCTGATCCGGCTGCTCGAGTCCGGGGGCGGACGCGTCGGGCCGGACGGTGAGCTGATCCGCATCGGGCCGAACCAGCGCGCGACAGAGTCGCTCGGCGGGGAGCCGAACCTGGCGCGGCAGTGGCACGAGCTCGACGCCGATCAGCGACGGGCGTTCATCGACCGCCAGCGGCTGGCGTATGTGGGCGAGCAGGTGGTGAACTGGTGCCCGAAGCTCGGCACGGTGCTGGCGAACGAGGAAGTGATCGACGGACGGAGCGAGCGCGGCGGGCACCCCGTGCTCCGCAAGCCGCTGAAGCAGTGGCTGTTCCGGATCACGGAGTACGCCGAGCGCCTGCTGGTGGGGCTGAACGACCTGGAGTGGCCCGAGTCGACGAAGACGCAGCAGCGCGAGTGGATCGGCCGGAGCGAGGGCGCGGAGATCGACTTCGAGGTGGTGGCGGACCTGGACGACCCGGAGACGGACGCGGACCTGCCGCCGACGATCCGGGTGTTCACGACGCGTCCCGATACCATCTTCGGTGCGACTTACATGGTGCTGGCGCCTGAGCACGCGATCGTGCGGGCGGTGGTCGACACGCCCCGGCCGCGGACGCCCGCGGAGGAGCTCAGGCGGTATGTCGCGTGGGCGGTGAACCGGTCCGATGTGGAGCGGCAGGAGTCGAAGGACAAGACGGGCTGCTTCACGGGGCTGTACGCGATCAACCCGGCGACGGGCGATCGTATCCCGGTGTGGACCGCGGACTATGTGCTGGCTGGGTACGGGTTCGGCGCGGTGATGGCGGTCCCGGCGCACGACGAGCGCGACTACGAGTTCGCGAAGGCGTTCTCGCTGCCGATCCGGGATGTCGTCTACCCGCGGACGATCGCCGCGATGGCGTACTTCGTGCGTGGGGCGACGGACGAGGAGATCGAATCGGGCCGATGGAAGCGGATCCTTGCGGATCTGCTGGGGTTGGTGACGACAACGGGGATGACGAGCGAGCACTTCCCGGATGCGCTCCGCGCGGTGCGGGTGCGTCGGCAGGACCCGACGACGGAGGGCCCGGAGCCGGCGCAGCTCGCGGCGATGGGGTACGCCGGGGCGCGGGGGTCGATCCGGGCGGAGTACGAGTCATCGATCGACGACCTTGGTGTGCGGGACTTCGCCGAGCTGCGATCGATCTTCGCCGAGCGCCGCTACTTCGCGCACACGGGGGCGGCGTTCCCGGGCTCGGGCGAGTCGGTGCACTCGAGCAACGCCGAGGTGGCGTTGGACGGGCTCGGCAAGGAGGCGGCGATCCGGCGGATCATCCGGTGGCTTGAAACGACCGGCGCGGGTCGGGCGCGGGTGAACTACAAGCTGCGCGACTGGCTCTTCAGCCGACAGCGGTACTGGGGCGAGCCGTTCCCGATCGTCTTCGACGAGGACGGCTTGCACCACCCCGTGGCTGAGTCGGCGCTGCCCGTGACGCTGCCCTCGCTGGACGACTATCAGCCGGTCGAGAGCGAGGACCCGCAGCCGCTGCTGGGCAAGGCGGCGGACTGGGTGCGCACGACCGCGGGCGAGGCGGGCGTCACCGGGCTCGACCCCGACACACCGATGCTGCGCGAGACCAACACCATGCCCGGCTGGGCGGGCTCGTGCTGGTACCACATCCGCTACTGCGACCCGAAGAACCCGGACCGGTTCATCGGGGACGACGCGGACGCGTACTGGCTCGGCGAGAACGGCGTGGACCTGTACATCGGCGGCGCCGAGCACGCGGTGCTTCACCTGCTCTACGCGCGGTTCTGGCACATGATCCTGCACGACCTGGGGCACCTGCGCAGCCCGGAGCCGTATCGAAAACTCTTCCACCAGGGACTGATCACCAGCCATGCGTTCCAGCGCAAGGACAAGAGCCTGGTGGCAATCGACGAGGTCGCGGAGCAAGCGGACGGCTCGTTGGTGCACACGCCGACCGGCGACCGTGTAACGCGCACCGTCGCCAAGATGTCCAAGAGCCTGAAGAATGTCGTCAACCCCGACGAGATCATCGAGCAGTTCGGGGCGGACACCTTCCGGCTGTACGAGATGTACATGGGCCCGCTGGAGGCGAGCAAGCCCTGGAACACGGACGACACGATCGGGCTGTTCCGCTTCCTGCAGCGCGTGTGGCGGCTGGTGATCGACGAGCAGACGGGTCGTCCTCGCGTCGATCAGCCCGCCGACGCCGGCACCGAGCGGCTGCTGCACCGGACGATCGCCAAGGTGGAGCACGACATCGAGCGGCTCTCGTTCAACACCGCGATCGCCGCGATGATCGAGTTCACCAACTCGGCGGCGAAGACGGGGCTGTCGCGCGATCAGGCGGACCGCTTCGTTCGGATCCTGGCGCCGTTCGCGCCGCATATCGGCGAGGAGCTGCGGCATCGGCTGGGCATCGAGGCGCCGGTGGCGACGGCCGAGTGGCCCGCGACGGACCCGGCGATGCTCCGCGACGACGAGGTGGAGATCCCGGTGCAGGTCGGCGGCAAGATCCGGGCCCGGATCCTGGTGCCGGCGGACGCGGATGCGCGGCAGCTCGAGCTGCTGGCGATGGCGTCGCCGGAGATCCAGGAGGCGGTCGCGGGCAAGACGGTGCGCAAGGTCGTCGCGGTGCCGGGCCGACTGGTGAACATCGTGGCCAACTGATCCGAGGCCGGAGGGCATGTCGACGATGGAGGACCGATTCACGCAGCTCCCGAGCGCCCTGCGCGAGCGGACGCACCGTGTCGAGCTGGCCGGCGTGCCCGCGCTGGTCGCGATCCCGGATGAGACGCCCGCGCCTGTGATGGTCTGGATGCACGGTCGAACCGTGGACAAGGAGCTCGACCCCGGGCGGTACCTGCGTTGGGTGCGGGCGGGGATCGCGGCGATCAGCCTCGACCTGCCGGGGCACGGCGAACGCCCGGGCCCCCGGCTGCACGACCCGGACTGCACGCCGGAGATCCTGGAGCAGATGCAGGACGAGCTGGACACGGTGCTCGATGCGGCACGATCCGCGCCGTTCGCGGACCGCCTGCGGTTCGATCGGATGGGCATCGGTGGGATGTCCGCGGGCGGCATGGTGGCGCTGCGTCGGCTGTGCGACGAGCACCCGTTCCGGTGCGCCGCGGTCGAGTCCACGACAGGGTGGCTGGCGGAGCTGTACGAACCGACGCTCACCGATGGCCGACCGTGGCCCGTCGACCACGACCCGCAGCGGATCGCGCGGATCGACCCGATGGCGCATCTGTCGGCGTGGCGGCCGGTGCCGCTGCTGGCGCTGCACACGGAAGCGGACCGGACCGTGCCGATCGCGGGGATGCGTGCGTTCCTCGACGAGCTTCGCGGCATCTACGCGGCGGCCGGCAGCGATCCGGGCCTGATCGAGCTGCGCACCTGGCCCGAGACGGGAGCGCCCAGCGAGCACGCGGGGTTCGGCCGGGTCGCAGCTGAGGCGAAGAACATCCAGACCGAGTTCCTGGCGCGCCACCTGCTCGGGCGGGCGGCCGGTGGCTGAGCGAGCGCACCGGTGAAGCTCAATCCGTTCCACGGCCTTCGGGATCCCCGCACCGTCTGGGCGTGGGGCATGTTCGATCTGGCGAACCAGTCGTTTACGCTGCTGGTCAACACGCTGCTCTTCGCGGTGTATTTCAAGCTTGTGGTCGTCGGTGACGAGCAGCGTGGCGATGCGCTGTGGGGCATCGTCTTCGCGGTCAGCATGCTGCTGGTCGTGGTGTCGTCGCCGGTGCTCGGCGCGATCGGCGATGCTCGCGGCGCGCGCAAGCGCATCCTGATGGCCACCGGCTTCGGGTGCGCGGTGCTGACGATGGCGCTCTCACAGACCGGGCCGGGGCTGATCTGGCTGGCGGTGCTGCTGTATGTCCCGGCGAACTATTGCTATCAGATCGGCGAGAACTTCCTGGCGAGCTTCCTGCCGAGCGTCTCGACGCCGCGCACCATGGGCCGCGTGAGCGCGACCGGTTGGGCGATGGGGTATGTTGGCGCGTTGATGCTGCTGGTGCTGGTCGTCGGTGGGATGCTGGCGTTCGGGTGGCAGGACCCGGCCTCGTGGACACCGTTCTTCGTGATGGCGGGCGTGTGGTTTCTGCTGAACATGACGCCGTCGTTGGTGATCCTGCGTGAACCGCCGGTGGACAGCGCGACGCACGAGACGGGCACGCTGGTGGGCGAGGCGGTGGCCCGGCTGCGGGACACGCTGCGTTCCGCCGGCCGGTTCAGGCAACTCGTGCGGTTCTTCATCGGATTCTTCGTGTACGGGATGGGCGTGCAGGTGATCGTGGCGTTCGCCGCCATCCTGGCGAAGGACTTCGGGATCGACGGAACGAAGCTCGTGCTGTTCGTGCTGCAGATCACGCTGACGGCCGGCGCCGCGGCGATCATCACGGCGTTCTTTCAGGACCGGATCGGGGCGCGGATCACGGTGCTGATCTACCTCGTGGTCTGGATGGTCAGCGCCGCGGCGCTGCTGGGGATCAGTCTGCTGCCGGCGAAGCCCGAGTGGGCGTTCTGGGTCGTGGGCAACGGGATCGGTTTCGGGATCGGCGGGGTCGGGACGGCGAGCCGTTCGCTGGTCGGCCGGTTCACGCCTGCGCACAAGACGGCCGAGTTCTTCGGGCTCTGGGGGATGGTCTTCAAGCTGGCAGGCGTGGTTGGCGTGGCGAGCTTCAGCCAGGTGAAGGCCTGGATCGGTATGCCGGCGTCGCTGGCGCTGCTGCTGGGGTTCTTCGCGGTCGGGTTCGCGGTGACGCTGACCGTCCGAGAATCGGCGGGGGTGCGGGCGGCCCGACGGGCGGAGCGGGCCGCGCTGCGTTGAACCCGGTCGCGACGGGCTCGCGAAGACTCCTACGGTTCGAGACGAGGTGGCCATGACCGACGCGCAGCAGGTTCCCGTTCCCGATGTCCGCGGCCATTTTGGGCCATTCGGCGGGGTGTTTGTCCCCGAGACGCTCGTCGCCGCGCTGGCGGAGTTCTCCCAGGCGTATACCGAGGCGAAGGCGGACCCGGGCTTCTGGGAGGAGCTCGACCACCTCAACCGCACTTTCGTGGGACGACCCACGCCGCTGTACCGCGCCGAGCGTCTGACGGAGCACGCCCGGTCGATCTCGGCGACCGGCGGCGGGGCCACGATCTGGCTGAAGCGCGAGGATCTGGCCCACACGGGTGCGCACAAGATCAACAACACGCTCGGCCAGGGCCTGCTCACCCGGCGCATGGGCAAGCAGCGCATCATCGCCGAGACGGGCGCGGGCCAGCACGGCGTGGCATCGGCGACCGCGGCGGCGCACCTCGGGCTGCGCTGCGATGTCTATATGGGCGCGGAGGATGTCCGAAGACAGAACCTCAATGTCATCCGGATGCGGATGCTGGGCGCCACCGTGACCAGCGTCGAGTCCGGCTCGCGGACGCTCAAGGACGCGACCAACGAGGCGATGCGCGACTGGATGGGGTCGGTGGATCACACGCACTACATCATCGGGTCCGTGGTTGGGCCGCACCCGTTCCCGATGATCGTGCGCGATTTCCAGGCGGTGATCGGCCGCGAGACCCGGCAGCAGTGCCTGGACGCGTTCGGCGCGCTGCCCAGCGCGGTGGTGGCGTGCGTCGGTGGCGGCTCGAACGCCGCGGGTATCTTCTACCCGTTCGTTGAGGATGCCGATGTCGAACTGATCGGTGTCGAGGCGGGTGGACGATCCGCCAAGCCGGGCGATCACGCCGCTCCGCTCTCGCACGGCTCGCCGGGCATCCTGCACGGCTCGCTGTCCTATGTCATGCAGACCGACCAGGGTCAGACCGAGGCGGTGCATTCCTGCTCGGCGGGGCTCGACTATCCCGGCGTCGGTCCGGAGCACGCGTACTGGATGAGCATCGGGCGCGCGTCGTACACCTCCGTCTCCGACGCGGCGGCGCTCGAGGCGTTCACGCTCCTGGCGCGAACGGAGGGCATCATCCCCGCGCTAGAGACGGCGCACGCTGTGGCGGAGACGGTGTGCCGGGCGGCGAGCATGCCTTGCGATCAGCACATCGTCATGAACTGCTCGGGACGCGGCGACAAGGATGTGCAGGAGGCCGCCCGGCTGCTCGATGTGGGCGGCTGACAAGGCCGGACCTGCTCCTACGCCCGGCGGGAGCCGCGGAAGAGCATGGCGAGCATCGAGAGCCCGGTGCGGACGGCCTGCACACGCAGGTAGGCTCGGAGCCGACGCAGCCCTCGGTCGTCCGGCTCGACAGCGAGACCCCGCATGACCCAGTACCTGGCGCGGGAGATCTCGCCGCGTCGCAGGTGCGCGACGGCGAGGTTGTGCATCGGCGGGACGAAATCGGATCGCAGCCGGACCGACCGGCGCGCCGCCTCGATGCCGGCGGCGACGCGGCCCCGGGAGAACTCGGCCACGCTGAGCTGGTGGTGGGCTCGCGCATCGCCCGGCCGGAGCCTGACGAGCATGCCGGCGACCCCCGCGGCATCGTCGGGGAGGGCCGCGTCGAGCAGCAGGCCCGCGAGCTCTTCGAGATCCATCGGGTCGGGCGCGCCGACACGCCGGCGTGTTTCGCTCAGGTCCTCGCGGAGCAGCACGCGTGCCCGTTCAGCGTCGCCACGCCCTCGCTCGTCGAGCAGGACACCCGCGAGCCGACGCCGCGCCCCGGGGTAGGACGGATCGAGCCGAACCACGATCGCGTAGTGCTGGCGGGCCGACGCCGCATCGCCCGCGTTCTCCGCCAACTCGCCGAGGCCCGTGTGTGCGTCGGCGTTGTCCGGCTCGAGCTCGAGCGCCCGGCGGAATTTTTCGCCCGCCTCGGCCACGCGGTTCATGTCCATGAGCAGGCGGCCGAGGTCGATCAGCGTCTCGACATCGCCCGGGTTCGACCGCAGCTCGCGGATGTACAGTTGGCGGGCGCGCTCGAGCCGGCCGGTCTCGGCGTAGGTCCGCGCGAGCCGGGCGTTGACGCGGGGCAGCGAAGGATCGAGCCGGGCCGCTTCGCGCAGGCACCACGCCGCACGATCGAACGCGCGGCGGTCCATGAGGCTCTCGGCCATGGTCGAGTATGCCGCGCCCGACGCGGGGTCGATCTGCAGCGCCATGTAGAAGTGTGTCTCGGCGTCCTCGTGCTCGTTCATCATGGCGCAGGCGTCGATGAGCTGCACATGCGCATCGACATTCGCGGAGTCGCGCTCGAGGACGAGCTCGAGCCACTTCTTCGCCTCGGCCGGGCGGTCGAGGTCGAGCAGCGCAGCGCCCAGCTCCAGCGCGGGCTGTGTATCCGTTGGGTCGCTCAGCTCGTGGGCCTCGCGGAAGGCGGCGACGGCATCGCGCGCCCGGCCCGCGGCGGCCAGCGTCAGCCCGAGGTTCAGGTGCCAGTCGGCCTGGTACGGATTCAGCTCGAGCGCCTGACGGAGGGCGCGCTCGGCCTCATCCCACCGGCCCGCCTCGTACAGCTCGTGGGCCCGCTCGACATGCTGCTCGGCTTCCTGCCATTCGTTCATCGCAGCTCCCGCGCCTCCGGCCCATCGGCGTCCGCTCGCCCCGGGAGGCGAACCCACGCCGATTCGCCTTCATACTATCGACGCAGGACGCCTGTTTGCCCGAAGAGACCCGTGAGACTGTGAAGTTCGTCCCCCTCGGAGGTCCGCCCCATGCTCCGCTCCGGTGTCAGCCGCGCAGCCCGCCCGTCCTGCGGAGCCCGATCCTGGACCGGTGTGGTGCTGCTGGCGGTCATCACGAGCTCGGCCTGGGCCCAGCTCGATCAGACGCCGTACGAGGATCCGATCGTCACGCTCACAGCCTCCCGGGTCAGCGATGAGTCTCGTGCGACGGCGGCGGACCTGTTGCTCCGCACCGAGATCAGCCGGCCGGAGCGGAACGCGATCATCCGGCTGCTGACCTCCACCGGGACGAAGCCAGAGATCCGGGATGCCCTGCTCGGGGCGTTCGCGCGTGCAGCTCTTGTGCACGAGGACTACGAGGAGCCGCTGACTCGCCTGGTGGCCCTGGGCGATGTTGAAGACCGCCCGCGGACGCTGCTGGCCCTGTCGTCGTTGGGCACACCGTCGGCGGCGAGGGTGCTCGTGGACCACGCGACTCCGTTCATGCCCCCCGAGGTCGCCGCGGCCGCGTTCGACGGCCTGATCCGCATGACGGGGCGTGCCGACCTCGGACAGGACCACGAGAACTGGCGGGCCTGGCTGGCTGAGCACGAGGGGCTCGATCCGCTGGACTGGCGACGCGAGCTGGTGCGCGGGCTCACCGCACGGGGCGAGCGGCTCGCCGCGGAGTTGGGCCGGGCCAACGACTCGACGGCGGACGCATTCCGTCGGCTCTTTCTGATCGCCCCGCTCCAGGATCGCGGCCCGCTGCTGGCGGAGATGGTCCGCGCCGATGATCCGCTGCGGTCGCTCGGCGTCGAGCTCGTCTACCGGGAGCTTGCACAGAACCGGCCTGTGGACGCGCAGGTGGGGATCGCGTCCCTGGAGATGCTGGGACACCCGTCGTCTCGGACGCGAGCCGAGGCGGCCCGTCTGGTCGCCACGCTCGCCCCCGAACAGGCGGGGACGCGTCTGACACGGGCCTTGGAGATCGAGACCGAGCCGGATGCAGCTGCGGCGCTGCTGTCGGCCTGCACCCGGTGGCCACGAGTGGCTTCGGTGGAGCCCGCGCTGCGGTGGATGGACTTCGGCGCGTCCACGCGTAGCGAGGCGGCTTCACTCCTGCTCGCGCTGGATTCCGAGGGGCTGCTGACCGATCCGTCGCACCGTCGCCGCGTCGCCAACGCGTTGCGCGCGGCCGGCCCGAGGCGGTTGACGGCCGACGGGATCCGGCTGGCGGTTCGGACCGGCGATGAGAATGATCGGGAGGCAATCGCGGCGATGATCACCTCGCCGGACGCGGCGAACCGTGCGGCGGCGGCGTCGGAACTGGCGCGGCGGCCGGAGTTCGCCGACCGCGTGATCGCCGCGGCCGAGCGTGACCGTGAGCTGTACGCCGCGGCCGTCGCGGCGGTCATCTCGCACCGGCCGACACCGGCGGGCTACGCGGTGCTGCGGGCGATCGAGCCTCCCAGCCCCGATGCTCGGCGGGCGGGGCTGCTGGCGGTGGCACGATCCATGCCGCCGGAAGATGTGCTCGAGGTGGCCCGGACCCGCGAGACCGATCCGGAGATGCGTGTGGCGGTGCTTTCCACGCTGGGCACCGCCGCAGCGACTCCGGCTGAGCGAGCGGCGCTGAATCGGGCGAAGCTGCTGCTCGCTGAGACGCAGCTCGAGCTGGCCCGTCCGGACGCAGCGCTGGCATCGCTCGCGCAGGTGGTGCCCGCCGCGGACGACACCGAAGCGACAGAGGCTGCCAACGCGCTCACGGTCGTGGCGCTGTTGTGGCTCAACCGTGTCGAGGAAGCCCGCGACCGGGGTGCCGGTGCGGATGTCTGGCTGGCTGCTCTGGAGCGCATCGGCGAAGAGCCCCACGCGGCCGAGGTCGCTCGTGTCACGCTCGACCAGTTCTCGGAGGTCCTGAGCGATTCCGAGCGGTCTCGCCTGCGTGCTACCGCGGCGGTCGCCAAGTCCGATCTTGAAGGGCCGCCGGCGGACGCCGTGCCGGCGCCCCCGTCCGGCGGCTGATCAGGTCCGCGATCGCCGCCGGGTCAGACCCAGCCCCTTGCGGACGGCGGGGGTGGTCACGCGGACCTCCGGCACACGCTTCGTTCCGGCGCGGAGCGCCTCGATGGCTTCCTCGGCGGTGGCGAAGCCGTCAACCGGATCGAGCCCCGTCGCGAAGAACGCGTCGAGCTCCTCGGAGACGCCCGGTGCCAGCCGGCTGGCGTCCAGATCCACGCTGTCGGGCGAGACGCCGGTGAACAGCTCGTACCCGAGCGCCAGGATCGATCGGACTTCCTCGCGCCGCAGCTCCTCTTCGGAGCGGATCCCTTCCAGCGAGGCGGACACGCCGAAGAGCTCAACCTGCAGGGAGCCCCGGCGGTCGACGAGCACCTCGGTCATCGAGACCGGGCCGTGGACCAGGCCGACGGCCGCGCCGGCGTCGCTGGCGGCAAGGAGCTGCCGCATCGCTCGGGTGGCCTCGCCCACTTCGAGCATGCCGCCCTTGTCGGCGAGCAGGTCGGACAGCAGCAGCAGCCCGTCGTGATCGCCCGTGAAGGGGCTGATCACCCAGGCCTCGGTCGGCGACGCGAGGGAGAACTGCTCGACGGGGAGCGTGTGCGACGAGTTGACCGCCGCGACGCGCTCGATCGTCTCGAGGAACCGTCGGCGGTCGCTCCGGTCCGAGCCGAGCCCGAACCGGTACGCCACATGGTGGGTCAGCCGATCGGGATGGAGCGCCAGGTACCGCTCGGCGGTCCGGCCGGCTCGGAGCTGGCGGACCAGTTCGTACGGACCAAAACTGAGCGCACCATCGGCCGCCCCACCACCACGAGCAAACGCATCGGTCATCAACTGCACTCCGTTCCCGACCAGAGCATCCTGCGCTGAAACGGGATCCTCGCCGACCCGACGACCGCGGAATCGCGGCTGTGCTCCAACCCTGTCGGGCCACGCAGAGAGATGCAACGCGACCCGAGTCTATCCATCGGTCCGCCCTCGCGGCGTCCTGCGAACATTTCTGGGCCTGTCATCTCAAGCCTAAAACCGTACATACACCTTCTTTTCTGGGCTCTCGGACGCGGGGGCCCTGCAGGGCTCCACGCGCTGCCCGACATCGGGGGCGCTGTCCCCCAGTTTGACGCTCGCTCGGGCGGTCGACGGCTCCGCCGTCACGCTGAATACAATCCTGTCGGGACCTGGGCTCCCTGACACGCCGCCCAAGCACTGGAGAGAAATCGTGACGACCGCCGCGACTGACACCAGCACCCAGCTGGCGACGGATCCCCTTGCGCTCATCGATGTCGACCATGTCCGCTTCTATGTGGGCAACGCCAAGCAGGCCGCGTACTTCTACGCCCACACCTTCGGCTTCAACATCAGCCAGGTCGCCGACCTGACCACGGGCTCGCGCGATGAGGCCGACTACCTGCTCACCCAGGGCAACATCCGCCTGCTGCTGACCACGCCCCTGACCAAGGACCACCCGGCGGCGGAGGAGATCAAGCTCTACGGCGACGGCGTGAAGGACATCGCCCTGACCGTCTTCGACGCCACCAAGAGCTACGAGGCAGCCATCGCCAACGGCGCCGAGTCCGCCAGCGAGCCCCGCACCCTCTCCGACGAGCGCGGCAGCGTCACCGTCGCCTCGATCAAGACCTACGGCCGGGCCATCCACACCTTCGTCAGCCGAAAGGGCGACTACGCCCTGCCCAAGCTCAAAGACGGCGGGCTCTTCATGCCCGTCTTCAAGCACATCGACTCGCCCGTCAACGACTACAACAAGAAGCACCCCTGCGGCCTGAAGTATGTCGACCACTGCGTCGGCAATGTCGAAGAGGGCAAGATGAACCACTGGGTCGAGTGGTACGAGCATGTGCTCGGCTTCAAGATGTTCAAGCACTTCGACGACGCCGACATCTCGACCGAGTACTCCGCGCTCATGTCCAAGGTCATGGCCAGCGGCAACCACCTGATCAAGATGCCCATCAACGAGCCGGCCGAGGGCAAGAAGAAGTCGCAGATCCTCGAGTATCTCGAGTGGCACAACATGACGCCCGGCGTGCAGCACCTGGCCCTGCGGACCGACGATGAGCTGCACTCGGTCGCGGAGCTCCGCCGCCGGGGCGTGGACTTCCTGAGCCTGCCCGACACCTACTACCAGCTCGTGTGGGACCGCGTGAACAAGACGCTGACCGAGAACGGCCACGAGGCCGTCAAGGAAGACCACGACCGGATCAAGGACCTGGGCATCCTGGTGGACGCGGACGACGAGGGGTACCTGCTGCAGCTGTTTACCAAGCCCCTGCAGGACCGGCCGACGCTGTTCTTCGAGATCATCTGCCGCCGAGGGAGCCAGAGCTTCGGCAAGGGCAACTTCAAGGCGCTGTTCGAGGCGCTCGAACTCGAGCAGGAGCGGCGGGGGAATCTGTAGGAGTTGGATGCCAAGTGAGCCAATGGGCCTTCCATCTTCATTTCACCGACACTGATTGGTCCCGCGGCGTCGTTGAAGCGTCGGTGGAATTACAAGTCCGCCGACGCCCCGCATCCGAGCACCTACATTTTTGGGCCTTGCAGACGACGTTCTACGATTCTGGGATGACACCAAAGGGTGGAGCGCATGTCGGACTTCAACACCACCCAGCCTACCCACAACGCTCTGCGGTGAATTGGGGAGGCTATAGCCACGGGAACATTCAGCTTTCTGGATCTGAGTCTGAGTTGCCCTCGACTCCAAATGATCCGAATACGCGAGACTTTGCTTGGCAGAGTGCGGAGTGGTACCGCCTAAGAGTCTGGTCCCCAGCCCAAGGGATTTGGAGAGCGAGCGTCAACGATCTCGCGATCCGCGATCTGTATTGCGACAGTTCATCTCGCTTGGGTGATGTTTGCGTATGGACCGAGGTCTTCGACGACTGCGATGCCCCCTCGACCGAGGCTGTCTGGCGACGACCCCAGATTGTCCTAGCAGACGGAAAGTCTGAGGCGATCACTCGGTTCAAAGTCAACTACCAGTCCGACGGATGTACAAACTGCGATTCATCACCAACTGCTGTTGGCGTAGTGCAATCAACGGGAACCGAGCGAACGCAAGCTCAAGACTCTGTAATCCATGTCGCTCAGTAGTGCCCGGTGCCACGGCTTGACCCGAAGGGCAAGCCGTGTATTTCGACTGCATACCCCACGGCTTGTCGCTGCGCGATCAAGCCGTGGCACCCGAATAGGTCTGCAGCTACGGGGACCGGTCGAACTCGGGCCAAGGCGTATCGAAGCCTGACCATGCCCTCGCCGAGGACCATACCCAGTCTTCCGGGCGGCTCACCAGCCCACGCCGGACCGGGTTCTCGTGGATGTATCGGATCTTCTCGTTGAACTCGCTCCCGCCGAGGATGTTCCGGTCATAGCCCCCGCCGGGCTGCCAGAGCCGGGGCGGCGCATCGCCGTGTTGCCGCATGACAGCGAGGATCCGCGTGGCCGAGCGCCGCTTGATGGCGGACAGAATCCTCGGCACATCGACATCCGGCAGCGGTGGAGTCAGCAGCAGGTGCACATGCTCCGGCATGATGACCCAAGCATGGAGTCTGAAGCCGAGGTGTCCCCGCGATGTAAACAACTGGTCGGCGAGCATGTCGCGGTGGGCCGGGTCGCTTAGATAAAGAGCACGATCGAGGCACGAGAAGGTCAGGTATCGAGCCTGATTGGCCAACTCGCGGCGGACGAGGCGTTTACGCGGCTGGGGCACTCGTGGAGTTCAGCACGGCTTGCCCTTCGGGTCAAGCCGTGGCACCCTACGGAGCTGTGTCAACTCCCATCCAGCGTAAACCCGATCTTCAGCTTCACCTGCCAGTGCTTGATCTTCTGGTCCTCGATGTGCGCCCGCACCTCTTTGACGACGGCCCACCGCATGTTGCGGACGGTCTGGGCCGCGTGCTCAGCTGCCTTCGAGGGTGAATCCGATGCGGACCTTGACCTGCCAGTGGGCGATCTTCTGCTGGTCGATGTGGGCGCGGGTCTCGATGACCTCGACCCATCGCATCTCGCGGACGGACTCGGCGGCGAACTCGACGGCGCGGCGGATGGCGTCGTCGCTGGACTTCTCGCTCGAGCCGACGATCTCGATGACCTTGTAGACATGCGCTGACATGGGCTGCTCCCGTGGTTCGGTGTGACGGTCGTTCCGGACGAGTCGGCCGCCTCGCGGCGGTCGTCGTGTGTTCAGCGTACGCGTTCGGCGGGTGGTGTGTACCATCGGGTCCAGCACGAGGGAGCCGTCGCCGATGCCGCCCAAGGCCGAGCATTCCGCGTCCCGCGAGCGTCATCGTCGCGCCGGGGTGGTCCGCTGCGCGCTGGTCTGCATCGCTTTGACTCTGGTGCTGCGCGTGGCGTGGGCGATGGCCGTGCCGGTCGAGCCGGTGTCGGACAGCCGGGCGTACTTCACCTTCGCGTCGAGCATCGCGGCGGGTGATGGGTACGGATGGGAGCCGGACCGGCCCTCGGCGTACTGGGCTGTCGGGCCGAGCGCGATCTACGCGGCGGCGTTCCTGGTGTTCGGCCCCGGCGCGGTGGCGGTTGTGCTGGTGAACCTCCTCGCCAGCTCGCTGATGACCCTGTTCGCTGTGCTGCTGGCGGATCGGTGGTTCGGCGATCGGTTCGGGTTGCGCGTCGCGTGGATCGCGGGGCTGCTGTTCGCGTGCTGGCCGACCTCGATCATGTTCACAACGGTGCTCAACAGCGAGATCCTGTTCGGGGCGTCGATGCTCGGCGCGCTGGTGTTGCTCTTTCCTGAAGGTGGTCGGACGCCGAGCTGGCGTGGCTGGCTGCTCGCCGGGCCGGTGCTGGCGGTGACGGCTTTGATCCGCCCAACGGGGCTGCTGCTGGCGCCGATTGCGGCGGGTGTTCACGCGGCGCGCTCGTCGCCGCCGTTCGCGCCGCGACGGACGGTCGGCGTGGGCGTGCGCGGGGTAGCGTGTGTTGCCGTGATGCTTGCTTGTATCGCGCCGTGGACGGTCCGGAACTACCGGGCGTTCGGGGAGTTCATCCTCATCTCGACCAACGGCGGCACGAACTTCTGGATGGGCAACAACCCGGACACGACCGGGCACTACATGCCGCTGCCGGACTGGATCGCGGGGACGACCGAGCATGAGCGATCGGACCGGCTCAAGGCGGAAGCGCTCGAGTACATCCGTGCCGAGCCGGTGGCATTCCTGACGCGATCGTCTCGCAAGTTCTTCGAGCAGCATGCCTACGAGACGATCGGCGTCGCTTGGAACCGGCCGGCCCTGGAGGCACGGTACGGCGGCTGGATCGTCGAACCGCTGAAGCTCGTTGCGACCGGGTACTGGTGGGCCGTGCTGGCGCTCGGCCTCGGGGGATGGGTGATGCTGGTCCGAGGGGATGGGCTGTGGCGCGCGGTGATACACCCGGCGTTCGTGCTGTGGGGCTACTTCGCGTGTGTGCATGCGGTGACGGTGATCCAGGACCGGTACCACATGCAATGGTCGCCGCTGGTCATGCTGCTCGGGGCATCGGCGGCCGCGGCGATGATTGAGCGGTCACGCGGCCGACGGGAGCGCGGTGACTGAGCGGTCCCCTCAGTCTTGTTCAACGATCCCGATGGCATCCATCTCGATCAGGAAGCCGTAGTGGAGCTCCCGCGTCGGAACCACGGCCCGGGCGGGGCGGGCTTCGCCGAACCTCTCGGCATAGACGGCGTTGACGCGCGCCCAGAGCGAGATGTCCGAGACATAGACGGTCACCTTGATGAGCCGATCGAGGGACGAGCCCGCCGCCCGTGCGATGGCTTCGAGATTGTCGATGACACGGTTCGTCTGGGCCTCGATGCCGCCCGTCTCGCGTTCGCCGGTGGGCGAGATGGGGAGCTGGCCCGAGATGTAGACCATGCCGCTGTGGACGATGGCCTGCGAATAGTGCCCGCCGGGGGGTGAGGCCTCTGCACACTCGATGGTTCGCACGGCTGGGTTCTCCCGTCTTGATGCGATATGTCCGCCTGGCTCGCGCGCACGGCCGGTCGTCTTGCGTCACAATACGACCATGAATGACCACACACACACGCGTTTCGATCGTCGGGCCTTTCTCGCCGCTTCTGCCGCCGCCGCCGCTGTCGTCGGCGCTCCTCGCGTGGCCTCAGCCGGGCCGTTGCCCCGTGGCCAGCGGCTGGAACCCGGCGATGAGCACCGCGGACCGGCGGTGATCGCCTCGGGTAACGGCCTGCCGGCGGTGCGAAGGGCCTGGGAGCTGATGCAGCAGGACCGCGATCCCGTCGAGTGCGTGGTTGAGGGCGTGCGGCTCGTCGAAGACGATCCGAACGACATGACCGTGGGCCTGGGCGGGCTGCCGAACGAGGACGGCGTGGTGCAGCTGGATGCTTCGGTGATGCACGGGCCGACGCACAAGGCCGGCGCGGTCGCGTGCATCGAGAACATCCGGAACCCCGCCGCGGTCGCGCTCGAGGTGATGCGCCGCACCGATCACGCGATCATCGTGGGAGAGGGCGCGAAGCGGTTTGCGCTGCGCATGGGGTTCACGGAGGAGAACCTGCTGACCGAACGCGCGAGGCAGGCCTGGCTCCGATGGAAGGCCAACAGCACGAAGCAGGACGACTGGCTGGGCGACGACGAGATGGACTGGCGGTTCAACGACCAGGGACACGGGACCACGGCTTCTGCCGAATCCGGTCGCCCGCCGATCGCGAGCCGGGAAACGATCGATTTCACCTACGGCACGATCCACTGCGCCGCGACGACGACCACGGGCAACACCTCGGCGTGCACCACAACGAGCGGGCTGTCGTGGAAGATCCCGGGTCGCGTGGGCGATTCACCGATCATCGGCGCCGGGATGTTCGTCGACAACGACGCCGGGGCGGCGGGCGCCACGGGGCGCGGCGAGGCGGTGATCCACTCGTGCGGCGCGTACCAGGCCGTGGACCACATGGCCCGGGGCATGACCCCGACGGAGGCATGCCTCGAGGTGCTGCGTTCGATCGCGAGACGCACCCGCCAGAAGCGGCTGCTCGACGACGCCGGCCGACCGAACTTCAATGTCACGATGTATGCTCTGCGGAAGGACGGGGCGTTCGGCTCGGCGTGCATGCTGCCGGGCGGGTCGTTCGCCGTGGCGTACGAAGGCGTCGCCGAGGTGCGTCAGAGCGTGCCCTTGTTCCAGTAGCACAGCGAAGTCCCGAGGGAAAGGACCGGCGTGTTTGACTTCATCCGCAAGCCCGAGCTCTTTGACTGGTGGGACAAGGGCTTCGCCGACAAGACCGCGTGGCATCTCAAGGGGATCCAGGATGCGTGGGCGTATTCCGTGCTTCGCGGCTCAAATGGCCTGCGGATCTGCGAGGTCGGAGGGGGTCTCCCGCGCGTTCTGCCACGACTCAGCGACGACAACGAATGCTGGAACATCGATAAGCTCGAAGGCGTGGGCAACGGGCCTACGGAACTCACCGAACTCGAGAACATCCGCTTCGTCGATGCGTATCTTGGCGATTTTGACCCGAGACTCGAGGAGGAGTCGTTCGATGTTGTCTTCAGCCTCTCGGTGCTCGAGCATGTGCCGGATGATCGGTACTACGACTGTTTCCGCGATATGGCGCGGATCCTCAAGCCGGGCGGGCGGATGTTTCACGCGATCGACCTGTATGTCCCCGAGCATCCGCGCGCGATTCCGCGTGTGGAGCTGTACCGGCACGCGGCGGAGAAGGCCGGCACCAACCTGCAGTGGCTGGAGCCACCGCGGATCCCCGAGGAGGTCCGGTTCCACTGCGATTTTGCCACGAACTCCGATCAGCAGCTTGCGAATTGGAACCGTGTCGCCCCCAACAAGCGGCGCGTGAGGGAGACGACACAGAATTGCTCGATCAAGGCCGCGTGGATCAAGCCCGGCTAGGCTCGTGGAGGTCACGCTCGTGCAACCGAGGCCGTCCGATCCCGCCGTACATCATGCACACCGCGGCCCGGTCGTCATCGCATCGGGCAACGGTCTGCCCGCGGCGACGCGCGCGTGGGAGTTGATCCGGAGCGGAATGCCGCCGCTCGACGCTGTGGTCGAGGGGTGCAGGGTCACCGAGGACGACCCTCGCGATGTCTCGGTCGGCTACGGCGGGCTGCCCAACGCTGAAGGCGTGGTCGAGCTCGATGCGGCGGTGATGGATGCCGAGACGCACCGGGTCGGCGCGGTCGCGGCGTTGCGCGGCATCCGGCACGCGGCGGCGGTCGCACGCGAGGTCCTGCTCCGCTGCGACCACGACCTGCTCGTCGGCGAGGGGGCCACGCGGTTCGCGCTCAGGCATGGCTTTCCCGAGGAGGACCTGCTCTCGCCAGAGGCGGCCGCCGCGTACGAGCAGTGGAAAAACGCGGGCAGCGCACCGCCAGACCCCGTCGATGAGCTGTATTCCGATGAGGACCGCTGGCTGCATCTCAATGACGACGGCGCTGTCGCACGCGACATCCCCCGCAGTCCCGGCCTGCCCTACACCCACGGCACGATGCACATCGGTGCGCTCGCCCCCGACACCACGATGGCCTGCGCGACGACGACCAGCGGGCTGTCCTACAAGCTCGCCGGGCGCGTGGGCGACTCGCCGATCGTCGGGCACGGGCTCTACTGCGAGCGCGGTGTCGGCTCGGCCGGCGCGACGGGGCGTGGCGAGTCCGGCATGGAGTCGTGCGCGGCGTACGACACGGTCCGCGAGCTCGAAGCCGGGCTGTCCCCCACCGACGCCTGCCTCGCGACGCTCCGCCGGATCGTCCGCCGCACGCGGAACCCGGCCCTGCTGCGCTCCACCGGCACGCCGCGGTTCAACATCACGATCTACGCCCTGCGCGCCGACGGCGCGTTCGGCTCCGCGGCGTTGTACAGCGGCTACTCGTTCGCCGTGCACGACGAGCAGGGGCCGCGACGCATCGAGAGCGCGTTTCTGTTCGAGCGGCCGCAACAGCCCGAGATCGGGAACACGACCGAACCTGGGAAGGACTGAGTATGCATCGGGTGATCTTGAGCCTCGCCGTCGGATCCTGCGCCGTCGCGGCCAACGCCAAGCCGGCCCCGCCCGACTATGGCTTCGACTTCGTCACCATCGGCGACCCGGGCAACGACCCGTGGATGGGAACCGATGTCAGTGGGCGTATCACGAACCCCGGCTCGATCGACTACGAGTACCGCATCGCGCGCTTCGAGACGCGCACCTCGCAGTTCATCGAGTTCATGAACACGCTGGGACAGCTCTCGCCCCAGACCGCGATCTTCCAGGAGCCGGGGAGCTGGGGTGGCGTCGGCTTCGTCGAGCCAGACGGCTCGGTCCGCTTCGAGCTCGCCAACAGCCCGACCGCCGCCGACCAGCCCGTCATCGGCATCAGTTGGCGTCTGAGCGCGATCTACTGCAACTGGCTCCACAACGACAAGGGGCAGACCCTCGACGATCTCAACTTCGGCGCGTACGACACCTCGACCTTCATGACCGATCCGGATAACCCGCCCAATCTACTCGACCAGGCATCGCGCAACCCGGGCGCTCGGTACTGGATCCCCTCGCTCGACGAATGGCTCAAGGCGGCACACTACGACCCCGACAAGAACGGCCCCGGCGACGGTGGCTGGTGGCAGTACCCCAACGGCAGCGATCAGCCGCTCACGCCGGGACTCCCAGGAGAGCCCGGTGCGCAGACATCGTACCAGCTTGACGTAGCACAGTTCGACGAACGCACCATCCCCGTCGGCGCCTACCCCGATGTCCAGAGCCCTTACGGCCTGCTTGATGTGTCGGGAAGTGCAGCGGAGTGGACGGAGACCTATCTGCCGGATATCTTCCAGACTTCACGTATTTTCGGCGGTTCATCTGCAGGCCCGAATCCGTTTGCAGACCTCGGCGTCAACCTTGATGCCATCGCTTACTTGGGCTCCGAATCTCTCGTGGGAAGTCCCGGCGGTCCGCAGGGAATCCGAATCGCTTCAGCCGTTCCCAGCCCGACGAGCTCGTCGCTCGTCGGCATCACACTGATCGCCGGCGGAGCTCGACGGCGTAGGAGATCGGCGGTCCTGGCCCTCGCCGCCGCCGCACTCGCCCTCCCCGCCGCCGCGCAGCAGCCGCCGCCAGATTACGGCTTCGACTTCATCACCATCAGCGACATGGGAAACGACGCGTACAGCGGCGTTGATCCGAATCAGCGCATTACTGGCCGCGGCTCGGTCGGCTACGCCTACCGCATCGCGCGGTTCGAGACGCGCACCTCGCAGTTCATGGAGTTCATGAACACGCTGGGGCAGCTCTCGCCCCAGACCGCGATCTTCCAGGAGCCGGGGAGCTGGGGCGGCGTCGGCTTCGTGAACGGCGACGGCACCGTGCGCTTCGAGCTCGCGAACAGCCCCAACGCCGCCGACCAGCCCGTCATCGGCATCAGCTGGCGTTTGAGCGCCGTCTACTGCAACTGGCTGCACAACGACAAGGGCCAGACGCTCGACGACCTCAACTTCGGCGCGTACGACACCTCCACCTTTGGCACCGACCCCGACAACCCGCCCAACCTCACCGACCAAGCGATGCGAAGCCCCGACGCGCGATACTGGATCCCCTCGCTCGACGAGTGGCTCAAAGCAGCGCACTACGACCCGAACAAGAACGGCCCCGGCGACGGCGGCTGGTGGCAGTACCCCAACGGCACCGACCAGCCGCTGACACCCGGCCTGCCCGGCGAGCCGGGCGCGCAGACGTCGTATGGCCTCGATGTCCCGGGATTCATCGAAGAGACGATCCCCGTCGGCGCCTATCCCGATGTCGAGAGCCCCTACGGGCTACTCGACGTCTCGGGAGGGGCGGCGGAGTGGACGGAGTCGTACACGCCCGACATCTTTCAGACAAAGCGGGATTGGGGAGGATCTGCCGCGGGTATGCCTGCGACGAACGACCAAGACCGTGTGTACCGAATTGGCTCGGACACTGTTGGTCTGCCTGGTGGCCCGCAGGGAATCCGAATCGCATCAGCCGTTCCCAGCCCGGCGAGTGCGTCGCTCGTCGGCATCACACTGATCGCCGGCGGAGCTCGGCGAAGGAGATCGGTTGTCCTGGCCGCCACCGCGTGCGCTGCGCCGCTCGCGGCACAACAGCCCCCGCCCGACTAAGGCTTCGATTTCGTCACGATCGGCGAACCGGGCAACGCTCCCGCCTCTGAGGATCTGCTGAGTTTCCCCGGCCCGCCGACCGGGGGCGTGCGTGCCACTGACCCTCTGGGTCAGTGGTTTGCCATCAAGAGCATCCAAACCACTGACCCAGAGGGTCAGTGGCACGGGGTTTGGGCCATCTGAGCGACTGGCGTCGTCGCGGTTGATACTCGGGCTCGGGCTTAGTACGCTTTTGGTGCAATAGGTGCCCCGTGGATGGCCTCGGGGTGAAAAGGGAAAGCGGTGAGAAGCCGCTGCGGACGCGCCGCCGTAACGGGCATTCCAGCGTCTGGCACATGCGCCACTGCCGGGTCTGTTCTCGTGACAGGGACAGACCGGTGGGAAGGCCGCCAGACGACGCCCGGAGCCGGAAGACCTGCCTGCTGCATCGTTTGACGGCCCGCGCGACTCGGGCGTCGGCGGAATCGCTGTGCGCCCGCTCCCGGCGTGCGGTCTCCACCGACATCTGGCCTTGATCGGCCGGGACCCGCGCGTGACGCCGGCGGCCCTCTGCCGCGCTCCGATCCGGCTTGTCCGAATCGGGGACCGTGAGCCTCGGGAGCCGTGCCGCGCGACTCGGCACGCACACCAAGGAGTGAGCCATGCGCTCGCCATACTGTCTCCACTGTGCCGCCGCGGTGCTCGCGCTGGCCTCCCCCACCGCCACAGCCTCGGCCCAGTTCGACCCGGTGCTGCCGGGCAGCGTCGAGCCGGTGGCGACCTTCGCGCTGCCGGGCGGCGCGTTCGATGTGCTCGCCGACGGTCGGCTGCTGTCGATCTCGCCGGCGGGCGAGGTGCTGATCCAGTCCTCGGTCAACAGCTCGAGCTACATCACCACGAACGAGCTGGCCGCGCCGAACGCCAGCGGGTTCGGGGCGTCGTTCCTGCGGGTGAGCCCGGACGGCTCGCGCGTGGCGATCGGGAACAACGAGTTCAACGCCGGGAACGCCGTGTTGGTGTACGACTTCGCCGAGTTCACGCTCGGGCTGGGCCTGGGCAACCCGGTGCTGCCCGAGGTGACGATCACGACGCCGAACTTCGACGCGGATTGGGCGGACAGCGGCACGCTGTTCGTCACCGGCGCCAATAGCGCGACCTTCACGCCGATCGTGAACCGGCTCGATGTGTCCAGCGGGACGAGCGAGACGGTCATCGCGCCGGCGGGGGTTTTCTCGGGCGGCGTGGCGGTCGAGGGCGACACGCTCCTGGTGGGCGACGGCCAGAGCGGACAGGTCCGCGCGTTCGACACCGCGACCTTTCCGCCGCTGCCGCTGGCGTTCTCAGACGGCGATCTCGTCGGCTCGAGCACGAGCGCGAGCAGCATCGACACCATCGGCCCGCTGCTCCTGATCGCTGGTCAACGGTTCGGGGAGCAGGGGTTTGCAACGGTGATCGACCGGACCTTCGGTGCATCGGTCCGGCTCCAGCCCGCAGGCCCCGACGCGTTCTACGGCGGGTACTTCAACGAGGCCACGCAGCAGCTCGTCGTGACGGCCAACGGCGTGGGGTATGTGTACAACATCCCCGTGCCCGGCACGCTCGGGGTGCTCACCGTGCTCGGCCTGGCTGCGGCGCGTCGGAGACGGGCATGAGAAGGCTTGCATTGTGTTTGCTCGCGGCGCCGTGCGCTGCACAGCCCTTCGCCGTTCGTGTGATCGAGTATGCGCCGGCATCGGGGCAGTTTGTCGGGGAACCGGCGTTCAACGATCCGAGCCGGGCGCTCGGTGCGCCGGAGGGCGTGAGCACGGCGCAGCCGGACAACACCTCCGTCGTGACGCTCGGCGGTGTGGGCGGGTCGATCACGCTGGCGATGGCGCAGCCCGTCCTGGACGACCCGCGCAACCCCTTGGGTCTTGACGCGATCGTCTTCGGCAACGCGTTCTATCTTGCGGGGGATCCGACGCTTCGTTTCGCCGAGGCGGGGCTGATCGAGATTGCTGCGGATGTCAACGGCAACGGGCTGGCGGATGATCCGTTCTACCCCGTGCGGGGACCGCAGGGCTTCACCGTGCCGCTGGGGTCCGACGCCAACGGCCCGGTCATCGACGCCGGCGTCGCCGCCGAGATCGAGGTGGTCTGGGGATACGCCGACTGTTCGCCGACGCTTCCGCTGCCGACAGTAACGAACCCGGCGTCGTTCTACACGGTGCCCGATGATCCAACGACGGTTGGTATCGACGCGGGCTCGGGCGGCGGTGATGCGTTCGACATCCGGTGGGCGGTCGACCCGGTCACCGGGCTGCGCGCGGGCCTCTCTGCGTTCGACTTCATCCGGATCACGACGGCCGTGGAAATCGCCGACGGTCCGTTCGGCGAGGTCTCAACCGAGATTGACGCCGTCGCCGATGTCGGGCCCGTTTGCCCGGCCGACACGAACCTCGACGGGGTCGTCTCGCCGGCGGACTTCACGGCCTGGGTCGCGGCGTACAACCTCGGCCAAGCGGTCGCAGATCAGAACGACGACGGTCGGATCTCACCTGCGGACTTCACGGCCTGGGTCGCCAACTACAACGCGGGGTGCGCGTGATGCACAAGTTCTATCGCCGAGCGTTCACACTGATCGAACTCCTGCTGTCCATCGGCATCATCGCGCTGCTGATCGGTCTGCTGCTGCCGGCGTTGGGCTCGGCGCGATCGACCGCGGCCGGCGCCGAGTGCGCTTCGAACCTGCGCCAGTTGCAGACGGCGAACACCGTGTACGCGGACGATCACGGCGGTCGGTTCGTGCCTGGCGCAGCCGACTTTCTCGGGAACCTGCACCGCTGGCACGGCGCGCGTGACAGGCCGAGCGAGTCGTTCGACGCCGCGCGCGGCCCGCTGACGCCCTACCTCGCCGGCGACTCGGCTTCTCGCGGCGTCCGGTCGTGCCCGGCGTTCCGGGGCACAGCGCGGCTCATCGCCGAGACGCGTCCCGAGGACATCGGCGCCTTCGAGGCCGCCGCGGGTGGGTACGGCTACAACAACGCGTACCTCGGCCAGAGCCGGGATCGAGATGGGAGGCTGCGCTCGGACCGGGTCGGGGCGCCGATCCACGCGGTGCGCCGGCCGAGCCGAACCGTCGCGTTCGCCGACTCGGCGTTCGTGTCGCGGCGGGCGCCGGGCGGGCTCATCGAGTACAGCTTCGCGGAGCCGAGGTTCAGGCCGGATGCCGCGTCGCGGGCGGATCACGCCAGGCCCGATCCGAGCGTTCACTTTCGACACGGCGATCACGCGCTGGTCGCGTGGGCCGATACGCATGTCGCCGGCGAGCGCCGGACAGAATCGCGTCGGAGCACGGTGTACGGCGTGAATCCCGAGCCGCTCGGCCTGGGCTGGTTCGGGCGGCGCGACTCCAACGACCTGTTCGATCTCGAATAGTGCACCATGCCCGTCGATCGCTGCGTCTGCCACGCTGTTCCGTTCACCGAGCTGACTCGGCTCATCGATGCAGGGCTGCGCACCGTCGACGAGCTGTCGGAGCGCACGGCGTGCTGCACGGGCTGCGGGATGTGCGAGCCGTATGTCCGGCTCGTCATCGCGACGGGGCGGACCTCGTTCCCGCCGCTCTCACCGGCCGCCATCGAACGGGCGATCCTCGAAGCGGAACGCAGCAGGGAGTCGGCGCAACAAAACGGGCCGGGCGCAGGGCCCGACCCGCACGATCGACCGGATGAGGCTCGCTGATCAGGCGTCGCGGTTGGCGTCGGCGGGCTCGCCGATGATGACATCGCGGACCTCGACCTGCGGCACACCGAGCGGATCACTCCGGCCGGCGCCCAACGCCTCGGCCGCCTCGGCGGCTTCGGCGAGCATCGACTCGTCGTCGGGCACATCGAGCTCGGGCAGCTCGCCCACGGTCTTGACGCGGATCGCCTGGTGCGCCGCGAAGCCGGTGCCGGCGGGGATCAGGTGCCCCAGCAGCACATTCTCCTTCAGACCGACAAGCGTGTCGACCGCGCCCTTGAGCGACGCCTCGGTGAGGACCTTCGTGGTCTCCTGGAAGGAGGCGCCCGAGAGGAAGCTGTCGCTCTGGAGCGAGGCCTTGGTGATGCCGAGCAGGAGCGTCCGACCGGACGCGGGGCGAGCCTTGCGGGTCTTGGCGGGGTCCTTGCCGTCGGCCTCCGCCTTGGCGTTGGCCTCCTTGACCTCGTCCCGATCGACGAGCGCGCCGACCGGCAGGTCCGTCCCGCCGGCCTCGACGATCTTCAGCAGCTTCGACACGCGGGCGTTCTCACGCTTGAAGGTCACCTTGTCGAGCACATCCTGCGGCAGCAGCGTGGTGTCGCCCGGGTTCTCGACCTTCACCTTGCGCAGCATCTGAGCCAGGATCAACTCGATGTGCTTGTCGTTGATGGTCACGCCCTGCGCGCGGTACACATTCTGCACCTCGTCGAGCATGTAGGTCCACAGGGACTCCTCGCCCTTGATGCGCAGGATGTCGTGCGGCACGAGCGGGCCCTCCGTGAGCGGGTCGCCCGCGGTCACGAAGTCACCGGTGTGCACGAGCAGCGGCTTGTCGTTCGGGACATGGTGGTCCTTCTCGATGCCGGAATCCGAAACGACGCGGATGGTCATCTTGCCCTTGCGCTTGTCGCTGTGCAGCTCGACGCGGCCCGAGATCTCCGCCATGACAGCGGGGTCCTTGGGCTTGCGGGCCTCGAAGATCTCCGTCACGCGGGGCAGGCCGCCGACGATGTCCTGCGAGCCCTGCGCCTGTCGCGGCTGGAGCGCGAGCAGCTGGCCGGCCTGGATCGAATCCCCGTCGGCCACCTCGATGCGCGCCTTGGCGGGCAGGTAGTGGAAGTCGAGGATGTTGCCGTCACCATCGACGATGTTGATCTGCGGGTGCAGGTCGCCCTTGTGCTCGATGACCAGCAGCGCCTTGCGGCCCTGGCCGGCGTCTTCCTCGCGGACGGTCTCGCCGATCTCGATGTCGACATACTGCACGGTGCCGCTCTTCTCGGCGAGGATCGGCGTACGGTGCGGGTCCCAGGTGACGAGCTGCTGACCGGGCTTGACCTGCTCGCCGGGCTTGACCCAGATGTACGAGCCGTACGGCACCTTGCTCTTCTCAAGCTCGCGTCCCTTGTCATCGAGGACGGCGACCTCGCCGTTGCGCTTGAGCACGACGAGCACATCGTTGCCGTCGCGGTCCTTGGTCGGCACCTCGGAGCAGTCGCGCAGCTCCACGGTGCCTCCGGCGGACGGGCGGTACTCGCTCTCGGCGATGGTCCGCGTGCCGATGCCGCCGGTGTGGAAGGTCCGCATCGTCAGCTGCGTGCCCGGCTCGCCGATCGACTGGGCGGCGATGATGCCGACGGCCATGCCCTCCTCCACGAGCCGTCCCGTGGACATGTCCATGCCGTAGTCGAACGCGGAGCACCCGAACTGGCTCTCGGTCGTCAGCGGGCTGCGGACGACCACGGAATCGATGCCGAGCTCCTCGATCTTCGCCGCCGATTCGGCCGTGAACATCTCGTTGCGATCGATGACGACCTCGTCGGTGACGGGGTTGATGATCGCGCTGACGCTCACACGGCCGATGATCTGCTCGCTGAGCGTGACATCGACCTGCTCACCCTTGTAGATGGCTCGCTTGACGATGCCCCGGCGTGAGCCGCAGTCCTGCTCACTGATGATGACCGACTGGGCGACATCGCAGAGCTTGCGGGTCAGGTAGCCGGAGTCCGCGGTCTTGAGCGCCGTATCGGCCAGACCCTTGCGCGCGCCGTGCGTTGACGAGAAGTACTCGAGGATGTTCAGGCCTTCGCGGAAATTCGCGCGGATGGGTGTCTCGATGATCTCGCCCGAGGGCTTCGCCATCAGGCCTCGCATGCCCGCGAGCTGCTGCATCTGGCTGACATTGCCGCGAGCGCCCGAGTCCATCATGAGGTACACGGGGTTCAGGTACGCCCGCCCCTCCTTGCTCTCGACCGGGGCGTACGAGCCGTCCTCAAACCGGCGGTCGATCTTGATCGTGTCGATCAGGGTCTTGGTGACCTCCTCCCGGCAGTGCGACCAGATATCGAGGAGCTGGTTGTACCGCTCGCGTGCGGTGATGATGCCGTCTTCGTAGGACCGCTCGACGCGGTTGACCTGCTTCTGCGCCGCCGACAGCAGATCGTGCTTCGCCTCGGGGATGCGCAGGTCCGTGACGCCGAAGCTCAGCCCGGCGGTCGTGGACTGCTTGAACCCGATCTCCTTCAGCCGGTCGAGCATGCCGATGGTCTCGGCGCGGCCGGCGTAGAGGTAGGCATCGTCGATCGCGCGGGCGCAGCCCTTCTTGCCCAGCGTGCAGTTGTAGAACGGCATGCCCGGGCACAGGATGTCCGCGAAGAGCACCCGGCCGGCGGTGGTCACCACCCGGCGGTTCGCCGGCATCGGCTCGGGCGCTTCCTTCTGGGCGTTGACGACCTCCTCGAACCCGTCGAGCCGGACGACGATCCGCTCGTGCAGATCGATCGTGCCCTGCTCGAGCGCGAGCAGCGCCTCGGTCGCGTCCTTGAACCGCGGGAGATCGGTCTCCGGCCGCTCATCGTCGCGCGCCTCGAGCGTGATGAAGTACACGCCCATCACGATGTCCTGCGAGGGCGAGATGATCGGCGAGCCGTCCGCCGGCGAGAAGATGTTGTGCGTGGAGAGCATCAGGCAGTGCGCCTCGGCCTGCGCCTCGACGCTCAGGGGCAGGTGAACGGCCATCTGGTCGCCGTCGAAGTCCGCGTTGAAGCCCGAGCAGACCAGCGGGTGGATCCGGATCGCGTTGCCCTCGACGAGCACCGGCTCGAAGGCCTGGATGCCCATGCGGTGCAGCGTCGGCGCGCGGTTGAGCAGCACCGGGTGCTGGTAGATGACCTCTTCGAGCACATCCCACACCGCCGGGTCGCGACGCTCGAGCATGCGCTTGGCGCTCTTGATCGTGTCCGCGAGGCCGTGCTCCTTGAGCTTGCGGATGATGAAGGGCTGGTAGAGTTCGAGCGCGATCTTTTTCGGCAGGCCGCACTGGTTCAGCTTCAGCTCGGGACCGACCACGATCACCGACCGCGCAGAGTAGTCGACGCGCTTGCCGAGCAGGTTCTCGCGGAACCGGCCCTGCTTGCCCTTGATCATGTCCGTCAGCGACTTCAG
>JBQLZJ010000012.1:0-42493 GCA_052168215.1 Phycisphaerales bacterium
CCGCTCGGCAACTACCACAACATGGCGGACCTCGACGCCGTCCAGCGCGGCAGCAACGAGCACCCGCCCGCTGTCGCGCGCGAGTTCATCAGCACCGCCGACGCCGCCGGCATGGTCGATCTCCTCGCCGCCTGCTTCGAGCGTCTCGCGGACCCGCCCCCCTCGGGCGTTGCCGTCCGCATCGACAAGCTGTGGCACGACCGGCGCGGCGTGCTCGGCCGGGACATGCTCCGGGCTGACGCCTAGAACCCCAGCCCCTCGCGCACGCCGTTGAACACCCCGTCGATCACATTCACGGGGTTCAGCAGCCGCGTCAGATCGCGAGTCAGCGCGTCGATGTCGGGCTGCACCGTCAGGTTGCCCGGCGTGCCGCTGACCTTCCACGGGATCATCGTCAGACGCTCGAGCCCCGGGATCAGCCGGGACAGGCGCGAGCCCAGCCCGGTGTTCAGGATGCCCATCGCCTGGTCCGTGAGCGCGCCGAGCGGGATGTAGGTCGTCACACCCAGCCGACGCGAGCCGAAGTCGTACGATCCCTCGCTCAGCAGCGTGAACTCACCCAGCGGGATCTTGAACCGCTCGTAGGCCAGCCGCCCGTGCCGCACCGTGCCGACCATCGGTTCGATGCGCCGGCCGACCTCGCCCTCGGTTCGAAGGGTGACCGCCTTGACCAGGTTCTGGAAGAGCGCGCCGGTCTTGAACTGGGCCGTCCCGACATCCACGACGAAGTCCGCGTCCAGCGAGGCGAACGGGTGCCCGTTGCCCTCCAGAGGCATCACCACGCGATCGATCGTCACCGTCGCCGGCCCGTCCTGCACCGTCTTGGTCACCTCGCCGAGCACCGGCACGACCGCCGAGATGCGCCGGCCCAGCTCCGGCCGGATCACGCTCAGCTCGCCCGCGATCGGCTCGGTGGTGGTGAACACGCCCTCGCGCACCTCGCCGATCACGCGCAGCGACGCCCGGTCGCCCGTCAGCGAGCTGTTGAGCTTGCCCGACCGCGGCGAGAGCGACTGCGCTTCGGCGCGGGCGTTGATCCGCGGGCCCATCGTCTCCGCGAACCACCCACGCAGCCCGAAGACCGCGTCCACCAGCACCGCCGGCGTCTGCCGCGCCTCCAGCGTGGCGTCGAGCACCGTTTCGTCGATCTGCTCCTCGCCGCCCTCCCCCGCGAACGCGCGGAGCCTCCCGGCCAGCGTGATGCGCTCGTTGCCCGCGCCGACCGCATCGATGGACACCTCCAACGACCGACCCTCGCCGGGCTCCGTGCGCAGCGACCCATTCACCGGCACAAAGCTTGTCATGGTCCACGCCGATGGGTCCGTCGGGGGTCCGTTGACCTGTGGCCCGGGGTCGATGAGATGCTCGAACACGATCGCCGGCGCTTCGAACGACGCCGAGAGATCGAACACATCAGCCCGCATCGGCCGATCACCCCGGCCGATCGCCAGCCGGTCGAGCACCACCGTCGCCCGCGTCGCCTTGGCCAGCCGCGCCTCCTCCCGTCCCGGCTCCTGCCCCAGCAGGTGTCTGGTGCCGAACGCCGGATCGATCTGCCAGCGGAGAGTCGCGGGCTCTTCAAGGACGATCCGATCAGGCGCGATCGCCAGGCGCACCGGTGCCTCGGTCGTCAGCCGAGGCGAGCGCAGCGAGGCCTCGGCCCGTGCATCGCGCAGCCGCCCGCTCTCCACGCCACCCGCCAGCACCAGCTGCGCATCGCCACGCGCCCCGAGTGCGCCCGCCAGCGCGTTGTCCATCCCGAAAGTCTCGTCCAGAACACCCGCGTCCACCCCGACGAGCGCGACCGACAACGCCATATCCCCGTCCAGCACGCCGCCGGCGAACCCGGCGTGCAGCTCGCCCTCCAGACGCCCCAGCGGCGCACCATCGGCGCCGACGAGCCCGCCCTGCAGCCGCCCGCTCAACGGCGAGCGCTCCGGACCCAGCAGCGCACCGATCGGCACCCGGCCGGACAGCACCAGCCCCTCCACGCCCAGCGATCCCGAGTCATCTCCCCGGCGCACCCCGCTGACCACCGCGCTCCCGGTGAGCCGAAGCTCCGGATCGCCGGCGGGACGCCACGCGTGCCCGGTGACCAAGCTGAACGCGCCGAGTCGCAGGTCCAGCTCCGCCGGCGAGGCCAGCATCAGGCCCTCCGCGTCGCCCGCCTGCAGGTCGCGCAGCCGAGCCTGCCGCAACACTTCCGGATCCACGCGCACGCGGACTTCGCCCCGCTCCACCCGCACCGACCCGCCGCCGACGAGCGCCGAGATCCCGCCGGTGAGCGTCCCCGTCGAGCCGGTCAGGGTGAGATCCACCGATCCACCCGACGCAACCAGCGCCGCATCCACCGTCTCGCCGATCAGGTCCTCCGCCAGCGGCCGCGGGTCCGACTCGGTCAGATCCGTGAGCAGCCCCGCGAGCGACACGGGCACGCCCGTCAGATCGAACCGCCCCTCTGGCGATGCCTCGAACGGCCGCACGCCAGCCGACTCGTCGAGCAGCCCCGGCAGCGTCATCCGCCCCGCCGCGAGCATCGGCCGATCCGCGTGCTGCAGCGCCGCGCTGATCTCGAGCGAGCCGTCGCCCTGCTCATCGAGCGCCACGACCACGCCCGCGCGGTCGACCCCGAGGCGCTGCCCCGAGGCGTCGGTCCACGCCGCGCCGCTGAGCGTCAGCGCAGCGCGGCCGTGCGGGCGTACATCTCGATCACTCCCGACACCGAACACCCCTTCCGCAATCTCCAGCCGAGCCGCGCCGACCGTCGCCGTGGGCGACAACGCCGGCACCAGCCGCGACACCAGCGCGACCGGGTTGTCGATCTCGAACGCCAGCCCGTCACCCACGACTGACAGCACGCGGTCCCGGATCTCCATCCCGCCCCCGCCGCGCAGCGCGGACGACACCACGCTCGTGTCGATCTGCACCACCTCGTCGGCGCTCCGTCGACCAACCAGCCGGACCGTGATCCGATCACCGATCGACGCCACCACATCGGACGGCACACCCGAGAGCCACGGCTCGGCCAGCGCCACACGAGCGCTGTTCACCGTCAGCTCGCCCTCGATCGGGGGCACACCCGGCCGCAGCCGGCCCCGGCCGTCGACCAGCTCCCTCGCCGTCAGCGCCACCACCAGCTCGCCCGCCGGCTCGCCCTCAACCAACGCCGAGGTCCGCCCGGAGATCGCCACCTCCCCCGCCAGGTCCGACAGGTCCAGCCGGAACGAACTGGCCTCCAGCGTCGCCTGCCGCGCCTCGACGGGCTCGCCCTCGCTGTCGGCCATCGGCCGATAGCGCAGCCCGGTCTCCGTCACCGAGACATCAACAAGGCCCGACAGCGACCGCAGATCCGCCTCGTCGGCACCGGTCCAGCCGGCCGTGTCGAAGCGCAGATCGCGCACCGAGAGATCTACCCCGGCGCCACGATCCACGGCGACGCCCATGTCGCCCAGCAGCTCGCTGAGCACAGCCGCCGCCGAGCCCACGCGCAGCTCGACACCGCCCGCGTCGGTGCGCAGCACCGAACCGTCGAGCACGAGGCCCGCCCGCCCGCGCACATTCGCCGACTCCACGAACGCCACCAGCCGCGGATCGTCCCGGCCCTGCAGGCTCAGCTCGACAGCAAAGCTCGGCCCGAGGTCGCGCTCCGCCTCCACACCGAACCGCTCCAGGATCGGCGACAGCAGCGGGCCGACAATCCCCGTGCGCACATCGTTCGCCTCGATCGACGCCGAGCCCGACGCCAGCAGCGTCGCCGGGTCCGCCGACCACGCGCCGTCGGCGTCCACCGGCACCAGCCCCTCCGCCGCGATCGCCAGCACGCCAGCGAGCTCGTCAGCGAGCGTCGCGGTCGTCGCCCCGGAGAGCCGAACGCCCGACCCGAGCCGCACCGACGAGGCCGACAGCTCCAGCGGCTCGATCGCCCACGCCTGCGTGTTCAACGAGCCGCTCAGGCCATCGACCTCCACGGCCGCCACCACCGACGCCTCGGACCACGCGGGCGATCCGCTCTCCTGCACCGGCAGCACCGCGCGGCCCAACCGGAGCGTCAACCCCGGCACCTCGGCCAGCTCGAAGACCCCGCCGGACTCCAGAACCGTCGGCCGATCCGCCAGCTCCGCCAGCGCGGGCGACAGCCGACGCACCAGCCCGGGCTCCGCGCGCACCAGGCCGCCCTCGCGCACCATCACCCGGCGCGTGCCATCGATCGATCCGAACGAAGCGGCGACCTGTGCCGTCGCTTGCTCCGACTGCAGCGAGACGCTCGCGGTCCCTTCCTCCGGGTGGCCCGCCGCCTCGACGCGCAGCGTCACCTCGGGCCCCAGCGCGTCGATCGGCTGCCCCGTCAGCCACGAGAACAGCGACGACGGCACGCCGTCCACCGCGAGCGTCACCTCGCCACGGATGGTTGGCAGCGACAGCACGCCCGACGCACCGACGAACCGCTCCGCCGTCGCGTCGAGCGAGACCCGCCCGGGCGACCCGGCGGCGTCCGCCACGGTCCCGTCGAGCTGCGCCGATGCCGTCGGCGATGAGCCGAGGTCCAGACGCACCTCGCCCCGAAGCTGCTGCGCCTCGACCCGGCCGCCATCCACATCGACGAAGGTCAGGTCGAGCCCGTCGAGCCGGAGCGTCGCCATCAGCCCCTCCGGCAGACGCACCGGTCCCGTGCGGGGCGGGCGCGACGGATCAGCGGGCGGGAACGGCACCACCGACCCGTCCGCCCGGCGCTCCAGCTCCGCCCGGCCCGTGACCGTGATCGTCCCGAGGTCCCGGCGGTCGCGCACGAGCGCCAACAGCGACCGATCCGCAACGATCGAGACATCGATGACTTCCCGCAGCGAGCCGTCCACCACGCGCAGCTCGCTCACCCGCTGCGAGCCGAGCCAGCTCAGCCGGACCGAACCGAGCCGAACCTTGGCGCCCAGCGCCTCACCGAGCGCGTCGGCGATCTGCCCTCGCAGCGCCACGCCCGCCACGCTCGGCAGCACGGCCACCACCAGCAGCAGCGCGAGCCCCCCCAGCCCGAGCCACGCGCGTTTGCGACGCAGCAGGCCCCGCCGAGGCGCAGCCCCGGCGTAGTCGCCGACGATCGCCACCCGCTCCGCCTGTTCGCGCCGCTGCCGCTCGCCGATCGGCTCCGCCCGATCGTGCGATGCGCCCCGATGATCGCCGTCGCCCACGCGTCGCACCTCCGTGCCGCTGCCGTGTTCGCCAGGGTATCAGCCAGACCCCGGGCGGCCGTGACACCGCTGCGCCGGGAATCTCGCGAGATGTCGTCGATCCGAGCGGGGCACGCCGGCTCGATGACGGGCCTGGGTCAGCTCTCGTCGGCCTTGGCGATCTGCCATTCCTCGAGCTCGACCGGCGCCTGCCGACCGAAGATCGTCACCAGCACCCGCACCAGACCCTTCTCGGGCAGCAGCTCGTCCACCGTGCCCTCGTAGCCCTCGAAGGGGCCCTCCTTGATCGTCACCGCCTCGCCCTTCTCGAACGAGAGCTTGATCACCGGCTCGTCCTCGGGCTTCCGGCTGTCGAGCAGCATCTTCTCGATCTCGTGCTGCGCCATCGCCGTGGGCCGGCCCGCGGTGCCGACGAAGTCGCCGACGCCCGTGGTCTCCTTGATCAGGAAGAACACATCCTGCGGGATCCGGCCGTCGTCCTCGAGCTGCATCTCGACGAACACATAGCCCGGGTACAGCTTCGTCTCCGTGATGCGGTGCTTGCCGCCCTTGACGGTCTTGGTCTTCTCCGTCGGCACGAGGATCCGGCCGACCAGGTGCGTCATCCCCTCGATCTGCACCTTGCGCAGCAGCGTCTCGCGGACCGACGACTCCTTGTTCGACGCCACGCGCAGCACGAACCAGTCCATCCCCGCCTGGCGGACCGGCTCGTCCTCGGCGATGACATCGCCCTTCGCCTCGATCTCCTCCGCCGGGGCGGCGTCGGGACGGGGGGCGTCGGTCGTCGGCTGATCCTGTTGCTCTTGGTCGGTCATGTCTCGAACCTTCCGCCTCTCGCGCGACAGCGCACCCTACTCCAGCACGCCGATCAGCTTGAAGAACTGCCCGAACCCGTAGTCCACGACGAAGATCGCCGCCGCCAGCAGGAACGACGCCACGACCACCACCACCGTGGAGCCCTGGATCTCCCGCCGGGTCGACCAGTTCACCTTCTTCATCTCGCCGTCGGTCGCGATCAGGAAGTCCACCGCGCTCCGGCGAACGCCCACCAGCCAGTAGATCACCACCGCACCCGCCAGCATGATCCCGCCGGCCAGGCCCGCCTGCAGGTACAGGACATCGAAGATCGGCTGGGGCACGCTCGCGACCACCTCCGCCCGCAGCACCGCGCCCGAACCGGCCAGCGACTGGCCCGACCGGACACCCGCCCCCGGCGGGACGGTCATCCCTTCCGTTTCCACCAGCTCGAGCGACCGCACCACCATCGTCGCCGACCCCGCGGAACCGGCGGAGAAGCTCTCGACCACGGCCGACCCGATCGTGCTCGTCACCCCGCCGACCGTCAGCTCGAACTCCACCAGCGAACCGGGCTGCGGCTGATCGCCGCGCACCGCCGCCAGATCGATCCGCTGGGTCGGGGTCGGCAGACGGATCGCCTGCGCCTGGCTGAACGCCCACGCCGCGCCCGCGAGCACCAGCGCCCCGGCGAACACCGCCGTCAGCACCCGCACCCAGTACCCCTGACCCTGCTTGTAGATCCCAACGGCCATCGAAGCGATCCCCCCGCCGGGGACCAACGCCCCGATCGGTTCACTCAGGCGGACGCCCCGTCTCAGCGTCGCCCGCCGAACTCGTCAACACGCCAGGAGAGACTCGAACTCCCGACCGGTGGATTTGGAATCCACTGCTCTACCAACTGAGCTACTGGCGTCCCGGGGCAGTGGGCAATGGTCAGCAGGCAACGGGAATCAAGCCTCATTGCCAATTGCCCAAGCACTATTGCCCGCCTTACTTCCGCTTGATCTTGTGCAGCGTGTGCTTGCGCAGCCGGGGCGAGTACTTCCGCAGCCCGTCCTTGAGCTTCTCGGGCAGGCCGCCCTTGACATTGACCTGTGTGCGATAGTTCAGGTCGTTGCACTCGGTGCACTGGAGCCACACATACTCGCGCGCGGCCGCCTTCTTCTTGGCCATCGAGGGCCTCCCTTTCACACAGGTCCGCCCGCGGCACCCACCGCCGCGCGGGCTCGAGTCAACAAAGCACCCCGCCCGCCGTCACGGGCGGGGGTGCACCCATCGCTTACTGGATGATCTCGGTGACCGTGCCCGAGCCGATCGTCCGGCCGCCCTCGCGGACGGCGAAACGGAGACCCGGCTCGATGGCGACGGGCTTCTCGCCCAGATCGACCTCGACCTCGATGTTGTCGCCGGGCATGCACATCTCGGCGCCGCCGAGCAGCTTGATCGAGCCCGTGACATCCGTGGTCCGCATGTAGAACTGCGGGCGGTAGTTCGAGAAGAACGGCGTGTGGCGGCCGCCCTCCTCCTTGGTCAGCACATACACCTGGCCCTTGAACTTGCTGTGCGGCTTGATCGAGCCCGGCTTGCAGATGACCTGTCCGCGGGTGACGCCGTCCTTCTCGATGCCGCGGAGCAGCACGCCGACATTGTCACCGGCCCGGCCCTCGTCCAGCGTCTTCTGGAACATCTCGACGCCCGTGACGGTCGTCTTGGTGTTCGCGGTCGCCAGGCCGACGATCTCGGCCTCGTCGCCGACCTTGATCACGCCGCGCTCGATCCGGCCCGTCGCGACCGTGCCGCGACCCTTGATCGAGAACACATCCTCGACCGCCAGCAGGAACGGCTTGTCGTCCTCGCGCGTCGGCTCGGGGATGTAGCTGTCCAGCACATCGAACAGCTCGTCGATCGGCTTGCAGATCGCGTCGTCCTTCGGGTTCTCCAGCGCCGCCTTCGACTGGCCGCGCACGATCGGCGTGTCGTCGCCCGGGAACTCGTACTTGTCCAGCAGCTCGCGGATCTCCATCTCCACCAGGTCCGCCAGCTCCGGATCGTCCACCAGGTCGATCTTGTTCATGAAGACCACGATGTACGGCACGCCGACCTGACGCGCCAGCAGCACATGCTCACGCGTCTGCGGCATCGGGCCCGAATCGGCCGCCACCACCAGGATCGCCCCGTCCATCTGGGCGGCACCCGTGATCATGTTCTTCACGAAGTCCGCGTGGCCCGGGCAGTCCACATGCGCGTAGTGCCGGGTCTCGGTCTCGTACTCCACATGCGACGAGTGGATCGTGACGGTCTTGTTCGCGTCACGCACCGTGCCGCCTTTGGTGATCTCCGCGTAGCTCTTGGCGCCCTGCACCAGGCCCTTGGCGTCGGCGCGGGCGACCATCGCCGCGGTCAGCGTGCTCTTGCCGTGGTCGATGTGACCGATCGTGCCAACATTCACATGCGGCTTGGTGCGCTCAAAAACACCCTTTGCCATGGCCCTAAACCTCCACCTCTTGCGTGCGCGGGCCGGGCACCACGCCCGCCGCTGTGAAACCTCGCTCTGCCGAACGACCCGGACCACCGACACACAGCGGCCACGCCGAACGACGGGCCCGGGAGCGGACCGGACACGCGCCGACCTCACACCCTGCAACCCGAGAACTCACCAGTCTCAACGCCGAGCCCGCTCCACCGGGCGGCCACGGCGATCAGACAACAATAGGCCGAGCGACACGGAAAACGACCCGCCGCCGGACCCCGAATACCCCGCACGCCACGCGTGCAAAGCCGCTGGTGGGGATTGAACCCACGGCCTCACCCTTACCAAGGGTGCGCTCTACCACTGAGCTACAGCGGCCACCACCGCCGCCGAACCGGCCGCGGGGCTCCGATCCTAGACCCGCCCCGCCGCGAATCAAACCGACCCACGCCCCCCAACGGCCCCGCCCGACGCCCTTCGCCCGCGTCCGAGTACGGCCGCTCCGCCCTTGCCCAACCTCCCCAACCCGCACCCGCTGACCCGCGAACCGCCGCCGCGACTCCGACTTCGCTGGACCGGCTCGCACCACCCCTGTCCCGGGGCATCTTCCGGGCGGAGGCCCCAGACATGATCCAAGACACGACCCGCCCCCGCCGCGCTCCCCGCTGCCTGCTCCTCGCGACGATGCTCACGGCCGGCCCCGCGCTCGGTCAGTCCATCTATGCCGAGTACCGCGCGGGCGGCACCTGGCAACCGCTCCCGGGCTTCCCGAGCCGCGCCGCCGGACAGACCGGCCTCCCCTCCGGCGCCGACCTCACCATCAACCTTACCGCCTTCCAGACCGTCCGCGTCTACGCCGACCAGCCCGACAAGACCGATGTCGGCACGATCACCGTCAATGCCCCCCCCGGCATCTTCCCGCACATCCAGGTCACCGCGCTCGAAACCCCCAACTTCTCCAGCGCCGCACCCAAGGGGCCCAAGGCCTTCCGAGCCGTCGGAGGCGTCGTGGCACCCGCCGGCGTCGTCATGCTCCACGCGGACACCATCACCGGCGTCGGCGTCGAGGCTCGCCAGATCCTCCGGCTCGATCTCGCCGATGACCTCGACGCCCCCCTGCTCCACTGGGGCGAACCCTCCGGCAGCACCTCGCGCTTCATCGCCGCCATCGACATCGATGGCTCGACCACCGAACGAGGCTCCATCGTCGCCGTCAACGGGCCCGTCTACCGCATCACCATCGACGGCGACGCCCGAGGCTCCATCGCCGCCCAGAACGGCGGGCTCAACGCCCTCACCGTCGGCGGTGACCTCGGCGGCGCCGACCAGACCTGCGCCGTCTACGCCTGGTCCGGGCCCTTCTACTACGCCATCGGCAACCTCGCCGTCGGCGGCACCATCGGCACCCCCGAACGCCCCGTCGAGATCGCCACCGGCGGGCCCGTCCGCTTCATCGAGGCCGACGCCGTCCACGCCCACATCAACACCACCCTCGACCCCGCTGACCCGGGCTTCTTCGGCGGCCTGACCGCCCGGGCCGGCGACTTCACCGGCTCCCTGCTCGCGCAGACCCTCACCAGCTTCGGCTACGACCCCGGCGCCACCTGCGCCCTGCAGATCAACGGCGACCTCGACGCGTTCGTCTACTTCGCCAACGGCACACGCAACGAACGACGCAACGGCCCCGAGATCGACATCGCCGGTGCCGTCAGGCAGAACGCCGTCCTCTCCCTCGCCACCATGATCACCAGCGACCCCTCCCAGCCCGGGCCGCAGATCCGCGTCGGCGCCGACGCGGGCGTTGCAGGACAGATCATCGCCGGCGACAATCTCGACAACACCTTCGCCGGCGGCGCGTCCATCCTCGTCGGCACCACCGACCAGCTCCTCGTCACCCCGGACACCAAGTTCTACGACAAGCTCGCGTTCGAGCTCGGGGGCGGCGCCGTCGGCATCCCGCCCTTCAACTTCCACCCGCGCGACAGCTTCCCCGAGCACAACGAGACCCTGACCCTCGCCGACGGCGAGCGGCTCGAGACCGCTGTCATCCGTCTCTACGGCCCCGCCTTCGCCGCGGCGCAGCCCGCCTTCCTCGTCGAGCATCAGCCCGTCGCCGACGGCCCCTGGGTCGATCGATCCGCCGACTTCGCCATCGACCTTGCCGTCCTCGAAGCGGACGCCTCACGCGAGATCCGGGTCACCGGCCTCGCCGGCGCGTTCTTCGAGCCCGGCCAGTGGCGCCTCCGCCCCGCCGACGACACCATCACCTGCGCCTTCACACGCAACAGCCCCGCCATCCGCTTCGACAGCGAATACGACGACGACACCTACCGCTTCGTTGTGGTGGGCGGATGCTCCGACCGGCCCGGCAGCGGATTCACCCCGACCACCGCCGGCCGCACACCCACAGGCGACAACCCCGTCCGCCTCGACGACCTCGGCGACAACATCTCACCCGACAACGACTGCCCCTGAGCCACAGCAGCAGCGCGACCGACATCTACCGGGCCATCACCTCGCGGCAGAACGCGACATCCGCCTCGGTGAACGACGGGTCCTGCCCGCCCCGGACATTGCACAGCGCCTGCCGCTCGTTGCGGAACCCCGGGATCACGCTGCACACCCGCGGGTGCGCCGCGACATACCGGCACGCCGCCGATGACCGCGCCTCGATCGCCGTCCCGAACCGCTCGCCGAGCGCCGCGAGTTTGGGCTTGAGCGCCCGCAGCGCCTCGCGGCCGAACTTCTCCGGCTCCTGCCCGCGGAAGTCGCCCGGCTCGAACGCGGGCGGGTGTTCGGGATCGAACTTATCGAGCAGCAGCCCCTGCGACAGCGGGCTGAACGCCACGAAGCTGCACCCGTGCTCCGCCATCAGCCCCTGCACAACACCGCCGTCGCGGATGAACCGGTCGTCGAGCATGTGCGCCCAGCTCTGCAGCACATCGGGCTCCACGACCGGCACCGCCCGAGCGAAATCCTCGTCGCTGTACGCGCTCTGGCCCACCGCACGCACCTTGCCCTCGTCCACCAGCTTCCGCATCTCGCCCGCGGCGTCGTGGATGTTGCCGGGCTGGCCATCGGCAGCGAACCACCCGTGATGGAAGTAGTAGATATCGATCGCCTCGACGCCCAGGTTCCGCAGGCTCTGCTCGCACTGCCTTCGGATCTGGTGCGGCTCGTACGCGTGCTCGGCCGTGCCCCGGAAGTGCCCGACCTTGGTCGCGATGACGACCGTGTCCGAGCCCACGCCCAGCTTCTTCAGGCAATCCCGAAGCATGCGCTCCGCGCGCCCGTTGCCATAGACATCCGCATTATCAAAGTGCGTCACACCCGCATCGAGCCCGGCCTTGATGCCCGCCAGCACCTCGTCCTCGTTGACATCCGCCCAGCCGATCGGCTTGCCGTCCGCGAGCGACCAGTTCGGCCCGCCCATGGTCCAGCAGCCGAAGCCGATCTCGGAGACCTTGATGTCTGTGGTGCCGACGGTGTGGTATCGCATCACTCAGGATAGAGAATCTGATCCCAGGTTTCTCCTGCGTCGAGGCGAGCCAGCAATCCCGGCGTGAGCTTCACCTCGTTGTCAGCCATGTACGCCACCGAGATCGCGATGCTGTCCCGCTGCCGTTCGGCTCCGTGAGGATCGTCGTAGAGTCGCAGCCATTGACGGATTACGGCATCGGCGAGCGGTGTCTTCATCGCTTCGGGGATGCTGCCGGCTTCGTCGAGCACGCGAAGTGCTCCGACATCATCCATGACATACCGATGTGTGCCCGTCGCTCTGTAGCCGCTTGAAAACAGGCCATTACCGTGGCCGTGAACGAATCCGATCACCGGATCACGGTCCGACGCTGAGGCGTGCTCACTCACCCATGTTGGCTTCGCGTGCCGGTCCGTTGACAACCCCCACCACTTCTTGGTTACACCGAGAAGCTCTCCGGAGGAGAGATCAGCATGAAGCCGTGCCGTGTGGAAGTTCCCGAAAAGCAACACGAAGCACAGCAGCACGCCGGCGAGAACGCCCGCCAGTACGATCGTTCCTCTGTGGGCCTTTGCTCGCACACCATCACTCCGCCGGCACGCACCGACCCCGGCTCCAAGCCCGCAGCTCCGCCACCTTCTCGGCCATCGTCACGCTCAGCGGCGGCGAGGTTTCGAGCACCCGCACCAACTGTTCGGTCGACAGATCATCTCGGTTCGCCTTGGCCTCGTGCCGCGCGCCGATGATCGCCTGCTCGATCTCCGCACCGCTGAAGCCGGCGCTCGCCCGGACCAGCCTCGCCAGATCGAACCCCGCCGGGTCCTCGCCGCGCTTCTTCAGATGAATCCGCAGGATCGCCTCGCGGCCCTCCTCGCCCGGCAGATCGACGAAGAAGATCTCGTCGAACCGGCCCTTGCGCAGCAGCTCGGGCGGCAGCGCCTCGATGTCGTTCGCCGTCGCCACCAGAAACACCGGCGCCCGGTGCTCCTGCATCCAGGTCAGCAGGGCCCCGAACATGCGTCGGCTCAGCCCGCCGTCGTTCGACTGGCTGGCGGCGCCCGCGAACGCCTTCTCGATCTCGTCGATCCACAGGATCACTGGCGCCATCATCTCCGCCTGGTGCAGCGTGTCGCGGAGGCGCCGCTCGCTCTCGCCGATGTACTTGTCGTACAACGCGCCGACATCCATCCGCATCAGCGGCCGCTGCCACGCCGTCGCGATCGCCTTGGCGCACAGGCTCTTGCCCGCGCCCTGCACGCCAAGCAGCAGCACGCCGCGCGGCGTGTCGGGCCCGGCCTCGTCCAGCGCCCGCTCGCGCGACTTCAGCCACGCCTTGAGCCGACCCAGCCCGCCGATCTCGTCCATGCTCGTCGGCGCCCGCACGAACTCCAGCAGCCCGCCAGCGCGGATCATCTCCCGCTTGATGTCGATCACCGAATCGATGTCCGACTCGTCCAGCCGGCGGTCACGCTGCGCCACATCGCGCACGACCTCCTCGGCCTGCCGACGCGTCAGCCCGCGCAGGTTCCGCACCAATGCCGAGAGCTGATCGCGCGTCAGCTCCACCTCCAGCGGCGTCGACCTGTGCACACGCTGCACCGTCCGCCGAACGATCTGCTCCAGCTCCTCGCTCGCGGGGAGGCTCAGCTCGAACGCCGTCGCGTGCGCCCGCAGCACCTCGGGCAGGTCCTCGGTGTGATCGATCATCACCACCGTCCCGCCGCGTCCGGCGACCGCCGTCACCAGGTCGCGGAACGCCCGCAGCACCCGTGCGTCCGCCAGGTGGTCCGCCGCATCGATCACGCACACCAGCTTCGCCGAGTCGCGGTAGCCCAGGTAGTACGCGCCCGCCGCGGGGTTCGTGGTGTCCGGCACGGGCTCGGCCCCGTCCAGCGTGCCGTCGTACACACCGCTGAGCACCGTCCAGATCCGAAGGTCTCGGCCCAGCCCCATCGCCGCGTCACGCACGAGCTGCAACGCCTCGGCCTCCTCGAAGGTCCGGATCGTCACCAGCGAGCGACCCGCCCGGCACAAACCCTCCAAACGGTCCAGATCCGTCATCCCGACCTCCAGACGCCCTCGGCACCTCGCCCATCGCCACCGATCCGCTGGCCAAGCGGCAACTGACGGGCACACTCCAGCGTACAGGACGGTGTTCGGCGCGGCTCGATCGAGCCGGCACCCCCGATACGCAGCACGGAGATCAGCCCATGCCGAGCCGCCGCCTCGCCGACGCGACACCCGCCGGCCTCGCACTCGCCGCCGGTCTTGTCCTGACTGCGCACGCCGCCCTGGCGCAGCCGATCGCCGGGCCCGTCGGCGACGACGCCCAGCCCGTTCGTGCCACCCTCGCCACCGGCCTCGGCACCCTCACGCTCGACATCACCCGGCCCGACGCCCCACGCTCCGACGCCCTCGCCGTCGACCGTGTCCAGCACAAGCCATCCCCCGAAGCGCCCGCACGCTACACCCTCACCGATCGCGTGATCATCCGTGCCACCGACGCCGCGCTCGACGCGCTCCGCCGGGACGGCTTCTCGATCGAACCCTCGGCCAGCGTCCCGGGGTACGCCTTCGTCACCGCAGGCTCGGTGCGCAGCGCCATCGAGCTCGCGCCGTCGCTCGCCCAGCGCGCCGGCATCGAGCGAGCCACCGTCGAACTCGGACGAACCTTTCGCTCCCGCGAGGTCCCCAACGACCCCAGCATCCCCCTCGCCTGGCACCTGCTCAACACCGACGACCCGGGCCACGACATCAACGCCGTCGCCGCCTGGGCGCGCGGCTACACCGGCGAGGGCGTCACCATCGGCATCGTCGACGAGGGCGTCTTCAACAGCCACGAGGACCTGCTGCCGAACCTCGACCTCTCGCTCATCCAGTCGGGCGTGCCCTCGGGGCACGGCACCTCGGTCGCCGGCATCGCCGTCGCCGCCGGCAACAACGGCCGCGGCGCCGCGGGCCTCGCCTACAACGCCACCTTCGGCCCGCAGGTCTACGCCCGCTTCGCGCCCACCGAGCAGATCAACGCCGACGCCCTCGCCTTCCGCATCGACGCCATCGACATCAAGAACAATTCTTGGGGGCCGCTCGACAACCGCGCCTTCCACCCGCTCGACCCGCTCGAGGCCGACGCGCTCGAGCTCGGCGCCACCACCGGACGGGGCGGACTCGGCACCGTCTATGTCTGGGCCGCCGGCAACGGCAACATCTTCGATCGGCCCGAGTACGACGGCTTCGCCGGAAGCCGCCACACCATCGCCATCGGCGCCGTCGGCCACCTCGGCGTCCGTGCCCGCTACAACGAGCGCGGCTCCGCGATGATGGCCGTCACCTACTCCGATGGCAACGATGCCCCTCAGAGCGCCGAACGCGACATCTTCACCACCCGACAGCCCACCTCCAACAACCCCGACCTCTACACCGAGTTCTTCGGCGGCACCAGCGCCGCCGCACCGCTCGCCACCGGAGCCGTCGCCCTCGTGCTCGAGGCCAACCCCGCCCTGACCGCGCGCGATGTCCAGCACCTGGTCGTCCAGACCGCCAAGCTCATCGACCCCGGCGACCCGCTCTGGACCGTCAACGCCGCCGGGCGACGCTTCAACGACAACTACGGCTTCGGCGCCCTCGACGCCGGCGCCATGGTCATCGCCGCCGAGACCTGGACACCCGTCGGGCCCGCCGTCGTCTACGACGCCGGCCTCGCCGTCGCCAACGCCCCCGTCCCCGACAACAACACCGCCAACCCCGTCACCATCGCGTTCCAGGTCCCCGTCCAGATCAAGATCGAGCACGCCGAGATCACCGTCCGGATGCTCGGGCCCTACATCGGCGACATCCAGCTCGAACTCGTCAGCCCAAGCGGCACCGTCTCCACGCTCGCCGAGACCCGCACCTTCGGCGGCGACGACATGGACCACACCTTCACCACCGTCAAACACTGGGACGAACGCTCCGCCGGCCTCTGGACCCTCCGCGTCGCCGACGGCGCCCCGGGCGACGAGCACACGCTCCTCGACGCCCACCTCGTCATCCACGGCACATGCCTCGCCGATCAGGACCGCAACGGCGCTATCGACGCCGGCGACTTCCAGGCCTGGCTCGCCAACTACCAGAACGAGTCGCGCGACGCCGACCTCAACGGCGACGGAGGCATCTCCCCGGCCGACTTCTCCGCCTGGGTCGCCTTCGCCAACATCGGCTGCTGAGCCCGCGCGGGCGGTACCCTCTCCCGGCATGCCCGCTGCGACGACCACTCACGCCACACACCCCGCCGGGGCTCTGCTGACCGCGATGCGCGACATCAAGCTCGCGCACACCGTCTTCGCGATGCCCTTCGCCATCCTGGCCGGCGCCCTCGCCTTCCCGCCGGACACACCCGCCGCACGCGTCGCCGGCATCATGATCCTCATCGTCCTCTGCATGGTCCTGGCGAGGACCTGGGCCATGCTGGTCAACCGGCTCGCCGATGCCCGGTTCGACAAGGACAACCCCCGCACCGCACGCCGAGCCATCGCCGAGGGCCGACTCTCGCCGCGGCAGGGCTGGAGGATCGCGCTCGCGAGCGCCGCCGGCTTCGTGCTCGCCGCGTCGCTGTTCATCCCCGTCTCGGGCAACGCGTGGCCAGCGATCCTTGCCCTGCCCGTGCTCGGGTTCGTCGCGCTGTACAGCTACATGAAGCGGTTCACCGCGCTGTGCCACCTGTTCCTGGGCGCTGCGCTGGCGATCAGCCCGATCGCCGCCGCCATCGCCGTCCGTCCCGAAGCCTTGGGCGACACGCCCGCCCTCTGGTGGCTCGCCGGCTTCGTCATGCTCTGGGTCGCGGGGTTCGATGTCATCTACGCCCTGCAGGACCTCGACTTCGACCGAGCCACCGGGCTGAACTCCATCCCGGCCAAGCTCGGCTGGCGGGGCGCCAACTGGGTCAGCCGGCTCTTCCACCTCGCCGCGCTCGGCTGCCTGTTCCAGGTGAACCAGGTCGAGCGCGCGCTCGGCGCCGGCTTCTCGCTCGCCGTGCTCGCCGTGGCCGCCCTCCTCGTGGCCGAGCATGCCCTGCTCATCCGCCGGGGCGCAGCGGGCATCCCGGTCGCCTTCTTCACGCTCAACGGCATCGCCAGCCTGACCCTCGGCGTGGCCGGTCTCGCGGACATCCTGATCCGCTACGCCTGACTCACCGCACGACCGCCGAGCGACCGTGACGGTACCGACCCCGCAGCCGCAAGCCCGCTTCCCTCTGGATTGTGATTTCAGTTATTTCTGAAAGAAATACTTGTCAAGCCGCCCACCCCACGCGATCATGTACACATGGATCCCGATCCTGGTACGCCCTCGACCCTGCTCGAAACCGAGGACCGCTTCATCGCGGCCTGGGGGCAGATGGCCGGCGCCTGGGGCATCAGCCGCACCATGGCCGAGGTCCACGCCCTGCTCTACATCACCGGCCGCGCCATGAACACCGACGAGATCATGGACCGGCTCCAGATCTCGCGCGGCAACGCCTCGATGTCCCTCCGCGCCCTGCTCGACTGGGGCATCATCGCCCGCACCCACCGCCGCGGCGATCGCAAGGAGTACTTCGAGGCCGACCAGGATGTCTGGTCCATCTTCCGCGCCATCGTCCGCGAACGCATGAAGCGCGAGGTCGAGCCCCTCCTCGCCGGTCTGTTCGAGATCCTCGACGCCTGCCCCCCGCCCGACTCGGCGAAGAACCCCAGCGAGCAGCAGGCGCTCCTCGAACACCAGCGCCGCCTCGAAGAGATGCTCTCGTTCTTCCGCATGGTCGAGAAGCTCAGCCAGCGGTTCGCCGGCCCCTCGGGCAAAGGGCTCGAGACCGCCGCCAAGCTCCTGGGCAGGCTGCCATGAGCGCCCTCGACCCCGTCCCCACACTCGCCTCGCCCGTCGCCGTGGCCGCGGCGACATGGCCCATCGCACGCCACGCCATCGAGCCCTGGCTCCGCGAGCACACCGGCCGCGACCCGCGACCCGCCCGCGGCCCAGTGCTCCTCCGCATCGTGTGCGGACCCGACGCCTGCACCGCGGAAATCGAGGACCCGGCCCTGGGCACAAGCACCCCGATCGAGCTCGGCCCGGTACGCCGACGAATCACACGCGAGCCGCCCTACCTCCATATCGACGCCATCGACCGTGACGGACACCGGGTCGCCACGATCTCCATCCGAACCGACGATGGCACCAAACTCGTCTATGCCGCCACGACGCTGCTCGCCGCACTCGGCCTGCGGGGCGGTCGCTACGGACGACCCACCCTCGACACCGAGGGCACGGCCGAAATCGCCGCCCGCTTCTAGGGTCTGTGTGACGGATCAACGAGCCGCGACCGTGAGGGAGCGGACCGCCGTTCGGCGCACGAGAAACCCCTGTCCGACGGGCGAGACCGGTAGAAAGCGATCTGTCACAGCGAGCCCGCGTCGCACGCGTCGACACGCTCTTGCAGCGATCAGCCGCGCCGACCGAGCGCCCAGGCGATGATCGTGATCAGCAGTGTCAGCCCCGCGATGCCCGCGGCCGGGGCGAACCACGGCACGCCGCCGATCTGATCGAACAGCATGGTCCCGGAGCCGCCGAGGAGCCACAGCACCGACAGCGCCCCGGTGAACAGCATCGACAGCACGATGCCGAACGCCAGCCCGCCGACGAGGCCCGACCCGCCGCCGTCGTACGCCTCGGCAAACGCCGCCATCGGCACCGCCGCCGCCAGGTCGGATTCGCCCGCATCGGGCGTCTCGAACAGCGCGCCCTCCTCGGGCACCGCGTCCACCCCGGCTTCGACACCCGCGGCGCTCCCGCCCAGACCGCCCATCAGATCCACGCCCAGCGAGGTGTCGTCACCCTCGCGCGTCAGATCCAGCAGGCCCGAGCCGGATGCCCCCGCATCGAAGTCCGGGGCGCTCATGTCCGGCGCCGTCGCGTCCGTCGTCACGATGGTGGCCGCCGACGCGTCCTCATCGTCCAAACCATCATCGAAGATGCTGATCCCCGTCTGCTCCTTCGAGTCCGGTGCATCGATGCCCAACGGCAGCTCCGCCCCCGACTCGCTCGCCAGCGAGATCACGCCGGAGCCCTCCGAGGCATTCGAGTCGTCCGCGATATCGAGCGGCGCAAGACCGATGCCGCTGCCGCCCTCGCTGCCCGACCCGCCCGAAGTGCTGCCAGCGGTGGTATCACCCGTCGAAGCGATCGCGTCGGTCACCGAATCCGTCAGCGCCACGCTCCCCCCTGCGGACAGGTCCGAGGGCTCATCCGTCGGCACCGCGCTGAACGAGCCGCCCATCGAGCTCTCTTCCAGCCCGATCACCAGGCTGTCGTCGTTGCCCGTGTCCACCACCGGCGAGTCGTCGTCGACGACCGAGTCGGACAGCCCGATCACGCCGAGCGAGTCGTCGTTGAACGACGACTCCGCCGCCAGATCGATCGCCGACTCGCCCGAGCCGAGGATCTCGTTCACGCCCGTGTCGTCGCCGCCCTCATCGCCGACGAGCAGATCGACCTGCTCGCGCTTGACGACGAGCTCATCGCCCGAACGGAACTCCTGCAGCTCGCCGGACTCGATCATCGCGCGGACCTCGTCCGCGTTCTTGCCGAGCTTCTCCGCGGCTTCCGAGAGCGAGTAGAACATCTTCGCCATGAGCGACGCACCTCCGCGCCCCCGGCCGACGCGACCAGCGCCGGACGAGGCCTGATTCCTGCCTGACGGTCGGCGGTCCGCTGCACGGACGCCACCACGGGTCCGCCGCCCCACCCCGGGGCGCCTCGGCGGATCGGCGCCCACCCGCGCCGACCGTCGGACCCGACGGCCAAGCATACCAGCCCCGCCGACGCCCCGCCGCTGTCACGACGACTCTCCGCACGCCGCCCGGTCCCGGTTCGCGCCGATCCCGCTCACTCCCCGATCGAACGAACCACCGTCACCGCGCGGTACAGCCCCGCCACCGCGTCCCGCGGCAGCACCCTCGGCGGGTACGACGCGTTCAGCGGCTGCAGCCGGATCCGCGCCTCGCCCTCAGCCGTCGTCTCGAAAAACACCCGCTTGAAGGTCGTCTCGTGGTCCGGCTCAAGACGGGCGAAGCAGTCGCACCCGCTCTCGACCGCCCTCGCCGGGCTGAAGACCACCACATCGCCCTCCCGGTACTCCGGACACATCGAGTCGCCCACCACCCTCGCCGCAAACGCATCCGGGTCTGCCAGATCCGGCACACGCACATACTCGTCCGCGACACGCGCCGGGTAGCCCAGGTCCGTGAACTCCGTCGGGTACCCCGCTGCCACCCGGTTGATCAGCGGCACCTCTCTCGGCAACGCCACCGGCTCGATCCCCGCGACGCCAGCCGACCCGAGCGGATCGATCCGGTCCACGAGACGGCGGAGTTCCCCCGAGGCGTGCAGCTCGTCCAGCGACCGGGCCGCCGCTCCCGGCCGATCCCCCTCGCTCCCGATCCCGAACAGCGCCCGCAGCCGCCGCGCCACCGCCCGGCTCTGCTCGATCTCCCGGCGGACCCCCTCGGGCGTCCGCTGCCAGGCCGCCGGTTCGTCGAGCTTGCCCGCCGGCCACCCGAGCGCCGCCTCGATCCGCCGGAGCATCGCGGGCTTCGGCGGGTTCTCACGCACGCCGGTCTCAATCTGTGACAGGTAGCTCTTCGCGCACCCGATGCGCTCGGCGAGCGCCGAGAGCGTCAGACCGATCGAGCGCCGCCGCTCGCGGATCGCTACCCCAACGCTGCGGGATCGGTGCGTCTCGATCGGATCGCCTCCAGAGCCTGGGCGCGCCTCGCCGGCCGACACCGGCCTGGTGGGTGCCCCGCCGGCGTGCGTCGCCGACCCGCCATCGGGCCGGACCGACCGGGTCTGTGCGCTGTTTGTCGGTAGAACCATACAGGTGCCTTGCAAAAAGTTCTTGTCTGAGCGAACATGTGCCTGTGTTCTCTAAATTGTGAACACACTTCCGTGTCGAGTCAACCCAATTTCACACGAATCCGAGGAGATTCATGCCATGGCCCTGCATCCGACCGCCCTGCGGACCCGCCCGAGCTCCCCTGACCTCCGTCGGCGCCGGCTCCGAGAGGAGGTCGAACGCCTCGTCGAGCGAGCCGCCCGGCTCGACAGCGAGGACCGTCGGCTGATCACCGCCGTCTTCGCCGAGGGCGTCCCCGCGGCCCAGCTCGCCCGAGAGCGGGACGCCGATGCCCGGTGGATCCGCCGCCGCGTCCGCGCGATCGCCCGACGCGTGCTCGACCCCCGCTTCGAGTTCGTCGCCCGCCACGCCGAGAGCTGGCGACCCACCCGACGCCGCGTCGCCACCGCGCTCTACATCCGTGGGCGGACGCTCCGGCAGACCGCTCGCGAACTCGGGCTGAGTCTCTACCTTGTCCGGCTCAACCGCGACGCGGTCGAGGCGATGTTCGAGGCCGAGGATGCCCTCCGCGCCCGCCTCGGGGCCGAGCGTGGCTGAGTCCGCACGACGCCTTGCCGTGCGCGCCCGCTTCGGGCTGCCCGTTGACCGGGGCGACCGTCGCCGCCGCGCCGCCGCCCTGCGCGCCCGCGCCACCAGCGACGCGAAGCGGCTCATCGACCACCTCCCGCCGGGCGCGATCGCCCTCGTCACCGGTCCGAGCGGTGCCGGCAAGTCGCTCATCCTGCGCGCACTGGCCCGCCGCGTCATCGCCGTCAGCGCCGAGCCTCTCCCGCGGCGTTCGGCCCGCGCGCCGGTCGACCTCATCGACCGACCCCTCGATGAAGCGCTGACCCTGCTCTCGCGCCTCGGCCTGGCAGATGCACGCCGCCTTGTCACGCCCGGCGGGCGGCTGTCTGAGGGCGAACGAGCCCGCCTCGCGATCGCCGTCGCCTTCGACCAGGCGGCCGCGACGCCCTGGGTCGTCGTCGACGAGTTCGCCAGCGCCCTCGACACGCCCACCGCCGAGTCGCTGGCGTGCAGCGTGCGTCGCGCTCTGCCGACCGGCACGCGACTCGTCTGCGCCACCGCGCGCGACGAGATCATCGCCCCGCTCCGCCCGGATCTGCTGGTCTATGTGCCCTTCGACGCCCCCGCCGAGTTCCACGACCGCGCGGAGGGCACATGCGCACGCCCGGCTCGCTGATCCGCGCGCTGCACGCCGAGACGCCGCACCGCGCAGGCGTCACCGTCGTTCCCGGCAGCCGCGCCGACTACGACGCCCTCGCGCCGCTGCACTACCGCGCGGGACCGCCCGCGACCTTGGCACGCATCCTCATCGCCCGGGACGACGACCGAGGCGAGCTCGCCGGCGTGCTGGTCGTCAGCCGGCCCACGCTCAACGGCGCCTGGCGCCGTCACGCCTGGCCCGGACGCTACGACACCGGGGACAAGCGCGCCCGCGCCCGACGCATCAACGCCGAGCTACGGACCATCAGCCGGGTCATCGTCGATCCGCGCTACCGCGGCCGAGGCGTCGGCGTCCGACTCGTTGCCGCGTACCTCGATCGGCCGGACACACCACGCACCGAGGCCATCGCCGCCATGGGCGCCGTCTGTCCCTTCTTCGAACGCGCCGGCATGCGGCTCGTCCGAACCGGCCCAGCCGAGCGCGATCTCGATCTGCTGCGCGCGCTCGCCCGGGTCGGCTGGCCGTCCGATCCGGGGGCGTGCGCGATGCGGCTGGTGCGCCGGGGCGCGCCCGACGCCGAGCGCGCCCTTCGCGCCTGGGCCCGGCGCAGCGCCTCGACCCGTTCGCTCACGGAGCCGGCCGAGCTCGCCTGCGCCGCCGCCGGTGCCCTGCTCGGCCCTGCCGCCGCCTACGCCCACGACCGCACACGCACCTGAGCACGACCAGCCGAACACAGGAGCACGGACGATGATCGATCCGAGGACGCCGCCGCGCACCGACGATGCGCTGCACAGGCTGCTGCGCGAGGCGCTCGGCCTGACCATGCCACGACCCGAGCCGTCCACGCCCGGGCCCGGCGCGGTCGGCGTCGGTGCCCCGTTCGCCTACCTGTGCCACGCCTTCTTCGAGGACCGCACCCCGCGTGATGCCGTCGTCTGGGCCAACCGGGGCGGGGGCAAGACCTTCCTCGGCGCCGTCGCCACCGCGCTGGATCTGGTCTTCAAGCCCGGCATCGAGATCCGCATCATCGCCGGCAGCCTCGAGCAGGCCGGCCGGATGCACCAGCACCTGCGCGGGCTGTTCGAGTCCGAGTGGCTCGCCCCGCTCGTCGAGGGCCGGGCGACGGAGAAGCGGCTCCGCCTGACCAACGGCTCACGCGTCGAGCTGCTCGCCGCCAGCCAGGCCGCGATCCGCGGCACGCGCGTCCAGAAGCTCCGCTGCGACGAGGTGGACTTGTTCCACCCGGCGATCTGGGAGGCCGCGCAGCTCGTCACTCGCTCGACGCGGTGCGGCCCCGGTCGTGTGCGCGGCGCGATCGAGTGCCTCTCGACGATGCACCGCCCCTTTGGCATGATGGCGGACCTGATCGCCGAGGCCAACGCCGGCACCCGCGCGCTGTTCAAGTGGGGCGTGGTCGATGTGCTCGACCGCTGCGGCGACGAGCACGCCTGCCACGACGATCAGAACCGGCCCTGCCCGCTGTGGGACGAGTGCGGCGGGCGGGCCAAACGCCTCCCACCCGGGCAGGAGGGACACATCGCCGTCGATGATGCCATCACCATGAAGCGCCGCGTCTCGCTGCCCGTGTGGGAGGCGGAGATGCTCTGCAAGCGCCCACGACGGACCGACGCGGTCTACCCCGGGTTCGACCGCGCCCACCATGTCACCGACGAGGACCCGGCGGGCGACGGGCTGACCTGGATCGCCGGCATGGACTTCGGCTTCCGGGCGCCGACCGTCGTGCTGTTCGCGTGCGTCGATCGGAGCGGCGTCTTGCGGATCATGGACGAGCGGGTCGAGCGCGAGGTGCTGCTGGCCGACCACGCCCGGGCCATCACCCGCTCCGGCTGGCCGGAGCCGGTCTGGATCGGCGTCGACCCGGCGGGCCACCAGCGTTCCGGGCAGACCGGCGAGAGCGACATCGCCGTCCTCCGCGCAGCGGGGCTGACGGTGCGCACGAGGCCCTCGTCGGTGCGGCACGGCATCGGCCTCGTCACGCGCCGCCTGACACCCGCCAGCGGCCCGCCGACGCTGCTCGTTCACCGCCGGTGCACGCGCCTCATCGACGCGCTCGAGCGCTACCACTACCCGGAGCACCAGCCCGAGAGCACCGAGCCGGTCAAGGACGGGCCCGACCACGCCGCCGATGCGCTCCGGTACCTGGTGACCAATCTGGACGATCCGTTCCGGGCGTCCCAGTCGCGCTACGCCTGACCGTGTCAGGCCGGCGCGACGAGGCGGGCGAACTCGATCAGGGCCCAGCTCCCGGCCGAGGCCGCGACCATGACGAGCAGGATGACGCCCGTGACCTTGCACACGCCGCGCCAGTAGCGGTCCATGTGCTCGCTGCGCACGCCGCGGTACGCCATGGACAGGAGAAACGCGATCGCCGGCAGCAGCGCCCACTCGTACCCCGCGAGCGGGAGCGGATCGAGCAGCGGGCGGTACGCGAACTCGGCGATCGCGGCACCGATCACAGCCGGAGCCCCTCGGCGCGGCGGCGCAGCGGCGGGAACGCCGCGTCGATGATCGCGATCAGGTTCATCAGACCCGCCAGGGCGCACGCCAGCGAGCCGACCTCGTTGATCCGCCCGAGGCTCTTGGACAGCGCCGGCCGCGGCGCCGAGGCCCCGCCGTACTCGATCCGACCGTCGCTGGTGACCACCTCGCCCGGTGCGGGCTTGCGCGGCGAGGAACTGTCCCGGGCCGGGTGCTTGAACCACGCCTGATGGGCGTAGTCGGCGGCCCAGGCGGTGGGACCGACGAGCGCCTGGCCCATGTACCACCACCGGTCCTCGGCGGAGTCGACCACATCGAGCCCCCCGACGAGCAGCCCGAGAGCGAAGAGCCCGAACACGCCCGCCGCGATCCGGCTCCCACGGACCCGCATGCCCAGCAGCGCGTGCCCCATCCCGGGGAGCAGGAGCGCCACGAGGCCGGCCACCGGCGCAAAACCGCGACGACGATCGAGCCTCGCCCCCAGGCGTCGTTTCGGCCCGGCGCCGGCCCGGGGTGGTGCGGTGGTCTCGGCCGAGGTCGTCATCGCTGCTCCACTCTCGGCAGATCGTTCGGTCGGCCTGATCGAAACGCATCGGGCGGCGCGTTGACGCGGGCCGCGTGTGGGGTAGTCTAACGCGCGCGTGTCGGGAGCCGGTCAGCCTTCCGCCCGCGGATGGAGACGCGTCATGATGCTCACTGCCACCCCTGAGACCGCGGACCGCCCCTCGCCCCTGCCCCTCCACCCCCTGGACCACCCCGATCGGGACGAGGTTCTCGGGCTCGCGCTGCTCGAGCCAGTCGCGTCGGACTATGACGATGACGACGAGGACGAGTACATCTATGACGATGATGAGGACGACGACGACGACTTCGACGACGACTTCGACGACGACGAAGCGGACGACGAGGGCTACGACGACGATGAAGAGGACGACGAGCTCTAGGGCGCGGTCGGCCTGATCCGTTCATCCGCCCGCCCGGGGCCACGCCAGGGGAGGGCAGGGAGTATGAGCGGCCAGGGCAGCAACGCCAGACGCGACGAGTTCGACGCCTTCGACGAGGACTCGTTCGACCAGCTCGACCACGCCGGCGGCTTCGACGCCGACTCCATCGAGGACCGGCTCGAGGAGCTGCTGAGCCTCGGCGACGAGCCCGGTCCGGCCGCCCCGCACACACCCAGACGCTCCATCGCCGCCCGGCAGGACGACGCGCCAAAGCTCGCCGACAGCGAGCGACGCGGCGGCAAGGGGCCCGACCGACGCAAGAATGTCCTCGATACCCGGGCCAGCGGGCTCGAGCGACGCCGCGGGCCGGGACGACGCCTCTCCGACTTCGTCAAGGCCGCCGAAGAGGGCGAAATGAACGCCGAGCAGTTCCTCTTCCTGCAGGCCATCGAGACCTTCAAGAAGGTCAACAACAAGATGTACCCGAACTGGACGGATGTCCTCGAGGTCATCCGCCTGCTCGGCTACAGAAAAGTGCAGCACAGCGAGCTGAACCTCGGCGGCGCGCAGGACTGGACCGAGCGGCCCGACACCGAGAGCGGCGTCCGCGATCGCCGGGGCGTCTCGCACCGACGCCGGCCCGCCGGCTGAGACACCGCGCTCCGAAAGCCAGGCGGCTTCGCTGGCACCAACCCCGACCGTGCGCACACTGAACGGGTCGCGGGTTCTCCGCGGCACGCCACTCGGGGGGGCGGCACGGTCCGGGCGTTCTGCTCCGGACCCATGACGGGGAGCACAGCATGAAGACCGGCATCATCCTGGCGGGGGTACTCTGCGCATCGACCGCGGCGGCCACGCAGACCGGCACCCCCGAAGGACCGCTCGGCTCATACAGCCTCGAGCTGGACACCAGCGCGTCGTTCCAGGCCTTCGTCAGAGGCGAGCAGGTCCGCGCCTCGTCCGACACGACCCTCGCCGAGACACTGCTCGTGCCCGGACCCTGGGCGATCGACCTCGGGGACACCTTCGAGGCGGGCAGCACGCTCGGCGAGACCATCGTCCAGTCGTCGATCGTCTCGTCGCCCACCCGGCTCGAGGGCAGCTTCCTCGGCATCGCCTCCGTCTCGACGCCCAGCGAGAACGAGGCGCCGGTCGCGGGGATGACCAGCGATTTCGAGGTCTCCGCCGAGGGCCTGAGCGGGATCGCCGACATCGTGCTCACGATCGATGCGAGCGCCTCGCTCAGCGGGTTCGGCACCTCGAGCCTCACATGGACCTTCTTCAGCGACGACATCGGCGTGCGCGGGCTGGTCCGACCGGGGTCGCCCGACAGCCGGACGCTGCTGTTCGAGAATGTGGACCTGACCGAGTTCCGGTTCGGGTTCTTCATCCGCCAGCGGGCCGACACGGACGCGCCGGTGCTCGACAGCCTCTCCACCGCCGCGATCGCGTGGTCGATCGACATCCTGCCGATCCCGGCGCCGAGCGGCCTCGGCGTGCTGGCGGTGGGCGGGGTGCTGGCGGGCGGGCGGCGGCGCTAGCCGAGCAGCGCAGTGACGACCTTGACCGCATCCGACGGGGAGCGTGCGTAGGCATCGGCGCCGACGCGCCCGGCAAGCTCCGGGTCGGCGCTGAACGCCTCCCCGCCGACGACGAAGCGGACGGACTGGCACGCGGGGGCGCTGCGGACCGCGGTGATCGCCCGCTGGACACCCGGCAGGTGCACCGTCATGGTCGCGCTGAGCACCAGCAAGGAGGCGCCGAAGTCTTCGCAGGCGCGGACGATGTCACGGATCGGCACATCCGCGCCCATCGAGATCGCGCGGAACCCGGCGAGCTCGACCAAGTCGGCCACCGCGCGCACGCCGATGTCGTGCCGGTCGCCCTCGACCGCGCCCAGGATCACCGTGCCGGGCCGGGCGCTGTCCGCGGGCGCGAGGTGGGCGAGCACCGCCATGGCGCAGCGCGTCGCCTCGGTGGCGGCGTGCTCCTCGGGGACGCTGATCTCCCCCAGATGCCACATCGTGCCGACCTCGGATTCGACGGGCAGCAGCACGCGTTCGTAGAGCTCGGCGAGCGAGCGACCGGCGGCGAGCTGCTCGGTCAGCAGCGCGATCGCCGCTCGTCGGTCGCCCTCGAGGACCGTCTGCAGGTAGTGCAGCGCCAGCTCGCCGAGCGGGCGATCCGGGGAGAGGCGCACGATCGCCGGCTGCGGCCGGCCCGCTTCGTCGATCCCGGCGTCCAGCGATTCGAGCACCGCGGCGGCGGCGTGTTCGGGCAGGTCCGCGGCGATGGCCTCTCGGAGCGCGCGCAGCGAGCGTTCGACGGGACCGACCGGCACGCCGCGCGCCAGGAAAGCCGAGACCGACCAGCCGACATCGCGCCGGAACATCGCCGGCGACCCGACCTCCGTCGCCGCCGCCAGCTCCTCGATCCGCTGGCAGAGGTTGTCCTGCCACCCCCGGAACGACTTGGTGCCGAAGAGATGCTCCGCCTCGCCGTCGCGCTCGAGCAGCCGCTCGGCCGCGTGCGCCGCCAGGGCCCGGGCCCCGCTGCGGAGCACCGTGGCGGCGAACGGGCCCGCACCGTTCGCGGATGATCGTGGCTCCGCGGTCATGCGCCGACGCCCCCTTCACACGGGCCGGTCGCCCGCACCGCCCGAGTCAGCCCTTCTTCTGGTAATAGTCCAGGTTGATCTGGACATACTTCGACCATTCGTCCGGCAGGTCCTCTTCCGGATAGATCGCCTTCACCGGGCACTCGTCCACGCACAGCCCGCAGTCGATGCAGGTGTCCGGGTCGATGTAGAGCTGATCCTCGGTCTCGAAGTCGTCCTCGTCCTTGGTCGGGTGGATGCAGTCCACCGGGCAGACCTCGACGCAGGAGGTGTCCTTCGTCTTGATGCAGGGCTCACCGATGATGTGGGGCATGACACGGCTCCGCTTGAACGCACGCGGGGGAGACGCCCTCCGCGAGGGATCATACCGACCAGCGCTCGGACACGGAAGCATCGGCCGGCTCCCGCGGCGGTGTGCATGAATATGCGGCCCGACCCGGGCGTGACCCCACGGGGGTTCAGCCCGGTGCGGGTGGCGCCTCCGCCGGGTCCGCCCGCATGAACAGCGCCTCGCCCTTGGTCAGGCTCCGGCCGACGCGGATCGAGTGCGCCCCGCCGAACGCCGCCAGCTCCGAGAGCGGCGCCCCCCCGGCCGGCTCACAGCCCCACGACCGAAGCAACGCCGACGACTTCTCGGGCAGCACCGGCGAGAGCAGCAGCGCCGCGATGCGCAGCGCCTCCGCGCAGGAGTAGAGCATCGTCGCGAGCGCCGTCTCGGCGTGCTCGAGCTCGCCCACACGCTTGGCGAGTGTGAACGGCGCCGCGTAGCTGATGAAGTCGTCGACCGTGCGCACGAGCGAAAGCCCCGCGTGGCCGAGCCGGTCCAGCTCGAACGCCTCGACGGCGCGCTCCGCCTCCGCGAGGGCCGCGGCGGCGGACGCCGCGAAGTCGAAGGTCCGCCCCGGGTCGTCCGCCGGCTTGCCCGCATCCGCCCTCGCCTGCAGCGCGAGCTGGAGGGCTCGGCCCTCGGGAAAACCGAACCGGCCGTCGCACGACCGCGGCAGCACCCCCCCAAAGTACTTGTCGATCATGTTGCCGACGCGAGACGCCGAGTTGCCGAACCCGTTGGCGAGCTCGGCGTTGTACACCTCCACGAAGCGATCGTGCGCGAAGTCCGCATCCGTCGAGCCGAGCGGGCCCTGCGTCGTCAGGTACCACCGCAGGGCATCGAGCGAGTACCGGCCGGCGTAGGCCTGCAGCGTCTCGATCTCGATGAAGTTGCCCAGGCTCTTGGACATCTTCCGACCCTCGCGGATCCAGTACGCGTGCGCGTAGACCGTCCTCGGCGCGGGACGGCCCAGCGCGTGCAGCATCGCCGGCCAGATCACCGCGTGGAACCACAGGATGTCCTTGGCCATCACATGGACATCCGCGGGCCAGAACCGCCGACGGTCGTCCGTGTCCACCACCGTCAGGTAGTTGCACAGCGCCTCGATCCAGACATAGACCCGATGGCCGTCGTCGCCCGGCATGCGGATGCCCCAGTCCGCGTCGCCCTCCTTGATCCGCCGGGAGACCGGGACCTTCTGCAGCCCGGTGCGGATCCGGCCGAGCACCTCGTTCTTGCGCGCCGCCGGCAGGACGCGGATCGCATCGCTTTCGATCTGCTCGCGCAGCCAGCTCTCGTAGCGGTCCAGGCGGAAGAAGTAGTTCTGCTCGGTGCGCTTCTCGAGCGGCTTGCCCGTGACGGGGCTGGCGTACTCGTGCTCGCGGGCGATGTTCTCGGGGACATACTCCTCCTGCGAGCTGTCCCACCAGCCCTCGTAGTCGCCGAGCTCGATATCGCCCTGCTCGAGCAGCTGGGCGATGTACGCCGACGCCCGGGACTTGTGCCGGTCCTCGCTGGTGCGGACGAAGTCCGAGTGGCTGAAGCCCATCGCGTCAAACGCCCGGCGGAACTCGTCGGCGTTGCGGTCGGCCCAGGCCTGGGGCGCCACGCCGTGCGCCCGGGCGGACTCAACGACTTTTTCCGCGTGCTCGTCGGTGCCGGTCAGGAAGAAGACCGAGCCCGGATCCCCCGAGCGAAGCCGCTGGAATCGGGCCGCCACATCCGCGAGCAGGGTGGTGTAGCAGTGCCCGATATGGGGGCGGTCGTTGACATAGTAGATCGGGGTGGTGATGTAGTAGGTGCTCACGGTCGGAGTCTAGCGGGGCGAGGCCGGGGGTCCCGCTGCGCAGAACCGGCTAGGCTTGTTCCGAACAGGACGGGGCCCGGCCCCGTACCGCGGGGATCGCCCCGGCGAGAACGATCGCATGGCACCGGACCCTTCCCAGCCGGAGACGCAGGCCGCCGACCCAGACGGGCCGGTCGTCCGCCTGACGCGCGAACAGTTCGAGGCCGAGGCGCTCGAGCACCTCGACGCGGTCTACCGCATCGCGTTCCACCTGACGCGCAACGAGGAGCGGGCGCAGGACCTCGTGCAGGATGTCTACCTCCGCGCGATCCGGTCGGCGTCGAAGAACGGGTTCGAGGCCAAGGGCGGCGGCATGCGGCCCTGGCTCTTCGCGATCGCCCACAACACCTTCTACACCACCATCAAGCGGGACCGCCGGGCGCCCGTGGCCGTCGGCGAGTTCCACACCGACGCTCACGATGGCCCTCTGCCCGACGAGCCCCCGCCGGCGTGGGACGGCGGCAGCTTCGACTGGGACCATGTCGACGGCCGACTCGTTCAGGCGCTCGATGAGCTCAAGGAGGACTACCGCCAGGTCCTGCTGATGTGGGGCGTGCAGGGGCTCAAGTACCGCGAGATCGCCGAGGTGCTCGATATCCCGATCGGGACCGTCATGAGCCGGCTGCACCGGGCGCGCAAGCTCGTCGCCGAGCACCTCGCGGGGCAACCCGGGGCGCTGGCCGAGCTGGGCATCGGCCCGCTGGCGGAGGGCGGATAATCCCGGCCGGACCACGCACGACCCCGACGGGCCGACGCCCGCCGCGGTTTTTCAGCCGTTTCGTCCTCGACGCGGAAGAGCGGGACGGCCGCAGGCGTTGTCACAGCGGGCCGATCCGCCGCTCGGCGAACCCCGGCCCGCGGATGCACGGTGATGCTCATCGGTCGAGGTCGGCCGGTGGAGACGGAAGCAGCCCGATGCCGGTCTGCCCCGGGAGTGGTGGACGAACAGAATGACGGACCGCATGCCTCCATCCGGACCCAACGCTGCTCGCCCCGACGGAGCAAGCCCGCTGCCGATCGCGGCTCTGCTGCGCATGGGTGCCGATGGCGAACTGACACCCGACCAGGAGCGGTCGCTGGAACTGCACCTCGAAACGGTGCCCGCGGACGCCGCCCGGATCGAGGCGGAGACGAAGCTTCGTGAGGCCGTCGACCGCGTGGCCTCCTCCGGCCCGGCCACCCCGGCCGGACTGTACGACCGGGTCGCGGCGGCGCTGGCTGACCTCAAGGTCGCGGAGTTCGACCCCGACCTGGTTCGCCCGTCGGCCTCGGCCCCCGCGCCGACCACGCAGGATCTGCCCGGCCGACTGGCGCCCCTGACGCGTGATCGCTCGTTCTGGACCCGCGTCTCGCCCTGGAACCTGACCGCGGCCGCGGCGGTGCTGGCGCTCGGCGCCGTCGCGACGGTGCTGCTGCTGAGCAAGCCGCAGAGCCTGCCCGAGCAGATGGTCGCCTCACGCACCGCCGCGGTGCAATTCGTCGCGCGCGAGCACGGGCGGTGCTTCCTCGATCTGGCGCCCGGGGCCGAGAAGTTCCGGCTGACCTCATCGGCGGGCCTGCCCGAGTTCGCCGCGGATGTGATCGGTCGAGAAGTCGCCCTGGCGGACCTGCTCGCCAGCGGGGCCGAGAACCTGCGGTTCATCGACGCGGGGCCGTGCGGCGTGCCGCGCGGCGGGCGGAGCATGCACCTGCGGTTCGAGATGCCCATCGCGGGCGAGCCCGAGCCGACCGCCGTCTCGCTGTTCGTGCAGCGGTACACCGGCGAGCAGGGTTTGGACGAGGGCACGACCTACGCCCTGGACCCCGCCGCGGGCGCGGACCTCGAGCTCAAGAGCCCGACGGTCTACACCTGGCTCCGTGACGGGCTGGTGTACTACCTCGTGATCGACGACGCCAAGGCGTGCTCGACCGCCCGGCAGGAGATGGCCGCCCCCGAGCGGATCCGCCCCCTCGCCGGCGCCGCGTAGCGAACGCCCTGAGCCCATCGATCCATCGAACCCCCCACCCGGCCGACACATACCATAGAGAGAGGTGTCGCCCCGAAACGGACCGACGGCCGCTCCGGCGCGCCGTGTCCGAGCGAGGCGCCCGATGGGGCCTCAAGAGGCCCGGTGGGGAAGGAGCCGGTCGATGGAAGCACGGGTGCATCGGAAGTTCGCGTTCGGCCTGGCGCTCGCCGCGGGGCTCGCGCTCCCGGCGCTGGGCCAGGATGCGCAGGGCGATGGGCGAGCGCTCGACCGCAACCAGCAGGTCGGCTCCGGTGGGATCAACCGCCCCGCGCGCCCGGACTTCTCCGCCGAGCTGCGCTTCCGCAACGCGATCGTCACCGGCAACGCGCCGAACGGGCTGAGCTTCCGGGGCGACATCGGCTACACCGCCGACCGTGAGTTCCGCGGGCAGCTCGGGTCGGATGATCTGTTCTCGTTTCGGCGTGACTCGCTCTATTCGGGCCTGTCGGGCGTGGGCATCCGCGGCACGGATGCGCTGCAGTACCAGTTCGCGCTGACGACCGGCAACCGCCCGCCGCGCGAGCTCGCCGGCTCGCTGGCGCTCTCGCGCGACCTGTTCACCGCCGATGTCCCCGCGGTGGCTTCGACGAGCGCCCAACTCTCCGCCGGCGGGGTCGCGGCTCCGTCGCCGACGCTCTCACGGATCCCCGCGGACGAGCTGGAAGAGCTCTCCGGCGCTGGCATGTGGAAGCTGCGCTCGCCGTCGGCGTACACGGCGGAACGCTCGCTTGCGGAGTCCTTCGTCGGCAGCGTCACGACCGGCATGGGCGACACGGTCGGCATCTCGGCCTCCCCGCTGACCGGGATCCGCACCATCCAGCCGCAGACCTCGCCCGCGGCGCAGGCGATGCGCGACCGCGCCAGCCAGGGCGTCGCGGCGGCGGTCGACACCTCGGCGGTTCCGACGGCCGCGATCGCCCGCGCCGAGCCGGGCGTCGGCTATGAGGGCTACCTCCAGCGGCTCGAGCAGGCGTACCCGACCGCCGAAGGCGAGGCGGGCGGACCGGCGAGCGTCAGCGACCGCGTGCGGGAGCAGAACCAGCGCCTGCAGGAGTTCCTGCTGCAGCTGCGCGAGCCGATGGCCCCCGAGGACGATGAGGCCGAGCCGACCGCGGACGCGATGAACGACGCCGACCGTCTGCGGGAGCGCTTCCGCGAGCTGGGCATCGCCGACGCGACGATCGAGGCGCTGCGCAGCGAGGGACTGGAGATCGACGATCTCGTGCCGGCGGAGACCGGGTCGCGGCGCAGCTTCTACGCGATGCACATGGCCGAGGGACGCCGGCTGATGGCCGAGGGCTCGTACTTTGCCGCCGAGGCGAGGTTCGCGCTCGCGCTCGCGCTGCGCGAGGACGACGCCACCGCCGCCATCGCGCGTGTGCACGCGCAGCTCGGCGCGGGGTTATTCCTGTCGGCGGCGGTCAACCTGCGGGAGACGCTCAACTCCAACCCCGTGCTCGTCGGCGCGAGCTACGCCGACGACCTGATCCCCTCCGAAGAACGGCTCCGGGTGCTCGCCGACCGGCTTGCGGCGCAGGCGCGCGACGGCGGGCCCGAAGGGCGCAGCGCCGCGCTGCTGCTCGCCTATGTCGGGCATCACCTCGGCGACGACTCGCTCATCGAACGCGGGCTCGATCGCATCGACCTCGAGGTCCAGGACCCGCTGAGCCAGCTCCTCCGCATCGTCTGGCTCGACGATGACGGAGCCGCCGACGCCGAGGCCGAGGACAGCGGCCCATGACCGACCGACAGCACGCCACGGACGGCGCCGCTGCACCGCCGATCCCCGAACCGCACGACCGCCCGCGACCGCTGACCGCGCAGCTCGAGGCGATCCCGGGCGACTCGGTGCTCGCGTTCATGACCGACGGCTGGCTGCCCCACCTCTGCGAGTCGCTCAGCGGCATCGCGGGTCGGCCGATCGCCTTGCACGATGTCACGGGCCTGCGCGTGGTCGCGGGCGACGGCGACCCGCCCTTCCGCGTCGTCGAGGGCGAGCCCTGGGCGCGCTCCCCCGACGCCGCCTCGGTGCCGATCGTGGTGCAGGGGCGCGAGATCGGCTCGCTGCGCACGCCCGCGTTCGAGCCGGGCGATCCGAGCGCCGCCGCCCTGCTCGAGGCGATGCGCCGCCTGGCCTCGGGCAGCGCCGAGGTCTGCGAGGGCGCGCTCGACCTCATGCACCGCGTCCGCGAGATGGCGGTGCTGTACAAGCTCACCTCGCTGCTGGCACGCGCCACGGATGCGGAGGAGATCCTGCGGCTGGCGCTCGACTCGGCGCTCGATGTCCTCGAGCTCGACGCCGGCTCGATCGTGCTGTTCCGCGATGAGCACTCGCCGGCGGACGACGAGCGCGATGTGCTGCTCAAGACCAGCCGGTCGCTGTCGGACGAGTGGCTGGCGGATCCCCGGCCGCTCTCGGTCGGGCGTGAATTCGACCGTCGCGCGGCGCAGGGGGAGGTCGTGGTCGTCGAAGACCTGCGCGCGGATCCTCGCGTGCTCGGGCAGGAGCGCGTGATCTCGGAAGAGCTCGTCGGCTTCGTGACCTGCGCGATGCTCATTCAGGGCCGGGCCATCGGCGCGATCCGCCTGTACGACCGGGAGCCGAGGCTGCTCGACGCCGGCGAGCAGCGGCTCGTGCGGTCCATCGCGCAGCAGGCGGGGCTGGCGATCGAGCAGTCCAGGCTGCTCGAGCTGCAGGCGCAGGACCGCCGGACGCAGCGGCAGCTCCAGCTGGCCGGAGCCGTGCAGCGGCGAATGCTGCCCACCGCCATGCCGCGGATCGAGCCGTTCGATGTCGCCGCCCGGTATGTCCCGAGCTTCGACATCGGGGGCGACTTCTACGACGCGTTCCCGGTCGGCCCCGGGGCGGCGCCGCACCTCGGGCTCGCCGTGGGCGATGTCGTCGGCAAGGGGATGCCGGCGGCGCTGCTCATGTCCAGCGTGCGGTCCTCGCTGCGGGCCTTCGCCCAGGAGGTCTACGACCTTGACGAGATCGTCGCCCGGACCAACCGCGCCCTGACCCGCGACACCGAAGAGAGCGAGTTCGTCACGCTCTGGTACGGCGTCGCCGATCCGGACACGCTGCACCTGACCTATTGCACGGCCGGGCACGACTCGCCGCTGGTCATCCGCGTGCCCGAGCACCGCCCGCCGACCCACGCCGACATCGACCGCCTCGCCACCGGGGGCATGGTCATCGGCATCGACCCATCGCAGCGCTACCAGCGCGGACACTTCGACCTCGCGCCCGGCGATGTGCTCGTGGCGTACACCGACGGCATCACCGACGCTCGCGACTTCCAGGACAACCGCTTCGGCAAACGCCGGCTGGCGGACACGCTGCTGCGCATCCTCACCGAGCAGCCGAACGCGTCGGCCGCCGACATCGTCGAGGGCGTGTTCTGGGCGATCCGCCAGTTTGCGGGACTGAGCGTCCGCCAGGACGACCAGACCCTGCTGGTCATGCGCACGAGACGGTGAGGCTCAGGCCGCCGGGGGCGGGTCCTCGCCCTCGAAGGGCGTGAGCATCGACCGCAGCTCGCGGAACCGGGCGTTGAGTCGCTCCATCTCGGCCTCGACGCCTTCGATCAGCGCATCGGTCGACCGCTCAGCGTGGTCGCCCGGCTCGAACCGCTGGGGCGGAGCGTCCTCATCGGCGCCGGCGGAACGACCGGCGGCCCCGGAGGGGAACGGCAGCGGGGCCGGATCCTCTTCCCAAGTGCCTCGGAGTCGGTGACGGCTCATGACGACGGGTCCTTGCAGCTCCATGCCTACAGAAGTCGGAGCAACAAGCGCCATCGGATCAGCGAGGGGCCCGCATCATCCCCGTTCACCGATTTCCGACCGCGATTGCCGCCGCCGAGTGGCGATCAGAGCAACTCCTGCGCTCACGGACCTTGGTTATCGGTCGTCGGCGCGGGATCGGATGAATCCCCGCGCTCGAGCGGCTCACCCGCCCGCGGCTCGACGCCGCGCAGCGTTCGGCCGAGGTTCCCGCGGTGCTTGATGACGACGACCGCGGCCAGCAGGCCCGTGACGACGACCGCCGGCCAGGCCCCCTGCCACCCCGGCACGCCGCCGAGCCAGAGCCCGGCCGTGACCGCCGGCAGGCTCAACGCCGCCAGGCAGCTCGACACGCCGACATACCGCGTGAGCTTCACCGAGGCGAGATAGACGCCCAGCCCGGCGACCCCGGGCACGGTCAGCAGGGGAACGACGCCGGCGAGGGAGCCGAGGCCCGTGGCCACGCCCTTGCCGCCGCGGAAGCCGATGTACGGGCTGAACATGTGGCCGAGCACGGGCGCGACCATCGCGACGAGCCACCACCACAGGTCCGCGGGCGTGCGGTCGGACGCGACGATCGCGCCGGTGACGACGCCGAAGATCAGCGTCGGCACGAGTCCCTTGAGGACATCGAACGCGAAACAGAGATAGAAGAACCGCCGTCCGAGCACGCGGCCGACATTCGTGGCACCGATGTTGCCCGAGCCGACGCGGAGGATGTCCACGCCGCGCGACCGCGCGATCAGCAGGCCGAACGGGATGCCGCCGATCAGGTAGCCGGCGAGGACGAGCCCCGCCCGCAGGAGCGTATCGCTCATCGGTCGTGTCGCCCGATGGGTGCGGCGGGCGACTCGACGAATCGGTCCACGAGCGTGGCGACAATGCAGGTGAAGACCTCGTCGGCGGTGCCGCGCGCGTCGACCACGGCGTGGCGGTCGGGGCGCTCGCGCGCCTGCTGCAGGTAGGAGCTGCGCACGCGGCGGCGGAACTCGTCCGGCCGAGCCTCGATCCGGTCCGGCGTCGCGTCGCGTCGGGCCGCCGCGGTCCGCTCGTCGACATCGAACACCAGCACGAGATCCGGCTCCAGTCCACCGGTCGCTGCCCTGGCGACATCGAGAATCTCGCCCGTCGGCAGACCGCCGCCCGCGCCCTGGTACGCCAGGGTGCTCGTGACGAACCGGTCCGCGAGCACGAGCTCGCCCCGGCGGAGCGCGGGGCGGATGGTCTGCTCCACGAGCTGCGCCCGGCTCGCCATGTAGAGGAGCATCTCGCAGCGGAGCGTCATGTCGCCGTGGGTGTGCGCCAGCAGCAGGTCGCGGATCGCCTCACCGATCCCTGTCCCGCCGGGCTCGCGGACTTCCGAGACGGCGACCCCCGCACGGCGGCAGGCGTCGGCGAAACGAGCGAACTGCGTGGTCTTCCCCGAGCCGTCGGGCCCCTCGAACACCACGAACCGACCCGCGAGCGCGCGGCAGAGATCGCCCGGCAGGTCCGTCGGCGAGGGTGTCCGCTGCGGCAGGTTCACGCGCCGAGTCTACACGGCTCGCACGCCCTAGTCGTCGTCGGCGCGGCGGCGCGGCATCTTGACGAACTCGACATCCTCGTCGTCCTCGTCGAACCCCTCATCGTCCTCATCCGAGTGCGAGGGCGCGCCGAACAGCATCCGGTCGACCGACACCGCGCCGGGGCCGGTCAGCAGCAGCGACAGCGACGCCATCAGCAGCGCGAACTGCCACAGGATCATCGTGTACGCGTACCCGCCCGGGCCAAGATCAAAGACGCCGCCGGGCAGGACCCCGAGGAAGGCGTTCCCCGACTGGACCGCCGGCCCGATCTGTGTCAGCCACATCGCCACGCCCATCGTGCCCGCGAGGGGCAGTGCGCTCAGCCGGGCGAAGAACCCGAGCAGCACCGCTCCTCCGAAGACGAGTTCACTGACCGCGGCTGCCCAGGCGAGGATCACCGGCCAGCTGCCCTGCGCGAGCGCCGGGGGCCAGAGCGGCCGTGCGCCGTCCGCCGGGGATGCGGACGCATGGATCAGCAGCGCGATCCGGTACACGCCGCGGACCTCCGCCGGGCCGGTCTGCAGCGTCAGGGCCACCGGCTGCGCGTCGGGCTCGGACGACTCGGGCTCGGGCTCGTCCACCGGTGCGGTGTCGGCCGGCGGGGATGGTGCAGGATCACCGGCCGGCGAGGGCTGAGTCTCGGGCCGGGGCTCGGGTTGGGTGTCCCGCGTGGTCCGGGCCTCGGATCGGGCTTCGGGCGCCGGGCCGCCTTCGAGCACGCGCCAGGACCGGAGGATGTCCGCCTGTTCAGGGGATGGCTCAAAGTACTGCGTGAGCTTGGCCATGCCGGCCCAGAGGAAGGTCAGGCCGAGGACGATGCGGATGAGCAGCGGTGCTACCGACAGAGCGAGAGCGTGTCGCATGATCGAGGGTCTCCGGCACCGCGCGCGGGGTGGGCCGCTGATGGAGTATACGGATCGGCGATCGGCGGCTTTCGCCGCGATGGGAGGGGCCGGGTTAGGATCAGTTTCGCCGCGGGCGTGGCGGAATTGGCAGACGCGCGGGATTTAGGTTCCCGTGGCCGAGAGGCTGTGCAGGTTCAAGTCCTGTCGCCCGCATTGCCGGCGTGAGATCATCCCTGCCGCTACCCCCCGTTCCCGGTGGATCCAGAATCTCTCTGAGCGGTTTTTTTTGATCTGGTTCGCCTGTGGCGTGGACCGGGGCGGTCGCCGCGTCGATACGGCCTGCGACGCGCTCGGGCGGGGTTGCCGGGGGCGCGAGAAGGGGTCTGCGCATGTCCTGGATCAAGTCGCTCGGTCTGTCCGCCAAGATCACCTCGCTGGCCGTCATCACGCTGCTGGTGGTGCTGGTCATCAACTATGTTGTCTTCTTGCGGGGCTACCGCGCCGACGCCGAGGTCGCGCTGAGCGAGAAGGCAGCCGCGTTCACCGCCGTCGCCGACGAGGCGAAGGTGCACACGGGCCGGCTCTTCGAGAGCGGTGCCATCAACACCGAGAAGCTCGTCGCCGAGGCGCAGGAAGCCCTGGCGAACGGCCAGCACTACTCCGAGACCGCGTTCTTCGACGCGATCCCGGTCGTGGCGGGGTGGAAGGCGGCGGGCGAGGCCGCGGCCCGCGAGGGCATCGACTTCCAGATCGCGGCGTTCAACGCGCGCAACCCGGACAACGAGGTCGACCGCAGCAGCTTCGAGGGCCAGCTCCTGGCCGACCTCGAGGCGCAGGTCGACGCGGGCGGGGGCGACACGATGCACCGCATCGACCGGGACCAGAACCGCCTGCTGTACATGCGGGCCGTCAAGCTCGATTCCTCGTGCATGACCTGCCACGGCGAGCCCGGCCACCCGGTGGGTGACCCGGACGGCGACGGCATGGACCTGCTGGGCTTCAAGATGGAGCGCTGGAGCGTGGGCGATACGCACGGCGCGTACGCGGTCTCGCTGCCGCTCGAGGGCGTCGACGCCAGCGTCGCAAACTTCTTCACCACCGGCGCCGCGTTCACCACCCCCGTCGTGGTCATCGGCATCGGCCTGTTCATGTATGTCCTGCGGCTGATGGTCATCAAGCCGGTCGGCAGCGTGGTCGCGGTGGTCAAGGACATCGCCCAGGGCGACGGTGACCTGACCACACGCATGGGCATCAAGCGCAAGGACGAGATCGGGCAGCTCGCCCACTGGTTCGACCAGTTCCTCGACGGGCTGCACGGCATCATCAGCCAGGTGCGCGGCGCCACGGGCGAAGTCTCGGCCGCCGCGACGGAGATCGCCGCCTCGAGCGAGCAGATGGCCAACGGCCTCGAGCACCAGCGCACGCAGACGGGCCAGGTCTCCGCGGCGATCGAGGAGATGTCCGGCTCGGTGCGCGAGGTCGCGGCGAAGAGCCAGGACGCCGTCGAGGGTGTCCGCAGCTCGACCAAGAACGCGACCGAGGGCGGCGAGGTCGTCAGCCAGACCGTCGGCGAGATGCACTCGATCAGCGCGCAGGTCAACGCCTCGGCGGACGCCGTCCGCGAGCTGGGCGCCAAGAGCGAGCAGATCGGCGAGATCATCTCGGTGATCAACGAGATCGCGGATCAGACGAACCTGCTGGCGCTCAACGCGGCGATCGAGGCCGCCCGCGCCGGCGAGCACGGCCGCGGCTTCGCGGTCGTCGCCGACGAGGTGCGCAAGCTCGCCGAGCGGACCACGAGCGCCACCGAGGAAGTCGCCAAGAGCATCCGCGAGATCCAGAGCGAGACCGAGCGCGCCGTCAGCGAGATCTCGACCTCGACCGAGCGAGTCGACGCGGGCGTCAAGCTCGCCGTGACCGCCGGCGAGGCGCTGCAGCGCATCGTCGCCGGTTCGGAGAACCTGCGCGGGATGGTCGAGTCGATCTCGGCGGCGGCGGCGCAGCAGGCGTCGGCGTCGGACGAGATCGCGCGATCGACCGAGGCGATCAACGCGGTGACGGGCGAGTCGGCGCAGGGTGCCGCCCAGGCAGCGCAGGCCGCGGCCCAGCTCAGCCAGGCCGCCGAGTCGCTGCAGTCGCTGGTCAACCGCTTCAAGCTCTAAGCACGGGGGCACCGGGGTCCATCGCGGCCCCGGCCGCCCGTCTGACGGACCATTCCGGACCACTCCATACGCCGCCACGGGGGCCTTCCCGGGCGGCGTATCCTTTGGGTCTTGGAGGGTGCACCGAACCATCGCGACGAGCCGGCGTCCAACGCCGCGGATGTGCTCGGCGGTCTCGCCGGCGAGGGCTCCGAGGTCGAGCCCAAGCCGGCACCACCGGCCGACGCCGACACATCCCGGCCCGGCTCGGCGCCCGGCAGCATCGTGGGCCGGCGCTACGAGATCGTCGAGCTGCTCGGCGCGGGGCGTCGCGGCACCGTGCTGCTGGCGAGGGACCGGCTGACGGACGCGCGGGTCGCCGTCAAACGGCTGCGGACGGACGACGACCTCCGCGAATCCGCCGAGATCGCGCTGCGCGCCGCCGAGTCCCAGGCGGTCATGCGCCACCCCAACATCGCGCGTGTGTTCGATGTCGGTGAGGACCCGAGCGGGCCGTACATCGTCAGCGAGTACATCGACGGGCCCGATCTGGCCCGGGTCGTCACGACGCAGGGCGCGATGGAGGTGCACCGCGCGATCCAGACCGTGGGGAAGATCGGCGAAGCCGTCATGGCGGCGCACGAACGCGGCCTGTTCCACGGCTCGCTGCGCGGATCGAATGTGCTGCTCGCGCCGGGCAAAGAGCTGAAGATCACGGACTTCTCGATCGAGGGCATCGACCCGTCGGAGCACCCGCGAGCGCGGCGGCAGGATGTGCGCGGGCTCGCGCGCACGCTCTGCCAGCTGCTGACCGGTGTCTCGCGCGGCACGATCAATGTGCACGAGCTGCCCCGGCCGATCCGGCCCGTGATCCGGCACGCGATGGGCCGATCGGTGGCGGCCCGGCAGTCGACGATGGAGCACTTCCTGCGCGAGCTGCGGGCAACCGAGCTGGAGATCGACGCGGGCGTGCTGAGCGAGGCGGACGCGATCCGTCGCGGACGCGAGGCGGAGCTGTCGGGCTCTTTCGCCGCGATGCGCGAGGCGGGCGAGGAGGCCAGGCAGGCCAACGCCGAGAGTGCCGAGGCGATGGTCCTGCTCCGGCGGGCCGACGCGCTCGAGGCGGAGAAGAACGAGCTCGTTCGGCTCGTGGCGGAGCGCGAGGCGGCGTTCGACTACGCCGGCGCGCTCGACGCCCTCGGTCGGCTCATCCGCAAGTTCCCGGCCGACCACCACGCGCTCCGGCTGGCCGGGCAGAAGCGGCAGACGCTGGCGGAGCTGACCCGGCTCCGGGGCCTCGGGGAGCAGATGGTCGCCGCCGGCCGGATTGCCGACTCGCTCGGCACCTGGCAGCGCGTGCTGCAGCTCCGGGCTGACGACCCGGCGGCGCAGGAGCAGGTGCGCCTCGGTCGTCGCGCCCGCACCCGGCGCCGGCTGATCGCGATGAGCGCCACGGCCGGTTCGCTCGCGGTGGTCGCGGGAGCCGCGTGGGCGGTGTGGAGTTTCACCTCCGTCCGCGACATCCCGGGCCTGTTCGGCAACCCGCCGGCCTCGCCGGTCGTGGCGAACCAGGACTCGCCCCCGCCGACGGCGGGCAGCTCGGCGCCGGCGACGACGAACCCGCTCGTGCGGGGACCGATCGCGGCCGGGAGCGAGGAGGACGCCGCGCTGACCGCGGCGGACGATAGGGTCGTGACCACCATCGCCGGCGGGAGCGCCGACGACGACGGCGACGACGGCGCCGAAGCCGGGCTGACCGAGGCGGAGGCGGAGGCGTTGCGGGCCGCGGCGGCGGCGGAGTCGGCCGCGACGCGCGCGGCGCGGGACGCCTCGAGCGCCCGCAGCCATGCGCTGGAAGCCGGCGCCGCCGCCTCGATCGAGACGCTGATCGCC
>JBQLZJ010000013.1:0-25140 GCA_052168215.1 Phycisphaerales bacterium
GGAATTGGGTTCTTGCGACGCCGGCGGCTCTCGCCTCGCTCGCCGGAGCCGCGCAGGCGGACATTCTCGACTTCTCCTCGCTGCAGCACGGCGAGATCATCACACCCACGACCTACGCCGACATCGGGGTTGTCATCGAGGCGGTCAACTTCCGCCTCCCCGGTGCCGCGCCGATGGCCTTCGACACGCAGTTCATCCCCACCGCTGACCCCGACCTGACCGGTCCGCCGTGGGACGGCGGCAACCTCCCCCGCATGACCCAGCTCGGCAATGTTGTCATCATCCCCGAGAACCTCGTCGATGCCGACGGCGACGGCATCGTCGACGACCCCGACGACGAGGGACGACGCCCCGCCGGCCAGCTGATCTTCTCCTTCGAGACGCCCATCACCAGCTTCGGCTTCGACATGGTCGACCTCGAGGGCCTCATTGCCGAGGACTCCATCCTCGAGTTCTTCAGCGACGGGTTCGAGATCGGACAGGTCGACTTCCTCGAGTTCATCGACCCTCTGTCGCCGGTCTACGACCCGACGCTCGACTTCGGCAACAACACCCTCAACCGCTTCACGCCGATCGATGTCTCGCTCTTTGCCGGCGGCCAGGGCGAGGGCGAAGCCCCTCGCTCCTTCGACCGCGTGATCATCAATCTCGGCGGCTCGGGTGCGTTCGACAACATCGTGTACACGCCCGTGCCCACGCCCGGGTCGCTGACCCTGCTCGGCATCGCGGGCCTCGCGGCCAACCGCCGCAGGCGATAACCACCAGCCCCGCTCGAGGAGAGCGATACCGGGCCGCTCCTCCCCCCGGGGAAGGCCCACAACGGTCGATGAGACCGGGAACCGGCGGCGTCTCGACGACCGCCGGTTTCTGTGCGCCCCTCGGTGCGCCCGCGTCAGACGCCACAGTCACCCAAGCACGCCGCGACCACCTCCGCCACCGCCGGGTGCGCCAGGTACCCCAGCTCCGCGTGCGGATCGAGCACCGGCCGATCCGCCCCGCGTGGCACCGCGACGAACGGGTTGTAGATGTGCTCGTCGCGCAGCTCGATCGAACCAGATAGCGCCGAGTAATCGTCCTCGATCGTTCCGTCGAACGCGATCGGGTCGTCCTCCGCCGCGATATTCACCCAGCTCCGCTCGATCACCGTCGGCAGCTTCGCCGACTCCGGCTCGTCCGCGTCGTACAGGTTCTCGCGCACCCATTCGCTCGACAGCGGGCTGCCCAGCGTCACCCAATGCACCACCCGCCCCGTCGACCGACGGACCGCCTCGAACTCGCTCATCCGGCTGAGCTTCCACAGCGTGTCGTACGCCACGATGCACCCGAGGCTGTGCGTCACCAGCACGACGCTGTCACCGTCGAGCAGCGCGCGGATCAGCACCCGCTGCAGCCGGGATCGCATCGGCGAGCCGTACACACGCGTCCGCAGATAGCCCCAGAGGTCCGGCACGCGGTTCTTGATCACCCGCTCGACCGCATACCGCAGCGGCGCGAGCCCGCGCGCCGGCTCGATCGCGCCCAGCGCATCCTCGACCCAGCCGAAGTCCCGGTGCCGACGCTCCATCTCCCGGTGCTGCGCCCGCGAGTACGGCTCCGGGTGCGCGAGCAGCGCTTCGAGCGCCGCCTCGAGCACGGCCGCGTGCCCGGGCGGGTCGTACCACGCCTCGCCGCGCTGCAGCAGCAGCGCCCGGTTGCGCTCGGCCCGCCGCCGACTGACGATGCGCGCCAGCGCATCGTCGTCGCCGATGTCCGCGTTGACCATCAGCCGGCCCGTCAGGTCCCCGTAGTACGCGATCGTCAGCTTCACCGGCTCGTCCGCGTGCACTTCGTTGCGGATCAACGCCCAGGGGTCGTCCGCCGTCGGCGTGCGCTGCGCCCCGGGCCCGGCGACGAAGGCCTCGGGCAGCGCCGGCCGCCCCAGCCGCACGAGCCCGCGGTTGAGCGCCCCGGTGATCATCGGGCCGAAGGCCTCCGGCGCCGGCTTCGGGGCCCTGCCGTGGACATAGATCAGGTGCGTGGTGCTGTGCATGCGTGCCTCCTCGTCGTCCGGTCGGGGCTCCGCGTGTCGCCACCCTCTTATACTCCGAACCCGCCGCCCCGTCGGCCGGGATGAGCCGAGTTCGCGCCGATCGCACGAAACTCGCCGCTACCATCCGGCGAACGCGACACCGACCACCCGTGCCCCCGCACCGGAGCACCCCATCCATGCCCTGGAAGCCCACCCTCAACGAGCACATCCTCTGCAAGCGCATCCCCACGCCGCCCTTCGGCCGGATCGAGGATCGCCATGTCGTCGGCTACGACGAGTATGTCAAGACCGGCGGCTACCAGGGGCTCCGCAAGGCCCTGACCATGAAGCCCGAGGAGGTCACCGACCAGGTCAAGACCTCCATGCTCCGCGGCCGGGGCGGCGCGGGCTTCCCCACCGGGCTCAAGTGGACCTTCCTCCCGCCCGTGCCCGACGGCAAGACCCCCGGCGACCCCGGCGCCGAGCGCTACCTCGCCATCAACGCCGACGAGTCCGAGCCCGGCACCTTCAAGGACCGGCTGCTCATGGACTTCGACCCGCACGGGCTGCTCGAGGGCATCGCCATCTGCTGCTACGCCTGCAAGCTCAATAAGGCCTACATCTTCATCCGTGGCGAGTACCACCACCAGGCCCATGTCCTCGAACAGGCCCTCAAGGAGGCCTACGAGCACGGCATCTTCGGCGAGAAGGGCCTCATCAACTCCGCCGAGAACACCGCCGGCGTCAAGTTCCGCGTCGACTGCTTCGTCCATCGCGGCGCCGGCGCCTACATCTGCGGCGAGGAGACCGGGCTCCTCGAAGCCCTCGAGGGCAAGCGCGGTTGGCCGCGGATCAAGCCCCCCTTCCCCGCCATCAAGGGCCTCTTCGGCAAGCCCACCATCATCAACAATGTCGAGACGCTGCAGCACCTGCCGAGCATCATCGAGCACGGCGCCGAGTGGTTCACCAAGCAGGGCGTCGAGTCCAGCGTCGGAGGGCCGCCCTCCTACGGCACCAAACTCATGGGCGTCTCGGGCCATGTCAACCAGCCCGGCTGCTTCGAGTTCGAGCTCGGCATCCCGCTGCGCACGCTCGTCGAGGACTACTGCGGCGGAATGCGCCACGGCAAGAAGTTCAAGGGCGCGATCGCCGGCGGCGTCAGCATGGGCGTCCTCGGGCCCGACCAGTACGAGGCGGAGCTCGATTTCGACATCGGCCGGAAGTACAATGTGCTCGGCCTCGGCACCGCCTGCCCCACCGTCTTCGACGAGGACACGGACATGGTCGCCGTCGCCCGCAACATCGCCCGCTTCTTCAAGCACGAGAGCTGCGGCCAGTGCACCCCCTGCCGCGAGGGCTCCGGCTGGCTCTACCAGCTCATGACACGCATCGAGGCCGGCGACGCCACCACCAAGGACCTCGACCTCGCCCTCGAGATCGGCACCAGCATGGGCTCCATGCCCGGCACCACGATCTGCGGCCTGGCCGACGGCAACAACTGGGCCCTGCGGACCATCATGAACAAGTACCGCGACGAGTTCGAGGCCCGCGTCAAGCCCGCGTTCGTCCCCGTGAAGGTCTCCATCGGGGCCGCGGCGAAGGGGTGAGGCCCCCGCCGAGCCGTTTCTCGGACCTCCGGCCGGCCGACACGAGGCAAGCCGCCCCACACGATCGCCGATGCCGCGTATTGTGTACGGCTCAGGGCGGCCGAGCCCCGCCCACCCTGCGCGGCCGATCCGACGATCGACCGCCCGGATGACCCACGCTGATGGACGACCGACCAGCACGCGACGCCGACGACAGCAGCGACCGACCTCCCTCCGCCGGCGGGGTCGTCATCGACCTCATCGGCCCGCGGAACGAGGACGCGCTGCTCGCCACGCTGCGGGCCGACGCCCACCGGCTGGCCGGTCTGCTCGCTCTGCAGGGCGTCCGGGGCGAGGCACGCACCCGGCTCGTCCACGACGACGACATGGCGACGCTCCACGAGCGGCACAAGCGCGTCCCCGGCACGACCGATGTGCTCACCTTCGACCTGGCCGACGAACCGGGCACGGTCGACGCCGACATCGTTCTGTGCGTCGATGAGGCGCGACGCCAGGCCGACGCGCGAGGCCACACCGTCGAGCGAGAGCTGATGCTCTACCTCGTCCACGGCATCCTGCACTGCCTGGGACACGATGACGATTCGCCCGCGTCCGCCGACGCCATGCACCGGCGCGAGGACGAGCTGCTGGAAGCGATCGGCCTCGGGCCGGTGTTCGCCCGGCCGGAGCTTGAGCCCGGCGCGGCACCGGAGCGCACACCGTGACCGCCGCCTCGCTCTGGATCGGTCTGGGCGCCGTCGTGCTGGGCGCGGTGTGCTCCGCGGTGCACCAGTCGCTGCGGTCGCTGTCGCGATCGCGTCTGGAGCATCTGGCCGAGACCCGGCCCGACTCGGCGGACCGCGCCCGGCTGGGCCGGATCCTCGACGATCGAACGGGCCACGCCGCCAGCGTCGCTCTGCCCCGTGTCGCGCTCAACATCGTGGCGGCGGTGGCGATCCTCGCCTGGGTGGCCGAGCTGCGCAGCGCCGCGCCCGCCGGTCCCGCCGAGCTCTCCTTCACCGTCACCGACGCGTTGATCGCCGGCCTGATCACCACGGTCGTTCTGTGGGTCTTCGGCCTGGTGATCCCGCTGAGCATCGCCACGCACGCGGCGGAACGCATCGTGCTCGCGCTCGCCGGCCCGATCCGCGCGGCCCACGCCGTCACCGCTCCCTTCCGCCGCATCGTCGATGTCCTCGACGAGACCATCCGCCGCCTCGTCGGCGCCGAAACACGCAACGGGCACGACGCCCAGGCCGAGATCATGTCCGTGGTCGAAGAGTCCGAGGCCGAGGGCCAGCTCGACGAGGCCGAACGCGAGATGATCGAGGGCGTCGTCAGCTTCCGCACCACCACCGTCGAACGCGTCATGACGCCCCGCACCGACATCGACGCCATCGAGCTCACCGACGACCTCGCCGAGGTCCAGCGCATGGTCAAGGAGATCGGCCACAGCCGCATCCCCGTCTACCGCGACAACATGGACGACATCGTCGGCATCCTCTACGCCAAGGACCTGCTCCACTGGCTCAGCGGCACCGAGCCCGACGCCGCGTTCAACCTCGAGTCGCTCGTCCGCCCCGCGCTCTTCGTCCCCGAGCAGAAGACCGTCCGCGAGCTGCTTACCGAACTCGTCGCCCAGAAGGTCCACCTCGCCATGGTCGCCGATGAGTACGGCGGCACCTCCGGCCTCGTCACCATCGAGGACATCATCGAAGAAGTCTTCGGCGACATCCGCGACGAGTACGAGCTCGAAGAAGACGACGAGCCCACCGTCCACCTCGACCTGACCAGCGGCGCCGTCGAGAGCGACGCCGGCGTCTATGTCGACGATCTCAACGACGAGCTCGAGGCGCTCGACATCGAGGTGCCCGAGTCCGACGACTACGACACCGTCGGCGGGTTCGTCGTCACCACGCTCGGCCGGATCCCCGAGCCCGGCGAGTCCATCAGCCTCGACCGCGCCACGCTCACCATCCTCGAGGCCGCCCCCACCCGCGTCCTCCGCGTGCGGATCCAGCGGCTCGACGAGGCGCCCCCCACCCGCGAGCCCGACGGCGCCCACGCCGCCGAGCACGCCGAGCGCGTCCCCGACGAGCACTAAGCGACGCCACACGCCGGCCCGGCCCGTACCATGGGCCATGCCGTTCCAGCTCTACAACACGCTCACCAAACGCGTCGAACCCTTCCGCGCCACCGACCCCAGCCGCATCACCTTCTACACCTGCGGCCCCACCGTCTACGACGACGCCCACATCGGCAACTTCCGCGCCTTCCTCGCCGCCGATCTCCTGCGACGCTGGCTCGAATCGCCCCTCTGCACCATCCTCGATGAGCACGGCAACGAGCACACAGGACCGCGCCAAGTCCGCCATGTCATGAACATCACCGATGTCGGACACATGACCGACGACGACCTCGCCGACGGCGGCGGCGAGGACAAGATGGCACGCGCCGCGAAGCGCCTGCTCGAACAGAAGAAAGCCGGCACCGCCCACACCACCATCGACAACCCCAACGACCCCCGGCAGATCGCCGCCTTCTACACCGAGCGATTCCTCGCGGACGCTCGCAAGCTCGGCCTCAAGGTCGCCGTCGAACAGCAGGCCGACCCCACCGTCATGCCCCACGCCTCGGACAACATCGAGGGCATGAAGCGCATGATCGAGCAGCTCGCCGAGAAGGGCTTCGCGTATCGCGTCGGCGACGCCGTCTACTTCGATGTCCAGAAGTACAGCGCCTATGGCGAGCTCTCCGGCAACACGCTCGACAAGCTCAAGGGCGGCGCCGGCGGACGCGTCGACGACGCCACACAAGCGCAGAAGCGACACCCCGCCGACTTCCTGCTCTGGAAGTCAGACCCGTCACACCTCATGAAATGGCCCGGACCGACGATCGACGGCGAGCCCATGCCCGAGGGCTACCCGGGCTGGCACATCGAGTGCTCCGTCATGGCCCGCAACGCCTTCGGCGACTGGCCCGGCGCCGGCGACACCATCGACCTGCACTCCGGCGGCGAGGACAACATCTTCCCGCACCACGAGTGCGAACGAGCCCAGTCCTGCTGCGCCACCGGCCGCGACACCTTCGCCCGCCACTGGTTCCACACCCGCTTCCTCATGGTCGAGGGCGAGAAGATGTCCAAGAGCAAGGGCAACTTCTTCACCGCGCGCGACCTCTTCGCCAAGGGCCACGACCCCGCAGCCGTACGGCTCGAACTCATCAAGACGCACTACATGTCGCAAGCGAACTTCACGGAGCAGGGGCTGAGGGACAGCGCAAAGCGCGTGAAGCGATGGCAGCAACATGCGCGTCAGATCAAACGGGCCACAGACGAGAAATGGCTTGATCACGAGAAGCCAGTATGCACGCTTGGTGAAGACATCTCTGTCGTTGTTGATTCACTCCAGCATGACCTGAACATGTCCGAGTTTCTCGGGAAGTTCAATGTCTTCCTGGGGGCGAGGGGCACTTATGGCGGCGCCACAACTGAGACAGACCGACAAACTGTGGAACTGCTTCGGTCACTTGATACAGAAGACTACCCGATTCCAACCGCGCCATTATCTGTAGAAGAAGCCACGAAGCTGCTCAAATCAGCTCAGACGCAATACGAAAAGAGCTGGGCTGCCCTCCACCTCATCGACAACATCCTCGGCGTCATCTTTACGCCCCAACCCAAGCAGACCGAAACCGACATCGGCGTCTTCACCGGCGGCCTCGAGCCCGACCCAGCCGTCGTCGACAAGCTCATCGAACGCCGCGACGCCAGAACAGCCAAGGACTTCGCCACCTCAGACCGCATCCGCGACGAGCTCGCCGCGATGGGCTACGCCATCAAGGACATCGCCGGCGGCAAGGTCGAGGTCTCACGCCTCTAGCGCCTCTCCTCCCTCTCCCCACCCGGGGAGAGGGCCGGGGTGAGGGGGTGTATGTCTCTCCTCCCCCGTTGCCAACGGGGGAGGTGCCGAGCGCAGCGAGGCGGAGGGGGGAAGGCGCGAGCCGCCATCGCGCCGCTCGCCCCGTCACACCGACCGCTCGAAGGTGTCGCGCAGGTCGATCATCGTCTGCGCCGGCCCGACCGTGCGGTAGAACAGCCGCAGCCGCATCGCCCGCGGCCGATCCGGCGCATCCGGCCGCAGCAGCCACGCCGGCGCCTCCTCCAGCGGCACGCGGTACAGCCCGGTCACATCGAAGAACGCCGAGTTCCGCACCGGGTCGGTCAGGTCCAGCTCCCAGCGCTGCTCGCGCTCCGCCGACACGCCGCGCACGCCGTACAGCTCCACCTGCAGCCACCCCGGCGACTTCGTGCTGTCCCCCCACGCGTCGAGCAGCTGGAAGTACACCACCAGCCTCGGCCGACCGCCCGGCCCCTCCTCGACCCGCGTCAGCGAGTCCACCCGCACCGACACCGGCGCGAACGCCGACCACAGCGACGCATCGACCGGGCCATCGAGCGCGTCCGGCACCGCCGCCCGCGGCGCGCACCCCGCGCCGAGCAGACCCATGCCGACCACGCCCGCCCCGACCAGACCCGCCGCGACCAGACCCGCGCCGACGAGGCGCACCGCTCGCGCCCGCCTCGACACCACCCTGGACCAAACCCGCATCGTCATCAGGGGCGATGGTACCGCACTGAGCCACAGCCGGCGTCCCGCCGAGTCGCTCGGTGCGAAGCCGGTGTCAGCAGAGGGGGTGGAAAGGGCGATTCATGCCGTGAAGCCCGCCGTGTCGGGCGCTGCATCATCACATCTGAGACGACACGGCATCCCATGAATGCCGCTACGGACAGGGTCCGACGCCAGCGGCATTGTAGTTCGCCACGAACGCGGAATAGTCGTTCGGCTCAAGTGTCCCGTTGCAGTTCTGATCAGCGGCGAGGTCACCCAGGTTGTACGCCGCTGTCCACGCCGCGAAGTCGCCGGGCTCGACGATGCCATCCAAGTTGACATCGGCAAGACAGTCGCACTCACCATCGATGAGGCCGTTGGCGTTGCAGTCCTCGGCAACAGGCGTCTCGGCGTTCGCTACATCGATAAGTGTTGCAGATAGATCATCAACGCCGTTGGTCAGGTCCACCACAACACCGTTGCCGCTCGCGGAGGTGACATTCGCGATGAGCTGCATCCAGCTTCGAACATCCGACGGCGTGCCGTCCCCCGCGATCGGCACAACCCGCACACCAGCACTAAGCGCTGCATCCACAAGCGTGCAGACCGCGAGTTCATCGGCCGTCGGGTTCTGGCTGCTGCAGCCTGTGGGGTTGTATATCGTGGACCCACCGAGCGGGCCCTCGTCCGACACCGGAATCACCACGCGCGTGGCGTTGGGCAACCAGTCGAACGATCGCGCCGCGATCTCTGTGGCAGGGGCCCACGCTTCGTCCGGACTACCGCCGCCGGCGATCGCGTCGCACGCGGAGGTGTTCGCGGGATCGACGGATCCGGGCGAGCAGTACAGATTGGTTATCCAGTCCGACTCGCACGCGATTACATTCGGTCCTGGCATCCCGTCGTCCTGCTCGATCGTCAGAATCGTGACCCGTGACGGGATGCCCTCATCCGCCAGCGCGTAGCGGATCTGATTCACCGCGCCGCACAGCTCGTCGCCCTCCCCTTGCAACGAGCCCGATGAATCGAAGACGACCAGCACATCCATCAGCGGCGTGAACTCGAAGTCATCGATCACGCCGTTCCCGTTGCAGTCCGACTCGCCGTCCGTGATCTGGCAGGAGTCCGGGATGCCGTTCAGATCCAGATCGATCTCGGTCCCGCTTTCAAGCTCGAAGATGTCGCTGACGCCGTCGTCGTCGCAGTCCGCTGCCTCCGGGATCGCGTAGAACTCCACAACCCCGGCCGCCTCCACGCCGTCAACATTCGCGATCGGAATCCCAACGGCCAGCGTGTTGTTCTTCAGCGCGATCGATTCGCCGAAGCGGTTCCGAACCGAATTGGAAGGCGTCGGATCCACAGCGCCCGTGAAGTGGAGCGGCGGGTTCGGCGGCGATGCGCCGGGTCCGCCCTGGTAGACCCATGTACCGGCGTTGCTGAACACGAAGGTGTGGACGGTGCCAAGCATGCTCGATCCCGGCCAACTCTGTCCGGGCGCGCCCACCGCGAGCGCATCGTTCTCGATCGCGACGCTGAACCCGAACTCAGACCCAGCCGTCAGCGACTGCACCGTGCTGGCGTTCAGAATCTGCCGCAGCGTCAGCAGCGAGGAGTTCGGGGGCGTGCGCTCGAAGATGTACACCACGCCCTCGGCCGGGGCGGACGGCGTGTTCGGGTTCACCTCGTACGGCGCACCTGCCGCGACCCACCGACCGTTCGAACTGACGGACGCCGATGTGATCGTGGCAGTAAGGCCAGCCCCGCCGCTCGCGCCGGCCGCGTCGTTCCACAGGCTCAAACCGCTGAGCAGCCACTCGCCCTTCTGATCCGTGGTCTGGTTGACTCTTGCAGCGCTCACGCTGAACTGACTCGGCCCGTACGACATGATCACAAGCTCATCCGCGACCGGGTCATAGCGAAGATCATCGGAAAACTGGGTGTACTCGATTCCGTTCTCGGTAAACTCGCCGACTTCCAAGGAGTAGTAATCAGGCTGCCCGCCGAGCGGAAGCGAGATGAATGCACCCGGGAAAGGCCCCCCATTGCAAAAACCTTGCCCCACCGGGAACGGGTAGTCCTTCTTCACGAACACGGCGTCCCCGTCAAGGATCCAGTATCCGACATTGATAACACTGTTCGGGGGGAGCTGGGGCTGACACACGATCCCACCGACAAACTGGAACGGCATGACCAACCCGCGTGAGCTCACAGCGATGTCGTACATGCGCGAGCTAAAGGCGTTCGATTGAGTAAACGCACCAAAGACGCGCTGCCAAGGGATGACACCTGTGCCGCGCGCGTGACGCAGAATCGAGGCTCGGTTCCTTGCTGCCCCGGCAGCACCCGAAGGCGATCCCGTTCCGATGGCAATCCAATCGTCGGAAACATCGACACTCAGCCCGAAGTGCAAGCGCTCCTCGGGAACAAGATCCGTGAAGCGCTCGAGCAGCACCCCCTGCTGGGCGTGCGAGCAAGACGCGATCGAAGCAAACAGGACAGCGGCGGCTCGGCTCATCAGACGGCTCCGTGCACGGGTGGGGTATCTGGACCTGCGTATAGGAATAACCGGCCGCCCACGGCAAAACAAGCTGGACCGTGAGCACGCCGCCCGCTGACCACCCGTTGCCCAGCCGTTGCCCGCCCGTTGCAGCGTGCCCGCGTGTGCCCGGTTCCGGGTAGATACTCGTGCTCACGAGTCGGATGACGCCTGTGCGCCAAGAGTGTGTGAATGCGGCACAGGCCGGTCCTCGATCGGCCCGAGCCCGAACCCGAGCGCGGCAACCGGGTGCCCGATCGGAGCGGTCCCGTCCCCGACCACAGCGATCGCGAGCCGGATCAGAGCGATCGCGGACCAGATCAGAGCCATCCGGCACCCGGATGGAGCAACCGGGCCCCCGATCGGCGCGATCTCGCACCTTTTTCCTCCTCGCGCTTCAGCCGCCCCCGACCGCCGCCGATCTCCCGCGGGCCGGCACACAGCACGCGGCGCGCGCCGCGACACCCGCCGGCACACCCCGGCCCACGCCGATCACAGAAAGGAACACGCCATGTCCGTCCTGCCCGAGACCAACAGCGCGAGGATCAGCTTCTTCGAGAACCACCTGCCCGTGTGGGCCCCCATCGCGGCGGACATCGGCCTGACCCCCGCGCAGATCGCCACGCTCACCACACTCACCGCCGACGCCCGCAACGCCTACAACGCCGCCCTCGCCGCGCGCGACGCCGCCAAGGCCGCCACCCAGACCCAGAACGACGCCATCGCCGCGATGACCGGCCTCGGCGCCGACCTCGTCAAGACCATCCGCGCCTACGCGCAGACCACCGACGACCCGGGCGTCTACGCCGCCGCGCAGATCCCCGCGCCGCGCACCCCCGCGCCGCTCGGCCCGGCGCCCACGCCCACCGACCTCACCGCCGCCATCACCAACACCGGAGCCGTCCAGCTCACCTGGAACGCCGAGACCCGCGGCCGCGTCGGCTTCGTCATCGAACGACGCACCACGCTGCCCGGCCAGCCCGCCGGCGGGTGGACCCTCATCGGGACCGCCACCAACAAGAGCTTCCTCGACGAGCTCGTCCCCACCGGCCTCGAGAACGCGCAGTACCGCGTCACCGCCGAACGACCCGGCGGGCGCAGCCAGCCCACCGAGCCGATCGTCGTGCTCTTCGGCACCGGCGCCCCCGCGCAGCACCCGGGCGACCTGCGCCTCGCCGCCTGAGACGCGCGCGCCCGGCGCCATCACCCACCGGCACCACCCAACGCACCACCCAACGCCCGCGGCGACGCACGGACGCGCCCCGCGGGCGTTCGTCGTCCGCGGCCTCGGCGCGGCTCCCGTTCAGCAGCCCGCGTTGTAGTTCGCCACCCACGCCGTGAAGTCGCCCGGGTCCAGCGCGCCGCTGCAGTTCTGATCCGCGGCGAGATCGCCCGCGTTGTACGCCGCGATCCACGCCGTGAAGTCCCCGGGGTCCGCCGCGCCGCTCCCGTTGAGATCGGCCCGGCACCCGTCGCACGACAGGCGCACATTGTCGAGGTTGGTGACATCCGACTGCGTGCTGAACTCCCCGCGGATGTGCAGCAGCGTGACATCCGCCAGCACCTGGCGGATCTGCGCCTCGGTCGCGGCGGGCCCGGCGAGCGACGACACGCGCCAGTCCGCCGCCGTGCTCAGCGGGATCGACCGCGACACCCACTGCCCCGCGGGCGGCGGGGCCAGGTCCAGCTCGAGCGTGAGACCTCCGCCGCGGATCTCGACATCCGGCACGCTCGCGCCGGCGGTGCTCGAGTTGTTCGTCAGCAGATCGAACGAGAGCTCCCCGCCGTAGCACCCACACCGATTCCCCAGGAACGCGGCCGGCGCGGTGAACCCGAAGTAGCCCCCGCCAAGAAAATCGACGACCTCGGCCGACCCCGCGGGCTGACCCACCGAGGGCGCGAAGCTGATCGCGCCGTCGGCGTACGCCCCCCAGCCCTCCAGGTCGGTGTCGAAGGTCGACTCGGCCTGCCCCGCCGCCGACCCCGCCGCCGCCCCGGCCAGCGCGCCCGCCGCCGCCACCATCGCCATCCGTTGCACCCGGCCTCGCATCGCGCACCCCCTTGCTTCGCAAACCGCAGTCTGCACGAAGCGCGTGCACGGATCAAGCGCGAATCCCCGCCTCGCTCGCCCGCCGCGGCTCACCGACGCCCCTCGGCGCACCGGTCCGCGGCGCACCGGTCCGCTGTGCGCCGGCGTTCCAGCCGCTCGATCGCCCCCACCAGCCGCGACTGGCCGGCCTCCAGCGACGCCAGCGCGCGCGTGTTCGCCTCCACCAGCGACACGAGCACGCCCAGCTCCACGCGGTCGCGCTGGATGCGCTCGACCAGCTCGCGCACCTGCCGCTCGCGCTCCGACGCCGACCGCCGCTCCGTCAGCCACATCAGCCCGATCAGCCCCGCCGCCCCGAGCTGCGCCACCGCCCCCGCCAGCTCCATCTCCAGTCCCCCGCCCGTCATGTGCCCGTGAACCGGTGGAAGGTCGCGACATACCCCACGCTCACGGCGCGCCCGCGGTCCGTCCGGTCCGCCCACTCCAGCCGCGAGAAGAACAGATTCGCCCACGATCGGCCGTGCAGATCGACCAGCGTGCCGAGCCCCTTCGCGTCCAGCGACGACTGGATCGCGTCGCGCAGCGTCCACAGACCCGTCTCCGTCGGCGACACCAGCCGGCCCGCCACGATCACATCCCACTCGAGCGCGCCGTACTCCACCAGCACCGGCGTCGGGTCGAAGCTGTTCGCGTCAGGCACCAGCAGGAACCCGCGGCGCGACAGCGCGAACCGGTGCGGCCCGCTCCCGAACAGATCCACGCCCTTCCACGAGCTCGGCATCTCACACCTCCTCCACCGTCACCGGGTCCGACGCGCCGCCGTCCGCCGACACGCCGACGAGCGTCACCGTCCGGCTCGCCCCGCCCACGCGCCAGTCCTCCTTCACCCGCACCACCACGCACGACACCGTCACGCGTGAACGACCCCCGTCCGTCCGACCGCGCGACGACTCGAACACCAGGTCACCCGCGTCGCCCGGCGATACCGGCTGTGACCACCCGCGATCCGCGACACCCATCACCTGCACCGTCACGCGCTGCTCCGGCACATCCGCGTACGCCATGAACCGGCCCAGATCGCCGAACTCGTCCACCGTCCGCGCCGCCGACCGCTCGATCGTCACCGCGTCCACGCCCGACCACGCCGAACCGCCAAACGACACCGTCTCCGGCCGAAGCACCAGCATGCCGCACCCTCCCGTTTCGATCGCTCACCCGCGCACCAGGTGGCCCACGCCGGGCCGGCGCGTCGACTCCGGCTCGCCGTCGCCGTCTGCATCGATCAGCACGCTCACCCGCGCCCGCTCGGCCGCGAACCGCTCCCGGTACATCAGCGCGCGCTGCCCCAGCCCCGAGCCGCCGATCGAGCCCGGCACCGCCGAGGCCGACGCCGCCGCGAAGACCAGGTGCAGCGTCCCGAGGCACTCCAGCCGCGTCAGCGCCCCCGGGTTCGCCACCGCCGTCTCGGTCAGCGCGCCCTCGCGCGGGTCCTCCGGTTCGATCCCCAGCATCCGCAGCACCTGCCGGTGCACCACGCCCATCTGCGGCGCAAAAGTCGTCGCCTCCAGCAGCGTCGAAGCCGCATCGCCAGGCGGGATCACAGCCTCCGACGGGCTCACGCGCAGCCGGGACAGCGCGAGCTGCCCCACGCCCAGCACCTGCACCACCTCGTACGACCCATCGCCGAAGCTCACCACGCTGCCGACGCCCACGCCCAGCGAGGCGAAGTCCGTCCCCACCGCCACCGCCACGCCGCCGCTGACCGCGCCGTTCACGCGCACCAGCCGCTGACCCAGCCACCCGATGTCCAGGAACAGCCTCGGCTCGTACACCAGCAGATCTCGATCCGTCGCGAACACCGCCCACCCCCCTTCGACCCTGCCGCCGCGCGGCACACACCCAAACCCGGCCCGGTCCTGTCGGACCGGACCGAGCGCGCGACGGGCCCCCCTGCCCGACGCGCCGCCCCGATCAGAACACTCAGACCGCCAGGCCGCTCAGCCGCGCGTGCGCGCTCTCGTTGCGCAGCTCCAGTGTGTACTCGCCGATCACCTGCCCGCGCACCGCGTCGCCCGTCGCCGCCAGCGGCTTGTAGTGGAAGCTCCGCCCCTGCAGCGGAAGCACCTCGATCCGGCTCGAGTCCAGCAGCAGCACCGTGTCCGTCGGCGCCCACCGGCTCATCACCACCCGGCACACGCCGAAATCGCTCTCGTACACGCTGATCATGTCGCGGAAGTTCGTGTCCTCCGGCAGGTACTGCCGGCTCGCGCTGGCGAACTGGTTGATCTTCCGCTTCTGCGCGCCGTTGACCACGATCGTGTCCACCGCGCCCGACGACCCCTCCCACACGCGCCGCAGCGCCGCGTTGAGCAGCTCCTCCGTGAGCTCGTCGCTGCCCGCGCCGCCGCCGTCCGGCATCCCCCCCGTCCCCGGCTCCAGGCTGTTGGTCGACAGCTGAGGGATGATGCCGTTCATCGAACGCCGCACCGTCGACGAACCCACCTGGTTCGCCACCGGCGCCACGCCGTTGATCACGCAGTTCTCCAGGTCGCGCAGCAGCTCGCGCATCCGCTCCTGCTTCTGGTAATCAGCCTCGTCGTCGATGCCGTACGCACGCGATGCCTGCATCGACCCCGACACCTCCACCGACGCGGTCAGGATCTGCGTAAAGTTCCGGCGGCGCGTCCGGCTGGTGAACCGCGCATCCGGCGCCTCGTCACCCTCGAGCGCCGCGTTGCCCAGGATGTTCAGCACCATATTGTCCGCCAGCGTCGCCGCCGGCGTCCCGCCGTATCCGCGCTGCACCGCCAGCTGGTTCCCCGAGATCCCCAGCACGAAAAGCACCTCACCCGAGCCCGCCGGCTGCACCAGATCACCGATCCGGAAGCGGGTGCCGTTGTCCACCGTCAGCGTCGATGCCGTCGTCGGGCTCGGCGAGAACGACGACTGGTTCAACGCGTCCGCGTTCGCCAGCAGCTCGTCCTCGATCCACTCGTGCACCGTGCTCTGCGCCGCCCGCTTCGGATCACCCAGGTGATCCAGGAGCGGGGTCTCGTACGGCGACACGATCCCGATGATGTCGCTCACATCCTCCACCAGCTCCGGCAGGTCCGCCCCCGCCCCGTAGGTCGCCTTCCCCGTAAACGCCATCGTCATACCCCCTTCATCACGCGCGAACCCATCGCGCCCCGGCCCCCGCCGGCACCCTTGCCGTCCCCTCGTTCACACACCGATCGCCTACCCCAGACGACGCTGCCGCAGGTACCGCGTCAGCACACGCCGATCGCCCGTCCGCCGCGCCTCGTCCGCCAGCGAGCCCAGCCCGCCCGCCGAGGCACCGGACCGCGCCGACTGGGACGACCCCCCACCGGCGCCCGCCCCGTGCAACACCGGCGACGCGAACAGGAACGGCTTGCCCGACACCAGCGACGACGCCACGGCTGACGCCTCCTCCCCGGCGCGAACACGCGGCTCCGCCAGCGCCAACGCCGTTTCCAGGTCCACCACGCCGGCGTCCAGCAGCTCACGCTCCAGCTTGTGCAGCGACTCCATCGCCGCCAACGCCGACTCGAGTTCCGCCACGCGCTCCTGCAGCGCCGCGTTCTCCGCCTGCAGCGTCTCGATGTCGCCCGTCGAGTCCGACCGTTCCTCGGTCTCAACATCCGGCAGCGCGTCGCGTCGCGACGAGGCCGCACCCTGCATCGGCGTCGCGCCGCCCACCGGCAGCTCCACGCCGCTCATCCCACCCAGCTCATCAGGCATCCCGCACCGTCCTTTCCGCATCACCCCCCACGGGCTCCATCGCCGTGGGCACCACACCCAGCGACGCCGCGATCCGCTCCGCCGGCACGCCAAGCTCACGCTTCGCTCGCACCGCGGCCGCGATCTCCTCCTCACCGATCGGCAAGGGGTCCGGCCACTCGATCGCCACACCCAACGACGACGACGACGCGTCGAGCAGACCCACACGCCCCGCCGCCTCCAGCATCAAGCCGCACACGCCCGTGATCCCGCGCCCGTACGACACGCGCTTCCGGTTCGTCTTCGCGATCAGACCCACCATCGTCACCCGCAGCGCGTTCGCGCTCGACAGGTTCCCGATCCGAGCCTCCACCACACCGGACGCCACCGGCGGCACGCCGCTGACCTTGTCCAGCGCCTGACGGATCTCCGCAATGTGGCGGTCCTCGCTCGGGCTCGACGCGTCGCCGCCGAACGCCTCGATCGACGCCTCCGGGTTGTCCGTCGACCACACCGTACCCGGCGAAACCGGCGCGCCCTCGAACCCGTCCAGCCCCTTCGCCAGGTACATCTTGAACGACTGCATCGTCACACGGTTCGCCCGGTCGCTCAGCCGCGTGTTCAGTTCGTCCTGCAGCGGGATCAGCGGCTCCACCTCGCCCACGCCCGCGTACTCGAGAGGCTGCGTCTGGTTCTGCACATGCACCACCGGCACCAAGCCCGCCAGCACCCCGCCGTCGTCCGACGACACGCGCTCCCCGGCGATCCACACCTCGTGCCCGCCGGGGCCGAACACCTCCGTGTACCGCTCCACTCGGCGACGCCGGCCCCAGCTCTCGCCGCCGAACACCCGACGCCCGAGCCCCACGCGCTCCACGCCGTTCGACGCGCGCTCGTAGTGGATCACATACCCCTCGAGCCGCCGATAGTCGTCCGCGTCCAGCACCGGGATGCTCCGCCGCGGGTCGACCGCCTCGATCCGGAACGCCGCGCCCGCCTCCGCCGCCAGCGCCGAAAGCGACGCCGACGAAGCGCCCGAAGCCCGCGCCCGCACCGCACGACGCGCCACCGACCGCAGCAGCGGCTCGTCCACGCGCACCACGAAGTCCACATGCCCGAACACATGCCCCAGCAGCGCCGCGTCCTGCAGCAGCTCCAAACCCCCCGACGCCTCCCACGCAGCCTCGAGCAGCGACTCCACAACATCACGCGTCCCGCCGTCCTCCGCCGTGCTCACCACCAGCGGCGGCTTACCGAACAGGAAGTCGATCATCACATGCACGCGCCACGCGATGTCGTTCTCGATCACCACCTCACGCCGGCCCAACGCGCGATCATCGCCCAGGCCATCGCGCCGGCGACCCGTCACACGCGGCGGAAGACCGGCCTCCTGCGCCAGACGACGAGCCGTCCGCGACACACCCGACGAGTCGATCACGCCGGCCACCCGAGACGGGTTCCGGTAGTACGCGTGCAGCCGATCCAGCTCCGCGTTCGATGCCTCTTGCTCGCGGATCACCAGATCCACGAACGCCGGGTCCAGCCCCACCGCCGCCCCCGGCCCGGCGCCGACGCTCCCGCCCGCAGCCGCTTCCCCATCAACCCTGCCGCCCACACTTGGCATCACCCAGCCTCCGGTTCAGGTCCGGCACCCGCTCGGCATTGAGCAGGACCTCACCATCCCCGTCGCCGACCGCACCCGTGCGCACAGCAGCGCCCGACCATCCACGCCCACCGCGCGCAACCCGGGCCCGAGCAACAAGTAAAAAAATCTGTACGAATTCAGATGAGCACACGAGCGCCCCGCAACGCCGTGCGCACAACCGCGGCGATCAGCCCTCGGCCAGCGGCTCGATCCGTGTGTACTGATCCAGGTTCAGCGTCACCAACTCGCCATCAGCCTTGCGAAGCTCCAACCGCTCGATCCACAGCTTCTTGTCCTTGCTGTGCGCGAACCACGAGCCCGTCTTGCCGAACCCGAACGAGATCACCTCGCCCTCGACGCTCGTCACATGCGAGCCGCTGAGCCGCGGCACCTGCTGGATCACCCGCACGCGCTGACCCGCCCTGAGCTGTCCACCCGTCGCCGCACTGGTCATGGGCCGAGTATAGACCCCCCCCGGTCGATCCAAACCCCTCGGCCCGACCGCTCCGCCGCCCGGCCGGGGCCGCCGCCTTCCTCTACCATCCCGCCATGCCCCTCCGGCTCTGGCGATACATCACCGCGGACTTCTGGCGGCTGCTGCTGATCGCCACAGCCGTCCTCGTGACCATCATCGCCTTCGCCGCCACCATCCGCCCCCTCGCCGACGGCAAGCTCACGCCGCTGCAGGCCATCTCGTTCATGGGCCTCGCGCTCGTGCCGATGCTCGCCTACGCCGTCCCCTTCGCCGCGGGCTTCGCCGCCACGCTCGTCTACCACCGCATGGCCCAGGACAACGAGATCACCGCCGCCTACGCCGGAGGCATCGGCCACCGCTCCGTCCTCGCCCCCGCCCTCATCTCCGGCGTTCTGCTCGCCGGCGCGCTCGGCTTCGTCTCCGACCGCGCCATCCCGCGCTTCCTCCGATCCATGGAGAGCTATGTCAAGCTCGACATCGCCGACTGGATGATCGTCCAGCTCAAACTCGGCAACAGCTTCGAGTTCGGCGGCATCCTGCTCGGCGCCGAGGGTGTCACGCGCCTCGACCCCACCACCGTCCCCGGCGCCGAGGACGCCCGCTCCCTCGTCACGCTCTTCCAGCCCGCCATCCTCTTCCTCGACGACGACAAGACCGCCGAGACCGTGGCCACCGCCGAGAAGGCCTTCCTCATCGTCCGCCCCACCACCGAGCAGTGGGCCGGGCCCGACGCCGGCGCCGGCGCCACCGCCGACGGAAAGCCCAAGTTCGGCGCCGTCGTCTCCCTGATCGCCCAGAACTACCGGGCCGTCGGCACCGACTCCGTCATCCAGAGCGAGAGCCAGTTCCGCTACGACATGGCCATCCCCCCCGTCATCAGCGATGACCCCAAGTTCTTCACCCTGGCCGAGCTCGCCGAGCTCCGCCACCACCCCGAACGATTCGACTTCATCGACGAGTGGCGCCACCGCCTCGCCCTGCGCACCGCCTCGATCGAGATGCTCGACACCATCGACGCCACCCTTCGCGAACGCGGCGCCGTCACGATGACCGGCCCCGGCGGATCCACCGTCACGCTCCAAGCCGCTCGGCTCGACAACCGGCGCGTCTTCCGGCGCGATGCGCGACCCGCCACCCCGGGTGAACCCCTCGCCCTCACCGTCACCAGCGCCGACGGCGACAAGGTCGAACGCCTCGAAGCCGCCGCCGCCCTGCTCAACGCCTCCTATCAGGACGAGCTCACCCAGCAGCGCCCGATGCTCCGGCTCGAGCTCGAGCATGTCGCCACCTCCAGCCAGACCGCCCGCGCCGACATCGAACGCGCCACGCGCTCGCCCGAGCCCATCGCCGGCGTCCGCAAGCGCCGCACCATCCCCGGCCTCGCCGTCGATACGCCGAGCTTCGATGAGCTCCGGAGCATGGGCGTTCGCCCGCTCCTGCAGACCACTCTCGACCTGACCCAGCCGCCGCGATCGTTCTCCTCCATCCAGGAAGCCCACGCCCGGCTCGGCCGACTCGAGGCTCGACTCCAGAACGAGATCACCGCCAACCAGCACGAACGCGTCGCCATGAGCCTCGCCGCTCTCGTCATGGTCCTCACCGGAGCCGTCGTCGCCATCCGCCTCAAGGACGCGCTGCCCCTGACCGTCTACCTCTGGGCCTTCTTCCCGGCGCTCGGCTCCGTGCTCGTCATCAGCATGGGCAAGCAGCTCACGCACGAGTTCGGCTTCGTCGGCCTCGTCCCGCTCTGGCTCGGCGTCCTCGTCCCCCTCGCCTACGCCGTCGTCACCTACCGAGCGATCGCGCGCCGATGACCGACGCCAACGCGACACACGCATGGCATCGCAGGACCGCCTGGCTCATCGCCGGCGTCACCCTCGCCCGCCTCCTCTATGTCCTCTTCGTCTGTCCGTACGCCCTCGCCGAGGACGAGGCCCACTACTGGGAATGGTCGCTCCGCCCCGATTGGTCCTATTACAGCAAGGGCCCAGGCGTCGCGTGGTCCATCTGGCTCGCCACCACGCTCTTCGGCCACGACGAGGGCGTCATCCGACTCCCGGCCGTCCTCGCCGGCGCCGTGCTCGCCGTCGCCCTCGTCGGCATCACCCGCCGTGTCTACCGCGGCGAGCCCTTCGCGCCGCGCGCCGGCTTCGTCGCCGCTGCCCTTGTCATGCTCACCCCCGCGTACCAGCTCCCCGCCGTCGTCATGACCATCGACGGCCCCTACCTCGCCTGCTGGGCTCTCGCGAGCTGGATGGCCGCGCGCGCCTTCCTCCCTCCCTCGCCCCCCGGGGGAGAGGGCCGGGGTGAGGGGGCGCAACCCACCGCATCAGTCCTCTTCTTCGCGCTCTTCCTCGGCGCCGGCTTCCTCTACAAGTACACCATCCTGCTCATCCTCCCGGGCCTCGTCGCCTTCCTGATCATCCACCGGCGCTCGATCACCAGGCCCTCGCTCCCCGCGCTCCTCGGCACCGTGCTCATCGCCCTCGCTGCCATCGCACCAGTCCTTCTCTGGAACGCCCAGCACGACTGGGTCACCGTCAAACACCTCGCCGGCCACCTCGGCCTCGCCTGGGGCGATCAGCCACTCGAAACCCAGACCGGCGGCGCGGGCTGGAGCTACGACCCGAGATGGACGCTCGAACTCATCGGCACCCAGCTCGGCATCGCGGGACTGACCATCGCGCTCGGCATCGTCGGCATGTTCCATGCCCGAGCACGACGACACGCCGTCGACCAGGACACGCGCCTCGGCGAATCGCTCATGCTCTGGCTCGCGCTCCCGATCATCGTCTTCTATCTGCTCGTCACGCTCGCCACCGATGCCGAGACCAACTGGCCCATCGCCGGCTACCTGACACTCATCCCGCTCGCCGCCCGCGCCGTCGCCGAGCCTGCCGTGCGCCCGCGCCTGACGCGTGGCCTCTGGCGTGCGGCCGTCGTCGTCGGATGCCTCGCGGGCGTCCTCATGCTCCGGCTCGACTGGCTCGCCGCCGGCGCCCAGCGCCTCGGCATCACTTCCGTCAACGCCGGCCGGCTCCTCTCCGGGCCCGGCATGGGACGCGACTTCGCCAAGCTCCGCGATCGCCTCGCCGACGAGACCGGCCTCGAGCCGTTCATCGTCAGCGCCCACTACGGCCGAGCCTCCCTCCTCGCCTACTACCTCCCCGATCGACCCAGCCTCGTCTACGCCGGCTCGGCCTTCGTCGGCGGACGACAAAGCCAGTACGACTTCTGGCCCGAGACCGACCTCACCGACCTCGACACACTCGCGGGACGCCCCGCCATCCTTCTCGGCGAGACCATCGAGGACTGGCGGCCCGCCTTCGAGCGCGTCGAGCAGATCCCCAATGTCCCCAGCGACCACAAGGGCGATCGGCGTACCCTCTTCCTCGGCTACGGCTACCGCGGATTCCCGGAGGGCCACCCGTGATCCAGGCAGCACCACCCCGGCTCCTCGACGCCCGCGCGGGCTCCATCGATCGGTGGCAGACCCGCGCCCGTGTCCGAGCCATCACCCTCGGCTCGATCCTGGCGGTCCTGCTTCTCCACCTCGTCGACCGCGCCGCCTTCTTCCACTTCTACCTCCCCACATTCCGACAGCCCGGCTTCTTCCTCCCCGACTGGTACCAGGTTCTCCGGCAGATCGGCAACATGCTCACCTGGGTGCTCGTCGCGCTCATGCTCTGGGGTGTTGACGCCCACGCCGACGGCCGCGCCTTCACACGAGCCGCGACCACCCGCGGCGCCCGCCTCGTCGTCGCCGCCGCCGGCGCCGGCCTCATCGCCGAGCTGCTCAAGCTCTTGGTCGCACGGGAACGACCCATGATCGCCGGCGGCCTCGAGTACCAGGGCCATGTCTATCACTGGCCCCTCGTCGAGCCACTGCTGGGACAGGGCAACCTGGGCTTCCCCTCCAGCCACGCCGCCGTCGCCTTCGGCGCAGCCATCGCACTCGCCCGGCTCGTCCCCGGCACCTGGCCCGTGATGGTCTTCCTGGCGCTCGGTTGCGCCTGGACCCGCCTGCTCATGGGCGCACACTTCCTGACCGATGTCGTCGCCGGCGCCGCCATCGCCTGGGCCTGGGTCGAGTGGCTGCGTCTCCCCCTCGGACGGTCGCCGCGATGATCCTCGACCGCTACATCGCCCGCCAATACCTCGTCAACATCCTCGCGCTGCTGACGATCCTCTTCAGCTTCGTCGTCACCATCGATGCCTCGATCAACATCGATCGGTTCTGGGATCTCGCCGGTGAGACAGGTGCCGCCGACGGTGAGGAGTCCATCGGCTTCATCCGCCAGTCCACCCTCACCGTCCTGCTCATCGCCGACCTCTGGTGGCCCCGCCTGCTCCAGCTCTTCAATCTCATGCTCGGCGTCGTGCTCGTCGGCGCTATGGGCTTCACCTGCACCCAGATGGTCCGACACCGCGAGACCGTCGCCGTCCTCGCGTCGGGACAGAGCCTGCGGCGCATCGCCAGGCCCATCCTCCTCGTCGCCCTCGCGATGGTTCTGCTCGCACAGGTCAACCAGGAAGCCGTCCTGCCACGCATCGCCCCCCTGCTCACCCGAGAGCACGACGACGCCGGCAAGCGCGACCTCGGCGCCGGGTCCATCCCGCTCGCCCGGGACAACCGCAACCGCCTCCTCTACGCCGCTCGATTCGATGCCGGCCGCGGCGAACTCTCCGATTTCGTCTTCATCGAACGCAGCGAAACCGGCGTCGCCACACGCCACATCGCCGGTGATACCGCGACCTGGGACGGCAACGCATGGCTCTGCACCAACGCCACCGTCGAGGACCTCACCGGAGAAGGCCGATCACAAGTCGGCATCGAGGAACGCATCGAGACCGACCTCGATCCAACCGCCCTGACGGTCATCCAGTACGCCGGCTTTAGCCAGAACCTCAGCTGGAACCAGATCGGCCAGCTGCTCGAGCAGACCCGCGGCGGCGACCAGGCCGTCCGCGACAAGCTCCAGCGAAACCGCTACGGCCGGGTCTCGCTGGCGATCACCAACATCCTCACCCTCGTCATCGCGATGCCCTTCTTCCTCACCCGGATGCCCGGCAACACGCTCGCATCCTCCCTCCGCGGCGCGCCCGTCGCGGTCGCCGCCATCGTCGGCGGCACCCTGGGTGCCACAGCGCCCGTGCCCGGTGTGCCCGCGCTCGTCTCGGTCTTCATCCCGGTCCTGGTGCTCGCGCCCCTCGCCGTCGCCGTCGCGATCAACCCGAAGACCTGACGCCCGATCCGACGCCCGGTCCGGGAACCACCGGCATCAGGTCCGAGAGCGAGGACCACGCGCAGATATCCGCGCGATCGGCGACCCACACCCAGGAATCAGCAACACCCAAACCGGGGTTGCCGTACCGTGGCCATCGATACAAGTCACTGATACACCACGCTTTATCAGGACTGTGCCGCTTCAACCCGTCGAGCTCTCGGCGGGCCCGCATCATGGAAGAGAGGTCCGCCGTGCGCCGCATCACCCCCGCCGTGCTCATCGCCCTCGCCGCGTCACACGCCGCCGGCGACACGCTCAGCTTCGAGGGCCTCGCCCACGGGCAGATCATCACGCCCTCCATGTTCGCCCAATCGAATGTCGCCATCGAGGCCGTCAACTTCCAGCTCCCCGGCGCCATGCCGATCGCCTTCGACACGCTGCAGATCTCGAGTGCCGATCCCGACCTGAACGGCCCGCCCTGGGCGCGCGGCAACCTCCCGACCGACACGGTCCTGGGCAATGTGCTCATCATCCCCGAGAACCTCACCGACGCCGACAACGACGGCATCGTCGACAACCCCGACGACGAGGGCGCCCGCCCCGCCGGCGACCTCACCTTCCGCTTTGCTCAGCCCGTCGTCAGCTTCGGCTTCGATGTCCTCGACATCGAGGGGATCGTGCAGGAACGCACCACCATCTCCTTCTTCACCGGCGACACGCTCGCAGGCACGCTCGACTTCGCCGAGCTGACCACGCCCGGCTCGCTCCACTACGACCCCACCATCGACTTCGGCAACAACTCGCTGAACCGCATCCAGCCCGTCCTCGCCGACACCTTCTCGACCAGCGGCTTCTCGAAGGTGGTCATCCACCTCGGCGGCTCGGGCGCGTTCGACAACATCGTGACCGCTGTGCCCGCCCCAACCTCCGGCGCGCTGCTGATCCTGACCAGCCTTGTCGCGAGCCGTCGGCGGCGATAGACCTGCTGCCACAACAAGAAGCCCCCGCTCGGGCGGGGGCTCATTGAGATCAGGTTGTTCGCACCGGCCTTACTTCGTGCCGGTCGCCCACTCGATCAGGATGTCGGCGACCTCGGGGCGGGTGAACTCGCCGGGCGGACGCTCGCCGTTGCCGAGCATCTCGCGGACCTTGGTGCCCGAGAGGAAGACCTGGTCGCCCTCGATCTTGGGGAAGGTCTTACCCGAGACCATGCCCTGGGCCTTCTTGCTGTACGCCGCGTGCTCGAACTTCAGCGGCTCGA
>JBQLZJ010000014.1:0-24594 GCA_052168215.1 Phycisphaerales bacterium
CCTCCGCGCGGCCTTCGGAGGTCAGGTACCGCACGAGTTGCCGGTCCATCGTGAGCCGCATGAGGAACGCGCGGTCTTCGCCGGTCAGGCCGGTGTCGGGGTTGTACCCGTTGTCGTGGAGCCGCTCGTCGTACTCGCGCAGAGCGTCGTCGAGCCGGGGCCACAGCCACTCGGCGATGTGGCTCTCGTCGCGGCAGACGGCCTCAGGGTGGGCGTTGACGCTCCGGCACATCCACGTCGTCCCGGATTTCATGGGTCCGACCACGAAGGCCACGGTGAGCCGGTCGAGCAGTCGGGGCTCCGCGAGCCATCGGTGGTACGCCTGCGTGTGATCCTCTGCAGATGCTGGCACCCTGCGACTATCGGGCCGACCGCGGGGGCGCCTTGACCTCCGCGAGGGCGCAAGGCCGGGCGCCGGGTCGCCTTGACCAGGGGGGGCGGGGGGTTAGCATTCCCGGCCTCGGGAGGCGGTCGCGGGGATGCCGCGCCCGTCGGATTCGGGGCCTTCGCTAGACCAGTTGGAGGCGTGCCATGACCTCATCCGATGAGGACGAGGACGCCGACCCAGCCTGAGCGCGCGCGACCTCGCCGCTCGCTGAGGTCGCGCAACCCTCGATCGACAGACCGGCCGGCGCATCCCGTCTCCGGGAAGGCCATCGGCAGCCGCCGGACCCCACCCAATCATCCGACGAGCGACCGCGACGTGTTCGCGGCGGCTCGATGAAGAGTCACGCCTGACCCACCCGACCCCATTCCCCGGCGACGACCCGGGCGCAGCCGCGGCCGACGGAGCGGCGGAGCAACGCAGGAAAGCCCAGCCATGTCCATGTTCAGCGACGATCTGAAATTCACGCGTAACTTCGGCATCTGCGCCCACATCGACGCGGGCAAGACCACCGTCTCCGAGCGCATCCTCTTCTACACCGGCAAGAACTACAAACTCGGCGAGGTCCACGAGGGCACCGCCACCATGGACTTCCTGAAGGAAGAGCAGGAGCGCGGCATCACGATCCAGTCCGCCGCGACCACCTGCCCCTGGCAGTTCCAGGGCCAGATGTACAAGATGAACCTCATCGACACCCCCGGCCACGTCGACTTCACCATCGAGGTCGAGCGGTCGCTCCGCGTCCTCGACGGCGCGGTCGCGGTGTTCGACGGCAAGGAGGGCGTCGAGGCCCAGTCCGAGACCGTCTGGCGTCAGGCCGAGCGCTACCGCGTGCCGCGCATGTGCTTCATCAACAAGATGGACAAGATGGGCGCGGACTTCGAGTACTCGTTCAACTCGATCGGCAAGCGCCTCGGCGCCAACGCCCTCCCGATCCAGTACCCCATGGGCTCGGGCAACGACCTCAAGGGCATCATCGACCTCATCGCGATGAAGGCGTACGAGTTCGACGCCAACGAACTCGGCGCGGTCATCACCGAGGTCCCGATCCCCGACGACCTGCAGGACAAGGCCGACGAGTGGCGTCACATGATGCTCGAGAAGGCCGCGGAGTTCGACGACACCCTGATGGAGAAGTACCTCGCCGACGAGGAACTGACCACGCTGGAGATCGAGAAGGCCATCCGTAAGGGCACGCTGGCCCGCAAGTGCTTCCCGGTGCTCTGCGGCTCGGCGCTCAAGAACATCGGCGTGCAGCGCCTGCTCGACGCGGTCGTGAAGTTCCTCCCCGCGCCCACCGAGGTCGAAGAGGTCCAGGGCACCGACCCGGACTCGGGCGAGAAGACCAGCCGTCCCCACGATTCCACCGCGCCGTTCTCCGGCCTCGTGTTCAAGGTCGTGTCGGACCAGCACGGCGACCTGACGTACGTCCGCATCTACTCGGGCACGCTCAAGAAGGGCGGCCGCGTCCTCAACCCCGGCAACAAGCGCCGCGAGATCGCCAGCCGCATCTTCGAGATGCACGCGAACACTCGCAACGCGCTCGACGAGGTCGGCGCGGGCAACATCGTCGCGGTCGTCGGCCTCAAGGACTCGATCACCGGCGACACGCTCTGCGACGTCGACGACCCGATCATCCTCGAGAAGATGACCTTCCCCGAGCCGGTCATCTCGATGTCGATCGAACCCAAGACCAGCGCCGACAAGCCCAAACTCGCCGACGCGCTCGTCACCATCCGCCGCGAGGACCCCTCGTTCCGTTCGCACTACGACGACGAGACCGGGCAGACCATCATCGCGGGCATGGGCGAACTCCACCTCGAGATCATCAAGAACAAACTCGTCCGCGACATGAAGGTCAACGTCGAGGTGGGCAAGCCCCGCGTCTCGTACCGCGAGACCATCATGGGCGCCGCCGAGAACATCCGCGGCAAGTTCGTCAAGCAGACGGGCGGCCGCGGCCAGTTCGGCGACGTCGTCATCAACCTCTACCCCTGCACGAAGGAAGAGGCCGAGGCGGAAGAACTGGACTTCACCGAGGGCGTCGCGTTCAAGAACAGCGTCGTCCAGGGCCGCATCCCCAAGGAGTTCATCCCCTCGGTGGAGCACGGCATCCGCCAGACCGCGCTCTCGGGCGTGCTCGCGGGCTACCAGCTGATCAACATCAAGGCCGAACTGATCGACGGCTCGTACCACCCGGTCGACTCGTCGCAGGTCGCGTTCGAGCAGGCCGCCCGACTGGCCCTGCACGAGGCGTGCTCGAAGGCCAAGGTCACGCTGCTCGAGCCGATCATGAAGGTCACCATCACGACCCCCGAGGACTTCTTCGGCAACGTGACGGGCGACATCTCCTCCCGCCGAGGCATGATCGTCGACACCGAGGAGCGTTCGAACACCCGCGTCATCACCGCGGAAATCCCGCTCTCGGAACTCTTCGGCTACACCACCGCGCTCCGCGGCATGTCTCAGGGCCGGGCCGCGGCCTCCATGGAGCCCCTGACCTACCGCCCGCTGCCGGCGAACATGGTCAAGGAAGTTGTCGACGCGCAGGCCTAATCCGGCCGGCTGATATCCCAATCATCCAGCGCCCCGTCGGTTCGGCCGGCGGGGCGTTTCTCTATCCCGATCCGCTACACTGGCGACGTCAGAGAAGCCACACCCGCGACGCGAGCCGGCGCACGACATGGTCAGACTCAGCAAGATCTACACGAAGTTCGGCGACAAGGGCGAGTGCATGCTCGGCGACGGGTCGAGCGTTCCCAAGGCCCACCCGAGGGTCGAGGCCTACGGCGAGGTCGACGAAGCCAACTGCGCCATCGGCGTGGCGGTCATCGAATCCTGGCGCGCCGAAGACGCCTGCCGCGAGATCGCGGCCGTGCTCGTCGGTCTCCAGAACGAACTGTTCGACGTGGGCGCCGATCTGTGCTCGCCGATCACCACGGACGAGAAGCCGGGCGATCGCCTGCGCGTGACGCCGGGGCAGACGAAACGCGTGGAAGCGCTCATCGATCAGTACAACGCGGACCTCAAGCCGCTCGATTCGTTCGTGCTGCCCGGGGGCACGCCGCTGGCCGCGGCGCTGCACGTGGCCCGCGCGGTGACCCGGCGCGCCGAACGGGCGGCGACGCGCCTCCGCGCCGCCGAGCCCGCCGCGACGAACGAGGACGCCTGCGTGTACCTCAACCGCGTGAGCGACCTGCTGTTCGTGCTTTCGCGCTGGGTGAACCACACAACGGGCAAAGGCGACGTGCTGTGGACCCCCGGCGCGTCGCGGACCGATGAGGACAATGGCTGACGCGAGCCCCCGATGAGCAACACCTTCACCACCGAGTTCCACGCGGAGTTCGAGGCCGAGCGGGCCCGGTGGCTGCGCAAGCGGGCGCTGTGGTATCTGGGCGTCTCGCTTAGTCTCACTACGCTGTTTCTGGTCATCGGCGTGTTTGCGATCGTCCTGGGTGCGCCGCGTCCGACGGGGTTGCTGCTGGCATACGCCGCGGGGCAGGCTATCGGCGTCGCCATTTATGTGTGGGCGTTTATTCACATTCGCCGTCGTCTGATGACGCGAGAGAGAACAGTCCACTTCATCTACTGGCTCATCGTCGGCGTCGCGTTATATACGATCTTCCTCAATCCGGCTATCCAACTCTCCTTCGCTAGTTCGGAAGACCTGCGCGCTTTCAGGGAAGCGGAAGGCTCCCGGCTCAATTCGCGTGGCCTTGCGGTGCTTGTCGGTGGCCAAGGCGTGCAAACGATCTTCATCACGCATTTCTTTGCCGCCCTGTTCATTCCGTGGACGCCGCGCGAAGCGATCCGACCGCTTATCCCTCTGATGTCCGTAGTCGGCGCGGTGCTGCTGGGGCTGGCGATCTTCGGCGCCGGTTGGCCCGCGATCCTCCTGCTCGTGCTGATGCCCCTCGTCGGCGTGCCCGGCTGGCTGATCTGCGCGTGGCGCCACGGGCGATTCCGCGACAGGTTCATGTACCGAACGATCAAGGGCCGGTACGCCGACATGAAGCGTGAACTCGTCGACGCCCGGCGCATCCACGAAGCGCTGTTCCCCGCGTCCTCGACCGACGGCGCCGTGCGCTTCACGTACTGCTATGAGCCCATGCGTCAGATCGGCGGGGACTTCCTGTTCCGGCGCTACGGCCCCTCCGAACACGGCCCCGAGCCGATGCTTTCCGTCGCGATCATCGACGTCACCGGACACGGCATCCCCGCGGCTCTGACCGTCAACCGGCTCCACGGCGAACTCGAGCGGCTGTTCGCCGAGCGCCCGGACACCTCGCCCGGCGAACTGCTCGACGCGCTCAATCGCTATGTCCACCTCACGCTCGCGGAGCACAGCGTGTACGTCACGGCGGTGTGCATCAAGGTCGATCCGAACCTGCCTCCCGAGCGGGCGATGACCTACGCGAGCGGCGGCCACCCGCCCGCGTTTCTGCGATCGGTCGACGGCACGATCGAGGAACTCGGCAGCACGGCGTTCGTGCTCGGCGCGGTGCCCACCGAAGCGTTCGACGCCGGTGAGCAGACGGTTCGTTTCGGCTCGGGCGATTCCCTCATCGCCTACACCGACGGAGCGACCGAAGCCCGCGATCAGCAGGGCCGGATGCTCCGGATCGAGGGGATGCTGCGACTGGTGGCCTCGCCCTCGACGTGGACCGACTCCAAGCCGTGCGAGGTGATCCTGGGACAGGTCGACCGGCACCGCTTTGGTCCAATCGCGGACGACACGCTGATTGTCGAGATCTCGCGTCCGCTTCGCAGCGGTGCGGCCGCGGGCGCCGGCGCTGCCGCCGCGACGGCGTCCAGAGCGCCTACAACCTGAGCGTTCTTTGCTCCTCGCTTCAACTCAGGTTCGGAGATCGCCGCGCGTGACCGCTCCCCGCATGCTGCTCACCTGGTCGTTCGGTCCCGTCGGCGCCCGCGCCGGGATGCCCACCCTCAACGCCGGGGGCGATCCCTTGGACGCGGCCATCGAGGCGGCGGAAGCCATCGAACTCGATCCGGCGATCGACTCGGTCGGCGTGGGCGGCCTGCCCGATGCCGACGGGAACGTCTCGCTCGACGCGTGCGTGATGACCGACCCCGGGCACTGCGCCGGTGTGGCCGCGATCAAGCGGTACGCGTGCCCGACGCGGATCGCCCGCGCGGTGATGAATCGGACGATCCATTCGCTGCTCGTCGGGTCGGACGCCGAGGCGTTCGCCAAGCGCGAGGGTTTCGAGGAAGCGACCCTGCTGACCCCTGAAGCCAAAGCGGTGTACCAGGCCTGGAAGAACGATCCTCACGCGATCGATCGCGACCGGTACAAGGGCTGGCTGCCCCCGGCGAACGTTGAGGAACTCCGCGCGAAGGGCGTGGCGGCGCGTGTGGCGCGCGGCGGTGAAGCGCCCGAGCCGACCCACGACACCGTTGGCATTCTGACGCGCGCGAAGGACGGGCGGCTCGCGGGCGTCTGCACGACAAGCGGGATGGCGTTCAAGGCGCCCGGACGTGTCGGCGACTCCCCGATCATCGGGCAGGGGCTGTACGTCGATCAGCGCGCGGGCGCGGCGTGCGCCACGGGCACGGGTGAACTGATCGCGAGCGTCTGCGGGACGTTCCTCGCGGTCGAGTGCATGCGCCGCGGCGCGTCACCCACCGACGCCGGGCTCGAGGTGCTCGAGCGCATCCGGCAGCACTACACGCTCCGCGAGGAGCACCAGGTGGCGATCATCGCCATGAATCCCGCGGGGGAATGGGCGAGCGTCGCGCTTCGGCCGGGCTTCAAGCACACGTTCGCGGAAGGCGACAACGTGCGCGTGGAAGCGCCGACGGTCACGGTGCTCGACTGATCGGTCGGCTCAACGCCGCGAAGTGCGCGAGTACCGTCGGTTCGGCCGGACGACCACTTCCGGCTCGTCGAGGCGGACCACGCGGGTCGCGTGCCAGCCCTTCGGGGTTTCGACGGCGTCGTACTCAACGCGGCTGCCGTCGCGCAGGACGCGATAGCCCTGACCCTCGATGGACGAGAAATGGGCGAAGATGTCCTGACCCTCGGGTCCGACGATGAAGCCGAATCCCTTCTTGGGGTCAAACCATTTCACGACGCCCTCGATGCCGGAAAGTTGTTGCATGCCTGGTTCGGCTTGTGGGATGCTGCTCATGCGCCTGACCCTCGTCCGGGTTGCGGTTCGGGCGTCGGCTCGTGCCCGGGGCCATCCCTGACCCCGTGCGAGGTTCCGCTGAGCGAGACATCCACACTTGCCTCGACCACCGGACGCCCGCGACGAGCGTTACGGAGCCGCCTGTATGCGGCGTAACCAACCTACATCCACTGTCGGAGAAACGCAATCATTATCACGACAAACGCCGAGCGATCAGGGGGTTGACCGCTCGGCGTCTGCCTTATTCAGGTTGTGCCGGCGCGTCGATTGCGCGTCGGGACGGGGGTTTGTCTCAGGATCGAGGCGGTTTAGGCCTCGGCGGGTTCGGGCGACTGTTCGCCCGAATCGCTCTTGCGTCCGCCGCGACGGCGACGGCGACGACGCTTGCGGGGCTTGTCGCCGCCCTCGCCTTCGTCTCCTCCGTCGTCGTCCGAATCGTTGTCGTCGGGCGCATCGTCGTCGTCCGCAACCTTGGCGGGCTTCTCGTCGCGCGGCTTGTCGTCACCACGATCCTTGTTGCGGTCGCGTCGATCATCGTTGCGTCGACCGCCACGGTCGCCGCGATCACCGCCGCCGCGTCCGCCTCGCTCCGGGCGGTCATCGGTCTCGCCCTTGGCTTCGAGCAGCAGCGCGCGGCGCGAGAGTTTGACGCGGCCCTGATCGTCGACGTTGATCACCTTGACGGTGATGGTGTCGCCGACCTTGACGACGTCGGACACGGACTTGACGTAGCCGTCGGAGAGTTCGGACACGTGGCACATGCCGTCGGTGCCGGGGGCGAGTTCGATGAACGCGCCGAATTCCTTCACCGAGACGACCTTGCCGGTATAGACCGCGCCGACCTTGACCTCGGCGCCGAGCGCCTCGACCTCGGACTGGGCGGACATCACGACCTCGGTGTTGGGGCCGGAGATCATGACCGAGCCGTCGTCCTCGACGTCGATGTTGACGCCCCATTTCTCCTGGATCGCGCGGATGGTCTTGCCGCCCGGACCGATGAGCTTCCCGATCTTCTCGGGGTCGATCATGATGGTCACGAGGCGCGGCGCCAGCGGGCTGACCTCGGAACGGGGCGCGGGGATGACCTTCTCCATCTGCTCGATGATGTCGAGGCGGCCGACGCGGGCCTGCTCGAAGATCTTCTCGATCTGGTCGAAGTTCAGGCCGCGGGCCTTGAGGTCGAGCTGGATGCCGGTGATGCCTTCGCGCGTGCCGGAGACCTTGAAGTCCATGTCGCCGAAGAAGTCTTCCTCACCGATGATGTCGGTGACGAAGAGTTCCTTCGAGTCGTCGTCGTTGCTGAAGCGGCCGACGGAGATGCCCGCGACGGTGTTGCGGATCGGGACGCCGGCGTCCATGAGCGCGAGGCAGCCGCCGCAGACCGAAGCCATCGACGACGAGCCGTTGGACTCGGTGATGTCGCTCACGATGCGAACGGTGTAGGGGAATTCGGTGGGGGAGGGCAGGACGCCCAGGAGCGAGCGCTCCGCGAGGGCGCCGTGGCCGACTTCGCGGCGGCCGGGGCCCATGATGCGTCCGGCTTCGCCGGTGCAGAAGGGCGGGAAGTTGTAGTGAAGGTAGAACTTCTTGGCGTACTCGGGGAGCAGGCCGTCGACGATCTGCTCGTCCTTGCCGGTGCCGAGTGTGCAGGACACGAGCGACTGGGTCTCGCCGCGCTGGAAGAAGGCGCTGCCGTGCGTGCGCTTGAAGACCGAGACGTCCATCTCGAGAGGACGGATCTCCTCGGACTTGCGGCCGTCGGCGCGCTTGCCCTGCTCGACGATGAGACTGCGGGTGGTCTTCTTCTCGAGGGTGCGAAGGGCTTCCTTGGCCATGGAGCGGCGGCGGACGGATTCCTTCCACTGCTCGACGGTGCCGTCGGTCTTCTCGGGGTAGTGCTCGTCGAGGATCTTGCTCTTGAGTTCGTCGACGGCGTTGTTGCGGTCGGCCTTGCCGGGGATCTGGCGGGCCTTCTTCATCTCGGCGCCGGCGACCTTCTTGACGTGCTCGACGATGTCGGCGTCGGGCAGCGCGAGTTTCTCGGGCATGACCTTGGGCTTGCCGGCCTTCTTCACGAGTTCCTCGATGAGGTCGAGGATCTCCTTGATGGCCTCGTAGCCGAACTTGATCGCCTCGAGGACGTCGGCCTCGGGCACTTCGGCGGCGCCGACCTCGATCATGTTCACGCCGTCCTTGTGGCCGGCGAGCACGAGGTCCAGGTCGCTGTACTCCATCTGCGTGACGGTGGGGTTGACGACGAACTGCGGTCCGTCATCGGTGAAGACCCGGGCGACGCGGACGGTCGCGGTGGGGCCCTCGAACGGCGCATCGCTGATGGCGAGGGCGGCGGAGGCCGCGGTGCCCGCGAGCACGTCGGTGTCGTTCTCGCCGTCGTGGCTCATGACCCAGCACTGGATCTGGACCTCGTCGATGAAGCCGTCGGGGAAGAGCGGGCGGATGGGCCTGTCGGTCATCCGCATGGTGAGGACTTCCTTCTCGCTCGGGGGACCTTCGCGCTTCTTGAAGCCGCCGGGGAACTTGCCGGCCGCGGCGGTCTTCTCGCGGTAGTCGATCTGGAGGGGGAAGAAGTCGAGGCCTTCGCGGGGCTTGGCGCGAACGCAGGAGGCGAGCAGCGCGCTGTCGCCGTAGCGGGCGACCACCGCCGAGGTGGCGAGTTTGGCGACCTTGCCGGTCTCGAGGGTGAGGGTGCGGCCGCCGATCTCGCGGGAGACTGAAATGTGCGTCATCGTGTCTTGCGCTTTCCAGAGTGGCCGCTGAGGGCTGCTGACGAACGCGTGGCGCGGTCTGGCCGCTGCCTCTGGGGTCGGTGCGCGTTCGAGGGCGCCTTTCAGCGAGGTTTTTCCCGGGAGACGGGCAACCCGCGCAAGGGGCAGGAGATCAGGCGCACTCGGTCCGGGGTTTCCCCGGGGGAATGCGGATGAACTGCTGCCGCTCTGCCGGGCCGGTTCGTACGACCCCGGGAGGGATCTTGGAACTACCGACCGGCAGAGTATAACAGCCCCGGATCGCTCGATCCGGGGCTGTTGATGAGATCGTGCAGGATATTCGGGGGCGTCCCGGGCTTACTTGCGCAGGCCGAGGCGCTGGATGAGGTTCTGGTAGCGCTCGCGGTCGGTGCGCTGGAGGTACTTGAGCAGACGTGAGCGACGGGCGGCCAGCATGAGCAGGCCGCGGCGGCTGGAGAAGTCGTGCTTGTGCTGCTTGAGGTGCTCGGTCAGTTCGCGGATGCGCTGGGTCATGATCGCGATCTGCACCTCGGGCGAGCCGGTGTCGCCATCATTGACCGCGTACTCGGAAACCAGGTTCTTCTTGCGTTCGCCAACGAGCGCCATGATGCAACCTCCCCGGGCGACTCGTCGCCCGGCGGCCAAAGGCCTTGCTGAGGGTGGAACGGCCCAGCCGGAGCCAAGCCGAACACTCCGGTATGTGGATGTCTCGCCGGCGACACCGCCGACGAAGCGGAAGGGTAGCCCCGTCCGGGTGCCGATCAACCCGGCTCCGGCGCGGCGGTGGGGGTATCCTCGCCCCCGATGGCCCCGGCGTCCGCGATCCATCCCGCGATCTGGTTCATCCTGGGGGCGGCCCTTGGACTGGCCCTGGCCGTGCCCTATCTGCGCGTGCGCACGAAGCGGCTGATCGATCGCGCTCGGGCCGCCGAGCGCAGGGCCCGCGACGCGCGGCGGCTGGCCGAGATCGGCGCGATGACCGGGGGGCTGGCGCACGAGATCAAGAACCCGCTCTCGACGATCGGGCTCAACGCCCAACTCCTGTCGGAGGCGATCCACGAGACCCCGCTCCAGGAGGATCAGAAGTCGCGGCTGGTGCGCCGGATCGACGCCCTGCGCCGCGAGGCGGAGCGGCTGCGCGACATCCTCGCGGACTTCCTGCGGTTCGCGGGATCCGTGCACCTGGACATGGCGCCCGCGGACCTCAACGTGGTCGTCGATGAGATGGCGGAGTTCTTCCTGCCGCAGGCAGAGGCCGCCGGCGTGCGCATGCGCCTGGAACTTGCGCCCGGACCGATCGAAGTGAACCTCGACGCGACGCACTTCAAGCAGGCGTTGCTGAACCTGCTCCTCAACGGGGTGCAAGCGATGACGCGTGAGGGCAAAGACGGCGCCCCGGCACGGGAACTTATCCTGCGCACGGAAGTCCGAAAGACCCACGAGGGCGACGCGACCCGCGTGCACGTCATCGACACCGGACCGGGTGTTCCAAAGGAGAAACTCGAACGCGTGTTCGAACCGTACTTCACGACCAAGTCGGGCGGCACAGGGCTCGGGCTGCCCACGTCGCGCCGGCTCATCGAGGAGCACGGCGGGACCATCGAGGTTCACTCCGACGAAGGACGCGGCGCTGACTTCGTCATCACGCTCCCGCTGCGCTTGCCGGCGGCTCGATGAGCGTGCGCACATCCCAGAGTTCCGGGAAGAACACGAGATCCAGCGCGCGCTTCAGGAACTCCACGCCGCTCGATCCGCCCGTGCCGGTCTTGAGCCCGATGATCCTGTGCACCGTCTTGAGGTGCCTGAACCGCCACATCTGGAAGTACTGCTCGACGTCGAGCAGTTTCTCCGCCATCTCGTAAGCGTCCCACCACTTGTCCGGATTCTCGTAGACCGTCTTGAAGACGGCCTTCACGCCCTCGTGCGCCTCGTAGGGCTGGCTCCAGTCGCGTTCGACGCGCTCCTTGGGCACGGGCAGCCCCCGCCGCGCCAGCAGCCGCAGGAACTCGTCGTAGATGCTCGGGCGTTCGAGCGTTTCCTTGAGGAAGGTGTACGCCTCGGGCCTGTCCTTGTGCACTTCGAGGGAGCGCGGGCTCTTGTTGCCCAGCAGGAACTCGATCGCCCGGTACTGCACGCTCTGGAACCCGCTCGCGTTGCCCAGCACGCCGCGGAACTGCACGTACTCGCTGGGGGTGAGGGTTTCGAGCACCGCCCACTGGTTGAACAGTTGCTCCTGAATGCGTTTCACGCGCGCAAGGATCTTGAAGCACGGCTCGAGGGTGTCGCGGCGGATGCAGTCGGTCGCCTCGGTCAGTTCATGGATGACGAGTTTCATCCACAGTTCCGACGTCTGATGCTGCACGATAAACAGCATCTCGTCGTGGTGCGGCGGGTTCGACAGCGGCTGCTGCGCCCCGAGGATAAGGTCGAGCCGGAGATAGTCCGAGTACGTCATCCTGTCGCGGAAGTCGCGGTGGATGCTCGCTTCGAGTTCGCGCTGCGCCACGGTTCACTCCGTTCGCGGACACCTGGCGTCCGTCAACGGAGGGTAGCGGTTCAGTGCCCGGTGGCGAGGGCCGCCGGAGGCGTCGTCGGGCCGAAGTTGGACATTTCGGCTTCGGCGAGCGTCGTTCCTTCCGACTTCGACGGGGCGGGCGCGCTCTGGCGCAGCGACAGGAAGGCGTGTCTCGTCGAGGACACGCAGCCGGCGGCTGCGAGGGCGCAGAGCGTCCCGGTCAGCAAAATGGCGGCACGAAACCGTGGAATGCTCGCGGTCCTCATCGTCCCTCCGCCGCGCACGCCGCGGCCGGTGCTTCCATCGGCCGAATCGACGCCGACCCGGGCGGTTCGTCGACGCTCACTTCGTCCGGGTGGGCGATCCGTCCGGGTCGTGCCGATCGGCTGAGCGCGGCAAACCGGGGGGGGCGCACCGGATACCCTTTGGGACATGGCCGCGCGCGATTCCGAGAACACATCCCGATTCCCGGACCGGGCCGACGTCCTCGTCGTCGGAGGCGGGCACGCCGGCGTCGAGGCCGCGTGGGCGGCGGCCAACGCGGGGTGCGCGGTGGTGCTGCTCACGCTCGATCCGGGCAAGATCGGCGTGATGTCGTGCAACCCGGCGATCGGGGGGCTCGCGAAGGGCCAGATGGTCCGCGAGATCGACGCGCTCGGCGGGGTCATGGCGCTCGCCACCGACGCGACGAGCATTCTCTCCACCACGCTGAACCTGTCGAAAGGACCGGCCGTGCGCGGCCCGCGCGCGCAGTGCGACAAGCACGCCTACGCCGAGGAGGTACGCCGACTCATCGCGTCCCATCCCGGCATCCGGGTCGTGGGAGGCGCCGCGGAACGGTTCCTCGTCGAACAAGACAGCGTGGCGGGCGTGCTTGTCACACCGACGGGGGGCGAACCCTACGAACTGCGGGCGTCCGCGGTTGTGCTGACCACCGGCACCTTCATGCGCGGGCTGATGCACACCGGCGACGAGAGCAGGCCGGGCGGCCGCGACAACGAAGCGCCCGCGACGGGCATCTCCGCCGCGCTGCGCGATCTGGGGTTCGAACTCGGGCGGCTGAAGACCGGCACACCACCGCGCGTGCGCAAGGAGTCGATCGACTGGGAATCCCTCGAGCGTCAGACCGGAGACGAGTCGCCCCGGCCGTTCAGCGACATGACCGATCCCGCGCGGTTCCCGATCGCGAAGCAGGCCGACTGCCGCATCACGCGGACGACGGAGGCGGGCCACGACGCGATCCGCGCGAACCTGCACCGGGCGCCGATGTTCAGCGGCAAGATCGAATCACAGGGGCCGCGGTACTGCCCTTCGATCGAGGACAAGGTCGTTCGGTTCGCCGAGAGATCCTCGCACCAGGTGTTCCTTGAACCCGAGAGCCACCGCGACGACTGGGTGTACTGCAACGGCATCGCGACGTCGCTGCCAAGGGATGTGCAGGACGCGGTCGTTCGCACGATGCCGGGATGCGAACGCGCGGAGATTCTCCGCTACGGCTATGCGGTCGAGTACGACATGGTCCCGCCGCATCAGATCGACGCCACGACGATGACCAAACGCGTCGGCGGGCTGTTCCTCGCGGGGCAGATCAACGGCACGAGCGGGTACGAGGAGGCGGCTGGCCAAGGGCTGATCGCCGGTGTGAACGCCGCGCGGTTCGCGCAGGGTCGCTCGCTCGTGACGCTGGGTCGGGATCAGGCGTTCATCGGCGTGCTGCTCGACGATCTGGTGACCAAGACGCCGCGCGAGCCGTACCGGATGTTCACGAGCAGGGCCGAGCACCGGCTGCTGCTGCGTGCGGACAACGCGGCCGATCGCCTCACGCCGCTGGGCCGCGAGTGGGGGATCGTGGGTGATGACCGGTGGCGTGCGCACGAGCGGCGCACGGCGGAGATCGACGCGATCGAGGCGCATTGCGCGAGGGTGCGCGTCGGCGGCGAACCGCTCGCCAAGGCGGCGCGGCGTCAGGGGTTTGGCGTCGCTGAATTGCGGGACGCGCTCCCCGACGGCGCCAGATATTCGGAATGCGCGCTCGACACGGCGCTGACCGGACTGAAGTACGCGGGGTACCTGCAGCGCCAGCGTGCGGAGATCCGGCGCCGCGCGGACGCCGAGCACCGGCGCATCCCCGAGCATGTCCGGTACGAGGAGATCTCGGGGCTGCGGAACGAGGCGCGGCAGGCGCTGACGAAGTTCCGCCCCGCGACGATCGGCCAGGCCGGGCGCCTGGAGGGCGTCACACCCGCGGACGTGACCCTGCTGATGGTCATCGCGGCGCGCGGCCCACGACGTGCGCACGATTGAGGTTCACGCCTGATCGGCGTGGCTCTCGTCGTCGGGGAGCCGCACGGCTGCCCGGCGGCACGCGTTGACGACGGCCTGCACCGACGCGAGCGCCTCATCGAGGGCCTGCACTGATCCCAGCGAGGCGATGGCGTCGCGGGCGAGCCGGTCGATGGCGTCGAACCCGTGCGCTGCGGCGCTTCCCACGAGTTGCTCGATCGCGCGTGTGGTCTTCTGAACGTCGCCGCTCTCGACGTGGTCGGCGATCTCCTCACCGATCCGGTTGCAGTCGGTGACGTACATCTCGATAAGTTCGCGCATCTTCGGGTCGCGAACGGACGAGTAGAGCATCGACATCGACTCGGGCTCGCAGCCGCCCGCGATGAGGAACTCGGCGGCGGCCTGGCGGAGCAGGTCGGCATCAAGGGGCTTGCTGAGCACCTCGTTGGCGCCGGCGCGGAGCAGACGGGCGCGCGCGTCGCGGTCGTCGCCCGGAATGATCGCGATGACCGGCCCGGCGTAGCCCTTCATGCGAAGTTCGGCGAGCGCCTCGATGCCCGGCTTGTCAGGGAGCGTCGTATCGAGAAAGACGAGGTCGACCGAGTTGTCGATCGAATCGATCGCCGAGGTCGCGTCCTGCGCGTACATGAGTTCGAGTTGCGATCCCCGGAAGTGAAACGCCATGAGGCGCTGGTCTGCGCGGAAGTCCTCGACGATCAGGATGCGCCCGTGGAGTCGTTCGAGTTCGACCTTCTCGACGTTGAACGCGGGTTCGTCGCCGGGGGGTACGAAGTCTTTGGGGTTGATCTGCTGGGCGAAGCGCACGCCGACCTCGTGCAGGCGTCCCTGGACGTGCACGCAGCGCATCACGCGGCCGGTCATGGTGCGCAGTTGCTCGCGCAGGTCGCGCATGGCGACGGCGACGGGGCTCCCAGGATGGACGTACCCGCCGTGCACGAACGCGACGCCGGTCGTTGAGAGGTTGCGCGGGGTGACGGAATAACTCTGCGTGGACCCGGCCTGCTTGATCGCGACGATCATGCGGTTGCGGTAGCGCCACCGGCGGGTTTCGCGGCGCGACGCCGCGGCGTGCCCGCTGGTGGACTTGTCCAACGCGTCCAGGAGGGCCTCGCACTCGTGCGGGTTGAGCCGGACGGAATCGAGAATGTTCTCGGTCTTGCGCATTCGTCGGGGCCTCGGGGTGGGCCCTTCAGATCGGCAAGGGGGCGGTCGCGCCGGAGCGATCGCACGAGAGGACGGCTCCGGCGAGTCCGATCGCGCCGGTTGCGACGCCCGGGCTCGCGGTCAGGGCGCATTCCCGGACGGCGCCAGCGCGGTGGAATCCTTCACGCCGAGGTTGGCGTAGATCTCACGCGTGGCGGTGCTGCGGTTGAGCGTGTAGAAGTGGATCCCGTCGACGTCGTGATCGAGGAGGTCGCGACACTGCTCGGTGGCCCAGTGGACCCCCACGCGGCGCACGGCGGCCTTGTCGCCGTTGGCGCGATCGATGGAGCGGATCAGCGGGGCGGGGAACCTCGCGCCGGCGGCGAGATCGGCCATCCGGCGCATGCCCCCCGCGGACGTGATGGGCATGACGCCCGCGATGATGGGCACCTCGATGCCGGCGAGGCGGCAGCGGTCGCGGAAGTCGTAGAAGTCGCGGTTGTCGAAGAACAGTTGCGTGATGATGAAGGATGCGCCGGCGTCGACCTTGGCCTTGAGATGATCGATCTCGGCGAGGCGGTTGGGGGTGGCGGGGTGCCCCTCGGGATAGCCAGCGACGCCGATGCCGAACCCGCGCGGGTCGGCGATGTTCCTGCCGCCGGCGCGGGCGTTGAACGCGCGGATGAATCGGACCAGGTCGTCGGCGTGGCGGAACGCGTCGAGACTGCGGTCGTGGTCGGGCTTGTCGCGCGGGGTGTCGCCGCCGAGCGCGAGGATGTTGCTGATCCCCGCGTTGGCGTACTCCTCGATGATGTCGTAGATCTCCGCCTCGGTGTGACACACGCATGTGAGGTGGGGGAGAACTTCGAGCGAGGTCTCGCGCCGCAGGCGCAGGACAAGGTCGGTTGTGAGGCGACGGGTGCCGCCGCCCGCGCCGTAGGTCACGGAGACGAACGAGGGGCGGAGCGCCTCGAGGTGGCGCATGGCGTCGAAGAGCGACGACGCGGCGTCCGCGTCCTTCGGGGGGAAGAACTCGAAGGAGAACGTGGCGCCGCGGTGCTTGATGATGTCGTCGAAATGCATGGAAAGCGCGGGGGCGCGCTGTCGCGCGCTCCCGCGTGAATGTTCGGATCAGTAGCGGTAGTGGTCGGACTTGTAGGGGCCTTCCACGGGCACGCCGATGTAGTCGGCCTGCTCCTTGGACAGGGTCGTGAGGTTGGCGCCCATCTTCTTCAGGTGCATGCGGGCGACCTTCTCGTCGAGCTTCTTGGGCAGCGTGTAGACCTGCTTGTCGTACTGCTTGTAGTTCTTGAAGAGCTCGATCTGGGCGAGCGTCTGGTTAGCGAACGAGGTCGACATCACGAACGACGGGTGGCCGGTCGCGTTGCCGAGGTTCAGCAGGCGGCCCTCGGAGAGGACGATGATGCTGTGGGCCTCGACGCCGCGGGCCTTGTCTTCCTTGAAGCGGAACTCGTCGACCTGCGGCTTGATGTTGCGACGTTCGGCGCGGCCCTCTTCGACCCACTTCTCGAGGCCGTCCATGTCGATCTCGTTGTCGAAGTGGCCGATGTTGCCGATGATCGCGTTGTGCTTCATCTTCGACATGTGGTCGACGGTGAGGATGCCCTTGTTGCCGGTCGAGGTGATGAACACGTCGGCGCGGGGGAGCATGTCCTCGATGGTGACGACCTCGTAGCCATCCATGCACGCCTGCAGCGCGCAGATGGGGTCGATCTCGGTGACGAAGACGCGGGCCTTCTGGCCGACGAGGGCTTCGCAGCAGCCCTTGCCGACGTCGCCGTAGCCGGCGACGACGCACTTCTTGCCCGAAAGCAGGATGTCGGTGGCGCGCATGATGCCGTCGGTGAGGGAGTGGCGGCAGCCGTACTTGTTGTCGAACTTGCTCTTGGTGACCGAGTCGTTGACGTTGATCGCGGGGAAGAGCAGCGCGCCCTGCTTGCCGAACTGGTAGAGACGCAGCACGCCCGTGGTCGTCTCCTCAGAGACGCCGCGGATGTGCGGGACCATGCGGGTCCAGAAGGTCGGGTCCTCGAGCAGCTTCTCGCGGATCACGGTCATGACGACCTTGAACTCGCGGTTGCTGGCCTTGGAGGGATCGGGGAGCGTGCCGTCCTTCTTGTAGGCCTGCTCGGCCTTGTAACCCTCGTGGATGAGGACGGTGGCGTCACCGCCGTCGTCGACGATGACGTTGGGGCCGTTGCTGCCGTTCTCGTCCGCGGGGAACGAGAGCGCCTGCAGGGTGCACCACCAGTACTCTTCGAGGGTCTCACCCTTCCAGGCGAAGACGGGGGTCTTGTGCTTGTTGTCGGCGACGGCCGCGGCGGCGTGGTCCTGCGTGCTGTAGATGTTGCACGAGGCCCAGCGGACATCAGCGCCGAGGTGCTGAAGGGTTTCGATCAGCACCGCGGTCTGGATGGTCATGTGCAGGGAGCCCATGATCCGCGCGCCCTTGAGCGGCTGCTGCTTGCCGAACTCTTCGCGGCACGCGATGAGTCCCGGCATCTCGTCTTCGGCCAGTTCGATCTCTTTGCGGCCGTAGTCGGCCTGGGAGAGGTCGCGGATCTTGTTGGGCAGATCGCTTGTGAGGGGGAGGCCGGTGTTCATGAAGGTGGCGGAGGCCTTCGAGGGCTTCACGCCGGCGGGTGCGGGGGCGGTGGTCATAGAGGTCTCCTGGTCGGCACGGGGAATCGTGTGTGCGAATCGGCGGCCGCCGCGATCGGGCGGCGGCGTCGTGACAGTGGGTGAATCGATTACGAGGGGGGCGCGTCTCCCGACGCGACGAACAGACTGGGGCCCTTGCTGTCGGGCCACGACGTGAGCGCGTCGACGCGGACTCGGACAAAGCCGACGTCTTCGAGCATGCTCTGGGCGCGCGACTGACTGAACCCGAGGTGCTTGTGGCCCATGCGGTGGCGGTACTCGCGGCGGTCGTGCTCGAACATGTCGACGACGACCACGCGCCCGCCGGGGCGGACGATGCGCCGCATTTCCGCGGCCGCTTTCTCGGGTCGATCGATGTGATGGAGCACGAGCACGCAGACCGCGGCGTCGACGGACCCGTCGGGCAGGGGGAGGTCTTCGAGCGGGCCGACGCGGAACTCGACACCCTTCATGGGTTCGAGGCGCTTCTTGGCCGCGCGGAGCATGACCTCGCTGCCATCGATGGCGATGACCTTCTTGACGCGTCCCGCGAGCAGTTCCGCGGCGTTGCCGGTGCCGCACCCGAGGTCGGCGACTGTCCAGTCGCGCGGCAGGAGGGCGAGCAGCGCGGGCGCGGTGAACGAGGAGCCGAACAGTTGGGTCCGCAGGTCGTCCCACTCGCCCGCGACGCGGCCGAAGAACGAGGACGAATCCGCCTTGCGATCGGCGAGCACGGATTCGAGGCGGCGGGTGTCCTCGCGGAGTTCGGAGGAGTCGCCCATGTGCTCGCGGACTGTCACCCAGAGGGCCCGGGCGTCCACGGTGAGGTCATCAAGGACGAGGCGGTACATGGTGGCGGTGCCGTCGGCCCGCTTGAGAAGCCATCCGCCCTCGCTGAGCACCTTAAGGTGCCTGCTGACGGTGGACTGGGGCAACTGGAGGACGCTCGCGACTTCCCCGACGGAGAGTTCCTCGCGCTCCAGCAGGCGGCAGAGGCGCAGGCGAACCGGCTCGGCCATGGCCGTGAGCAGTTCGGTCACCGGGATGGATTGGGCAGCACGCTTCATCCGTTCATCCGGATGAAGTGTAGAAGCGGCGTTTCGCGTGTCAAACCTGCAGAATTCGACCCTCGGCTCCGGTGATGAAGCCGCGCAGTGGGTCTTACTGCTGCTCGACCGGCTGCAGGGCGAAGGTCGGGCCGGGGGTCTCGCCCATGGCCCGGATGCGGTCCTGCAGGGCCAGATCGCCCGGCTCGAGATAGAGCGCCATGCGGAGGCGGCGGAGGGCCTGCTCCTCGGCGCCGATCGACTCGTAGAAGTCGGCCAGCGCGATCTGCGGCTCGGGATTCTGGCCGCGATCGAGGGTCGCCGCGGTCATCAGGGCGTTCTCGGCCACGTCGGCGTCGCCCGCCTGGGCGGCGAATTTCCCGAGGCGCATCCAGTCCGCGACGGCGTTGCGCTGCTCAGCCCGGCCGCGGAGGAGCCGGTACATCGCCTCGTTGTCGCCCGAGCGGACCATCGACTCGGCGAGCAGGTCGAGGATCTCGGCGTCGTCGGGACGCGCGGCGAGGGCCAGTTCCAGGTTCCGGCGGGCCTCGCGGGGCTGATCCATTTTCAGGAGCGTCTTGCCCAGCCCCACGCGGCTGTGCACCCGGCCCGGAGACTGCTCGAGGGCCTGGCGGTACTTCGCGGCGGCGGTGTCGTACTGCTGACGCTCCGAGGCGCGGTGGGCCTGCTCCTCAAGGGCGATGACCGAGACCGTGTTGCACGCGGTAAGCGCGAGCGAGAGGCCGAGGAACAGGGCGGAAACGCCGACGCGGGCGGTGCGCATGGGTCGTGTGCTCCGAAGCGGCCCGGTGCGCGGGCCTGAAAGGGGTATCGAGGGTCGGAGTGTATCGCGGTCGGGTCCGCGACGCGTCGCGGCGGTACGCTCCGCCATGCCCCGGACCGTGCTGCTCGAACACGCCCTGCCGGATGGATCGAGCCACTTCGACTGGCTGATCGCTCGCACCGAGGTCATCGCCAACGACGAGCGGACGCTCGTCTCCTTCCGGGTCGCCGAGCGGCTCGATCGGCTGACGTCGGGCGAAACGACCGCGGAACGCCTGCCCGACCATCGGGGGGTCTACGTTCGGTACGAGGGCGAGATCGGGGGGGATCGCGGCGCGGTCAAACGGGTTGCCGAGGGGGAAGCAACGGTCCATGTCGACGCTCCGGGCGAATTCTCCGCGTCGGTGCAGTGGCGCGGGGGCGCGTCGGTGTGCATCGATGCGGCCCCCGTGTGCGGAGCGCCCGGGCGCGCCGATGCATGGCTGCTGACGATCCGGCCCGCCTGAACGCTGGCCGCGCGGCGCGAATCGTCCGATAGAAGCGGCATGTGCGGCATCTTCGGCGTGGTCGCGGCCCGCGATCGAACCCCCACCATCTCGATCGAGCAGGCCGAGCGGCTCCGTGACTCCCTCGCGCACCGCGGGCCCGACGGCGCCGGGACATGGTCAAAGGACGGCGCGATCCTCACCCACCGCCGGCTCGCGGTCATCGATCCCACGCCCGCCGGCGCGCAGCCGTTCGTCTCCGACGATGGTCGGTTCGTGCTCGTCTACAACGGCGAGATCTACAACAACGCCGAACTTCGCACCGAACTCACCCGCGCCGGGTTCACGTTCCGGACCAAGAGCGACACGGAGACGCTGCTTCGCGCGCTCGAAGCGTGGGGCGCCGAGGCGCTCCCGAAGATCCGCGGCATGTTCGCGTTTGCGCTTTACGACGCCCGCGAGCGTCAACTGTTGCTTGCGCGCGATCCGCTGGGCGTCAAGCCGCTCTACTTCCGAAGCGACGAGCGCGAGGTGCAGTTCGCGAGCGAGCCGGGAACGCTCGCGCGTGCGCCCGGCTTCTCGCCTCGCCCGAACATGGCGATGGTCAGCGCGTACCTGACCACAATCCGCACCGTGCTGGGCAACGACACGCTCTTCGAGGACATCCTCGCGCTCGCTCCCGGGCAACTCGCGTTCTTCGACCTCTCGGACGACTCGCCCAGGGGCCGCCTGTTGACGTGGTGGTCGGGGCCGCGGGCGGGCGACGACGAATCCGGGGCGTATCTCGTCCGCGACGCGCTCGCCGAGTCTGTCCGCGTCCACCTTCGCGCTGACGTTCCGACGTGCTGCCTGCTCTCAGGCGGGCTCGATAGCACGATCACCACGCTGCTCGCCGTGCGCACACACGCCGCGCTGCGGACCTACTGCGCCGGCGCTCGCTCGGATGGCGACGACGATCTGTCGTTCGCGCGCGAAGCGGCGGACTTCCTCGGCACGAACCACGCCGAAGCGGTCGTGACTCGCGAGGAGTTCGGTCAACGCTGGCCTTGGATGATCGAACGCCTCGGCATCCCGCTCAGCACGCCCAACGAGGTCGCGATTCACGCTGTCGCGTCGCGCCTGCGCAACGACGACTGCGTCGTCACGCTCTCGGGCGAGGGCGCCGACGAACTCTTCGCCGGGTACGAGAGCCCCATGCGCGCCGCGGCCGAGTTCGTGGCCCGACGCGCGGCGGGCGAGGCGAAGACCGGAGGCGGGCGCTTCGAACTCGAGTCCAACGCGTGGGCGCCGCCCGCAATGAAGGAACTGCTGCTCACGCCCGAAGCGTGGCAGTCCGCGGGTCGCGACGAGCCGCTCCACGCTTTCTACGAAGCCGAGTTCGCCCGCGCGGCGCTCGAATCAGACGGCGACGAGCACGCCAACTCCGTCGACGCCCATCTGCGCTTCCATCGACGCGTGAACCTGACGGGGCTGCTCCAGCGTCTCGACACCGCGACGATGCTCGCCTCGGTCGAGGGCCGCACGCCCTACGCCGATGCGCGAATCACTGCGCTCGCGGAATCGCTCCCGATGGCCGCGAAGTTCGCCGTCGTCGCGCCCGCCATGGCGGGCGGGGGAGGGGATATGACCGGTGTCGTGCGCACGAAGATCGCGCTGCGCGACGCGTTCCGGGCGGACCTTCCCGAGCGGATCGTCGAGCGCCCCAAGGCGAGTTTCCCCCTCCCGTTCCAGGATTGGGTGGAAGACCAGGCAGGCGCCCTGCGCACGAGCGCGTTCGCCAAGACCGCGTTCAGCGAAGCGGTGACCGAGGTCGTCGCGCAGGACCCGAAGCGGAACTGGCGCCTCGCGTGGCCCATGCTCAACCTCGCCATCTGGGGGCAGCGGTGGTGGGGGTGACCGTTCGGATTCCGTGAAGAACGCGCCTGCCAAATAACCTTCGCCCCGACCAAGAAGTACGGTCAGGCATGCGGAAGGTACTTGCGTGCGTGCTGCTTGGCGTGAGCATCCCGACTGCGCTCGCACAGTCGGGCGCCATTCCGGATGCGCCCATCTCGCGAATCGCCTTCGGCAGTTGCTACAAGACCGACTGTGACGAGGCCGTGTGGGCAACGATCGAGTCACGCAGGCCCGACGTCACGGTCCTGCTTGGCGACAACGTCTACGCCGACACCCGGAACGAAGCGGCGCTCCGTGCGGCGTGGGAAGAACTCGCGACAACGCCCGGTTTCGCATCGCTCCGCGCTAACACGACGCTGCTCGCCACGTGGGACGACCACGATTTCGGCGAGAACGACGCGGGGCGCGAGTATCCGATCAAGGTCGAATCCCAGCGGGCGTTCCTCGATTTCCTCGGGGAGCCGGACGAATCGCCAAGGCGTGCCCGTGAGGGAGTCTACGAGTCGTACCTCTTCGGCCCCGTCGGCAGGCGCGTGCAGATCATCCTGCTCGACACGCGGTACCACCGCGCTCCGCTCGTCAAGCGCGCGGCCCGGGGCGAGTACGCCGACGGTGCGCACGGGTGGTACACCCAGGACGCTTCCGGCGCCGCAACGATGCTCGGCGACGAACAGTGGCGCTGGCTCGAGGAGACTCTCCAAGCGCCAGCTGACCTCCGGTTCATCGGATCGTCGATCCAGGTGGTCGCCGAGGATCACTTCTGGGAACGCTGGGACGAGTTCCCTCTGGAGCGCGCGAGGCTGCTCCGGCTTGTCGCGGACCAGCCGACGCCGGTGATCTTCATTACGGGCGACCGACATAAGGCGGAGATATCCCTGCTGGACGTTGAGCGGATGGACGATGCCGAACGAGTCGACGTCCCGGCGCCGCTCTACGACGTGACCGCGAGCAGTCTCAACGCCCCTCTCGGCGCGTTCAGCAACGAGATCAATCGCCACCGTCTGGGTCGCGTGTACGAGGCCGCCAACTTCGGCGAGATCGTTCTCGACTGGGACACGCCCGAATCCCCGGCCGTCACGATGCAGATCGTCGACTCGTCCTCGGGCCGGGTCGTTATCCGGCGCACCGTCCGGCTGTCGGATCTAGCGAAGCGATAGCCCCCGGGGCGTACAATTACCGTGCGCCCGACTCCGCCCGGCGATCCGGACAAACCTGTAGTGCTGCTCCGCTGCGCGACCGAGTTCGAGGCCGAACTCCGGGCCTCGACCGTCCGAGCCGCGGGCGTCAATGCGCGGGTGATCCAGGCGGTCAGCGCCACGATCAACCTCGGCGCGGCCATGGGAACGCCCTACGAGGTGTACGTCCGGGCCGGCGACCTGCACCTCGCCCGCGAAGCCCTCGCGGCCGCGGCGTCGGGACACTCGATCCAAAGCGATGCGCCCGAATCGGAATACGCGGAGCCAGCGGTTTCAGAACCCATAGCGCTCGGCGGCGGTCCCGCGTTCGCGATCGGCATGGCGGTCGGGCTGCTCACCGTCTTTATCCCGTACACGCTCGCGTTGCTGCTCAAGGCCCCGCTCTCCGCGGCCGAGCGCAACATCTTCGGCATCCTTTGGGTTGTGTTCTTCGGTATGGTCGCGTACACGCTGCGCGAGCGCTTTCCCATCGCGTCTCGCGGTGAGGAGCAGGAGCACGACGACGGCGTCACGCGAACCCACTTCCGCGATTCGCGCATCGCGCTCGCCGGATGGTTTCTTCTTGGCGCCGGATTCCTCGGGCCCGCGAGTTTCTTCTTTGTCGGCCTGCTGCTGCTCCCCCTCATGCAGGCGCTCGCCACGCACACGACGCTCGCGCAGCCGATCGTCTTCTACGCGTGGTGCGTGTTCTGCGGCATCGTGACGGCGAACCAGGCGCGGAAGCGGCGCAACGCCCGGCGAGAAGCCCGGAGCGCGCCCCGCCTCGCCCGCTAGGCGCCGACGGTCGTCGCTTCGGGAACCGCCGCGAGCAGCCGCCTTGTGTACTCGTGCTCGGGCCTGAACAGCACGTCGTCGCGGGCGCCCTGCTCGACGATCCGCCCGCGGTACATGACCGCGATCCGGTCGCACATGTGGGCGATCACCGACATGTCGTGCGAGATGAAGAGGTACGACAGGCCGAACTCGCGCTGCAGGTCTTTCAGCAGGTTCAGGATTTGCGCCTGCACGCTCACGTCGAGCGCGCTCGTCGGCTCGTCGCAGACCAGCAGCGCGGGTTTCAACGCCAGCGCACGGGCAATAACGATGCGCTGCCGCTGTCCGCCGGAGAACTCGTGTGGATAGCGATCGGCGCTCGCCGCGGGCATGCCGCACCGTTCGAGCAGTTCCACGGCCATGGCGCGCAGGTTGCGCGGGCGTTTCGCCACGCCGTGCACGAGCAGCGGCTCGCTGACGATCTTCCACACCGGCATGCGCGGGTTGAGCGCTCCCGCGGGGTCCTGG
>JBQLZJ010000015.1:0-24309 GCA_052168215.1 Phycisphaerales bacterium
CGCGGCGAGATCCAGTGCATCGGCGCGACGACCTTCGACGAGTACCGCAAGTACATCGAGAAGGACGCGGCGCTGGCCCGCCGGTTCCAGGCGATCACCGTCGACCAGCCGACCAACGAGCAGACGGTCGAGATCATCAAGGGCCTGCGCGACAAGTACGAGGAGCACCACCGCGTGACGATCACCGACGAGGCGATCCGGGCGGCGGTGGACCTGGCGGGCCGGTACATCACGGGCCGGGTGCAGCCCGACAAGTCGATCGATGTGATCGACGAGGCGGGCGCGCGGGTGCGCATCAAGGGCATGACCAAGCCGCCGAACCTGGCGGACCTGGAGAGCGAGATCGAGAAGCTCTCGATCGAGAAGGACGAGGCCGTCAAGGCCGCGGACTACGAGCGGGCGGCGGAGCTGCGCGACCAGGCTGAGCAGAAGCGCAAGGAGAAGGAGCGCATCCAGGCGGAGTGGCGCGAGCAGTCGCAGAAGACCGGCGGGACGGTCGACGAGGAGGTCATCGCCGAGGTGATCTCGAAGATGACGGGCGTGCCGCTGCAGCGGCTCGAGAAGGAGGAGGCGCAGCGCCTGCTCCAGCTCGAGGCGGAGCTGCACAAGGCGGTCATCAGCCAGGACGACGCGATCCACGCGGTGTCGAAGGCGATCCGCCGGGCGCGTGCGGGGCTGAAGGACCCGAAGCGTCCGATGGGCAGCTTCATCTTCGTCGGCCCGTCGGGCGTCGGCAAGACGCTGCTCAGCAAGGCGCTGGCGGAGTTCATGTTCGGCGACGCGGACAGCCTGATCCATCTGGACATGTCCGAGTACATGGAGAAGCACAATGTGTCTCGCCTGGTCGGCGCGCCGCCCGGCTATGTCGGCTACGAGGAGGGCGGGCAGCTCACCGAGCAGATCCGCCGGCGGCCCTACGCGGTCGTGCTGCTGGACGAGGTCGAGAAGGCCCACCCGGATGTGTTCAACATGCTGCTCCAGATCATGGAGGAGGGGCGTCTGACGGACTCGTTCGGCCGGCATGTCGACTTCCGCAACACCATCCTGATCATGACCAGCAACATCGGTGCTGATCTGATCAAGGGCGGCGGCGGGTTCGGCTTCCAGAAGCGGTCCGAGGGTGTGGACTACGAGAACATCAAGAATGTGCTGATGAAGGAGATCGAGCGGTTCTTCCGCCCGGAGTTCATCAACCGGCTCGACGATGTGATCGTCTTCCGCCCGCTGACGAAGGACGACCTGGTGCAGATCGTCGAGTACGAGGTCGCGAAGGTCGGCAAGCGTCTGCAGCAGCAGGGCATCGAGCTCGAGCTCGATCAGGCCGCCAAGGACTTCCTGATCGACAAGGGGTACAACCCGGACTACGGCGCGCGGCCGCTGCGCCGGGCCCTGGGCACCTACATCGAGGACCCGCTCAGCGAGATGCTGCTCGCCGGCGAGGTCGACCACGACGCCATCGTCCGCGTCACGCGCAAGGACGAGGCGGACAACCTGTTCTTCTCCGCCGAGGCCCGACCGAAGCCCGAGAGCCAGGACGGCGACAAGACCATCGGGGCGGGAGCCGGCTCGACCTGATCCACAGAGCACGATCGGCGCGACACACTGGGCAACCCGGACAGGGCGGCGTTCGTGAAAACGCCGCCCTGTTTCGTGCCCACCCCGAGATTTCCCGCGAAAATTGGCCCGGCGCGTCTTGTACCGCCTCTCGGACCTCGCTACATTGCGGCTTGTGGGAAGGGCGCAGGCTGCGTGCGGCAGCAGGCGCCGGAGAGATAGCGGTTAGGATGGGGAAAGAGATCGCCACGGAACGCCTTGCGACGGCGTCATCCACGGCTCGACCTCGAACGAGACAAGACAACCCGAGTCGCACGCAGGATCGAGCCCGTTCGTGGGCGCTGTGTGGTCACGGGGCTCCGTCGGGGTCTGGATGCATCCGGTTCAGGATGTGTCGTTCGATTGCCTCCATCTGATTGATTCCGACGGACGAGTCCGCGAGGGCTGTCGGTCTGCCTCGGATCAGCCGCGGCGGCGTGGCGTTGTGGGACGCTGCGTTGCGCAGACAACTTGGTGGGGTCGTTGCGCTGGCGGTTCGTGGGCGACCCGTTCCGTGTTGGGGGTGTGGGCCCCCTTCGGAACATGCCGGGCGCCGGAGAGGGGGCCCGGCGGTGTAGGTCGGCGGGCTTCGTGCCCGCGGAAGAGGAGAAGACGGCATGAACAAGACTCTGACCGCTCTGGTCACGCTGGCGCTCGCCGGCGGGGCCCAGGGCCAGTGGACGGAAGGCGGCTCCGACGCCGGCGACGAGTATGTCAACGGCTCGGCGCAGGTCACGGTGGGCGTCGGCCCGCTGACCAGCATCGAGGGCACGATCGACAACGCGTCCTTCGGCGGACAGGACCTCGACGCCTATGTCATCAAGGTGAGCGACGCCAACGCGTTCTTCGCCTCGACCGATCCGAACGACGGCGGGTTCTTCAACGACGACACCCCGGGGCTGCAGGACGACTCGCGCCTCTGGCTGTTCGACATGTCGGGCAACCTGGTCATGGCCAACGATGACTCGGACCACTCGACCAACACCGACTCGCTCGAGTCGCGGATCGGCAACGCCGGCGTCCAGTACGACGGCCCGATCGGCGCCAGCGCACCGGGCTCGGTGGTCACCGGCGGGACCTATGTCCTCGTCATCGGCCAGTTCGATTCCGACTTCGTCGATGCCGGCGGCAACGACCTGGTCGACTTCGTGAGCAACTTCGGGGCGTTGCACGGCACGAACCCGGCGTTCAGTGGCCCGATCGCCGGGCTCAACGGGTTCAGCAGCTTCGACCCGTTCAACCCGTACCGCATCGTCCTGCAGGGCGCTGAGTTCGCCATCCCGGCGCCGGCCTCGGCCGCGCTGCTGGGTCTGGGCGGCCTCGCCGCCGCACGCCGTCGCCGCTGATCGCGACGGATCTCTGTCTCTCCACCGCGTTCGGCCGACGGGCCGATCGCGGCTTTCGCCCCCGGGGGCACCGGAGTCTCTCTCAGTTTCTGTCTCTCTCTAACCTGTGAACCACCCGGTCCGTGAAAGCGGGCCGGGTGGTTTTTTCTTCGCTCTCCGACGAGGCGACACCGTACGATCCCGCGATGCCGGGATTCCTGCGTTATCTCCTTCGGCTCGGGCCGATCAATCCCATCGCGGTGCGGCTGGTGCAGGGAGGCTCACGCCGGGTGCGGCACATGTACATCCGCTCGCTCTACCTGGGCGCGATGATCCTGGTGCTGCTGTGGCTCCTGCTGCTCGGGACGGAGGCGACGGGCGCCGGCGGCGTGCCGGACTACCGCGATCTCGCCGCGGCCGGCGCCGGCAGCTTCCGGCTGATCGCGTACCTGCAGATCGGGCTGATCTGCGTGCTGGCCCCGGTGTTCATGGCCGGCGCGATCGCCCAGGAAGCCAGCCCGCGGACCTGGGACATCCTGCTCACCACGCCGATGACGCCCGGCCAGATCGTGCTCGGCAGCCTGATGGGCCGGCTGTTCTTCATCCTCTCGCTGCTGGTCTGCTCGCTGCCGCTGTTCGCGCTGACGCAGTACTTCGGCGGCGTACCGGGGCGGTCGATCTTCGTGGCGTATCTGATCGCCGCCAGCGCCGCGGTGCTCGTCGGGTCGATCGCCATCGCGCTCTCGTCGAGCCGTGTGGTCGGCCGGCGCGCGGTGTTCGCGTTCTATGTCACCGTCGTGAGCTACCTGGCGATCACGATCGGTATCGACCGGTGGCTGGTGCAGGCCGGGTACGGCGCCGGGCCGCGCGGCGACGGCGTGACCTGGCTGACCGCCGTCAACCCCTTCCTCGCGCTCAACGCCATGCTCTCGCCGACGAACTATCCGCGGGCCGATACGCTCGACCCGGCCCTGGGTCCGGCGGCGCGGTGGATGCTCGGGACGCCGGTCACCGCGTGGGTCGTCGGCAGCCTGGCGCTCAGTGTGGTGATGGTGATGGTCAGCGCGATCACGGTGCGCGCCGGAGGGCTCGCGACGATCTCCGCCGGCGGCTCGGGCGTGCCGCTCTTCCGCCGGGTGTTCAAGCTCGGCGGCAAGGGGCAGGACCACCGCCCGCCGCGCGAGGTGTGGAGCAACCCCGTCGCGTGGCGTGAGGCGGCGGCCCGCAACTCGACCGCCGGGCGCGTGCTCGCGCGATGGGCGTTCATCCTGACCGGCTCGGCCTGGGGTCTCGGGCTGGTCGTGGCATACTTCCGCGGGGCGATGACCCCAGATTCGTTCCGTCTGGCGCTCGCCACAACGGTCATCGCCGAGTTTGCTGTCACCACGCTCATCGCGATCAACATGTCCGCGACCGCGATCAGCCGGGAGCGGGAGGACGGCACGCTCGATCTGCTGCTGACCACGCCGCTGACCGCGAGCGCCTACCTGACGGGCAAGCTGCGCGGGCTGATCGCGTACCTGCTGCCGCTGGCGGCGGTGCCGATCGGCACGCTCGGGGCGGCCGGACTGGGCACCGGGATCGGCCTTCTGCGGGACTGGCCCGCGGCGCGCGTGAGCGAGACCGTGCTCCGTGACAGCGGCGCGGTGACGCTCACCATCCCGGTCGTGCTGCCCGAGGCGCTCGGCGTGGCCGCGGCCGTGCTGCTCTCGTTCCTCGCGTTCTGCGTCATGATCGGGCTGCAGTGGTCGCTGCGCAGCCGGGGCACGCTGGGATCGGTCGTGGCGGCTGTGGGCGTGATCGGCGCGATCGGCGGCACCATCGGGCTCTGCGGCTTCCTGGCCGGCGGCGATGTGCCGGCCGTCGGACCCGCCCTCGCCGCGCTCAGCCCCGCCTCGGCGATCATGGCGCTGATCGACCCGGCGGGCGTGCTCGCCGGCACGCTCGAGAACACCGGCCCGAACACCGCGCGGGTCGCGCTCGCGATCGGTGCCGTCGCCGCCGCGCTGCTGTACACCGCCGTGGTCTACGCCCTGCACGCCGCGATGGTGCGAAACTTCGACTTCACGGTTCGGAAGCTGGCGGGGATGAAGTAGAGCGGATCAATACGCCTTGCGCAGCCGAGCGCTCGGGATATCGAGCTGGCCGCGGTACTTGGCGACCGTCCGCCTCGCGATGTCGATGCCCTTGTCCTTGAGCGCCTTGGCCAGCGCATCGTCCGAGAGCGGCTTGGCCTTGTCCTCGGCGTCGACGACCTCGCGGAGCGCCGCCTTCACGGCGTCGTAGCTCATCTCCTCGCCCGTGTCGGTGCTGAGCCCGCCGGTGAAGAACCCGCGCAGCGGGACGATGCCGCGCGGCGTCTGGATGTGCTTGTCGGCCACGGCCCGGCTCACGGTCGCGACATGCACGCCGAGCTGCTCGGCGACCTGTGTCATCGGCAGGGGCTTGAGCTGCTCCGGGCCGTAGTCGAAGTAGTCGCGCTGCGCGTCGATCACCACGCGGATGACACGCAGCAGCGTGCTCGATCGCTGGTTGACGGCGTCGATGAGCCACTGCGCGTTGGCGATGTTGGTCTTGATGAAGTCCCGGTCCTTCTTCTCGAGGCCGCGGTCCTTGCTCATCAGCGCGTACTCGCGGTTGATGCGCAGGTTGGCGTGCCGGCGGTCGGTCAGGTAGGCGATGTAGCGGTCCTCGTCCTCGTCGTACTCGACGACGGCGTCCGGGATGACGAAGACCGTGCGCGCCGGCGCCAGCGCCCGCGCGGGCGCGAGGCTGAGCCGACGCATGAACTCCATCGCCCGCTTGATGTCGTCGATGGAGAGGCCCGTGGCCTCGGCGATGCGCGGCAGCCGGTTCTGCGACAGATCATCGAGGTGGTGCTCGATCAGTGTGCGCACCGTCGCGAGCAGGTCCGTATCGCCGGTGCCCGGTTCGTCCTCGATCGCGTCGAGTTGGAGCAGCAGGCACTCGCGGACATCGCGGGCCGCCGTGCCGGGCGGGTCGAGCAGCAGCTGGAGCGCCTGGAGCGCGGTGTGCAGACCCTCGACGGCGACGGGTGCGTTCGCCGGCGCCTTGGCGGCGATCTCCTCGAGCGGGACGCGGAGGTACCCGTCGTCGTCGAGGTAGCCGATGATCGCCTGCCCGGCGCGGGCGGTGTCCTCGTCGACATCGGCGAACCGCCACTGGTCGAGCAGTTGGTCCTGCAGCGTGCCCTGCCGGGCGGGGGCCTGGGCCATCGCCTCGCTCTTGGCGTCGGGCTCGCCGTCGAGGCGGCCGGCGGGTCGGCCCGCCTCCGCGCGATCCGTGCCGATGCGGGCGGACGAGTCGAACTGGTTCTCGACGATGTCGGGCACATCGGCCGTGAAGTCGTCGAGGCGCCCGAATGACTCGCTGTCGTTGTCGGCGGTATGGTCGTGCCGATCATCGATGTGCTCGGGCGTGTCGAGCTCGTCGCGTTCGGGCTCGGCCAGCTCGAGCGTGATGTTGTTCTCCAGCTCCTGGTCGATGCGCTCCTCCAGCTCCGCCAGGGGCATCTGGAGGATCTCCATGGACTGGATGACGCTCGGGGCCAGCTTCATCTGCTGACCGAGCCGCATGGACTGCGATTGGTTGAAGTGCATCGACATCAGCGGCCCATCAACCCCGTTCCCCGTCCACCCGGACACGCCCCTCGAGCGCATCGGCCAGGACGGCCTTGCTCGCCAGCTGCATCGACCACCCGGCCGGCAGACCTCGCGCGAGCCTGCTGACTGTGACGCCTCGGCCGGCGAGTTGGTCCATCAGGAACAGCGTCGTGCCGTCGCCCTCGACGGTCGGGTTCAGGCCGAGGATGACCTCGCGGATGGCGATCCCTCCCGCGTTGGTCTCGGGTCTGTCGATCCGCCGGAGCAGCTCCGAGACGGTCAGGCCCTCGGGCCCCACGCCGTCGAGCGGGCTGATGCAGCCCAGCAGCGTGTGGTAGATCCCGCGGAACATGCCGGCCTGCTCCATGGCGATCAGGTCTTTCGGCTGCTCGACGACGAGCACGACGGCTCGGTCGCGGTTCTCGTCGGCGCAGATCGCGCACGGGTCACGCTCGGTGAGGTTCGCGCAGATCGAGCAGTGCCCGATGACGCGCTTGACCTCGGTGATCGCCTGCGCCAGGGCCTCCGCCCGGTCGCGGGGCTGCTTGAGCAGGTGGAACGCCATGCGCTCGGCGGAGCGCCGACCGATGCCGGGCAGCCGGGTCAGCTCGGCGATCAGCCGCTCCACCGGGGCCGGGTAGGCGAGCGACCGCTTCGGCCGGCCTTCGGGAGCGGGCTGGGCGTCGGTTGGTGGCGTCCTCCGTGAGGCCATACGGGCATCCTAAGCAACGGACTACACTGGCGGAGCATGGAGACCGGCACCCCGCGAGGCACGCTGATCCGACGCGTCGTGCTCGTCACGCTCGCTGTGGCGGCCGTCGCCTGGTACGCTCGGTACGGCGTGCGCGATCATGTCTGGGCCCGCAACTTCGCCGTCGTCACGCCGGGCGAGGTCTACCGCTCGGGACGGCTCACGCCGGCCGCGACCCGGCGCGTCGTCGAACGCCGCGGCATCCGAACGATCATCGATCTCGGCGCGTACCACCCGGGCTCGGCCGAGGAACGCCTCGCCCAGCGCACCGCCGAGGCGCTCGGCGTCACGCGGTACCGCCTCGACCTCGAGGGCGACGCCACCGGCAACCCCAACGAGTACGCCCACGCGCTGCGCCTGATCGCCGACCCCGCCAACCGGCCCGTTCTCGTCCACTGCTCGGCCGGCAGCGAACGCACGGGCTGCCTCGTCGCCCTGTATCGCGCACAGACCGATGACCTCGACATCGAGGGCTCGATCGACACGCTCATGGCCGAGGCCAATCGCCACCGCGATACCCGCCAGCCCGACCTGCGCGGCATGCTGCTGACCTGGGGGGAGCGCATCCTCGAAGCGGCGGCATCCGGCACGGATGTCCGCGGCATCGAGCCGACCGACGCCCCGGTGCCGGTCACGCACCCCGAGGGGCGGCTGCCCACGGACGCGAGCTTCGACGCGGACTCGCCGTACAAGCACGAGGTGCCCGTGCCGGCGGACGAGGGCTGATGCGCGCCGCCGGCCGGCTGCTGCTGATCGTCCTGCTGTGCGCCGCGGTCTATCTCCCGATGCTGGGGCGGGGCGGGCTGCGCGCCACCGAGGGGCACCGGACGATCCCCGCGATCGAGCTGAGCGATCGGCACGCCTGGCTCGTTCCCACGATGTTCGACACCGTGTACCTGCGCAAGCCACCCGGCGTGTTCTGGGCGATCCGTCTCTCGACCGATGCGCTCGGGCGATCCGAGTTCGCCGCCCGGCTCGTCAGCGCGGTCTCGGTCGGGGCGGGCGCCGTCGCCGCGGGTGCGTTCGGCATGCGCTGGTTCGGCGTGCGCGACGGCTGGTGGGCCGGCGTCGCCTACGCGCTGCTGCCCGTGGTCTTCGAGGGCGGCCGCGCCGCAGAGATCGAGGCGATGAACAACCTCGGCGCGCTGATCGCCGCCGCGCTCATCATCGAGCTGATCGTCAGACGACGAGGCCGGGCGACGAGCCGCGCGCTGCTCGGGGGCGTCGCGGTCGGCGCGGCCGTGCTGCTCACCCTGATCGCCAAGGGACCGGCGGCGGGGACGGTGCTTGTCGGCGCGATCGCGGCCGCGGTGATCGTCCGGGGCTCCGTCGCCGCGCTCTTCGCGCCGGGCGTCTGGCTCGGCGTCGTGCTGGCGTGCGCCGCGGCGGCGGGGCTCGCGGTCACGCTCGCCGGGGAGCTCGCGAGCTGGCCCGAGCCGCATGTCCTGCAGAGCCCGGCGGCTTTTTCGTTCGAGCCGGGCCGAGCGCTGCAGATCCTCACGCTCGTGCCCGCGGCGTTCGCGGCGCACCTGCCAGCGAGTCTGGCGATGCTGATCGTGCTGTGGCCCGGCGGCTCGGGGAACCGGGCGTCGGACGCCGAAGCGTTCGACCTGTCCCGGGCCGCGGCGCTCGCCTGGGTGATCGCGGTGGTGCTGCTGATGCTCGTCGGCACCTCGAACCCGCGCTACGCCCAGCCGGCGGTCGGATTGGCGTGCCTGTGCGTGCCGTGGGCCGTGCGCACAACGCGCGGTGCGTTCGGCCGGCGCCGCGAACTCGCGGCCCGCTGGAGCCTGCTCGGCGGGCCGGTGCTGATCACGCTGCTGCTGATCGCCGTGTGCGCCGTCCGGATCGCGCTGCTCGAACCCCGGCAGCTCGCCACGAGCGGGCGCGAGCCCGGGCACCGTCTCGCCGGCGCGGTGCTCGACGACGGCGGGTTCGACGCCCAGGGACCGACCGTCGTCTACGCCGACCAGCTCATCGAAGCCCGGCCCGAAACGCTGTTCTACGCGCAGCGGCTCGCCGCGTCGCGAGGGCTCCCGCTGCGCGTGCACTGGTCCGCGGCTTGGGACCCGCTCGAGGGCGATGGGCCGTCGCTCCCGGCGCTCGCGCCCGGCCAGGCCGCGTATCTCGCGCTGCGCACCGACACGGACGAGTTCGGCTCATCGGAGCTGGAGCGGTTCGAGCGCGCGGGTCTGACGCATCGGCTGCTGTCGATCCACGAGGACCGCGTGCACAAGTATCCGTTCACGGTGTTCCGGCTCATGCCCGCTTCGTGGGCACCCGCGGACAGACAGCCCGCACGGCAGCCTGCCGAGGACGAGGAAGGCTGGCCCGCCGATGAACCGGACGAGGATGGCGAGCCGGACAGCGAGGGCTAGCAGCCCGCGTTGTAGTTGCTGACCCAGGCCGTGAAGTCGCTCGGATCGACCGCGCCGTCACCGTTCTGGTCGGCGGCGGGGTCGTTCGCGTTGTACGCCGTGACCCACGCGGTGAAGTCGCCGGGGTCGGCGATGCCGTTGCCGTTGACATCCGCGGGGCAGTCGGCGACCTCGCACACGAACGACACCAGGCGGAGGGCGTCGACGCCCGCCTCCATGACATCGCCGGGCGTGGTCTCGCTGGCGATGAAGCGGATGGCGAAGGTGGGGCTCGAGGGCGCATCGACGCCGATCTCGAACGAGTCCTGCCTCCAGGCGCCCAGGGCATCGGTGAAGGTGCGCAGCGTGGTCCAGGAGGTGCCGCCGTTGATCGAGTACTGCACGCGGAAGAAGTCCTCCACGCCCAGCTCGCCGCCGGCGATGTCGTTGAGCCAGTAGCTGTAGGAGAACCGACCGCCGGCGGAGGCGTCGATGATCGGGCTGGTCAGCACGGTCTGGCCGTTGTCGACATCGGAGTTGCCGCCGTTCGCTGACGAGTTGTCGGTGAGCCACGCCCGGCCCGAGCCGTCGGCATCCGTGGCGGGGTCGCCCCGGCCCGCGTTGACCGGGATGCCGCGGGTCCACTGCCCGTCGGACGCGTTGCCGGAGACGGTCCAGCCCGGGTCGCTCTCGGCGTTGTCGGCGAAGGCCACGATCGTGCCCGTCGCGACGATGCTCGTCGCCGGCGCGGAGGTGAAGCTCCGGCCGTCGGTCGCGTTCGCCCGGGCGCGGTAGGTCAGCTCGTCCAGACAGTCGAACGGGGGCGTGGTGAAGCTCGCGACGGAACCGGCGACCGAACCGGCGAGCACGAACTGCTGGCCGTCGTCGGTATCGATGATCAGCTCGACGCTCGACGGGTCCAGCGTCACGCCGTTCTGGGTGATCTGCACCTGCACCGTTTCGCCACCGGTCGGGCTGGTCGTCTCGGGCAGCGGCTGGGTGAAGTCGAACACCAGGTTGTCGATGCCTGGCCGGACGACGACCAGGCCCTGCTGGATGTCGGAGATGACGACGGTGCCCGAGGGGAAATACGGGTAGCTGGACCACGCGCCGTCGAAGCCCTGCCCGTCGTCGGACGGGAAGGTATCGATCCACGCGACCTCGACGGGGTTCTCCGGGTCGGAGATGTCGTGGATGCGCAGGCCGCTGCGGTAGTTGGCGGCGTAGATGTAGTCGCCCTTCACATACAGGTTGTGGTCGCGGGCGGTGTTGTTGTTCGTCCAGCCGCGGACATAGAACGGGTTGTTGAGGTTCTCGACATTGATGATGTGCAGGCGTGTGGTGGCTGTGGTCACGCCCTCGTCGAGCTCGTCGTTCAGGTAGAAGTACCTGCGGTCCTCGCTGAGCCAGCCCTGGTGGGAATACTGCCGGCCCGGGTAGCGGACGATGCCGAGCTGGACGATGTTGGATTTGTTGGTGACATCGTAGATGCGCAGCGCGGTGTCGGTGCCGCCGTTGCCGAAGCCCGAGCAGAGGAAGGCGATCTCGCGCCCGGCGTAGGGCCCGCTGTCGTAGGTCACGACCTGCGCATCGTGGACATACAGATTGCTCTGGACGAGCGACTGGCTGGGGGAAGTCGGCGTGCCCGGCTGGCCGTTCAGACCGACCGAGTACGCGCGCAGGCCGAGGTCGCTCCCGCCGCCCACGCGGTAGAGGTAGCCCGAGTCGGGGTTGACCACGATGTTGTGCGACGCGCTGGAGCCGCCGAAGTTCGCGTTGCCCCGGCTGATGACGGTGCCCGAATCGACTTGGGACATGTCGAAGACCTGGATGTGCCCGCCGCCCTCGCTGACGACATAGGCGAAGTCACCCAGCACCTTGATGTCGCGCCAGAGGCTCGTCGGGCTGGGGAAGGTCGCGAGGATGACCGGCTGGGTGGGCACCGTCACATCGACGAACGAGGTGGCGGACTCGACGCCGATGATCGCGATCTCGCGCCCGGCGGGGGAGACATAGCCCCAGATGTCGTTGCCCGTGGCCGAGCCCGGGTCGATCTGGCTGAGCGGGACCTGGCTCAGGAACTCGATGTTGCTCGCGGGGAAGACGCCGAGCATGCCCGAGTTCCCCGGGTCGCCCTTGGCCATCAGCGCAGCGTCTTCCGGGTGCAACGCGGCCGAGGGCGCGGCGGTGCCGGCGGCGAGGACCAGACCGAGCAGCGAGCGGCGACTGGCGAACACGGACGACGGCTTCATCGGCTTCTCCTGGCTGGAACGGGCGCCGTTCCGAATCGGCCCCGGACGCTCTCGCGCCCGGGGCCGGGGTGTGTCACACGCTCGGCGTGCCGATCGATCGATCAGCAGCCGATGTTGTAGTTGTTCACCCAGGCGGTGAAGTCGCCCGAGTCAACGACGCCGTTGCCGTTCTGATCGGCCGCGATGTCGTTCGCGTTGTACGCCGCGACCCAGGCGGTGAAGTCGCCGGGATCGACCTCGCCGTTGCCGTTGACATCGGCGGGGTTGTTGCAGCCGACGGGGTTCTCGCAGGTGAGCGAGATGACCTCGATCGCGTCCACGCCGCACTCGAGCACATTGCCCGGGTCGGCGTCGGTGGCGACGAAGCGGAACGCCACATTGCTGGCGGCCGGGAAGTCCACATCGGCCACCAGGGTGTCGGTCCGCCAGCTGCCGGGCTGGCTGTTGTAGTCGCGGACGGGGAAGAAGCTGGATCCGCCGTTGGTCGAGACCTCGACCACGAACCCGTCTTCCGGGCCGATCGGGTTGACCGCATCGGACATCCAGTAGGCGTAGCTGATCGAGCCGCCGCCGGACAGGTCGAAGACCGGGCTGGTCAGGATGGTGCTGCCGCCGTCGACATCGGAGTTGGTGGTGGAGGCGCTGATGCCGGTGAGCCACGCGAGCCCGTTGCCGTCGAAGTCGACGGCGGGGTCGTCGCGGTCGTTGCCCTGCGGGGCGCCGGCCTGCCAGCGGCCGGCCTCGGCGGTGGTGATGTTGCCGCCGACCGCGAAGGCAATGCCGCCGTTGCCGGAATCGCTGAAGGTGGTCGCCTCGCCGATGAGCGCCGTGTACTGGCCGGAGGTCGGCAGCGTCAGGCCGCCGGCTTCCTGGCCCGTGACGCTCACGAAGAAGTCCGGGTCCTCGTCGCACAGCGAGTCCGGGATCGTCACCGTGTAGACATCGCCCGCCGGCGTACCGAACGGGATCGCGGTGAAGCCCGCCTCGCCGGCTCGGCGGAAGTTGAGCGTCGGACCGCTGAGCAGCGTGTCGTCGTTGAGCGTCACGCGGACCGAGAGCTGCTGCGTGCCGTCGCCCGGGGCGATGACCGACGGCACGGGGCCCTCGTTGGTCAGCGTCAGCGGGATGATGGCCGGTCCCTCGATCGAGATGTCGAGGCGGTAGGCCTGGATCTGGTTCTGGCCGGTGTTGCGGACACGGACAAAGAAGGTGCCGCTGGACGCGTTGGCGACGATCGACTCGGCGCCGCCGAGGCCGTTGTCGTTGACCGACGCGATCACACCGCCGCCGCTGTTGAGGATGTCGATCTGGAGGTCGCCGTAGTTCTGCGGGTTCACCGTGGGGCCGGAGTTGCAGGACTGGGTCTGCGGGCCGTCCTGGTAGGTGAAGCCGATGGGCGTGGCGGTCGCGTTGATCGAGACCGTGCCGCTGATCTGGAGGCGGAACAGGTCGGTGTCGCCGTTGTCGTCGATGGAGATCCAGTCGGTGGTGCTCGGCCCGACGCCGCCGGCGCCGCCGAAGTTGACCGTATCGCCGCCCGTGAGGGTGCCGAGATCCGTGGCCTGAGCCAGGGTGTCGTTGGGCTCGAGCGCATCGCCGTACTGGCGCTGGGCGCCGAGCACATCGTCGTACTGCGGCCCATCGAACGCGAGGTTGATGAACGGGTTCATCAGGATCGAGCCGAGCGGGCAGACATGGAGCAGGCCCATGCCGTGGCCGTGCTCGTGCGCCAGGATGTTGCGCAGGCGCAGGCTGTTGTTGCTGGTGGTGGCGTAGAAGTTGTCGGCCGTATCGATGACCATGTCGCCGTTCTGCGGGAAGAAGTTGTACGCCAGGATGCCCGAGTTGCCGTCGATGGTCTTGCCGGCCATGCGCAGATCGCCGCGAACACCCGCGACACCGGCGCTGTTGAAGAGCGTGACATTGTCGTCGTTGGGCTCGAGGATGTAGGTGTTGCCGCTGAGCTCGGCCCAGCGGGCGAAGATCTCGTCGTAGTAGCCGCGCCACAGCGCGCGGTTCCCGCCGTAGATGCCGTCGAGGAATGCGTTCAGGTTGTTCGGGCCGGTGCCCTCGCCCACGCCGTTCGGAACGGTCACGCCATCGGCCGGGAACGAGTAGGTCAGGATCGTCGGGTCACCCTGCGAGGCGCCGCCCGGGTTCAGGGCCGTGCCCTGCCACCGGCTGGTCAGCTGGAAGCGCGAGAAGTCGCCGAAGACAATATCCTCGAACGCCTGCACGACAGCGGGATCGGTGCCCGGCGCGAAGCAGGGCTTGACCGGCACATCGTGGGTCTTGGCCACCTCGGCGAAGCTCGCGAGCATCCGCTGATGGATCGGGCGGAAGCCCTCGAAGGTCGCGCGATCGACCACATGGCTCACCTTCGAGAAGGCCTCGTCGAGCTCCTCGGCCGACAGCGGCATATCACGCGCCGCGATCGACGGGTCCGACTCGACCAGGTCGTCGGCGGTCATCGGCAGCTCGATGCCCTGACGCTCCGCCTCCTCCAGGATCTCCGCGCGGTGAGACTCGGGAAGGCTGTAGAAGGTCTGCATCTGGATCATGCGGAACGCCCGCTCGTGCATCGCGGGGTCCACACCCTCCGGCGCCGTCGGCGTCGTGGTGGGCTCGGCCGTCACGCCCGCGGCCGAGCCCGCGAGCAGCAGCATCGCTGCGGTTCGGAAACACCTCTTCATGAATCACCTCTCGCTAGATGGGCAGGACCCGATGGCCCCGCTGTGAAACACTCGACCGAACGCGCCGAGCCGACGCGCCCTCTCTCCTCGACATCACGCGCCGCTTACGGGCAGCCCGCGTTGTAGTTGGTCACCCAGGCCGTGAAGTCGCCCGGATCCAGCACGCCGTTCTGGTTCTGATCAGCGATCAGATCGCCGGCGTTGTACGCCGTCACCCAGGCCGTGAAGTCGCCCGGATCCGGCACGCCGTTGCCATTGATGTCCGGCGGGCAGTCCGCCTGGCACACCACGACCCCGCTGTACGAGGTCCCCGCCGGCTCCGGCGAGTAGGTCAGGTCCCCGCCCGTCGTCGCGACCTGGAACGAATAGACCACATCGTCGTCGCACGCCCCGCCGGGGATCGTCGCCTCGTACTGCGTGCCGCCCAGCGGCACCAGGCTCGTCTGGTTGAACGGCGCGATCGTGTTGAACCCGTAGAACATGAACAGCGCCGAAGGGCTCAGCGTGTTGGTCCCCGGATCGATATCCACCAGGATCGTCGTCGGCTCGCCCTCGTTGAACTCCGTCGGCAGCCCGTTCGGGAACGAGATCACCACCGGCTCCGGCGGGACATCCACCGTGATCGGCGCCTTGTTGATATCCAGGAACGCGCCGCTCGACGCCTCCACCATGATGTAGCCCTGTGTCGTCAGCACGCTCGGCAGCGTCACAGTTTCCGACCCGTCGTTCGGCGTGCCCGAGGCCAGCACATGCGGGAACGACTGCGCGCCGTCCTGCGAGAAGCGGATGTTGACCGTGCTCGCCAGGAACGGGAACGACGAGGTGCCCGCGACATCCCAGTTCACGGTCAGCTGCCCGTTCGTCACCGTCACCGGCGAGGACTGGCTCGTCACGCGGAACGGGCCGCCCGACGCATCGACGATGACCTGCGCGTCGGCGAAGTCGTACCCGCCGCCCGCCGGGTTGTTGTCCCGCACGGTGAGCCGGAAGTCCAGCGTCCGCGCGACCGTCGGCAGCTTCTCGCCCCGGTTCAGCACGCCGTCACGCCAGTCCACCAGGTTCGGGAAGACACGCTCCGGGTTGGTCGTGCCCTCGAACGAGCGGAAGATCGGGCTCGACCCGTTGTCCGAGGCGCTCACATCGCGCTGCGGCCCGAGGTCGCGCTGCTCCCAGGTGTAGGTCAGCGTGTCCCCGTTGACATCGCTCCCGGTGCCGACGAGCCGGAAGGGCGTGTTGATCGGCACCAGGATCGTCGAGACCTGCACCCCGGCATCGGGCGTCGTGTTGCCCGTGCCAGCTTCCTGATCGCAGGTCCGCGACGCGATGTGGCTCGACATCTCCTGCAGGCTGATGAAGTGGAAATAGTCATCAGAAAAAGTCTGCGTGTTGTCGTTCCCGCAGATGCCGGCGTAGGCCATGATCGTCGTGCCGCTGCCCGGCTCGTACGCCGTCGAGCCGTTGCGATTGCCGCCCGAGCAGGAGCCCGAATCCCCGTTGAAGGTGTGGTTCCCGCCGAACTGGTGCCCCAGCTCGTGCGCCAGGTAGTCGACATAGAAGCGGTCGCCCGTCGGCGGGGTCAGACCCGTGTACCCGCCGCCCTTGCTCGAGGTGCACACGACGCCGAGGAAGGCGTACCCGCCCCCGCCGGTGTCCACCAGGTGGCCCACATCGTAATTCCCGGAGCCGATCCGGCTGTCGATCGCGCTGTCGATGCTGCTCAGCGACGGGGAGCTGCTGAACGGATCCGAGTTCGGGTTCGTGAAGATGATCAGGTCGTTGTTGCCCACGAGCTGGAAACGCGCCGCCAGGTCGCGCTCGTAGATACCGCTCACGCGGTTCATCGCCGTCACCACCGCCGACAGACCGGCCGAGACCGTCCCGCCGAAGTACTGCGTGTACTCACCCGTCGCCGCGATAGCCGCCTGGAAGGTCCGCAGCGTCACGGGCGCCGCGACCGCGGCGCTCTCCCGTCCCAGCGGCTCGCCGCGGGACCGCATGCCGACCTGCGGCACGGCGTCCGGATCGAACCCGCAGGTCCACTCCAGGTGCTCCCGCTGCAGGTCCGGCCCGTAGTAGCTCGTGTACACATCCGCGTTGTCCAGGCTGAACCGGTCGATGAACACATCGGGGCCGATTCGCATCACGAACGCATCAAAGCCCAGCGGCGTCATGGTCAGCCGCGCCACCGAGCCGGCGTCCGTCACGCCCACGCCCGCGTAGGTCCGGATGTCCGGGAACTTGGCCGCCAACTCCGGCGCCAGCATCGGGGTCTCGTAGACGAAGAAGACCTCGAACGAGCCATCCGGCATCGGCAGGTCCATGACCAGCGGCTCGGCGCCTGCGAGGTACGCGTCTTCGGTCGGCGCGCCAGCCAGCGCACGCCTCGCCGCATCGCGGTCCATCATCACCGGGCTGAATCGCGCCGGCCGGACGAACGGCTCGCGGTCGAACTCACCCGCGGGCATCGCCGACAGCACCGCAAACACGCCGTCGGGGCTGATCGCCTCCACGCCGACCTGCGCCGGCTGGAACACGACACCGGGGCCCGCCTGCCCCGCAACCGAACCGGCCACCAGGCACGCGGAGACCCACGCCGAAGCCACATGATTCATCTGGCCAACTCCCCTCTCGTCTCGTTGTCGCCCCCGAGAGGGGGCCAGATACAGCGCTGCATACTGTCGAAGACCAGCCCGATCGGGCTCCCGGAGACGATCCCCCGGTTCCAAACACCGTTCGCCACCGGCCCTCCGCCGGTTCCCTGAGAGCAATTCTCAACCGCAACCCGCCCGATCTGGGTGGGCTACATGTCGCTTTCAAGCTACCCGGCATCGGGGAGGGGTCAAGCCAGTTTCGCAATCGTCCGATGTTCTTGCGGCCCGGCTCAACCGTTGATAGGCGGCCGACGAAGAGAGTTCTGCCCATGTGTCGTTATCGGACGATTCCAGCTTGGTGGGGCATCACGGCCCTGGCGATCGCCTGTCCGGCACCGGCGGCACTGGCCTCGCCCGGCGCCGGTCCGACCGTGGCGGCCATCCGCGTGAGCCCGAGCGACCTGGTCGAGGGCCCGGGCCGGTCCGCGACCGCCGGCGCCGCCGCCCTGCTGCTGCTGGCTCGTCGCCGCCCCGCATCCCGCCGACCCCACGGCGACTGAGCGGTCCGCAACGACAACGGGGCGGACCCGAAGGCCCGCCCCGCTGAAGTTCGATCGTGGTCGGCCGCTCTAGTCGAAGTCGCAGCCGAGGTTGTAGGCCGCCAGCCACGCGTTGAAATCCTGCGGCGTCAGCTCGCCGTCTCGGTTGCTGTCGGCGATCAGGTCGCCCGCGTTGTACGCGATGATCCAGGCCACGAAGTCCTGGGGCGTGAGCTGGTTGTCCTGGTTCACATCGGCGATGCAGACCTCGTTCGGCGCCTCGCAGGCGTCGCTGGTCTCGACCAGATCGCACGGCGCGCCGAACTCCAGATACGGCCGGATGCCCTCGTCGAGGATCCGGGCCGCGAAGTTCAGCTCGATGTTCTGCAGCCCGCCGGGGCAGGTGTGGCAATAGCTCATGATCGTGCCGAACTCGGACAGCGAGCAGTCGCCCAGGCCGCACCCGTCGACGACGGGCGCGAGCCCGTGCGTGTGCGGTGCGCCGAAGTTGTGGCCCCACTCGTGCGCCGTCACGACGACATCCCAGTTCTGGCCGTTGTTGTCGATCGGCTCCGGGCTGCCGGGCGTGACCTCGGTGGTGGGGAAGAAACCGGTCATATCGGCGGAGACGGCGTGCGCAATGTTCAGGTTGCAGATGGCGTTGAGGTACGCCACGCCGCCGCCCAGCCGGGCGGAGCTGAACATGTGCGCCGACTGCCAGTCCAGCTGGGTCGGGGCGGCACCGGGCTGCCAGGTCTGCCGGAGTTCGAGCAGGCGGGCGAAGGTCGAGGTGCCGTCCCACGGGTCCGCGTCCTCGGGGGCGCCGACCCACGAGCGGATGTACACGATGTTCAGCCGAACATTGACATTCCTGCGATAGATGACATTCACGGCACCGACGAGCGACTCGATGTACGCGTTGTGCGCCTCAACCGCGTTCTCGCCGGTGTACCGCTCGCCGAACTCCGCGTCCGCCTCGATCGCGACATTCACCACGCGGCAGGGGTCGCCCTCGCCCTCGTCGCCCCCGTCGCCCGCCTGGCCGACGAGCTGGTCGGGCAGGCCGTCGGTCGGGAGCCCCGTGTTCGGATCGATCGCGCTGCAGGCCCACTCGACCCAGTTGATCTCGCCCTCGGGCAGGCGCGTCAGGTCGTACACGACCGGGTTGATACCCTCGCGCGGGTCGCCGCTGGAGATCACATGCGTCACGCCATCGATCTCGACGATGCCCCGCACGCCGAATCGGCTGAACGAGAGATACGCCCACGAGCCCGGCTCGCCGGCGACCTCGCCCTCGAACATCACATTCATCGGCTGCGCCGGGCGCTCCAGCCGCGTCGTGCCGTGGAACAGCTCCGCGTTCTCGTCCAGCACGCGCACCCGCTCAAGGTCCAGGTCGATCAGCTCCGTCCGGCTCAGCGGCAGGCCGACCATGTGCACGCGCTCGTGCGCACCGAGCCGGTCGATCGCGTCGAAGTCGACATCCAGCGGCGTGGCGTACGCGGAGATCGTCGCCCGGTTCGACACGCTGACCGGCGCGAACACCGCGGCCACCTCGCCCGCCGACTCCGTCCAGCCCGAGAGGCCCCGGCCGTCTGCGGAGGACCGCGCCTGACCCGCCGCGAGACCGGCCCACCCGAGCGCCACGGCGCCGCCGGCGAGCACACCGGTCAGCCGACGAGTCGTCACACCGAATCGCATCCGATCCATCGTCATTAAGCTCCGCAACCGCCCGGCACGCCGGGCCACGCCTCGAGACTTCCACGCCAGCACTCGGCCCAGCCGTCGGCCCGGAGTCGAGCCGAACGCCCGGATCCGCCGAGCCCAGGGCCCGAACGCCCTCGGCCCTGCCGGCCCACCACCGCGTCTGACCACGCCGGGGGCACCACCGTCCCCGAATCGCGTGTGCAGTGTAGCAGATTTCCTCGGCACCAACCCAAACAGACGGCCGGGTCCGGTGGCCGATTCGTCGGCCAAGACGGTCCTCGATTCGGGCCGATCCGCGCAGGTGTTCCGCCGCGAGGGCCGTCAGCCGCCCATCGGTTCGTACATGAACTCCTCGCGGACCACCTTCCCGTCCCGGACGGTGTAGACCGCGGCCTCCGCCATCGTCATCCGCGGCCATGACCCGTCCTTGGGCTCCACATCGATCGTGTAGCGGATCACCACCGCGTCGCGGCCGAGGTATGGCCCCTCCGCCTCGAAGCCGTGCATGGTGTGGGCGTCCATCCAGGCCTTCTGCTTGGCCGCCACGCCGTCGAAACCGCGTGCCTCCTCGCCCGAGCCCTCGACCGAGACGAAGTCGGGGTGGAAGTGCGCCTCCCAGAGCGGCCGGTCGTCGGTCGCCCCGGAAGTGACATGATCCATGATCGCCTTGCCGATCCCGTGGAGCGGGTGCTGGTGCATGCGTGAGGTCCTCCGATTCGGGGCGCGGCCGCGACCCCGGGTTCTGCAGCGTACCGCGTCGTCCGGTGCCGGTTGACCACCATCGCCGCAGCTCTCGGAGTCGCGTCAGCGGTCCCGACAGGAGCCCGATCAACAACCCGTGTTGTACGCGACGACCCAGGCCGTGAAGTCGCCCGGGTCCGCCGCGCCGTTGCCGTTCAGGTCGGCCGCGGGATCGCCCTGGTTGTACGCGACGACCCACGCCGTGAAGTCGCCCGGGTCCGCGACGCCGTTGCCGTTGAGGTCCGCGGGGCAGCCGGGCTTGATCGCGAAGGCGATGGTGCGCGGGAACGCGGTCGTCGCACCCAGGGCCGCTGGCGAGAAGATCGGCGTCACCTCGGGCACGCCGCCGACGGTGTCCTGACAGTTCCCGTTGCCGTTGAGGTCCTCGAAGCGGTAGATGGTGTCGTCGCTGAGGTCGGCGAGCCAGAGCGCGCCGTCGGGCGCGACCTCGATGTCGATGACCGAATTGAAGTCGGGCGCGATCCCGGTGGAACTCGAGGAGGAGACATACCGCGCGACGATCTCCGTGGCCGGGTCGATGTCGCCGGAGCCGTCGTTGTCCTGGAACTCGAGGAGCCCGACCGCGCCGGTGGTGTCGCCGCTGAAGAGCATCGGCGCGCCGGTGAACGGGCTGAGCGTCATGCCCGTCTCCTTGACGAAGATGCCGAGGATGTCGTCGTCGTCGAAGAAGGGCGTCAGCGTCGCGCCGTCGGCCGAGAGGGTCCACAGCTCCACGGTGTTCGAGCTGCTGTCGGCGTTGGAGAAGACGATCGAGCCGTCGTCGCGGCGTTTGAAGTCCTCGGTGATGAAGCCGAACGGGCTGCCGATGGGTGAGAGCTCGCGGAAGAGTGTGACCTCGCCGTCGTCGTAGTCGCCGTCACCGTTGGTGTCGGCGAGCGTCCAGACGGCCTCGGGCGTGTCGTTGTCGAAGTTGATCGTGTTGTTGTCGGCGATGAGCAGCGAGCCGTCGGGCCGCAGGAGGATCTCCTTCATGCGGTCGACATTGGGCGCGCCGGCGAGGGGCAGGAGGGTGTTCCAGACGATCCGGGCCTCGCCGGCGTCCATCGCGTCGCCGTCGCCGTTGGCATCGGTGAGTCGCAGCAGCGCGGTGCTGTAGGGCCCGGTCTCCTCGCCCTCGCCCGCGAGCAGGTCGTCGTATCCCAGCGCGAGCAGGCACTGCGCGCTGCCCACGCCCGGCAGGCCGCTGGCGTTGCCGGGCCCGAAGAAGACGACCGACTCGCCCGCGTCGAGGTAGTCCCCGTCGCCGTTGAGATCCTCGAGCTTCAGGACCGAGTCCTCGGTGAGCGCGGAGATGTACGCGGCGAAGGGCTGCCCGGCCGCGCCGACACCGGCGAGCGCCGGAACGAGACCGATCACCGCGCGACGCATCACGGGCACCCGGCGTTGTAGTTGGTCACCCAGGCGGTGAAATCGCCCGGGTCGAGCGCGCCGTTGCCGTTCTGGTCGGCCGTCGGCACATCGCCCGCGTTGTACGCCGTCACCCAGGCCGTGAAGTCGCCCGGGTCCAGCGCGCCGTTCCCGTTCGTGTCGGCCGGGCAGTCGTCGCCGACCGGCACGACCGCGCCGGGGCCGACGATGGTGTTGCTCGCCGGCGCGATCGAGCCGAAGCGGTCCCACTGGCTGGTGACCCAGGTGTAGGTGACGCCCTCGAAGAGCAGGGCCTCGATGCGGGATTCGCCTCGCGGCACGCCGAAGGGCGAGTTGCCGTTGCCCAGCCCGTAGTCGATCAGGTTGGCCAGCGGCTGGTCCGCGTCGAACCCGCCGCCGTAGAGGAACGAGAAGTGGTTGCCGCCGGTGGAGAGGACGCTGGAGAACTCGTACACACCGCTCACCCCGACCGTGAACGAGAAGGCGTCGTACGCCACCGGCCCGAGTCCCGAGACGCCCGCGATGAAGAAGGGCCGGTTCCACTGGTTCGCCGGGTCGGGCGTAGCGGTGTACGCCTCGGTCACATCCGGCGCTTCGGCGAGCACATAGACCACGGCGTTGTCGATGCGGTAGGTCCAGTTGGATTGCGGCACCACGCTGTCGAACGCGAAGGTCCACGCGCCGTCACCCGCCACGCTCGGGAGCCCGGCCGTCCCGTCCTGGAACGGGTAATCCGCGATCGTCACATCGCCCCCGATCGGGTTCCACGCCAGCGACGCGCCACCCGGCGCCGTCGCCGTCAGCCGGACATCGAGCGACCACGGCCCGAGCCCGTCGTCAAAGTCTCCCTGCTGCGTGACATAGGTCCCGCTGATCCCGATGCCCGTGATCGGATCGGCGATCCCCGAGAACGACACGGGGATCGACACGGCCGTGCTCGTCGGCACCACGACGGTGCCGAGCGGCGACGATGCCACGACGCGATCGGCGGCGAGCGCCTGCCCGGTGCCCAGCAGCGCGAGCGCGGAAAGAACGGGAACACAGCAACGATTCTGCATGGCGGGGTCCTGGCGGTTCGGGTCTCGGGTCGTTCCGGGGCGCCGTCGCCGGTCACCCCGATGCATCAGATGCAGCCGGCGTTGTAGTTGCTCACCCACGCGGTGAAGTCACCCGGGTCCAGCACGCCGTTGCCGTTCTGGTCGGCGGCGATGTCGCCGGCGTTGAAGGCGACCACCCACGCCGTGAAATCGCCCGGATCCAGCACGCCGTTGCCGTTCAGGTCCGCCTCGCAGGGCGGCAGGGCGGCCACGGCGATCGTGAGCGGGCTGGAGAGCGCCTCGCCCCCGTTGGCGGCGGCGATGGCGGCGTCGTACACGATCGTCGTCTCGCCCGCGTCCTGGAAGTCCCCGTCGCCGTTGAGATCGGTGAGCCGGCGGACGGTGTCGCGCAGCGCATCGACGATGAAGATCGAGCCGTCGGGCGCGGGCACGATGTCGCGCATCGAGCCGCCCGTCACGCCGTCGGCGTTGCCGGCCTCGCTCCAGAGCAGCCTCGTCTCGTTGAACGCGTCGATCACGCCCGAGCCGTTGACATCGCGGAAGGCGTACAGAAACCCGTTGAAGTTGAAGTCCACGAGCTCGGCGAGGATCTCGTCGGTCGGGGCGTAGTGCGCGGTCTCCAGCCCGCCGCTGATGAACAGCCCGAGGTTCGTGAAGGTCGCGGTGTTGGTGATCCACTCGTTCACGGCGCCGGTCACCATGTTGATCCGGTCGATCGACTCGACATTGGACGGATCGCTGTCCGGCGTGGCGATGTCGATGCCGTAGCAGAAGCCGGCGTTGTCCTGCGCGATGCCGAGGAACGACGCCGCGAACGAGTCCCCGACGGGGCTGAGGATCGCGTTCTCGACCACTTCGCCGGCGTCGTCGTAGTCGCCGTCGCCGTTGAGGTCGGTCAGCGTGTACACCGCCTCGGGCAGCGTGTCGTCGAGGGTGTTGTTGCTGAGCAGCACGAGCCCGTCGCCCTGCGTCGGGTTCTGTCGGATCAGCTCCGCCGGGTTCGAGAGCGTGAAGCCGCCGGGCAGCGCGCCGGAGAAGACCACCGCCGCCTCGCCGGCGTCGAAGCCGTCGCCGTCGCCGTTGGTGTCGGTGATGCGGACGATGTTGTCGGGCTCGAAGTTGTCGGTGGCGAGCAGGTCGTCGAACCCGAGCGCGAGAAGGCCCTGGGAGTTGTCGATGCCCAGCACGGCGCCCGGGGTGTCGTCGTAGAAGCGGGTCACCTCGCCCGCGTCGTGGGCGTCGCCGTCGCCGTTGAGGTCGAGCAGCCGGAGGATCTTGTCCCCCGTCTGATCGAAGACATAGAGGGCGTACCGCTGCTGCCCCCGGGCCGCGCCCGCGAGCAGCACCGCGGCCGATACCACGACAAGACCACGCATCGCTCGTTCCTTTCTCTCGCGCTCCGAGACCGCCGCCTCTCAGCATCGCAGACCGGCCCGCCGCGGGCAAGCGCGAATCCCTCGCTCGGCGCATCCGCTCACGATCGGTTCGGCCTTCGTCAGAGAGGGGCGATCAGCAGCCGGCGTTGTACGCCGCGACCCAGGCCGTGAAATCGCCGGGGTCCGCCGCGCCGTTGCCGTTCGCGTCGGCGGCGGGGTCGTTCGCGTTGTACGCCGCGACCCAGGCCGTGAAGTCGCCCGGATCGACGACGCCGTTGCCGTTGGTGTCGGCGAGGCAGGGCGCACCGATCGAG
>JBQLZJ010000016.1:0-23219 GCA_052168215.1 Phycisphaerales bacterium
CAGCGCATGGCTGCGGGCGCTCGAGGCGTCCCGCGCCATGCGCTGGAAGCCGGCGCCGCCGGGCTCGCGCCCACGACCTTTGGCATCGCGGAAGATCGGCACGAGCGCGGGCAGGCGATGCTCGAGGCGGGGGACTTCGCGGGCGCGGCCGAGACGCTCGCCTCGGCGCGGGGTGTCTATGTCAGCGCCGCCGGCGAGGCACGCGCCGAGATCGCCTCGATCGAGACGCTGATCGCCTCACGGCGGCTGCGCGCGGCCGGTCGTTCGATTGATCGCATCCGCGGCGCGGCACCGGCTGGCGTGGTCGAAGGGCTCGAGGCGGCCATGAACGAGGCCCGGTCGGGAACGGTTGAGATCGCCCCGGGCGTGGCGATGGACCTGGTCTACATCGAGCCGGGCGCGTTCGAGATGGGCAGCGATCCGGACGAGCCCGGCCGACGCGCCACCGAGGACCGCCGGCTGGTCCGGATCGAACGCCCGTTCTGGATGATGCGGACCGAGCTGACGCGGGGCCAGTACGCGGCCGTCGGCGGGGAGGCGGTTGAGACGGACGCGGCCGACCTGCCGCTGACGGGCCTGACGCTCGACGAGGCGCGGGCGATCGCGGCGTTGCTGACCGAGCGGGCGCCGGGCGTGTTCAGCGTGCCGACGGAGGCGCAGTGGGAGTACGCCTGCCGCGCTGACCGCGAGGGTCCGCTGCCCGTGTCCGCGCGGGAGAACGGCGCCTGGTGGCTCGGGTCGGCCGACGCGAGGCTGATGCCCGTCGGGCTGCTCGAGCCGAATCCCTGGGGCCTCGTGGACATGCTCGGGAACGCGGCAGAACTCGTGGTCGCTCCGGGGCTCGGTCACGGCGAGCAGGTGGCGATGACGCGTGGCGGGTCGTACCTCTCGCCGGAGGGGGCCGTCCGCGCTGCCGCGCGGCACGAGCTCGTCCCGCGAGACCGGGGCGACGCGCGAACCGGTGTGCGGCTGATCTGGCGCCCCGATGAGGGCGAGGGCGGCGGGTCGTGAGCCGGGGGCTGGCGATCGCGACGGTGGCGCTGGCCCTGGCCGGCTCGCTGACAGGGGCGATCGGCTGCGCGGGCGGCGGCGCCGCGTCGCCCGCGCCGGCGGCGCCGAGCTTGGTGAGCGCGATCTGGTCGTCCGAGGCGGGCGGTCTCTGTGTCACGATGACCGGGCCGGTGGCGTCGAGCACCGGGCTGATGCCCGGCAGCGGGTTCGAGCTTCGGCTGTCGGGCCCGTCGCTGTCGCGGCCGATCTTCCGCGTGCCGAGCGAACAGGGCCGGGCGTGCTTCGAGTTGGCCCGCACGCCCGCGGGGTTCCAGGCGTTGCGGCCCGGGCCGGTGACGATCGACGCGATGGTCACCGGCGAATTGGTCGAGCTTGGCACGGCGCAGCTGGATCGGGCGACGATCGACCGGCTGACCGAGGTGGCCCTGCGGCGAGGGCGAGCGGAGACCGGCCCCGGCGGGCCGGGCGGCGCGGCGCGGGTCGAGGTCTCGCTTGAACCCCCAACGGTGCCGGCGGGCGGCTCGTTCGTGGTCCGGGCCCGGGCGACCAACACGGGCGAGCGGCCGATCTATCGGCTGCGGACCCAGCTCGCGCCGGCCGGCGATGAGGGCCTCGAGCCGATCGAGCTGGACTTCGGCTGGCTCGAGCCGGGCGAGACGCTCGAGCTCGCCGAGCGGCGCACACTGCCGCGCTCGCTGCGGATCGACGAGCTGGCTCTGATGGCGTCGTCATCGGAGCAGCACGGGGCGGCGGTGGACTCGCCGACGAGTGTCGCGGTCGATGTCGATCCGCTGCCACCGCCGGCGCTGGATGTGCAGATCACGGTCATGCCCGACCGTCACGGTCGGACGGTGCGCGAGGGCAACGAGGGCCGGCTGCGCCCCGGCGACGACCTGCACATGGTCTGCGAGATCCGCAACTTCGGGGACAGCGCGGTGCGGGGCGGCGTGGCGCGGCTGCGCGAGCTGGGCGACGGGAACGCGAGCGTGCGTGTGGGCCGCGCCGTGATCGGCGATCTGCCCCCCGGCGGCTCGACGCGGATCCACTTCTGGTTCGTCGTCAAGGCCGCGCTCGGCTCCGGCCGCGTCCCGATGCTGGTCGAGATCACCGACGCCGATCTGGGCACGGTGCACGAACAAGCGATCGTGCTCGACATCGAAGAGCGCTGATCGCCCGGCCCGTTCGCGCCTGCATGCCGCTCGACCCGCCGCCGGGTCCGGTCGTCGTCACCAGCTGGGCGCATGAAAAAAGGGAAGGGGGTGGGGTAGCTGACGAGCGTTGTTGCGTGGGCACGATGGCAATCGCACGCGAGCTCCGCCCACCCCTCCGCGCTGCCCGATGCCGAGGTCGTCGGCGGGGCTGGCACGGTTCTTGTCCCTCCCTATCCCTTCATACTCTGAGCCTACCGATTCGCCCCGCGGCGTCAATCACAAAAGCCGCGTCGCGACCGCGAAAAGACGGTCAAGACCCGCGAACCGACAGCCCCGGCACCGAATCGGACCGGAACGACCACCACAGCTAGCGTGGCGGCCGATCAGGGGCACCCGGTGTTGTAGTTGCTGACCCACGCGGTGAAATCGTCCGGCCCGATGATGCCGTCGAGGTTCTGGTCGGCGGCGGGGTCGTTGCTGTTGTAGGCCACGACCCAGGCGGTGAAGTCGGCCGGCGATGCAACGCCGTCACCGTTGACATCCGCCAGACAGGGCTGAGTCGTCGGGCAGTCGTCGTGCACGATCAGCCGGACGGCGTCCACAGCGGCCTCGACGACCGAGCCGCTGCCGAGGTCCTCGGCGATGAAGCGGACGCGGAACTGATCGGTGCGCGGCACCACGGTCGCGATGTCGATGCTGCGCTCGCTCCAGGCGCCGGCGGCCTCGGGTCCGGTCGGTCCGATGGCGGTCGCGGGGACCCAGGACGCGCCGTTGTTGCTCGAGAACTCGACGCGTAGGGCGTCCTCCTGCGGCGCGCTGCCGCGGGTGTTGTCGAGCCACGCGGCGAACGAGAGCGTCGCGCCCGTGCCCCCGGTCGCGTCGAGCACGGGCGAGGTCAGGATGGTCTGCCCGCCGTCGACATCCGCGTTGCCGGTGGCGTTGTCGGTGACATAGGCCCATCCCGTGCGCTCGAAGTCCGCGAAGGGCTCGCCTCGCGTGCCGGTGGCGTTGGGCACGGCGCGTTCCCACGGGCCGTCGGTCAGCCCGTTGTTGGTCACCGTCCATCCGAGGTTGGTGTTGAAGCTGTCGCTGAACACGACCGCGTCCGCCGTGACCGGCACCGCGATCGGTGCGGCAGCGCCGGCCGCCGGGTAGAACACGGTCTGGCCCGTGGAAGTCATGGTTTCGAGGTAGTACTCGAGCGTGGAACCGCACGCCTCGCTCCGGAGCGTGAAGGTGTAGGCGTCGGTGGTGAGCGGCTGCACGCTGATCTCCTCGAACGGGCCGGTGCTCCCGTCGCGGGCGAACACGCGGAGCGTGGACGCGGGCTGGTTCGTGCCGGGAAGCACGCCGACGGCGACGCTGCGCGGGACGCCGGGGTTGAGCCGCTCGGGTGGAGCCACGATAAAGCGCAGCGGGGTCGCGGCGCGCTCGGCGAGGTAGAGGTACGCCGCCGAGACCTCCTCCGCCGTCGGCAGGATGAAGAAGTCCGGCGGGCTGAACCCGTCGAGCCCGCCCGAGGTCGGCCGCAGCTCGAAGGTGAAGCTGAGCTGCCGGAACTCGTCGTAGGTCCAGTCGGCGAAGGTGCCGGCGGCCTCGTACAGGTCGGTGCCCGGCTGGGGCGTGTAGAAGTCGCCGAACGCGCCGAGCATCTCCTGCGAGATGCTGCCCGCGACATCCTGCAGCGTCGCGAGATCGGGCACGCTCTGGGCGAAGGTGCCCGGCGCATGCAGCACGAGCTGGGAATAGCTGTGCGTGTCGACATGCGCGCGCAGATCGGGCAAGCCGAGGAGGAAGTCGCGCATGGCGGCTGTCTCGGGCTCGCTGAAGGCGTTGGGTCCGTGGTAGATGTCGCTGTCGGGGTTGCTGCTCGCGCCGCTGCCCCCGAAGGTGATGTCCCAGTTCCGGTTGAGGTCGACGCCGAAGATCCCCCCGCCGTTGTCGCGCCGGTTCTTGCGCCAGTAGCGTTCGCTGTTCCACGAGTAGACATAGCCATCGGGGTTGAGCACCGGCGTGATATGGATGATGGCCTGGTCGAGCAGGTTGGTGATGCGAGGGTCGTTGCCGTAGCCTCGGACGAGGCGCTCGGCGGTGTAGAGCGTGGTCGGCGCGGTGATCCACTCGCGCGCGTGGATCAGGCTGTTGTACGCGATGTCGGGCCGGCCCGTCGCGTCACCCGGCGCCGTGATGGACATGGTCCAGATGTCCCGGCCCTGCACGGACTGGCCGATGGACTGCACCGTCACCATGTCGGGGCGTTCGCCGGCGAGCTGGTTGACGAAGGCGATCAGATCGTCGTAGGGGTAGTAGGTCGAGAAGCTGATGGCGTCGCCCCGGCCGACGAACGCGCGGGCCTCGATGGCGGCGCGCTCACGCTCCACGAGCGCCTGCACATCGTCGATGAGCACCTCGACCGTGAATCCTTCCGCGAGCAGCGCGTCGTACGACGCGGCGGGCACCTGCACCTCGATCGGGCCACGCCCGACACGCTCGGACCAGATGTGCCGGCTGAGCTGGAGCACGCGCGCGAGCCGTTCGCCAGACTCCGGCGTGACGCGCACCACCCGGTCGCCCGTGTACGAAACCTCCTTCGCGCCCGCGTCCTGCGCCGAGGCTGACGACGATGAAATACCGATCGCCAGGCCGGCAAGAAGCGAATGCACGGTCCGATCGCCGATGATGCGTCGCACGGCTGGTCTCTCCTCTCAGGCCGACGCATGGACGACGCGGCGGCGGACGGGTTGGCGGGACGGCTCCCGTTGGATCGATCGGCCGCACCCTCGGTCCACACCGGAGCCGGCCCAGCGGCAGCGCACCACAGGCACCCACGCCGCTGCTCACATCATCCCCCATACGAGCACGCATGCCAGCGGTTGCGGAGGTCCGGAATCCGATCATCATGCAAACAAGTTCTCCGGCGCGTCCGAGAACGCGCCTCGACGGGGAACGCGGCGCGGGATTGGTCCGTAGCGCCCGGTGTGCGCCACGCGTGTCGAGCGCGCGGGTTGATCCTGTCCCCGTGTGGCGCACACTGCAGGGACAGGGCGAGCCGTTGGAGGAGACCGGCGTGAAGGCACAACAGACACGAACGGCCCAGATCCGAGCGGTGCCCACCGCGGCGGGCGGCATCTTGGGCGCCATGCTGTGGGCCGGCGCCGCGGCGGGACAGGGACACGAGGCCCTGGTCATCACCAACCCGGCCGACCTCAACGGGCTGTGGATCACCAACGAGTATGTCGCCAAGCGGGCCGTCCCGCCCACGAATGTGCTCTGGATGGATCCCGGTGCGGCGAGCTTCGACGAACTCGTCGATGTCAAGCATGCCGCCATGTTCGGCGCGATCGAGTCGCGCCGGCTGGGCGAGAGCATCGACTACATCATCCTCGGCCCGGGCACGGGCTATCGCGTGCCCGCGCCGGGCCTGGTCAGCGATCAGTGCCCGGCCGCGGTGGAGCACTTCGGCCTGACCGGGGCGTACACGCTGGCAAAGTTCGCCGACCTAATCCGGCAGGGCGGGAACAGCTCGCTGCTGCCCAACGGGTACTACACCACGCTGGACGACCCGCGCGCGTTCGACGCCGAGCTGATCTACGAGAACGGCGCCCCGGGCGGGTCGATCCCGACCGGCGATCTGTTCATCGCCGCGTCGCTCGGTTATTCCGGCCAGCGCGGCGTCAACGCCGTGACGATGATCGAGATGATCGACCGATCGCTGCTGGCGGATCCGGGAACGCTCTTCTCGAGCTTTTCGTTCATGGTCACACCGGATGTCCCGCGAACCTCGCCGCGCAGCGGGCTGTTCAACACAGCCGTCCAGCGGATCATCAACGCCGGCGGGGTCGCGTCGACGATCAACGGCGTGACACTGCCAGCGAGCGGCTCGGTGCTCGGGCTGATGACCGGCGACGATGTCCTGGACTTCTCAACGACGACGATGACGCTCGAACCGGGCAGCTTCGCCGACCATCTGACAAGCTTCGCGGCGCACTTCGATGTTGGGCAGCAGACGAAGATCTCGGAGTGGATCCGGCAGGGCGCCACGGGCAGCTTCGGCACGGTCGAGGAGCCGTGCAACTTCCCCGACAAATTCCCGGCGCCGTACCTGCACGCGCACTACTACCAGGGCCTGACGCTGGGCGAGGCGGCGCTGCGCTCGCTCAGGGCGGTGCCGTTCCAGGGCTACCTGATGGGCGATCCGCTCTGTCGTCCGTTCGCGACCGGGCCGACGGTCTCGGTCAGCCCGCCGGCGGGCGCTGTCTCCGCGCCGTTCGTGATCACGCCGAGCGTGGCGCCGACGCGTCCGGGGACGAGCGTGGCGTCCGTGCGGGCGCTGGTTGATGGCGTGGTCGTCGCGAGCGGCGCGCCGGGCGCACCGCTGACGGTGCCCGTCGCCGGGCTCGACGACGGCTGGCACGAGCTGCGCGTCGTGGCGATCGATGACACACTGCAGGAGGTCTCGGGCGAGTGGGTCGGGTCGTTCGTGGTGCAGCTCGCCGGGAAGTCGGCCGAGTTGAACCCGAGTGCGCTGATCATCAACCGCACCAGCGAGATCACCTTTGATGTAACCGGTTCGGGCGGAACGATCATCGAGCGGCGGGTGATGCACCTCGGCCGGGTCATCGCGGCGGACACCGGCTCGGGCGTGCTCGCGTCGCGCGGCGAGATCATCGGCCCCGGGCCCGCGATCGTCTGGGCCGAGGTCGACTTCGCCGACGGCACCACCGCCCGCAGCCTGCCCGTCACGCTCGACAGCCGATCCGCCAGGCCCACGCCGACGCCGATCCCCGTCGTGGCGTACAGCTACACGAAGACCGTCGAGCCCGGCCGGGCGTTTGTCGCGGAGTTCACCGCGGTCTTCACCGAGGATGTCAATCAGCCGAGCTACCAGCTGCTGGGCGCGCCGGCGCAGGCGACGCTGCTCGGCGGCGAGGGGCCCTACCGCATCTTCGCCGCCGACGCGGGCGCTACCGGCAGCGACACCCTGACCTTCAGCGTCACGAACGGCCTGACCAGCGACACCGCCACGGTCACCATCCGCTACGAGTCCCCGGCCTCGGACTGCCCAGCCGATGTCAACGGCAACGGCGTGGCCGACCCGGGCGATTTCACGGCGTGGGTCGCCGCGTACAACCTGGGCGAGCCCGCCGCGGATCAGAACGGCAACGGCGTCACCGACCCCGGCGACTTCTCCGCCTGGGTCGCGAACTACAACATCGGGTGCCCGGGCTGAGCCCGCCGGAATAGGCTCCTCCGGGCGGAGCGTTGACACCGTGGCGGCTCGGGCCGCCTCGATCTGCCATCCACCGAACGACCCCGGAGCCGACCATGCCCACCCGACCGAGCCGCCGGATGCTTCCTCTCGCCGCCTCGCTCCTGCTCGCCGGTGCGTTCGGCACGGCTGCGTCGGGCGCGCCCGCGTCGCCCGTGTGGTTCGGCTCGGAGCCCGAGGTGTTCTCGGACCGGGGGTTCGACGCCGACCGCGCCGCCGCGACCGACGCGGGCAAGCTGCACCTGGTCTACGCCACCGCGAGCTGGTGCCCGCCCTGCCAGCAGATGAAGAAGACGACCTGGGTTGACGAGCGTGTCGAGGGGTGGCTGGGTCGGCACGCGGTGGTGACAGCGCTGGATGTGGACGAGTTCCGTCCCAAGGCCCAGTCGCTGCGCGTCCGTGCCATGCCGACGATGATGCTCTTCGACGGCGACGAGGAGCTCGGCCGGATCCAGGGCTACCGCGACGCGGAGGGACTGCTGGCGTGGCTCGAGTCGACCGCGGGCGATCGCGTGGACCGCGCCGCGACACCGGCACAGCCGACCCAGGACGACGCCAACGGCGCCGACGGCGAGCCGGCCGCTGTACCCGAGCCCGGTGCGGATGCGGGTGCGGGTGCGGGTGCGCGGCTTCTGACCGTCGCCCAGCTCGCCGCGGAGGTCCAGCCGATCGATGATGAGAGCGCGGCGGCCTTCGACCGGCTGGCCGAGGCACGGGCGCTGCTGGCGGCCGATGATCTCGACGCCGCGACCGACGCTTATGCCGAGCTCTGGTCGGACACGCGTGAAGGGCACGAGGCGTTCCAGGACGAGCGTCGCCTGCGCATGGCCGACGAGATCGCCACGCTCGCGGCGCGCCACCCCGCCGCGATGACGCGCTTCCGCGCGATCCACAAGGCGGAGGACCTGGCGCTCAAGAACCGCGACGCGAGCTGGGACGGCCTGCGTGACTGGCTGCTGCTCAACCGCGTCGTCGGCCGCGAGGCGGTCACCGCGCGGTACGCCGGCCTCGTCGCGGATCGCCCCAACGCGGGTGTCACCTTCGATCGCTTCCAGGGTGAGCTGGTCGATCAGGTGCTGCGCGCCGATCGGTCGGGGCTCGTGCCGCAGATTGTGCCGAACCCGGTCGACGCGGCGGAGCGGGGCCTGAAGCGAGCGGCCAGCGCGGCGGCGCTCGCGGATGCCGATTTCGCGGACGACCCGGAGCTGCTCGCCCACGCCCTGCTGCCCGCGGTGGCCGGGGCCCTGCTCGCCGACGACGACGGCGAGGCCGAGCAAGACCTCATCGAGGCCCTCGGCACCGCCTTCGGTGACGACGACGCCTGGCGCGCCGCCTTCATCGCCATCGCCGGCCGCGTCGGCCGGCTCACCGACGAGCACCGGGCCTGGATCGCCGGCCGCTAGAGAGCACGGAAACCACACACGCCGCTGTTCACCCGCCGATCGGGTTCTGGTACCATCGGGCTTCTCCGTGACTTCGAGAAGGAGCCCCCGATGCGCACGCTGATCCGGCTCGTGGCCTCGCTCAGTCTCCTGCTGACCGGTTCGGTGATGGCCTTCGATGATCCGCCGGTCTTCTCGACCGCCGGCTTCGAGGCCGACCGCGCCGCGGCGATCGAGCAGGGTCGGCTTCATCTGGTCTACGCCACAGCCGTCTGGTGCCCGCCGTGCAAGCACATGAAGAAGACGACCTGGGTCGACCCGAGCGTGGAATCGTGGATGAACGAGCACGCGATCGTGTCGGCGGTCGATGTCGACGAGCGGGAGGCGCTGGCGCGTGATCTCGGCATCCGCGCCATGCCGACGATGATCCTGTTCCGGGGCGACGAGGAGCTCGGCCGGATCCAGGGCTACAGCGACGCGGACGAGCTGGTCGAATGGTCCGAGGCCCTGCGCACCGGCGCGCCCGTGCCGGCCCGCGGCGGCATGGTCGCCGGCGGCAACGCGGACGCGGTGCGGCAGAAGCTCGACGCCGCCAACGACCTGCTCCGCGACGAACGCTACGACGAGGCCACCGACGCCTACGCCGAGCTCTGGGATACCATGCTCGACGAGGACCCGGCCTTCTACGGCGTGCGGCTCTCGTACATGGTGACGAGCATGACCTTCCTCGCCGAGTTCCACCCGCCCGCGCTCGAACGCTTCACCGAGCTGCGCGACCGCGAGGACGCCAAGCTCCGCGCCGGCGAGGTGGACTGGGACACGCTCGCCGATTGGGTCCATCTCAACGGCGTGATCGGCGACGAGGCCTCGACCATGCGGTGGGTCGAACGCATCGCGGCGCGCGACAACGCGGGACGCACGCTCGCGCGGTTCAACGACGAGATCACCGAGCAGGCGACGGAGATCGGCCGGTGGGACATCGTCGCCCTCGCCGTGCCCGATCCCGTCGCCACGGCCCGTGAGCAGGTGCAGTTCATGCACATGATCCGCCAGCTCAACGACGAGGCGGACGCGCTCAACGACCCGGCCGGGCTGGAGTGGTACCTCCGCCCGCCGGTCATCGCGGCCCTGCACGCCGGCGATGACGGCGCGAAGGAACGCGAGCTGATCGCCTACCTGGACGAGGCCTTCGGCGAGCACGACGCGTGGCGGCTCTCGTTCATCCGGATCGCCAGCGAGTGCGACCGGCTCCGTGACGACCACACGGCATGGATCGGCGAGTTCGATCTCGACGAGCAGTTCCCCGAGCAGGCGGAGCTGATCGGACCGGAGTTCTGACGAGGCTCAGCCCGTCACGGCGGCCAGCTGCTCGTTCGTCTCGAAGCGCTTGAGCGCGCCCAGCAGCTGCTCGATCTGCTGCGGCGGCTTCATGTTCAGCAGCCGTCGGCGCAGGGCCGTGATGGTCTTGAGCTCCTGCTCGTTCATCAGCAGGTCGTCCTTGCGTGTGCCGCTGGCGGCGAGGTTGATCGCGGGGAAGACGCGCTGCTCGGCGATCTTGCGGTCGAGCACCAGCTCCATGTTGCCCGTGCCCTTGAACTCCTCGAAGATGAGCTGATCGCCCTGGCTGCCGGTGTCGACCAGGCAGCTGGCGATGATGGTCAGGCTGCCCGCCTCCTCGGTGTTGCGGGCCGAGCCGAAGAGCTGCTTGGGCACTTCCAGCGCCTTGGAGTCGATGCCTCCCGAGAGGGTCCGGCCGGAGCTCGCGTGCTTGCGGCTGCGGTTGAAGGCCCGGCCGAGGCGGGTGAGCGAGTCCAGCAGCACCACGACATGCTGCCCCTCGACCGCCCGACGCTTGGCGCGGTCGATCGTGTCGATCGAGACGCGGACATGCGTCTCGGTGTCGTTGTCGTTGGACGATCCCACGACCTCGCACCGCTCGAACTCGTCCCCCTCGCTGAGCTTCTCGAGCGTCCGGCGGAAGTCGGTGACCTCCTCCGGCCGCTCGTCGATCAGCAGGACCATGAGGTGCACATCCGGGTGGTTGTGGAGCACCGCGTGCGCGATGTCCTTGAGCAGGGTGGTCTTGCCGGCCTTGGGCGGGCTGACGATCAGACCCCGCTGACCCCGGCCGATGGGGCAGAACAGGTCGATCAGCCGGCACGCGGGCGGGCAGCCCGGGTACTCGAGCGTCAGCCTGGGCTGGGGGTCGATGGCGGTGAAGGACTCGAGCGTCGGGCTCGGGTCGGCCGCGGGTCCGGATGGGCCGCTTCCTGGGGCACGGCTGGCCTGGTTCGAGCCGGCCGGGTTGCCCCCACCGTTGCCGCCGCCTCGCCGCCGGCGACGACGACGGCGACGCTTCTTGCCCTGCGCGTTCGAAGAACCTGTGTCCACGATCCATCTCCAGCCACGCGGCGTGTGGGCCGCCGGCTCCCGCTGCGCCGCCGGTCGATCCCGGGGCGCTCCCCGCCGTGACGACCGGTACAACCCGGGCCCGGCGGCGTGCTGCAATCCGACCAACTTGCCGGCCCCCCGGCGGCACGCGGCCCCGAGGGCGAGATTCATCGCTGATCGCCGATGGATCGGCCCGAACGAGTCCTCGGACCGGTGCTCCGCCGCTGGTCTAGAGCCGGGTCCGAGCGGCTGTTGTGCCGCACGCTCCCGCCCGACGGGCCGGCGATCAGGGTGTCATACCGTCATCAGAGCGAAGCCGGGCTCCTGCATGAACCCCGGGTTGCACTGTTGCACACGCCCCTCACCACACCGGCTTCACACACGCCGCGGGATGTTCCAAGGGGCGTCGGCCGCGATATCGGCCTCCGCACCAAGTATCGGCGGCACGAGCGGGGCGAGTCAAGCCCGGCGCCACGGGAAGCCCTACGATCGCTCGGGCGGGCCGATCGGCCGCGCCTGGGCGCGGGCTGGTTCGTTTGTTCATATATTGATCGGTTACCGGGGCTTCCGTGGGGGCCGCGGCCCGGTCACGGAGCGTTGGGTGAGGCAGTACCACGGCATCGGGGTGTCGCCGGGGATCGTCGTGGGGCGCGTGTTCGTGCTCGACGATGCCCAGCGTCGCATCCCCCGCCGGCATGTCCCTCCGGCTGAGGCCGACCGTCAGGTCCGACGCCTGCGCGGGGCCGTCGAGGGTGCCGTGCGAGATCTGGAGCGCGTCCGCGACGCGGCCCGCAACGAGATGGGCGAGGAAGCCGCCAAGATCTTCGGCTTCCACATCGGCATGCTCCGGGACCAGAACCTCCTCCGCCCGATGGAGGCGATGATCCTCGAGGAGTGCGTCACCGCCGAGCACGCGGTCGACCATGTCCTGGAACAGCTCGCGGACCGCTTCCGGCGGATGAGCGACTCCGCCTTCACGACCAAGGTCAACGACATCGCGGACCTCTCTACGCGCCTGCTCGACCAGCTCGTGGGCGAGCACACCAGCTCGCTCAAGCACCTGAGTTCCAAGGCGATCGTCGTGGCCCGCGAGCTGACACCCAGCCAGACCGTCGGCTTCGACCGCAGCCGGGTCGTCGCGATCGCCACCGACCTCGGCGGCGCGACGAGTCACACCTCGATCGTTGCCCGGGCCCTGGGCATCCCCGCGGTGGTCGCGCTCAAGAACCTCAGCGAGGGCCTCGAAGACGGCATGACCGTGATCGTTGACGGGCACCGCGGCGTGGTCGTCGTTGACCCCGACGAGACCACCATCGCCGAGTTCCAATCCGACCGCGAACGCCGGGACCTCTTCCAGATCAGCCTGCGCGAGGCGGCGTCGCTCGAGCCCGTCACCCGCGACGGGGTCGAGATCGAGGTCCTGGGCAACATCGAGTTCCCCGACGAGGCGGCGCATGTGCTCGAGTACGGCGGCACCGGAGTGGGCCTGTTCCGGACCGAGTTTCTGTACCTCGCGCAGGAGCGGGAGCCGAGCGAGGAGCAGCAGTTCGAGGCGTACGCCGCCTGCGTGCGCGGGCTGGGCGGCCGGCCGCTGACGATCCGGACGATGGACCTCGGCGCGGACAAGTACACGCAGGGGCAGGCCGCCGACCCCGAGCGCAACCCCGCGCTGGGCCTGCGGTCGATCCGGTACTGCCTGGCGGAGCTGCCGATGTTCCGGCGTCAGCTTCGGGCGATTCTTCGGGCGTCGGCGCTCGGCCCGCTGAAGATCATGTTCCCCCTGGTGACGAACATCAACGAGCTGCGCGAGGCTCGGCACATCCTGCACGATGTCATGGAGGACCTGGACGAGGAGGGGCAGGCGTACGACCGCTCGATCGAGGTGGGCATCATGGTCGAGGTGCCGTCGGCCGCCCTGCTCGCCCCGACGCTGGCTCGGGAGGCCGATTTCTTCTCGATCGGGACGAACGATCTGGTGCAGTACACGCTGGCGGTCGATAGAACCAACGAGCGGGTCGCGGGCCTGTTCAACCCGGGGCACCCCGCGGTGCTCAAGCTGGTGCGGGACATCGTCCGCGCAGGCCGTCGGCGGGGCATCCCGGTCTCCTGCTGCGGCGAGGCGGCCGGGCAGATCCCGTTCGTGGTGTTGCTGCTGGGGCTCGGCGTGCGTACCCTCAGCGTGACGCCGTCCGCCGCTCCGGTCGTGAAACGGCTCATCCGGTCCGTCACCGCCGGCCAATGCGAGAAGATCGCCAAGAAAGCGATCTCTTTCGATTCTGACAGCGAAGTGACGATGTTCGTCAGGGATCAGCTGCGCAAGCTGCTGCCCGCAGGATTCGACAACGACTGACGCCCGTGCGGCTTGTGGCCCGCGGGCACGACACCAGGACGACGCTCCACCCAGGCGACCGAACCACGCGCCGACACGACGACCGCCGCTGGCCGAGCGATCTCGGCCCTGCGCGTTCGACGGACGGTGCCACGGATCCCGGGCGGGCCGAACAGACGAGAGCAGGCGTGACGGTGCGAGCCGCGGCCGCTGCACAACTCGAACCGGCCGCCGACGGCGCGCGATGCGCGCCCGATGCGCAGGTGTTCTGCCCCACAGGGTCCTCGATCGCCGGCGCTCCCGCGCCGACGACGCAGGCCGCCGCAGCACGAGATGTGCACCATGGCAGACGCCAAGACCACCAAGAAGCAGATGCTCATCAACTATGTTCCCGGCGAGGAATGCCGGGTCGCGATCCTCGAGGACGGCGTCCTTGAGGAGTACCACGCCGAGCGGCCGGCCACCGCCAACCGCGTCGGCAACCTCTACCTCGGCAAGGTCACCAATGTCGAGAGCAACCTCCAGGCCGCCTTCATCGACTTCGGTGCCGGCGAGAACGCCTTCCTCCACACCTCCGATCTCCACCCCCGCTACTTCCCCTCCGAAGACGAAGAAACCACCGAGAAGATCGGCAAGAAGACGCCCCGGCGCGAACGCCCCCCCATCCAGCGCTGCCTGAAGCGCGGCCAGAAGATCGTCGTCCAGATCCTCAAGGACGGCGTCGGCACCAAGGGACCCGCGTGCACCAGCTACCTCTCCATCCCGGGTCGGTACCTGGTCATGATGCCGCAGATGGACAATGTCGGCGTGAGCCGGAAGGTCGACGACGAGGAGACCCGCAAGCGCATGCGCAAGATCCTCGACCAGCTCGAGCTGCCCGAGGGGTTCGGCTTCATCCTCCGCACCGCCGGCTTCGACAAGACCAAGACGGAGCTCAAGCGCGACCTGTCCTACCTGCAGCGGCTGTGGAAGAACATCGAGAAGCGGCAGAAGCAGTCCAGCAGGCCGACGCTGCTCTACGCCGAGAGCGATCTGCTGGTCCGCGCGCTGCGTGATCTGCTGGCCAAGGACATCGACGAGGTGATCATCGATCACCCGCAGGGCCTGGCCCGGGCCGCGAACTTCCTGAAGGTCGTCGCGCCACGCTCCGGCACCCGTCTGCTGCACTACGACCAGAAGGCGCCGATGTTCCACGCCTACGACCTCGAGCACCAGGTCAAGCTGCTGCACAGCCGCGAGGTGCCGCTGCCCTCGGGCGGCCGGCTCGTCATCGACGAGACCGAGGCCCTCGTCGCGATCGATGTCAACAGCGGCAAGAGCCGCAAGGCCAACGACGCGGAGACAAACGCGTACGAGACGAACCTCGAGGCGGTCGACGAGATCTGCCGGCAGATGAAGCTCCGCGAGCTCGGCGGGCTGGTGATCAACGACCTGATCGACATGAACCAGGCCAAGCACCGCAAGGCGGTGGAGCAGCGGTTCAAGGACCGGCTCAAGAAGGACCGCGCGAAGACGACGGTCCTGCCGATCAGCGAGTTCGGCATCCTCGAGCTGACGCGTCAGCGCATGCGCGCCAGCGCGACCATGACGCACTTCCAGGAGCTGCCCGCCGCGTACGGACGCGGCTGGATCCGCAAGGCCGACTCCGTCGCGGCCGAGGCGATGCGCGAGCTCCGGCTCGTGCTCAGCGCCGACAAGGTGCACAAGGCGGAGCTGATCGTGCCCGCCCGCGTCGCCTCGGACCTGCTCAGCCACCGCCGACGCGCCCTGACCCGCCTCGAGATCGAGTCCGGCAAGCACATCGATGTGCGCATCGGCGACTCGCTCGGCAGCGACCGGTTCACCATCTACGCCTACGACGAGGCCGGCAACGATGTCGCCGTCGACAAGCTCCCCAAGCCGAAGCGTCCGAAGGACCTGCCGGTGTGGGATGTGCCCGTCGACGAGGCGCTGCTGGCCGAGGACCAGGACGAGACGGTGCTCGAGGCGCTGCAGGAAGAGGTCGAGGCGCACCCGATCGAGCAGCTCGCCGCCGACGCCGACGAAGATGAGCAGCAAGCCACCGGCGGCAAGAAGAAGCGCCGACGCCGACGCCGACGCAAGTCGGGCGAGGACACCGAAGCCGGCGAGCAGCCCGAGTCCGCCCCCGACGGAGCGGCCGCGAACGACGGCGATGCATCGGCGCACGACCCCGCCGGCGGCACCTCGCCCGACGCCCGGGAGCCGGAGGGCGAAGAAGCAGCCGAGAGCCCCGGCGGGAAGAAGAAGCGTCGCCGACGCCGACGCCGACGCAAGGGCGGCACGGCCGAGTCCGTCGCCGAGGACGCCGATCGCACCACCGACGATGACGCCGACGCGGGCGCTGAACCCGCCTCGGCCGACACCGATTCGCCCACCGACGAGGAGGCGGAGCGTGCCGGCGATGCATCGATCGAGACGAGCCCGGTGTCGAAGAAGCGTCGGCGGCGGCGGCGCGGCGGGTCGAAGTCGTCCGACACCGCCGGCGAACCCTCCTCCAACGGCGCGGCGACGCCACACCCCGGACCCGCCGCCGAGACCCCGCCGGCGCCGGAGGTGGTCACCAAGAAGAAGCCCAGGCTGCTCTACGCCGCCAGCCGGCGCAAGCTCAAGCCGAGCGAGAAGGCCACGCTCGCCGACGACTGAGCGATGCAGCGCCGCCAACGCATCGTGATCCTCGGCTCGACCGGCTCGATCGGCACGCAGACGCTCGAAGTGATCGAGCACCTCCGCCGAACCGGCGCCGCCGACTTCGAGGTCGCCGGCCTCGCCGCCGGACGATGCTCCGGCACGCTCGACGACCAGGCACGCCGACACCGCGCTCGGGTCGCCACGGCCGAGCCGGGCCGCGTGCCCTCCGCGCGCTCCCACGACACGGGCCGCGACGCCGCCGCCGACCTCGTCGCACGCTGCCACGACGAAGCGCCCGTGGACATGGTCGTCGCCTCGATCGTCGGCGTCGCGGGCCTCGCGCCCGTGCTCGCGGCGCTCGAGCGCGGCATCGATGTCGCTCTGGCGAACAAGGAGACGCTGGTGGCCGCGGGCGAGCTCATGGTCGCCGCCGCCCGCGCCGGCGGCGCGGCGCTGCTGCCCGTCGATTCCGAGCACAGCGGCATCTGGCAGTGCCTGCGCGGCGCGGCACGCACCGCGGCGTGCATGCCCCCGATCGAGCGGCCCGATGGCCTCGAACGCATCACGCTCACCGCCAGCGGCGGGGCGCTGCGCGCGTGGGCCGCTCGCCGCATCGCCGACGCCACACCCGCCCAGGCCCTCGCCCACCCCACCTGGCAGATGGGCCAGAAGGTCACGATCGACTCCGCCACCCTCATGAACAAGGGATTCGAAGTCATGGAGGCCCGCTGGCTCTTCGGCCTCGATCCGGGCCGCATCGGCGTGCTCGTCCAGCCCACCAGCACCGTGCACGCGATCGCCGAGTTCGACGACGGCACGCTCCTGGCGCAGCTCGGCACGCCCGACATGCGCACCGCCATCCAGTACGCGATGCTGCGCGGCGTCCACACCGCGGCCCCCGACCCCGGCCGGCTCGACCTCGCGGCGCTGGGCTCGCTCGAATTCCACGAGCCCGATCCGGATCGCTTCCCGATGCTCGGCTTCGCGTACGACGCGCTCCGCACCGGCGGCAACGCCGGCGCAGCGCTCAACGCCGCGAACGAGGCCGCCGTCGCCGTCTTTCTCGACCCCGCCAACGCCGACGGCGCACGCATGCGCCTCGGCCGGATCCCCGAACTGGTGCAGCAGGCGATCGAATCGATCCCCGTCGGGCCGGCCGACTCGCTCGACGCCGTCCTCAGCACCGACGCCGAGGCCCGCGACCGAGTCCACACGCTGCTCGGCCTGCCCAGCTCGGCCTAGCGCGGCGCACGGGCGAAACACACGCGGGCCGAGCCCCGAAGGAGCCCGGCCCGCGTGCGATCCGATGCGTCGATCCGGTCGTGCCTTACGGCTCGCCGGCGCCCTCCTCGCGACCGAAGAAGATGATCCGCGTGCCGCCCATGTCGTTGGCGTTGTAGATGTACGCCGCCTCCAGCGCCTTCTCGATGCGTGTCGACATCTCAGAAAGGTGCGCCAGCGTGTAGGGGTCGAGCTTGCCCTTGTTGCCGAGCGCGCCGTCGATCGTCTCGCCCAGCTCGCGCAGGTGATGGGTCGAGAGCGTGCGCACCGGCGTGGCCGCCGCGCCCGACATCGAGCCCGGCTTGGTGAACCCGATCAGCCGGTCCACCATGCCCAGCTGCAGGTTCCGGCGGAAGCTGGAGATCATCGGGTCGCGCGCGGTGTAGGTCCTGCTCGCCGGCTCCTCCAGCTCAGAAAACACCGCCGAGACCGTCTTCTCCATGACCTCCGGCAGCGTGATCGCGTCCTGATCCGACTCCACGCGGAACTCGTTGTCGTAGACATTGCCGAGCGTCGTCGGGTTCATCACCATCGTCAGCGTCGAGGCCATCATCGCGTTGACACGGTCGTGCACCGGGAAGTCGCGCTCCGCGAACGGGTTCGACCACTGGTCCCACCAGATGTCCGCGGACAGGTACCGCATCAGCTCGGGCGACAGGCCGTACGCCTCTGTCTGCAGCCCGTTCTCGAGGACGAACTCCAGCGCCGCGCGCTGCTGCTCCGCGGGCACGACCTCCAGCGGCGGTCGGGCGTCCGGGTCGCCCTTGCGGTCACGCTCCACGAACGCGCCGCCGATCCAGTTCGCCATGATCGACACCGCGCCCATCTGCTGATTCAGCGTGATCTGGTAGCCCTGCCTCGCCTTCGCCCAGCTCTCCCCATCCTCGACGAAGTCGCTCAGCAGCTTCGAGCGGTAGTGATCGACCAGCCGCATCTGGTTCTCGGCGTAGTCCAGCGGCCAGGCCGAGAAGTCGTAGCGTCGGGCCAGCGGGTCGATGCCCCAGGTGTCCAGATCGTTGGCGTAGGGGATGTTCTCCGTGGCGCCGCGCTTGATCGCCTCCTCGGGCTTGTCGCCGTAGGTGTACTCGACGATCCAGTAGTCGTAGTCGCCGATGCCGACCATGGCGTACTCGCCCTGGACCTCGCCGGTCTCCATGTTGATGTTGATCGGGTTGTAGTCCATCACCGACGCGGTGAAGGGCTTGCCCTTCATCGCTTCGGAGTTGATCGTCGCCAGGTCGTACTGGGCCGAGGCCTTGAAGTTGTGGCTGAACCCGAGCGTGTGACCGACCTCGTGCGCCACCAGGTCGGCGAGCATGGGGCCGATGAACCAGTCGGGCATGCCGTCGATCAGGTCGCTCTGCTCGCCCTCCTCCGCGTCGTCGTCGCGGATCATCTCGCCCGCGAGCGAGAGGTGCATCGCCATCATCGCCAGGTCCATCGCCTTGCCCTGGCTCGCCATGCAGAAGCCGTTGAACTGGCTGTGCACATTGGCCAGTCCGTCGAACTCGTCATCGCCGTACATCGCGGCGTCCGCCTGCGCCGCCGGGTGCCCGCCGTACCGCAGCACACCGCGCGCCTCGCGCTGCGCGATCAGGTAGTCCCGCTGCGCCGGCTCGGCCAGCAGGATCCGCGGGTCGTGCTGCGGGTTCTGGTCCAGCCACGCCAGCGTCTCGGGGCTGAACCCCTCCGTCGCCACATCCGGCAGCAGATCGTTGTACTGGTAGTTGAAGTACCGGATCCAGCCGTCGGTCAGCACGACATCCGCGTCGAGGATCTCGCCCGTCTCCGGGTGCGCCCGGCTCGGGCCGATCGCCGTCCCGATGTCGTTGCTCAGCCAGCGGATGAAGTTGTAGCGCACATCCTCCGGGTCCTTGTCCATGTGCGCACCGCTGGACTTGTCCTGCTGACGCACCTCGATCGCGTTGAGGATGCCCGTCCGCTCCGCGAACGCCTCGTTCCAGTACTCGGCGCCCTGCCGCACGAACCGGCGGTACCGCACCGGCACCGTGTGCTCGATGTAGAACACGATCGGCTGCTTCGGCGGGCTCAGCTTCAGCTTCGGGTCCTGCTTCTGCAGGTTCCAGCGGTTCACATACCGGACCACCACCTCGTCGTCCGTGAACTTGCCGAGATCCCGGTACGCCGTCGTGAACGAGCCGATCCGCTGATCCGCCTCGCGCGGCTTGTAGTCCGGCGAGCCCTCCACCACGCTGATCGAGTAGTGGAACTCCTTCAGCACACCGCCCGCGGTGGGCATCTCCACCGCCACCTCGATGTTCTTCGGGAACGCCTTGGCCTTGACGACCTTCATCAGATTCGTGTTCGCGCCCCGAGCCGACCCGCCGAAGAAGGTCGACGCACGGCTCGCCAGCAGATCGTCCAGATCGATCACCGGCTGCTGGTTCGGACCGATGCACACGATCGGCACATCCAGCAGCACCCGGTCCGTGAAGATCGAACGCACCGAGTCCTTCGACTCCTCATCACCCGTCGAGCGCGTCGACACCTCGGGCGCCATCAGCGCCATACGCTTGTTGTACCGCTTCCAGTAGGTGTACAGGTCGCGCCCCTGCAGGCCGGCGAACAGCTCGCCCGTGCCCACCGTCATCGCGAAGAAGTGCTTCTGACGCTCGTACCCGCGCGGCAGCTCCGCCAGCATCTGGCCCGTCTTGCGATCGATCCAGATCGTGTACAGGCTGCCCTCGTCGTCCACCGTCGACACGATCTTCTCGAAGCCCTTCGAGACCTCGGCGAACTCGGGAAACTCGGGCTTCTCGCCGCCCGGCTGGCCCAGCGCCGTCCCCGCCAGCAGAACCACGCCCGCCGCCGCCGTTACGCACCGGCTCATCGATCCGAAACACCCCATCGCACACACTCCTTCGCTCGCGCGCCGCGGCGCGCTCCTCTGGATCGAGCGCCGACCCCCACGCCCCGAGCCGGAACGCCCGGGCGGGCGGCGCCGCCACCTGCCTCTTGTTCTCGTCGTTCAGCGACGCAGACCGAGAATAATCCAAAGCCGATGCCGAAGGGGCCGCCGCCCCGACGATCGACCGCACGATCCGCGGGAGACGCCCCTACCGACCGGCCGCCCCGGGGAACACCAGCGCGATCACCACCAGCACGGCCACGAACCCGAACCCGGCCGCCTGCACCCCGCGATCGCGCAGCGCCAGCTCCGTCGGGTCGTCGAAGAGCCCCCGCTCCAGCTGCACGATACAGCGGAGCAGCGCGTAGGTTGCCGGGATCATCGTCAGCCAGAGCCAGTTGAACCCCCACGACGCCCCGTCGCGCACAGCGGACACCGAGGGCCCGTATCGGCCCTCCTGGTCCTGCACATACCCCGCGAAGGTCACCAGCGTCCCGACCGCCGTCATCACCACCGCCATCCGGAGCAGCTCGTCGGAATACACCCGCTGCACGCCCCGGACCGACTCGACCGACGACTCCGCCCCGGCCATCGTCCGGCGCTCCCCCAGCCGCTTGCCCAGCGCCAGGAACATCGCCAGGAACAGCGTCGAGTTCAGCAGCCAGGTCGAGGGCATCACCCCCACCGCCGCGCACCCGCCCAGCACCCGCAGCACAAACCCCAGCGACAGGCTCACCACATCCAGCATCACCCGGTGCTTGAGCACCGCGGAGTACGCCATCACATTGACCACATACAGCGCGAGAAGCCCGGCGAGCCAGCCCCGCTCCACCACCCCGGGCAGCAGCGCCGTTGTCACCGCCGCCGCCACGAACAACGCCGCGCCGAACACCCGGGCCGTGCCCACGGGCACCCGCCCGCTGGCGATCGGCCGCCGACGCTTCCGAGGGTGCTTCGCGTCCGCCTCCCGGTCCGCGATGTCGTTGAAGATGTAGCACGCGCTCGAGCCGAGCCCGAACGCCACGAACGCCCCGAGCGCCGCCAGCGCGACCGTGCCGGTCGGCTCGACATCCCCGTGCATCGCCGCGAACGCCGGCCCGACCAGCACGAACACGCCCTTGCCCCATTGCACGGGCCGTGCAAGCCGGATCAGATCCCGTACCATCGAGCCATCGTCGCTCATGCCCGAGTCTACTCCCCGCACCCACCCGCACCGCCCGGAAGCCAGCACCGTGACCGAAGCAGCCGCCCACACCCCCGGCCGACCGGTGCCGCGATGCTGGCTCGCGCCCATCATCGTCGTCGCGATCGCCTGGGGGCTGCAGGCCGTGACACTCGGCGCGGGCTTCCAGCCGGCGGGTCCCGCGGCGTACGACGAGGCGCGCTTCCATCGCCCCACCATCGCCGCCTTCGCCGACGAGCTGCCCGCGCCGGATCTGCGCGACTACGCCGTCGCCACCGCGCCGGGCCATCACCTCGTCCTCGCCGTCATCGAACGCCTGGCCGATCCGGGCGACGCCCTGCTCCGGGCGGCCTCGGGCCAGACCACCGTCCTGCTGCTCGCGCTCTCCGCCGCGTGGATCGCCCGCCGTGCCGGGAATGCCTGGGGCATCGCCGGTGCCCTCGCTCTGCTCGGCTCGAGCTACATCGCCCCGCAGCTCATCCTCACGCTGCCCGAGGGCTCCGCATGGCTGCTCGTGGCCGTTCTCCTCGGCGTCGGGCTGTCCGCTCGGCGGTCGTCGCTGGCCGCGGTCATCCTTGCCGCGGTCCTGGCGACGCTGCTGGTCAGCATCCGGCAGCTGCACCTCTGGACCGTCGTCATCGCCTGGATGATCGCCTGGCTCGGCCCGGAGCCCGATCCTTCACCGACCCGGCTCGTGCCCCGCGCGAGCGAACTCGACCTCGCCGCCCGCCTGCCGCGCGCCTTCGCCGCCGGTCTCGCCACGCTGCCTGCCTTCGCCGTGGTCGCGGCCCTCTTCGTGCTCTGGCAGGGCCCCGTCCCCCCCGGGTTCCAGGTCGGCCGGACCGAGCTCGAGGGCGCCAACAGCCACAACGGGCTCAACCCCGCGACCGTTGCCCTGTTCTTCGCCGCCGCCGGCACGACCCTCCCGCTGCTGCTCACCCCGTCGCTCGACGCCCTCGCCCGTCGGCCCGAGCTCCGCCGCGCCGCGCTCCGGCTGGCGCTGCTCGGTGCCGCCCTCGGCCTGCTCGCCGCGGTCCTCGTCCCCACCGGGTTCGACAAGGCCGCGGGCCGCTGGAGCGGGCTCTGGAACGCCGCCCGGGCCTTCCCGACCATCGCGGACCGCTCCGTCTTCATCGCATCCCTCGCCGCGCTCGGCGGCGCCGGCCTCGGCCTCGGGCTGGCGACGATCACCCCGCGTGACCGGCTGATCCTGCTCGGCGCGCTGGCCGCCTACCTCGCCGCCCAGTCCGCCAATCTGCAGGCCTGGATGCGCTATGTCGAGCCGATGGCGATCCTCGTCGGCCTCGCGCTCGCCGCGCAGACCGCGCGTCGGTTCGGCACGCCGCGCCCCTGGACGCTCGCCGGTCCCCTGCTGCTCGCCGCGGCCCTCGGCGGCCGAACCGCCCTGGCCCTGCTCGGCTAGGTGCTGTGCGACGGCTGAACGAGCCGAGCTCGCGCTCGTCTCACCGAGAAGCACGCCGCCGACACGCCCGGGAACCGCGCCGAACAAGCGCCGGAATTTCGTCGATTTGCTGGCGACCCCCGGATTCCGTGGCACCTTCGGAGCACATCGCGCGACGACGCCGGGCCCGGAGGCCCGGCTGCCGAGGTCTCGCACGCGGGGCCGACGCCGCCGCGCTGCAGCACGGGCGTTCGCGGTTGGTGGGACATCTGCGGAGGCTCGGTATGTGTGCTCGGAATTGG
>JBQLZJ010000017.1:0-10750 GCA_052168215.1 Phycisphaerales bacterium
GTGCACGGTCGCTTCGTTCTCGCAGCCCGGCGCCTCGCACTTCATGGCGAAACGCTAGCCGCGATCCGCGCGCGGGGCGAGTTTCATCCTCCGAGGGCCGTCAGGACGACCGGCCGGCCTCCCGGATCTTCGCCAGCACGCCGACCAGTCGCGCCGCGGTGTCGAGCGCCATCATCGTGCTCGCGTCCGACAGCGCCTCGCGCGGGCGGGGGTGGCACTCGATGAACACCGCCGGCACGCCCGCGGCGACCGCGGCCTTCGCGAGCATCGGCGCGCGCTCGGGGCGCCCGCCGCTGGTGTCCGTCGCGCCGGGGAGTTGCGTCGAGTGCGTCGCGTCGAAGCAGACCGGCGGGGAGTTGTCCCCGGCGATCTCGGCCATGTCGACGACGCCGATGAAGTCGTTGACGAGCCGGTGGTAGCCGAAGAACGTCCCACGCTCGGTGAAGATGAGGTCCTTGCAGCCGGCGCTCTCGAGTTTCTTGAGCGGGCCGCCCATCTCCTTGGGCGAGAGGAACTGGCCCTTCTTCACGTTGACCGCGCAGCCGTGCGTCACCGCGGCCTCTCCGGCGGCGAGCAGCAGATCTGTCTGGCGGCACAGGAACGCGGGGATCTGCAGGACGTCCACCACCAGGGCCGCGGGCTCGGCGTGCGCCGGCTCGTGGATGTCGGTCGTGACCGGAACCCCGAGCGATTCGCGGACCGACGCGAGCGTGTCGATGCCCTGGCTGATGCCCGGCCCGCGCGACGACCCGATGCTCGTCCGGTTGGCCTTGTCGAAACTCGCCTTGAAGACATATTGCACGCCCGCGGCGCGGCACGCGTCGCGCATGGCCTCGCCGATCCGCATGCACAGGTCGCGGGATTCCAGCACGCACGGCCCGGCGATCACCGTGAGGGGGCGATCGCTCCCGATAACCACACCCTCGATCCCCGAAGCGGGCTGCGTCCCAACCGAGCACACTCTGGCCATGCGTCCGTCCTTTCCGAAGCGCAACAGTAGCGCGACGCCCGGTTCTCGAACCTTGCCCCCACCGGGAATGCCGCCCGAAGCGGCACGACCGGAACACCTCGTCGCAAGGAGTTGAGCCATCGCTTGCACGGTTCCGCCCCGCGGGTCGATGTGGTCCGTCGGAAGTTCGTGCCCGAGGCGAAAAACCACCGGACACGGGCTGCGTATCGACGAACACGAGACGCAGGGAGTCGCAGCATGGCCGCAATGCCCCAACAACCCGAGGCGTTCTGCGAGCAGGTCCGCGTGATGCTCGAACGCATGCGCCCGGACCTCGACGTCGATCTGAGCGGCCCGAACGAACTTCTTGTCGAGGGGCGACGCCTCGACCTTGAGAACCTCTTCCGGATGGTCTCGCAGGACCCCGACCGCGGCGTCGAGATCGTCGAGCAGTACCTCGATCATCTGTTCGCGGGCGAGGCGGTCTCCGCGGCGGCGATGCCGCTCGAGATGGCGCGCCAGCGGATCATGCCGCGCATCCAGCCCGAGACGATCTTCCAGCGCCTTTCGCGCGAGCAGGTCGCCCACGTCCCGTGGGTCAACGACACGGTGCTGGTGTTCGTGATCGACCTTCCCCACGTCACGGTGAGCGTGACGACCGAGCAGATGGTGCGCTGGGGCGTCGCCGCCGACGACCTCGAAGACATCGCGCGCCAGAACCTGGCGCAGTCGACGCCGAAACTCCCCTACCGGCTCGTCGAGCACGAGAGCGGCGGCAAGGCGGCGATCATCGCCGAGCAGGACGGGTACGACGCGGCGCGGCTGCTGCTGCCCGGGCTGCACCGCGTGCTGGCGCCGCAACTCGGCGGGGACTTCCTCGTCGCCACCCCGGCGCGCGACGTGCTGGTCGCGGTCTCGAACGGCCCCGACGTGCTCCTCGACAAGGTGCACGAGAAGGTCGACAAGGACTACCGCCGCATGCCCTACCCCATCACCAACAGGTGGTTCCTCGTCACCCGCGACGGCGTGGCGGGCACCGCGACGGAGCAGGGCGACAGCAAGGCGGCGTGAGGCGCGGCCGCGGCGCGTACGATCCGACGCGTTGATCCTGCTCATCGACAACTACGACAGTTTCGTCTGGAACCTCGAGCACGCGCTCCGGCTCGCCGCTCCGCGCGCCGGTGTCGACGCGACCGTCCGCGTCTTCCGGCACGACGCGATCGACGCCGAACGGGTCGAATCCCTGGCGCCGTCACACATCGTGCTGTCCCCGGGGCCCTGCGGCCCCGCCGAGGCGGGCGTCTGCATCGATCTCGTGCGCACGCACGCGGGGCGCGTCCCCGTCCTGGGCGTGTGTCTGGGCCATCAGGCGATCGCCGCGGCCTTCGGCATGGACGTCCGCCGCGGCGCCACGCCCGTGCACGGCAAGGCCTGGGCCATCGAGCACGACGGGAAGACCCTCTTCGCCGGGCTGCCCAGCCCGATGCGCGTCGGGCGTTACCACAGTCTGGTCGTCGAGCCCGGGAGCGTTCCCGATGGCTGGGATATCTCGGCGCGCACGAAAGAGGGCGTGGTGATGGGCCTTCGCCGCGCGTGGAACGACCCGCGAACGCCCGCGCTCGAAGGCGTGCAGTTCCACCCGGAGAGTTACCTCACCGACCGGGGCGTCGATCTGCTCACGAACTTCCTGCGGGGCGCTCCGCAGAGCGCTTCACCGGCCCCCGCGCCGTCGGATACCATCGCCGCCGCACGCTGACCCAACCCTCGACAGGAGCCGACCCCTTGGCCAACCACGCCGCCCCGTCGCAGACGCGCACGCCCGTCGACGCCGTGAACATCGCGCGCGGCGAACTCGTGGACGAGCGCGACGGGATGATCGACCTGGCGGTGCCCGGGACCGACTACCGGCTGACGCTGGTCGTCGGCGCCCCGCTCAACGCGCAGGAGAGCGGCCTGCTCGGCAAGAAGATCTGCGGGGTGATCCGCGCGCAGGCGAAGCGCATCGACGTGGTCGGCACGGGCGGGCGGTACGTCGAGCCCGTCTACGGGCGCCCGCGCCGCATCCAGGGCGTGGTCGTGGCGACCGATCCGAACACCGACACCGTGACGGTGCAGGCCCACGACGCGCTGCCCATCGTCTGCCGCACGAACGAACTCCAGCACGCTAGCGACTTCAAAGTCGGGCAGTTCGTGACGATGGGGCTCGCGGCGGGCGCGACGTTCAGCCGCGTGATCTCGGCCTGAGCGGATCGCTCAGCCCAATTCCTGCCGGAGGGTCTCGCACAACTTGCGCTCGTCGTCGGTGCGCAGGCGGTTCTCGCAGGCCGCGAGGAGTTCCTTCGCTCGCGTCGGATCGTTCAGGTCCCGCGCGTAGATCAGCGCGAGCATCAGGCGGACACGCGGAGACTCGGGATCGGTCGGGTTGGCACGAAGGAACCCCTCGTACGCCGCGGCCGCGGGCTCGCGCTTGTGCGCAGCGAAGAGCAGGTTCGCCAGTGACAACTGCATCGCCCGCGCCAGGGTGTCGGTGGCGTGAGCGTCGAGGAGCGCCCTGAACGCGCGTTCGGCGGCGTCCGCGTCACCCTTCCCCACCGCGCGGGCCACGTTGGCGCGCATCCGCATGCGCTGATCGTCGCGCTCGGTGTTCTCGGGAGTCGCCTGCCGGCGTTTCGGCGGCGACGGGGGCGCCGCTTTCGCTTCGCTCCCCGTGTAGAAGTCGTGCTTGGTCGCCAGGTCCCGGTAGGCGCGGCGCCGGCGGGACTGCTTGAGCATCGTGAACAGGTCGTACGGCTCGCGGGAGAGCAGCCCCGTCGCCAGCAGGCCCCACGCCACGCCGATGCCCGTGGCGTACCCGCCCAGGTGCGCGGCCGTCGCGACGTTCCCGCTCCCGACGCTGCGCAGCGCGACGTCCTTGAAGATCGCGAACCCGATGATCCACGGCGCCGGGATGATCACCGGCATGATGACGAAGAAGAACAGGAAGGCCTTGATGCGTGTGCGCGGGAAGAGAATCAGGTACGCGCCGGTGACCGCGGCGATCGACCCGCTCGCGCCGAGCACGCGCGTGCCGTCGACGAGCATGTGCACCGCGCCCGCGAACGTTCCTCCCACGAGGTAGAAGAGCAGGAACCACCAGCGCCCGAAACGGTCTTCGACGTTGGGCCCGAAGACGAACAGCACGAGCATGTTCCCGGCGAAGTGCCAGATGTCGCCGTGGAGGAACTGGTAGGTGATGTACGTCCACAGGCCCGAGCCGGGCCCGAGCACGAACGGGCTGATGGCGTTGGACACGCCCGAGCGCTCGCCCGCGAAGAGCACCTGCGCGATGAAGATCACCGCGTTGACGGCGATCAGGCCGTAGGTGGTGACCGTGGAGCGGCGGAGCGGTCGGTCTGTGCCGAAGGGGATGAACACGCGTCAGATCGTAGTGGGATCGACTCGGACCCCGCCGAGCACGCGATCGGTGATGAGGTCGCTCGACCAGCGGTACAGGATGCGCCCGAGCAGGTGCTCGTCGTGCCAGTCATCGGGAACGCGGAGGATGAGCAAATCGGCGGCGGAGCCGACGCGGAGTTCGCCCGCGTCCTGCCACCCGAGCGCGAGCGCGTTCCCGCGCGTCATCTGGCGCCACGCCTCGGCGGGCGTGGGGATGAACACGTCGGCGGGGTTGCTCGCCGTGAACGATCGGGCCTTGGCGACCTCGATCATCGCGCGGGCGACGCGCGGTATGGCGTGATCCGGTCCTCCCGCGACGTCCGACCCCAGCGCGACGCGCACGCCGTGCGCACGAGCCGCGGTGAGGTCGAACAAACCGGACCCAAGGAACGTGTTGGCCGTGGGGCAGTGCACGACAACGGCGTCCCGCTGCCTGATGAGATCCCATTCCGTTGCCGACAGGTGCACGCCGTGGGCGAGCAGCGTGCGCGGCCCGAGCAGCCCGAAGCGGTCGTACACCTCGGTGTAGGCCGCGTCTTCGGGGAACAGTTCGCGGACGGCCTCGAGTTCGGCGCGCGATTCGGCCAGGTGGGTCTGCACGAACAAGTCGGGGCGTTCCTTCGCGTGCCAGCCGCATTCGGCGAGGAGTTCCTCGGAGCAGGCGATCGCGAAACGCGGATTCAGCGACGCCGCCACACGCGAGCCACGCTCGTTCGACGGGCTGAGCCAAGGCGTGGGCGTGGGCGACATGGCCGCGCGCTCGCGGTCTTCGGAAGTGAGGGACGCGGGCGCGCCGCGGTCCATCTGCACACGCCCGACGACAGCCCGCACACCTGCGCGCTCGATCACGGTCATCGCTTCGCGCGAGGCCTCGGCGTGGCTGGTGAGGTACCCGGCGAACCCGAGCGTGCCTTCGGTCAGGAGGGAACGCAGCGCCCTTCGCGTCACTTCACGGGCGGCGCCCGAGCCGAACCATGCCTCGGCCGGGAAGACCACACGCTTCAGCCATTCCAAGAGCGGAAGGCCGTCGCACCCCTCCGCGCCGAACTGCGGGATATGCAGGTGGGCGTCGATGAACGCGGGGGTGATGATCGCGTTGGGCCCACCGGCGTCGGGACGGGCGGTCGCCGGGAGCGCGCCCTCGCCGAGTTCGGAGATGGCCCCCTTCTCGACGCGCAGCCACCCCGGCGCGGGCCGGGAAGCGGGGTCGAGCAGCAGTCGTCCCTGGATCAGCACGCCGCGAGCGTAGCGGGCGGGGCCGCCGCCGGCTCACTGGCGCTGACGGATGGCCCGGACGAGTTGGCTCTTGCTCATGGCGCTGCGGCCGTCGATGTCGAGTTCCTTCGCGCGGTTGTACAACTCGCGTTTGGTGCGCTCCTCGAGCGACGCGTTGGGGTTGCCCGTGCCGGACGTGGTAGTCGAGCCCGACTTGGTCCGACCTTCCTCCCGCCGCTGCTTGTTCACCGTGCGGGCGGCGATCTCTTCGGCCCGGTCCTCGGATCGCCCGCGATCCTCGGCGCTCTGCTTGATGTGCTCGTACTGGCGTTCGTCCTTGGTTGACCAGGCGCGGGGCATGGGCGGCCTCCTTGGGTGAAATGACCATGTGGCAGGTCCGCAGGGTCGCCCCGCGCCGTGAAGGCGAGCCGAATCACCCGTGAGACCGGGTTCATCCCGGTAGGCGGGCGTTTGGCGGCGGATCCGGGCTGACCCGCCCCGGGACCGGGCGTAGAGTCCGTCCCGACTCCCTCTCGACGCCTTCGGGCGCGGGGGGCGCCGGGGTCGTCGCCGTCATTTTGCACCGAAACGCTTCCAGCACGCAGGGTTGCCGAACATGTCCACCGCCGCGAAGGGCCTCGAGGGAGTTGTCGCCGCCGAAACCGAACTGTCGTTCATCGACGGCGAGAAGGGCGTGCTCGAATACGTCGGCATCGACATCGACTCGCTCGCCCGGCACAGCACGTTCGAGGAAACCGTGTTCCTGCTCTGGAACAAGCGGCTCCCGAAGAAGGCCGAACTCGATGCGTTCACCAAGGACCTCCGCGAGCACTACGCGGTGCCCTCGAAGGTGATGGACCTCATCAAGGGCATCCCCACAAGCGCACAGCCGATGCACATGCTGCGCACCGTGGTGTCGGCGATGAGCATGTTCGACGAGGACCCGAACACGATCGACCTCAACGCCTATCGGCGCAAGGCGACCGCGCTGCTCGCGCAGACCCCGACGATCATCGCCGCGTTCGACCGCCTCCGCCGCGGGCTCGAGCCTGTCGCGCCCGATGCGTCGCTCTCCTACGCCGCGAACTTCCTCTACATGCTCAACGGCAAGAAGCCCACCGAGACCATGGAGCGGGCGTTCGACGTCTGCATGATCCTCCACGCCGACCACGGGCTGAACGCCAGCACCTTCGCCTCGCTCGTCATCACCTCGACGCTCTCTGACTTCTACTCCTCGATGAGCGGCGCCATCGGCGCGCTGCGCGGCCCGCTCCACGGCGGCGCCAACGAGGGCGTGATGATCATGCTCCGCGAGATCGGCTCGCTCGACAAGGTCGAGCCGTTCATGAAGGACGCGCTCGAGAACAAGAAGAAGATCATGGGTTTCGGGCACCGCGTGTACAAGGCCTACGACCCGCGCGCGAAGTACCTCAAGACGCTCGCCGAGCAACTCGCCAAGGACACCGGCAACGAAGAGTTGTACACGATGAGCAAGAAGATCGAGGACGTGATGCACGACGCGGTCTCCGCGAAGGGCATCTACCCCAACGTCGATTTCTATTCCGCCACCACGTACCACTCGATCGGCCTGAAACTCGACCTCTTCACCCCGATGTTCGCCATGAGCCGCATCTCCGGCTGGGCCGCGCACAACCTCGAGCAACTCGCGAACAACCGCCTGATCCGCCCGTCAGCGGCGTACGTCGGCCCTCACGCCGTCAAGTACGTTCCCCTCGCGGACCGCTGAGCGACCCCGACAACCTGAATCAGCATCACCCGCGGCGGGGCGTTCAGCGCTCCGCCGCGTTCGTTTGTGCGCCGCCGTACCAGAGCGGCTCGATGCCGAGGGTTTCGACGATGTTGCGCAGCGCGGTGTTCGCGACGTCGTCCGATTCCTGATGCGGCCAGCGCGCCACGGTCAGGCGGATCGGCCCGTCGATATCTCGCTTCGCGCGCACGTAGAGCGCGTCGCTGAACCAGCCCCGGTCCTGCTCGGTGGGCGGGCGGGCGATGATCTCCCCCTTGTCGTCGGTCGCGCTCGCGGACTCGATGACGTACCCCCGGGCCCGCAGGGACGACTCCGCCGCGGCCAGCACCGTGCGCAGGTCGAGCCGTGCCGGGTATTCGACGTACCGGCCGCCGGTGACGGGCTTGGTCGCGCACGCGGTGAGCGTGGCGGCCGTCAGCGCGAGCGCGGCGAGCGGTCCCCCAAGGCGTCGCGGTCGGGCGGGTTGATGAGCGTGTCGAGCCATGCGGTCAGGTCGAGATCGGCCGGAATGTCCGCCTGGGACCACATCTTGATGGCCTCCGCGAGCATGGATCGCATGTCCGCGTCGGTCAGATCCGATCCGGACGATGTCGACGCCGCGGGCGGACGCGTCTTCACCTGACTGGTTTCCTTCGAGTGTGCCTCGCCCGCTTCCGGCGGCCGGGCATGGGTGGAACGCGCCGTCCTCGCCTCCCCGGCGATCCGTTTGATCTCCTCGGGGCCGATCCCGAATTCGTCGAGCCAGCGCCTGAGGGCGAAGGGATCGAGCGGGACGTCCGGCTTCCCGGCGGCGGGGCTGCCGCCTCGAACCCGGGGCGATTCGACCTCGCCGACGAGCCGGCGCAGGAACTCCGGGCTGGTCAGGGACACGCACTTGCGACGCCTCGCGGCCTTTCGGACCCGCTGGTCGGATGAGACCACGGTCAGCCGCCGGGGATCTGGCGAATCCGCGATGAGGCGCTCGATGAGCGTGTCGGCGTCGCGTCCCGGGCCGGCGAACCGCAATTCGACGCCCTCGACGCGGGTCGGCCAGCCGCGCGGCTTCACGCCGTCGCACACGAGGACGGCCCCGCCAGCGGAGGCGCCCCACCGCGAGCGGGCGACCAGTTCGGCCAGAGCCGGGCCGTCGAGGCCCGCCAGATGCGGCGGGAGCACCCCGGTGACATGCAGCGCGTTGTAGGCGTCGACGAGCAGCACGGGTCCGGTGGGGCCTCCCGGGAAGGGCCGATCGGGCGGCGCCGGGCCGATTCGTGGGCTCGGCGGCTTGTCCGGGCCTCTTTGGGGCGGGATACTTGCCCCCACGCCGGCCCACGCGGTCCGGGTGTTCTTGTCGGCTCGCGCCGCGGGCGCGTCCGACGTTCGTGCAAGCATACTCCCCCGAGCGGAAGTCTCCGGCGGGGCGAGGGAAGGGTAACGACGGCTATGGCGATCCGCGTCCGAGCGCGCAGCGGCGAATCCGTGGAGCAACTCCAGCGCCGCTTCAAGAAACTCTGCGAGAAAGAGGGCTTGACGAAGGACGTCAAGCGCAAGCAGTACTTCGAGAAGCCCTCCGAGCGCCGCCGCCGCGCCCAGCGCAAGAGCGCGAACCGCATCGCCGCCACCCGCGGCGGGCGCTTCTAACCAAACGACTCATCCGCGACCGCCCGGCCCACGAGCCGGGCGGCGTCGCTTCCATCGTGAGCGGCGGCCTCTTTGCACTTCGGAGGCCGGTTCGCTCGATAGGTTTGTGATCGCTATCACTCGACCCAGCGGCGCGGCGAAGCCGAGCCCGGGCGATCGGTCCAACCGACGCCCCGGCGCTCTCCCCGGTTCATTCCCGCCCAGGCCGCGGTCCCACCCACGGCACTCGTGAGGAGTTCGCACGGTGATTGACCTTGCCTCTCATGCTCTGACCCTCGCCACGGCCGCGCCGGCGGCGGCACCAGCGGACGCGGCTCAGGCCGTCTTCTCGCCGGTCTCGCCCTACCTGCTCGGCCCCATCGGCGCCATCGCGGCCCTCATCATGGCCTTCCTCTTCTCCCGGTCGGTCATGACCAAGTCCGAGGGCGACGCCGAGATGGTCCGCATCGCCCAGGCCGTCCGCGACGGCGCGATGGCCTACCTCAAGCGCCAATACAAGGTCGTCGCCGCGGTCTTCGTGGTGCTCGTGATCTTCCTCGCTGTCCTCTGGCAGTTGAACCTCCAGTCCGCGATGTCGATGCTCGGCGTGCCGCTCGCGGGCCTGTTCTCGGGTCTGTGCGGCTGGTTCGGCATGAAGATGGCGACCAACGCCTCCGCGCGCACCGCCAACGCCGCGAAGAGTTCGCTCAACGAAGGCCTCACCGTCGCGTTCCGCTCGGGCGCGGTCATGGGCATGGTCGTCGTCGGCTTCGCGCTGCTCGACGTCTCGTTCTGGTTCTTCGTGTTCAACACCTTCGGTGAGAACTTCGGCATCCAGATCGGCACGCCCCAGGGCCTCGTCGCGCTGACCACCGTCATGCTCTCCTTCGGCATGGGCGCCTCGACGCAGGCGCTCTTCGCCCGCGTCGGCGGTGGCATCTACACCAAGGCCGCGGACGTCGGCGCCGACCTCGTCGGCAAGGTCGAGGCGGGCATCCCCGAGGACGACGCGCGCAACCCCGCGACCATCGCGGACAATGTGGGCGACAACGTCGGCGACGTCGCCGGCATGGGCGCCGACCTCTACGAGTCGTACTACGGCTCGATGCTCGCGACCATGGCGCTCGGCGCCGCCGCCGTCACCGGCGCGGGGCTGATGATGGAGCAGTCGATCGCGCTGGGCATGAAGCTCGCCCTCGCGCCCATCGCGCTCGCCGGTCTGGGCATCCTCTGCTCGATCGTCGGCGTGTTCACCGTCCGCGCGAAGGAGAACGCCTCGTTCGCGCAACTCCTCAAGGGCCTCCACACCGGCGTGTACGTCGCGTCGCTGCTGATCGGCGTCGGCTGCTTCGGCATCCTCTGGCTGCTGCTGGGCTCCGGAACGCAGGCCGAGGCCCTCGAGCAACTCGGCACCACGTGGTGGCGCCTCGCGCTCGCCATCGTGTCGGGCCTGATCGCCGGCAACGTGATCGCCTACGCCACCGAGTACTACACCTCGTACGAGCACAAGCCCACGCGCCGCATCGCCGAGCAGGCCATCACCGGCCCGGCCACCGTCATCATCGCCGGCATCGCCGAGGGCATGAAGTCCACCTGGGCCGCCCTCATCACCGTCGTCGTCGCGATCATCGCCGCGTTCGCCTTCGCGGGCGGCGGCGAGACCTTCATCATGGGTCTCTACGGCGTCGGCATCGCCGCGGTCGGCATGCTCGCCACGCTGGGCATCACCCTCGCGACCGATGCCTACGGCCCGATCGCCGACAACGCGGGCGGCAACGCCGAGA
>JBQLZJ010000018.1:0-7018 GCA_052168215.1 Phycisphaerales bacterium
CGAGGTCGATGCCGTCGAGCGCGGCGCGGACCGGGACGTTCTCGAAGCGGCGCAGGGCGTCGACGCGGAGACGGACGGTGGGCGGCTCGACGGCGAGCACGTTCACGCCGGCGCGCTGGAGTTCGGTGTCGGCGCGGAGGGCCTCGGCGAGGTCGATGGTGAACTCGCCTTCCTCGTCGGGCACGTTGCCGGCGCCGAGCCGGAGTTCGACGCGCGGCGGGGTGCGCTGGAGCGCGGCCGCCGACCCCTCGAAGCGCACGCGCGCGACGCCGCGCCAGTCGTCGTTGACGACACGCGAGGTGACGTCGTCGGCCCCACTGACGAACGAGACGCGGACTTCCTGCTGCGAGCGGGTGAGCGACTCGGCCTCGGCGTAGATCCACACGAGCAGGGTGACGAGCACGAGGAGCAGGACGCTGCGCACGCGGTCGACCATGGGTCAGCGCCCTCCCTGGGTGGCGGATTCCGCCTTGTCGGCGCGTTCCTGCTCGATGACGGTGGGCGCGTCGGGGGAGGCGTCTTCCTCGCCGTAGTGCAGTTCGTTCGACTCGACCGAGACGATCGCCTTGAGCCCCTTGCGGAGTTCCTGCTCGAGCGTCTCGACGGAGAGCCAGCGGCGGAGGCGGCCCCCCTCGCCCAGACTGATGGCGCCGGTTTCCTCGCTGACGACGACGACGAGGGCGTCGGAGACGCGCGAGAGCCCGACGGCGGCGCGGTGGCGCGTGCCGAGGTTCGGGTCGCTGATCTCGTTGGGGTCGGCGAGGGGGAACTGCACGCCGGCGGCGATGATCTTCTTGCCGCGCATGACCACGCCCATGTCGTGAAGCGGGTTGTTGGGCCAGAAGATCGCGAGGAGGAGGTCCTGGGAGACGTCGGCGTCGAGGCGGCGGCCGCCCTCGATGAAGTCGCGGAGGCCGGTCTGGCGTTCGATGGCGATGATGCCGCCAAACTTGCTCTTGCTGAGGAGGCGCGCGGCGCCGCAGACCGCGGCGATCATCTCGTCAACGTCGCGCTGGGACTGCACGCCGCCGAACAGCGAGCGGGTGGCGGGGAGTTCGCCGATGCGCATGAGGGCGCGGCGGAGTTCGGGCGCGAAGATCACGACGAGCGCGATCGCGGAGAACCCGAGGAACTGGTTGTAGAGGAGGGCGAGGCGGGGGAAGGCGTCGTTGCGCGTGATGAGACGGAGGACGACGGTCGCGATGACGACGAGGATGATGAGGGCGCGGAGGGCGCCCGCGGCGCGCGTCCCCCGGACGAACGACCAGACGAAGTAGACGACCGTGGCGATGACCAGGAGTTCGATCGCGATCTGCCAGAGCGGGTAGCCCTGGGCGCGACTCCACAACTGGTTGAGCCATTCGAGCACGGCCACGCGGGGTCTCGCGGTGAGAGCGTTCAGCAAGCGGCGCGCCACGCCGGCGCGCACCGTCTCCGCGAGTATATCGGCTCGGGAATGCCGCCCCGCCCAACAACCGTCCGGCGGCGCGGTACAACACCCCGATGGCCGCGAACAGCACCTCCGACGCGTCCGTCGAGAACCCGCAGGGATCGGGCGCGGCCCAGTGGGTCGGGCGGATCGGCGCGCCGATTCTGGCGGTGGCGGTCTACCTGCTGCTGGGCGGTTCCGTCGGCGAGGCGGAAGGCGACCTGTCGGAGACCGGCCGTCGAGTCGCGGCGATCGGCGTGCTCATGGCGATGCTGTGGATGACCGAGGCGATGCCCCTCGCGGCGACCGCCCTGCTGCCGCTGGTGCTCTTCCCGGTGCTGCACGTGTCGACGGTGGGAGACGCCGCGGAGCCGTTCGCGTCGCCGGTGATCTTCCTGTTCATGGGCGGGTTCCTCCTGGCGCTGGCGATGGAGCGGTGGAACCTGCACCGGCGGATCGCGCTGATGGCGCTGCTGGTGGTCGGGACGAAGCCGCGCGCCCTGGTCGCGGGGTTCATGCTGACGTCCGCGACGCTGAGCATGTGGATCAGCAACACCGCGACGGCGGTGATGATGCTGCCTATCGGGGTGACGGTCATCACGCTGGCGATCGAACGCGTGCGCGACGCGAAGGATCAGAACGGCAACGGGGAAGGCGACAGCGACGGCGCGATCACCGATCGGGCGGCGGAGCACGGCATCGGCAACTTCGCGACGGCGCTGATGCTCGGGCTGGCGTACGGCGCCAGCATCGGGGGCATCGGCACGCTCATCGGCACGCCGCCCAACGCGTTCCTGGCGCAGTTCCTCGCGGATTCGTACGACAACCCGATCGGCTTCGGCGAGTGGATGCTGCTGGGCGTGCCCTTCGCGGCGGTGTTCCTCGCGATCACCTGGGCGATGCTGGTCTTCGTCATCTACCCGGTGCGGCTCAAGGAGATCCCGGGCGGGCGCGGCGTGATCCGCGGAGAACTGAAGAAACTCGGCAAAGTCTCGCGCGCGGAGCGGACGGTGTTCGTGGTGTTCCTGTGCACCGCGCTGGCGTGGATGAGCCGCTCGTTCCTGGCGGACTGGGAGTGGTTCGTGGGCGTGTTCCCGCCGATCCGGATGATCACCGACGAGGTGATCGCGATCGCCGCGGGCATCGCGCTCTTCGCGATCCCCGTGAACGCGCGGAAGGGCGTCTTCGCGCTCAACTGGGAGACGGCGGTGAAACTGCCCTGGGGGGTGCTTCTGCTGTTCGGCGGCGGGCTGTCGCTCGCGGCGGCGGTGAAGTCGAGCGGGCTCGACGCGTTCCTGGGCTCGCGGATGGGCGCCTTGGAAGGCGTGCCGCCGATCCTGCTCGTCGCGGCGGTGTGCGCGGTGGTGATCTTCCTGACCGAACTCACGAGCAACACCGCGACTGCGGCGACGTTCCTGCCCATCCTCGGGGGCGTGGCGGCGGGTCTTGGCCTCGACCCGATGCTGCTGTGCATCCCGGCGGCCATCGCGGCGAGTTGCGCGTTCATGATGCCCGTTGCGACCCCGCCCAACGCGATCGTCTACGGCAGCGGGCACGTGCGCATCGGCCAGATGGTGAAGGCGGGGTTCTGGCTGAACCTCATCGCGATCGTGCTCGTCACGCTGTTCACGATGCTGGCGTCGCAGGTGTTCGGGTTCTCGATGGGCGCGGGAGAGTGAGGAGGAGTTGGGAACCACAATAGACATGTTGAACGTAGAGCAAGAGTGAGGTGCACATGATTCAGCGGCTCTGCTCATTTGGATTGGGGTTCATTACCGCCACACTGATAGCGCTCGGCTTGGTTTGGCTCTCGAGGCTGGATGGAGGGGCTTATTACTTTGATCGTATGGAAGCCGACCTGCGAACTGGGCGACTCAATACCACTGATCAGTTTGAAGGCTACAACGTCAAAGAAAAGAATATCTGGAGAGCGCAAGCCGAGAATGGCAGTGAGTATTACATCTCTCGATACGCTCCGCGCGGCGAAGAGCGAGAGCTTTGGCTGTACGTGCACTCAACAAGCGGCGCCACCCGTATCTTCGGCGCCCAACTCGTCGATCGGGAAGGTGCGAATCGCTATCGCTTTGATGTGAGCTGGCTCGCCCTCGACCCCGAGGTCATGAACGAGTTCATGACCTTCCAGGCCAGCCGGATCCCGCGATAGACTCTCCGCATGCCTTGGAAAGTCGTGGCGTTCGAGGAGACGCCCAATCCCAATGCGCTGAAGTGCGTACTCGATCACCCGATCGCCGCGCTGCCGCGCGCGTACCGGGCGGCGAACGAAACGGGCGATGACGAGGTCGCTCGCGCGTTGTTCGCCGTTGACGGGGTGACCAACCTGCTCATGCTCCACGACTTTGTCACCATCGGCAAGGCGCCGGACGCGCAGTGGCCTGCGATCAAGCGTTCGGTGAAGCGGGCGCTGAGGAAGGCCCCGTGAGCGACGACCGGGCGTTCGCGCGCGCGGTCGAGTCTTGGTTCGCCGAGCACCGGCGTGATCTGCCGTGGCGCGTCGAAGTGAAGGGGTCGCGCTCGCCGTACTACGCGCTGGTGAGCGAGGTGATGCTCCAGCAGACGCAGGCCGCGCGCGTGGCGGAGCGGTTCGCGCGGTTCATCGAGCGGTTCCCGACGTTCGAGGCGCTCGCCGCCGCGCGGGAGGACGAGGTCCTCGCGGAGTGGACGGGGCTGGGGTACTACCGGCGGGCGCGGAACCTGCACGCCGCGGCGAAGGCGGTCGTGGGTGCGCACGGCGGGCAGGCGCCGCGGGAGGTCGATGCGCTGCGCGGGCTGCCGGGGGTCGGGCGGTATACCGCGGGCGCAATCGCCAGCGTGTGTTTCGAGGAACGCGCGCCGATCGTCGACGCGAACGTCGCGCGCGTGCTGCTGCGCGTCCACGGGAAGAAACTCGCGATCGCCGACCCGAAGGCGCAGAAGTTCGCGTGGGAACGCGCGGAGTCGCTGGTCAACGCGGCCGCGTCGCCGGGCGCGTTCAACGAGGGGCTGATGGAACTCGGCGCGCTGGTGTGCAGCCCCCGGAATCCCAGGTGCGAGAACTGTCCCTTGCGTGCGCAGTGCGCCGCGTTCGAACGCGGCACGCAGGACCGCATCCCCGCACGCGCAGCGAAGGCCGAGAAGCCGGTCGTGCATCACACCGCCGTGATCGTGCGCACAACGGACGCGGATGGCGAGGTGTTCCACGTGGAACAGCGCGCCGCGAAGGGGCTGTGGGCGGGGCTGTGGCAGGCGCCGACGCTGGAATCAAACCAGGAGGCGTCGCCCGCCGAGGCGCGCGCGTTCCTGGCGCGGCGGCTGGGCGTCGCGCAGCGCGCGATCCGTGCGCGCGACCTCACGCGCACCGAGTCGTTCACGCGCGTCACGAGCAGCCGGACGGTGCGCTTCGCGGTGTACGAGTTCGGCGGCGCGGCGGCGCCCGGGGCGTCGCTGCGGCCCGCGTCGCGTGAGTCGCTCCTCGCGGGCGATCCCCCCCTCGCGGTCCCCCACCGGCGGATCCTGCTCGGCGAACATCCCTAAGAAGTCCCTCCGTGTACCCCTCCCACGGGCGGGAGGGGCCGTCAGGACCCCGTGAAACCGCCCCAAATGGGCGATTTCTTCGTTTGTCCTGCGGGGTCCCCCCGCTACGATCTCCGACCCGCTGGTCCTGAAGCGGCGCGACGGTCGCGCCGCCCACGCGGAGAGCATTCCACCGCCCCAGAGGGGTACGGCGTCCCGGCCGTTCACAAACGGGGCCCGCGGTCAGCGTCTGGGAGAGGCCGACGCGGGCGAAAGGACACCACCACAACATGATCGATGAATCGCTGATCAAGTCGCTCGGCGTGGCCGACGACGACGCCCTCGCGCTGCTCGAATCCGCCTTCGGCAAAGACATGGCCGACGGCAACATGGACTCGCTGCTCGACGAGAGCATGCAGGACCTCACCACCGGCAACATCCTCGACGCCAAGGTCATCGGCTTCGCCGGCGACGACGTCGTCGTCGACCTCGGCCTCAAGTCCGAAGGGCTCATCCCCAAGGAAGAGTTCGAAGGCACCGACGTCAAGCCCGGCGACACCGTCAAGGTTCTCCTCGAATCCCTCGAGGGCGACGGCGGCCTGGTGCAGGTCTCCAAGCGCAAGGCCGACCGCATCATCAACTGGCAGCGCCTCCTCGAGACCACCAAAGAGGGTGACATCGTCGAAGGCCGCGTGATGCGCAAGATCAAGGGCGGCCTGCTCGTCGACATCGGCGTGCCCGCCTTCCTCCCCGCGTCGCAGGTCGACATCCGCCGACCCCACGACATCGCCGACTACATCGGCCGCGACGTCCGCGCCGAGATCCTCAAGATCGACGAAGAGCGGCGCAACATCGTCATCTCCCGCCGCAAACTCATCGAGACCGAGCGCGAGACCGCCAAGAAGCGCCTCCTCGGCACACTCACCGAGGGCGACATCGTCACCGGCACCGTCAAGAACATCGCCGACTTCGGCGCGTTCGTCGACCTCGGCGGCATCGACGGCCTCCTCCACATCACCGACATGTCCTGGGGCCGCGTCAACCACCCCTCCGAGATTGTCCGCATCAACGACAAGATCGAGGTCAAGGTCCTCAACATCGATCACGAGCGCGAGAAGATCGCCCTCGGCCTCAAGCAGAAAGAGGCCTCCCCCTGGGAGGAGATCGAGAAGAAGTACCCCGTCGGCGCACGCGTCAACGGCGAGGTGGTCAACATCGTCTCCTACGGCGCCTTCGTCCGCCTCGAAGACGGCATCGAGGGCCTCGTCCACATCTCCGAGATGTCCTGGACCCGCCGCATCAACCACCCCTCCGAACTCGTCAAGCCCGGCGATCCCGTGGAAGTCGTCGTCCTCGACATCAACAAGGACAAGCAGGAAATCTCCCTCGGCATGAAGCAGACCGAGGTCAACCCCTGGGAACTCGTCGCCGAGAAGTACCCCGTCGGCACCGTCATCGAGGGGTCCGTCCGCAACCTCGCCAACTACGGCGCCTTTGTCGAGATCGAGCCCGGCATCGACGGCCTCCTCCACGTCTCCGACCTTTCGTGGACCAAGAAGGTCGCCCACCCCAACGAGTTGCTCAAGAAGGGCGACACCATCACCTGCGTCATCCTCGAGGTCGACCAGGAACGCCAGCGCATCTCGCTGGGCCACAAGCAGCTCCACGAGGACCCCTGGCTCGAGGCCATCCCCGGCGCCTACCAGCCCGGCATGGTCGTGCGCGGCAAGGTCACCAAGATCACCAACTTCGGCGTCTTCGTCGAACTCGAGGACGATCTCGAAGGCCTGCTCCACATCTCCGAACTGGCCGACCACAAGGTCGAGAACCCCCTCGACGTGGTCAAGCCCGGACAGGAGATCGACGTCAAGATCCTCCGCGTCGACATCAGCGACCGCAAGATCGGCCTCTCGCTCAAGCGCGCCCAGTGGGGCGACTCCAGCGGCGTCGAGGAAGCCCCGGCCGGCGGCGCGTCCTCCGGCGGCGGCGCGAAGCGCGAACGCCCGTCCGACTACCCCACCCGCGGCGGCATGGACGACCACGGCGCCATGGGCACCGACAAGATCAAGTTCTGATCCC
>JBQLZJ010000019.1:0-6556 GCA_052168215.1 Phycisphaerales bacterium
CCTTCACGGCGCAAACCTGCAGCGTGCCGCGGAGTTTGTTGATGACGAGGGTGGAGAGCGCCTCGCCCGTGATGTCCTCGGCGATGATGAGGAGCGGCTTCTTGGCGTCCATCACCTTCTCGAGGAGCGGGACGAGTTTCTGGATGTTGTCGATCTTGTCCTCGTGGATGAGGACGAGGCACTTGTCGAGTTCGACGGCCATCTCGTCGACGTTGGTGACGAAGTTGGCGCTGAGGTAGCCGCGGTCGAACTGCATGCCCTCGACGACGTCGACGGTGGTGTCGAGCGACTTGCCCTCTTCGACGGTGATGACGCCGTCCTTGCCCACCTTGTCGAAGGCGTCGGCCATGATCTTGCCGATCTCGGCGTCGTTGTTGGCGGAGATGGTGGCGACGGCCTGGATGTCGCCCTTGCCCTTGACGGGGGCGGCCTGCTTGGCGATCGCGTCGGAGACGAGGTTGACGGCGTCCTTCATGCCCTTGACGAGCAGGTTGACGTTGACGCCCGACGCGGAAAAGCGGAGGCCCTCTTTGAAGAGCGCCTCGGCGAGGACGGTGGCGGTGGTAGTGCCGTCGCCCGCGTCGTCGGAGGTCTTGGAGGCGGCCTGCTTGACGAGGAGGGCGCCCATGTTCTCGGCGGAGTCGCGGAGCTCGATCTCCTCGGCGACGGTCACGCCGTCCTTGGTGACGGTGGGGCCGCCCCAGGACTTGTCGATGACGGCGTTGCGGCCGCGGGGGCCGAGGGTGGACTTGACGGCCTTGGCGACCTTCTCGACGCCGGCGAGCAGGGACTGACGGGCATCGACGTCGAACGCGAGTTCCTTGACGGCCATGGGCTGATCTCTCCGAGGACTCGGGCAGGGGTGGGTTCGGGGATGAAGACGGGGCGGGCCGGCAAAGGGCGACCGCGCCGCGGAGCGGTGGGCTCAGTGGGGTTGTGGCAACTCCCGGGCCAAGCCGCGCGCACGGAGGATGCGAGTTTTTGGCGCATGAGCCGCGTTGCGGCCGGGATGGGCGGGGGTCGGCGCGTCGATGCGGCTGCCGGGTGCGCCCGGGGCGCGCCGGGCCTGCCAAGGTGGCAGGCGGTCAGCCCGCGGGACGGGTTGCGCCGGCGGTGACGGAGCGAAGCGTGGGCGTGGGCCGCGCGAGCACGCGGGCGACGCGGAAGGCGTCGATGGCGCTGAGGACGGCGCCGAGCGAGAACAGCACGGATCCGACGAGCACAAGAAGGGTTCCGGCGATGTTCAGGGCGTCGTGCAGGGCGGGCGGCGAGGAGAGCACGCACAGCCGCAGGAGGTCGCCCGCGGACGCGAGGACCAGCGCGCCGCACATCGCGAGCACGGTCTGGCGGTTCAGGCGCCCGGCGCGCATGGCCATGGACCTGCGCGCGAGGCGCCGGGCCGCGGGGCGGACCATCAGCAGCGCGAGGATGACCGACGCGGTGAAGAGCAGGCGTGCGCCGATGCGCGAGGCGTGGGGATCGGCGACGAAATACGGCGCGGGATGGGCCTGATCGATCACGAAATGCACGCGGTGGGCTGTCCAGAGCATCACGGCGAAGAACGGCAGGCCCGCGAGGGTGACCGCGGACTGCCCCGCCGGGGTGGACTTCAGCGGACGCACGAGCGCGAGCGAGCAGATCCCCGCCAGTGCGAGGGCGCCGAGCGTCGCCCACCCGGAAAGCGTGCCGACGAGAAACCGGGAGACCTCGAGCCCGAGGAACCGCTCCAGCGCGTCGGCGAGGCGGGGCAACCAGAGCATCGCGGTCGCGAAACACCCCGCGGCAACGCCCAGCGCGAGCCCGTACGCGGTCAGTCTGGGCGTCAGAAGCGGCGCGAGTTCCTCGGCCTGGGGGTCGATCTTGGCGAGGATGGTCGCGCGGACCGCGGCGCCGCACTCCGGGCACAACCCGGTGACGGACAGCCCTTGGAGGTCGTAGCCGCAGGTGATGCAGGGCATGGGGCCGCTGAGCGACAGCCCGATGGCCTGATCTGGGTCGGCCTCGGCGATCTGGGAGCGCGTGGGCGGATCATCCCGGACAAAATCGGAACCGTTCGGCGGCGTGTGCGCACCGGACGGGGCTTCCCGAGGGGTTCGTGGCTCGTCGTGGTTGTGTGATTCCACTATGGTTTGCGACCCAAGCCCCCACAGTCACCCACGCCGCTCCGTCGGCGACACGCGCGAAGGCAAGGAATGCACCGAGTTCTCGATCGACTCCGCGAGAATATCCGAAGCGTGTATTTCGGCAACCCGGCCGCCGTGGACCGCCTGGTGGTCTGCCTGCTGGCCCGGGGACACGTGCTGATCGAGGACGTGCCCGGGGTAGGGAAAACCCTGCTCGCGACCTCTCTGGCCCGCTCGCTGGACTGCCGCCTCTCGCGCATCCAGTTCACGCCCGACATGCTCCCCAGCGATGTGCTGGGCGTCTCGGTCTTCAACCGCGACACCAACGAGTTCGACCTCAAGCGAGGCCCGATCTTCGCCAACATCGTCCTCGCGGACGAGATCAACCGCACCACGCCGCGCACACAGGCGGCCATGCTCGAAGCGATGAACGAGGCCAGCGTCTCGCTCGAAGGCCGCGTCATCCCGCTCGAGCAGCCCTTCATGGTCATCGCGACCCAGAACCCCATGGAGTTCGAGGGCGCCTATCCGCTTCCCGAGAGCCAACTCGACCGCTTCCTGATGCGCATCCACCTGGGCTATCCCACGCCCGAAGAGGAAGCCCACGTCATCGAGGCGCGCCCCGGCCTCGCCGTGGGCGACGGCTCGGTCAACGGCACGACGTCGCGCCTCGGCGCGATCCAGCACCTCAAACCCGTCGCGACCAGCGCCGAAGTGCTCGAACTCCAGCGCGCCGTCGACCACGTCAAACTCGAACGCTCCCTCGTCGACTACATCGTGCGCATCGCCGGCGCCACCCGCGAGCACCCGGAGATCGAGGTCGGCGTGTCGACCCGAGGCGCCCTCGCGCTCGCCCAGGCCGCCCGCGCCACCGCCCTGCTCGAAGGGCGCGACTACTGCATCCCCGAGGACGTCTCCGCGAACGTCGTCGCGGTCTGTGCGCACCGGGTGCGTCTGAGCGGGTTCACGCTCCGCGGGAAAGCCGACGCCGCAGCCGCGCTCGTGCAGCGCGTTGCCGAGAGCGTCGACGCGCCGGTCTGATGGGACTGCGTGCGTCGTCAGCGACGATGCACCACGCTGTACTTCGGCACGGACAGGGCTGAGGACTTCGGCCGCGGCGTGCTGATACGGGTCGCGCTGTACGCAGGACGCGGCGTGGTCATGCCGCGCGGCATGGCGTATGAGCGCCCGCCGCCCGGGATGCTCCCCCGCTGCACATACGTGCCCGTCTGCAGCACGCTGTACTGCGGGTTCCGCAGCGGGTCGGCGCGCCCGCCGCCGCCGGTGGTGAAGGTGCCGTAGCCGGTGCTGAACGTGACCCCGCCGCCGCCGCGCGAGTTCACGGCGCCGGAGGTGTTCCGCCCCGCGCGGTACGCGGGCGACGACAACCCCGCGGCGTTCTGCTGGCGGTAGTGAGGCATGTACCGGCTGCTCTGCATCCCGCCCACGCGGTTGGAGGTGCGCGCCGTGTTGAACCCAGAGCCGTCGACCCGCAGGTTCGCGTCCAGCGCCTGCCCACCCACCACGCGCTGCTGGAGCGCGACAGCGAAGGGCGCCGCGACCACCAGCACGCCGAGCGCGCACAGAACGAACATCGTGCGCCGCACACGATCAGATTGATCAGAAGCCATCGAAGATCTCCCGATCAACGCTTCACGTCCACGATCTCAACGTCGAGCACCACGGTCTCATTCGGCCCGATGTCGCCGTCACGACCGGCAAGCCCCATCGCGCGCTCCGGCGGGATCGCGACGTACGCGCGCTCGCCAACGCGCATGCGGCCCACGAAGTCGCGTGCGCCGGGCAGCAGCGTGGAAACCGCGAACTCCTGGCCGCGGCCGCGCGAGAACTCATGGCCGTCGGGGGTCATCGCGACGAAGTTCGCCACGACCATCTTCGCATCGCCGACCTGCTCGCCCGTCCCGTCGCGAACGATCGAGTAGATGACCCCGCTGGGGAGCGTCTGCGCGCCGTCGCGACGCGCGAACGCCTCCCGGAATGAGTCGCCTGTCGCCTTGTTGCGGTCCGCGAGCGCACGGAACACCGGGTCGTTCTGGTACCGCTCCTGCGCCTCGCGTTCCGCGACGCGCCGGTGCAGTTCGGTCAGCACCCGCTCCATGTCCTCGCTGTTCATCGTCGCGTTGCGACCGTTGACGGCGTCGTCGAACCCCTTCACGAGGGCCGCGCGGTCGATGCGCACCCCGTCGGTGTCGAGTTGGCTCGCGATCTCGCGGCCGAGGTCGTACCCGATGGCGTACCCGTGGTCCGACGGATTCCCGCCGCGGTCCTGCGCGACGGTCACGGCCGGGGCCAGCGCCACGACCGAAGCCACGCCTGCGAACACCGCGACGCGCGCAGCCGTCGACTGACGAACCTTTGAAGCAAAACGGATGAACGACATCGTGGATACCTCCGCGTGACCTGGAGTCCCCCTCACCGTGGGGGACGCTGCCGAAGTGTATCGGATGCGACCGTCTCTGGTAAGGTAGCACCATGACCGCTCAGGCCCCAGACACCGCGGCCTCTGGCGAACTCCGCGACGCCGCCCAGGAAGTCGCCGATCGCGCCGCCGAGGACATCTCCTTCGACGAGGCCTCCAGCGTTCTCTCCCAGACCCTCCACGACGTCTGGACCGGGTTTCTCGGCCACCTCCCCTTCATCGTCGTCGGGATCTTCATCCTCCTCGCGACCGCCGTCGTCGCGTGGCTCGTCAAGCGCTCCGTCCGCCGCGCGATGGCCAAGGTCTCCACCCGCCGCTCGCTCAAAGACCTGACCAGCCGCTTCGCCTCCATCGCCGTCTGGGGCGCCGGCCTCCTGCTGAGCGCGATGGTCGTCTTCCCCGACCTATCGCCGGGCGATGCGCTCGCCGCGCTCGGCATCGGCTCCCTCGCCGTCGGCCTCGCCTTCAAGGACATCTTCGAGAACTTCTTCGCCGGCATCCTCATCCTCTGGCGCTTCCCCTTCGAGGTCGGCGACTTCATCGAATGCGAAGGCCTCTTGGGCAAGGTCGAGGACATCACCGTGCGCAACACCCTTCTGCGCACCACCGAGGGCGCCCTCGTGATCGTCCCCAACGCCAACCTCTACAAGAACCCCGTCGACGTCCTCACCTCGTGGAAACTCCGCCGCATCACCGTCGACTGCGGCATCGCCTACGGCGAGCCGGTCGCGCCCGCCCGCGAAGTCATCTACAAGGCCGTCGAATCCTGCCAGACCGTCTCCACCGAAAAGCCCATCGAGATATTCGCCAAGGAGTTCGCCGACAGTTCGATCCTCTTCGAGGTCACCTGGTGGACCGGCTCCACACCGCTCGATCGCCGTCGCTCGCGCGACGAGGTGGTCGAGGCCGTCAAGACCGCGCTCGACAGCGCCGGCATCGAGATCCCCTTCCCCTACCGCACGCTCACGTTCAAGCACCCGCTGCAACTGGGCAAAGCGCCGGACGACCCCGAAGCGGACTGACCCGTTCACTCCCGCGGCAGCGCGACCTCGAACTCCTCGGCCTCGAACGCGTCGACCGAGTACGACCGCCGCTCCTCGGGCCAGAGCATCTCCAGAGCCCGCGCCTTCGGGTCGTACGCCGCGGTGTAGATCGTCCCCGAACCGCGCTCGAAGTCGTACCGCCGGATCGGCGGGCGCCGGAAACGCCCGATCACCTCATCGCGGGTGACGCCGCGCTCGGCGAGCGCCGTCCCGATCGCGTCGACGCGGCGCACCGACTCCACGAACCGGCAGTACTCCGGCCACTCCACGCGCTGCTGGTGATTCGCCGTCGCCCGCGCCGGCTCAAACGCCGTCGGCCGGTCCGGCGCGGCGTACGCCGTCACAAACTCGCCGTGCGCGTCGAGCAGCACGAACGTGTACGCCATGAACACCGGCACGCGCGACAGCGCCCGCGCCGCCTCGCGCACCGTGACGCACGTCTGCAGCAGGTACCGCACGACCAGCGAAGCCGCGAAGCCCTCCCCGACCACCTGTCTCCCGCCGAACGCGAGGGCCACGCACAGCCCGTGCTCGTTCACCCCGTCGAGCGCGCCCCACAGGCAGTCCGTCACGCACACCGTGCGCACGCCCCCCCACCCGCTCCACAGCACGATCCCGTCGCTCAGGTGCGGCGCGTGGTCGTAGTTGCGAATCAGCGCCGACGCCGCGCCGTCCGTCCAGATCGCCTGCGAGCACCCGCGCACCACCGGCGGCGGCTTCCACAGACTGAAGAACTTCGCCGCGTGCGCGTCCCCCCCGGCCATGCCGCGGAACGCCTCGTAGATCGGCACGATTTCGGGCATGTGCGCGCGGAGCATCGCGTCGCCGCGCGCCGCGTCCGTGTGCGGATCTTCCATCGCGCGGCCGATCCACTTGCGGTACGCGGGCCAGTACTCGCCCAGCACGGGCGCCAACGCCCCTCCGGGCGCCTCCTCGGCCAGCGCGCGGAC
>JBQLZJ010000020.1:0-6061 GCA_052168215.1 Phycisphaerales bacterium
ACGCGGCGGGCCCGCTCGCCGACGACCTGACCGTCGCGGCCGTGTGGATCGAATCCGCGTGATGCGTCTGATTCTCGATCAGCGGCAATGCTCGCAAGTCGGGTACCCGGCCTAGTTTGAATGCGAGTCGATGCACTTACGCGCGATGATGCGCGATGGTATGCGAACTGCGCTTAAGAGTCGCCCGGAAATCGGCCCTGGTGATGCCGAGAAGGCCGATTCTGAGGAGCGCGTAAGTGGATCTGTAGGCATCGGCACCACCGATCTGAAGGCTAACGAGGCTGTCTCTGACAAGGCCCTTCGGCCGCGGGAGTTACCTTCAGATCCCGCTGGAGTCGCCGAGATTGTCATTGAGGTGCTTCGGAGGCTGGGCAAGCTGTAGCTCCTGCCCAACGGCCACGCCGTGCTGCCCAGTCAGGCCTGGGTGCCTCAAGTACCACTCCGTCGAGATGGCTTCGTGACGCATCGCCGGCACCCACCCAAGCCACCAAGGCAGCCCACGTGCGGCGTCGAGCAGCAGCCATCGCTCGGCCTCAATTCGAGTGTTGGTCATGCCTTCAGTTGCCGGGTGCAGGAGAAACCCCAATAGGGACAGACCCAATGTCGCGGCAGCAGCGTTCACCGTCGCCATCATCCACGCGACTCTCGCAACTCGTTTCATCGCTGAGCTCCTTCGGACCCGAATGCCGGACCCGTTCCACAACCAAGCGAGACTGATCCACCCGGACTGCCACATTGCTTGGCAGGGGTTGTGCACGAGCTCCGCTTGGATTCGAAAGCCACAGATAGGATCTTGGAATGACCGATCCCGAGGCACAGATCACCCAGCTTCTCAACGCACCCGCGGGTGAGGCGGCGGAGGGCCTGATGCCGCTGGTGTACGAGCAGCTACGGCACGCCGCGGCAGCCCAGCTTCGGGCAGAGGGGCCGGGACACACCCTCCAGCCGACCGCCCTCGTGCACGAGGCCTACGCCCGAATTGCCGGCCCCCGGGAAGTGCCGTGGGCGAACCGGGGGCACTACTACGCCGCCGCCGCCCAGGCCATGCGCCGGATACTGATCGACCATGCCCGTTCCAAAGGGGCCCGGAAGGCAAGGGAAGCCGATGTGCAGGGGATCGGTGACATCGCCACGCTTGTCCAACGCGATCCCGGGACCATTTTGGCAGTCGACGAGGCTCTGTCTCGCTTGGAAGGCGAGGACTCGGAGGCCGCCGCCGTCGTTCGGCTGCGGTTCTTCGCGGGCCTCAGCGTGGAGCAGACCGCGATGGCCATGGGCATTTCCCCACGGACCGCAGCAAGGCTCTGGTCGCTGGCCCGAGCGAAGCTCCACGGCTTCCTGACCGGGCAGCAAAGCGAGGCAAGCCATGATGCATGACAAGACCAAACGCGCCCGCGAGATCTTCCTTGAAGTCTCGACTCTCGACGCGTCAGCCGTGCAGGTTGAGATCGATCGCCTCGTCCGCGGGGACCGCGAGCTGAGAGACGCAGTGATCGCACTGCTCGACGCCCGGGCTGCTGCCGATGCCGACGGGTTCATGGACAGCCCGACCGCGTCGATGGACCCGGGGAGCGCGGCCGAATCGGCCGGCGCACAGGTCGGACCCTACAAGCTGCTTCAGGCGATCGGTGAAGGTGGGTTCGGCTCGGTCTTCCTTGCAGAGCAGCACGGGCCCGTCCGACGCCGCGTCGCCCTCAAGATCATCAAGCTGGGAATGGACACCAAGCAGGTGATCGCCCGTTTCGAGGCCGAACGGCAGGCCTTGGCCCTTATGGACCATCCCCACATCGCCCGTGTATTCGACGCGGGTGCCACGGACTCGGGCCGGCCGTACTTTGTGATGGAGTATGTCGTCGGCGACGCGATCACGAAGTTCGCGGACGCCTACAAGCTCGCCATCCCCGCCCGGCTCGCGCTCTTCGGGCAGGTCTGCTCGGCCGTGCAGCACGCCCACACCAAGGGCGTCATCCACCGCGACCTCAAACCGGCCAATGTGCTCGTGAGCATGGTCGACGGCAAGCCCTTCGCCAAGGTCATCGACTTCGGCATCGCCAAGGCAACCGCCTCGCCCCTCACTGACAAGACGCTCTTCACCGAGCACCGCCAGCTCATCGGCACACCCGAGTACATGAGCCCGGAACAGGCCGACGGCTCGCCCGACATCGACACCCGAACCGATGTCTACGCCCTCGGCGTGCTGCTCTACGAGCTACTGACGGGCGCCACGCCCTTCGACGCCAAGCGACTCCGCTCCGCCGCCTGGGGCGAGATGCAGCGCATTATCCGAGAGGAGGAGCCCCCGGCACCCAGCCTGCGTCTCAGCCGAGACCTTCGCGCCCTCGCAAGCACCGCGGCCGCGCGGGGCATCGAGCCAACACGACTGAGCACCGCCGTCCGGGGTGAGCTGGACTGGGTGGTGATGAAAGCGCTGGAAAAGGAACGTGCACGCCGGTACGACACCCCTGCCCAGTTCGCCGAAGATGTCGGCCGACACCTCAGAGGTGAGCCTGTGCTGGCAGCCCCGCCGAGCCGCATGTATCGAGCCAGGAAGTTTGTCAGGCGCAACCGGGGCGCGGTGCTCGCGGTCAGTGCGGTGGCGGGAGCCTTGCTCATCGGCATCATGGGCACAGCATGGGGATGGCAAGAGGCATCCAACGCGAATGAAGTGCTTCGCAGCCAGCAGCAGCGGGCCGAACGCGGCGTCGGCGAGATGATGACACTGCTGATGGGTCAGCCCGTCGGACCAATCAGGCCGGGCATCTCAGCGGATACCGGGCAGCCACACACAACTGATCCACTGGAGTACGCGGTTGGCTTCGGCATCCAACTCGCCGAACAGCTACGTGATGAACGCGATGCGCTTGCGGAACAGACGCGAAAGGCAACGCACGACTCACACATCAGCCAGAGCCTGCTCGACCAACAGCACGGACTCCTCGCGACGTCCTTCGACCACGCGAGCGCTGCCCACAAGATTGATCCGACATGGACGGCCGGCATGCAGATCGATCTCCTCGCCGAACAGAGCACGGAGCAATGGAGACTCATGGCCACGCTTCCGGACATCGGAGCGGTCGATGCGATGGCGCTCGTGCCCGAGAGCACGCTCGCTGTCGCACGACTCGATACGCTCCGGATCTTTGACTTGCTGCGAGCGAAGCAGTCAGGAGAAGTTGCGATTCGGCCGGGCACGCGACGGATACTCCCGTTTCTTGCTCGCAATGACCTTGTTCTTCTGGTACAGGAGAGATCGCTCCAGATCATTGATATCACGGGTCCGCGTGTCGTCGCCACCTGGGACACCGACGTGTCGATCGACGCGGCTGCGGTCGGGCGTAACCGAATCGCGATCACGACCCGCGATTCGTACGCCCACATTCTCTCGACCGACCTCGTCGCGATTGGTAGCCTTGCCTGGCCCGCCGAGGCGACACGACGCGAAAGCTATAGGCTTCATTCCATCGCGATCACGCTCGACGACACCAATGTCATGTTCAGCACCATGGGACTCTCCGACGACCGGGTGCTGTGGGAGCCCGATGCGGGCCAAGTGACGATTGTCCCAGACCTGTGGATGAACCAGTACGCCTTCGATGGCGACGGTTCGCTGATCGGCGTAGCCAACGAGCTGTATACGACGGGCTACGCCATCACGCGGTACCAGCTGCAAGACGATCGGTCCCTCGTGAAGGATCGGGTACTCGCCGACATACCCAAGGAGAACATCGGGAGCGGATCTCTTGCGAGCGTCACGGGAACCGAGATCGTGTACATCGGTGAGCGGGGCGTAGCTCGGGTCGATCAGAACGCTACCCGCGATGTCCGCGCTCGCGTCCGCGTCGCTCGCTTCGACTCTCTCCTTCTCGACTCCGATCTCGAACCGCGAGCTCCCTGCACCTCTGCAGATGGTCGTTATCTCGCGTTCTCAGACGGAGTCGGCGTGGCCGTCTTCGCTCGCACGATGCACTGGGGTTTCGACTATGTCGAAGGCGCACGGCCGGTGTACACACACGACGCACTCTTCGAGGTTCAGAGCAACGGGCGCATTGCCGAGGTGCTTGACATCTCCGATCCTGCACATCCCGGCGTCGTATTCGCCAGACTGCGGCTCGATGACCCCGAGCCCGGACGACATGCGACGATCCTGGGATACGGCGTGTCGCCCGACGGTCGGACCCACGCCGTTCGTGTTGTGGACATGCCGAACATCTCGCGGTACGCCTCGCCGCCAATTAATCACCGTATCCTCATCTATCGCGATGTCGGGCGTGGCGCAGATGACCCCGCCGAGCCAACCCGCATCGCGGAGCAGGATCGAGACGCGCGAGGAGTCCTTTCACAAGCGGGCGGTGGACTTCTTGAGTTTTCTGTGGACGGCTCACTGCTCTTGTCGCGCACGGGTTCTGACGCCAAGACCGATACCGCAATTCTCTACCGCACCTCAAGCGGCAAGCCGGAAGCAAACTGGCCAGAGGGCCCTACCGCCGGGAACGACATCACGATGGTCCGTGGCCATGATCTCTTTCTTGATGTTCCCGACGACGACTTGTCCTGTCGCGTACGGGACCTCAAGACTGGCCGCGTCGTACGGACATTCGAGCTGCCAAGCAAGGTTCACGCCGTCGCGTGCGGGAACTTCGCTGGAAGAATCGCCATCAAGACTCTCGATGATGAGATCTTTGTGTTTGACGCCACGACGGGCGATCCGATTACTAGCGTCGAAACGCGCCTCGTCCCAGCGGCCTGGTCCCCGAACGACGATGTTTTTGTCGCGACGGACTATCCGACCTCCGCGAGGACTGAGCAGAACCTTGTCCTCGCTCGGGCACCCGATGCGGCGATTGTGGGCGTGCTTCAGCGGGGCCGAGGTCGCTCATCCAGCGTAATGATCTCGTCGAACGGGACGGGGGTTCTTCACCCGCAGGTCGGCGTATCGGGCCGGCTCAAGGACTTCCGGGTTTCTGAGAGCCTCACGCCAGATGAAGCACTGAATCGAGTTCGCCGAAGTACGCTGCACGACATGCTCTGGTCGCCGATCGACCGGTCCGCCACGCAGGCCGACTTCGAAGGCAAACTCCGCGAGAACTTGGGCGCCGTTGTTGAGCTCGAAGGAACCATTGTGCGGGTGGTGCCCACGCGTACGGGTGGACACTTCACCCTGCATCTCGACGACGAATACACGGGTGTGCTTGTCTTCATTCGCGAACAGTTCTCCGAGCAGGTTCAGGCCCAGATCAACAACACACGTCTCGGAGATCTGCTTGGCCGGCGTGTCAGAGTGATCGGGCCGCTTCATGAGTATGGAGGATACTCAGAGCACCTTCAAGGCCGCCTCCAGATTACGTGGGACGCAAGCAGCACCATTGCGATCGTCGAACCTGTAGGCCACTGATGCCGTTCGTCGCAGGTTGTCGCCTTGGCGTAAGGCTTGACCGAGCCTCATCCACTAGTGAGGACAAGTAAGCATCGCCTTCTGTAATCTGCTTACCCCGAGCCACGTACGGTGAAGCCGCACGAGAAGTAGGAAGACAAGAAGACGTAGCTTTAGCGCCTCCAGATTGCCCTTGGACAGCGTGCGGAAGCAGTGGCCTCTTGACGTCGAAACGAGCGGATGGATATCAGATCAAGCACGCTGATTCCAGATCAGCGGGTACAGCCGGAAGCCACGGGTTAAACCGAGGTTGTGTGCAAAGATGTGCACAACCGCGCAATGCTAAGCGATACAGTGCAATGCTCGGTTAAGAGCCCGACTGAAATCCGCACTGACGCGATCAGAAGCGGGAATGTCGACGAGCGCGTAAGTGGATCTGTCAGCGAACGCGACGCACAGCCGGATCGGCTAGAAAAGCTGGTCGAAATCGCCCGTGTGATCAGCCAGCTTCCGCCGGCAGAACGCCATGTTCTTGGATCGATGCTGTCGCTTGTCTTGTCTGACGATGACGCTTTGACGTGAGCATCTCTCGATGCTGCGGATCTGGTCACGCTCTCAAGTCGACTCCGTCCAGATCCGCTCCTCGATTCCGCACTGCTCGCACGCCCGGAAGTACTTCGGGCCATCCTT
>JBQLZJ010000021.1:0-2914 GCA_052168215.1 Phycisphaerales bacterium
GTACAACGGGCGGACAGGCGGCGCCGAGGTGCGGAACAAGTACGGTGCCCTGCTCAGCGGCCGGCGCTCGAGCAGGCGCGGCAGGATGACCGACGCAAGCGCGACCGTCCCGAACACCATCAGCACCACGAAATAGGGCGACGGCTCGAAAAAAGCCGGATCGCCCTCGCGGAGGAGTTCGGCGGGCGGGAAGCGATTCGCGGGTGCGCTCACCCCCGAAGCGTACACGACCGTCGGCCCCCGTATACTTCGGGTCAGACCACGCTCGGGGCGCGGCGGCCACTCGTGCGCCGACCGCTGAGACGCACCCGTTGAACCTGATCCGGCTCGAACCGGCGGAGGGAAAGCGACCATGACCACCTACGCCAACGGCGTTCACGCATCCACCACCACCAACGACGAGCGCCCGACCGTGCGCTGGAAGGCGCCCCTGCGCGGCGCGCACAGCCCCGGCAGCAACCGCGAGGCGACCACCCCCGGCTCGTTCGCGAACAAGGCCGACATCGGCGGCCCGCTCGCGTTCTCCTCGCCCGACACACCCGGCATGCCCGCGCCCTCGAGCAAGACCGCGTGGGACTTCCTGCCCGAAGGGTGGTCCGCGATCCGTCTGCCCGAGGGCACGCCCGCCAGCCAGCCCTGCCAGTCGTGCCTGGGCGAGGGCAAGGCCGTCGCCGTGTTCGCGCTCGCGAGCGGCGAGCGCATGCGCGTGATCCACCCCAAGGGTTTCGCGCCGATCACGCAACTCGAATCCGCGCGTCTTGGCGTCGTCACGCCCGAGATGCATCGCGTCGCGCAGCGCGAGCCCCACCTGACCGCCGAGCAGGTCCGCGACGAAGTCGCCGCCGGGCGCATGGTGATCCCCGCGAACCGCAACCACCTGAAGCACCGGCTCGACCCGATGTGCATCGGACGCGCCAGCAAGACCAAGATCAACGCCAACATGGGCGCGTCGCCGGTCTCCAGCGGCACGGACGAGGAACTCGAGAAACTCGACTGGGCCCTCAAGTGGGGCGCCGACACCATCATGGACCTCTCGACGGGCGGCGACCTCGACGCCTGCCGCGAGGCGTTCTGCAAACACTCGACCGCGCCCATCGGCACCGTCCCGATCTACTCGATGATCATCGGGCGCAAACTCGAAGACCTCGACGAAGCGGTCGTGCTCGACACGCTGAAGAAGCAGGCCGAGCAGGGCGTCGACTACTTCACCATCCACGCGGGCGTGCAGCGCGCCCACCTGAAGTACGTCAAGAAACGCCGCATCGGCATCGTCTCGCGCGGCGGGTCGCTGCTCGCCAAGTGGATGCTCACCCACAACCGCGAGAACCTCATGTACACCATGTGGGAGGACATCTGCGACGTCATGCGCGAGCACGACGTCACGTTCTCCATCGGCGACGGGCTTCGCCCGGGCGGCCTCGCCGACGCGACCGACGACGCGCAACTCGCGGAACTCGAAACCATCGGCGAACTCACCGAGCGCGCCTGGCGCCGCGGCGTGCAGGTCATGGTCGAGGGCCCGGGCCATGTGCCAGTCGACCAGATCGAATACAACATGAAACTCCAGCGCACGATCTGCCACGGCGCGCCGTTCTACGTGCTCGGCCCGCTCGTGACCGACATGTTCCCGGGGTACGACCACATCACCAGTTGCATCGGCGCGACCATGGCCGCGTACCACGGCGCCAGCATGCTCTGCTATGTCACGCCCAAGGAGCACCTCGGTCTCCCGAAACGCGACGACGTCAAACAGGGCTGTGTCGCGTACAAGATCGCCGCGCACTCGGCGGACATCGCGCTGGGCATCCCGGGAACGCGCGACAACGACGACGCGCTGACCGACGCGCGGGCCGCGCTCAACTGGGAGAAGCACTTCGAACTCTCGTTCGACCCCGACCTCGCTCGCGCGTACCACGACGAGGACCTCGACGTCGACACCGACTTCTGCGCGATGTGCGGCCACGACTGGTGCTCCGTGCGCATCAGCAAGGAGATCCAGGAGTTCGCGTCGGGCAAGGCCGAGGGCTTCGAGCGCATGGGCGGCAAGGACGGGACCGTCGCCGGCGCGCCGAAAAAGTCGGCGGCCCTGACCGCGGAGCAGCAGGAGATCCTCAAACAGCGCGGGTACCTCAAGCCAGAGGAGATCCACCGCCTCGCGAGCAAGACCAAGAAGGCCCTCGCCCCCGGGGGCGAGGGCGACACCGAGTCCAAGGCGTCATGCCACTCGGACTACGTCGACGAGGACGAGGCGAAGCGGATCCAGGAGGAAACGCTGGTTCAACTGAACACCGCCCCGGCGCACGGGATCAGCAAGGACGACAGCATCATCTGAGGTGTGGAATGGCGAAGACGCTCGCTGACTCCTGGTCCACATCCTGGGAAGGCGCCGAGTGGGGCCCGGCGTGGAAGGGCGCGTTCGAGGGGCTGTCGCCGCAGCAGGCGGCGTGGGTTCCCGAGCGCATCGACGACGAGACGCTCTCCGTTGCGCGGCGGGAGCGGGTCCACTCGATCTGGCAGATCCTCAACCACGTCGTGTTCTGGCGCGAGGCGATGCTGGGCATCCTCGAAGGCGACCGCCCGACCAAGGAACAGATCGCCGAGCGGAACTGGGCCGAGCCGGCCGAAGTGACCGACGCGGCGTGGGAGGCGGCGAGGGCGCGCTTCGCCGAGACGCAGCGGCGCATGGGCGAGGCGATCGCCGCGAGCGAGGAGAACGCGCAGAAACTCGCGGAGATGCTGCCCCACGACGCCTACCACATCGGGCAGGTGTACACGATGCGCGCCCTGCTGGCCGTCTGATACGCTCGACGTGATGCACCGGCGCTTGGACGAGATCGACGCGAGGATCGCGAGGGGCATGGCCGCGCTGGGCCATCCGATGCACCGCTGGTTCCTCGGGCTGTTCTTCCTGTGG
>JBQLZJ010000022.1:0-2695 GCA_052168215.1 Phycisphaerales bacterium
GACACGATCGTGACCATCCAGCCGGCTGGTGGCACCAGCTGGTCGATCACCGCCGAGTTCATCGGCGCCCCCGGCCCGGGCCCGGTCGCGACCATCTGGTCGGACGCGAACTTCGATCTGACCTCGTCGGACGGCGTGATCAGCAATGTCGACCTGAACCAGGGCTTCGACAGCTCGTCGCTCGGCGCCCCGGTTATCGGTGGCGAGGGCACCGGCGCGGTCACGATCCGTGCGACCATGCCCGCCGGTCTGCTCGCCAACGGAGACCTCGACAGCAGCAACCCGCTCGCCGTCGGCACCTTCGACTACACCGGCACCGCCGCTGGTCTCTCGGCTGCGATGGTCGGCCAGAACTCGATCAGCTTCACGCTGACCAACTTCCCCTTCAGCGACGCCCAGTTCTACCAGCTGGCCAACGGCTCGGCCGGCACCCGCGTGCTCGAGTTCCGGATCATCCCGGCTCCGGCTTCGGCCGCCCTGCTGGGCCTCGGTGGCCTCGCCGCCGCCCGTCGTCGCCGCTAATCCCGGCCTCGGCATCAGCTCATCACTGATCTGATCGCAGCCGCCCGGTCACGCGACCGGGCGGCTGTCGTTTGACAACCCAAGCAGCACGGGAGGCGATCGGTCCGTTATAGGACCGAACACATATCGATCGAATCGTCGAAAACCCGCCCGAACAAGTGACAGAAAGACCCGAATGCCAGGAAAAGATCTCGTGGAGACCCGCTTTTGTCTTCTTTTCCTGTTGCGTTGCACAGCGTGCTCAGGCTACGATTCTCGAGCCGGAGAGCTTCCGGTATCGCAGGACAACGGCTTTTGTACCCTGTTCATGGAGAAGATAGAGATGAAGACCTTTGCTATGCTCGCCGCTGCCGGCCTCGCTTCGACCGCTGTGGCGCAGGACACCGTCGTCACCATCGCCCCCGCTGGTGGCACCTCGTGGACCATCTCGGCTGAGTATGTCGGCGCTCCGCTGCCCGGCGCTCTGGCCACCGTCTGGTCGGACGCGAACTTCGACCTGACCTCGACCGATGGCGTGATCAGCAATGTCGACCTGAACCAGGGCTTCGACACCTCGGCTCTCGGCGCCCCGGCCATCGGTGGCGAGGGCACCGGCTCGGTCTCGATCCGCGCCACGATGCCCGCCGGCCTGCTCGCCAACGCCGACCTCGACAGCAGCAACCCGCTCGCCGTCGGCACCTTCGACTACGACGGCACCGCCGCCGGCCTGTCGGCCGTCATGGTCGGCCAGAACTCGCTGTCCTACAGCATCACCAACTTCCCGTTCAGCAACGCGTTCTTCTACCAGCTCGCCAACGGCGATGCCGGCACGCTGAGCCTCGTCTTCAACATCGTCCCGGCTCCGGCTTCGGCCGCCCTGCTGGGCCTCGGCGGCCTCGCCGCCGTCCGTCGTCGCCGCTAATCCCGGCCTCGGCATCAGCTCATCACTGATCTGATCGCAGCCGCCCGGTCGCACGACTGGGCGGCTGTCGTTTTTGCCCGATCCTCACACGATCTGTGTGTCTGGGGGGTTCCGTTCGGTGCGATCGTCTGGTAGGCTGTTGATGGGGAGTTCTTTGGAAGGGAGAGCCTGATGCACCGTTTTACCGCCGGAATCGTTGTGGCTTGTGCCGGCCTGTCCTCGAGCGTCGCTGTGTCGCAGCCCGTCGACACGCTCGTCACGCCGATCCAGATCAGCGGCACGACCTGGCAGCTTGTCGCCGAGTTCATCGGGGCCCCCGGCCCCGGCCCCATTGCCACGATCTGGAGCGATCTGAACTTCAATTACGCCTCGACCGATGGCATCTTCACCGACATCCAGCTGAATCAGGGCTATGTGACCTCGCTGCTGGGTGCGCCGGTGATCAACGGCCTCGGCACGAGCGAGCTCGAGATCCGGGCGACCATGCCGGCGGGCGTGCTCGCCAACCCCGACCTCGACGGCAGCAACCCGCTGGTTGTCGCGACCTTCGAGTACACCGGCACGACCTTTGGTCTCTTCGATGCCGTCTTCCAGGGCCAGACCCGGCTGGTGGGGCAGAACACGATCGTGTACGAGCAGAGCGCGTTCCCCTTCGCGGATGTAGAGTTCTACCAGAACGCGTTTGACGAGCCCGGGACCCGGCGGCTGCAGTTCTTCATTCCTGCACCGTCCGCGGCCGCGGTGCTGGGACTGTCGGGGCTCGCCACGGTTCGCCGGCGGCGGTAATGATGTGTCGTCAGCGTGGCGGTCTCTGGTAGGCTGTGCGTGTGGCGCGATCAGGACGGATTCGAAGTGTGGCAACTGCTCTGTCGGCCGGTCTAGCCGGTGGAGTTGCCGTTGGTCAGTCCGGCTCCGACGAGCTTGATCGCCGGCTGCACGCGGAGATTCGGCCGATTCTTGAGGCGTCCTGCGTGGGCTGTCACGGCGAGACGGAGGCCTGGGCGGGTCTTCGGCTGGACGGGCTGGAGTCGGTCGAGGCGGCGCTGGGGCTCCGACACGAGCTCGCGTTGGCGGCGGAGCGCGTGGAGCGGCGTGAGATGCCGCCCGCCGGTCAGCCGGAGCCGACGGAGGCAGAACGCCGGGCGCTGCTTGAGTGGCTGGGCGAGTTGCGGCGGCTCGGGGCGGGAGCGCCGGCGGCTCCGGTCGATCCCGGCTGGTACACGGTGCGTCGGCTGAACACGGACGAGTACCGCCTGACGATGCGGGACCTGC
>JBQLZJ010000023.1:0-2657 GCA_052168215.1 Phycisphaerales bacterium
CCGGGCTGGACTCGAACCAGCAACCTGCGGATTAGAAGTCCGCTGCTCTATCCAGCTGAGCTACCGGGACACCTCGCTTCAGTCTAGCCGCCGCGGGCGGTCCCCGAACCGCGGTACAGGAGGCCCGATCATGTCTTTCTTTCCCTCTTTGCAAAGCCTCCGGTTGCGGCTCACCGCCGCTCTCGCGACCCTCCTCTGTGCGCACGCAGCCACCGCCTCGCCGGTCGCGATACGCGTCGCGACGTTCAATATCGAAGACCTCCGAACCGAGGAACTGCTCCATCCCTACTCCGAACGCGCCCGCCGCGCCGCCGCCGTCATCCAGGCCATCAGGCCCAACGTGATCCTCATCAACGAGATCACCTACGACGAGCCGTCGGCACCCGGATTCCCACCAGACGGCGAGCCCGGTCAGAACGCAACTCGCTTCGCTAAACTGCTCGCCGAGCCGCAAGCAGACGGCCTGCGCGGGCTCACCATGAACGCCTTCTCAGCCCCCTCGAACACCGGACGCGCTTCGGGCTTCGATCTCGACCGCAACGGCGAGGTCGTCACGCTCGTCCCTCAGCAGCCGGAGCCAAACCGCGATGGCTCGCCCGTTGCCCAGACCGCAGCCGGACGGGCGTACGGAGGCGATGCATGGGGCTTCGGCACGTTTCCAGGCCAGTACGGCATGGCCCTTCTCGTCGATAATCGCCTCGAACTCCTGCGGGACAACGCCCGCACCTTCCGCCTCTTCCCCTGGTCCTTTATGCCCGAGAACCTCATGCCAACCGTGCCGAACACGTCCGCTGATCAGGAGGGCGAGCCCGAGCCGTGGTACGCAGGCGACGCCGGCGATCTGTTCCGGCTGAGCTCGAAGAGCCACTGGGATGTGCCGATCCGGCTGCCCAACGGCTCCATCCTGCACCTGCTGTGCAGCCATCCGACACCACCAGCCTTCGACGGCGACGAGCAGCGGAACAAGCGGCGAAACCACGACGAGATCCGCTTCTGGTCCGACTACATCGACAACGCCGCCTACATCGTTGACGACGCCGGGCAGCCCGGCGGGCTCGGCGCGAACCGGCACTTCATCATCGCCGGCGACCTCAACGCCGACCCGGACGAAGGCTCGTCCATCGCAAACCCCATCGGGCGACTACTGCTCGCGTCGCGGTGGGTCTCGAGCGTCCCAGCCCCCGTGTCGGACATTGAGATCGACGGCCTCGACGCCGACGACACCGCGCTCTTCGGCCTGCCGGTCGACTACGTCCTGCCCTCGCGCACGCTCGATGTCCGCCGATCAGGCGTCTGGCGCCCGAAACCCGGCCCGGACGGCACGGCAGACATCTTCCCAAGCGACCATTTCCCCGTCTGGATCGACGTCGTTGTGCCGCCGCCGGGCGGATGAGCCGGGCATCCGCACCTACTGTGACAACGAACCCCCGCCTGCCTGACACGAGGCGAAACAAGGAGACCAGCCGCCGTGACGCGATCGGTGCCAACGGCCGTCGCCATCCCGTCTGACGACGCCCGAGCAACAGCTCGGTCCGCCGTCTCCGCGCTGATCGAGGCCACAAAGCCCGGCATCACCCGTCTGGTCACGATCACCGCTGCGGTTGGATACGCCCTCACGCTTCTCGTCACCGGGCGAGAACTCACGCTGGCCTTGCTGCTGCCGGCCTTCGGCATGGTGCTGGGCGTCGCACTCGCAGCAGGCGGGGCCAACGCGCTCAACATGTGGTTCGAAGGCGGGCTGGACGGACAGATGGACCGCACAGCCGACCGCCCAATCCCGTCGGGGCGGCTGACCCCGAAGGCTGTGCTCCTCTGGGGCCTGCTGCTCTCCGCGATCGGCGTGCTCCTGATCGCGGTCACATCGAACCCCGCCGCCGCCTTCCTCACCCTGCTCTCGGTCGCGTCATACGTCCTCGTCTACACGCCGCTGAAGACGATGACACCGTGGTGCACGCTCGTCGGGGCGTTCCCCGGAGCACTGCCGCCGCTGATCGGCTCCGCCGCGGCGTCGACGGCGAGCGGGTTCGCACCCATGTTCGAGCCCGTTGGCCTGGCCCTCTTCGTGCTGATGGTGGTCTGGCAGATCCCCCACTTCCTCGCGATCGCCTGGATGTACGCGGGCGATTATGCAAAGGCCGGAATGCGCATGTTGCCCGTGGTCGATCCAACGCACCGGCTCACGCCACGCGTGACGCTCATGACCGCAACGCTGCTCGTTCCCGCAACTTTCGCACCCCTCGTGGTGTCACGCGGCGCAATCGGAACGCCCTACCTCCTCATCGCGTCGATCAGCGGCGTCCTCTTTGCCCTCCTCGCGTTGCGATTGGTCGCAAAGCCAACACGTCCCAATGCGCGCGCCGTCTTCTTCGCGTCGATCCTGCACCTCCCGCTGCTCATGGTGGCGATGACGGCCGAGGCGGCGATCCGCACGCTCCTGGCATGAGCGCGGCGATCCGGCTCGACGATGTCTCCTTCGGCTACTCGCCGGCCCGCCGACGAAAGGTGACAGAGCCCGCCGAAAGCCCCGCGACACGCGGGCTCGCGCCCACATCCCTCCACATCGTCTCAGGGCAGTTCGTCGCCGTCGCCGGTCCGAACGGTTCCGGAAAGTCAACCTTCCTCCGGCTACTCGCGACCGAACTCACCCCGCAATCGGG
>JBQLZJ010000024.1:0-2134 GCA_052168215.1 Phycisphaerales bacterium
CCTCCGATGACCTCATCGACCTCTGGGCGAGCTGGTGCGAGAAGTACCCCATCCGCTCCATCGAAGACGGCCTCGCCGAAAATGACTGGGAAGGCTGGGCCAAGCTCACCAAGCGGCTGGGCGACAAGGTCCAGCTCGTCGGCGACGACCTGTTCGTGACCAACAAGAAGTTCGTCGAGCGCGGCATCGCCGAGGGCTGCGGCAACGCGGTGCTCGTCAAGGTCAACCAGATCGGCACCCTCAGCGAGACCTTCGACACCGTCAACCACGCCATCCGCAACCGCTACGCCTGCGTCATGAGCCACCGCTCAGGCGAGACCGAGGACGCCACGATCGCCGACCTGGCCGTTGCAACCAACTGCGGCCAGATCAAGACCGGCGCCCCCTGCCGAAGCGACCGCAACGCGAAGTACAACCAACTCATCCGCATCGCGGAGGAGCTTGGGGATGCGGCGGAGTACGGGGCGGTCACGTGGTGGCGGGGATAAACCTAGACCGCCGCCACAACACCCGGGCAACCGCGTCCTACCACAAGCCGATCGTGCGGTCATGCGTTTGCGCTCGGGTCTCCCGTCATCCCACGTATTGGCGTCGCGCAACAATGTTTTTGGGTCTGTCCACCAAAGTCCCAAAATAGTCACTTGCGGACGCAAGTTCTTGCTGGTAGTCTCCTTCGTGGAGGTGCGGCACGTGCCGCGCTGACATGCGTTCCGAAACGGCCTGCTAACGCAGGTCAGAAAGAGAGCAAGACACAATGTCCGGTAACACCATGCGTTACGGCGCTATTGCCGCCGTCGTCGCCGCCGCGGGCGCCGCCCAGGCCCAGACGCTCCTCGTCATCGATCTGACCGTCGAGAACCAGATCACCATCACCGCGACCGATGGCGCGTCTGCGGTCTCCGCCACCGGCAGCGACGGTATCGGCGTGTACCTCGAAGACTTCTACAGCGGCCCTCGGAACAGCGGCGTCAGCGACACGCTCGTTTCGGGTGATCTGACCAACGTCGGCAACGCCTCTGACGGCTCACCGAACCTCTTCACCGCGTTCGACGTCAACGACGCCGGCCTCAACATCTTCAGTTGGTCGCCGGATACCGATGTGACGTTTACTGCCGGTCAGCAGGCGTTCACCGGCTCGGCCACCTGGACCCTCGACGCTGCCGACTACCAGGACATGCTCGCCGGCAACACCAGCGGCAACATCTGGTTCCCGGCTGACGACGCCGGCGACCTCGCCGGCGCCCAGATCCTCGGCACCTACACGGTGATCCCGGCCCCGGCCGGCTTCGCCGCCCTCGGCCTCGGCGGCCTCGTCGCCCTGCGTCGCCGCCGCTAAACGGCATATCGCGATTGCAAGCACGCCTTTGCAGTCGGCCCTCGCCAGATCGGGGGCCGGCTTGTTTTTTCAGAACTCAGACGGCGCGCAGGAAGCAAAAAGAAAACAAGCCCCGTGAACACGGGGCTTGCAGAAGCACGGGCGGAAGGATTCGAACCCTCAACCTCCTGATCCGTAGTCAGGTGCTCTATCCAGTTGAGCTACGCCCGCGGCAAGGGCGATAGTACGCCGGTCCCGGACCGCCGGCAACACGGACGGGCCCAATCAGGCACCGTCGGTGGACGAAGATAATCGCCAGACCGCTTGAAATCAGGGTTCAGACCCGCAAAACTCCCTGCCCAAGCCGGTCGAACCCGGCCTCGTTCGCATCGCCCCGAGGATCCTATGGCTCACACGAACTCTGCCAAGAAGCGCATCCGTCAGAACGTCACCCGTCGGGCACTCAACCGGTGGCGCCTCCGTGCCATGCGGGCCGCCCTCAAGTCGTTCGACAAGGCCGTTGCCTCGGGCAATGCGGAGGAGGCCACCAAGGCCTTCCGGGACGCCTCACAGATCGTGGATCGCACCGCTCAGAAGGGCGTCATCCATCGCAACCAGGCCGCCCGTCGCAAGAGCCGCATGAATGCTCGCGTGAAGAGCCTCTCCGCCGGCTAACCCGAGATGGCATTGGTCCGCGTCCGCGGCCTGAGTCTCGCGGAGCCTGGGGGTGGCGATGGCCGGCCGTCGTGGTCTTGCCCGCACATCCAGCAGACGACAAGGCACAAAGGCCGGGCGAAGGCGCGTCAACCTTGACGCGCC
>JBQLZJ010000025.1:0-2109 GCA_052168215.1 Phycisphaerales bacterium
TTAAGCAACATGCTCCACCGCTTGTGTGAGCCCCCGTCAATTCCTTTGAGTTTTAATCTTGCGACCGTACTCCCCAGGCGGTGCACTTAATGGTTTTCCTGCGACCAGGACGGCGTCAAAACCGCCCCGGTCTAGTGCACATCGTTTACGGCGTGGACTACCAGGGTATCTAATCCTGTTTGATCCCCACGCTTTCGTGCCTCAGCGTCAACCTTGGCCCAGCTGCCCGTCTTCACCTTCGGCGTTCCGATCGATATCTACGCATTTCACCGCTCCACCGATCGTTCCGACAGCCCCTACCAGGTTCAAGACATGTGGTTCGCCCCGCAATTCCACGGTTGAGCCGTGGGATTTCACAGGACGCCTACATGCCCGCCTACGCACCCTTTAAGCCCAGTGATTCCGAATAACGCTCGGGCCTCTCGTATTACCGCGGCTGCTGGCACGAGATTAGCCGGCCCTTCCTCTGGACCCGGTCAGTATTCCTAGGTCCTGACAGCGGTTTACACGGCGGAGCCGCTTCATCCCGCACGCGGCATTGCTCCGTCACACTTTCGTGCATTGCGGAAGATTCGTTGCTGCAGCCTCCCGTAGGAGTCCGGGCAGTGTCTCAGTCCCGATGCGGCCGGTCGTGCTCTCACACCGGCTACCCGTCTTCGGCTTGGTGGGCCGTTACCCCGCCAACTACCTGATAGGACATTCCCCGATCTCAAGGCGCCGAAGCTTTTCTCCTGAGAGGACATGGGGTATTACTCAGGGTTTCCCCTGGCTATCCCCCACCTCGAGGCACGTAGGAATGCATTACTCGCCCGTTCGCCATTGTCCCCACCGAAGTGGTTCTCATTCGACTTGCATGCTTTAACCATGCCGCCAGCGTTCATTCTGAGCCAGGATCAAACTCTTCAATTGAATATCGTTGCTTGCCGTCCCGAAGGACGGGTCTGCGTCGAAATGAAGGTTTGTCCGGCATCGACGACCGAAGTCGTCGACCGGTCCCCACAGGTCTCAAACAACCTGTGGGTCTCAAAGTCAATCAATCTTAAGGGCGCTCATCTTTCGATGAGTTTTGAAGGCCTGCACGAGATTGATCGACTGACCCGGATGGCTGTGAAACCATCCGACCAGCGGGATCTGTACACGGCGGATGCCCTGCTACGGGCCGATCGTGCGATCGTTCCGCCGCGTCACACTCTCGCGGCCTTCCCAACTGCTCACTTGCCAAAGAACAGCCCGTTTCCAGCGTCTTGCCGGGTTGACGGGGTTTCTCGCCGCCGGCTGGCTGGCGAGCGGGGAAAGATAGCCGGGGGTCAAAGGGTGTCAAGCGGAGGGGGTCTCATTTCTTCGCAGAACCCTTGCACGCCCCCGCCGCCCCGTGCGGGCGACCGCTCAAAACCCCCGCATTTCAAGGAGTTTATGCGTCACGGTCACTGGCGGCCCGGCCGGGCGATTCCGCGAGTCTCGATGGGTCGGGAGTGACGCCGACCGCCGCGGCCCAGATCGAGGCCGGTCGGGAGTCAAGGCGACGGGGCCAGAGCGTTCTGCTCGCGGCCCGCATGGTGGCCCCGGTGGTGATGACATCATCGACCAGCACCGCCGTCCATCCGGAAAGATCGACCCCCCGCCTGAGGGTGAAGGCCCGGCGGACGTTCCGCTCTCGGGCGGTCGCGGAGGGCATCTCCCGCTGGCTGGGCCCATGTCTGCGCAGGAGGGCGCGAACCAGGGGCGCCCGCAGGCCCTTCGCGACCCCCTCCGCGACGCACCTGGCGTGGTCGACGCCCCGGAACAGCCGGTCCCGGGCGCTCATGGGCACGGGCACCACGCAGACCCGCTCGTCGGGCAGACCGGCAGCGGCGAGCCGCTCCGCCAGCGCCCGCCCCATGTCGACGCCCAGCGACGCATTGCGCTGGAACTTCACCTCGCGGACCCACTCGGCCAGATCGCCCGAGTACGCGCCGAGGCGGACCGCCCGCGACCACACCAACCGTCTGCCGCGGCAGGACGCGCACCCGAACTCGTCGTCTTCGCCCAGCCCCACCGTCTGTGCGCACCGATTGCAGAACTCCGACAGCGCGTCGGGAGAACAGCCAACGTCCGGCGCCCGCCGCGACA
>JBQLZJ010000026.1:0-2044 GCA_052168215.1 Phycisphaerales bacterium
CCTGCCGGGATCGCCCCTGCGCATGGCCCGGCATGACGGCCAGCTGACGGTCTATTCCGTGGGCGAGGACGGCGTTGACGATGGGGGCATCCCGGCTCTGTCCGATCAGGGTGGGCGGATATCCCATTCGTTGGTGCTCAGGTTCCGGACGCCCGACGAGGAGAACGGCGGAGCATCCGATTCGCCATCAGGCGATGAGACGGGGACCCGAGGCGACTGGGTTCTCTACCCGCCTGAGGACTGACATCAACCGACAGCCGACCCCTCCGTACACTTGTTCGATCCACGGAGGGAGCCATGCGTCAGTACCACGAACTGCTCGAACGCATCCTCGGCGAAGGTGTCGCCAAGACCGATCGCACCGGCACGGGCACGCTCGCGGTCTTCGGGCACCAGTCCCGCTACGACCTGGCTGCGGGCTTCCCCCTGGTGACCACCAAGAAGCTGCACACGCGGTCGATCGTGCACGAGCTGCTCTGGTTCCTTCGCGGCGACACCAACGCCCGATCGCTGAACGACGTCGGCGTCTCGATCTGGGACGAGTGGGCCGACCCCGACACGGGCGAGCTCGGGCCGATCTACGGCCGGCAGTGGCGGTCCTGGCCCACCCCCGACGGCGGGACCGTCGATCAGATCCAGACCCTGCTCACCCAGCTCCGCGAGACGCCGGATTCCCGGCGACTGCTCGTGTCGGCGTGGAATGTCGGTCAGCTCCGCGAGATGGCTCTGCCCCCCTGCCACTGCCTCTTCCAGTTCTTCGTGACGCCGGGGAGCGAGGGTCCCGATCGGCTCTCTTGCCAGCTCTACCAGCGGTCGGCCGATGTGTTCCTCGGCGTGCCGTTCAACATCGCCAGCTACGCCCTGCTGACGCACATGATCGCGCAGGTTGTCGGCATGGTGCCCGGCGAGTTCATCCACACGCTCGGTGATGCGCACCTCTACACCAACCACCTTGAACAAGCCCGGGAGCAGCTCACCCGTGAGCATCGGCCGCTGCCGACCCTCCGGCTCAACCCCGCGGTGACCGACCTGTTCGGCTTCGCCTACGACGACATCGCCATCGAGAACTACGACCCACACCCGCCGATCAAGGCCCCGGTCGCCGTCTAGCCTCGGGTATGGCACTGGTGATCATCTCGGCGATGGCGCTCAACCGCGTGATCGGTGACGCCGGCGGGCTGCCCTGGAAGCTGCCGGACGACATGGCTCACTTCAAGCGGACGACGGCGGGCACCCCGGTCATCATGGGTCGGCGTACCTTCGAGACCGACGCGGGTGTGCTGCCCGGCCGGCTGAACATCGTGGTGACGCGGCGCGAGGCGTGGTCGGCGGAGGGCGTGCTGACGGCGAGTTCGATCGAGGAGGCGACTCGGCTGGCGGTGGAACGGTTGCCGGGTCGCGATGCGTTCGTCATCGGCGGGGGCGCGGTGTACGCCGCGGCGCTCCCGCTCGCGGATCGGCTCGAGCTCACGACCATCCATGCGGTTATCAAGGGCGACACTCGTTTCCCGGCGTACGACCGGCGGGCGTTCCGGCTCGACCGCGCCCGGTTCCATCCCGTCGACGACCGGCATCGGTACGCGATGACCTTCCAAACACTGTCCCGCGTCCGGGAAGCCGGGACGAGCCTCGGCGGCTCATCGGTGTGAAGCTGGGAAGGCGGCAGGCCGGCCGAGGCGGGTGCACGACGCCCGAGACGGCGTCGGGTTCGGCAAGTTGGCATTTTTTTGCAGATCGCTGGCGAACTCCCGGAATCGGGGCACCTTTGCGGTGTCCCGGAACGAGCAATCCGGGATGGCGTCGGGGCAGCCGGCGTCGTCCGTGGGGAGCCGCCCGGCGCCGCACGGGACCGTGTGGTGTGGGCGCGGGCCGATGTGGCTAGTGACCCAAAGAAGAAGACCGTTTTTTGGATTTCCTGTAGGAGAAACTGAGATGAAGACCTTCGCTCTGCTCGCCGCTGCTGGCCTGGCTTCCAGCGCCGTCGCCCAGGACACGATCGTGACCATCCAGCCGGCTGGTGGCACCAGCTGGTCGATCACCGCCG
>JBQLZJ010000027.1:0-1830 GCA_052168215.1 Phycisphaerales bacterium
TCCGCTCCTCGATTCCGCACTGCTCGCACGCCCGGAAGTACTTCGGGCCATCCTTGCGGATGCGAACAACCTTGCCGCGGTGCCCTTCTGCCCCGCACGCCGAGCAAACGGTCGGCATCGACGTATTCGTCCCGCAGCTCAGGCACTTCCAGTAGTACCCGTACTTCCCCCACTGGGCGGATAGGTCCGTGCCGCCGCAGTCTTTGCACGCAGCACCGGCCGCAGAGACCGCGGCCGGCTTCGGTGTCCTTGCATTTGGTGATTTCGCCGGCGCCTTGATCGGGGCCGTCTGCACGGCCGCTTCCGCTCGGGCCTTGGCCTCATGGCGTGCGGCGAGGAACTCGGCGACCGCGGGAACTTCCTCGGCCTTCATCGACCACACGCCGTAATCGCCCTTCGACTCACCCAGCAGCCCGCCCGCGGCCTTGTGCTTGCCAAGCTCCTCGCGGATCTTTGCCGGCACGAGGTCGGCCTTGCTGACGAAAGTGCGGAATGGGGCTGCGGGCTCCTTCCATCGGTTGACTCGCCTGATCTTCCCCCGATCCGAGATCGCCACGATGAGTTGGATGGGCATGTTGCGAAAGCCGCGCTGATCGGTGCCGGCCATCAGTTTGGAGATCGTCCGCAGCCCCGTCGGCAACTTACCGAGCAGGTGTTCTCTGTGCCGCTGGAGGAACGCCCGCAGAAACTCACCCTGGCGGCGAGCCTGTTGGATCGGCGACGGGAAGCCATGCTCCCGCCCGCCATACCGGCGGGTCCACTCGTCGCCGCTTGCCCCGTCGTCGCGCACGCTGACCTCGTGCGTGACCGATTTGCTCTCGACGATAAATGCGCCCCACCGGTGGAGTACGAGGTGATCGACCTGACAGACGCCTGGCCGGCCGTCGTGCTCGGGCTGATCCGGATCGACGAGCCGAAGGTCATTCAGGACGAGCAACCCCGCCTCGGACGCGAAGTCCCGGTGCAGGTAGAAGGCCATCTGTCGCTCGGCCTCTGCGCCCGCACGGAGCCGAGGGTCTGAGGACTCTGCGTGCGGTTCAGCGTGCTTGACGATCATGCCTCATCCTGGTCATCCGGCGTGGCCGGGGCGTGTTCGCATACATTATGACGATGTCCGACCCAGGGGGAACACGACCGGAAGTACCACAGGGTCTCTATGACCACCTGGTCAACGTCGCGCTGCAGGCAAAGCTCGATGGCGCCGGCGCCCCCCGTCTTGCCGAGCTCGCCGAGGTCGATACCGAGGACGCCCACGCCGCGATCGCTCAGTACCTCGAACGGCTTCTCGCGGAATCCATGTCCACACTCCGCGGGCGCGAGGCCGCCGATCGGCAACGCCGGCTCGTTGATCGCGTGATCGAGGCACTCGTCGCCGAGCTCGGCGATGACTGGGCCGACCGCTTCAATCTCACCAGCCCGCTGCGTCGCCTGCTCGCGGTCCACGCCGAGCCCCGGGACAGGGCCGCATCACGGCCCGACACGCCCCTCGCCCGCTCGGCCCTGCTCACCGGCACCCGGTTGGACCCATCCCTCGCCTCGCAGCTCTCCAAGGAGTTCGCAGCGGCCGACCGGGTCGACATCCTCTGCTCATTCATCAAATGGAGCGGCATCCGCCTCCTCATGGATGCGCTCCGCGAACTCACCGCCACGCCTCACCCGGACGGCCCGCGACTCCGCATCATCTCCACGAGCTACATGGGCGCGACCGACGTCAAGGCAATCGAGGCTCTACGTGATCTGCCCAACACCGAGGTCAAGGTCTCCTACGACACGGAGCGCACGCGGCTCCACGCCAAGGCCTATCTCGTCCACCGCGCGACCGGCTTCGGC
>JBQLZJ010000028.1:0-1543 GCA_052168215.1 Phycisphaerales bacterium
ACGCGGCGGGCCCGCTCGCCGACGACCTGACCGTCGCGGCCGTGTGGATCGAATCAGCGTGATGCGTCTGATTAAGAGTCGGGTGGGAATCGGCCCTGGCGCTATCGGGAAGGCTGATTGTTGGGGGCGCGTATGTGGATCCGTAAGCGGGTCCGCCAGTACCTCCGGAACGGGCCACGAGCACGCGATCAACTCTCCCGAGCAGGCGGAAAGGCTGGCGAGCGCGCTCCATGGACTTCCCGACGAGGTGCGGGCATCGCTGGTCGAGTTCCTCGCGTGGCAGGCGCGAAACGGCCGGGGTCCGGCTCCTCGCTGAGGTGCTGGTACAATGTGCCTCATGCGGATGCCCCCGACCATGTTAGCTGTCGCTGTGCTCGGATCGCTTCTTGCGGTCCTTGGGCTGTCGCGCGGCGTCGGGGTGCCGGTCATCAACGGCGGGCACGCCCATGTGCATGTCCACCATCACGATGGCTCATCTCATCACCATGTCCACACGCACCCCGCGTCGGAGACCGAGCGGGGTGATCTTCCGGATCCGGCCAACCCGGGTCCGGCGGAAGGTCATGGGTGCTCGCCCGAGCCCGATGACCACGGGCACTGCTGCCACGATCATCATCACAGCGGCGGTTCAGGCGATGAAGCCCTTCCCGGGCGTTCGCGCGACTCGATCCCGACTCCTGCGGCGATCGCGGATTCTGCTGACTCAGCCCGGCCGTGGGCCTTGCCCCAGTCGCACGATCAGCGGTGGCCGTACGCCCGCGGGCGACCTCCGAGTCACCTGATTCATCTCCGAACGGTTGTGTTGCTGACCTAGATCCGGCTGGATTCTCCCAGCCGTGCTGTCGCGTGCGTTCGCCCGATGGGGCAATCGCGCCGCCAAGCCTGATCGGTCCATCCACACCTTTCGGAGCAACCCACTTTGCTGATGTATCCATCCCGGCCCGCCGTCGCACTCGCCCTCGTGGGCGCAGTGGTGATGCTCGCGGGCTGCCAGAGCTATCAATCCAAGCCGCTCGACCTCGCGGCCCATCGCGACGCATGGCTCGCGCGGACGCCGGGCGATGAACCGGTCCGAGCGTTCGCGGAGCAGCTCGCCGAGCAGTCTGCGGGGTCGGACGAACCGACCCGGTTTGAGCTTTCCGACGGGCTCAGCCTCGCCGAGGCCGAGATCGTCGCGCTCGTGTTCAACCCGGACCTCCGCCTCGCCCGGCTCCAAGCGGGCGTGACCGCGGCGACGGCGGAGCACGCCGGCCTGTGGGACGACCCGCAGTTCGGCGTCGACTTCCTCTCGATGGTCGAGGGCGGGTCGAACCCGTTCCTGATCACGCCGGGGCTGTCGTTCACCATCCCGATCTCGGGCCGGCTCGACGCCGAGAAGGCCCGGGCGGACGCCGCGGCCCGCGCCGAACTGACCCGCGTCGCGGAGCAGGAGTGGCAGACGCGGATCGAGGTGCGTCGGGCGTGGCTGACCTGGTCGGCGGCGAGGCTCAAGGCCGAGCAGACCGAGCGGCTGCTCGGCTCGATCGAAGCCCTCGTGAGCTCG
>JBQLZJ010000029.1:0-1510 GCA_052168215.1 Phycisphaerales bacterium
GTTATAGGCAGCAACCGCGTTGTCCGACACAACTCGCCCGCCGTGAACAATGCAGTTTCTAATCTCTTTGAAGTAACGATAACATTTTAACATATGATCGATACCAGCGGCATTGTGTCGACTTTGACTACACATTACTGGATGCAGCGATGCAGCCAACGCAGTTGACTTGTTAGCACGCAGAAGATTGATTGATTCACCTATACCACGATTTCGCTTGGCATTGGTTGGAAACTGCAAGTTCTTTGCAAATCCGTCGCCTGTATTTAGCTCAACTGCTAATTGGTCAGCCCAGGCCTCGTAAAGCGCACATGCATTGATCAGCAAGAACTCTGCGAACTGCTCCTGCTGTCTTTCCCAAGAATGCTCGACGCACGATTTCGATAGATTCGCACCTACTATACCACTTCCTTCAACAAATCGCCTGCCGAGCTCGACATAGTCTGCATTTTCCCGAGCTTTGAGATAGCCTTGAACTTGCCACCGCAAGTTCCATAGTGCAGCCGCTGTTGGCCACACAAAGTCGTATATGTCCGCAAAGCTTGCGTACAGCGCCGGAGTAGCCTTCGTTAGAAAATACGGCATGCCTAATAACCCAACAGCCACGAACCGTAACGCTCATCGCCATGTCATGTACGAGTAGTTCGATATATGGACACATACCGTTTGCTATGCAAGCAATAGAGCTTAGCTCATATGCTTCACGATCGCCTTGCCGAACTCTGAGCACTTGAGGAGGGTGGCTCCTTCCATCAGGCGTTCGAAGTCGTAGGTTACCGTTTTGGCGGTGATCGCGCCCTCGATGCCCTTGACGATGAGGTCGGCGGCTTCCTGCCAGCCCATGTGCTCGAGCATGAGGACGCCCGACAGGATGACGGAGCCGGGGTTGACCTTGTCCTGGCCGGCGTACTTGGGTGCGGTGCCGTGGGTGGCCTCGAAGATGGCGTGGCCTGTGTCGTAGTTGATGTTGGCGCCGGGGGCGATGCCGATGCCGCCTACGCAGGCGGCGAGGGCGTCGGAGATGTAGTCGCCGTTGAGGTTCATGGTGGCGATGACGGAGTATTCGGCGGGGCGGGTGAGGATCTGCTGGAGGAAGGCGTCGGCGATGACGTCCTTGATGGTGATGGTCGCGCCGGTCTTGGGGTTCTTCATGGTGTGCCAGGGGCCGCCGTCGAGGGGGGTGGCGCCGAAGTGCTCGGCGGCGACTTCGTAGCCCCACTTCATGAAGGCGCCCTCGGTGAACTTCATGATGTTGCCCTTGTGGACGAGGGTGACGGAGTCGCGGTTGTGATCGATGGCGTACTGGATGGCGGCCTTGACGAGGCGCTCGGTGCCCTCCTGGGAGACGGGCTTGAGGCCGAGGCCGGCGGTTTCGGGGAAGCGGATTTTCTTGAAGCGGTCGGGGAAGTTTTCGGCGAGGAGGGCCTTGAGCTTCTTGTTGTCGTCGGTGCCGTGCTCGAACTCGATGCCGGCGTAGATGTCCTCGGAGTTCTCGCGGAAGATCACCATG
>JBQLZJ010000030.1:0-1413 GCA_052168215.1 Phycisphaerales bacterium
CGCGAACAGGGCGAAGGAGATCCAGTTCATGGGCCGGCCCCGCCTTCCACGCCCGCGGGGATCCGCAGGACCACCTCGCGCACCCGCCGCAGCTCGACCTTCGGCGTGACGAACACGACGTGCCGCAGCGGCTGGTCGTTCTTGGGCTCGACGCGTTCGACGGTCCCGAGCACGAGCATCTGCGCGGTCGCGGGCCAGCCCGGGTCATCCAGGCGGACGGTCATGCCGGGCTCGGGAGGTGACTGGAGCGGCTCGCCCGGCCCGGGGGTGATGAACTCGACCTCGCCCCGGAGGCGCCCGTCGCCCCAGGGCACGAGCAGCGTTGAGGCGGTGCGGTTGCCGTCGCCGTCGAAGAAGATCAGCCCGGTGACCGAGCCCGCGGCCCGGTCGGTGACGGGGACAACGCTCGCCGTGCGCCCGGCCACGTCGATCACCTGCCCGACGAGCTGATCGACGTCCACCACCGCGACGGTGTTCTGGAGCACGCCGTCCCGGCTGCCCCGCCCGACGCGGAGGACGCTGCTCGAGGGATCGCTGGATGTGGCCACGACGGGCGCACTGAGCAGGTCGACCGGCACACGGGTCTCGACAGCGCGGTTGCCCTGGAGATCGGTGATGAGTCTGCGCAGCCGGTCGTTCTCGGCCTGCTCCTGGCGCCAGAGCAGCTCGTAGCGGCGGGCCTCTTCCTGCATGCCGCGGATGGCGTCGTCGGGCTCGCGGTCCGGGTCGGCCGGGGCGAGCCAGTGGGAGACCACGCCCAGCGGGTGGCTGATCGGGGCGATGAGCACCAGGGCGAGCGAGCTCGGGCCCTTGACCCAGCCAAGGAACCGCAGGGGCATGAGCCCGAGGATCACCAGCATCACCACCGTCGCGGGCATCGCGTAGCGCAGCGCGGGGTGGTGCATCGGTCTGGCCATACTGGGCTTTGGGCTACGTCACAGCGTGCGTCGGGGCATCGGCGATGCCGGCGCGCACATCAGAGGTCCATGTCGTTCTCGAGGGTCTGCTTCCACTCCTCGATGTTCTCGAGGTAGATCGCCGTCCCGCGGGCCACGCAGGTCAGCGGGTCATCCGCGAGCGAGACGTCGAGGCCGGTGGCCTTCTGCAGCACGATCGGCAGCCCGCGGAGCAGCGCGCCGCCGCCGGCGAGCATGATGCCGTTCTCGACGAGGTCCGCCGCGAGTTCCGGCTCGGCACGCTCGAGCGTGCGGGTCACCGCCTCGATGATCGCGCTGACCGGCTCCTGGAGCGCCTCGCGGATTTCTTCGCTGGTGACCACGGTTTTGCGCGGCAAGCCGGAGATCATGTCGCGCCCGCGCACCTCGATGCTCGTCTCGTCGCCGATCGGGGCAGCCGAGCCGATCTCGATCTTGATGCGCTCGGCGGTCTGCTCGCCGATCATCAGGTTGTACG
>JBQLZJ010000031.1:0-1382 GCA_052168215.1 Phycisphaerales bacterium
AATCTGTGAGAACGCTGCCCGACGATAGCACGAGTTCTGATCCACGCGGGTTCATTGCTTCTCTGTCTCCGCCCCAACTCAGCACTCGAGTTGGGTTGGCGAGAGTGTTCCTCACGGACTCATCTTTCTGCGGTGCGCGAGCCACCCGCACTACGGACGACTGAGAAGACTGGCCCAGTTGAGGATGACAGAGATCCCTACATCGTTGTTGCTCGCCGAATCGACAAAGAGGAAGTGGTTGTCGCGCCCCACGCCCTCGGGGAAGACTTCGTAGTTGCGCCCGATGTCCCAGGGAGTCTGGAACATCATGCGTGGTACGGAGAACGCGATCGAATCGCCCAAGGTCTCCACATCGACGCCCATCAGCCGTCCGTCGGGATCGATGTAGAAGAGTTCATCGCCTTCCGGGCTCCATCGCGGCATGTGGCTGATGCCCTGCGACACCACCCATCGGCGATCACGCAGATGCTCGGGCCACGCGGGTGCGAACGGAATCACAGCCACATCCCATCGGCCCCCATCGGCCCCGGCCCGCATATACGCGAGCCAACGGCCATCCGGCGAGACCTTCGGCATGTAGTCGGCCCCGGGATCGGTGACCAGCGGAACCATCTCGCCCCCATCCACGGGCAACGCCCAGATGTCGTTGCTCTCGTTCACCAGGACGGTTCCGGTCACAACAATCAGATACTTCCCGTCGGGGGTCCAGTCGTACGCGTAGTCGTCCGCGCCACCGTTGTCCCGCACGAGCGTCTCGGTCCCGTCGCCGATGCGTTTGCGGTAGATGCCCCGGGGACGCGCCCCGTCGCCGTCCCAGCGGAACGCGATCTCCGTCCCGTCCGGAGACCACGTCGGGGCGACCTCGGCTCCGGGCAGAGAGGTGAGCCGCCTGGGTTCGGGCTCGAGCACGGCCGCACGGATGCGATCACGGATGCGATCGGGATCGTTCGAGTTCGTGACCAAATCGCGCGAATAGGCGGTCGGGTGGAGCCAGAGATCGATGAACCCATCGTTGCCGACCGTTTCGTAGGCGATCATCGTGCCGTCGGGGCTGAGATCCATCCAGCGAATGGGGGTGTCCACCGCGTACGCCACTGTCTCGCGGCCCTCCTCGTCGAACGAGGTGATGCGATCGCCCTCCATGTCCCACGCATAGTGCTCGTGCTCGGGCACGCGCTCGCCTTCGACGCGCGGGGCGTGTGCCGCGTACACCAGCACGCCCGTATCCGAAACCGAAAACTGCCCGTGCCATGTGCCGCCATCCGCGGCGACATCGCGCGCGATCAGACTCGGATCACCCGTCAGACGACCGGTGGCCAGATCGAGTTCCCTCGCAAGCAGAGCCCCGTCGCGGACGAAAAGGAGATGTCCAGCGGCGAATG
>JBQLZJ010000032.1:0-1355 GCA_052168215.1 Phycisphaerales bacterium
CCCCAAGGCGCGACACACACGTTGTCCGGCATGTCCACCACGTCAGCGTCCTCTGGCTCGATGAACAGCGAGAGCGTGCCGGGGTGGTCCACCTCGGCCGGTGTGCCCTCGTGCTCGCTCGGCCTATACCGGAACACCTGACCACGACGCTTGGCACCACCGCTGGTGCAAACGATGTACGCGGCGTCGTCGCCCCACGCGATCCCCTCGCCGCGGGCGAACGGCGCCGCGCCCGCACCCACGCCGCGGAACCGGAGATCGTCCTCCGGGGCATCCGTGCCATCCATCGGGATCCACTCGACCTCAACCGCCTCGCCGGGCCTGATCGCCGTCCGCTTCCAGTTGCGGGTATCGAACCCGGGCTCACCCCGAACGGCGAGCGCCTCGAGCCGCCCCCCCTTGAGAAGATCGCCAGGCTTCGTCGGAATGAAGCGGTACACCAGACCGTCACCACGGTCCTCGGTCAGGTAGATCACGCCCGTGCGTGGATCGACCGCGACGGCCTCATGGTTGAACCGGCCCATGGCCTTGATCGGCTGCGGATCCGCGAGCCCGACCTCTGCCGTGGCGGGAACCTCGAACACCCACCCGTGGTCCCTTTGGTTGCCGGCCTGCCCGGCTCGCGCCACCGTCTCCTCACAGGTGAGCCACGAGCCCCACGGCGTAGGCCCACCGGCGCAGTTGCGAAGCGTTCCCGCCAGTGACATGAACTGGCGATCCTTGGTCTGGCTTGCGGTGTCGTAGACAATCGTCGTCGTCCCGCCCATGCGCGGCCCGGTCTTGTCGCCAACGTCGTAGATACGCTCGCGTCGAACGCGGGACTCGAGCACGCCCCCGCTGCCGAACGGGCTGGAGCCGAAATCACCCGTATCGACCTCGTGGTTGCAAACGACGAGCGTCTTCCCATCCGGCCCCGCGAACGCCGCCATCCCATCCGGCCGACCCGGCACGACCAGCCCATCGGCCATCTGCTCACCGATCCTGGCGATCACCTTGTAGCTGAACCCCTGCGGAAGATCGAGGATGCCCGCGGGGTCGGGCACAAGCGGGCCGTACCCGACAGCAAGCGTCTCGTCCGGTGCCGCGAGAAGTCGCCGCAGCCCAAGAAAGCCAAGGCCCGTGGCGCCAGCCGCGGCGATGAAGGAGCGGCGGGACCAGTCCGCGGGGGCATGGTGCTTGCCAGTCGTGGTCATCGGTACATTCCTCCACAGCGTCGTGTCGAGATTCGGGACGCACCCGGCACTCGATGCAACACCTTCGGTTGTCGGCAACGTCCACCGGCGGTACCGTGCCGGAACATCCCGGGCTGGACTCGAACCAGCAACCTGCGGATTAGAAGTCCGCTGCTCTATCCA
>JBQLZJ010000033.1:0-1347 GCA_052168215.1 Phycisphaerales bacterium
ACAAGCCGGGCATGGTCGTCCGCGGCAAGGTCACCAAGATCACCAACTTCGGCGTCTTCGTCGAGCTCGAGGACGATCTGGAAGGCCTGCTGCACATCTCCGAGCTGGCCGACCACAAGGTCGAGAACCCCCAGGACGTCGTCAAGAGCGGCGAGGAGGTCGACGTCAAGATCCTCCGCGTCGACATCTCCGATCGCAAGATCGGCCTGAGCCTCAAGCGGGCCCAGTGGGGCGACACCTCCGCCACCGACTCCGGCGGCGGCGAGGGCGGACGATTCGACTTCGGCGGCGGCGACATGCCCCAGCGCGGCGGCATGGACGACCACGGCTCCATGGGCACCGACAAGATCACCTTCTGATCGACCGGCAGCCCTGACAGCACGGCGCGAATACACAGCGAGCCCGGGGACCTCCGTCCCCGGGCTCTTTCATTTGGAACGCATCACCCGCCCGCCCGTACACTCTTGTCAGCGGGACGGCGGCCCGACAACCAAGGCCGGGCGCACGAGACGAGGCGGACCCACCCGCCCGCCGGCCCACGCCGATCAGCACAGCGCGAGGTAACTCAGGATGCACAGCACCGCCACGCGACGGTGGATCTCGGTCACAACGAAGAGCTTCTTGGCGTCAGACATGGTCAGATCTCCGGATGTGCCCGGAGAGGTGCGAACGCCGTGCCCGACACCGCCGACCGCGAAGAACCGCGTTTCCGGCCTCGTAGCGGGGCTGACCGCCTGCCTGATGTTGCTCCTGGGCAACACCGCCGTTGCACAGGACGCCGCCTCGGACCCGACGCGACCGCCGGACCCCGCCGAGACCATGGCCACCTATCGGACCATCGAAAGCTGGGTCCGCGTGTGGTCCATGCCCGAGACGGCCGCCGGGCTCGATCTGCCCGAGGTCGTCGCCGCGTCGGTGGTGTTCCGCCTCGACGGCGACATCATCGGCGAGGCTACCGACGCCGCGGGCGACGAGATCGAGCGGGCCGGCACGATCTACCGGGCGGCCCGTGCCGCCTTCGATCAGGCCGATCGCCGGCTGCCCATCGACCGCGACGCGCTCTTCGATGAGCGCATCCAGAGCGTTGCCGCGAGCATCATGGTCGAGATTGAGCTGGCGGGTGAGCCCGTCCCGCTGGCGCCCGACGAGTTCGCCGTCGTCGGCATCGACACGCGGACCGGACTCTCCGGCCCCGCGCTCAACCCCGGAGTCGAGGGCATCGCCGCCCGGCGCGATGACCGCCTTGTCGTGCGCACACCCGCGTTCATGCTCCGCCGGAACATGGGGCCCGGCGCGGCCACGGTCTCGGCCCTCACCGAGCTCACCGACGACCCCCGCATGGCGATG
>JBQLZJ010000034.1:0-1306 GCA_052168215.1 Phycisphaerales bacterium
GCCTGCATGATGTGCCCGACGCTCTGCCCGGCGAACTGCATCCACATCGAGGCCGAGGAGAGCCCCTGGGACGACCGGGAGAAGTACCCGAAGAAGTTCGAGATCGACGAGCTTCGGTGCATCTTCTGCGGCATGTGCGAGGAGGCGTGCCCGGTCGATGCGATCGAGCTGACGCCCGACTACGACATCGTGGGGCTGACGCGGAACGAGATGGTGTTCGACAAGCAGAAGCTGTTGAACGTGTATGACGTGACGATCGGCAAGAAGCCGATGTAAACACCGTTCGTTATCCAAACAAACTACCGAGGTTGCCGGCTGCCCTGTTCGGGTGGCCGGTGTTTTGTTTTCGGACCCCCCTATTCCGGGAAGTATTCGTCAGGGATGGACTTGTGATTTTGGGGAATGGGCAAGAAACATCTCCGATTGGCTGGCACCTTCGACGACGTGGTGTACCTGTTTCATCTGGCGGGTCTTGCGCCCGCTGTTGAGATGAGATCCACACACACCCCGGATGAGATGAGAAGGGTTCGCACCATGATGACCAAGACCATGATCCTGACCGTCGCGGCGGCGGGAGCCGCGGCCTCGGGCCAGGTGATCAGCTTCGGCTACACCGACCTGAACGCCAGCTACGACGCGACGGCCGGCCTGTTTACCGCGGTTGCCGACACGTCCGGTAACTTCAGCACGGCGGGCGACGTTTCCCGTATTGATTCGCTGAGCGGCACGGCCGACTTCAACAACGACTTCGCGACCGACTCGGGCAGCGCGGCGGCGGTCTTCCAGATCTCTGTCGTTGACCTCGGCGGCGGCCTGCTGGTTGGCTCCGGCTCGTTCACGTTCACCGATGACGACGGCGATACGCTCTCGGGCGACTTCGGCAACGGTATTTGGCGTCAGTTCGGCAGCTTCGTGACCTTCGACGGTGAGATCACCACCGCGACCTTCACGGACAACGGCCAGACGGACGGCGAGTTCAACGGGACGACCGTCGGGACGAGCTTCACGTTCACCGACCTGCAGAACCTGACGGGTTTCTCGTCGGTGCTGTTCCGTCGCTCGTCGGGCTTCACGACGGACTTCGCCAACGTGTCGGCTCAGGCTGATGGCCTGCTGATTCCGGCTCCGGCGACCGTCGCCCTCGCGGGTCTCGGTGGCCTGATCGCCGCTGGGCGTCGCCGCAAGTGATCACGGCTTCGGCCGCTTGATGACAGATTGAGCATTCACGGGGCCGGGTCTTTGACCCGGCCCTGTTGCTTTTTTGGTATCGCGACGGGCGCGTTGGTGGCTTGCGGCGGGGCCGGGT
>JBQLZJ010000035.1:0-1251 GCA_052168215.1 Phycisphaerales bacterium
CGCACTCCACGCCCGCCATGAGCGGGGCGCGGAGTGCGCCGATTCGTACGTCTTCAACCCCCACAAGTGGCTCCTCACGACGTTCGACTGCTCGACGCTGTGGATAAAGGACAAGCGGGCGCTCATCGACGCGCTGTCGATCACGCCCGAGTATCTGCGCAACGCGGCGAGCGACAGCGGCGCGGTTATCGATTACCGCGACTGGCAGATCCCGCTCGGGCGGCGGTTCCGGGCCCTCAAACTCTGGTTCGTGATGCGTCACTACGGCGCCGAGGGGCTGCGGGCGCACATCCGGGCGCACGTGCGGCTGGGCGAACTCGCCGAATCGCTCATCGACGCGGACGATCGATTCGAGCGTCCCGCGGCGCGCTGCCTGAGTCTCGTCACGTTCCGGATCAAGGGCGGGAACGAGAAGACAAAGGCGCTCATGGAGCGTGTGAACGAGTCGGGCGAGGCGCTCTTCTCGCACACCGTGCTGCCGCGCACCGACGGCGCCGCGGGCGAAGGGCTGTACACGATCCGCATGGCGATCGGCGCGACTACGGTTCGCGAGGAAGACATCCGCCGCGCATGGAGCGTCGTGCTGCGCGAGGCGGACCGTGCCTGAGGACACGCTGTACTACGACGGGCAGTGCGGCCTGTGCCGCCGATCGACGAGCATCCTGCGCGCGCTCGACTGGCTTGGGCGCCTGCGTTTCGAGGACATGACGGAGGTCCCCGCCGATGAACTGCCCGTGCCCATGGACGCGGCGATGCGCGGGATCCCCATGCGCACACGCGACGGGCGCTCGCTCATCGGGTACCCGGCGCTGCGCCGGGGGCTGCTCCAGACGCCGCTGGGCTTCCTGCCCGCGCTGCTGATGTACATCCCCGGGATCAGCCACCTCGGGCGGGCGGTGTACGGGTGGGTCGCGAGGCGCCGCGGGCGAGACGCCTGCGAGATCGGGCACGGCTGAGCGGAAGTTCGGTTGCGTCGGCCCGTCGGATGGCCGATGATCGGACCATGCGAGTGCTTCTTGACGACGCGACCCTCTTGGAATCGGCCGACACGCTCGGGCAGGCCCTCGACGCGGGCCGGGAGGAGGCGGGCCGTCACGGCCGCGTGATCGTCGAGGTGTACTGCGACGGGTCGCCGGCCTCGCCTGACGACCTGGCGAACGCGGACGTGCTCGCGCGCCCCGCGCCTGCGGGCGAGGTCTCGCTGTTCATCATCGACGGCGCCGGCAACATCGTGCCGCTGATCAACAGCAC
>JBQLZJ010000036.1:0-1105 GCA_052168215.1 Phycisphaerales bacterium
CGCACATCGCGCAGAAGTCGGTGTCGACGTCGAGGTCCTCGTCGTGGTACGCGCGGGCGGTGTCCTCGTCGTACGCCAGCTCGAAGTGCTTCTGCCAGTTGAGCGCGGCCCGGGCCCGGGTCAGCTCGTCGTCCCAGTCGCGCGTGCCGGGGATGCCCAGCGCCACGTCGGCCGCGTGGGCGGCGATTTTGTAGGCGATGCAGCCCTCCTTCACGTCGCCGCGCTTCGGAAGGCCCAGGTGCTCCTTGGGCGTGACGTAGCAGAGCATGCTCGCGCCGTGGTAGGCGATCGACGTCGCGCCGATGCAGCTCGTGATGTGGTCGTAGCCTGGGAAGACGTCCGTCACCAGCGGGCCCAGCACGTAGAACGGCGCGCCGTGGCACAGCCGCCGCTGGAGCTTCGCGTTGTATTCGATCTGGTCGAACGGCACGTGCCCGGGCCCCTCGACCATCACCTGCACGCCGTGGCGCCAGGCGCGCTCGGTCAGCTCGCCGATGGTCGCCAGCTCGGCGAGCTGCGCCTCGTCGGTCGCGTCGGCCAGCCCGCCCGGCCGCAGCCCGTCGCCGATCGAGAACGACACATCGTGCTCGCGGAGGATCTTGCAGATGTCGTCCCAGAGCGTGTACATGATGTTCTCGCGGTTGTGGACGAGCATCCACTTCGCGAGCAGTGAGCCGCCCCGGCTCACGATGCCGATGAGGCGCTTCTTCACGAGCTTGAGGTGGGCCCGGCGCACGCCGGCGTGGATCGTCATGTAGTCGACGCCCTGCCTGGCCTGGTGCTCGACGGTGTCGAGGATCGTTCGCTCGTCGAGGTCCTCGAGCTTCTTGCCGATGATCATGGAGTAGATCGGGACAGTGCCGATCGGGACCTCGGCGTTCTTGATGATCGCCTCGCGCGTTGCGTCGAGGTCGCCACCGGTGGAGAGGTCCATGACGGTGTCGCCGCCCCAGCGCTCGGCCCACTTGAGCTTCTCAACCTCTTCGTCGGTGGAGGAGCTCACCGGGCTCGCGCCCATGTTGGCGTTTACCTTGGTCTTGCTCGCCCGCCCGATGCACATCGGCTTGAGCTTGTGCGCCAGGTGGTGGATGTTCGTCGGGATGAT
>JBQLZJ010000037.1:0-1075 GCA_052168215.1 Phycisphaerales bacterium
ACCTGGACGCCGTGGGCACGGCCCGGTTGGGCCCGATGGTGATGCCCCCAAAGCCCACCAGCAGCAGCAGCGCGGCGATCGTCGGCATCCACCAGCGGCCCTGCCACCCGTGCCAGCGGGCCAGCAGCACGAACGCCGCCACGCGCGTCGCCAGCCACACCGCCGCCGCCGGCGCCCGCCAGGGATCCTCGATCGCCACGCTGGCAATCAAGAACGGCGAGGCCGGTTCCAGCACCGCCACGATCAGGAAGCTCGTGGGCAACTGCACCCGAAACACCTTCAGCAGCTTCTTGTACCGCCCAGGCCGCGTCGGGTGCGCATCGGGCAGGCTCCGCGCCGGCTCACGACCCATCCACCTCGTCAGCACAGCGCACAGCACGTACACCGGCAGCATCGCCGCGAGCGCCTCCAGCGGGTGCGGCTTCACGAAGGGCCCCAGCGCCGCCAGCGAGACCACGATGCATCCGCCCCAGGTGATGTTGAACAGCCCCGTCGCGTGCCGAAGGCTCTGCCCGCGTCGCCCGCCGCTCAGGTAGCTCTCCACGATGGGCCAGGTGGCCCCGCTCAGCACGCCCTGGGCGGCCATCATCAGCCAGATGGCCCACGCACCCATGGCTCCGCTTTCGGCCCCGGGGCGCGTCAGCAGCGGCAGCACCGACAGCACGCCCAGCACAAGGCAGATGCCCGCCAGCAGACGCCCGCTGGTCAGCCAGTCGTGGCGAGCCGCAAAGCGTCGCAGCGCCGGGCCCACGCCCAGCGCCCCGGGGATGTAGACCGCCCCGTACAGCAACGCGAGCAGGAAGATCTCCGTCTCCCCATACCCATACGCGCTCTGGGCCAGAAAGGGCACGCCCGCCGTCGCCACCGCCGTCCCCACGCTGCCGGCAAACGTGAACGCCAGCACCGCCCACAAGGGGGCCGGCAGCATCGCCGCCTGCGGGTTGTCGATCGCCGTCCCCTTGCTTGCCACCGCAGGTGTCCTTACCATGAGCCCACAGGCCAGCGTCGTGCTGGCCCTTCGAGCCCGTAGCTCAATTGGATAGAGCGCTGGCCTCCGAAGCCAGAGGTTCCGCGT
>JBQLZJ010000038.1:0-1049 GCA_052168215.1 Phycisphaerales bacterium
TTAAACCACATGCTCCACCGCTTGTGCGGGCCCCCGTCAATTCCTTTGAGTTTCATTCTTGCGAACGTACTCCCCAGGTGGGATACTTATCACTTTCGCTTGGCCACGGAGACCGAAGTCCCCACAGCTAGTATCCATCGTTTACGGCGTGGACTACCGGGGTATCTAATCCCGTTCGCTACCCACGCTTTCGTCCATCAGCGTCAGTACATGGTTGGTCACCTGCCTTCGCGATCGGTGTTCTATGTGATATCTATGCATTTCACCGCTACACCACATGTTCCGGCAACCCCACCATGACTCAAGACCTGCAGTATCAAAGGCAATTTTATGGTTGAGCCACAAACTTTCACCCCTGACTTACAGGCCCGCCTACGGACCCTTTAAACCCAATGATTCCGGATAACGCTCGGACCCTCCGTATTACCGCGGCTGCTGGCACGGAGTTAGCCGGTCCTTATTCTTACGGTACCGTCAAACGCCCACACGTGGGCGCGTTTCTTCCCGTATAAAAGCAGTTTACAACCCATAGGGCCGTCATCCTGCACGCGGCATGGCTGGATCAGGCTCCCGCCCATTGTCCAATATTCCTCACTGCTGCCTCCCGTAGGAGTCTGGTCCGTGTCTCAGTACCAGTGTGGGGGATCCCCCTCTCAGGGCCCCTAACCATCGCTGCCTTGGTGAGCCGTTACCTCACCAACTAACTAATGGTACGCATGGCCATCCCTGTCCGATAAATCTTTAACCGTAATATCATGCGATATAACGGTACCATGGGGCATTAATCCAAGTTTCCCTGGGCTATTCCCCTGACAGGGGCAGGTTCCATACGCGTTCCGCACCCGTGCGCCGGTCGCCACCAGAAAAGCAAGCTTTTCCGTGATGCCCCTCGACTTGCATGTGTTAGGCCTGCCGCTAGCGTTCATCCTGAGCCAGGATCAAACTCTTCATTGTATTTCCTTGAATGTCTGTCCGACACCCGGAAATCCCGAGTCCCCGCATCAAAATGGTTCTTTCTCAATTCTACGCTGTCGTTACAATATGTATAT
>JBQLZJ010000039.1:0-985 GCA_052168215.1 Phycisphaerales bacterium
CGTCAAGGCCGGCGGCGCCGACCTGATGGAAGAGGTCGAGAAGGGCTTCATGGACTTCGACGTGGCGGTCGCGAGCCCGGACATGATGCGGGTGATCTCGAAGCTCGGCCGGGTGCTCGGCCCGAAGGGCCTGATGCCCAGCCCGAAGAACGGGACGGTGACGCCGAAGGTCGACGAGGCCGTGCGTGAGTTCGCCGCGGGTAAGGTCGAGTACCGCACGGACAAGGGTGGGAACATCCACGCCGTGATCGGGAAGATGAGCTTCCCCGAGGGCGACCTGCTGGAGAACTACACCTACTTCGTGGACACGATCGAGAAGATCAAGCCGTCCACGGTGAAGGGCGTGTACATCAAGAAGATCACGCTGAGCGGGACGATGACGCCCGGCGTGCAGGTGAAGCTGGCAGCCGTCGCCGAGTGAGGCCGCGGGAAGGAGCGAAACGATGTCGAAGGCTGTCAAAGACATGATCATGCGGGATTACCGCGAGAAGCTGGGCGACCACACCGATGCGGTTGTGGTGAGCCTGCGCGGGATCGACGCGAACTCGAACAACGCGATCCGCACCGGGCTTCAGAAGAAGCAGGTGCACGTGACGATGGTCCGGAACAACCTGTTCCTGAAGACCTTCGCCGAGACGAACCTCAAGTCGCTCGAGCCGATCATGACCGGCTCGAACGCGGTGGCCTACGGCGCTGAGTCGGTGGTCGAGGTTGCCCGCGAGATCGTGGATCTCATTAAGGAGCACCCGGACATCGAGCTCAAGGGCGCGGTGCTGGACGGGCAGCTCTTCACGGGCGACGAGGGCGTCAAAGCGCTGAGCAAGTTCCCGACGCGGGACGAGGCGATCGCGCAGGACGTCACCCTTATTCTCGGCCCGGGCCGGAAGCTGCTGGCCTCGGTCAAGGGGCCGGGCGGGCGGCTCATGGGCGTCGTCAAGGCGATCGAGGAGAAGCTCGAGAAGGGCGAAGCGATCGCGAAGGTGTG
>JBQLZJ010000040.1:0-961 GCA_052168215.1 Phycisphaerales bacterium
CCTTCTACACCTGCGGCCCCACCGTCTACGACGACGCCCACATCGGCAACTTCCGGGCCTTCCTCTTCGCCGACCTGCTCCGCCGCTGGATCGAGAGCCCGCTCTGCCGTGTGCAGGCCGCGGACGGCTCCGTCCACCAGGGGCCGCGCCGCGTCACGCACGTGATGAACATCACCGACGTGGGCCACATGACCGAGGACGACGCCGCCGACGGGGGCGGCGAGGACAAGATGGCCGTCGCCGGCGAGCGCATCGCCGAGGCCAAGAAGTCGGGCCGCCTCCCCGCCGACGCCGATGTCGACCCGCGCGACCCCTACGCCATCGCCGCGTTTTTCGCGGGCCGGTTCCAGGAGGACGCCCGCCGCCTCGGCATCAAGGTCGCGATCGAGGCCGAGAAGGACGCGTCGCTCATGCCCCGCGCGTCGGACGCCGTGCCCGCCATGATCCGAGCGATCGAGCGCCTCGTCGAGACGGGCCACGCCTACGTCCGCGGCGAGCCCGGTTCACGCGCCGTGTACTTCAGCGTCGAGAACGCGGCCGACTACGGCCGCCTCAGCGGCAACAGCCTCGATCAGCTCCGCGGCGGCGCGGGCGGCCGGGTTGACGCCGCCAACCAGGCCCAAAAGAACCACCCCGCCGACTTCCTGCTCTGGAAGGAAGACGCCGGGCATCTGATGAAGTGGGACAGCCCGTGGGGCACCGGCTACCCCGGCTGGCACATCGAGTGCACGGCGATGTCGTTCGGTCGGCTCACGCCCGGCGGGCTCGATCGCATCCTCAATCAGGCCGACAGCCAGGCCGCCATCGACCTCCACTCAGGCGGCGAGGACAACATCTTCCCGCACCACGAGTGCGAGAACGCCCAGAGCTGTGCGCTCACCGGAGGCGACCGCTTCGCCCGCTGCTGGGTCCACACCCGCTACCTCATGGTCGACGGCCAGAAGATGTCCAAGAGCAAGGG
>JBQLZJ010000041.1:0-956 GCA_052168215.1 Phycisphaerales bacterium
AGATGATCGGCATGACGCCGCCGTGGTTCACCCGGAGCGGCAGGTAGCTGCGCTGGCCGCCGAACACCCGTCGGCCACGCGTGTGCTTGGCCTGCTGCACCGGAATGCGCCGCTGCGCCACGGTCATCAGCACGCTGCCGGCGACGACCAGGATGAACGCACCAAGAAGGGCGAGCAGCCCGAGCCAGCCCATCTTCTGCGGGTCGCCCGGCTCGAAGTTGTTCCACACCCACATGACGGCACCGGGCATACCCGTCAGGATGCCCGCCATGATGATGAGGCTCACGCCGTTGCCGATGCCGAAGCGATCGATCTGCTCACCGAGCCACATCAGGAAAACCGTGCCGGCGGTCAGCGCCGCGACCGCCATCACCCACCAGAGCGGGTTGTCCGCCCAGGCCGGGTACACCATGCCCTGGGTGCTGATGAACTGGAGCCACGCGACGGCCTGAATCAGGCAGAGGCCCACGGTGGTGTACCGCGTCCACTCTTGGATCTTCTGCTGACCCGTCGGGCCCTCTTCCTTCAGCCGCTTGAGCGGCTCAAGAACCGAGCCGAGGATCTGGAAGATGATCGCCGCCGAGATGTACGGCATGATGCCCAGGCCGAAGATCGTGCTCTGGCCGAACGCACCGCCGGAGAAGATCGACACGAACGACGCAATGCGTCCCGCGGCGTTGCCCTCGGAAACCGCTCGCTCGAAGTACTCAGCCAGGACGGTCTGGTTGACGCCCGGGATCGGGATCCAGAAACCGATCCGGTACACCGCCAGCATCGCCAGCGTGAACAGGATCTTGTTCCGGAGTTCATCGACCTTGAAGACGTTGATGATCGTCTGAAAGACGTTCACGCTGCTCTCCGCTCGCGGCGTTACCCGACCAGGTCCGGAGAACGCCGCGGAGCGCCGTCATCGTCCGGCCCGCCGGAGGTGGGGTCGTCAGCCGTTCTTCTTGAGG
>JBQLZJ010000042.1:0-842 GCA_052168215.1 Phycisphaerales bacterium
TCGAGCCGCTGAAGTTCGAGCACGCGGCGTACAGCAAGAAGGCCCAGGGCATGGTGTCGGGCAAGACGTTCCCGAAGATTGAGGGCGACCAGATCTTCCTCTCGGGCACGAAGGTCCGCGACATGCTCGCCCAGGGCGAGCGCCCGCCGGGTGAGTTCACCCGCCCGGAGGTTGCCGACGCGCTGATCAAGTGGGCGACCTCGGCGAAGTGATCGCCGCCGAAGACTGACGCAACGAACCAGGCCCCGGGACGTGTCCCGGGGCCTGGTTTCTTTTTCGCGGAGTTCGTCGATTCGGCTTATGGGCAGCCGGCGGCGAACGTCGTGAGGAATAGCAGGACGTCGTCGATGTCGTACGACCCGGTCGGCGGCGCGAGATCCGCCGCCGGATCACGAGCAGCGAACGCGTTCAGGAACGCGAGCACGTCATCGATATCGAGCGGTGATCCGAACGGCGCCGCCAGATCGGCGGGGCTGCAGGACGCGGACACCGTCACCGGTTCGGTCGTGAACGCCCAGTCGTTGAAGGCACCGTCATCATCAACGATCGCACCGATGTAGTAGCTGCCGCTCGCGAGTGATGCAGGGAGCGTGATCGTGCGCGAGACCTGACGGGTGCTTCCGCCGGAGACCGCGCTCAGTGAGAACGGCCCGAACACCGCGGCGTCGCCGCCGGGGATTGGATCGGCGGACACGAGCAGCTCGTACGTCGTCGCGCCCGAGTCGATACCGCCGAGATTCTCAACATCGAAGCCAACGCTGAGGCTGTCTCCCGGCGCGAAGGGCCCCGCGGGCACGGCGACGTCGCCAACGGCGAGATCAGCGCAGCGCTCGAAAGCTGTC
>JBQLZJ010000043.1:0-791 GCA_052168215.1 Phycisphaerales bacterium
GTCGCCCCTCCGCGAAGGAGGCCGCCGGCGAGCCCGCCGCCCGACTGGGTGCCCCTGAAGAGAAGGACACACGCATGATCGATGAGAGTCTGATTGCCGAACTCGGTCTCGATGACAGCGACGCCCAGGCGATGCTCGACGCGGCGTTCGACGGGGTGGAGACCGAGCAGGCGATGGAGGACCTCCTGGGCGACCAGGTCGGCGACCTCCAGACCGGGAAGCTGATCAAGGGCCGCATCATCGGCATGACCGGCGACAACGTCGTTGTCGAGGTCGGCCTCAAGAGCGAAGGCCTGATCCCCAAGGAAGAGTTCACCAACCTCAACGAACTCAAGATCGGCGACAAGATCGACGTGCTCCTCGAGAGCATGGAGGGCGAGGGCGGGCTGATCCAGCTCTCCAAGCGCCGCGCCGACCGCCAGCTCGCCTGGCAGCGCATCGTCGACACCACCAAGGAAGGCGACATCGTCGAGGGCACCTGCATGCGCAAGATCAAGGGCGGCCTGCTCGTCGATATCGGCGTGCCGGTCTTCCTCCCCGCCTCGCAGGTCGACATCCGCCGCCCGCACGACGTCGGCGACTACATCGGCCGCAAGATCCGCGCCGAGATCCTCAAGATCGACATCGAGCGCCGCAACATCGTCGTCAGCCGCCGCAAGCTCATCGAGCACGAGCGCGACGCCGCCAAGCGCCGCCTCATGGACACGCTCAAGGAAGGCGACATGGTCACCGGCACGGTCAAGAACATCGCCGACTTCGGCGCGTTCGTCGACCTCGGCGGCATCGACGGC
>JBQLZJ010000045.1:0-597 GCA_052168215.1 Phycisphaerales bacterium
AGAACATGGGCGCCCTGCTCGTCAAGCAGGCCGCCAGCAAGACCTCCGACGACGCCGGTGATGGCACGACGACCAGCACCGTGCTCGCCGAGGCGCTCTTCCGCGAGGGCCTCCGCTACATCGCCGCCGGCGTGGACGCCAACGCGCTCGTCCGCGGCATGAAACAGGCCGTCGAGACCGCGGGCAAGGCGATCGACGATCTCGCCACCCCCGTCAACGGCAAGAAGGACATCGAGAACGTCGCGACCATCTCCGCCAACAACGACCCCGAGGTCGGCAAGATGATGGCCGACGCCTTCGAGAAGGTTGGCAAGGACGGCGTCATCACGGTCGAGGAGGGCAAGAGCCTCGAGACCGAGATCACCGTTGTCGAGGGCATGCAGTTCGACCGGGGCTACCTCTCGGCCAACTTCGTCACCGACGCCGACGAGATGAAGGTCAACCTTGAGAAGTGCCTCGTGCTCATCCACGAGGACAAGATCGAGGGCGTCAAGGACCTCGTCCCGCTGCTCGAGAAGGTGATGAAGGCCAAGAAGCCGCTGCTCATCATCGCCGAGGACATCACGGGCGAGGCGCTCTCCACCCTCGTCATCAACA
>JBQLZJ010000046.1:0-536 GCA_052168215.1 Phycisphaerales bacterium
CAATTCCTTTGAGTTTTAGCCTTGCGACCGTACTCCCCAGGCGGCACACTTAACATTTTAACTTCGGCCGGGACGGCGTGAGAGCCTCCCCGACCTAGTGTGCATCGTTTACGGCGTGGACTACCGGGGTATCTAATCCCGTTCGCTACCCACGCTTTCGTGCCTGAGCGTCAGGACAAGCCCAGTCAGTTGCCTTCGCCATTGGCGTTCCCATGGATATCTACGCATTTCACCGCTCCACCCATAGTTCCACTGACCCCTACTTGCCTCGAGACCGGCGGTTCACCATGCAGTTCCACAGTTGAGCTGTGGGATTTCACATGATGCCTGCCGGTCCGCCTGCGCACGCTTTAAGCCCAGTGATTCCGATTAACGCTCGGGCCTTCCGTATTACCGCGGCTGCTGGCACGGAATTAGCCGGCCCTTCCTCTGGGTCTGCTCAGTGTTGCTAGACCCTGACAGTGGTTTACACTGCGAAGCAGCTTCATCCCACACGCGGCATTGCTCCGTCAGGCTTTCGCCCATTGCGGAAGATT
>JBQLZJ010000047.1:0-316 GCA_052168215.1 Phycisphaerales bacterium
GGGTCAAAGAAAAAGCCCCAGGCCAGGGCCCGGGGCTGAACGCTGCGGAATCTTCGGACTCTTCCGAGCCCTGCAAGATCAGAATTCGATCTTGTTGGTGCCCATGGCGTCGTGGTCGTCCATGCCGCCTCGGGTGGGGCTGGCATCCGCCGAGTAGGAGCCGTCGCCGGCGTCGCCCCACTGGGCTCGCTTGAGGCTCAGGCCGATCTTGCGATCGCTGATGTCCACGCGGAGGATCTTGACGTCGACCTCGTCGCCGGCCTTGACGACGTCCTGGGGGTTCTCGACCTTGTGGTCGGCCAGCTCGGAGATGTGC